>JADJBE010000005.1 GCA_016703895.1 Pseudomonadota bacterium
CAACCGTAGCCCCGGCATCGGCCATCGTCAGGACGGTTTCGCGACCGAGTCCGGAGGTGCCGCCCGTGACGAGCACAATCTTGCCGGACAGATCGACCAGCGCCTGTTGCGCGACAGATGCGGTCATTGCGCCAACCAACCGCCATCGACTGGTAGTTCGACACCTGTCATGTATGCCGCACCGTCGGTGGCCAGAAATAGGACTGCTGCCGCCACCGCGTCCGGCGATACTGAGGGTGCGCCCGGTAGTATTTGGCCGTCAGAAAATGTTCGGCATCGCCGTCGATGCGACCGGCGAGTACCGCACTAACAATGATATCGAGTTTGTCGCGCGCGCATTCGAGCGCAGCCGACTTGGTCGCCATCAGTACGCCGCGCGCCGCAGCACAATAGCCCGCACAGGCGTCGGCGCCGACGCGAGCTAACACACTGGTCACGTTGATAATGACGCCGCCGCCGGTCAGGCGCATGGCGCCGATAGCATGTTTCATTCCGAGCCAGGCGCCGAGCGCATTGTGCTGCAGTTGCTGCTGAAAAGCGCTTGCGTCCAAAGTATCAATGGTCCCAACGCGCAACGTCTGCGCGGCGTTCACTAGCAAATATAGCGGCTCCGTTGTCGGGCGCACGTCCACGACACGCTCCCAGTCGGTTTCCAGCGCAGGATTGAGCGCTACAGGGGTCGCAACGTCGCTTCCGAGTTCACTGGCCAAGGCCGCGGCGCGTGCCAGATCAGCGTCGGCAAGCACGACGCTAGCACCTGCAGCGGCAAGCATGCGAGCAGTCGCGTGCCCTACGACATTGCCAACTCCGGTCACGAGCGCGAGACGCCCGACGAGGGCGTCGGGTCGCTAGCGCGTGCTGCTAACCATGCCAGGTGTCTGCCTCGACGGCCAACTTTCGGTACGCTTGACGCGAACTCGCCAGCAGTCCGACGCCCAAACTACCCACAACAGCGGCAACAATCAGCATCGACCAACGCAGTGCCGCCGGATCAGCGAACAGCTTGTCGGTAAGCAACGCCACCGAGGTAGGTCCCAGAAACAAGCCTGCCAGACTGATCACCAGCAAGTGAATAGCGGAAATCTTTGAGCGAAACTGTGCTGGCGCAACGTGAATGACTGCGGCAGTGGATGTGGCAGATCCGGCAGCAAGACCAAACATGGCAGGCGCCAACAGCGCAATAGAAATGGCAGCGGAAGGCGCCATCGCCATCGCTACGCAGAACGGGATGGCCGTGCCCAGCACAATTACCAGCACGCTGAACGGTGCGTCACTCTCCCCGCGGGCGTAGCGACGACTCGACCATTGCGAGCCGACGATGACGCCCATCGGCCCCATGGTCGCAAGTACGATGCCGTACCAGATGCCCGCCGCCGCGGGTTCCATATTCCAGGTGCGAGCGTACATGCTGGGAATCCAGAAAAACGAGTAGCCGATAATCGTGATCGTCGCATTGCCGGCCATCAGCGCACCAAACGCCCGGCCGTGCTGGCGCATGAACGCGAGTGCGGCGCGCAGTCCCTGTGGCTGCATCGCTGTTGAGTCAGCAGGCGAACCTACCTGAAGATAGCCGCGTCGAACGGGCTCCTGCACGGTCCGCAGCAGTAGGGCAACGAGCAAGCCCGGCAGGCCTACCAACACGAACGTGACTTGCCAAGGCGCCAGCGCGCTCAGCACTGGCCAATCAATACCGTCCGATGCTGTTACCCACAAGATGACTTGGCCGCCTAACAAAAAGGCAAGTCCCGCACCCACCGACTGACCCATGTTGAAGAGCCCGACGGCACGTAGTGCTCGATCGCGAGGAAAATAGTCCGAGATGATCGACAACGCGGCGGGCGCCAGCGTGGCTTCGCCAACGCCGACCATCACGCGCGCGGCAAACAGCTCTGCAAAGCCGTCGGCCAGGCCACAGGCTGCCGTCGCCAAGGACCACAACACGATTCCGACTATGATGATGTTGCGACGACTGTAGCGATCCGCGAGCATGCCGATCGGAATTCCCAGCGTGACATAGAAGATGCCGAAGGCGGGACCCATCAACCAGCTCATCTGGGTGTCGTTGAGCGCAAGGTCGGCCTTGATCGGCTCGATCAACAGGGCAAGGATGCCCCGATCGATGAAGGCGACCACGTAGCCGACGATTAGCAAAGCAACGACGTACCAGGCGTACGCGGTACGAGGATAGGGTGCTTGCATGCGGTGCGTTCTGCCTCTTGTTATAGACGCTTGACCCAATACTGTCGCAATGACAGTCTACTGCCAATTGCGCGAGCAGGGGGTGCTCAATGGTGAGAATGGCAGTCAGGGCAGACGCGGCCAGTCGGCATCCCGCTGACATCTTTCAACGTATCGTTAATGAGGTGTTTCAGCTCCAGGCTGCCATCCTGCGCTACGGCGACGCCGTCGGCACCAAGCACGGCGTCTCAGCGAGCCGCTGGCAGGTGCTTGCGGTTTTGGCGCGTGCGCCATTGCCGGTTGCAGCCATTGCGCGGCGACTGGGCTTGAAGCGCCAGAGCGTCCAGCGTACGACCGACCTGCTGGTTGGGGAAGGCCTGGTAGAAATGCGCACCAACCCGGACCATAGTCGTGCGATGCTGGGGCAGCTGACCCCAGCCGGCACTCGGGTGCAAGCTGCGCTGGCCGAACGTCAGCGGGAGTTCTGCGCCGGATGCACTCACGGCATTTCTGCAGCCGACCTGCGCGAATTCGAAGCCATGCTTGAGCGGCTGCGTGGCCGAATCGACCAGGCGGATACCGCCCCGATTGCGAAGCGAGGAAAACGACAATGAATCAAGTCTCCGATACCGTAGGTTATTCGCTAGGGTTCGCGCGCGACATGGTGCCCGCCAAAATGGCGCCATACTCTGCGGCGCTGCCGCCTATTTACCAGAAGTTTGCCGGCCAGTATCTGGCGCTCGGCGGGCCGGGTAGGGGCGTCATGCGACTCGAGGGAGACTGGGGTGAGCGGGCCGTCATGTTAGGCGTGTTTCCGGACTATGCGGCCGTCGGTGACTTCTGGACGAGTCCGGAGTATCTCGCTGCGAAGAAGCTGCGCGAAGGTGCGGTGAAGGTCGACGCGTGCCGACTACCGGGGCGTCGCGCACCTGAGGACCATCAAGTGGTATTGGTCCTTGCAGTACGTGGCGTGAAGGATCTGAGCGAGTTGTTACAGTCCGCACTAACGACGGCCGACGCCCGCGTGTTGGCGCCGCTCGGTGTCGGCGGCTTCGAAATACTCGAAGGTGACCTGCAAGCCCATGAGATTGGCATCGTCTCCTGCATAGACCAAGCACGCTTGGCAGCTACATGGGACGTGCTGCAACCGTTGCTGGCGGCCAGTGGCAAAAGCGTACAGGCATACAGCGCCAATCGCGCACCGTCGAAAAGTTAGTAGGAGCCCACAATGCCCGCAAATCAAACTGCACCCGTCAAACGCACTACCGTCGTCGTTGCCGACCTTACTCGGTCGTTAGCGTTTTATCGAGATCTCCTGGGGATGGATGTATTCTTTGAAGGTGATATCGGTAACCCAGGCGCGTCAGGCGTTACTGCCGTCGACTGCGAGGACTTGCGCATGGTCGTGTTGTCAGTCGCGGGTTCCGAGCTGGGTATGGTTGGCCTAATGGAGATCCATGGCGTGAAGCCACCCTTGGCCGCCACCCAGTGGGACAAACGTCTCAAGACCGGCGAGGCTATTCTGGTCATCCCCACGGAGAACATGCAGTCGCTGCATGAAAAAATGGTGGCTGCGGGTGTCTGTGTGGTGACGCCGCCGACGCGCATCGTTGTTCCGGGCCGGCCGGAGATACACGAGATGATGGTGCGCGATCCCGACGGCATGGTGGTCAATTTGACGCAGCGTGGTCCGTTGCGATGAGCGTTGTCCGATGATGGCGAGGCCGCGGCCCGTTCGCCCTGATGAGAACCAGCAATGGACCTTGGCCGAGCGACCCGTGGGGCGTGAGGTACGCAAATCCGATTTCAAGCTGGTCAGCAACGCGGTTCCTGATCTGGCAGCAAACGAACTGCTGATCCGCACGCTCTACTTATCTGTCGCGCCGGTGATGCGGGACTACATGCTGGACGGCGCCGGGTTCGAGAAGCCGCTGGCGATCGGTGCAGTCATGCGCGGCCGCGGCGTCGGCATTGTGATTGAATCACGCAACGCTAACTACGCACCGGGCGACATTGTGCAGGGTAAGCTCGGCTGGCAGGCGTATTCGATCTCCGATGGCAGCCCTTACTACATGATGTACAAAATCCAGCAGCGGATTGCCCCGCTGTCGACGGGCATAGGCGTGCTGGGCGTCACGGGCTTTACGTCGTATCTGGGCTTGGTAGACGTGGGGCGCTTCAAGCCAGGCGATGCCGTGCTGGTGTCCGGAGCTGCCGGGGGCGTTGGTTCCAGTGTTGGGCAGGTCGCGCGTAGTCTCGGTGCCGGGCGCATCATCGGGATTGCCGGCAGCGATGAGAAGTGTCAGTTGCTCGTCGATAAACTGGGCTATGACGCGGCGATCAACTACCGCACCCAAGATCTGGGTAGCCACTTCAGCGAGTTGATGCCCAACGGCTTCGACGTGTTCTTCGACAATGTCGGTGGCACCACGCTCGACACGGCGCTGCTGCACATGAACAAACACGCGCGGATTTCACTGTGCGGCCGGATCTCCGAGTACATCAATAACGCCGAGCAGCCCTACGCGCTCAGGAATTACCAGTACATCCACAAGCGCTATGCCACGCTGCAGGCGTTTTTCATCTATTTGCTGGAGGCGGACTTCCCGCGCGCCGAGGCGGCGATGGCCGCCATGATCGCGAAGGGGCACTTGACCTGGACCGAGGACGTCCTGTAGGGTCTCGAGCGCATGCCGGAGGCACTTATTCGTCTGTCCTACGGCAGCAATCGCGGCAAGCAGATCGTGCGCGTCGATCACGACGCGGAGTCGTATCGAAGCAACAACCGCTGGGCTACAACGACCAGTTGACAGCCGCCTGTCATAGCGGCAGGATTCTGCATTCGACAATCGCGCAGGCACGCAATTCGCGCGCTCGCCTGCGGTTGCGCACGAGGGTTGTTCCATGTATCGCAGAACTGCTTTTATTATTGTTTGTGCTGCTGCCGCGACAGTTGGCTGGGCACAGCAGCCCGCGGCTACCGACGCCGAACCAACGCTGGCGCTCGAGGAAGTCGTGGTTACCGCGCGTAAGGTGGCGGAACGTTTGCAGGACGTGCCATTGTCAATTACCGCGTTCTCCGGCAAGGAGCTCGAGTCGGCCGGTATTGCCAACGTCACCGATCTCGCCGGTGCCACACCTGGCCTCTCTTACGCCACCGACTCGGGGCGGACGGCTGAGCGGCCCGTGGTTCGCGGTATTTCCTCGTTGCGTCCTGAGGCGGCGCAACCGGTGTCGGTATTCCTCGATGGCGTGTATGTGCGCGACGGCGTTCTGTCGCTGTTGCTCGAGGATGTACAACGCGTTGAGGTCGTCAAAGGACCTCAATCGGCACTGTATGGTCGCGCGAGCTATGCGGGCGCGATCAATGTCCTCGGTAACCGGCCAACCGACACGCTCACGGGGCGCGTCATCCTGACAGGCGCGGAAGACAGTCAGTACGAAGCGTTTGGCGTGATCAGCGGACCGCTGGTGAGCGATCGTCTGCTCGGTCGCTTGAGTGTCAAGCACTACGAGTACGGTGGTCAGTACACGAACGAGCTAAGTGGTAACAAGGTCGGCGACGAAAAAACCGATCAGATCGAAGGCTCGTTGCTGTTTCGCGCCGCCGATTCGCTCGAATTCCTGTTCAATGTTGGTTACAAGAAAGACAACGATGGCTTTTTCGCCAGTAACACGCGTAACGTACCGACGATCGCCACGGTTGGCGGCGTACCGACGATAATCAGCCTGAACGATACATCCAACGTTGCGAATGGCGCGGTTTGCAACGGTCGCACGATTCAGATTACGCAAAACAACCCGATGACGGGGCAACCGGATCCCGCTACGCCGGTACCGGCGACAACTGTATTGAACGGCTGGCCCTGTGGTGCGCGCGATGTGCCCCCGGGTCAACTTGTGCGCCGCAACGAGGCAGATTTCGCCGAATACACAGACCCGCGCACGGGCAGAAACTACGGCAATATCATGGGGCTCGACCGTGCGCAGATCCGCGGTTCGCTTACGATCAAGTGGGACTTCGCCGCGGGGTATTCCCTGACGTCGCAGACAGCCTATTCAGAACGTGATCAGGAGTTCGGAGCTGATCAGTCGTACAACGGTACCCGCTTCTCGATTGTGGGTACGCCTTGGTCGACCTTTGACGACGACACGCTTAAGACTTTCTCACAGGAATTCCGCGTAACGTCGCCGCGTGATCGCCAACTGAAATGGTTGGCGGGCGTGTTCATGTACACCGAGGACTTCGAAGGTCTGACGTCGAACGTGATCCAGCGCGGTCCCGCGCCGACCTTCGCTGTCACTGCTGCACCCACTCGGTTGGTGTCGCCTCGCACGGTCGACAACTACGCCGGCTTTGCACAGCTAGAGTTCGCCGCGACCGACCAACTCAATCTTTCGGCCGAGCTGCGCTACAACTGGGAGAAGGCGCGCTATGGCGACGACACACCCTTAGGGACGGCAATCGTCACAACCGATCGGTTTGCAGCCGGACAGCCGGTGGTCATCAATGTGCCCATCACCGAAAAGTCGTGGGCGCCGCGGCTCACGGCTAACTACAAACTTACGCCTGACATGATGCTGTATGCCCAGGCAGCGGAGGGGTTCAAAAATGGCGCCATCAACGTCGCATCTTCTGTGCCCGCAGCGCAAGTGCCCTATGTCGGTGAGACAGTTCGCGCCTATGAAGTCGGCATGAAGAGTGAGTGGATGAATCGCCGGCTGCGTGCCAACGTTGCGCTGTTCTGGAACGATCTGACCGATCTGCAACTCAGTCAATCGATCGTGGCGCTGGATCCGATAACTGGTCTGCAATCAACCAGCACGGTGGTCAATAACGTCGGCGAAGCACGCACGCGCGGCGCGGAGTTCGAATTCGACGCGTCGCTTACGAAGAATCTCAGTGGTGGCGTGATCTACGCCTATACGGATGCGGAAGCGCTCAGGGGCTTCGAAATCACCAATGGGCAAGTGTTTGGTGGTGATCAGAGTGTCGCGGGTGCCGAGTTGCCACGCTCGCCGAAGCATTCCGCTGCCGGCTACCTGCAGTGGGCGCAGGCGATGCCGTTTGGCTCGAACGTTGAGTTCCAGTCGCGCCTGGATGTTGTGTACGAGTCTCGCCGTTACGCGGCAATCCAGAATCTGATCTGGGCAGACCCACGCACACGCGTGAATCTCAGCGCGTCCCTGTCGAACGACAACTGGAGAGGCTCAATCTGGGTCAAGAACCTGCTCAACGCCGAGGAATCGGTGAACGCCTTCCGCTATCTCGATCCGGTGACCTTCCGTCGCACCGCCGTCGATTGGTTGCCCCGCCTGCGTCAGGCGGGCGTCACGGTCAGCTACAGCTTCGACTAAGGCCGTTAGCCATGACCCAATCTCATGTCGTTGGCGGCGCGCTCGATGCCTGTATCGGCGTGCCGGATCTCGTTGCCGCAATCGGCTACTGGGAGTTGTTTGGCTATCGCGTGGGCGACATCGGTGGGCTCGATGCCGCGGCAGCCAAACGACTCTATGGCGTCGACAGTGCTGCGCGTATGGTGCGGATGTGGCACCAGGACACCGATCACGGGCTGATTCGGCTGATGCAGTGGGAGCAGACGACGGGCCCCGGTCTCGGACTCACGCCGTTCAAGACCGTGGGCAATCGTTGGACGGCCGCTGAGGTGCTGAAGATCAGCCGCATCATCGCGCACGCCAAGTACCGGCGCGACAGCGGCGCACCGATCACGATCTTTCATCCTGATGCGGTGCCAGCTCCTGGCACCTCACGTGACTCCTTTCGCCGCGTGATCAGCGCGGCGATCGAAATGGCGGTTCTGCAACCGTACTATCGGCAAGTCCTGTTCGAGCGAGCGGATTTCCCAAGCCCGCTGTATGGCAAGGTCAATCCTGGCTCCATCTTGCAAGGCAGCCAGTTCACGCATTGTTGTGTCGTTACGCGCGGTGTGTCGCGCGACGCTTTCGATTTCTATGACCAAGTGCTGGGGATGGTGAAGTCGGGGGATTTTGATATTCCGTATAACGAAATAGGCTCATCGGGAAAGGACATCTTTCAGCTCGGGGAAGGCGAGGGCTTTCACATGCACCGCTTCGACGACCCGCGGGGTGGCGAAGGCTTGGGCAAGCGCTCGGGCAGGGTGATCTTCTTCAGCTTCAGGGATAGCGTCGAGATGCCGGATCTGCGGGCCGCCTCGAGACCCGGCGCCTTGGGTCTTTGTCTTTACTCCTGGCGGGTGCACCATATCGAAAAGGTACGCGAAATTGTTCTCAAGGCGGGCGCCACACAGGTCAGCGAGGTGCTACCTAACGAGTTCGGTGAACGCGCTATCACGCTGGTAGCTCCCGATAGTACGCCGTGGACGCTGATCGACGCGGTCGATACGGTCGCCGTTGCGGGATGACGCCGACGCGTCAAAGGACCTCTTATGATTGATCGGCGCACCCTGTTAGTGAGCTCAGCATCCCTTGCGACAGTCGGCTTACTGGGATCGAGGTCTGGCATTGCGGCAACCGTTGGCGCGGGCGCAACCTCGGCCGATGGATTTTATGATCTGATCATCGTGGGAGCCGGTACCGCAGGCCTGCCGGCGGCGATCTTCGCGTCCCAGCGTGGTGGACGTGTGTTGCTGCTCGACTCAGCCCCCGTGATCGGCGGCACCTTGCATTTCTCGACGGGGCAGATGAGCGCGGCAGGCACCCGGCTGCAGCGCGAGCTTGGGATCAAAGACAGTGCCGATGCGCACTTCGATGACGTCATGCGTATCTCCGAAGGGTCCGCCAACCCGGAAATCGTACGCCTCGCAGTGGACCAAGCGGCGTCCACTGTCGATTGGCTGATGGACATCGGCCTCAAGCCTCTGCCGGAGCACCCGGTGATGGGTCATGGCCACGAGTACTACAGTGAACGTCGGTACTACTGGGGCAAGGACGGTGGGCGCTCGATTCTCGCCGTCTTGACCGAGCAGTTCGAAGCCGAGCAGAAGAACGGTCGAATTGATTTGCTGCTGGAGAGTCCCGTCACCGCATTACTGCGATCCGACGCGGGCGCTATCGAGGGCGTGCGTGCAAGCTACGATGGCGCAGAGCGGGTATACCGCGGACGCCAAGTGTTGCTGGCGAGCGGCGGGTACTCATCGAACCCTGCGCTCTGGCGGGAGCTCGACGGCTACCAACAGCATATCGACGCGGCCTATCCGTTTTCGCAAGGGCAGGGACTGCGCCTTGCCCAGTCGATTGGTGGCTATCTGCGTGGGCGATCGATGTACCTGACCAGCTTCGGAGCGATTCCCGCAGACGAGTCGTCGCCGTCTGCTATCAAGACGGGCTTTGAAACCTGGCCTGACCGACGCGCGCCTTGGGAAATATACGTGAACGTGCGGGGCGAACGATTCGTTCGTGAAGATGAACCCAGCGTGCACCGCCGCGAGCATTCGCTGCTGCCGCAACCCGACCAGCGCTATTGGATCGTCTTCGACGAGGCGATGCTCACCAGGGCCCCATCCGGTATCAAGGACTGGAGCCATGCGGATATTCGCAAGGCCGCAGTCAAGCAGACCGTGTTCTACACGGCCGCGACACTCGCTGAACTGGCGCAGCGGACCGGGATCGATGCGCAGGGGCTCGAGTACACAGTGCGCCGCTACAACGACGGGGTTGCGAGCGGTCAGGATCTGTGGGGTCGGCAGCATCTGCCAGCGCCGATTGCGACCGGTCCTTTTTACGCGATCCGAATGCAGGGCTTTGCGATCACCTCGAACGTTGGCATCGCCGTTGATGCGCGTCTCAGGGTGATCGACGTGCGGGGCAACCCGATTCCGGGCCTGCACGCCGTGGGTGAGGCACTGGGGCACAGCCAGACATCCGGCAAGGCCTATGTGGGCGGCATGTCGGTGACGCCAGCCCTATCGTTAGGTCGGCTGCTCGGGCAGACGTTGCCGCTGAAAGCCAGCGCGCGCACTTGATCGTAATCACGTGCCGCAGAACGTCGCCGTCACCCTTTCTTCGATACGTGGCGGAGACAGCAGTTCATCATCTGTCGTTGCGACGTCAAATGGTGAGGCGAGGGCGCGCGCCAGCCGTCTAAAAGGCGTGTAGTCTGCGTTGCGCTCAGCCGCAGCGATTGCTTTTTCGACTAGGTGATTGCGTGCGATGAGACGCGGATTGGCGCGACGCATGCTGGCGGTATCAAGCGGCGACATGGCGCGCAGGGTGCGCCACTGTTGCAGCCATTCACTGGCCTCCCGCTGACCGTCTTCGCTGACCGCACACAACTCGAGCAGCGCTACGTCTTCTTTCAAGTTAGCGGCGATCGTCAGCGCGTCAAAAAACACGGTGTAGTCGATGTCGTGAGCGGCGAGCAGTTGCAGCGTCGTGTCAGCAAACGTATCACCAGCCTCGGAGCGTGCCGCGAGGCCCAGCTTGGCAGCGAGCCCGGCATAGAAAGCAGTGCTGAACTGCGGTGCGAAGCGCGTCAGCTGTTGCTTGGCCAATTCGATCGCGCGATCCTGCTCACTATCCAGCAACGGCAAGAGCGTCTCGGCAAAGCGCGTCAGGTTCCAGTGCGCGATCGCTGGCTGCTGATTCCAGGCATAGCGACCGCGCCGATCGATCGAGCTGAACACTTTGCCCGGGTTGAACTCATCGACAAACGCGCAGGGCCCGAAGTCGATGGTCTCGCCGACGATCGACATATTGTCCGTATTCATCACGCCGTGAATAAAGCCCACCAACATCCATCGTGCGATCAGCTCCGCCTGGCGTGTGTTGACCGCGTCCAACAGTTTGGCGTATCGTTCTTCAGCCGACGAGAGATCGGCGAAGTTCCGTGCTATGACATGGTCCGCGAGCGCCTGCACCGCCTCTGGTCCCAGATGCGTTGCCGCGTATTGAAAGCTCCCGACGCGCATATGGCTGGTTGCGGTACGAACGAGTACCGCGCCGGGTTGGCGTTGCTCGCGCCGTACGGTCTCGCCGGTGGTCAGCACTGCCAAGGAGCGCGTGGTTGCAATACCGAGGCCCGCCATCGCTTCGCTGACCAGGTATTCGCGCAACACGGAGCCGAGCGTAGCCCGGCCATCGCCACCGCGCGAGTAGGCGGTGCGACCAGAGCCCTTGAGTTGCACGTCGATAGCACGACCATCGTGTGCTGCCATCTGTCCCAGCAGCAACGCACGCCCATCGCCCAGCAGCGGCACGAAGTTGCCGAACTGATGACCCGCGTAGGCGAGGGCGAGCGGCGGGTTGTCAGGGCTATGGGTTTGGCCGGTGAGCAGCGCAGCAGCCTCAGCACTTTGAAACCAGGATGGCTCAAGGCCGTAGTGCGCAAGCAGCGCGACGTTTAGCTCAATCAGGGTCGGCGCGGGGAACGGTGTCGGCGTCGGCTCGGCATAGAACCCCGCCGGCAGGTTGCGGTAGAGCTGCTGGTAAATCGGATTAGTCACAATGCCGTTCAATCGCCTGGCCTTTACCCTACGCAGCGACGTTGTCGACCAGTGCCGCAACGACACGTGCTGCGTCGCTCGTCGCCGCCCACAGGCCGCGCGGCGCCACGCAGTCACCGACCGCGAGTGCATCCTCGGGCACCGCTCGAGCCGCCGTGCCGGTCGACAAAATCACAAGCTCGAACTCACTTGAAGTGCCGCCATTGAAAGAGTACTTATTATTATTAAGATCAATGCTTTGAACAATAAAGCCAGACTTAACATGGAGCCTGTCCTGACCACTTTGAAGCAACGCGTGCAGGACGCTGGCTTCAAAGGTAGTCGCCGTAGCGCTGGTTCCCCAGCTGCGCTCCGTCGTCAGGACTGTCACTTTGGAAACTGTTGGCGTCGCAAGCAGCTTGGCTACCAAGGTCAGCGATGGCCAGCCACCTTCTTCATCAATGACAGCTACGTGGCCTCGCACAGCGGCTGTGCCCGCCAGCACGTCGCGCGCCTGCACGCAGCGCTCGCCACCTGGAATACCGCCCCGCAGCCAGGGACGGAAGCGCCAAACCGCCGTCTGCGCGGACGCGGCACCTATTGCCCAGATGACATGCGTCGTTGCGGGTGGCTCGTCTAGCTCCACCTGGGTGTTGAGTCGAATCGTGACGCCGAGTCGGCTCAACTCCGCCTGCCACCAGTCGATCGCCAGACCGAGTTCGGCGCGCTGTGGCACCGACGCCGCCAAGCGCCACTGGCCACCGATTTGATCGCCCGCTTCATAGAGCGTGACGGCGAAACCGTTCTCAGCCGCCAGCCGCGCTGTCTCCAGGCCCGCGGGGCCGGCGCCGATCACAGCGACTGTTGCGGCACGGTCCCTGCGCTGGGGGAGCCGCAACAGGTGCTCGTTGCCGGCGCGCGGGTTGATGACGCAGGTGCCGGGGATACCGCGGAATACATGACCCACACAGCCTTGGTTGCAGGAGAAGCACGGTCGTATCTCAGCTTCGCGTCGTGCCGCAATCTTGTTCAGCCACCCGGGTTCTGCGATCCAGGTTCGCGCCATGGCGAGCGCGTCGGCCTGCTTGTTAGCAAGGATCGATTCCGCCTCGGCGGCGGTGCGAATACGCCCGGTGACAAATACGGGTACCTGCAAGGCTTGCTTGAACCGCGCGGCAACGCTGGCGAGCGGGGCGCGCGGATAATCGACGGTGGGTATGGACGCGCCCTCGGCCCAGGCGGAACCGGCCATGATGCTGACGTAGTCGACCAGCCCTCGCTCGGCCAACAACGACATGGCGGCGATTGATTCCTCAGTGGTGTAGTCGATAGGCGCATTGGGGATGGCGTGGCAGGCCGAGGTGCGCACGCCGACCGCGATACCGGGGCCGGCGGCAGCGCGAACGGCCTCCAGCACTTCGACCACGATCCGGGCACGGTTCTCAAGGGCCCCACCATACTCATCGAGGCGGTGGTTGAGAGCGGGCGACAGAAACGAACCTAACAGGTAGTCGGTGGCGGTCTGCACTTCAAGACAGTCTAGCCCCGCTGTGCGGCAACGCTTGGCTGCCGCGCCATAGCCGCGCACGATGTCGGCGATCTCTCGCTTGGTAAGTTCGCGTGGCACTTCACCCATCATGTTAGGAATCGGCGAGGGCGCAACCGTGTAGGGCATGCGCAGCGCGGTGTCTTTGTGGCCGCCGTGCCAGAGCGTAATCGCCAGCTTTGAATCGACCGCATGGACTTCATCGGCCAGACGCGCCAGGCTCGGGATGACGCTGTCACGGTCGAGCCGCACAACCAAGCTGCGACTGACGGTGGTGGGATGGACCGGCGAGGACTCGATACCCACCATTGCCGCGCCGCCGGCAGCTCGCGTGACCAGATAGGCGCGATAGCGATCGCTCACACCAACGACGCCATCGCCCAGTCCCATGCCGTGGGCGGACATCAGCGCGCGGTTTTTGAGCCGCAGCGGACCGATCTGCAGTGGCGTGAAAAGATATGGATACTGGGTAGCGCCAGCGCTCACGACAGTCCCAGCCCAGGCTTCGTCACGCCGAAGAATGCAGTCAGCGCCACCAATAACCAGAGCAATAGTGCGAGATTCCGGGCCCGATGATGAGCGGAGCCGATCAGTAGATTCCCATCTGCCTCAGTAGCCGGGTTACGCAATTGCGCGAAACCTTTGACCCAGTCGCGAATCACGGCGCGCAACAGCAGGCCAAGGATAACTGCGCCGCCGAAGGTGATGAACTTGGCCGCCAGCCAGCCGGTCTCGACTGGGCCAAAACGGGCGAACGATGCGACACCCATGGCAATGAATAGGGTGGCGACCACCCAGCGTACCCAGCCGTCGAACCGTGCGAACGGTGCGGCTCGCGGATCGCGCGCATTCTTGAATAGCCACAGAGCCAGCGCCAGCCAGGCGAGGCTCAGCAGCCAGACCAGCCACAGCCACCCCTGAAGAAAGGGCGCGAGACCGAGATTCAAGGCCAGCGTACTGCCGACCGGGACCATCAAGATGAGCGCCGTGCGTGGTCCGATATCGGTGAGTAGCAGCAGTTCGAGAAATCGTAACCGCTCCGCGAGCGACAGATCGGCGCGTGCCACATAGCGTGAAGCAAAAAAGACGCCTAAATCCGCGCCCAACCAGTAAGCGAACAGCACGATATGCACGTACTGCCAGACCGTATAGCTTGAAATCATTTGCGAGGCAGTATGCCAGAGTCACACCCCACTGAGCCCAGCAGCACAGCGCAGCGTCGGGCCACACTACTTGAGAATGCTACTGTGAATGTACGACGCTTTGAATTAGGCTGCCAACGATGCCATTACCTTGGACGCAGATCATTCAGTGGGTTCCGCCCATCGTCGAACTGTCGCGTGATCTGCTGCAGCGATCCAAGCAGCGGCCCGCTAGCGGCACAGATTTGACGCCGATCGACAGTACGGCAGACATGGCGTCCCGCGTCGCCGCGCTTGAAGAGAACGAACGCCGCCAGGCTGAACTCGTTAGCCAGATGGCCCAGCATCAGGGGCAGTTGTCGACTGCCGTCGTCGAGCTGCACGCCAAGCTGCAGCGCCTGACTCGCTGGCTGATCGCGGCGACGCTGGTATTGACGGCTGCAATCGTCGCTAGCGTCGTTTTGCTGCTACGGACTTAGTCAGTCTCCATCGGCATGGCGGGATCCCGGGCCCATTCGCTCAGCGAGCCGTCATAGATCTGCACATCCTCGCGGCCTAGCAGATGCAGTGCGAACGCGTCAGTGGTAGCCGAGATGCCGCCGCCGCAATAGGCGATCACCGGCTTGCCCTCTAACAGACCAGCCTGACCAAGCTGCTCGCGGAGTGCAGCTTCGGGCAGAAAGCGTTTGGTCGCCGGCTCGAGCAGGTGCATGGCAAACACATTGCAACTGCCGGGAATCCGCCCAGGACGCGCGTAACTGCCCGGAGACTTGCCGCTAAACACTTCGGGCGAGAGGGCGTGCAGCAGCGCGTGGTTACCCGCATCGACCGCCGACTTGACGTCAAGCTTGTTGACGAACACTTTGCGACGCGGTCCAGCCGGAAAGCTCGCGGTCGTGTAACGGGCCGCGCCCGACTCCAGTGGCCGGCCGTCGGCACGCCAGCCGTCGAGCCCGCCGTCCAGCACAAAGGCATCATCGAAGCCAAACTCGCGCAACATGAACCACATCCGCGTCGCCCACCATGTCGGCCCGGCGTTGTAGAGCACCACGGTCGTGCCGGTACCAATGCCCGCTGCACCTGCCGCGGCGGCAAACTGTTGCGCGCTTGGCAGAGTGAACAGCAGCGGCGGGGTGTCGGCCGAAAAATCGGCGAGTAAATCCAGAAACGCCGCGCCGGGAATATGTCCCGCCTCGTACTGACTGCGACCACTGACGATCTCGTAGCCACCGCCCGGCTTGGCCCGCATATCGACGGTCGTGTCGAAGAGTCGCAGGGACGGATCTTCCAGCCGGGCGGCAAGTTGCTCGGCGGTCATCAACGCGCGCTCGGACTTGTCACTCATCGACCGACTCTCCTCAGGTTGACGCGGCTCCTACAAGCTTCCTAGACTGCCTTGTGCGCTGCCATGCCACAACCCCCGGGGCCATACTGGAAACCTAATGACCACTGTTATCGTGCTGTTCAATCTCAAGCCTGGCGCGAGCGTCGCCGACTACGAGCGGTTCGCCCGCGAGACCGATCTGCCGATCGTGAACAAGCTCCCGTCGGTCGAACGTTTCGAGGTATTGAAGACTGCTGGCCTGCTTGGTGGTGGTGACGCACCCTATCAGTACGTGGAGGTACTGCGGCTCAAGAGCCTTGAAGCGCTGGGCCAAGACGTTGCGACGGAACAGATGAAAAACGTGGCGGCCGAGTTCAGGGTGTTTGCCGATAACCCGCAGTTCATCCTGACTGAAACTCTGTGAGCGGCCGCCAATGAGCGGTGCGCGCGCCCAGACGGGCTGGCAGTACTACGGTTGGTGGGGCATCGTCCTCGCCACCTTCATCATCATCTGGGCCACCAACGGGCTGACCGTGGGGGCGATCACGGCGTTCGACGCATCGTTGCTCGAGATGCTGCAGGTCGATCGCGGCACGCTCAAGTTTGGCGATACCGTCATGCTGCTAACTACAGCAGTCGCCACGCTGGCGGCGGGCTGGATTGCGGACCGTTATGGCGTCCGCCCCGTGATGGCGGTCGGCGTCATCGCATTGGCGGCCGCGTTCTTTGGACTGAGTTCCGTCGAGACGCTAAGCGGGATGTACGCGCTGCGTTTCCTGATGGGCATCAGCCTGTCGTGCGCCGGGCTCGCGATCTGCGTGGTCATCGTGTCGCGCTGGTTCGAGGCGCGGCGGGGTTTGGCAATCGGCCTGACACTGGCCGGCACCAGCCTCGGCAATGCGCTGTTTCCAGACCTCACTACCTACCTCATCGAACGGGAAGGCTGGCGTGGTGCGGCGTATTACGTCAGCATCCTGCCGCTGTTGCTGTTGCCGCTGATCTTGTTCGCGCTCAAGGAGTGGCCCAGCAAGCTGGGGCTGCAACCCTACGGCATGCAGCCGCGAGCTGACGGTGCGCCTATGCCTCCGGCTGCGGAGCTGAGTTACGGCGCAATACTGTCGCGCCCGGTGTTCTGGTTCATCGGCGTTGCAGCGTTCGCCACGTTCTACGCGATCCTCGCGATCAGCTACAACCTGTTCCTGCATACCAAAGATCTCGGCATCGATGCACGCGATGCGGCGAAGTATTTTGTGCCCCTGTTTATCGGCGGGCTAGTCGGCAAACTACTGTCGGGATTCGTCTCCGACCTATTTGGGCGTAAGCGGACCTGGTTGATTTTTCTGGGACTGATGTTGGTGGGCTCGTTATTTCTGCTCACCAACAGCCAGCAGTGGCTGTTTGCATCGGTTGCGTGTTTTGGGCTCGGCTGGGGTGGCAACTACACCTTGCTGCAGGCCATTACCGCGGACGCCTTTGGCACGCGCTCGCTCGGCAAAGTGATGGGCGCAATCACTGTGCTCGACGCGGGTGGCGGTGCAATTGGCCCGTGGATCACTGGCATGCTGTACGACAGCTTTGGTAGTTACATCGTGGCGTTTTGGGTGATCGCGGCTTTGATTACACTGGCGATCGTCATGGCGCTGTTGGTGCCGGCAACTGAGACCAAGGCCTGATGCTGCGTTACGCGTTGCAGCGCATCAGCGGTGTAATTCCGACTCTATTCGTCATCATTACCGCCTCGTTTTTCATCATCCGGTTGGCACCCGGCGGTCCATTCGATGAAGAACAGACGCTGCCGCCCGAGATCAAGGCGAACCTCGAAGCCGCATACGGTCTCGACCAGCCTCTATTGGTGCAGTACGGCCGGTATATGCGCGGCTTGTTAGTGGGGGACTTCGGGCCGTCCTTCAAGTTCAAGGACTTCAGCGTTACCGAGCTGATTGCGCAAGGGCTCCCCATCAGCCTGACGATTGGCCTTGCCGCGGTGTTGCTGGCGATGCTGGTCGGTATCCCGCTAGGCGCGCTCGCGGCGCTGCGCAGGAACACTGCTAGCGACTACGGCATCATGGGCTTCGCGGTGCTCGGCATCGCGTTGCCGGGTTTCGTCATCGGCCCGTTGTTCGCGCTGATTTTTGGCCTCTATCTGGGTGTCTTGCCAGTGGCCGGCTATGAATCCGGCCAACCGCAGTATCTCGTGCTACCTATCGTGACGTTGGCGTTACCCGTGATTGCCTACATCGCGCGCCTCACTCGCGGCAGCCTGCTGGAAGTGTTGCGCTCGAACTTCGTGCGCACGGCACGGGCCAAGGGCCTATCGCCGATGCGCGTGTTGTTTAGGCATGCGTTACGGCCCGCGCTGTTGCCGGTCGTCAGCTATCTCGGGCCCGCCACCGCGTTCGTCGTGACGGGCTCACTGGTGGTGGAGAGCGTGTTTGGTTTGCCGGGCACTGGGCGTTATTTGGTGCAAGGCGCTATCAATCGCGACTACACCCTCGTGATGGGCATGATCGTGGTGTACGGCGCCATCACCTTGCTCTGCAATCTGATCGCGGACCTGTTGTATGGCTGGCTCGATCCGCGGGTGCGGTATGAATAGCGTCGCCAGCACGGCAGTGGCAACGCCGCGTGTTGCGGAGCGTGGGCTGTGGAGCGATGCGTGGCGGCGCCTGCGCCGCAATCGGGCTGCCATGGTCGCGCTCATCTGGATCTTGCTGGTGGCGGTCCTGGCAGTCGTCGGTCCGTATTTTTCTCCGCATCCCTTCGATGAGCTGGATTGGGACCACATGGGCGTGCCACCCCAGATGGAGGCGGCACACTGGCTGGGGACCGATCGATTGGGCCGTGATCTTTTCGTACGCACGATGTATGGCGTACGCATCTCGCTGCAAATCGGTCTGTTAGCCACCTTCGTTAGTTTGTTGATCGGCGTTGTCTGGGGCGCCACCGCCGGGTATGTAGGCGGCAGGATCGATCACTGGATGATGCGCTTCGTCGACGTCTTGTACGCGCTGCCGTACATATTCATCGTGATCATCCTCTCGACGTTGTTCGAGCGTGGCAACATCTTCGTGTTGTTTTTCGCGATCGGTGCGGTGGGCTGGCTGACCATGGCGCGCATCGTGCGCGGGCAAGCGCTGTCTTTGAAGCGCCGCGAGTTCATTGAAGCGGCCTTGGCCAGCGGCGTATCGACGCCGGCCATTCTGGCGCGGCACATCGTGCCAAATCTGATTGGCCCGGTGATCATCTACGTCACCCTGACCATTCCACAGATGATTCTGTTCGAGAGTTTCTTGAGCTTCCTGGGGCTCGGCGTGCAGGAGCCGCTGGCGAGTCTTGGCAGCCTGATCAATGAAGGTGCGCAGGAGATGGAGTCGGCAGTGTGGATGCTGCTGGTGCCGGCCACCTTTCTCGTCACGCTGCTGATGAGTTTCAATTTCCTGGGCGACGGCCTGCGCGATGCGCTCGACCCGCGTGACGCTTGAGCCATGACTAGCGCCCGCTCGAACGTGCTGGAAATCGAATCGCTGTCGGTCCGCTACGAGACACCGGACGGTGCCGTGCAGGCCGTCGCCGACATTTCGCTCGAGATTGCAGCTGGTGAGTGCATCGGCGTGGTGGGCGAATCCGGTGCGGGCAAGAGCCAGGCGTTCCTGGCTGTCATGGGGCTGCTGGCGCCGAATGCGCAAGTGGCCGGTGACGCTCGGCTGCGTGGGCGAGAATTGTTAGGTGCAGACCCGCGTGCGTTACGTGACTTGCGCGGCGCAGAGCTTGCCATGATATTCCAGGATCCGATGACCTCGCTGGCACCGCACATCGTTGTGGGGGACCAGATAGCCGAGGTGCTGGTGGTGCACAAGAACATGAGCTGGCGTGAAGCACGCGCCCAGGCCTTGCAACTGCTGGAGCAGGCGCAGGTCACGGATGCTGCGCGCCGACTGACACAGTACCCGCATGAGTTGTCTGGCGGGATGCGTCAGCGCGTCATGATCGCGATTGCACTGGCTTGTGATCCGGTGATGTTGATTGCGGACGAGCCCACCACCGCGCTCGATGTGTCCGTGCAGGCACAAATACTGTCGCTGCTGAAGCGTTTGATGCGCGAACGCGGCATGGCGCTGGCACTCATTACCCATGATCTCGGCGTCGTTGCTGGCTTGGCAGATCAGGTTGCCGTGCTGTATGCCGGCCGCATCGTGGAGTCCGGTAGCGTCCGCAAGCTGCTGAAGAACCCCTCGCACCCCTATACCGCCGCGCTGCTGCGCTCGATGCCGAGGATCGATGCGCCCGTCGATGAGCCGCTGGTCGCGATTGGTGGCCAGCCGCCGAGCCCGCGCCAGCCGATTGCCGGTTGTCCGTTTCACCCACGGTGCGCGGCAGCACCGTCACGCTGCACGACGGAGCGGCCGGAGCTACGTCGCATTGACGGTGCGCAGGTCGCGTGTCATTTCCCGCGTAGCAACTCGGCGAGCGCAATTACTCTATGAGCGGTGCATTTCTGAAGCTGGACGCGCTGCGCGTGTACTTCTCTGTGTCAGGTGGCTGGTTGAAGCCGGCGCGCAAGTTGAAAGCGGTTGATGGCGTGTCGCTCGAGATCGCCCCGGGCGAGGCGCTGGGTATTGTCGGTGAGTCCGGTTGCGGCAAGTCCACGCTGGCACGCGCGATATTACAGTTGGTCGACGTCACGGCGGGGCAGGTTGTCTGGCTCGGCCGGCCGATCGAATCACTGACAGTGCGGCAAATGCGTCCGCTGCGCGCTTCGATGCAGATTGTATTTCAGGACCCACTTGCGAGTCTTAATCCACGCATGACGGTGGGCGAGATCGTCGCAGAGCCGTTGCGAGTCCATCGAGCCGATCTCAGCCGCGAGCAACGCCAGACCGAAGTCGCGCAGATGCTGGAGCGAGTCGGCCTCTCGCGCGACCAGATCAACCGCTATCCGCACGAATTCAGCGGCGGTCAGTGCCAGCGCATCGGCATTGCAAGAGCGATGATCTTGAAACCCAAACTGCTGGTCTGCGACGAGCCTGTTAGTGCGCTCGACGTGTCGATTCAGGCGCAGATCATCAACCTGCTCGAAGACCTGAAGCGTGAGTCCGGCACCAGCATCCTGTTTGTGAGCCACAATTTGGCCGTCGTCCGCCGGCTGTGCGAACGCGTACTCGTGTTGTATCTCGGCAAGACGATGGAACTGGCGCCTAGTGCCGCACTGTTTGGCGCACCGTTGCATCCGTACACGCGTGGCCTGCTGGCATCCGTGCCGATTCCGGATCCAGATCTGCAACCGGCAAGACTCGAAACGTCCCTGACCGGTGAGCTGCCTTCACCACTGGCACCACCGTCTGGCTGTGTGTTCCGGACCCGCTGCGAGTTTGCGATCGAACGCTGCACGGTCGAAGTGCCTGTGCTCGAGCAACTGCCTGACAATCGACAAATAGCCTGCCATCGTTGGCAGGAACTTCAACTGAAAGCGTGAACCAATTATGCAACGACTAACTAACAAAGTGGCTCTGGTAACAGGTGCCGGACGGCATGGCGGTTTGGGTGAAGCAATCTGCGCACGGCTCGGTGCCGAAGGCGCGAAAGTGCTCGTCACTGATCTCGGTGAGCCGCAGCCCAACATGCCGGCGGACCGTATCGGTACCACCGCGGAGTTGGAATCGGTGGCGGCCGAGTTACGCAAGGGGGGCATCGACGCGCTTGCCCAACCACTCAACGTGCAAGATGAGGCACAGGTGGAACGCGCCGTGGCATTGGCAGTGTCGCGCTTTGGGCGTCTCGACATCCTGATCAACAACGCCGGTATTGGCTATTTGCAAGCGCCACTGCTCGAGGGGACGGCACAGATGTGGCGGGACGTGCTGGGCGTCAATCTGATCGGCGCGTTTCTGTGCATCAAGCACGCGGCGAAACAAATGATCGCGCAGGGCGACGGTGGCCGGATCGTCAATGTCGCGAGCCAAGCCGCGAAAGTGGGTAGCGTGCACCTGGCACCCTACGTATCGTCCAAACACGGGTTGGTGGGGCTTACGCGCTCCGCTGCGATGGAGCTCGCGCCGCACAAAATCAACGTGAATGCGGTGTGCCCGAACCACGTGACCACGGGGTTGGGCAAGGTGCAGAATGAGTATCGCGCCAAGATGCTGGGCCAGACGGTCGAGGAGTATCTGGCAAAGATGATCGAGCGGATCCCGCTGGCTCGGGTAGGATTGCCTGAAGACACCGCCAAGGCCTGCGCGTTTCTGTGCAGTGACGACGCGGCCTATATCACTGGCGAGTCGATGAATGTGAGCGGCGGCGCCGCGATGCACTGAAGAACCAGCACTGGAGCGATCAACATGGCGGCACGCAAAAAGAAATCCAAGGCCTCTGCGAAGACGCGTAAGTCGAGCACGCCTCGCAAGACGGCGCGACCCAACACGGCGAAACCGGCTGGCGAGTTCCGCCTGCCGCGCAAAGCCAAGGGCAAGCGCGCGCAGTTCTACGACGACCCGGCGATCGACGAGTTGATGGCGATTGTTATCTCGCTCACGGCGGAAATGTCGGTGGCATTTGAACGGATCACGACACTCGAACGTGTATTGGCGCGGCGCGGACAGATCGAATTGACGGAAATCGAAGAGTACGAGCCCGATGACGAAGAGGGCGCCGAGCGAGCGATGGAACGCGAAGGGTTGATCGCACGCGTTTTCCAGGTGCTGGAGATTATCGGCTCGGAAGCCAAGCGCTGAGCCGTGCTTCCTTGTAATGGCCAACTCGTCTGCATCGGCGGGACTGCCGCGGCAGATTCCCTACATCATCGGCAACGAGGCGTGCGAGCGCTTCAGCTTCTACGGGATGCGCAACATCCTGGTGCCGTTCCTGGTCAGTAGTCTGCTGCTCGCCTACCTACCAGAGAGCGAGCGGCAGGGTGCCGCCAAGGACGTCTTTCACACCTTCGTCATCGGTGTGTACTTCTTTCCGCTGCTGGGCGGCTGGATTGCCGATC
Organism: Pseudomonadota bacterium; assembly: GCA_016703895.1. Taxonomy (GTDB): domain Bacteria; phylum Pseudomonadota; class Gammaproteobacteria; order Steroidobacterales; family Steroidobacteraceae; genus CADEED01. The sequence continues at coordinate 22,598 of JADJBE010000005.1, forward strand.
GCTTCTTCGGCAAGTACAACACCGTACTGTGGTTGTCATTGGTGTACTGCGCCGGCCACGCCTGTCTGGCGTTGTTCGAGGATAACCGCAACGGGTTTTACACCGGCCTGTTGCTGATCGCGCTGGGCTCCGGCGGCATCAAACCACTGATATCGGCCTTCGTCGGCGACCAGTTCGATCAGCGCAATAAATCCAACGCGAAGCTCGTTTACGACGCGTTTTACTGGATCATCAATTTCGGTTCGTTCTTTGCGTCGCTATTGATGCCGATCTTCCTCCGCAGCTTCGGTCCGGCGATCGCTTTTGGTATTCCCGGCGTGCTGATGGGTATCGCGACGCTGATTTTCTGGGCCGGCCGCCACAAATATGTGCACGTGCCGCCGGCACCACCCAACCCGCATTCTTTCCTGCGAGTCGCGCGAACAGCGCTGCTGGCACAGTCGAACGGCGAGTCGCGCCCGGGGCTCGTCATCGCCGGTGTCGGCGCGTTGTTAGCAGGGGCATCGCTGTTGCTGATGCCGCAGATGGGATTTGTGATCGCCGCGGTGCTCGCGCTAGGCCTGTTTATCGCGCTCGGTGGCTGGGGTACATCGCTGCAGTTAAACCGCGCTGCGGCCTCCCACCCCGCGGCAGCCGTGGAGGGCGTACGCGCCGTGTTGCGGCTGTTGATCATCTTCGCGTTGGTAACACCGTTCTGGTCGCTGTTCGATCAGAAAGCGTCGACGTGGGTGCTGCAGGGCGACTTGATGACCAAGCCCGACTGGTTTCAACCCGCGCAGATGCAGGCGCTGAACCCGCTGCTGGTCATGCTGCTGATTCCGTTCAACAATCTCGTGCTCTATCCTGTATTGCGCCGGTTTGGTTTCGAGCCCACCGCATTGCGCAGGATGGGTTACGGGATCGCATTCTCCGGGCTTGCCTGGATTGCAGCCGGCGCCATTCAACTCGCCATCGACGGTGGCGATGCCGTGTCGATCACCTGGCAGGTCCTGCCGTATGCCTTGCTGACATTTGGCGAAGTGTTGGTGTCGGCGACAGGTCTCGAGTTCGCCTACAGCCAGGCGCCACCGCAACTCAAGGCCACGATCATGAGTTTCTGGATGCTGTCAGTCACGTTCGGCAACCTGTGGGTGCTGATGACCAACGCTGCTGTACGCAACGACGTGGTGACGCAGCAGATCGCCAACACGGGCCTCAGCGAAGCCGCGTTCTTGATGTTCTTCTTCGCGGCGTTTGCCTTTATTGCCGCTGCTCTATTTGCGTTGTATGCGCAGCGCTATCCGTTGCAGGATCATTATCGAGCTGGCTGATCAATCGCGGCCCAGCAAAAACCATCGGGCGCTCGAAACATAAACGCGCGTTGGCCGAATTCATCCGCTGTGATTGGGCCGACGGTCGCGCTCCGCGTCTTGCTGACCTCATGTCGCAGCGTTTCAATGTTGTTAGTTGCAACGGTATACATCGAGTATCCGAGGCATCCTGGCCGGGTGTCGATTCTCTGTTCGTCGCCCGCCGTGGTTTCGATCGCGAACACGCGCAATCGTCCGGCGGTTGATCGAGCAGTGTCATCCTGTGCGCGTGGATCGTCAAAATCGATTTCCGTGAAGGCCTCACTTGGGCGCAGCCCCAGCATTTCGCAGGCCGGCGATGCTACCTCGTACTCGAATCGCCTCTGCGTGGTGCGATTCAGGCCAAGCACCTGATCATAGAAGTCGAAACAACTGAGATCGCCCGTATGCACGACAAGGGCATAGTGACAAACCTCGCTTGCGCGGAACAGGCCGCTGGTGGCGAGGCTACCGAGGCGCGACGTATCGATTCCCTGGCGTTGCATGAAAATCTGCTGCCATTGAGGCTGGAAGATCTGCAAGTTGTAGCTGGCCGGTACCGGTGCTACGAACGGCTGTTGCGCAGCAACCGGTGCCGCGATTCTCGCATTCAAGACAGGACCAAGAACCTGGATCGGCTTGCCCTGCCGGCGTGCTACCTCCGCATGAGTCCAGACCTGCAGCAAATCGTCGGTATGCTGCACCGTCCAGCGGTTGCCGGGCGTTCTGAGCGGTGCCATCTGCAAGCCATCAGCGATGGGCCGCTCCCATTGCATCAGGCGAACGAGTCCCTTGTCGGCATGCTGGTGACCCATGCGGTACGATTGAACGGCACTGTCTGTGCCGTACAGTGCCTGTGCTGCCGACCGCTCCAGCGCACCTTTTGCTTGGACAGCGAAGCCGAACTGCTCCCAATGATGGATGGCAGCGTCGACATCGACAACGCCGATTGCCACTTCGAACACACCGTGGCAGAAATGATCTGCTGTTGGACCAGGTGACAAATTGATGACCTTCCCAGTGAGCCACTCGACCTTGGACGCGACCGCGCTCGCCGCCGAGGTGCAGCGACGCTATGGCATAGCGGGTCCGCTGCGATGCCGCCTCGTGGCACGTGGCAGCAATGATATCTATCTCACTGAGAATGGCACGGGCCAATACGCACTGCGTGTCTCACGCGCGCAGCATCGCAGCGGCACGGAAATCCAGTTCGAAACGCAGCTCCTGTCGCATCTGGCGCAGCTCGGCCTGCCGGTACCGACACCGATCGCATTGCGCGATGGCAGTCAGAGCTTCTCTGTCCTGGCACCCGAAGGCGAGCGGCCGATCGTGATGATGAGCTGGATTGCGGGCCGGCCGCTCAATCGTCAGATGTCGGCGATCGAAGCCGGTAAAGCGGGTGAGCTACTGGGCCAAATCAATGCGGCCGCGAGCAGCTTTCAGACCCCGCAGCCCAAGCTGATCGATACCGTCGCGCGGATCAAGCGTCAACAGCAACACGTCGACCGGCTGCTGCACGCTGGCTCAATAGAACGCGCTAGTTTCGATCAGGGTCTCCAGGCAGTCGACGCCGCGTTCCAGAGCCGCGCGATGCGTGGTCTGCGTCATGGTGCGATCCACGGCGACTTCCAACACGCTAACTTACTGCAGAACTTTGACGGAGCACTGACCGCGATCGACTTCGATGACTGCGGCACCGATATCATCGCGAAAGATCTGATCACGTTCGAATGGCGTGCGCGGTTGGACGCACTCGACGCGGGCGTTATCGACGCATTTCGGCAGGCTTACGAGCGCGTCTTTCCATTGTCACCGCAGGAGCACGCAGCGCTGCCCGTACTGCGGATCGCGCGCGACCTCTACCTGCTCGCGAGTTATGCGGCCTATATCGATCGCATTGGTCCGGTCGACGGCTTTGAACGGCCGGAACGGTTGCTGGCGCTGCTTGTTGAGGATCTCAAGCAGCTGTCGGATACCTGAGAGGCGCCAGCCAAATGGCCGGCGCCTCGCGAGGATGTATCAGCTAGCCGGGCGTTCGCCCAGCCACCCCTTAGAACGTAAACGTCGCCTTCACGCCAAAGTAGCGCGAGCGCTGCGGCGCCACGTTGATGCCCTGATTGGTCGTGAACGCAAAGTTGCCCGGAATGGAGAAGTCCGAGAATCGCGACGCAGCGGCGTAGCTGTCTTCGTCTGTCAGGTTGTAACCAAACAACTCCAGACGGAGGTTCTCGGTTTTCACGCCAATACGCGCACTGAGCAGCGTCTGCGCCGGCGCAGTCGCCAAGTTGCTCTCGTCGACGAAGTACTCGCCAAAGTAGAGTAGGTCACCGCGCGTAAACCAATCCCAGCCATCGCGGGCAAGCGGTGCCGTGTAGTTGAGCGCCAAGTTACCCTTGAACTCCGGATAGCGCGGGCTGGTGTTGCCGGCCATCTCGCGCGTTCCTGCCAAGGCTTCCACGAAGTTGAAGGTGAACTGCGTGTACTTGTTATTGGTGTACTCGAGACCCGCCTGAACGGTCAGGTTGTTGGTCGCGAACCAATTGCCTTCGAATTCAATACCCTTTAGCTCCGAACTGCCGGGTACCGAAATCTGTACGGTTCGCGGCGTGTCGTTGCAGAGCAAGTCCGCGGCTAGGCGCACCGTACAGGTGGCTGCGTCGCGAACAAAGGGTGCATTGGTATTGCCATTGAAGTCGACAATGCTTGCCGACACACGTCCCTTCTGGATCTCCCACTCCATGTAGTAGATGGCCATGTTGGTCTGCAGCCGCCCGTTGAGCCATTGCTGCTTCCAGCCCAGTTCGAAGCTGTCGAGCTTTTCACGGTCGATAAAGTCGGCTGCTTCAGCAATTCCGGGCGAGCCGTTGGGCAATCCAACGGCGGCGTAGGCAGCTGCACCGTTCAACGTCTGGTCACGCGCAGAAGCAATTTGCTCAGCGCTACGCATGTTGTCAGGCCCATAAATGAACTCGGCATTGATATCGCCCGGCAGTACACCCTTGGAGTAGCTGGCATAGACGTTCGTTTGAGGCGTCGGCTGCCATTGAATGATGGCACGCGGCAGCACGTCTTCCCATTTCGCCGAGGCAATCGGTTGCCCGACCTGGGACGCGATCGTCTGACCCTTCTTGATCTCGTCGCTCTGATAGCGCGCTTCGAGTGAGGCGGACCATTGGTCTGTGAACTTGTAAGTGACGCCGCCAAAGAACGCGCTGTAGGTCTGCTCGACGTTGTTCACCAGACTGTTGCGGAACACCGACGGCACGATCACCCCCATCCCAATCGGAATGGCCGTAATCGCCGTACCACCGTTGCCGCTCTGCGTGTAAGCCATCTCATAATAAGAGACGCCGGCGACCCAAGTCAGGGCCGTGTCCTGCCCGGAGGTGATCCGTAGCTCATAGGTGTCATCGTCGAGACTCTGCGGATCCATCGACCACCAGCTCTCGACGTCGGTGAAGTCGAAGTCACGAATCCAATTGGCGCGCATTTCGTTGTGGCCGTAGACGCCCGACAGGACCCAGCCGTTGGGCAGTTCCCAGTCCGCCGTTCCGCCAATGAAGAACATGTTGCGCTTCAAGCCGAAGCCGTCGATAGCCAACCCAGCAGCGATGGCCGGATCGTTGGCGCCATTGTTGATCAGCGCCGTACGCAAATAGTCCGGATTCATCGGGAATGACACCGGCGACAACGACGTGTTGTAACTGATCAGATTACCGTTGGCATTGACTGTGTTGGCGTCACCGACCGACGGGATCGTGCCGCAGATGTAGCGGCCGCGCGGCGTGCCATTGGGGCTGGTGGTGCCCGTGCAAGTGTCGTTCAAAATACCCGAGATAAACCCCGCGCCCGGGGAACCGTCACGGTCCTCCGCATACTGACCACGGACCCGCAAGGTGAAAGACTCGGCCGGCGTGAACACGACCTTGGCCGCCACCGATCGCGTCTTTTGCTCGCCAAGCGCCGTGCCGTCATTCGTGCTGCCGAAGATCGCACCGCGATCGTAGTAACGACCCGACAACCGGAAGGCCAGCTTGTCTGCAACGATTGGGCCTTCGACGGCGCCGGTGACTTCGTAGTCGTCATCCTCGGCCAAACTGACCGTGGTCTTGCCACCCCAGTCGTTGCCAGGATCTTTCGTAACGTAGTTGATGGCACCACCGAAGGTGTTGCGACCGAAGTAGACCGCCTGCGGACCCTTGATCACTTCGATACGGGCCAGGTCTTCGGCACCTAGGCTGTTACAGCCCGACGCCACGTAGATGCCATCGATGAACAGCGAGCCCAGCTGCGCCACTGGCTGCTCGGAGTTGACGTTCATGCCGCGGAAGCGGATCGAGCAGTTGAAGCGGCCCGGAATCTGGCCAGCCTGTTCACTGAACTGCAGGCCTGGCGTCCGCAGTGCAATGTCTTCCAGGCCCTTCACGCCGATCGAGGCGATCGCGTTTTCAGAGAACGCCGTAACGGCGATCGGCACTTCCTGCAGCGACTCCTCACGCTTACGCGCGGTGACGACGATCTCTTCAAGCACCCCGGCGGTCTGCTCTTGAGCCTGACTGACTGCCGGCAGCAACAGGAAGGACAGCGTCGTTGCGGCGAGCAACAGCGGTTTGGCTGACGCGAATCGACTCATGAAGTGGTCTCCAATAGATATGTACGGACAGGTATGTTGCGGCCAACACACGTCATTACCTTAGTACAATTATGGAAGCTAAGCAATTTGCCCGATCTTTCGTTGTTCCCGCGCAACAGGGCTGGCGCAGCGGCACCGAATCACATGCAAGTTCGGCTCGCTCAGTCGATCAGATACGCCGCAATCGCAATGCCGACCATGGCAAACGCCAGCGCCAACTTTGCCAGCGTCCCCACTAGCAAGCCGATCCAGGTGCCGACTCCTACGCGAGTGGCTTCATCAAGCTTTTGCCGAGCAATGAACTCGCCGATCACGGCGCCGAGAAACGGGCCAATGACAAGCCCAATGAGACCGAACGCCAGGCCAAACACGGTGCCCAGGGCCGCACCGACTAGCGCTGTCTTGCTGGCGCCGACCCGCTTGGCACCGAACATTGCCGCGATGATATCGACGACAAACGCCAGCGCCGTCAGCACGGCTAATATGACCAGCGAGGCAACGCCGATCTTCTCAAAGCCATCAATCCACGCAATCAGGAAAACCCCGCCGAAAATGGCGACCACGCCTGGCAAGGCGGGCAACAGGGTGCCGACCAGTCCGATCAGCACGAGGGCGATGCCGAGTGTCCAGAGCAGCGCGGGGGGCAGTGACACGAGGTCCATCGGGTTATCATGCCACGATGAGGCTGCTCTACACGCCCATTGCGGGCTACGTTCACACCGTCGAGTCGGTCATTCAACACGTTGGCGTCGCCGAGCAGATCGAACTCGTGCCCACACGGCCGTACGATGCGGATACACCGCTGACCGCGGTCAACCCGCTCGGCAAGGTGCCAGTGTTGATATTGGACGGCGGTGGTGAGTATCTCGCCGGCGGTCCGGTGATCTATGAGTACCTTGACTCCCTGCATCGGCGCCGCAAGCTCTATCCGGCCAAAGGACCGCAGCGCTGGACGACTTTGCGCCAGGCGTGGATGGCCGACGGGCTATTCGACACGCTGGTGCTGTTGATCGTCGAGGCCTGGCTGCCGCGTGAGCAACAACGACCAGACTATCTCGCCCGTTGCTGGGGCAGAGTCACGCGCATACTCGATCAGATGGAGCGCGATGTTCCGGGTTACACGCGGCTTGATATCGGCCAGATGCGCACGATGGGTGCACTGCTGTTCATGCAATTAAAGATGCGCCAGATCGGCGAGGCAGGCATTGGCCTCGATCCACGCTACGACTTCAGAGCCGGCCGTCCGGCCCTCGCAGCATGGTTCAAGTCGATGGCGCGCAAGAAACTATTTCGCCAGCCGCTGGCTGGCATCACGACGAGCCCCAATCGTTAGTTCGGAGACTATGTAGAATGATCAGACCACACCAGTTCATCCGCGGCAAGATTCACTACACGAGCGATAAGCCCGGCCGAGAAGGCCAGGAGCGTGGCCGCGAGTTTTTCACAATCACGGTCCATCAAGATGGCCGTCGTACCCTGCAGTCGCACTGTGAGATCGACGATGCGCCAGCGGTCATGCGTGATGTCACGCTGTCGTTCGACGCCGAGTGGCGGCCGAGCGATTGTTTCGTACGAATCGATGTCGGTAACCAGTTCGTCGGTTCGAGCTGGTTCCGGTTTACCGAGAGTGAGATCGAATGTGAAGCCTACACCGTCAGTGAGGGCCGAGTTTCGCAACGCGTTGCATTGTCTGCACCGGCAACAGTCTTCGGCACACATCCGATTGCGGCGGACGCCTTGCTCTGCAAGATCGCGGCGCTCGACCAGGGGGCACAAATGCAACTGTTCCCCGATCTCTATCTCTGCTCACTCGATCACCGCGGCGCAACGGGCCCAATGATAATGCGCCATCCAACCGGGGTCAGGCTCGGTTTCGTCGGCCGTGAAAAGCTCACTGTCGGTGCGGGCACGTTCGATGCGCTGCATTTCCGTATCGGTGAGAGCGACGAGGGCGAGGAGCGCGAGACGCGCAATGAGCCAGGCAAACATCCCGCCTACGAGATGTGGACCACCGCCGACGGCAACTACACTTTCCTGAAAGCCTGGGTGTCGGGTTACATGATGACGAGCTACGAACTCGTTAGCCTCGAGGTCGTGTGACGGTTCATCGCGCTCTAGTCGTGGCGGCGTGGCTGGTGACAGCCACGTTCGCCGCGGTGGGCACCGCCAGTGAGCTGCGCCGCTCCTCGATCGGCGACGTGCAGACACTCGACCCACAGCTCTGGGTCTATGGGCAGGATGGCAATATTGCGCAGGACCTGTTCCATGGCCTGACAACGCTCGATGCTGCGGCGAACGTGCAACCGGGCTCGGCCGAAAGCTGGACTGTCTCGCCCGATGGCAAGCTATACACCTTCAAGCTGCGCCCAGGCCTTATATGGTCCGATGGCACACCGCTGACGAGCAAGGACTTTCTGTACTCGTTCTATCGGCTGTTTGATCCGGCGATGGCCGCGGCGTCCGCCTCGTTGCTGTACGCCATTGAGAACGGCCGCGAGATCAACACCGGCAAGCTACCACTGACGAAACTCGGCGTGAGCGCGCCGGACTCCAGGACGTTCGTCGTCCGCTTGAGTCATCCCGCACCGTACTTCCTCGATCTGATCGTGCATAGAGCCTTTCCAGTCCCACGGCACGTGATCGCCAAGCACCGGGACCAGTGGACACGGCCAGAGAACATCGTCTCGAATGGACCTTTTGTGTTAGCGGAGCGCCGCCCGAATGCCTATATCAAGCTGAAGAAGAATCTGCGGTTTTACGCGGCAGACATGGTCAAACTGGATGCTGTTCAGCACATACCGATAGAGGATCCGCGCACCGCATTGGCGCGCTATCGAGCCGGCGAGCTGGACGTAGCGGTGTCGCTGCCGTCGGATCAAATTGAAGACCTGCGCCGTGAGTTCGGCTCGCAACTGCATCTTACGCAACAGATCGGCCTCGAGTATTACGCTTTCAACACCAAGCGCCCGCCGCTGAATGACGCGCGAGTGCGACGCGCCTTATCGATGGCCATCGAGCGTGAGGCGCTCACACGCTCGATTTTGCGGGCGGGCGAGCCAGCGGCCTATTGCCTGGTGCCGCCCGGCGTTAACAACTATCCGCGCGGCGGTTGCGCCGACTTCGCCAACGACAGCACTAACAAGCGGCTCGCCGAGGCGCGAGACTTGCTGAGTGCCGCCGGGGTCAGCGCAGCCACGCCACTCAAGCTGACGCTGCGATTCAACAACGGCGACACGCAGCGCAAGACGGCGATCGCAGTGGCTGCGATGTGGCAACGGCTTGGCGTGACGACCGAGCTGGTCACGGCAGACTTGCGCGCGCATCAGCAGGCGGTGCGCGAGGGGGATTTCGATGTGGCACGCGCCAGTTGGTACGCGGAGGACCGCGATCCGGCGTCGTTTCTCGAGCTCGTGGCATCACGTGCAACCGGTATCAATATCTCGCGGTTTGCCGATCAGCAGTACGACGATCTGATCTCGCGCGCGGAAAACAGCGCCAGTCTCAGCGAACGGGCGGCTCTGCTCCGACAAGCCGAGGCGCACGCTATGGCGGAGCAACCCATCGCGCCGCTTTATTACTATGTCAGCCGCAGACTCATTTCGCCGCGCGTCAAAGGCTGGGTCGACAATCCGCGCGGCATCCACTTGCAACGCTACCTGTCGATCGAAGAGTAGCCGTTGGTGGGTCGCTGTGCCCTAGTTGTCCTGCCCGTTGTCCGGCATGAAGACGACTTCGATCAACTCGCCAGCGGCACCACGCAACAGCCCGACCTTGCGGCCGTCATAGGGTTTGCCTGCACGAGCTTGGGGGTTCACCACCCAGCGTAGATCTTTGGCTTGATCTGCCGAACTGGCGCCAAAACTTACAATAGCCATACCGGGCGGCAGCTCGCCGGAACGCTGTGGACGTGGTTTGGTGACCGCCGAATATTCATCGAGCTCGATCAGGAAGTTTTTGGGCAATTGCACAATCCCAATGCCGATCGAATGATCATGGGGCAGGCCGTTTGCGTCGTTGAAGACGTTTACGACTGATGGGCTGGCTGGATGAGTCTTCATGCCCAGCTGCTCACCATAGAACTGCTGCATGGCCGCCATGTCCGGGCCACCCAGCACGACGATGAAGGTGCGGTCGACGAAAGATTTGGCGCTGCCGAGGTCGAACAGCGACCCACCAGGCGGAATGCGCGTAAGATAGAGCAACTCGTTAGCAGGGCCGATCACCTGCATCGCCTTCACTTTCGGGTTCATGTTCAGCGGCCGCGGCTCACCAATGATCTTGAAGGGCGACTGGCGCAGTTCTTCGGCCAGCTTGTCCGGGTCTTCCACCAGAATCTCGGTCGAATTCCAGCCGTGCGTCTGCAGCGGCTCATAGCCCTCAACAGCCGGCGATTCCACGAACCGCAGATACACTTCTTCGCCGCTCTGCGGCTGCATCAGCACATAGCGTCGACCGGCCACTTTGGGGGCATCCCAGCCTTGCGCCAACTCGGCCGATACCACGCCACGCTCGACCGTCTGATAGCGCAGAAAACGCGCATAGGCTTGCTCAACCGCCGCCAGGTCCGGCGCGGTCATCGTGACGGCAATGATCGTGATCAGCATGGGAGCAACTCCGGCGGGTATGATTGAGTCCCATGATACTGCGCCGTAGCGCTCTTGCGGGAGTTCCGTGATCGACCTCTATTACTGGCCCACCCCCAATGGGCACAAGATTCCGATTATGCTCGAGGAGGCCGGCCTCGCGTATCGCGTGAAACCGGTGAATATGCTGCGGGGCGAGCAGTTCCGGCCAGCGTTTCTCAACATCAGTCCTAACAACAAGATCCCGGCGATCGTCGATGGGGATGGCCCCGGCGGCACAGCCATGGCGCTGTTCGAGTCCGGCGCGATCTTGCAGTATCTAGCCGAGAAGTCGGGCAAGTTCATGCCGCGCGACAAGCGTCGTCGCTATACAGTGATTCAATGGCTGACGTTCCAGACTGCCAATGTTGGCCCCATGTTTGGCCAATGCGGGCATTTTCTGGGCTATGCGCCGCGCAAGATCCAGTACGCCATTGATCGTTATCGCAACGAGACGCTGCGTCTCTACGGCGTGATGGACAAACGCTTGGCCAAGAGCGAGTTCCTCGCCGACGACTATTCGATTGCGGATATGGCCACCTGGCCTTGGGTCCATGTTCGTTGGCTGCACAAGATCGAGCTGGACGAGTTTCCGAACGTACGCCGCTGGTACGACGCAATCGGGCAGCGGCCCGCTGTGCAGCGCGGCATTGCCGTACTCGCGGACCAGATGAAAATTGGCAATCCGGACAAACAAGCCCGTGCCGCACTGTTCGGCAAACGACAACTGACCCAGGGCAGACCGGCTGCTCGCAAGCCGCGTCGCTGACGCGATAGGACTCACTCACTCACTATGGCTGATCTCTACCCGCACTTGTTCGCGCCACTCGTTAGTGGCCGCCTACGCCTCAAGAACCGCATCGTGCATGCGTCGATGTCGACGCGCATGACGGCAGACCAGCGCGCCACGCCGCGCCAGATCCAGTATTCAGCCAACCGGGCCAAAGGCGGCTGCGCCGCCATTGTCACCGAGCCGCTCAATGTCGCTCGCAACCAGACCCAGGGTCACAAAGTCCGCGTCTGGGACGACCATGCGCTCGACAGTCTCAAGCGCTGGGCGGAGGCGGTCGAGACGCACGACTGCCGTTTGTTAGGACAAGTTCAGGACCCCGGGCGGGGACGACATGAGCGCGGTCGCAATCCGCTCGCTTTTGGCCCCTCCGCACTACCGGACGACTTGAGCTGGACCGTGCCGCGCGCTGTCAACCGACGAAATCGAGCAAATGGTGGCAGATTTTGCAGCCTCAGCCGCACGCCTCGAGCGCTGCGGCTGGAGCGGCGTCGAGATTTCTTGTGGTCATGGCCACCTGTTTCACCAGTTTCTATCGCCCCAATCCAATGTCCGCGCTGATGATTACGGCGGCACGGCAGACAATCGCGCCCGTTTCTTGCGCGAGACGATCCAAGCGATCCGCGCGAGCTGCAGTGGTCGGTTTCTGCTGGCCCTCAAACTACCTGGTGACGACGGGATGCCGGGCGGCATCGGTCCGCGCGAGGCTGCCGAGATCACCCAGTTGGTAGCCGATCCGAACGAGATTGACTACCTCTGCTACACCTGGGGCACGCATTCGCACACGCTCGACCTGCATATTCCTGACATGCACTTCCCACGCGCAACATTTGTCGGCACGACACGTACGCTGCAGGCGTCGGCGCGGGGTATTCCGGTCATGGCGGTGGGGCTGATCACCGATCCAGCTGAAGCCGACGGCATCATCGAGCGCGGCGATGCCGCATTGGTCGGGTTGGGGCGACCGCTGGTCACCGATCCGGCCCTGCCTAACAAGGCGCGCGCGGGCCGCGAGGCCGAGATCCGCTACTGCGTGTCCTGCAATACTTGCTGGGGAACGATTGTCGAGCATAAGCCGCTCCTGTGCGACAACAACCCGCGCGTGGCCGAGCCGGATGAAGTGGACTTCTGGCCGCGACAGACCAGCGGTGCGCGCAAGCGGATTGTCGTCGTGGGTGCCGGCATCGCCGGTATGGAAGCGGCCTGGCTGCTAGCCGCCCGCGGTCACGATGTCACGGTCTTCGGGGCGACCGGGGAGGTGGGTGGCAAAACCCGCTTGCACGCGCTGCTGCCGGGCGGTGAGCATCTGTCGAGCATTTACGACTATCAACAGCTCGCCGCGAAGCGGGCCGGGGTCAAGCTCGAGCTAGGCGTGCGAGCCGGTATTGACGATATCGTCGCGCTCTCACCGGATGAGGTGGTGCTCGCCTGCGGCTCGGAGATGAACTGGCCGAGCGCGCTGCCGCGCTCCTTGCGGGACGATGGCGCAATCCTTGATCTGCGCGCGGTCGTCGCAATGCTGGCCGATATCGCGGGTCATCAGGGCGGCACAGCTGTCGTGCTGGACATGGATTCGACCGAGGGCACCTACAACGCAACCGAGTGGTTGCAGACGCGCTTCGATCGCGTCGTACTGGCGACACCGCGCGACCGATTTGCCGATGACGTGCCACTGGTGACGCGCTTAGGGGTCAACCGCCGCCTCAATCAACAGCGGATTCGTCTGTTGCCTTTCCATGAGATAGCTGGCGACTCAGCATTCGAGGACGCGCGCGTGAGTTTACGCAATGTCTACAACGGCGATCGCACCACTATAGATGATGTCGCGCTGGTCACTTACGCAACACCGCGTTCGCCCAACGTCGAACTGCAAACGTCACTCGCAACAGTTGGGCTCACGGTGCACGTGATCGGCGACGCACGCTTGCCGCGCACGGTCCTTGCCGCGACGTCCGAAGGCCATGCCCTGGGTAATACCCTATGAGCAGTCGAGCATGAACAGTTCGCTGCTATCGTTTGTCAGAGTCGGGTTTGTCAGCGTATGCACGCTGCTCACAACCGCTGCGTTTGCACCTACCGCAGCGGCAGCCGAACGCGTTCTGCATCGCTCCGGCACCGACGATCCCACCACCATCGATCCACACAAGGTGGCCTATCCTGGCGAGACAACCGTCATGTCGGATTTGTTTGTCGGCCTGGCTGCGCTCGATGCCGCCGGCAAAGCCGTGCCCGGGTGCGCGGAATCCTGGCAAGTCAGCCCCGACGGCATGCGCTGGACGTTTCGACTGCGGCCGGATTTGAAATGGTCGGATGGTACGTCGTTGCGCGCAGAGGAGTTCGTTTGGTCGATGCGTCGAGCGCTCGATCCCGGCACCGCATTTCCCTATGCCGGCCGTATGTTCTCGATCAAGAACGCGCGCGCGGTCGCCACCGGCAAGCTTGGCGTCGCTGAGCTTGGCGTGCGCGCGCCGGATGCCCGTACCGTAGTGATCGAGCTGGAGCACCCGACCCCTTACTTGCCTGAAGTCGTGGCAACATTTGGCCTGCCAGTGCCACGTGCGCGCATCGAGAAATTCGGCAGCGATTGGGTGCAGTCTGGAAACTTTGCTAACAACGGACCGTTTACGCTCGAGCGCTGGTCACCCAATAGCAGCATGCGTCTGAAGAAGAACCGCTTTTTCTATGACGCGGCCAATGTTCAACTCGATGCCGTGGTGCATTACCCCGTATCCCAGCCGATGACGGCGCTAAGACGATTCGCCGCCGGTGAGTTTGATTTCACTATGGCCGTGCCGCCCGATCAACTCGATTGGGTGGCGCGCAATGCTCCGCGAGCGCTACGTTCGAGCCCCGGGCTCGGCGTTGAAGTGCTGGCATTCAACACAAGGTCCGGTCCAACACGTGACGTACGCGTCCGCCGCGCGCTCTCGCTGGCACTCGATCGGGATTCGCTCGCCCGTAGTGTGCTGGGCGACGCCAGACTGGCGGCCTGGAATTTCGTACCACCGGTGACAACCGACTATCCGCGGGGCGCGTTGCCGGAGTATCACGATTGGCCGTTGGCGCAACGGCGAGCAGAAGCCAAACGACTCCTGGAAGCGGCGGGCTTCGGTCCGGGCACACCATTGACGTTGCGTCTCGCGTTTCCAGCCAACGACTTCAACAAGCGCATTGCTGTGGTGCTCGATGCCATGTGGCGGCAGATCGGTGTGCGTGCTCAGCTTGAATCCAAGGAGCAACGCTCGCTCGCGGCAACGATTGTGTCCGGCGACTTTGATGCCGTGCGGCAACTGTGGCTCGGCGGGTATTCGGACGCCCTAGCGTTCCTTGAACGTTTTGATGGCTCTGCAGCGGGAACGACTGTCAATCCTACTGGCTACCGCAACGCCAAGTTCGATGGCTTGCTGCGCCAGGCGGAGGCGGAGGTAGACATAAATCGTCGCGCTGCGCTATTGCGACAAGCCGAGACGTTGGTGGTCGCCGATCAACCGGCGATGCCCATTTATTTCTTCGTGAGTCGCAGATTGGTCTCGCCGCAGCTCACAGGGTGGACAGACAATCCACGCGGCATCCATGTCTCGCGTTTCATGCGTGTTCCAGCCCGCTAACAGCTAGGCGAGTGCGCTCGATTCCGCTACGATCTGGCCCATGGACCCATTGATTCTCACGCTGAGCGCCGCCGGCATAGCCGTACTCCACACGGCACTTGGACCAGATCACTATCTGCCGTTTGCCGCCTTGGGCGCTGCCCGCCGGTGGAGCGTGGCGCGGACGCTCACGATCACTGCCATTTGTGGCGTTGGTCACGTCGTCGCGTCGCTGGTGCTGGCCGCGATCGCACTTGGCGCGGGCTCGGTCGCGATGCAACTGACCGGCATAACCGAAGTACGAGGTGACATCGCGGCGTGGCTGATGGTCGCTTTTGGGGTTGCGTATGCGCTGTATGGTCTCAAATTCATCCTGCGCGAGATCAATTCGCATTCCCATGCGCATGCGCACGCTGACGGCACGCAGCATGCCCACGGTCACCAGCACCACGCCGGGCATCTGCACCCGCATGTCGCGCTCGATGAGGCAGCGGCACGCAAGCAAGGCGTGGTCGCCGTCGGTTGGGCGTTGTTCATCATATTTCTATTCGGGCCATGCGAGCCGCTCATTCCGCTGGTCATGGCACCAGCCTCGCAAGGCGCTTGGCTCACTGTGGTGAGCGTCGTCGGGGTGTTCGCGGTGACAACAATAGGTACGATGCTGGCTATCGTCTGGGTGCTGGCGTCCGGGTTAGCGCGCGCGCCGGCGCTGCGTGCCAGCGCCTATGTACATTCTGCAGCTGGCGCAACGGTTGCCGCCTGTGGCGCGGCGATGCTGCTCGGTCTGTAAGGAGTTCTAAGCGGTCCACCATCAGTCGACCACTAGCCGACGCGAGTCTTTTGCGATATGGCCGGTTGGAGTATAAGATCAACCGTTACGTTGAACCCGATCGAAAGTAAGAGGGACAGACGATGAAGTCGATTCCGCATACGCGCAGCCGTGAAGTCGAAGCATGGCTCAAGCGCGAAATCAAAGAGCAGAAGGCGCGCTACGCCAAGATCGTACGCGAGCAGGATGCACTTTCCCCAAGCGCGACAAATGGATCGCCGAGTTTCTAGAGCGTCTGCAAACGCGCGGTGTCCATGTTCACTACGACCAGATGCGCAAAGTCCGCCCGGAAGAGATTCCGGTGAAGCCGAAGCGCAAATTCATAGTCGTGTTTTAAAGCGAGATCAATCCTATGGCACGCCCACATATCGAACCCTTTGTAGATCGCGACGTCGGTTTCAAGAAAATGACGCTGCCCGGATTTCCGAAGGGCATGCTCTACAAGATGCTCTCCATGGACACGGACGATGGCGCCTGTTCCATGACCGTGGCATTCAGCCCTGGCTACAAACAGCCGCCCGGCATGAGCTACACGGAATACGAGCTATTCATCCAGTCTGGCTACATTGTCGTTGGCGAGAAAGTCTGGGGCCCCGGCAGTTACTTCTACGTCCCAGCGGGCGTGTCGATCGAGGCGATCACCTCGCCCCGCGGCGCCACCGGTCTGCTGTTCTACAACTACGGTGAGCCGTCGTTCGTTGAGTCCGACGCCGACCATTCCAAAGCCGAGCGGCATCAGTTTGCGGCGGTCAACTCGTACGACAACATGCAGTGGACCTCGACCAATTTCTTCCCGGCCACCGCGCCCGGTTGTCTCGTCAAGATCCTGCGCTTCGATCAGCGGACGCAGGGCTTCACGTTCCTGTACTGCATGACGCCGAACTTCTGGCAGGACAACATCTCCTACCACGACTGCGCGGAAGAGGCGTATCACATCTGGGGCACGTCCTGGATGATGCAGTTCGGCGACTTGCCGACCGGCGGATATTTCTATCGCCCGCCGTATATCAACCATGGTGCTTTTGCCAGCAAGCTCGGCATTCTCGCTATCGGACGCACCGATACGCAGCTCTACAACCACTTCCACTTCAATCCGTGGACCAATGTTGAAGAAAACCGCGAGCGCGCGGCCAACCGCATCATGCAGTGGAAGCCCGATCTCTATAAGTGGATCAACATGCAGGGCCACAACCATCCGGTCGACTTCGAGTACGACCATGGCCATGCCCACGGCGATGCAAACCATCACCACGGCGACGGGATGGTTGAGCACAAGCACAAGAAGAAGACGCGGCGCAAGAAATAGTCCGCGTTGAGGTACTCTCAGAAGGGTCGCGCAAGCGGCCCTTCTGCGTTTGGGCGAAGTATTTTCAAGGAGCCTGCAATGTCATTTGCAATGGTCGGACTCGGCAAGATGGGCGGCAACATGGTGCGCCGGCTCGCGCGCGGTGGCCTTAGGACGTGGGTATTCGATCGTAATCCGGCAGCGCGGGCGAGCTTGGCGCGCGACACCGGTGCCACGGACTGTGCATCGCTGGACGAATTGGTAGCTGCTCTGCAGGCGCCCCGAATCATTTGGTTGATGCTGCCGGCCGGTGCCGCAACGCAATCCACGATCGATACGCTGCTGCCGCTGCTGGCCGCAGGCGACATCCTCGTCGACGGGGCAAATGCTTGGTATCGCGACACCACAATTCGAGCGACGACAGCGGCTGAGCGCGGCATACAGCTCGTCGACGTTGGCGTCTCGGGCGGGGTCTGGGGCCTGGAAGAGGGCTACGGTCTGATGATCGGTGGCGACGAGCGCAGCGTTGCGCTGCTGCAGCCGTATTTCGAGGCGCTGGCGCCCGCGCCCAACCATGGTTGGCTGCATTGCGGTCCATCGGGCGCGGGCCATTTCGTCAAGATGGTTCACAACGGGATCGAGTACGGTGCAATGCAAGCCTACGCCGAGGGCATCGCCTTGATGGCCGCCAAGCCAGGCATGGATCTCGACGTCGCCAAGATCACCGAGAGCTGGCGGCACGGCACAGTCATCCGTTCCTGGCTGTTGGATTTGACCGCGGATTTCCTGGCGCAGGATCAAAAACTCACCGACATTGCGCCCAACGTTGCGGACTCAGGCGAGGGGCGCTGGACCGCGATCGAAGCAATCGAGCTGGGGATACCGACCCCCGTCATGACCTCGGCGCTGTTATCGCGCTTCAGCAGCCAGGGTCAAGGCGACTATGGCAACAAGGTGCTGGCGCGGATGCGCCAAGCCTTCGGCGGTCATGCAGTGAAGTCAGCCGGCAAGCCTTGAGCGGCAGCGGCATCGGCGATGACGGTCGCGCGCTCGCGCGACACGCCTAGGGCTGGCATCGCTGCATAGTCCTCGGTGTTGCCGCCGCGCGCCAGGAGGGCTGTCAGGACGGCGGACTTGCTGGCCCCTGTCACCAACCACAGTATGCGACGCGCGCGGTTGATGGCCGGGTAGGTCAGGGTCATGCGGCGGGTGCCAAAGTACTCGCCCGTCACGACCACGTCTCGTTCACGCTCATCGAGGGCCGGGTCGTTAGGGACTAACGACGCGGTATGACCGTCGTCGCCAAGACCGAGCTGCACTAGATCGAGCCACAGCCGGCCGCCACAGAGTAGTTCCAGCTCCTCGCCATAGCGGCTGGCAGCGGTGTCCAGCGCGTCGGCGTCGACGGGCATCGCATGCAAATGCTGCGCTGGCACGACACCGGCAGTCACGAAGATCTCGCGCATGAACTTCGCATTCCGACGGTCATCGTCGGCTGGCACGACCCGTTCGTCGACTTGCGCGAGGTGGGTTTGCTCCCACGGAATGCTGCGCTTGGCGAGCTCGGTGAATGCCAGCCAAGGCGTGCGGCCGCCGCTCAAGGCGACTACGGCTCGACCGCGCTCGGCAATATCGTCGGCGATGGCGGCTGCCATCCAGTCCGCTGCACGACGTGCAACGGAGTTGATATCTGCTTCGACGATCAGGTGCATGGAGGATCTCGCTCGGGGTGTGGGTTGTACCAGCCGCCATGGCGCTCGACCAGACGGTCTGCTGCTGTCGGCCCCCAAGTCCCCGGATCATACATCTCAACCGACGGTGCGCGCGCGAGCAGATGGTCGACGAACTCCCACGCGGCCTCGACCGCGTCCTGGCGGGCAAACAACCGCTGATCGCCGCGCATCGCATCGGCGATCAGCCGCTCGTACGGGCTCATCTCATGCGTCTCGGCATTGCTCGCAAACAACTCGACGCCGCGCCCTGTCATCGTCTCGCCAGCGCTCTTGACTCGCGCGCCAAGCGCGATCGCGACCCGATCGGGACCCAGCCGGAACCGCAGGTAGTTGACGCGCTCACAAGCGGGTTCGTCGAACAATTGTTGCGGCGGGCGATTGAACGTCACCATGACTTCGGTCGAGGTCTGTTGCAGCGACTTGCCGGTGCGTATATAGAACGGCACACCCGACCAACGCCACGATTCGATACCAAAACGGAAAGCAGCGTACGTCTCGACATCCGAATTGGCAGCAACACCTGACTCCTGTCGATAGCCCACGTACTGGCCACGTACGACCGATCGGTCGCCCTCGATGACGAGCGCACGCAGGATCTTGATCTTCTCGTCGCGCAGCGCTTCGCCATCCATGGACGTCGGCGGCTCCATCGCCAGGATCGCCAGGATCTGCAGTAGATGGTTTTGCACGACGTCGCGAAGGGCGCCGAGCTCCTCATACAACTTGCCGCGCCCTTGCACATCGAACTGCTCGGCCATCGTGATCTGTACTTGCTCGATGTAATTGCGATTCCACAGTGGCTCGAGCATGGCGTTGGCAAAGCGAAAATAGAGCAGGTTCTGCACGGGTTCCTTGCCGAGAAAATGATCGATCCGAAAAATCGCGCGCTCGTCGAAGTACCGATGCAGCTCGCGGTTGATGGTGCGCGCGGAATCCAGATCGCGCCCGAGCGGCTTCTCCACCATGACGCGAGCACCCGCCGCCGCACCCGCCTTGCCGAGGTTCTCCACCACAGTGCGGAACAAGCTCGGCGGGATGGCCAGATAGTGCAGCGGATGCGCGGACCCGCCGAGCTCCCGCTTCAGAGTGTCGAACGTGGCGGGCGCCTGATAATCGCCATCCACATACCGCAGGCGCGCGCACAGTTGTTCGAGCGCAGCGGCGTCAACCGAGTCGACGCTACGCCTGACGCTGTCCCGCACCCGTTCACGCAGCGCCTCGAGACCCATGCCACCACGCGCCACACCGACCACCGGCACGTCTAGCCGCGCACGCTGGGTGAGATGGTAAAGCGCCGGAAAGATCTTCTTGTAGGCCAGGTCGCCGGTGATTCCAAAGACGACCAGCGCGTCGGTCGTCGCGTTCGCCATCGGCTACTTCACGCCGCCGAAAATGAACCAGCTCGCACCGTTGCCATGGGCCGGTGCCGGACGCGCGCCGCGCGCCACCGCAGCAAATTCGGCATCGGGGACGGTCGTGTAGTTAGGGATGCGGGTCTTGAAAGTACTTTTTGCCGCAAACCCGGCGCGCACGCATTCCTGCAGCGGATCGCCGGCCCGAAAGCCCGCGTAATGCGGTTCGTTGTTGTAGTAGGCATCCCAATCGAGATAGAAGTTGTAATACGGATCGCATTCGTCGGCCGGCGGCAGCTCCATGTGCACCATGGCACCGCCGGGCCGCAAGACTCGATGGATCTCCTTCAAGATGGCGCGATTGGAACTCATCGACTGTTCGTGCAGGAAAAAGCTCGACACGACCAAATCGAAATGGCCATCAGGAAAATCCATCTGGCGCGCATCCATCTGCGCGTAATGGACGTTGTAGCCGTGGGAGCGGGCGAGCGCGTGCCCAAAGCGCAGCATCGGCGCGCCCACGTCTATGCCATATCCTTCAGCCGACTTGAAAACATCCAGGTAGGGCAGCAGATTCTTGCCGTCAGTCGTGCCGACGTCGAGAATTCGCTTGGGCTTGAACGTTGGGAAGCGGACACGTAGCCACTGCGCAATCGAATTCGCAACACCACCGCCTTTGACTCGCAATTTCAGCCCCGCGCTGAAAACCTGGGTGCCATGGTTGTAGACCGCACCCATTACGGCATCATCCGGATGGAACTCGGTATGAAAGCAGCCGGGCATCAGGTGGATATCCATCGCACTCACATCGCGCGGGATTGGCAATTGGGGGTTGAGCCGCAGTGACCCTGGGCCGGCGCGACGTGCCACAGCTTTGGCCACCGCATTGATGCGTGCCGCATTGCGCTCGACCTGCGGCAACACCGTCCACCAGGTCAGCTCCTGCGCCACGTAGCGCAGACTGCTCCAGGCGCGAAAATACCGATGCTCCAGCATCGCGCGCCGGATTTCCCGCCCGTCCCGTGGTGGGCGTTTGGCGGCCTGCTTGAATGCCGGCAGGACCTCGTGTTCATAGGCACGGCGCAAGCTCTGCGCCATGTCCACCATCACGCGCTTGCGCAGACTCGAAACAAAGCGCTGGCGCGCGCGCTCATTGTGCGTCGGCTGCGCAATGTTCTCAATTGATTCATGCTGCGGATTGAGGCTGCCGTCCATCGTCTATTGCTACCTTTCAGTTAGAGAGTTTTGTCTACCGGATGCGCAGAATACCATCGGAAATGCTGCAGTTTTTGCGGCGGCACGGTACTGTACAGGCTTGATATCTGCATCCACCAGCCACAGTTGAACAATAGAAATTTATGACCTCTGAACCTGTGATCCGTTCCAGCGACGCGCTACGCAACGTCAAATACGAGATCCGCGGCCGTTTGGCCCGGCGCGCGCAGGAACTCGAGCGGCTGGGACACGAGATCATTTCACTCAATATCGGCAATCCGGGCGCGTTTGGCTTTCGTACGCCGGAAACCATGCGACTCGCCATGATCGAGAACCTCGCGGGCGCCGAGGGGTATTGCCATCAGAAGGGGATCTTCCCTGCCCGTGAAGCGATCGTCATGCAGCAACAGGGGCGGGGCGTCCAGGGCGTCACGGCTGAAGAAGTGTTTATCGGCAACGGTGTCAGTGAGCTGATCGATCTGGCGCTGCGAGCACTCCTCAACGATGGCGACGAGGTGTTGATTCCAAGCCCCGACTACCCACTGTGGACGGCAGCCGTCACGCTCAATCGCGGCCGCGCGGTGCACTATCCGTGCCGACCGGAAAACAATTTCCAGCCGTCGATCGAAGACCTGGCCGCACTGATCACGCCCAAGACCCGCGCGATCGTCGTCATCAATCCGAACAACCCGACCGGAGCGGTTTATTCCGCCGAGTTGTTGGCAGGTATTGCCGAGCTTGCGGCGCGCCACAGGCTGGTGGTGTTTGCCGACGAGATCTACGACCAGATGTTGTACGACGGCGCCCGCTTTATTCCCATGGCAACCGTGGTGCACGACACACTGTGCGTGACGATGTCAGGTCTGTCCAAGGTGTATCGGGCCTGTGGGTACCGCGTGGGCTGGGCCGTGCTCAGTGGCAATATGCGAGTCGCACCAGACTATCTTGCGTCGCTGGAGTTGCTGTCATCGCTGCGGCTGTGCAGCAACGTGCCCGCGCAGTGGGCCGTACAGACAGCCTTGGGTGGCTACCAGAGTGTCAAAGAACTGATTACGCCCGGCGGTCGGTTGTATGAGTCCCGCCGCGCAGTCGTGGCGGCAGCAGCCAGCAGTCGGTTTCTCATGCTCGCGCCGCCGCAGGGAGCGATGTACGCGTTCGTGCGCGTGCGCACCGACGAGTTGCCGCAGTTTGATGACCACACGTTCGCGCTCGACCTGCTCGAGCGCAAACACGTGTTGGTCGCTCCCGGAGTTAGTTTCAACGTGCCCTATCGAGACCACTTTCGGGTCACGACCTTGCCCGACTCCGCGATGCTGCAGAAGGTGTTTGTACGAATTGAGGAATTGCTGGGCGAATACGTGTCGTCGCCGCAGTCGACACGTCCGACGTTGGTCGAAGCTCGTCAGCGTTTCAAGTAAATTCTTTGAACCCTTTATAAGTCGTTCTTTTTGAAACGCTTTCCAGGCGATATTTATAGATCACTCGAAGCTGGCGAAGCACTGATCGTCGGGACTGCGCAGCGCGCTGCAGCCGTACGCAGTGCCTATGGCGAAGCGCAGATCGCAGCGGGCGCAGGCGTCTGGGAAACCCCGCAGGTAACAACTTTTCAGCAGTGGGCCAATAGTGCTTTGGTCACTGCCGCACAATGCGGCCCGCAGCAGGTCGTTAGAGTACTGAGCGGGCGAGAAGAATGGGCCCTGTGCCGCTCGATTGCCGCCGAGCTGGTGCCGTCCCACGAGTACCTGACCCAGCGCGCACTCGCCGCTCAACTGCGCTCAGCGCTACGCTTGGTGGACGAATGGCAAATCGACCCGGCGCGCATTCGCAGCTCAACTGCGCCTGAAGCGCAGTTGCTGAGTACGGCGATGGTGTCTTTCGAGCAGCGCTGCGTAGCACTTGGCGCCCGACCGTCACGGCAGCTATGGGCGACTCTGGCAGTCGCGTCACCGCCGTTGATCCCCACAACGCTGATCTTGCCCACCGCCCAGCGGCGTGTGCTCGAGCGTCTAGGGGCCAAGATCGTCGACCCACCCGTGGCACTGGGGCAGGCGCAGTTCTTGGCCTGTCAGTCGGTCGAGACCGAGTGCAGTGCCATCGCGACCTGGTGCAAGACTCGGCTGCAGCAACAACCGCGCAGTCGGTTGCTATTGATTGCACCCGATCTGGCGTCGCGACGCGCTGAACTGGAGCGCAGCTTGTCGCAGACGCTGGAGCCCAGTCGCTGGCTGGGCCAGGACGACGGTTCACGCGCCTATGCAGTCGAAGGCGGCAGACCGCTCGCGGATTTCGCACTGGTCCGTCATGCGCTAACGACTCTGGCGCTCCTGACGCGGCCATTGCCGTTTGCAGACGTCAGCAGCTGGCTGCAAGCCGCATTTCACCACATGCCGGGTGACGAACACCGCGCGACGCTGGACAGTTGGTTGCGCCGGCAGGGCCGACTCGAGTTAGGTGCACCCTCACTACTGGCCTGTCTGGCGCGCGCACCCACCGTGCTCACCATCTCGGCCAATGCCATGGCTGACCAGCTAACCCGCGCTCTGGGTAAGCTGTCCTCGGGAAAGCGATCGACACGCGAGTGGGCGCAGTCGTTCAGCGGGGCGCTGGAAGCCAGTGGCTGGCCTGGCGAGCGTGTGCTGTCGAGCGTGGAACAACAAACGCGCCGCCGCTGGAATGAACTGCTGGTCGAATTTGCCTCGGTTGCCTCCAGCCTGGGCGCAATGCAGGCCGTGCAAGCCGCCGACTGTATCGGCGAGCTCGCCGCCGACGTGCGGTTCGATGCTGCCAGCGCTGACGTGCCGATTGTGGTGACCGATTCGTTCGAACCGCCGGTCGTCCGCTACGACGCCATCTGGGTGATGGGTCTCGACTCTGGCAACTGGCCACCACCGCCATCACCACATGTACTGGTGCCAACGCGATTGCAGATCGAGGCGGGCATTCCGACCGCCAGCGCCGCGGGTCAGCGCGCGCTGGCCGAGCGTGCGATGCAGGACTGGCGCGCTAGCACCGATTGGCTGGTCGGCTCGGCGCCGCTGACACGCGACGACGCTGAAATGCAACCTAGCGTCTTGGTCTCCGGCTGGACGAAGCTACCTGATCTCATCGCGGAGCAAGACCTTGCCACGCAGATGCGTGGCGCCCCTGCATTCAATTATCTAGACGACTCTTACGGCAGCGCGTGGCCGAGCGCGGAGCCAGTACGTCGCGGTGTTGCGGTGTTTGACTTGCAGACCCGCTGCCCCTTCAAAGCGTATGCCGAGCTGCGCTTGACGGCCGACCCCCTCGAGCTGCCGGAGCCCGGCATCGATGCCCGCAAGCGCGGTAGCTGGTTGCATTCTGCGTTGGAGATTTTTTGGCAAGGCACACAAACCCATGCAGCCTTGCTGGCACTGTCCGACGAGGATTTGCAAGAGCGCGCACAGCGGGCTGTCATCTCTGGCTTAAGGAAAGTTGAGCCCCTGGGCGATGCCGACTTGTTGGCACGGTCGGTCGGCCGCGAACGGGAGCGGCTCGTGCAACTCCTGCTAGCCTGTGCCGAACTTGATCGCGGCCGTGAGCCGTTCACGGTGGTAGCAACCGAGCGCCAGTTTGAGGCACAGATCGCTGGCGGACGGTTTCGGTTCAAAGTTGACCGCATCGACCAGTTAGCCGGGGCCGCTGCGGCAACTGTTAGCGACATTGCCTTGATCGACTACAAGTCCGGCAAGCCGGGCGGTATTGGCTGGCTGGAGGCGCGAGTTCGTGAGCCGCAACTACTCGTGTATTCACTTGCGTACGACCAATGGGCGCAAGAGCAATCGGCGGCGACACAGCCGGCTGGGCGAGTTGCGGCTCTCGCCAGGCTGCACCTGACTCGCGGCGTTGCCAAATACCTCGGTCTCAGTGGTACTGACAGCGCGCTGCCCAACGTCACCACTCCTGACGTGGCGCTCAAGCGCAGTCGCCGCTCGACGCGGTACGCGTCGCTGGAACTAACCGGCGAGACACCGAGTGAGCGCTGGGACGGTGCCGTTCAGCGCTGGCACGGCATTGTTACTAACTTGGCGGACGATTACCTGAATGGCGTGGCGATCGTCGACCCGTTCAATCGACAGGAATGCCAGTACTGCCACCTCAAGACGCTTTGCCGGCGCGCCGAGCTGGCGTTACGTCTGGACGCTGACGATGACTCGGATGACGACGATTCCGAGGACAACGACTCGTGACGACAGACTGATAGCTTCAAACCGGACTGACATGGCATGTGCCGACACTGCTGCCCGCGAGCAGGCACTCGACGTGACCCGCTCGGTCATTTTGCAAGCGCCGGCGGGCTCCGGCAAGACCACGGTACTCAGTCAGCGCTATCTCAAGCTACTTGCCAATTGCGCCGAGCCAGAATCCGTTCTGGCAATCACCTTCACTCGCAAAGCAGCGGGTGAACTGCGGGCCAGGGTGCTGCGCGCACTGAAGGGCGACACCGAACGCAAGACACCGGCTGATGAACTAACAGCGGCGCTCGCCGCGGCCGCCACCCGTCGACATCCGGGCCTGATAGAGAGCGCGTCGCGTCTCAAGATCATGACGATCGACTCTTGGAACATGTCACTGGCAAGTCGCCTGCCGATCACCTCACGCAGCAACGTGTCCCTGCGGGTAGTCGACAGTGTCGCCGAGCTATACCTGCGCGCCGCGCGCGAGGCGCTCCGTGGCGCCGAGAAGGACTCAACGCTCAGCGCCGCGCTGGATGCCGTGATGG
This sequence comes from Pseudomonadota bacterium, assembly GCA_016703895.1. Classification (GTDB taxonomy): domain Bacteria; phylum Pseudomonadota; class Gammaproteobacteria; order Steroidobacterales; family Steroidobacteraceae; genus CADEED01. The sequence continues at coordinate 48,713 of JADJBE010000005.1, forward strand.
AACGTCTCGACAACGACTGGCGACGGCTCGAACGGCTGATCGTGGCGATGCTCGCCGACCGGAATCATTGGCTGCCGCGCGTGACCGGGGGAGCCGACGCAGGCGATGCGCTGGCGGATGCCGTCGAGGCCAGCCTGGTGAGCATTACCAGCGACACGCTCAGACAGACCGCGGCAGTGATGGGCGCAGCACTCTGCGTCGAGGCCGCTGAGATAGTGGCTCACTGCGCACAGGTCCTCCTCGAGGAGGGCAGAGAACTGCCGCTTGGGTTCGACGCATGGTCGACGCCGTCGGCAAGACTAACGAGTGGTCTGGATGCCCTGCAAAGCTGGCGCGGTGTGGCCAGTCTCGCGCTGACGAAGAAAGGTACAGTGCGCACGAGGCTTGATATCACGGTCGGGATACGCACGAAAGTGCCGGGCGAGAAGCAGCGCGTGGCAGACTGGCTGCATGCCCTCGGCCAGTCGGCGGGACTGCAGGACTTGCTCGGTGATATCGCCTGTCTCCCCGATCCAACGCTGGACGAGGCGACCCGCGCAATCATCAGCGACCTCGGCACAGTATTGTTCTATGCCGCACAGATGTTGAATGTCCTGTTTGCCGAGACCGGTCTCTGCGATCACATCGCTATTGCCGGTGCCGCGCGCCAAGCGTTGACGGAGAACGGTCAACCGACCGATCTCGCCGAGCGACTCGATCTAAAGCTACAACACATTCTAATCGACGAGTTCCAGGACACGTCGCGCGAGCAGTTTCAGCTGCTGGAGGCGATGGTGGCAGGGTGGTCGCCCGACGATGGCAAGACGCTGTTTCTGGTGGGCGATCCGATGCAATCCATCTACCGCTTCCGCAAGGCCGACGTCGGTCTGTTCATGCGTGCGCGCGAGCAAGGCGTCGGTGATATCGAGCTGCTGTCGCTGCAGCTGCGGCGCAACTTTCGCTCAGCTCACAAGCTTGTTGACCAAGCTAACGAGTGGTTTGCCGCGTGTTTTCCAGCGGCCGATGACATGCGCTTCGGCGCCATTCGCCATCTTGCCAGCGAGCCCGCTGCAGTAGGTCGAGGCGACAGCCTGGTCGAGTTGCACTACGTGGCTAGCAACGGCCGACGGCGCGAGGCCGAGCATGTTGGCGCGCTGATCGCCAGTTTGCGTCAAACCAACCCCGGCGAGTCGATCGCCGTGCTGGCGGCGTCTCGTACGCATACGCTGCTGATTGCGGAACAACTACGCACTGCGGGGATTGCGTATACAGGCGTCAAGCTAACGCCGCTGATCGAAACGCCGGTGATCCGCGATCTCGAGGCCTTGACACGCGTGCTGCTGAGCCGTGGCGACCGCACGGCGTGGTTTGCCGTAATGCGCGCGCCATGGTGTGGCTTGTCACTGCTGGACCTGACGCGGATCGCAGCAACCCGTCTGGACGAGAGCGCCGCGGACCTGCCGACCGTGCTGCGGCAGTTGCAGGGTGCTGTCGCGAGCTGCAGCTTGAGCGACGACGGGTTAGCGCGTGCCGCCAGGACGCTGCAGATTCTTGAGGGCTGCCTGGCCGACGCCGGTCGTCGTCCACTGGCGGAGTGGGTCGAGTCTGCCTGGCTGCGACTCGACGGTCCCGCGAGTTGTTATACCGCAGACGAACTCGCGAACGCACGCGTGTTCTTTACGGCGCTACAAGCCTACGATTCCGAGCGCGGTACGCTGTCCGGTGCCGATATTGAATTGCAGCTGGCCGATCTGTATGCGCCATCAGACTCACCTGGCCGTGACGCCGTAGTTGTGACCACTATCTATCAAGCCAAGGGGCTTGAGTACGATCACGTCATCCTGCCCGGTCTCGGGCGAGTGACGCAAAGCGATCAGGAACCGTTGCTGCGCTGGTTGGAGCTGCCGCGCGTCGACCGCGACTCCCAGCCCGACGCAACGGACTTGCTGGTCGCACCGATCAAGCGACTCGGCGACGAGTCCGAACCGCTGGCCAAGTTGATCAAGCGTTTTGCCAGTCGGCGTGCGGAGCTGGAACAGTCGCGGTTGTTATACGTTGCCTTGACACGCGCCCGCCGGTCGCTGCATCTGTACATGCATCCAAAAAGCGATAAGGAGCAGCAGCTAGCGGCCAGGACGCGCACGCTGCTCAAGCCGATCTGGCCCGCAGTCAGTGCGGCGTTCGCGCAGCGGGCACCTCTGGTCGACGACGGTCTGGAGACCGTCGGCACGGCGCGCAAAGTAAACATGCTGCGACGCCTGTCGATGGATCGCGAGCGAGCCAGTGCGCCGCTCGATGTCGTCCGGGTACCACTCGAGGTCGGCTCACTCGAAGATTCATTGGAGTACCGTTGGGCCAGCGAGACCGCGCGTCAGATTGGCACCGCAGTGCACGCAGCGCTGGAGGCGATCGCGGCGCAGGCAGCGCTCGATGACCCGGCGGCGGTGGCTCATATACGCTCACAACTACGCTTGTCACTCATCGGCATGGGAGTGCCTGAGGGTGAGTTGGCAGACGCGGCGGCTCGCGCCGAGACCGCGCTCGACAACACACTGCAGGACGGCAAGGGCCGCTGGATACTCAGCGCAGACCATCGCGAAGCGGCCAGCGAACTCGCCCTTAGCGGGGTGGAAGCGCAGCGCGTGGTCAGTGTCGTGATCGATCGCACGTTCGTCGATGCAGACGGCACTCGCTGGGTCGTCGACTTCAAGACCAGCCCACACGAAGGCGGCTCGGTGGAGCATTTCTTGGACGAACAGACCGAGCGCTATCGTCCGCAGCTAACACGGTATGCACGCCTGCTGCACAAACTGAAGGGCGGACCAGTGCGCGCCGGCCTGTATTTTCCACTCCTGAAAGAATGGCGCGAGTGCGTCTTGGCGCCATTGGCCACTGAATCAAACCGCTAGAACGTGCCCTCGAGCGCAAACGGTCGCCGGCCGCCCGCGTCGGCTGGCCCCAAAATCTCGAGCTGGCGTCGCAAGCGATCCGGGGCTTCTGGCCGAACCGCAACCGTACCCTCGATGCGATAGCCTGGCGCGGCAGTAACCGTCAAGTCGGCGCCGACTGCCAGCGGTCCACCGAGGTCCACTAGTCGCCCGGTGAGCGAGCCGTCGGCCGCCACTGGACCGTCGAAGCTAAGCGAATAGCTGCCTAACGACATGGCATTGGCACCAACGTCCTGCAGGTCGCGCGCTTCGATGACGCCGCGCAACTCAGCGAGCTTGCCTTGGGCGATAACCAGTTTGGCGACATCGACGATCGTCGTTCCACGCGTGTTGGGTGGGAGGCCAGGAACCAGTTGCGGATCGAGTGGCAGGCGTGCTTTGAGCGCACTGATCTCGCCATCCCCGGACCAGCGCAGTGCCAAGTCCGCGCTCGCCTGTAGCTGCTCATTGGCGAGCGTCGCCGGGCCAGTGATACGCCCAGTCAACGCGCTGAGCGGCGACAGATCCCAGCTCAGCACGCCGAGCGGTGGCAGGCCCTGAATCGCAAAGGGTGCGCAACTACCGTTCCAGACCGTGCCGGACAACTCACCACAACTAATGTTGGCCGGCAGCAGGCCGCTCACCCAGCGAGCCGGCAGGTTGAACAGCATCACCGCCGCGAACACGACCAGCGACGCTGCGATGGTCAATAGGATTTTCATCGCCGAGCTACAATCAACGCGCCCGCAACACGAGTCCGGCATTCACCATGCCCGGTTCGCTGCCGCCTTCGATCTCGGCTGATTCGACCGCGACACCATGCTGGTCGGCAAGCCGCGCCAGCCAGCCGACCAATAGATCGAACGACGCTTTGTCGAGTCGCAGTCGGAGCGACTTGTCGCCGCTTGGCTGCGTGCTTGTGAGTGCCGACCCGAGGCCTGACTCGCGCGCTGACCGGTCGATCAGCACGACTAACGATTCTGATGAGGTCGCCCCACCCGCGAGTGGACCCGCGGCCGCCACCTCCGGAGCGACACTTTGGATGAAGGCAAGATCGCTGCGCTTCTTGTCGACGCGAGCGGACGCGGTCGCGACATTGAGATTCAGCGGCAGCACCACGGCTAACAACAGCAGCGCGAGCGCCGCAACACCGCCAATGCTCACCATACGGCGTTCGCGCTCGCTCAGGCCACTGAACCAGCGGGCGAGGGCGCTCATGACTGGCCTCCACCGGCCAGCGACTTTACTTCGATACGGCCCTGATACGTCGCGCCGGACGCGTTGCCTGACAACAGCTGGGCCTGCCAGCCGTTGGCGTTGAACTGCTGCGCAACCGCATCGAGACTAGCGGCATCGGGAGCTGTAACACGCAACTCCATAGTCCCGTCTCGGAACGTGAATCCCTTGACGGACGCCGCCGGTACACTGCCCTGAGCATTCGCCAGCGCACCCAACGCACTTAGCATACTGCCGCCGGAGCCACCCGTGCCGCGCACGGCTAACAAGCGTTGTTCGACGCGTTGGCGCGCATTGCGCACGCTGGGATCATCAGGCATGGCCTGCCGGACGACATCGGCCAGTGCGGAGTCGAGACTCGTTTCGGCCTTCTTCAGTCGCAGCAACTCGTAGGTCTTCGCGCCAACATGAACCGTGAACAAGACACCGGCGAGCAACGCAGCCCATCGCCAGGCGCGCCAATTGGCCGACGTGTCTGACTTCGGCGCATGTTGGCCCTGCAGCAGATTGATCGCACTGGCACTACCAAGCTGTTGCGCCAGCAACGCCACCGGACCATTGGGCAGCAACTGCACTTTGATATTGGTGAAGCGCGATCTCAGCGCTTCGAAATCCTGCTGGCGCTGCGCCCAATCGTGCTGGGCCGCATAGAGCAGCAAACCCAACGGCGGTGGCTCAAGACCGGGCAGGACGTCGTTGCGCTGTACGTCAGCCAAGTCGAACGCCGTGTCGATCGGCTCGGAAGGCACCACGACGGGCGTCGCGGCGGCGTGTCGCAAGGTGATATCAGGCCCGTCCAGCAGGGCCGTCAACTGGCCGGGCGTCGTTGGCACGAGACTCGCCTCAGCATAGATGGCATTGGCATTGATGCCAGCACGCTGCAATTCGGCCAGCCAGGCAGCCAGCGCACTGCGCGCCACCACCGCTACCGGTGTGCGCCCCGAATCGGCGCGCACGCCCACCGCAAAATGCAGGTCTTCGACATCCTCAGCGAGTTGTTCCTCGAGCGCGTAGGGCACCATCTGCAACAACTTGGCGCCGCTCTTGGCGGGCAACTGCGCGTCCGTCAGCAGCACTTGGTCACTCGGCACGAGCACTGCCACACGCCGCGAGGCCGCCAATGGCACGGCCTGATCGAGACTGCCGCTCTGTGGCGGCAGGACAATCTGCCCAGCTTCGTTGCATGCCAGCCAAGACACCTCGCTGGGGCTGGTGCTGGAGAGACGAATCAGGAGCCAATCGGCCATAGGTTACTCGCTACCAAAAGTGCGTTGCAGCGTCCGGACCTGGCCGCTCTGCTCGCGAAACAAAACACTGTACAGAACGAACTCGGTAGTGCCAATACGCACCGTGCTCGTCAACAGGAAATAGCTGGACTTCTCATCGATACGACTGTCCACTCGCGCCTTGTCCGCAGGGTTTGCGCTCAGCATGCTGGCCAGATAGGCACTACGGTCCGGAAAGCAATCGCGTCCACGGTTCGGCGTTGGGTCATTCTGCTGGAAGTTGTTCTGACCGTCCGCAAGCGTTGCATCCAGTACCACGCCCCAGGCCGTGCAGATATTCACCTTGCTATCGTTAGGCAGTGCAGTGACATAGGGCGCCAGCCGCTTATAACGTTCAGCGCCGAAGCCTGGCAGTGCCAACAACTCACTGGTGCTGGTGATAAAGGTGTTAGGCGGGCGGTAAGCGGGCGTTTGAGCGAGATACAGTGCGTCCTCGCCACCGCTAGCGCTCGCTGCAATATCCGAGTCGAGCCAATCGACCAACAGATCCGCCCACTTCGGCTCGAGGTCGAGCTGTTGCAGTAACTGTTGGAACTCTTTGACGACGCCAGGATCGGCGACGAACGCATTTGCCGCCTGGTCAAACACGACTAACGAATTGAGATTGAATCGGCCCTGCAGATCCTCGAGCTGGCCCGCGATCCAGATCCCAGTGTCCTCGATTTCAACTGGACCGAAAGGCCTTGTCCAAACTTGGCCACTCGGTAGAGTTTCGCTGGCATTGTCCTTCAACGAGGTCTCGAGCGCCAAAGCGGCCAGCGACTCCGCGGCGAGCCCAGCCTGCAGCGCTTGGTCCAGCGCGAAGGTGGCGGCGGCACGCCGCGCGGCCATCGCTTTGTTGTAAGTGATTGCGGCAGCAAGTACGGTGGCGATCGCGAACAGCACGATCGCCGTGAGCAGGGCGATGCCACGCTGTTGTCTGTAGGTGGCGGACCGACCCCGCGCTCGCGCAGCAACGCGCGGGCTCACGAAGCTACCTCGAACACCCGCATGATCCGGCCCCAGTCCTCGAGATCGAGTGTCACTTCGATCGCCGCTGGCCGCGTGCGCAATGCCAGATCCGCATTGGCCGGCGTGACAGCGCCGACCGTGGTGCTGGCAGGCCAGTCGTTGCGCCACGAGCGGTTGGTCGGGTCCAGGTAACGAAACTCGACCGCACGCACACCCTCGAGCAGCAACCGTCGTCGTGGCACGGCATTCAGTGCCGGATCGAGCGATAGCCAGTGCTCGCGCATGAACTCACCGTTCACGAGCGTGTAGCGCACGCGTTGCTGGGCAGCGCGCTGCGCGCCAGCCGGATTCGACCAGCCACCGCGCGAAAACACCAGTAGATAGTCGCCTGTCCGGCCGCTCTGGATAGCCGGCTGTAGATCACCATTGCCAGCGAGATCGCGCGCCGGACGCGCCACGACCTGCGCAAGGTCCTGTGACAGCACTCGCATTGTGCGTTGTACCGCGGTCAATCGATTCTGCGCCGCTTCGAGGCCTTCGCGATCGTTCAGTGCTTGATTGATGCCCGCATAGCCAATTGCGAACATGATCGCTGCTATTGCCACCGCCACCAGGATCTCGATCAACGTGAAACCACGCTGCCGCGAGCTCTTTGATTTCAGTCGAGCGGCGCTCATTCGGTCGGCGCTCCACCCGGTGGCGGCAGGGGAACCGGCGTACCTGGCTGACCAGGGTTGTTAGGTAGGCCACCCGGCGTACCGGGTTGCGCCGGACTGCCCGGCGCGTTGGCTGGCTGCAAGCTACCCCACACGGGTCCGATTGGCGTACTGGGGATCCGCACGGCGGTGCCCATCACACCGGTCACCGTTGCGGTCCAGTTTACGTCCTCATCCTTTGCGTCTGCGGCGGCGGCAACACCACCCTCTGCGAGGCGCCGTGCCGACACATCGATCTTGAACATGCCGTCGAACGGCAGTCGCTCAACCGTCTGGCGCCAGGCGTAGCGGCGACCCGCGTAGTCGGTCTCGCCCGCGGTTACGCCGCGCCCCGGGACGCTGCCGCTGACGCGCGTCTCGGTCAGTTTGTTGAGCGCCACCCATTGGGCAAAGGTGCGATCGCGCAGGTAGTCTGTATTGCTTGCCGCCGAGGTGACCGCACCTAACAAGGCACCGATCGATAGCACCACGATCGCCAGTGCCACGATCACCTCGATGAGAGTGAAGCCGCGCTGCGAGGATTGCGTCATGTGGCTGGTTTCCCGGGATGGTCGGTCTGCAAGGCGCCGTTTTCGTCGCTCCAGACTTTGCCTTCTGGGCCTTCACCATCGCGCTGCAGCTGGAATTCGAACGAGCTCATGTCACCACTACCAAAGACGATGACTTGCGGCGCAAACTCCTGCAGGTCTTTCTCTTCCTTCGGCTCATCGAGGACCACTTTTCGACCGTCGACCACCAGCGTTGGCACCAGGCCGGCCGGCAGCTCGCGTCGACCGAGTGCATCATCTTCATCGACGGCACGCCAAGCCTGGCCACGTACATCAAAGGTTACGAATTCGTAACCCGCCGCATCGACACGCAGACCGTATTCACGAGTCTGTAGCTCGGACTGCTCACGGACGTAGTCGAGAAGCGCATAGACACGGTCGGTTTCGCGCTCGAGTTGCCGATCACGCTTCTCGCCCGTGAACGCGATCAGTGCCCCGGCCGAGATGAGCCCAATAATGACCACGACGACCAGGATCTCGACCAGCGTGAAGCCGGCCGAGGTGCGCGCGAGGCGCAGCGAGTCGACGTTACTCCAGGTTCCAGTTACCGATGTCGGCATTGACGCCTTCGCCGCCTTCGGCCGCATCGGCGCCCTGCGAGAAGATGTCCACCTCGCCGCCACGCGTCCCCGGATAGACGTATTGATAGTCGTTACCCCACGGATCTTTGTTGACGCGCTTGATATAGCCGCCCTCGCGCCAGTTGCGCACGGATGGATCATTGGGATTCTGAGCCAGGGCTTTCAGCCCCTGATCAGTGGTTGGGTATTTGAAGTTATCCAGGCGATACATGGTGAGCGCGGTTTCCATCGCTTGAATATCCTGCCGCGCCTTGGCCACACGGGCATCATCGACGCGCCCCATGAACTGCGGCACGATGACAGCCGCCAGCAAACCGATGATGATGACCACCACCATGATCTCAATGAGCGTGAAACCGCGATTGCGCCCTCGCACAGAAAACGCCTTACGCATGGCAGTCGCGGTGAGCCGCATAGTCATACCGATCTCCAACAAGCTGAGTGAATCATAGCAAATGAACGTGACGCCACCCGTGACGGGGTTTGCAGGGTTTTTGAAGTCGCTCAACGGCGACGGGCGCCATGGGCTGACATTGCTGGCACTGCTCGGGCTGGTGCTGCTTTTGGCGATATGGGGCGACGGCGCTCGAGCGCTGCTGCGGTATGACCGTGCGGCGCTGGAATCGTTCCAGCTGTACCGGCCCCTGACCGCCCACCAGGTGCACCTCGACTGGGAACACGCGATCCTGAATGGGCTCGGCCTGGTCCTGATGTGGGCGCTGTTTGCGCGCGATTACAGCGCCTGGCGTTGGCTCGCCATCTGGCTCAGCGCATCGCTCGCGGTGAGCGCAGGGCTGTGGTGGCTGTCGCCCCAGGTGGAGTGGTACGTCGGCGCGTCCGGCGCATTGCATGGCGTGCTGACGGCCGGAACGCTTGCCCACCTGAAACGACGCGATCTCGACGGCTGGATCTTGGCCGCGTTCGTGGTCGCCAAGCTTGGCTACGAACAATGGCAGGGCGCCATGCCGTTCGAGGCGAGCGGACTGACAATCAGTGCCGCGCATCTGTATGGCGCGATTGGCGGCCTGCTGGCGGCGCTGTTAGTGCGCTCCCGGCGCGAGCCGCTATAATCTTGCCGCATGTCTATTGCATTTGTGTTTCCGGGGCAGGGCTCCCAGTCGATCGGCATGCTGAGCGAACTGGCGGCCGAGCATCCAACCGTTGCTGCCACCTTTGCCGAAGCCTCGTCTGCGCTGGGCTCCGACCTCTGGAATCTGGTGCAGCGGGGGCCGTCCGAGTCACTCAATGCCACTGAGCGCACGCAACCGGCGATGTTGGCCGCTGGCATCGCCTGTTGGCGCGTCTGGCGCGAGCGTGGCGGTGCTGTACCAAGCCTGGTCACAGGCCACAGTCTGGGCGAGTTCACGGCCTTGGTAGCCGCCGAGGCGCTGCCGTTTGCAGACTGTATCAAGCTGGTCGCCTTCCGAGGTCGGGCCATGCAGGAGGCGGTCCCGGTTGGCACCGGCGCCATGGCGGCCTTGTTAGGCCTGGACGATGCCGACGTAGTTGCCGCCTGTGCCGACGCCGCGCGCGAGGGTGGTGTGGCCGAGGCCGTCAATTTCAATTCGCCCGGTCAGGTGGTAATCGCCGGCGATACCGACGCGGTGCAACGTGCGATCGATGCTGCCAAAGTGCGCGGTGCGAAGCGCGCCGTACTCTTGCCGGTCAGCGTGCCCTCACACAGTAGTTTGATGCGCAAGGCTGCGGAGCAACTGGCCGTCGTCCTCGCGGACTTGCCGTTTGCGACGCCAGCGATCGAGTTCCGCAGCGCCGTCGACGGGCAGCGCTACGCGCAGCCTGACGCGATCCGCGAGTTGCTCGGCCGACAATTGATGAGCCCGGTACAGTGGACCGATACCGTTCGCGGCCTGATCGACAGCGGCGCGACGCAGATCCTGGAATGTGGCCCGGGGCGCGTTCTCGTTGGACTCTGCCAGCGGATTGCTCGCGGCACGCCAACGAGCTGCGCCAGTCTCGAGACGCCGCCGCAGTTTGCAGCAGCACTGGCCGCCGCCGCTCCCGCCACCACCCGTAACCACTGAGATCGACACCATGCCTGACAACGAAGTTGCACTCGTCACCGGTGCGTCGCGCGGTATCGGCCGTGCCATCGCCGTCACACTGGCCGAGGCGGGCATGCGCGTCATCGGCACCGCAACCTCTGCGAGCGGCGCAGAGGCAATCTCGGCCGCCCTGCAGAGCACCGCTGGCGGCGGTCGCGGGGCAGTGCTCAACGTCACCGACGGTGCCTCGATCGATGCCTTGGTTGGCGATCTGGAAGCCAGCAACGAACTGCCCACGGTACTGGTGAACAACGCTGCCGTGACACGCGACACATTGCTGTTGCGCATGAAGCCGGACGACTGGGACGCGGTGATTGCAACCAACCTGACCGGCGTCTTCCGACTAACCAAGGCCTGTCTCAAGCGCATGCTGAAGGAGCGACGCGGCCGCATCGTGTCGATCACCTCCATCGTCGGGGTCACCGGCAACGCCGGCCAGACCAACTACGCCGCGGCTAAGGCGGGCCTGATCGGTTTCTCCAAATCACTGGCCAAAGAGGTCGCGTCCCGCGGCATCACTGTCAATACTGTTGCGCCGGGTTTCATCGACACCGACATGACCCGCGCCCTGACCGACGAGCAGCGCAAATCACTTGCTAGCCAGATTCCCATGGCGCGTTTCGGATCACCTGCGGATGTTGCGGCGACCGTGCAGTTTCTCTGCTCGCCGCAGGCCGGCTACATCACCGGCGAGACGCTGCATGTCAACGGCGGCATGTACATGCCGTGAAACGCAGCTGACCGGTGCCGCGTATTTCGGTCGTAAAGCAATGAAATTGCAAATAAACTCGTGCCATAGCTGGGTTAACGTAGCCGTTGGCGCGGGCTTGCCCTACAATACCGTTCGCGTGGGGTCGCAGAACTACAATGCTTGCGGCATTCACGCGCATACCGTCACTTGAGGACAGACAACAAATGAGTACTGTGGAACAGCAGGTCAAGGCGATCGTTGCCGAGCAGCTGGGCGTCAAGGCCGAGCAAGTCGTTAGCGAAGCATCTTTCGTCGATGATCTTGGCGCTGATTCGCTCGACACCGTCGAGCTCGTGATGGCACTCGAAGAAGAGTTTGAGATCGAGATCCCGGACGAGGACGCCGAGAAGATCACGACCGTGCAGCAGGCGATCACCTACATCTCGGATCGACGCAAGTCCTGACAATCCCCCTGCGGGTGCAGAGCATCGCCAACCCCAGGGCAGCGGCGCTTGGCCCCGCCTCGCAATCTTTAAGAGAGGGCACCCCGTGTCCAAGCGCCGTGTTGTCGTAACCGGTCTCGGTATCGTCTCGCCACTCGGCTCGACGGTCGAGACCGTTTGGGCGTCGGTGCTTGCCGGGCGCAGTGGCATTGTGCCGATCTCAACGTTCGATGCGTCGATGTTCAACACGCGCTTCGCGGGTGCCGTACAAGGATTTGAAGTCGCCGACTATCTGTCAGCCAAGGAAGCGCGGCGGATGGACCCTTTCATGCACTACGGCATGGGCGCCGGCGTGCAGGCGATGACCGACTCCGGGCTCGACCTGCCGAGGACGAACCTCGAGCGCTGCGGCGCTGTGATGGGCTCCGGCATCGGCGGTCTGGCCGGCATCGAAGCGGAAGTCACTACCTGGAATGCCACTCGTAACCCGAAGAAGATTTCGCCGTTCTACATTCCCAGCACCATCATCAATATGGTGTCGGGCCATCTGTCGATCCGCTATGGCCTGAAAGGGCCCAACCTGGCAATCGTGACCGCCTGCACGACGTCGACCCATGCCGTGGGTGTGGCGCATCGATGTATCCAATATGGTGACGCCGACGTGATGATCGCCGGTGGTTCGGAGATGGCCAGCACACCCACCGCCCTGGGTGGCTTCAGTCAGGCGCGGGCGCTGTCGGAGCGCAACGACGCACCCACCGAAGCCAGTCGGCCGTGGGACAAGGACCGCGACGGTTTTGTCATGGGCGACGGTGGCGGGGCCCTGTTGCTCGAGGAACTCGACCATGCCAAGGCGCGCGGCGCGCGTATCTATGCGGAAGTCGTCGGCTTCGGGATGAGTGGCGACGCGCACCACATCACGGCGCCATTGGAAGATGGTGACGGCGCGCGCCTCGCGATGGCAGCCGCGCTACGCGATGCCCAGCTCAACCCAGACCAAGTGCAGCACGTCAACGCCCATGCGACCTCCACGCCCCTTGGCGACGTTGCCGAGACGACCGCACTGAAGCGTGCTTTCGGCGACCACGCCTACAAACTAGCGGTCAGTGGTACAAAATCCATGACTGGCCACTTGTTAGGCGCTGCGGGTGCGGTCGAGGCGATCTTCTCAGTGCTCGCCATCCGCGACCAGGTGGCACCACCAACCATCAATCTGCAGGCGGCGGATGCGGGCTGCGATCTCGACTACGTGCCCAACACGGCGCGCCAGTTGGCAATTGACGCCGTGCTGTCCAACTCGTTCGGCTTTGGTGGCACCAACGGCACGCTGGTTTTCCGCCGCTACACGAGCTGAGCCCCGATGACCGCACGCACGGCGCGCGGTGTGCCACGAGTGCAAGAGATCAGCGCTTCTGCCAGCATGATGCGCACCTTGGCGGGCCGCTGGCCAGACAAGTACCCGGCGTTACTGGAAAGCGTGGCCGCTGGCGAGCGTGCGCGCTTCAGCATCCTGTTCGGCACACCGTCCGCAGCGCTCTGGCGGACGCCCGCCGACGGCGTCTTTCACGATGGCGAGCCACTCGGAAGCGCCACTTTTTTCGGCACGTTGCAACGTCTAAGCAGCGCCATGCCGCGCTCTGCCAGCGCCACCACGCCAGACGGCACGCGCCTGCCGTTCTGTGGTGGCTGGCTAGTGTTGCTAGGCTATGAGCTTGCTAACGAAGTCGAGCCCGTTCTGACACTGCCACGCTCGCGCTTGCCATTCGATGCACTCGCGCTGCAGATCAGCATCGCAGTCATCTGGGACCACCGTAGTCAACGCTTGTACGCGGTGGCAGCAGCAGAGCGCCACGACCTCATCGATGGGCTATGTGAGGACATCCTTACCTGTCAATCGAGCCTGCAAGCTGGACGCCTGCAGCCAGACTTTTCCGCAGATGCCACGCAGACCTTTGCTATTCACGAAGAGCCGCCGCAGCTGTTCCTCGAGCGCGTCGCGCGCGCCAAGGATTACATTGCCGCCGGAGACGTCTATCAAGCTAACTTGTCGCGCGCGTGGCGTTCGCGCCAGCCGCGGGGTGTTAGCATAGTCGAGCTCTACGAACGACTGTGCGCGAGCAATCCGGCACCTTTCGCCGCACTGGTGCAATGGCAGGGCGTGGCGATCGTTTCCTCATCCCCGGAGCGCCTGCTGCAACTCGATGGCCGCGAGATCAGTACACGCCCGATCGCTGGTACTCGGCGCCGCGCCGAAGGCGCGGACTCGCAGGATGATGCCGCCGATCGCGAGGCGCTCGTGGCACACCCAAAGGAGCGCGCCGAGCACATCATGTTGATTGACTTGGAGCGCAACGATCTCGGTCGGGTTTGCGAGGCGGGCAGTGTCACGGTGGATGAGTTGATGGTGATCGAGTCCTACGCACATGTGCACCATATCGTTTCGAACGTGCGCGGCAGACTGCGGGCGGACGTCACACCGATCGATGCCTTGTTGGCCGTCTTTCCTGGCGGCACGATTACCGGCTGCCCCAAGATAAGATGCATGCAGATCATCGCGGCGCTCGAACAAGAAGGACGAGGCTTTTATACCGGTTCACTCGGCTATCTGAGTGCGGACGGCCAAGCGGACTTCAATATCTTGATTCGGACGCTGACCATCCACGCCGACGAGATCGAGTTGCGCGCGGGAGCAGGGATCGTGGCGGACTCGATACCAGAACAAGAGCTGGCGGAAACTCGCGCCAAAGCGCACGGCCTCCTGCTGGCGCTGGAACACGTGTCGTGACCCAGCCACTGGCGACATGGGTTGACGGCGAGCAACGCGCGTCGCTGCCCGCAACCGATCGTGGCCTGCAATATGGCGACGGATTATTTGAGACGATCGTCTGTCGCACTGGCAAGCTACGGTTTCTGGCGCTGCATCGCGAGCGGTTGCAACAGGGTCTTGACCGCCTGCGGATCCCGTTTGATGCTCATGCGGCGGGTCTTACCGCGGATCTGGAGCGCGCACGCCAACTGGCATCTGCCGCCGCGCCTGCTGGCGCCATCGTGAAACTCGTGGTGACGCGTGGCGATTCGCAAGCTCGCGGCTACCACGTCACGGGCCAAGAATCCGCCCGCCGCATCGTCACAGTCTGGCCCGACACGCCGCTACCTGACAGCACCCGGACAGCGGGCGTCGCGGTCCGATTCGGTCAGCTGCGCCTCGGCGAGAACCCGGCGTTGGCTGGACTCAAACACCTCAACCGACTGGAGCTGGTCCTTGCGCGCATGGAGTGGCAGGACGCAGGCATATTCGACGCGCTACTTGCCGATGGCAATGGCGACGTTGTTTCGGGCACCATGAGCAACGTGTTCGCACTGCAAGGCCAAACATTGCTCACGCCACCGGTAGACCGCTGTGGGATTGCCGGCGTCATGCGAGCGGTAGTGCTGCGTGAAGCCGCGGCTGCGCTCGGCTTGACCGTCAGCGTAGCGCGCATGTCTCGAGCGGCGCTGCTCGCCGCCGACAGCATTTTCCTCACCAACGCTCGCATCGGCATACTGCCTGTCCGCGAGGTCGCGCAGCACCGCTTCGCGATCATGCCCGCCGTCGTTGATTTGATGCGCCAGGTGGAGCGGTTGGATGCGTAAGCTGGTTCTCAGTCTGATCGCGCTCGCGTTGCTGGCAGTGGCCGGGGTGTTCCTGTGGTTGCGCTACGTCGACGCCGTGATGCAACAACCAGGGCCGCATGCCGAGGCCGTGGTACTCGAGGTACGGCCGGGGATGGGTGTGCGCGCGGTGCTGACAGAACTTGAACAAGCCGGTGCGTTGGCCGACGCGGGTGCCGTCGGGCTAGAGCTGCGACGCCGCGGCGCACCGACCATCAAGGCTGGGCGTTATGAGATTGCGGCGCACGCTACGCCCGCGGAAATACTGGCGCAACTCGCCGCGGGTCGCGTGGTGTTGGAATCACTCACGGTCGTCGAGGGGTGGACATTCGCCGAGATGCGGCGGGCACTCGAAGCGCATCCGGCAATCGAACAGACCTTACGAGGCCAGACTGGCGCAGAGGTGATGCGCACACTGGGACACCCGAACGACCACCCGGAAGGCCAGTTCTTTCCCGATACCTATCGATTTGCGGCCGGCAGCACCGACAAGGCCATCTTGACCCTTGCCTACGCGCGACTGCACACGCTACTCACGGACGCGTGGGAAGACCGCGCTGACAATCTGCCGATCAACACGCCGTACGAAGCGCTGATTCTCGCCTCGATCATCGAAAAGGAAACCGGCCTCGCCAGTGAGCGCCCGCAGATCGCTGGCGTCTTCGTGAGTCGGTTGCGCAAAGGCATGCGGTTGCAAACCGACCCAACAGTCATCTACGGGCTGGGTGAGCGGTACGACGGTAATATCCGAGCCCGCGATCTGCGCGGCGACACGCCGTATAACACCTACACGCGCGCTGGCCTGCCGCCAACGCCGATCGCGTTGCCGGGCGAGGAGTCGATCCGCGCCGCGACCAATCCGCTCGAAACAGGTCATCTGTATTTTGTGGCTACCGGTCTGGGGGACGGCTCACATGCGTTTTCTCGTACCTACGAGGAGCACAACGTGGCACTGCAAAAATACCTGACGCGCCTGCGCGCGCGCCCATCTTCCGGCAGCGCGCAATGACAAAGACTAACAGCCGCGCGCGCTTTGTCACCCTCGAAGGCATCGAGGGTGCCGGCAAGTCCACCTTGATGACCGCCGTGATCGAGTCCCTAGAGACCCGAGGCTGCACCGTTTGTGCCACGCGCGAACCCGGCGGTACAGCGCTCGCTGAACGCGTCCGTGCAATTGTGCTCGAACGCGGCGCAGAGACGATCTCCGCGAACACCGAGACGCTGCTGATGTTTGCCGCGCGCGGCATCCATCTCGAGAACCGCATCCGACCCGCACTCGCGAGCGGCCATTGGGTGGTTTGCGATCGCTTTACCGATGCCACGCGCGCCTACCAAGGTGCCGGTCGTGGCGTGAGCGCAGCCCTGATCGAAACGCTCGCGGCTGCAGTGCATGGCGACTTGCAACCGGACCTGACTTTGCTGCTCGACGTGCCAGTCGAAGTCGGACTGCAGCGCGCCCAGCAGCGTCGCCAGCCCACTGATCGCTTCGAGGCGGAGACGGTTACATTCTTCGAGCGCGTACGGGCTCACTACCTGGCGCTGGCAGCAGCTGACCCAAACCGCTTCCACATCATCGATGGTACCCAGCCGCTGCAAGAGGTCAGAGTGCGGGCGCAGCGAGCCATCCAGGAATGGGCGGACGCTGCATTGGAGCCGCGTACATGAACGCGTTGCCATGGCTGGCGACGGCGCAGCAGTCCATTCAAGCTGCGGTACAGGCCGATCGGCTGCCGCACGCGCTGTTGATCCACGAAGACGCCGGTGCGGGCGGCCTGGAACTGGCGCGTTGGACCAGCCAGCTATTACTGTGTCGCGACCGACCGCGCGCGCCCTGCGGTGCGTGTCCCGATTGTCAGTGGGTATTGGCGGGTCAACACCCGGACTGCATGTCGGTGCAGCCCGAGGGTAAGTCGCGCCAGATCCTGGTCGACCAGATCCGCACGGCCGTTGCGGAGCTGCGGCTGACGGGGCACTCGGGGCGCGCGAAGATTGCCGTGTTCGCACCCGCTGAAGCGATCAATGCCAACGCCGCGAACGCTTTGCTCAAGACGCTGGAAGAACCGACGCCGAGTACGCTGCTGATACTCATCACCGCGCAACCATCTCGACTGCTCGCCACGATCCGTAGTCGTTGCCTGACCCTGCGGGTCGCCGCACCTGCGCGAGCCGAGGCCATCGAATGGCTCACACAGAGCCGTGGAGCAGGGCCCTGGGAAGCTGCGCTCGACGCACTCAACACGGGCCCCCTCAGTCTCACGGAGGTCGATCCTGCGGCGATCGCGGCAACCCGTCGTCAAGTTATTGAGCAGCTCGGACAGCTCGAGCAACAAGCGGTGGAACCACCGGCCCTGGCCGAGCAGTGGGCCAAAGACGAACTCGAACTCAGGCTGGCATGCACTGAGAGCTGGGTCACAGATCAGATACTGACGCTAGCCGCTGCGCACGCTGACCCAACGGAACTGCGGCATCGACACTACTCGCCAGCGGGCTCGTGGGCTTTGAATATAGGTCGACTGCTGGAGTTTCACGGCGCGGTACGCGAATTGCGCGCACTGATGCATACTTCGGTCAACAAATCGCTCGCTGTGGAGAGTTTATTGTGGCGTTGGGCACAGGTTAGGACGAGATGAACGAACGAGTTGCCCGCACTGGCGCCAACAAACCTGGCTTGCTCACACTCACGATCAAGGACAAGAGTGCGCTGTATCTCGCGTACATGCCGTTCGTGCGCAACGGTGGGCTGTTTATTCCCACCAATAGCAACTACCGACTTGGCGATGAAGTCTTCATGCTCCTCAACCTGATGGGCGAGGACGAGAAACTGCCGGTCGCGGGCCGCGTGATCTGGGTCACGCCGAAGGGCGCCCAGGGGAAACGCACCGCTGGCATCGGCGTGCAGTTCTCCGATCAGGATCGCGGCCAGACGCAAAAGAAAATCGAGACTTATCTGGCTGGCGCCCTCGCGGGCGACAAAAGCACGCACACGATGTAGCGACCGACGCCGCTAGCAGCACGGTCTCTTCAGCTGGTGCCGCGCCGCAGTGGCACGTTCGCCTTGGTCAGGCCATTCTTGAGCACGTAGGCATCGAAGCCGCGCTCTACCAGAATAAAGGCGCCCGCCGAACTGCGGCGTGCAGTGTCACAGACCACCACGTAGGGCGTGTTCTTATCGAGCGTGTTCAGCTTCAGGCGAATGAAGTAGAGCGGCACATTGATGGAATCCTCGATCGCCAGGTTCTGAAACTCGGACGGTAGACGGACATCGAGCCATTTGCCGCCCTTGGCAATGATCTCTTTTGCCGCGGCGTCGTCGACCCACTGCAACAGCGGCTCATTCATCAATTCACGGAAGTCGTCTTTCTTGAGACGCATCAACACGCCGTCGGTGAGCATCGTCACGGTGGCGTTGCGTTTGGCGTCGGCGATCAAGGCTTCCTCACCGAAAGTCTCACCGACCGTGAGCTCAGCCAACTTGATACCAGCCTTGTTGAGCGGCGTTTCGCGCGTCACCTGGCAACGACCCTTGACGATCGCGTAAAAGAAATCGCCATCGTCGCCCTGCTTGATGACGACTTCCCCGAGGCGATACTGGGTCTGCTGCATGCGCATGAAAATCGCTTGCAGATTGGCCGGCGGAATGCGGTGGAAGGCCTTGGTTTGCAACAGCGTCGTCATCCAATCACCGGCGTCATCACCGGACTTGAATTGCGCCTGCAGATCGCCGACCTCGTAGGAACCAGTTTGGTCCCACGTGATCATGACATCCAGCAACTCACTGTCGATCGACAGGTAGTTGATGTCTTCGGTGGCCTTGGCGGTGTATTTGCGGGGCTGCCCCGGAACGAGTGGCGAGCGGGCCTCGTTGCTGCCGCCCTTGATGAGACCCACCGTGCGACCCTCGTCGCTGAGTTCGACCAGGCCGCCTATGACCCACACGGTGCGCTTGTCGTTCTCGCCTTGCTTGAACAGCAGACGGCCCGCGGGCATCTGCTGAATCGTCACCTTGCGCGATAGTGCATGCAGGTTCTCGCGCTTCATTCCTTCGAGTGGCGCGAGCGACCTCAGCAATTCGAGACTGGCTTCACGGCCTTCAGACATGCAATGTGATCTTGATCAAAAAACCGTTGTCATCCTAACATTCTACCTGCTGGGGATGTGGAAGGCGGTGCTCAGTCTGGGTTTTTGGCCACCTGCGACCAACCGGCATCGGGCGCGAATCGCGCGCCATAGCGCACCTCGAGTTCACGCAGTCGCTCGACCACCGCATTGACCCCACGGGCCCGCGCATACTGCAGCGGACCACCCCGAAACGGCGCAAAACCGGTGCCAAAAATGATACCGGCGTCGAGCAGGTCCGCGTCGCTGACGATACCCTCGCGCAGCACCGCCACACATTCGTTCAGAAGGACAAGGACCAGGCGATCCTGTAGATCAGGCGCGGCGGACGTTTCCCCGGTTGGCGGCTTGACGGCCTTGCCATCAGCCCATTCATAAAAGCCTGCGCCGCTCTTGCGACCCAGCTTCTTGGCGGCAAGCAAGGCATCCAGGCTCACGAGCGGGGGCGGCGTTCGGCCCGTCGATTGGGTGACGATCTCGCCGACGTGTTTGGCGACATCGAGGCCAACGACGTCTGCGAGCTCCACCGGGCCCATGGGCATGCCAAAACTAACCGCCGCTGCGTCGATGGCCGCGAGCGGGATACCGTCTGCGGCGGCGAACAGGGCTTCATGCATGTAGGGCACCAGCACACGGTTGACTACAAAGCCTGGCGCGCTGCAACACGGCAACGGCAACTTGTCGATCTTGCGAGCGAACGCAATCGCCGTTTGGATCTCGGCATCGCCCGCACGTTGGCTGCGAATGATCTCCACCAGCGGCATCTGCGCCACTGGATTGAAGAAATGCAGACCGACCAGCCGCTCTGGGCGCGCCATTTGCTCGGCCAATGGTTCGAGCATGATCGAGGAGGTGTTAGTCGCCAGTATCGCACTTGGCTTCATGCGCGGCTCAAGCCGCGCGTAGAGCTCTCGCTTCGCCTCGAGATTCTCGAAGATCGCCTCGATCACCACGTCGGCTCGTTCGACACCCGCACCCTCGACGTCGGCGCTGAGCCGGCTCATATGCTCAGTGACCTTGGCCGGGTCCTTGAGCCGTTTGGTGAACGCGTCCCGGGCGCGTTGCAGCGCGGGCTCGATGTACTTGAGTTCGCGGTCTTGCAAGGTGACCGTCAGGCCTCGTTGCGTACACCAAGCGGCAATGTCACCACCCATCACGCCAGCACCGACGACGTGCACATGGGCAAAACTCGGCGTCGCTTTGCCGGCCAGCCCTTTCAACCGGTCTTGCAGAAGAAATACCCGCACCAGATTGCGTGCTGTCTCACCACACATCAGCGCGGCAATCGACCGTGCCTCGGCCTCGTATGCGGCGGCGCCCCGGGCACCATGGTCTGCCCACAAATCAACGATCGCGTACGGCGCGGGGTAGTGCTCGCGCCGCACCTTACTGGTGACCTGCGCCAGAATCCGCGGCTTGACGAAGCCGCGGATCATGGGCCAGGACAACACACGTGACATGAAACCCGGCTGACGCGGCGCTGGCGACTTCGCAATGAACTCACGCGCAGTCGCCTCGAGCTGCTCGCTGGCAACCAGACGGTCGACGAGACCCAAGCGCAAGGCTTTGTCGCCGCGCACCGGCTTGCCGGTCAGCATCAAGGGCATGGCTGCGGTCACACCGAGCAAGCGAACCGCCCTGACCGTGCCGCCGAATCCTGGGTGGATGCCGAGCATCACCTCTGGCAAGCCCAGACTCGTGCGGTCACCCGCGAGCGCGATTCGATACCGGCACGCCAGCGCCAGCTCCAGTCCGCCGCCCAGCGCAAAACCATTGATCAACGCGACCGTGGGACAGGGCAGTGCTTCGAGACGGTCGAGCACCCGCTGTCCACCGCGGATCAACTCGTAGGCTGCGGCCGGCGTGGCCAGCGCGGTGAACTCCTTGATATCGGCGCCAGCGATAAAGCCCGACTTTTTGGCGGAGCGTACTACCACGCCTTGCGGTAAACGCGCGGCGAGCGCTTGCAAATGCGTGTCGAGCTCGAGCAAGACATCGCGCGACAGCACGTTGGCTGAGGCGCCGGGCTTGTCCAATGTCAGCCACGCAATGTCAGCGTCGTCGCGCTCGAGACTCCACGAATGCTCTGCTGCCATCACTAACTACCTCAACTTATGCGGCTGACTGGTGCGAGTCTGCCGCGGCGGCGCTGCGCACGACGTTGAAGTCGCAGATGACCGGCCGATGATCGGAGAAGCGGACGTCGGGGACCCGGAAATCGGTCACTTCGATGGACTCGCTAACGAGCACAAAGTCGAGCTCGATGCGCGGCGTACGCGACGGAAAGGACGGCAGACCATGCGTGTTCGCACTGCGCAGCTTGGCCGCACGCATGAACAGGTAAATCTCGTGCGTGCCCCAGAACGTATTGAAGTCGCCGGCAATGATCACTGGCTTGACCGACTTCGCAATCAGGTCGTGCAGATAGCGTAGTTGGTACTGACGCTGCCGATACTTGAGTGACAAATGCACCAGGAAAATACAGACATCGTCCAATTCGAGCTCGATGATGAGCCGCTTGATGCCAGTGTCAAAGTAGTGGAAGCGCTCGCCGGTTACGCCCGGCGCCGCCAGAAAGGCGTTGGCTTGTTTGCGCAGGATAGGCACGAAAGTATTGAAGGATGCCGCGCCGTACTTGCACTCGTAAGTGGTGTAGTGGCCCAGCGCCGTCGCAATGTGCTCGGCCTGGTTGCGCATGCCGCTCCTGACCGAGCCCGTGTCGACCTCGATCAGGCCGACAATATCTGGTCGTTCGGCGCTGACGAAGTTGGTAATGCCATCCAGAACACGCTTACTGCTGCGCAGGTAACCCGCGCCGGGCAGCGGCAGATGAAACGTCGGACCAGTGCCGGTCGCATAACGAATGTTGTAAATCAGCAAACGCAACTCGAGATCCTGCTGTTGCACCGCATCAATCGATCGGGAAGCGGGCGCGACCCGCCGTTTCTAACGTACACTTTCGCGATGCTGAGGTTCGATTGCCATGTCACAGAATAACCCGATCCGCGTCTTTGTAACGCATTCGTGGGAGGTGTCCGACGACTATCTGAGAGTCTTCGAGTACCTCGAAAGTGCCCGGAATTTCTTTATCTGAATCTGTCGTTGCCAGATCTGGCCCGGCCGGTTGGCAAAGAAGCGGAGCGCGAGCAGATTCGCCGCGAAATGGCTCAGGCAGAGGTTGTGGTCGGGCTCCCCAATCTGTACCGGAAGCACGGCGAGCTGATCGAATTTGAGCTGACGTTTGCTAAAGCCGCCAACAAGCCGGTCATCTTGATGCGCAACTTTGGCGCCGAAGCTGCACTACCAAAGACCCTGACGTCGCTGTCGGATGAGATAGTCGATTGGGACGAAAGGGCGTTGGTCGATGCGCTACGCCGCCAGGCACGGCACGAAGAGTCGAATCGCTGGGATACGATCGAGTTCAAACTGGACTAGTGCAGTGTGCCAGCAGCAACCCAGCTAGTTGTTAGCTACGCCTCGGCGGCGGCGCGGTAGTACTGCAGCAGATCATTGCTCGCCGCTGCGTTTTGCGCCTTGCCCGGCGCGCTGCTGGGTGAATTCACGCTGCTGGGCGGGTTGCTGACCGCCAGAGCAGGGCGGGACTGCGTCGCACCGGCTTGCCGCGACAATGCCGCATACATCTTAACCACAGCGTCAGCATGACGGTCGGCATCGTCAGGCGACATCTTGCGGATCGTGGCGCGCAGCGAATCTTCGCTCTTCGACGCGGGCCGCACACTGCACATCGACGAGCAAAACCGTGCAAAGTCTTCGCGAAGGTCACGTGGCAGGTCCGCCTGATCGACATCAGTTAGGCACTGACGATAAGCGGCGTCGAGACGGTCCTTGATAGACCCTGAGCGAACGAGCAAATGCGTGGCGGAGGCAAATTTTTCGATTGTTGACGTCATACCGGCCCCTGCAGCATCGACTTACGTCACGCGCTTATCTTGACTACGACTAGCGCGTGAACCTCAAGTAACGCTTTAGTATTATTGTTCTGGGAGATCCCTGATCCATCAATGAGCTACGTGATCAATATACCGCGGTCTCTGATAAACACAAATGGGGTTTTCCTAAGGTAGGTCAGGCTCGCGGAAAGACACGCTACACCGACGGACAACGACGAAAACTGGTCTTATTCTCGAGTGTATTTAATAAAATCATTTAAATACATGTTATTTAAAGGGTTCTGCTAGCAACGACAGGGTGATGTTCTGCGACGCAACCGGCCGGCCCGTTACCCCAATCCGCGGGACTTCGGGACCCTGGCTTGATTCGCGTTGATAGCTGCCAAAAAACCAATCCCACCACGGCACATTGAAACCGAAGTTGTGTCGCTGCTCAGACGCTGCCGTGGAGTGGTGGACGCGATGCATTGCAGGGGTCACGACTACCCGACGCAGGACCCGATCCAGCGCATCCGGGAGCTTCAGGTTTGAGTGGTTGAATAAGGCGGTGGCGCTCAAGACCGACTCGAAAACGATCACGCTGGCCGCAGGTGCACCGAGCGCCAGAATCACCACCCAGCGCCAGGCGGCCGAACCCACGATCTCAAGCGGATGAAAGCGTAACGCCGAGGTGAGATCGAGGTGGGTCTCGGTATGGTGTACGCGATGCAGACGCCACAACAGCGGCACGGCGTGCGTGGCGCGATGCTGAGCGTAGATCGCCAGGTCGAGTACAAAGAACGCGACAACTCCCGCCAGCCAGGGCGACCAGCCAAACCAGTGCGCTAGGCCCACATTGTGGGTCGCGG
Source organism: Pseudomonadota bacterium (assembly GCA_016703895.1). Taxonomy (GTDB): domain Bacteria; phylum Pseudomonadota; class Gammaproteobacteria; order Steroidobacterales; family Steroidobacteraceae; genus CADEED01. The sequence continues at coordinate 72,660 of JADJBE010000005.1, forward strand.
CGGTTACGGCGGCTGCCACCCCAGCCCAGGGCAGCAACAGTCGAACCCCGACGGCGCCGACCGCGCCAAGGATCACATTCGCCACACGGACTGGCGCGCGCATGGCCGGCACTCGATGCCAGGCGAGCTGGCGTTCTGCAAACCACAACGCCAGCACGACGCACAGAAAGATCGCCAAGCGTGGCAGCAGGTCTGTCATCGTCCCATGTTACGACCAGCAACAGGACTCGCGCGAGCGGCGAGTCTCGTCGACAATGGTTAAATGAAGAATCCGTCGATCAGCCTGCCGATTGTCGCCGTGATGTTACTGGCTGCCGGTGCCGCCGCGCCGTCGCGCAGCTATGCCGCCGATTCGCTGCCAGCCCCGATCGGCGCCGCATTGCAGCGTGCGAACCTCCCGGCTGGCGCGGCCGCTATTGTCGTTGTGCCGGTCGATGGTAAGGGCGCGATCAACCTCAATTGGAATGGCGGCACGGCGATGAACCCGGCGAGCACGATGAAGCTCGTCACCACCTATGCGGCGCTGAACATGCTGGGGCCGGCGTTTAGCTGGAAAACCCAGGTCTATACCAATGGCGTACTGGACGGCGGCACACTGACCGGCGACGTCGCCATCCGTGGCGCTGGCGATCCGAAGTTGGTGATCGAGGACCTTTGGTTGCTGGCCTACCGCATGCGGGCCTACGGCATCCGCGAGATTCGTGGCGACGTGGTACTCGACAAGACACTGTTTGGGCGCTTGGATGAAGACACAGACGCGTTCGACGGTGCCGGCGACCGCGCCTACAACGTCGGCCCGGATGCACTGCTGGTCAATTTCAAGGCGCTGGCGTTTCATTTTGTGCCGGATCCCAGCGCCAACGTCGCACGCGTCGTCGTGGTGCCGCCGATCGCCGGCATGCGCGCGCCCCAAGTCGTTAGTGGTGCGGGGGGCGGCTGCGGCGACTGGCGCGGTAAACTGCGAGCAGACTTTGCCGAGCCCCTGGCGCCGCGGTTCAGCGGCAGTTACCCACTGTCCTGTGGCGAGCGCGTCTGGTATCTGGGCGCTCTGGACCATGACCAATATTTTGCCGCGGTGTTTCGCGGTCTGTGGGAATCGATCGGCGGCGTATGGCGCGGCGCTGTACGTCGCGGCACGGTCCCAGCAACGGCCCGCATGGTGGCCCAACACGAATCGCCACCACTTGCCCTGATGGTTCGCGACGTAAACAAGTACAGCAACAACGTGATGGCGCGGCATCTGCTGCTGACCATCGGCACACAGAGCGACGTCGGCGGACCGCGGCCGGCAACCCCGGAACAGGGCAGCGTCGCAATGCGCGGCTGGCTCGGTCGGGTAGGGCTCGACAGCCCAGAGCTGACCCTGGACAACGGCGCCGGCCTGTCGCGCACAGCACGCATTTCCGCCAACACGCTGAGTAGATTGCTGCTGCACGCCTACCGCAGCCCGGTTATGCCCGAGTTCGTGTCGTCACTACCGATAGCAGGCGTGGACGGCACGATGAAGGACCGGGCCGTTGCACGCGGCGCCGCACACCTGAAGACCGGATCGCTGAACAATGTCCGCGCGATCGCCGGCTTCGTCACCGCACGCAGCGGCCAAGTCTATGTCGTGGTCTCTTTCTTCAACCACGCCAATGCTGACACGCGTGCCGCACAGAATGCCCAGGATGACCTGATCGACTGGGTTTACAGCGGCGGCTGACGGCGGCCGCTCAGACCAGCAAGCCTTGCAGACGGGTCCGATAGGTAGCAGCAATTTGAGCTCTATTGACGTGGACCCCAGACACGACAACCTTTCTGCCAGCACGCCATACGCAGTCGATCGCGCCGTGGCTACTGGCGAATACCCAACTGTCGAGCAACGCATCGCGCTGTCGTGCCACGAGCGAACTGTGCAAGGTGTTGAGCGACAATAAATCTGCGGACGCGCCGACTGCGAGTCCCGCGCTCTCACAACCCAAGGCTTGCGAGCCGCCGCGAACCGCCGCGTCGAACAAGTAGCGCCCGGTGGAGTGGCCGTTGTCGCCAGCCAGTACGTTGCGGGCTTGGTGCCGCAGTCGCTGGCCATACTCCAGCGTCCGTAGCTCTTCGGCGGCGCTGACCAAGACGTTCGAGTCTGATCCGATAGCCACCGAACCTCCCAGGTCGAGAAACTCGGCGGCTCGGAACACGCCATCGCCCAAATTAGCTTCCGTGATCGGGCACAGTCCGGCCACGGCACCGCTGCGTACCAGTGGCTCGAGTTCCGCGGTGGCGAGATGGGTCGCGTGCACAAGACACCAACGCGCATCAACGCCTGCGTGGTTCAGGAGCCATTCGACCGGCCGCTCACCCGACCAGGCGATGCAATCCTGAACTTCGGCATCTTGTTCGGCGACATGGATATGGATCGGCCCGCGGGCAGCCACCTGGACTAACTCCTGCAGCGTTTCGGCATCCACCGCTCGCAGACTGTGCGGTGCAACGCCCACGACCGCATCGGGCAGCGCTGCGACCGCGCGTTGCGCTGCACTCAACAACTGCAGGTACTGCGGCAGATCGGTGATGAAACGACGTTGGGCGGCCTCTGGTGCGACACCCCCGAAACCGCCATGACGATAGAGCACTGGCAGAAGCGTGAGGCCAATGCCCGTCGCTGCGGCAGCCGCGCCGATGCGCTCGCACATTTCGGCTGGATTGCTGTAGGCGCCACCATCCGGCGCATGATGCAGATAGTGAAACTCGCCCACGCGCGTAAACCCTGCTTCGAGCATCTCGATGTAGGCGAGCGCTGCGATTGCCTCGACATCGTCCGGCTCCAGTCGATCGACGAAGTGATACATGAGGTCACGCCAACTCCAGAAGTCAGCACTGTTAGGCTCGCCGTCACTATTGCGTCGCGTTTCAGTCAAGCCCGCCATCGCACGCTGAAACGCATGGCTGTGCACATTGGGCAGACCCGGTAGCGCGATCGCGTGGCGCTCCGACGCTCCGTCCGGCGGCACGTCGGTCTCGATGCCCGCAATCCGGCCTTGACGGATATTGATGCGCACTTGCTGCCACCAGCCGGCGGGCAATAACGCCGCCTCGAACCAGAGTGATTGCGTCGACACTGGACAATCCACCTCGGTACGGATAAGTATCGAATCCAATATGCATGCGGATCGAATCTGGCGCAATGCGCGCTTGGCAACGCTGGCTGGCGACACCGCTGGCATGGGTATCGTCGAGCGAGGACTGGTTGCGGCATGCGATGGTCGCATCGTGTACTGCGGTGAAGAATCGCAAGCGCCGCAGTTCACTGGTGCGGACGAGCCGATCGATTGCGAGGGCCGCTGGATCACGCCCGGCTTGATCGATTGCCACACGCACCTCGTGTATGCGGGCAATCGGGCCGCCGAGTTCGAGCAGCGGCTCGCGGGTGCGAGCTACGAGCAGATCGCCCATGCCGGCGGAGGCATTGCATCGACCGTGCGTGCCACGCGGGCGGCGAGTGCAGGGCAGCTGCTTGCCGAGAGCCTGCCACGTCTCGACGCGCTACTTGCCGAGGGTGTCACCACCATTGAGATCAAATCGGGTTACGGTCTCGAGTGGCCTACAGAGCAGCGAATTCTGACCGCCATTCGATCGCTTGCAGCAGAGCGATCAGTCAGCATCACGGCGACTTTCCTCGGCGCGCATGCCGTTCCGGCCGGTCAAGATGCGGATCGCTATGTCGACGCGCTTTGTAACGAGATGATTCCCAGCGTCGCGCAGCACCGTTTGGCCGATGCCGTCGACGCTTACTGCGAGACCGTCGCGTTCTCCGGCTTGCAAGTCGAACGGGTCTTCACTGCTGCCCGGCAGCACGGTCTGCTCGTCAAGTTGCACGCTGATCAGCTCGCCAATCTGGGTGGCGCGGCCTTGGCGGCGCGGTTTGCTGCGGTGTCGGCGGATCACCTGGAATACACCGATGAGGCTGGCGTGGTCGCGCTGGCCCGCGCTGGTACAACCGCCGTGCTGTTACCGGCTGCATTTTATTTTCTGCGACAAACACAGCTGCCGCCAGTCGAAGCCTTACGACGCCACGCCGTACCGATGGCCATCGCGACGGACAGCAATCCCGGCACGGCGCCGCTGACGTCATTATTGTTAGCGATGAACATGGCCGCGACTTTGTTCCGCCTTGACGGTTGATGAGTGCCTGGCGGGCGTTACACGCGAAGCGGCGCGCGCGCTGGGACGAAGTGAGGAGATAGGCACGCTGGAAGCGGGCAAGTGGTGTGATCTCGCGATCTGGAAGATCGAGCGACTGGCCGAACTCGTCTATCGGCTGGGCTTCAATCCCTTGCATGCGCGCGTTTGGAGAGGGCAGTGAGCCGATGCAGCAGTCACGCGATTGGTTGACCGTCGTACGGGGCGACGCGCCACTCGTCGTGAGCGTGCCACATGCCGGCACGCAGCTTCCCGCGCCGCTGGACTCGCAATTCGTCTCACCATGGCTCGCGCGCAAAGACACCGACTGGTATGTATCCGAGCTGTATGACTTTGCGGCAGAGCTGGGCGTCACGACCATTGCCACGGCGATATCCCGCAGCGTCATTGACGTCAATCGTGATCCTAGCGGTGTGTCGCTGTACCCCGGCCAGACGACGACCGAACTCTGCCCGACGACCACCTTTGACGGCGAGGCGCTGTACCACGCAACGCTTGCACCGACTGCCCAGGCAGTGCGCGCTCGGCTCGAGACCTTCTTCGATCCCTACCACGCGGCGCTACAAACCGAAATCACGCGACTGCGGCAACGCCATGCAAGGGTCGTTCTGTACGATGCGCACTCGATTCGCTCGCGCGCCGCGCGGCTCTTCGCGGGTGAGCTGCCAGTGTTCAATATCGGCAGTTTTTTGGGTCGCAGTTGCGCCGCAGAACTCACCGAGTCGATCGAATCACTGTGTGCAACGAGTAACTGGAGCCATATCGTCAATGGACGCTTCCAAGGCGGCTACATCACCCGCCACTATGGCGCACCGGCGCAAGGCGTCCATGCCATTCAGATGGAACTGGCCGGTCGCGGCTATTTGCGTGAGCCCGATGAGCCGACGACATCTGCCAACTGGCCGCCGCCGTATGAGCTGCGAGATGCGCTGCCGATGAAGCGCCACCTGCGAAAACTATTGCTCGCCTGTCTGGCCTTTGCGCGCGATGACACGAGGGTTTAATTTATGAATCGCCATGATCCCCAACGTCGCGTGCGTGCAGCGCGCGGCCAGACCCGGTCGGCCAAGAGCTGGCTCACGGAAGCGCCGCTCAGAATGCTGATGAACAATCTCGACCCCGAGGTAGCAGAGCGTCCGAGCGATCTGGTGGTCTACGGCGGTGTCGGTCGCGCGGCGCGCGATTGGGATAGTTTTGATCGCATTGTTAGCTGCTTGCAGAGACTGGAAAACGATCAATCATTGTTAGTGCAGAGCGGCAAGCCGGTGGGCGTGTTTCAGACCCACGCAGACGCGCCGCGTGTATTGATCGCCAATTCCAACCTGGTCCCGCACTGGGCCACCTGGGAGCACTTCAACGAACTCGATCGCAAGGGTCTGATGATGTACGGCCAGATGACCGCCGGCTCATGGATCTATATCGGCAGCCAGGGCATCGTGCAGGGGACCTACGAGACTTTTGTCGAAATGGGCCGGCAGCACTACGACGGTGATTTGACTGGTCGCTGGATACTCACGGCAGGCTTGGGCGGCATGGGCGGCGCACAGCCGCTGGCCGCGACGATGGCCGGCGCAGCCTGCCTCGCCATTGAATGCCAGGATTCCCGCATCGAGATGCGGCTGCGCACCGGCTACCTCACGATGCGCGCCAACGACCTCGACACCGCGCTCGCGATGATCGACGACGCCGTGCGCGCCAAGCGTGCCGTATCGGTAGGCCTACTGGGCAATGCGGCAGATGTACTACCCGAGCTCGTACGCCGCGGCGTTCGCCCCGACATCGTCACCGACCAAACCTCGGCGCACGATCCAGCGAACGGCTACCTGCCGCAAGGCTGGACTGTCCCGCAGTGGGAAGAGCAACGCCGAAACGCGCCGGAGGAGGTGGCTCGCGCCGCACGGCGCTCGATCGCGGTGCATGTGGAGGCGATGCTGCTGTTTCATCGCGCAGGCGTCCCCACCGTCGACTATGGCAACAACATTCGGCAGGTCGCGAAGGATGAGGGGGTCGTCGACGCATTTAGTTTTGCCGGCTTCGTGCCGGCGTATATCCGGCCGCTTTTTTGTCGCGGCATCGGCCCGTTCCGCTGGTGCGCCTTGTCGGGCGATCCTGAGGATATCTATCGGACCGATGCAAAAGTGCGCGAGTTGTTACCCGATGATCGACACTTGCACCACTGGCTCGACATGGCGCGTGCGCAAATCCAGTTCCAGGGGCTGCCAGCGCGAATCTGCTGGGTCGGGTTAGGCGATCGTCATCGCCTCGGACTCGCCTTCAATGACATGGTCGCTAGCGGCGAGCTCTCGGCACCCGTCGTCATCGGGCGTGATCACCTGGACTCGGGTTCAGTGGCGTCGCCGAACCGCGAAACGGAAGCGATGCGCGACGGCTCGGATGCGGTGTCAGACTGGCCGCTGCTAAACGCGCTGCTGAACTGCGCGTCGGGCGCCACCTGGGTATCGATACACCATGGCGGCGGTGTCGGCATGGGTTACTCACAGCATGCCGGTATGGTCGTGGTGTGTGACGGTACGGCGGCCGCGGCCAAGCGTATCCAGCGCGTATTGTGGAATGATCCAGCCACCGGCGTCATGCGACATGCCGACGCCGGCTACGAGGAGGCGATCGCCTGCGCGCAAGCGCGGCATCTGGACCTGCCGGGAATCACCAGCGCCTGATCGCCTGGCGCGTTGCCAATGACTTCGCTTCGATAAACCCGCAATTTCCGGTACACTCGCGCCCGCTTTAAACGCCGCCGCGCCGCCCCTGGGGCACGCGCAGCGTCTACCCGTGGTTGATGGGGAGGCGAAATTCAACCAAATAAATTAGTATTTTCAAGCGCTTACGGAATTCGCTATGCCACGCACAACGCCCCTCGCCGATATCCGCAATATTGGCATCATCGCCCACGTCGACGCCGGCAAGACCACGACGACAGAACGCGCATCCTTTATTACACCGGTCGCAAGCACAACATCATCGACATCCATGACACCAAGGATCTGAAGACGTCGACGACCACCGACTACCTGGAACAGGAACAGAAGCGCGGCATCACGATTCAGTCGGCCGCCGTGTCGGCGTTCTGGCGAGGCAAGAAGATCAACGTGATCGACACTCCCGGGCACGTGGACTTCACCATCGAAGTGAACCGCAGCTTGCGCGTACTCGACGGCGCGGTCGTGGTGTTCGACGGCGTCGCGGGTGTCGAGCCGCAGTCAGAGACTAACTGGCGTCTGGCAGATAACTACAATGTGCCGCGCGTCTGTTACGTGAACAAGATGGATCGCAGCGGCGCTTCGTTTACGCGCTGCGTCGAGATGATCAAGACGCGTCTCGGTGCGCGTCCCTTGCCGATTCAGATTCCGATTGGCTCAGAAGATAACTTCAAGGGCATGGTCGACCTGGTTGAAATGAAGGCGCTGGTCTGGGATTCAGACGACAAGGATGCGGTCTGGCAGACGCTGGATATCACGGCCGACATCGCCGACCAACTGGGCATCACGGTGCCGAGCGATCGCGCGATCCTGGCAAACCTTGAGAAGTATCGTACCGAGCTGGTTGACACCGCGCTCGAGATGGACGATGCGGCAATGGAAGCGCATCTGATCGACGGCAAGATGCCGTCCGTCGAGGTCATCAAGAAGTGCCGGCGCAAAGGCGTGCTCACGTCGGCATTCACACTGGTGTTGTGCGGCTCTTCGTACAAGAACAAGGGCGTGCAGCAAGTGCTCGATGCGGTGGTCGACTACATGCCGGCACCCACCGACGTCGAATCGATCAAGACAGTGGACGCGGATGGTCACCCGATCGGTGAACGCAAATGCTCGGATGAGGAACCATTCTCGGCGCTGGCGTTCAAGGTGATCAACGACATTTACGGCGCGCTCACCTTCATTCGTGTGTATTCCGGCGTGCTAACAAAAGGCATGTCGGTACAGAACACCACACGCGGCAAGCGCGAGAAGATCGGCCGCATGGTCGAAATGTTCGCCAAGGACTCCAACCCCATCGAAGAAGCGCGCGCCGGCGATATCGTGGCTCTGGTCTCGTTAGCTGAAACCGACACGGGTGACACGCTATGCGACTCGGCCCATCCGGTGGTTCTTGAGCGCATGCGCTTCCCGGATCCCGTGATCAGCGTATCGGTCAAAGCCAAGGCCAAGGCGGAACAAGAGAAGTTCAACGCAGCGTTGGGCAAAATGGTGCGCGCCGATCCGTCGCTGCATCTGGAGACTGATCGAGAGACGGGCCAGACTATTCTGCGCGGCATGGGCGAGTTGCACCTCGAGGTCACGCTCGATCGCATGCGCACCGAGTTTAATGTGGAAGGCACGATGGGTGAGCCGCAGGTGGCTTACCGCGAGACGATCACCAAGCCGGTCGAAGAGCACTACACCCACAAGAAACAAACGGGTGGCTCTGGCCAGTTCGCCGAAGTGTGGATCAAATTCGAGCCGCTGGCGCGCGGAATGGGCTTTGAGTTCGTCGACGACACCAAGGGCGGCTCAGTGCCGCGCGAATTCGTGCCGGCGGTGGAGAAGGGCCTCAAGATGCAGAAAGAGGACGGCGTGCTGGCGCGCTATCCCACGGTCGACTTCCGTGCCGTGCTGTTCGACGGCAGTCATCATGACGTCGACTCGAACGCGCTCACCTTCGGAAATCGCAGCCAAGGCGGCGTTCCGCGAGGCCATGAAGAAAGGCAACCCGATCCTGTTGGAGCCCGTAATGAAGGTGGAAGCCGTTACACCCGGCGACTATCTCGGCGATGTCATCGGCGACATGAATCGACGCCGTGGGTCGATCCTTGATCAGCTCGAGCGCGGCACTAACACCGCAGTCGTGGCGCACGTGCCGCTGTCAGAGATGTTTGGCTACATCGGCCAGCTGCGCGCAATGACCAGCGGTCGCGCGTCCTACACGATGGAGTTCTCGCACTATGATCCGGTGCCGCGGAATGTTGCGGACGAAGTGATCGAGGCGTCGAAGAAACCGGCGGCCTGAGGGGAGCTTGCGTCGACTGACGGCGTAGTCCTATGCGCTCAGCTACCTGACTAGGCCGAAGATCTCCGTTGCGCGCGCGGCGTGCCTGCCCACGCGTGTGGCCGCCTTGCGCTAATGTCCCAGATCCGGGACAATAGTGCGGTGCGGCCCGCGATATTTCATCACAAGGTACGAGATACCGTGCGACTGTGGCCATGAGCCGTGCGCGTGGCACTTGGGGTGGCTATCCAGTCGCTACAATTGGGTGTCACCCTGGGAATGCCTGGTTCCAGGCCGATGCCTTCTATCGGCCCAGCCGTCGAAGAGCTGCGGCTGAAGGATGCCAGTGGTCAGTACCGAGTCTTTTATCTTGCGCGGCATGTGATGGGCGTTTTGATATTCCATGCATTTGTGAAAAAGACGCGGGCAACACCACAGCATGAAATCAAACTGGCAAGAAGTCGCCTGAAGGAGTTGACATGACAAAAGCGAACTTTATTCGCGTTAAAAATGCGTCGGATTTGGCGCGCGTGCTAGATCTGGACGCTGCCGACGCAAGATGTATCGAGGTGAGGGCGCTGCTTCTCGCCCGTATCGTTAGCGAAGTTGCCCGACTGGGCTTGACTCATGCGGCCGCGGCACAGCGCTGCGGGACGTCGCGAACACGTATGACAGGGATCCTTAACGGAAACATCCGCGGCAGCTCAACCGATCTACTGCTGCGGATTGCGAGCCGCCTTGGCCTCCACGCGAAACTGACCTTCGCGCGCGCGGCGTGATGTGATGTGATGTGCTTGTTAGCGTCCGAAACGGGACATTTCCATTTGGCACAATGGGGACACTTCTATACAGCCTCCACAGTTGTTGCCTCAGCCAAGCTCAGATGTCCAACCGCCAGCAAAGTAGAAATGTCCGGGTCATCCACGCAGGATCTTCTTCCTAGTCTGGGCTGTTAGCTGCAAAGCAGAAGCGCAGTCTGACGCCGATAGGCGTCAGCAGCTCCGTTTCCCGGTTGCATGTGCTCCACGAGAAGCAGACAGTTGTGGAACGTGGCCGAGCGGCCGCAGGGTGCCCATTGCCGACTTGGGAATTGCTCCGAAGCCGCCACTCAGAATGGAGAAAGCCGCCATTCGAGGTAGCGAGCGACGGCGAGCACTTGGTTTGCAGGCCGCCCGCTGTTATCTCGCTACACCTCGGTCTGCTCTGACAGTTCGAGCGCATCGTCGACTTCGATGCCAAGATACCGCACGGTGCTTTCTAGTTTCGAGTGACCGAGCAGCAGCTGCACAGCACGCAGGTTCTGGGTGCGCCGATAGATGAGCGAGGCTTTGGTCCGCCGCATCGTGTGCGTGCCGTAGGCACTGGCATCGAGACCAATTTCCTCGGCCCAGTTGTGGACGATGCGCGCGTATTGGCGAGTCGAGAGATGCTCGGAGCGATGCAGCCGACTGGGGAAGAGAAAGTCCTCAGACCGTCGGCCAGCTAAGCGTATCCAGGTCTTGAGCGATTCCTGCGTCTGCTCCGTGATTTCAAACTGCACGGGACGATGCGTCTTTTGCTGCATGACGACGGTGCGACTTGCCACCCGATCGCCGTGACAGACATCTCGCACGCGCAATCTGACGAGATCGCAAGATCGCAGCTTGCTGTCGATGGCGAGATTGAACAGGGCAAGTTCCCGTGTTCGGTCTTGCACCTGCAGCCGAACGCGAATGGCCCATACGTCCTTGAGTTTGAGCGGGGCTTTCTGGCCGACGAGCTTGCCCTTGTTCCAGGGTTCGCGGCGTCGAGTGCAGGGAGTAGGCAGATCCATGACGGGCTCCTGTCGAGTAAATGACAGCGCCAGTATCGACCTCGTCGGATCGAACGCCATATCGCAACGCAGCAGCCTAACCCTTGACCTCGAACCGCACGGGCAGACGAACGCGAACGGTCCGATTTTGATCCTCAATGATGCCCGCAAGCCAGCGCAGGGCTCGTGCATAGTCAATCGCGAGCTGATCGATGGCGACGTTGCCCGAACTCGTTTCGATTGTGACGTCGCCGGTTGCGCCGTCCGCCAACACGTCGACCGCGAGAATGACGGCGGCAGACTGACCTTTCGGTAAGCCCGTCCGCGCTGCGAACGTTGCCAAATCAATCGGCATCGAGGGATCCGGCCGTGGTGCCCGAAAAGGAATGAGCACTTGTCGGCGCCGCACAGTGCCCACCGCAGACTCGACCAGCGGCGCATCCTCTGGGTAATCGACGATCGGCAACGACAGCTCGATTGCGACGGCATGGAGGTTGATCGGCGCGTTGATTCTGACGGGGTTCGGCGCCGAGACGACCGACGGAAGATTGATCACCACCAATGACTTGCGCTGACTTTCGAATGCCGGGACAGAGATGCCAGCCACGAGTGACAATCGCAGCGCAACGATATGCAGTAACAACACCAGCACGGCGATCGCGATGCGCATGGTCACCTATCGTATCGCGTTCGATGCATTCGATCGATTTCTCATCGGATGAAACGGCCGACGACTGCGTGATCGTTGATGGTGTGGCATTAACAACCTCACTCAGGGGCTTTACGTTTGCTCGGCGTTGAGAGCATGATCCGCGCGCCAGTACAGCGTAACTCCTAAAGGTTTCTCTGTATTCGGTCAAAGGGAGTGGTCGGTCAATAACCATTAGGAAAGTCCCGTGCGCATCAGTCGCTCGGATTCGCCGTTCATGACTCGCCCATCGATGCGCCGCGCGCGCGTCGCTCCCCTGCCTTGCGCGTCACTGCCGCCACCATCAATCGAGTTCTGACCAGTGGTTGGCGACGGCTCCTGTCTCCTCTATCTCATCACCTTGCGTGGAGTGTCGTGCGTGAATAGGCCACTCGGTGATGAAAGAGCCGTCGGCGGCGGTGTTTGCTGCCCGGAACCTGACTACCAAGACTGATCGTCACCGATTCTCGATCCGCGCGATGGTGGGTGGGATCGTCTTGTCGGTACTGACCGCGAGCGCCTGGGCGGCGCAATACACTTACGACTCGTTAGGCCGGTTAAAGACGGTGCTGGAGGCTGACGGCACATATATTCAGTATGAGTACGACGCGAATGGTAACCGGACGTTGAGCACGCGCACCGGCGGCAACACGAGCCTGTCGATCACGTCCTTTTCCCCGGCCACCGGGCCTGTCGGCACCGTGGTCACCATCAATGGCCAGGGTTTTTCGAGTGTGCTCGCGCAGAACACGGTGAAATTCAACGGCGTCACCGCGGCGCTGATCTCTACCAGCCCCAACGTCATTCGCGCCACCGTGCCCGCCGGTGCGACGACGGGTGTGATTGCGATCACGACACCGCAAGGGACCGCCTCGTCGGCCGCCGCGTTTGTGCTCAATCCGGTCGCGATCTCGAACTTCACGCCGTCCATTGGCGCCTCGGGTACGGCAATCACGATTGCCGGCGCGGGATTCTCGGCGACGCCTGCCAGCAACGCGATTCTCGTTCACGCGACGGCAAGTCCAACAGTCACCGCGACCACGACTCAACTGACTACCACGGTTCCCGCAGCCGCGACGTCCGGTCGCATTCGCGTGACTACTCCGGCGGGCACTGCGCTCAGCGGGTCGGATTTCATCGTGCCCGCGGCGGGTTACGCGACGGGCGATATTGCCACCTACGGGCGACTCGATCCAAATGGCGTCGGAAAGATCTTCACGATCAACACCGCTAACAAAGTAGCCGTTGCGCTGTTTGACGGGACGGCGGGGCAGCGTACATCGCTCGTGCTCACCAATCTCAGTCTGGGCGGTCAGATTCGTCTCTACCAACCCGACGGCACACTGCTCATCTGGAGCTATACCCCCGGTTCGACGTTTGTCTGGGATCTCGACCCGTTGCCAGCCACGGGCACGTACTCGCTGTATTTTGTACCCGGTACCGCCGTGGGGTGGTAATCCCCCCGTTTTCAGCGGGGATCAGAAGTGGAAAACGGTCATGCGGCCTTCGCCAACTTCTGCATTGGCGTGATGCCGCCGAGCCCCATGTTCGGTCTTTCGTTGTTGTAGGTCCAGAGCCAGCGAGTAGCCGCGTCTTGAACTTCTTCGATCGATCCGAACAACGTCTGCGTTAGCCAGTCGTAGCGCACGGTGCGATTGAAGCGCTCGATGTACGCATTCTGCTGCGGCTTCCCAGGCTGGATGTAGTCGATCCGGATGTTCTTCCTTGTAGACCATTCCTGCAGAGCTCCGCTCAGGTATTCCGGACCATTGTCGCAGCGGATCGCTTTGGGCTGTCCTCGCCACTCGATGATCTGATCCAATGACCTAATAACCCTGGTCGCGGGCAGCGACAGATCCACCTCGATGCCGAGCCCTTCGCGGTTGAAGTCATCCAGGACATTGAACAGCCGATACTGCCGACCGTCGTCCAGATTGTCGTGCATGAAGTCCATCGACCAAACCTGGTTGATCGCCTCTGGTACCGCCAGTGGCTGCGGCACTTCGCGCACCAATCGCCGCTTGGGCTTGATCCGCAAGTTCAGCTCCAGAAGCCTGTAAATGCGATAGACACGCTTGTGGTTCCACACGAACCCCTTCACATTGCGCAGGAATAGGTAGCACAGGCCGAAGCCCCAGTTGCGCTGGTTGTGCGTCAAGCGCACTAACCAGTCTGCGATCTGTTCATTCTGGCAAGACAGCTTCGCCTTGTAGCGATAGCAGGTCTGGCTCACCGCAAACAACTCGCACGCTCGTCGGATGCTTCGGCCTTTGGCGCTCACCGCCCAGGTGGCCATCTCACGCCGCTGAGATGGCCTCACCATTTTTTTGTGAGGGCTTCCTTCAAGATTGCGGAGTCCATCTGCGCCTCCGCGTACATCTTCTTCAGGCGCCGGTTCTCTTCCTCCAGCTCCTTCACCCGCGACATCATCGACACGTCCATGCCGCCGTACTTCGATCGCCACTTGTAGAACGTCGCGGAGCTGATGCCAGCCTCACGGCATATCGAGGCCACAGGCTCCCCGGCTTCCGCTCGCTTGATGTAGCCAATGATCTGGCTGTCCTTGAACTTCGACTTCTTCATCGGAATCTCCTCGGTTTACATTACGAGAAAATTCCACTTCTGACCTCAGCTGATTTCCGGGGATTACCGGGTCGGCGACCTTGCGCGTGGTGACCGAAGTGACCGGCGTACTGTCAATCAACGGCAGCCCAACGACTCTCGCATTAGCGGCAGGACAGAACGCCGAGTACACGTTCTCGGGGTTAGCGGGTCAATCGTTCAACCTGAATGTCACCGGGTTCACGTCCTCACCTGCTAATGGGGATGGAGGTGTTTACGTGTTTCAGCCCGATGGGTCGTCCTTGGCCTACTGCGGCGGGTTGAGCCAATTGGAGAACGGCTGCCGACTAACCCTGCCGGTGGCGGGTACGTATCGCGTCAGAATGGATCCCTCTAACACGTACGCGACCCAGTTCACCGTGCGCCTGAATATCGATCTCAACGCCACGCTCGTGAGCGGCACCGCGTTGAACGTCAACCTGGCAACGCCTGGGCGCCATGCCTTGCTGAGTTTCACGGCAACAGCGGGCCAGACGCGCGCGCTCAATGTGGGCACGATTGCCACGGTCCCCACTAACACCCATGTCCAGGTGACGATTTTCGATCCGTCCGGGGCCATTATTGATAGCGGCGGCAGTGCATCGGGCATCACGTTCAATCTGCGCAATCTCCTCGCGGGCACCTACAAAGTGCTGATCGCGCCGTACGGCGGTGCGACCGCGACGACGCAAGTGAAACTGGTACCGGGACTAACCGGCGCGCTGTCGGCCAATGGCGCCGGCGCCAACTACGCAACCACCGTTCCACAGCAAAACGGCTATTTCACATTCGCGGGAACGGCTGGGCAGAATCGGTCACTGGGGATGACGAACGTGGTCCTGACGCCTACGGCGCCGTGGGATGTGGTCACGATCATTGTCAAGAAACCGGACGGCTCCTACCTCTTGTCGCAGCCACTCACCTGCTACCCAACCACAGTCCCGGGTTGTCAAACCACGTTGCGCAATCTGCCCGTCACCGGCACGTATCTGGTGGAGGTCCTGCCGAGCGGCTATCAAACAATGTCGTTCCGGTTGACGCTCTCAGCGAGCGTCACCACAACGCTCGCGGCGGGCACACCGTACACGGCGACATTGGCATATCCGGGTCAGAGCGCTGTGCTCAGTTTTGCGGCGACGGCGGGGCAAACCCGCGCGTTGAACATCGACACGCTGAACCTCACGCCGGCGAACTCTCCACTCGAGATCCAGATCTTCGATCCGACCGACACGCTGATCGATGGCGCGTCGACGGCCATCCCGGTGACCTTCAATCTGCGCAACCTCATCGCGGGCACGTATCGCGTGGTCATTGCACCGAGCAATGCGGCGACCGGTTCGTTCCGCGCGCGTCTGGTGGCGGGATTGACCGGCACGCTGTCTGCCAATGGCACCAAAGTCACGAAGGTCACAACGGTGCCTGGTCAGGGCGGCTACTTCACGTTCGCGGGCACCGCCGGCCAAGACCGTGGCCTCGGGATCACCAACATTGTGACAACCCCGACTGCAGTCAACTACGTGAACCTGCGCGTGTTCCGCCCCGACGGCGGGATGCTCGACTCGGTCCTGTGCTACACGTCAACTCTCCCGGGCTGCGCGCTCGCGTTGCGCAATTTGCCACTGACCGGAACATACGCGGTGGAAGTGTTAACGGACTACGCCACAATGAGCGTCGGATTGACGCTTTCGCCCAGTGTCACGGGCACGCTGACACTCGGCACACCGTTAAGCGTGAATCTCAATGCGGCCGGTAAGAATGCGGTGTTGTCGTTCACCGCCACCTCGGGGCAATCCTTTCCGCTCGCCATCAACACGCTCGTGACCACGCCGTCGGCCTCGCCCGTCACGGTCTATGTCTTTGATCCCGCGGGGTCGATCGTAGCCAGCGGCAGCGGAACGGCATCGTTCTCGATCAGTCTCAGCAGCCTTTCTGCTGGCGTTCACAAGGTGCTGATCTGGCCCAACAACGCCGCCACCGCCACCTTTCAAGCACGGATTCAATAGCGCCATGACGTCCCACTCGTTAGTGATTGCGAGCCGCTTGATCCCAATCCTCACGCGCACCCTGCCGGCGCTGCTCATCGCGCTCACCGGGTCCCTGACGCTGCCGACGCTGACCCTGACAGCGACCGTGGTCATGTCCTCACCCGCGCACGCGGCGGGCGGCAACTGCAAGTGGGAGGGTGGACTGGGCGCGCCGACGTATCCCGGCTGTTTCGAAGAAGACTGTGCCGAAGATGGTGGCTCGGCAATCTGCACTAAGCCGGAGCCGCGCCCAACCAGCGGGTATAACGACTCGCAGGTCGATGGTGGAAAATTCATCTACCCGATATGCGACGTGACCGCACCGAGCATTTCGAGATCGGCGGTGTGGTGTCAGGCGCAGGGCGGCACGTGGGTTGTCACCGGACCCGCGACCCAGGAATGTCAGGGACTGTCATCGGAGTACCCGGCCTTCAACACCGCGAAGAGCGAGGGGTCTGCGAACTCTGCGTCCGATACCTTTGCAAGCTTGATCTACGCGGGTTGCGGCACGTCGCCCAGTGACGGTGGCTGGGGATTTAGCGACCCCGGCAATCCCTACTGTGGTGCCGGCCAGAGTTACGTGAACGGAGAGATCGTCCAGGACGCCAAGCGCCGGCGCTACAGCATCAGCTGCCCCGACCAACCGCCGGGCATCATGGACGTCTACATCAGTAAGCTACGCACCATGGCCTGTGCCGATGGCATGGGTAGCCGCACTCGATCAAACGGCACGCTCGAGTGCGTGGTCGTGGTCGGTTGCAGCACGAAGGGCAATCCAGTCAACATCGCGAACGGCGCCAAGATGTCACGCGAACTGGATTACCAGTCCGCGGACGGCCTGAGCATTGCGCGCTACTACAACAGCATGGGGCGGTACCGCCCGTCGGGCGGCGCAGCGGTGGCCGCGACACCGGCTGACTACTGGCGGTTCTCGTACAGCCGCCGTTTGATACCGATCATCGGCAACGCGAACCTCAGCGCCGCGCGCCAGGACGAAGATGGCTCCGTGAAGCAGTTTGACGCGTCAGGTCACGAGACCTTGAACTGCTCGCAGGGCGGCGCGGATGTGCTCCAGAATCTCGGCGGCGCCGGCTGGCAACTCACGCGAGCGAGTCTTGATGTCGAACGCTACGACACACTCGGCCGTCTCACGTCCATCACGACACGCGCCGGCGTCGTCACCACGGTGAGCTACGATGGTCAGGGTCGCATGGCGACCATCTCCAACTCGTTTGGTCGCTCAGTCACACTGGGGTACAACGCACAGAATCAGCTCATCACGGCGACGTTGCCCGGCAGCAGCCAGATTCAGTATGGCTACAACGCCAATGCCATACTAACCACCGTCACGTACGCCGACTCGACCGTCAAGACCTATCATTATGAAGACACGCGCAATTCGTTTCTGCTGACCGGCATTACGGATGAATCGAACACGCGGTTCGCCACCTACACCTACAACAACGCCGGGCAAGTGGAGAGCGAGGAGCATGCTGGCGGGGTGAATCGGCACGAGTTCACCTATGCGGCCACCTCGGCGACCGGCGATCGCAGCGCGTCGGTGATCGATCCACTCGGCCAAAATCGCGGCTATTCCTTGGCGCGCGCCGCCGGCGTGATCAAGCCGCGTTCGTCATCGTCGTATTCGTCGGGTGACGCAAACATCAGCAATGCGACGTTCGATGCCAACGGAAACTACGCCTCGAAATGGGATTTGAAGGGCAATCAAACCGATTACGTGCATGACTTGACCCGCAACCTTGAGACTTCTCGCACCGAAGGCGTGAATGGCCCCAGCTCTGTGGCTCGCACGATCACGACAATCTGGCACCCGACGTTTAGCCTCCCCACGCAAGTCGAAGTCTATGCCGGCACCGCCGCAGTCGGCACGCCCGTCCGTCGCACCACGATGACGTATGACGGCGCGGGCAATCTAGTTACGAACACCGTCACGGATCCGGCCACCAATGCGTCGCGCACCACCACAAATACAGTAGATTCGTTCGGGCGCGTGTTGACGATGAATGGCCCGCGTACGGATGTGAACGACACAACGACCTATACGTTCTACAGCTGCATCACGGGCGTCCAGTGCGGTCAGTTGCAGACCGTGACAAACGCCAAGAGCCATGTGACCACTTACAACACGTACAACGCGCACGGCCAGGTGACGAAGATCACCGATCCTAATAATGTGGCCACGTCGCTAGACTATGATGCACGTCAACGCCTGGTCAGTCAGTGCATCGGTGGCAATCTACCCGCTTGCACCGGCGGCGAGCTCACACAGATGCAGTACTGGCCCACGGGCCGCGTCAAGAAAACCATAAATCCCGATGGCTCTTTTCTGCTGTATTCATATGATGGTGCGCAGCGACTGACTCAAATCGAGGATGCCCTCGGCAACAAGATGGCCTATATTCTGGACGCCGCCGGCAATCGTCAGGTGGAAAATGCGCACGACCCCTATGGTGCACTGACACTGACGCGAACGCAGCTGTACAACAACCTGGGGCAGTTGTGGCAGATCCTCACCGCAAGCGCCGCCGTCAATGAAGCGACCGTGATGGAGTACGATCCACAAGGCAATCAGACGACCACTGCGGCACCGTTGCAGCGCAATACCTTGAATTCGTACGATGAACTGAATCGGCTGAAGCAGATCACCGATCCGGCCAACGGCGTCACGCTACTTGACTACAACGCGGTTGATAGCCTGGCGCAGGTGACCGATCCACGGGGTCTGGTGACCCAGTACACGAACAACGGATTTGCTGAAGTCACCCAGCTGACGTCGCCAGACACCGGGATCACCACTCACAGCTTCGACTCGGCGGGTAATTTGTTGACAAGCACCAATGCTCGCGGCGCGATCACAACGAACACGTTTGATGTACTCAATCGACCCTTGACGACGACGTACAAGATTGGGACCACGATCGATCAATCTCTCGTCTTCGCTTACGATACGGGCAGCTTTGGAAAGGGGCGGCTACGCAGTGCGTCCGATGCAAATCACTCGCTCACCTGGACCTACGATAAGTGGGGCCGTGTCACAGTCAAAACCCAAGTGGTCGCGGGCGTCACGCGCACGGTGAATTACGGCTACACGAGTGGTCGACTGACGTCAATGACCACGCCGTCGGGTCAGGCGCTGGTCTATTCCTACAATTCTGCGCGGCAGGTCACCGGCATCACCGTAAATGGTACCGTGATTTTGACCAATGTGATCTACGAACCGTTCGGCCCAGTCGCGGGCTGGACCTGGGGTAACAACTCGCTCGCGGTGCGCCAGTACGATCTCGATGGACGCATCACGACCGTCGATAGCGCCGGGCAGTCGAGCTACGGCTACGACGACGCCGGTCAAATCGTCAGTCGGTACGATGATGAGTTGAACTCATACATGCTGCCGCCGCGCACGACTAACTTTGTCACGGACGCCGCGAGTAACAAACTGGTTAGCACCACAGGCGTCCTGGCGCGGACATATACGTTCGATGCCGCCGGGAATACAACTGCCTACGGCGGCCTTTCGTTCGCTTACAACAATGCCAATCGCATGAAGTCGGCGACGAACGCGAGTGTAACAACTCAATATCTCTACAATGCACTGGGCCAGCGGGTACGCAAATCATCGCCGTCTGGGACCGTTTACTATGTTTACAGTGAAGCCGGGCAGTTGATCGGCGAGTACGGCGCGGCAGGTGTGTTGATTCAGGAGACGATTTGGCTCGGCGACATTCCGGTGGCGACAGTGCGACCGAAAGCCGGCGGTGGCGTCGATGTGTTCTACGTTCACACTGATCATCTCAACACGCCGCGGCGTGTGACCACACCGGTTGGCAATTCGGTCGTTTGGCGCTGGGACAGTGACCCGTTCGGGGAAGCACCGGCGAACGCAGATCCGGATGGCGATTCGACGCAATTTGTGTTTAATCTGCGCTTCCCCGGGCAGTATGCGGATGTGGAATCTGGACTCAATTACAACTACTTCAGAGACTACGATCCCGCCATCGGGCGATATGTCGAGAGCGACCCAATAGGATTGGCGGGTGGTATCAATACGTTCGCATATGTATCCGGCAACCCAGTGATGCTGTTCGACCTCATGGGGCTAGATCCTCTCGGAACTTTGAAGATTTGTCTTGATTTAGAGAACGCTACCTACACGAGAAAAGAGATCTATACCAAGAACCGATCTCTTAAGGAAAAGCGAACGGACTACCGGGTGGTGCGTGTCGGATCCGGTGCGACGTATGGGCGCTACGCACGGGGCATCATCGCCATTCCAACCGTGACATTCACCTACCAACTTTGGCTGCAGCACCAATACACTACTTATGCCACCGAAATTGAACGATCATGGTCCGAACATGTCCTCAGAAGACTGTGCGAGTGGGAAGTAACGGACGAATGCGGTAACCCGCGAAGCGTATTTGTCCACAATGACAAGGTAACGCCCGGGGTTTCGCGGTATCGTACTATTCGTCAGTGGATTTCTGAGCAATCAGGATGGATAGATGAGTGGATGATGGCAGAAGCCTCTTGGGGACCCTGACGAGGCTTGCGTCGGCGACTGAAGTTGCCCGACCTGCTCCACGGCTACGGCGCGTCTTAGCGTCTGCTTTGGCTTTTGCGCTTGTATTCGTAGGATGCTCTGAACAGATTGCACCACAGCATTCCCACCTGCGCGACGTAGTCGTTGCCGCGGGACCACATGGTGCGCGTCGCGTGCTGGAAATTCTCGAGTTCGAAGATACTTCTTCTAGTGTATTGAACGATCGTGATTTCTTAATCGATTTATGGCTGGGTAGGACTCAGGATCCTGATTGGCTTAGTGGTTCTGGATCATCCTACGCGACGATCCGGAGCATGGCCGGCGTACAACTCGCGCGGGGTCACCACAACCGCACATTCACCGTTCCAGACGCAGTATTGGTATCCATCGGAGAACTCGCGCGTCGACGCCTACAGGACACTGGCGAAGACAATGTCGCGACGTTGGACGCCATTACCACGCTGGGGATGATTGGTGACCCATCCGACATTCCTTTGCTTGAGGAAAGGGCACTGGACACCGAGGACAATTGGGTCCTACAGAAGCTACTCATTGCATTGGCGATAAGCTGCGACGATCAGGCCTCCACATCAATTGACCGGATCGCAATTGCTCGAAATCAGGATTTGACGAAAGAATTCGTAGCAGACGTGCGCAGAACTCGCATGATCAAACTAGGCGGTTTGTGCGCAACGTCGCAACCAGGGCGCAAAAATTGAAACTTGACGAAAGCTCGAGTCGGTGCGGCTAATTCCCAAGTGTGAGTGGGAGGCGAGACCCGGACGGTGCGCGCAACAGCGTTTAATGCTGCTTGCGAAGAACCTTGGTCCGCTTGTGAGCAACATTGACGCTTCGCCAACGTGGCACGCAGTGCTTCTTCAAGCAGACCGCGTCGCCGCGCAATTGGCGACTGTTAGATATTGGTGACTCTGGGGCAACTGGACCTTAGGTAAGTTTGTCTCCGGGTGTGAAACTTTTCGCTAGGAGCTTTAGATGGTTGTCCTGCGATCACTTTTTCCGCTGAGCGGTCGAGCTGACCAACCCAAACTGTGGTTAGAATTCGTGGTTTGCGCGATCGCAGTCGTCGGTTGTTCGGAAAACGTTAATCCAACGCCCCCACCGCTGCTTCGAGAGCTAGTTGTCTCGGCAGGACCGAGTGGTGCACAGCGGGTCTTGGATCAATTCAATCTGGACGGGACCTCCGTCAGCATATTGAACGATCGCGATTTCTTGATCGAGATCTGGAATGGACAGGTCGAAACTCCCGAATGGCTGAGTCCCAAACAAGCGCTTTACTCCAATATTCGGAGCACTGCGGGTACGAAACTCGCGCTAGCTCAACACAACCGCATCTTCCTAGTGCCCGACCCGATCCTGATCACGATCAGAGAGTTCGCGCGTCAGCAGCTATTGGAGAAGCGCCCGCTGCTTGAGAACTATTCCTTGCTGCAAGATCCTTCAGAACAGACAGCAATCACGAATGCCGTGCTCGCTCTCGGCGCGGTGGGGGCCGTAGCCGATACTTCTCTTCTAGAAGAGACGGCCCTAGTGATTGCAGACGATCACATCTTACAGGACATTCTGACGGCATTGGCTGTTAGTTGCGAAGATGAAGCGTCCGAGTCTATCGACCGAGTTATCGCGGCTCGTCGAAACGACTTGACGATCAAGCTCATCGCAGAGCTGCGAGTGTATCGCACGACACACTTGCGAAGTATGTGTACTAACAGTGGAACGGGTATCGAACCACCTTCCTAGTCTAAAGCACTGGTTTCCGCCCAGATCATGCCATACGCTCGATCTTGCCGCTTTGACGTCCTGTTTTCGTGTTCCGAGAGCGTACCCAGTTTTGCGCACATTGGAAGGCAGTAATCCGTATCTGGCATATTGCTTGTACAAAAAGGCAATCTAGGCGTCGAAATAGCAGAGCGACCATGAACGTCCGCTTACCGGAAAATCATAGGGTAGGCTCGAATGACGGCTCCTGGCCGATCCGTGCCAGCTGGTCGGCAACTCGCAATGGCTGCTGGATAGGTAACAAGCCCATTTCCGCTGTGTTCGTGCGCCATTGTAACGGCGCGGGACCTTTACTGAGATGCCCCTGTCGGCCCAGTCTAACTACGATGCCGCTGACGCACGCTCGGCGATGGCTTTTCGCAAGTCCGCGGGTCCGAGCTCCCGCTGCGTCTTGCTGCCAGATTTGCGCGTACGCGGCACGCGCGCGCCACTGGCTCGATGGGCGCTGGATGGCACATCGACGGCCCGATTGTCGCGGTTGGCTTGCGTAATCTGTGCGACTTGTAGGACAGCGCTGAGTCGCTTGCTGTCGACAATCGCGCCTTGATCGATCTCACCAAGCTTGTCGTAGGTAGAGTAGGGCAGCGATTGCCCTCGGGCGCGAATCTCGATCTTCCCGTCTGGATACTGGCAGACATCAATGTACTTGCCGATCAACCGTCGGTTGTCGGCGGAGTCGGGCAGTAGATAGAGTTTGCGCTCATAGTGTAGTGTCAGGTTTTGCGTCACCTTCCTCAGCTCGCGCCAGGCAAAGATCAGATCGAGTGACTCGTCGTCACGAGGCGGCCGGTGCGCGTCATGCACATCGCGTGGTGGTTTGGCGAAGCGCGCATTGAAATCCTCGATAAATGCCGGCATGAACGCGTTGGCGGCCTCGATCGTGGAGATACCTTGCAGTCGAAGCTCTTTAACCAGGCGATCCTGCAGCGTTTTGTGCGCGCGTTCGACGCGACCCTTGGCGGCGGCCGTGTTCGCACAAATGCCGTCGATATTAAGCTCCACAGAGCCCGCCCAAACTGCGTGTGTCCATCGCCACCCACAGCACCTTTGTTGTTGATGCGAAAGATGCTGGCCTTGTCGCTGTAGAACGCGAGTGGCTTGCCAAAGCGCTCGATGTACTGGCGCGTTGCTTCGAAGTACGCGAACGTGGACTCGGTGCCACCGAACTGCACGACAGCGAGGCGGCTGGTGGCATCATCGACGTACACGATCGCCGTGCACATTGGCGCGCGATCCTCAAACCAGTGATGCTCACAACCGTCAATCTGCACCAGCTCGCCGACGCACGCGCGGCGAAGGCGCGGCTGCTGAATTTTCGGCGGCCGCAGTTTGCGCGGAATCCACAAGCCCGCATCGATCTGTATCCGGCGCACCGTCTCCTTGGAGATCGTGATGCCATGGCGCGCCGCCAGCTTCTCAGCGGCCAGTGTCGGTCCAAAATCCGCATACGTCTCGCGCAACAAGGCCACGATCTGTTGCTCAACGCCCGGCGGGAGTTGGAAGTTGCTAGGCCGATTGCGCTGTCGCGAGATCAGCCCCACGGGACCTTCCAGACGGTACCGCTCGGCCAGTCGCCGAACCTGACGGCTCGAGAGTGCCATGCGCTCGGCAACTTGGCTCGGCCGCAGATCGCCGTCTATGACTGCCTGGATGCACCTCAACCGATTCAGTTCCACCAAGCTCACCGTTACACGCGCAGCGTGTCCCATATCCGTTCTCCAAGAGCCCGGAATGGGCCGCCCGTCGGCGGTTATCGCACGAGGGTGGACATTTCTACTTGGCCAGAAGCGGACATTTCTACTTGGCTGCTATAGTTGTACTTCGCATAATGTATATTATGTAATATTCTGGATAATTCATAACTGGACGCGCCTGACTGTATAGTCAGATCCGTCCTACGCAGCGGCAGCACACATGCTCAACCTCGCACGCCCACGCTCGACGACACGCCTATGCTAATCCTGCTATTGGTGGCCAGCTTCGCCGTGTGCTCGATGTTCTACGTGTATCGCTATCGCGGCACACTGCGTTACGCGAATGTCCGCGAATACATGCGCAAAGCCTGGCCAATATTCGCACCCCTAAACTGCCTGTTGTATCTGTTGACGCGACCCAGAGCACGTCATGTTTTCATGGACCTGCGGGACTTCCCGGAATTGGCCGATCTGCAGCAACAATGGCCAACCATCCGCCAGGAAGCTCTCCAGCTCTATGAGCAAGGCTACTTTGAGCGGACCAAAGATCCGAACAAAGCGGCGTCTTTCGACATCGGTTTTCGGACGTTCTTCAAATACGGCTGGAGCAAGTTTTATCTTCGCTGGTACGGCCACACGCACGAATCGGCCCAGGCGCTGTGCCCCAAAACCGTCGACATACTGCGCAAGATTCCCAGCGTCAATGGCGCCATGTTTTCGGTGCTACCGCCAGGCTCACAATTGACCCGCCATCTTGACCCACTGGCGATCTCCTTGCGCTATCACCTGGGTCTCGCCACGCCTAACCAGGACGCGTGCTTTATCGAAGTTGACGGACAGCGCTACTCCTGGCGTGATGGTGATGCGGCATTGTTCGATATCACCTACCTACATCACGCGCGCAATGATACTAACGAGCCGCGTCTCATTCTGATGTGCGACGTCGAGCGGCCGATGAACTTTCTGGGCCAAGCAATTAATTTTCTCTACAAGGGGCTGGCGCGCCTTACCGTCGTCCCAAATATCGAGGGCGACAAGCAAGGGTTTGCCAACCGTGTCTTCGCGAGCGTGGCGCCCGCCTTCGCACGTACCAAGGCGTTGAAAAAAAGTAACCGCAAGCTCTATAACGTCATCAAGTACGCCTTCAACACTGGCGTGCTGGGCATTGTGGTGCTGGCGTTCATTGGGATCGTCTGGCTGGCGCAACGCGCTTTCTGAGCCAGCGTGAAAGCACGCTTGACAATATGCAGTCGCAGTTAATCAGCCATGCTTTGTTAGGACGCCGCTCAGCCCTTGCGTTGCTGGCAAGCGGTGCCAGCGTCGTCTGCCTAGGCACAGGATCGGCTACAGCGCGCTCCGCAGCACCCGCCTCGGTGCTCGACTTGTCAGACCCGCTCGACAATCTTTATGCCTTCGGCAAAATCTGGTCCGGCTACGATGCGCCCGTGATTGGTGCCTTTCACGGCTTGATGTATGCACGCATCCCAGGCCGTCGCGCAGTACCTCTGTTCAACTACGTCGGCACCGGCATTTTGCAGGCGAAAATTGCCGAGAATGGCGACCTAATGATCAAGTCGCGCGAAACAGGCTATTTCACTGATCTACAAAGCGGTGAAATTCTAGAGTACTGGCAAAATCCCTTTACCGACGAGACTGTCGAGGTCTACCATTTTTACAATGAGTTGTTAGGTGGACGTATTGGCCAGGAGATTCCGCAGTTTCTGATTGGTGGCGATCATCAGGCGCCCACGCTCATGAATGCGGGCACGGCTTTTCCTGATAGCAAGGGCAAGTATCCGTTTCGCCTCCCCTACCAACAATTCGGCGACGATGGAATGGTCTCATGGGACTACGCGCACGAGCACACCAATCCGGTCACTCCGGCAGGCTGGCCAAGCTATTCGACCGGAGCCAAGATCGCGCCATCAGAGCACTTCACCTTCAATTTCTCGCGGCGTGCGCTCGACGACCGTAGTTTACCCACCGTGCGCACGACCGCGGGTTTTACTCGCCTATCGGAGCCGTGGCCGTTCATGCGGATGGGCAAGGCACCTGCTGCGCTGCGAGAGATGACGGTCTTTGGGCGAATGTTCAGTCATAAAGGGCTGCCAAGTGTTGACGAAGTACCGACGAAACTGCTCGCCTATGTCGAGAAGCATGCACCAGAATACTTGACGCTACCGAGTGATTGGCCGGCGCGCAATGACCGCGTCGACACGTGGAACGCCTTCGTGATGGACGTGCCGCCGGAGACGACGGACTATGCTTGGGCCTGGCGGAACAAAACCAGGCCAGTGGGCGCCCAGCCACCAACGGGTTTGGGCGCACGCTCTTATCAGAAAACTAACGACAGTTAGAGTTAGGCGAGCGCTTTAGCGAACAGCGCCAGCATGCGCTCCCAAGCTTTTTCGGCCTGGGCGGCATCGTAGACCTTGGCATCCGGTGGGCACCAGCCATGCAGCGTGCCTGCATACACCTCGATCTCAGCGGGCAACTCGGCAGCCGCAAAGGCCGCGCGCAAGGTGTCCTTCGCTTTCGGATCGCGCTCATCATCATTTGCGGCAATGGCGATCAGGAACTGCGCCATCATGTCGGGAATCAGCAGATGCGGGCTATCGGTCTTGTCAGTGGCGAGTCCGCCACCATGGAACGACGCGCCGGCGCCGATACGCTCGGCCTGTACAGCCGCGGTACGCATCACCAGCGGACCGCCCATGCAGTAGCCTGCGGTGCCGATTTTACGGTTGGTATCTACGGCCTCTTGTTGATCTAACCAGGCGACAAAAGCGTCCGCGTCGATCTTGGCCGTCGCCGGTGTCAATGCGCCAGCCAATGCCATCAGCGCAGTGCGCGTGTCAGGATCCGAGAAGTCCGCACCGCGCTCTGATGTCGGCGCCTTTTGCTTGCGATAGAAGGGGTTGACGACCAACACCGCATAACCGGACTCGGCTAACCGCTTGCCCATCTGCCTAAAGGCCGGGCGCAGTCCAAAGATATCGGGCCAAATCAGCACTGCTGCGTGAGCGCCCTGACTCGGATGGACGAAATAGGCGTCAGCGACGCCATCGGGCGTCTTGATGGCAACGTCCGCTTCCGACACAGCTGCGGCGTTGGCGACCGGCGGCAACAAAGACCACACACCCGCACCAACACCCAGCGCTGCAAACTGCCGGCGAGACAGCGCCTTGCTGCGCAGCTCGTACGCGATCATGTCATCCAGTGAGTGTTCGTCACACATTACTTACACATCGCTTCCATTTGGGTGAGCGCCGACTTCAGTTGCTGCTCGCAAGCCGCTTTCGCCGCGCCCGCGTTAGCGCACTGTGTCGCGGGGTTCATTTGCCCCATCTGCTGGCGCAGGCTCTTACACATCTCTGAATCCTTGGCGCCCGAGATCACGCCATCCGACGCGGAACACGTGCCGAGATAGGTCATACGCATCTTGTTTGCGTCGGTCTTGCCGCCCTGCACTGTTTCCGTGACCATCTCGATGGACTTAGGCCCAGGCCGAGTCATTGTGACGCGCGTCAGCGGCTGATTCTTACAACGAGACTCGGTA
This sequence comes from Pseudomonadota bacterium, assembly GCA_016703895.1. Lineage (GTDB taxonomy): Bacteria > Pseudomonadota > Gammaproteobacteria > Steroidobacterales > Steroidobacteraceae > CADEED01. The sequence goes on from JADJBE010000005.1 coordinate 100,535, forward strand.
ACCATGCGCTTGGCCGAATTCTCGATGATCTTCGTATCGCAGTCGTCATCCGTTTCTGCGGCTTCCGGCACGGGCGTTTTTCGCAAATCCTGCACCATCGCTTTAACTGCGGTGGTGCACACCTTCATGCCATTCGGGAAGTTCTTGCGCATCTCCGCCGCCTGCGCTCCCTCGAGCATCTCCATCTGCCACGAACCGTCACCAACTGGCAAACCGCTCATGACCTTGGGCACCATTGTGGGATCGATGGCCAGCGCTACAGTCGAGAGACTCGAACCAAGCACGACGACCAATAGCGCTCTAACTATACGGAGCATTGGCAGACTCCTCAGCGAGTCGAATTTAGGCTAGCTGGGCGTGCAGCAGGCGCATGCGCTTGCGCTGCACCTTGAGGCGATACTCGATCTCGCGCAGCTGCGCTCGAAAGTGATTTTCCTCAACCTCGATCCGTTGCATCAAGGCGCGCTTCTTGCTCTCGTACCACTGATCCTTGACGCGCGTCCACTCGGCCAGCGCGGCTTTGAACGCCTCATATTCGTGCGCCAACCGCGCGCGCACTTCCTCGACATTGATCAGCGCCGGTACGGCCATATGTGCGTTGGCGAGTCGCGCTTCGGCACGCTTGAACTGCATCTCGATGATGGCGCGTTGAATCTGCACGTGCGGCACACGCTTCAGATTTCTCGCCAGACCGACGCTACCCAACGCGGCAATCAGCCACTTGGTCGGGTCCCACTGCCACCAGCGGACACCGTTGCGGTAGTCGTGCGCAAAGTAGTGATGGAAATTGTGATAACCCTCGCCGAACGTAACAAACGCCAGGACTCCATTGTCCCGAGCGGTGTTGCTGTCGGTGTAAGGCCGCGAACCCCACATGTGCGCGAGCGAATTGATGAAGAAGGTGAAATGCTGACTGACGACCAGCCGCAATACGCCGGCCACCATCATGGTGCCCCAGAAGTCGCCTATCGCCCAGCCGGCCAGCGCCGAGAACAACACATTCGTGCCGACCGCAATCTTGAGGTAGTGCCGCTTCTGGAAGTTCAACATCGGATCGCGTTCGAGATCCTTGATGTTGGCAAAGTCATTGATGCCGCTGGGGTACTTGCGAACCATCCAGCCCATGTGTGAGAACCAGAATCCACGCTTGGCCGAATAGGGATCGAGATCAACGTCATCGACGTTGATGTGATGCCTGCGGTGGCCACTCGCCCACTCGAACACCGTGTTCTGGATCGCCATCGAACCGAAGACCATGTAGAACAGACGGACGGTCCAGTGAGCGCTATAGGTGCGATGCGCCCAGAGGCGATGATAGCCAGCAGTGATCGACAATTCGTTCGCCGCCAGGAACACCAGCGCAACGACCCAGGCGCCTGTGCTGATGCCAAAAGTCAGCCCGTACAATGGGACCAAAGTGACGGCAGCCAGGCCGGTTAAAACGAACATCAGGGTCGCCGGCCAGTTGATCGGCGGCAATACCTCGTGTTGGATCTGTTGCGTCATGTGCGGGAACTCCAGCATCACGTTGAAATCTTAGGGACTTTACCTTAATTCACGCCGGTCTGTCGCGCCATTTCAAGGCTCAGTTGATGGCATAAACCGCAATTCCGGCAAAGCTGCGACTTGCATTCATGGCTTGTAAATACTCGCTCATCTGGCGGTCAATCACCGCGCGGCCACGGTGAGAGGATGCGTGACGATACATAAGCCCTCGATCGCTCGGCAAAGCGAATCCCAGGTGCGAAATACTCAAGCGCGACCCTACGTTACCGAACAGGCTGGTCATCGGGCGTACGATGAAAACGATCGCACCAAGCGGAATTCGATCGAGCAACGCTTGATCACTTAATGCGGCCTTCGGAATGTAATGCAAGTCGACCGACTCCTCGCGTGGTGCTGATTTAGCAATCCGTTGCAGCTCAGACTGGGCGGCGGCGGACGTTCGCAGATAGTCGTTACGGGACTGAGTTGGATTGCGCGGCAAGGCCTCTAGCCAGGCACGCCGTGTGATGCGGCTCGTGACCTGCGCCAGCGGCTGCGCACCCGCAACCTCGGCGCTCACATCGCGTATCACGCCACGCTCGACGTTGACCGGTATCCAATCGATCTCCGGAAAATGCAGCCGGGCTTCGAATGCGATTTCACTGTGCCGATAACGCACCGCGCGCAGTTCCGCGATGATCGACTCCGGCTGATCCGACCGCGCCAAGGCCAGCACAGTCTCGACGAAAGTCTGGCAATCGAGGGCGTCGAGCGTTACCAATGGGTCACGGTCGATAGCGCTAAACGCTCCTTCGCCAGTCGGATCGAGAAGATAGGGCGTGCCCAGCAATGCGCGACTGGCGAGTTCAACCCGCTCAACCAGGTCTGCGGAGCGCGATAGTGTGCTGTGCACGGCTGCCAACCGCTGCGCCGTGATCGTCGAGATCAACGCATTGTCCGCCAGCGACACAAACGGGAACCAATAGACAATGCACGCTAGAATCCAACCATGCTTGGTTCCATACCTACTGTTACCCGCTGGCTGTTGATACTGAACGTCGGCATTTTTCTGCTTGGCATGGTCGGCATCGAACCACTGCTCATCAACTGGTTTGCACTCTGGCCGTTGGACGGCCCGTTTGCACCATGGCAACTCGTCTCGTACTCGTTCTTGCACGGGAGCTATTTGCATCTGTTTTTCAACATGTTCGGCATTTACATGTTCGGCAGCGAAATCGAGCGGCACATAGGGGCAAGACGGTTCCTCGAGGTTTACTTCACGAGCGTCGTGATTGCAGCTGTGGCACAACTGATCGTGACCAGCTATATATTTCCGTCGCCCTACCCGACGCTTGGTGCCTCGGGCGGCCTGTTTGGCGTGCTGCTGGCATTCGGACTGTTGTTTCCGCAACGACGGATCATGCTTCTTATCCCACCTATCCCGATGAAGGCGTGGGTCTTCGTCACACTTTACGGACTGTTGGAGCTCGGCTTGGGGTTTTCCCGCGCCCAGACGGGCGTCGCGCATTTTGCGCACCTGGGCGGGATGCTCGGCGGGTTCCTGGCGCTCAGAAATCTGCAGCGCCGGCGCTTCTAGTTGATGCGCATCTGGCGCCAGCGACCCGATCGCCAGCGCCAGAACAGACTACTGCCCAGCAACGTGGCGTAGGTCATCAGCGCAAACCACGCACCAATTGCGCCTAGTCCTAACTGTGGCAGACCGTCTATCCAACCCTCGCCTGGCGCAAAGATCAAGGTATGCGCCAGCGGCACGTAGACAAACCACGACAGCACGAGCGCCGCAACAGCCGGTACGCGCGTATCGCCGGCACCGCGTAACGTAAAGCTCGAGCCAAAGTACAGGCCATCAAACACCTGGTATGCGGCGGCCGGCCACAACAGGGTCAGCGCCAAGGCTGTCGCAGCTCCGCTCGCCGCATCATCGGCGCTCAGAAACTGTGGCACTAACCACTGACCCGTCAACAACAGCAGCAATGCCACGCCACCCATCAGGCAGGCGCACAGAGAGATCGTCACATTACCAATGCGGCCCGCCCAGTCGCGGTCACCGGCGCCGATCGACTGTCCAACCAGCGTGGTTCCGGCGGTAGCGATACCTAGCGTGGGCATATAGGCCAGTGAGGTCAGCATCATGACAACCTGTGTTGCCGCCGCACCGACCGGCGTTACCTGCACGACCATGAGCTGCGCGAGCGCGACGCCAAGCACGTCAGCGCCGTACATGATGCCGATCGGAATGCCAATCGACAGTTGCGCAGCGACCATGGACGCCCGTGGTCGCCACATCAAGCGGGTGCGATATGTCTTGGCCATACGGGGCCCAAGAAAAATCACTGCCGCAACGATGAGCCCACAGAGCTGCGCGACGTTTGTACCCCACGCTGCGCCCGACATTCCAAGCCCCCACTTGAAAATGAACAGCTCGTTGGCGGGCAAATTGGCGACCGTCATCGTCACTACGACTAACATCGTAAATCGCGTCGCGCTAATGCCGTTGAAGAAGCCCATCAACGCCCAGGCCGCAGCACCAATGGCAGCACCAGCCATGCGCGGTTCCCAATACTGCAGTGCAAGCGACTCGATCTCCGGTGTGAGCCCGAACGGCTTTAGCAGCCACGGGCCACCAAAGGCGAGCGCAATGAACACCGGCCAGGTGGCGAGCGTCGCCCACAATGCACACCATGTCGCGAGCGCTGCGCGCGGTCGGCGGCGCGAGCCGATCGCTTGCGACACGAACGTCTGGACTGCAAGACCGACGCCGCCTAACACCAGGATCGCTGCAGTCATGATCCAATAAATTGAGCTCATGGCCGCGACGGCCTCGGTCGAGACGCGCCCGATGAACCACGTATCGGTGAGATTGATAATCGCCTGCACAGCATTGCTGGCCATGAGCGGTACTGCGAGCCGCAGCATGGCACCGATATCTACCTGCGAGCGGCCATGGCGATCAATGCGCTCGGCTGGCCGCGCGGCCAACGCAGCTGGCTCAATAAGGCTCATGCGCTTGCGATCGGGCGCGCGTTAGCCACCGGGTCCGGCTCGCGGGCGCGCTGCTCAAAGGCACCCGCCAAAGAACGCGTCGCCTGCACGAGCACCAGACAGATCGCGGCGCACACCCAGGCGATACCCGCGAGACCAATGCCGGCGATGGCGGTGTACAGCCATTGCGACGCCGCATCGGCACCGCGTTGCAGAACCGTATCGATCAGACTCTTGCTCTTGAACTTGCTCTCAGGAGCCAACACGGTGAACAGCACTTCCCTGGGCGGCTTGCCGAGTCCGTAGTCGGCAGCCCGCCGAATGACCTGGGTCACAAGCAGGACTGCGCCGAGCGGAAATAGCGCGAGCAACACGAAGGTGATGCCGATCAGGACGGGCATTGCGGTGAGCGACGTCCGCAAGCTGCCGATACGCGTCAGCCAACCAACGACCACCACCTGAAAGAACAGCGCGAGCGAACTAACCGCAAACTCCATCCGCGAGAAAAGTGCCGCGCGTTCATTGAGCGAGGTATACGCCGCTTCCACATAACGCGCCTGTTCGCTGTACATAAAAGCACCGATCGTCTGACCGGCAATAATGAGTGCGGCAATCCCCAGCATATAGGGTGTACGAACCAGTCGCCGCAGATCATCGATTGCGCGGCCGCCGACGACTTCCGAGCGATCCGGGACCGCGGTCGTACCGTCTGCATGTCGCAGCGTGTGGCGGACCATGCCGACCATCAGGATAGTCACGAGGATAGCCAGACACGCCACAAAGATGAGCGGTGTGGGGCCGATCGTCTCCACCGATGCACTGACCACCAATGGACCCAACAAGGCACCCGCGCTACCACCGCCAGCCACATAGCCGAACAGACGCTTTGCCGCCTCAGGACGCCAGACGTCGGCCATCGAACTCCAAAAGACCGAAATCAGGAACAGATTGAAACTCGACAAGGCTACGAAATAAGCGAACGCCAGCGTCTTGTCGTCCGGCCTCATATTGAGACCGAGCGCCAAGGTCGCGAACAAAGCAGTGAACGGCAGGTATACACATACCAGTAGCCAGCGTCGCGGCACCCGCGCTACCAGCCACCAATAAACCGGCAGAATGGCACTCGACACTAACAAGACCACGGTGAACAGAATACTGATGTGCTCGCGCCCTACTTCGAGCGCCATAGCCTCGCGGATGGGTCGCAGCATGTAGTAGCCGCCCATCAGGCAAAAGAAACCGGCGGCGGCGAACCAGAGCGCGCGCCGCTCGGCAAGCTCAGCCGGACGGGGCATGATCGAGGCGAGTCAGCCTGCCAAGCAGATGCAGACGATCGGCATGGGCGTCCCGCAATGACAACCCGCAACCATCAACCCGGCGCCAATGCTGCAGCAAAACCCAGGTCGGCAAGAAGATTGGCTGTTTGAATGAGACGGACAGCTGGCAAGGAACACTGAGTAGTTCTTGATCGAGTTCTGCCGCACACCGCGCCAAGGACCACATGCCGTGCGCGATCGCGCCACTGAAACCGAACATCCTGGCGCTCGTCTTGGTCAGATGAATGGGATTGTAGTCGCCGGATACCCTCGCGTATCGGCGACCCGTATCGGGCGGAATGCGAAAACTAGTGCTTTTGGACGGCCCCTCTGGATCGCCCTGCTCGTCGTCAGCTTTCGCCGACCGGTTGCCGCGCTGGGCCGCATCCCGGTTGCTCACCGATTTCGTCCGTCGACGCGCCAGATAGACGCTGGTCTCCTCCCAGACGACCTCGCCATCGACTTGCCATTCGCTTCGGAAGTCGAACTCCTGGCCTTTGTCCGCATCACGATGCCCCGCGACCCAGACGCGCATGCTGCCCTCGTCGTGAATCGGTAGCGGCCGACGCTGCACGATCTCATTGCGTAAGTGAATCAGCCCCAACGCGCGTACCGGGAATGCTTCAGCACCGAGAATCGCCAGGTGCAACGGCGCCGCCAACATGTGTGGATAGGCGATCGGTACATGCGCTTGCTCACGCACACCACAAACGGCGCTGTACGCACTTAAATGGTCAGCCGAGACACGCACCCTCGGTAGCAACGCCTCGATATGCGGAACCTCAGCACCGTCTGGCAACCATGCGGGCTTGCGACCCCACGCCAGACGCGAGTAGAGCGACCATGCGGACGGCGGCGCCTCGAACTGCAGCCGATGGATCGCGCGCATCTTAGGGCGTGAGCTGATCGATCACGAGTTCCAACAGTCCGTCCTGGCCAACCCGATATTGCAGCTCGCCGAACGGATCACCACTCGCCGCCGTTGGCGTGCCACCACGTGCAACCCTGGCCGTGACTTGGACTGTTTGGCCATTGGCGAACGTGCGGCCGGCGACCATGACATCGGCAGAAGACAGCGTCAGCTCCACCGGCAACTGGCTCGACAGTCGGCGCACGGCCAGCGGCGGACCCGCTTGGCCCCGGCTCACGGACAAATACACACAACGGCGCATCGCCCCATTCGGCTTTAGCGAGCTTTGTGCCCAACTTGACCCGCACTTTGACCGTCGCAGCTTCAGGCGCAGGAGCCGCAGCGCTGGCGTCGGACCCTGGCGAACCCAGGCGCTCATCGAGCGCCGCCAGCTGCTGCTCCAGTATCGGGCGAATGTTCTCCGGCGGACCCAGCGCTAACAACTTAGCGAAACGCTCACGCGCCGTCGCCCAGTCACTGCGTCGCATGGCCGCAGCGCCGGTGAAGAACAAGGCTTTGCCAGCCGTCGGGTCGATCGCCAGGGCCTGCTCAAAGAGCCGCCCGGCGCGGCCGTCGAGCTGATTGGGATCACGCAACGCGAGCGCCTCGGCCAGCCCCGTCAACGCCTCAGCATTGCGGCCGTTTGCCAGCTTGTCAGCACGCTCATAGGCACGGATAGCGAGCGGAAACTGTTCGAGTACAACATACGACCGACCGAGCTGCAGCCAGCCGTCAAGATCGTCCGAGTCGCGCGCGAGCCGCCGCGCGAGACGCGACACCATGGTCTCAGGCGTATCCGCACTAACAACAGGCTGACCCCAGTCGTAGTTGCTGAGACTGGCGTAGAGTGCACCGCCGCCCAACAACACTATGGCGGCGACAATCGACGCCACATACGGCGCGGTTGCGCCGGCATCACCGCGTCGCACCACCAACGGCACGACCACCCACACCAGCATTATCAGCGCTAACAACGCCGACAATAAGACGAACAGGGTCGTCATGACAGCCGTGGTCCGTCGTCAACCTCGCTGGTATCACCTGGCAAGAGTGCTGCGCGCCGTCGAACGATTCGCACTGCGACCCACAGGCCGATGAGCAGCGCCACGAATGGCAATGACCATAGCCACGCTGTTCGCCAGTTGAACTGCGGCCGGAACAATATGAACGCGCCATAGCGCTCGACCATGTAGTCGCGGACCTCGGCGTCGCTCTTGCCAGACTCGAGCAACTCGAGCACCTGCCGCCGCAGATCCCCGGCCAGACCGACCGGCGAATCCGCGATCGATTGGTTTTGACACTGCATGCAACGCAACTCATGCGTCAGCGCACGGTATCGCGCTTGCAGCGCGGGATCAGCTATCTCAGTCGTATCCACCGCCCAGACCGGGCCGATGCCAAGCACCGCAATTCCGAAGAAAACTAACCACAAGCGCAGCATGACTGTCACGACGCACCGCCCGGTGAGACGCCCGCCGGCAAGCGGGCCAGGAAGTCGCGCTCCCACACTTCGCGTGTCAGGGCTCCGACGTGACGGTGCACGACGACGCCTTGGGCGTCGATCAGGAACGTCTCCGGAGCGCCATACACGCCAAAATCAATGGCCGTCCGGCCCTCCTGATCAACCGCAACCGCCGCATAGGGATTGCCCAGTTGCGCCAACCAGGCGAGCGCGGCCGCATTGTCGTCCTTCCAGTTCAGGCCGACGAGCGGCAAGCGCTGCTCGGCCGCAGCTTGCATCAACATGTCGTGATCGGCTCGACACTCCGGACACCAGGTGCCCCAGACGTTCAAGACGTAGGGCTGGCCCGCAAACTGGGCGGCACTGACTTGTGCGGCAGGGTCAGTGAGACTCGGCAGACTGAATGCTGGCGCTGGTTTGCCAAGCAGCGCCGATTGAATCGTGCTCTTCTCCGGGGAGCGCTTGACGCCGACCGCCAGCACCGTCGCCAGTGCCGCCAAGGCAATGAGCGGCACGACGAACTTCAATCTCATGAAGTCGCGCCCTCGACGCCCGGGCCAACGTCCAAGGGTTCGTTCTCGGTCCGGGTCGCGAGTCGGTAGCGGCGATCCGACGCTGCGACCGCGCCGCCCAACGCCATGAGCAATGCAGCGAGCCAGACGTAGTCGATCAAGGGACGAATCTGCGCGCGGACACTCCAGCTCCCGGCGCCCAGATCTTCGCCAAGCGCCGCGAACACATTCTTGTTCCATCGCGTATCGATGTCCGCTTCGGTCATCACCTGGCCTTGAACCCAGTAGTTACGTTTCTCAGGGAACAGCCGCCCGACTTGTTTGCCGTCGCGGAAAACTGTGACTTCACCGCGCACGCCGTCATAGTTAGGACCCTCCAACGGTTCGATGCCCTCAAATCGGTAGGCATAGCGACCAAGCTGCAGGGACTCACCCGGTCGCAGCGCAGCATCGCGCTCGATCGTGTACGACTCGACGACGGTCAATGACAAGACAAAGACACCCAATGCAATATGCGCAATGGTCATGCCGACGACTGAACGCGGCAGGGTCATCTTGCGACGCAAGCGATCGATCGGATCGACGAGGGACGACAGGATGATCCAGATGCCCAGCACGGCACCCACCGGCGTTAGCCACTTGCCGGCGGGTCCGTAGGCGCCGTAAATCAGTGCCAACGCCAGCGCGAGGGCCAACGCGAACGTGCGCACCAGAACGCGCGTCTTGTCACCAATACGGCCGCGCTTCCAGTTGGAATGGATGCCAACTGACACGAGTGCAAGCAACGGGATGATCGGCAGCAGGAACGTCGGATTGAAGTACTGCGTGCCGACGGACAAGGTACCGAGGCCCAGCGCGTCTGAAATCAACGGCGCCAGCGTGCCACCGAAAACCACGGTCGCCGCAATCACGAGCAACACATTGTTGAACAACAAGAACGACTCGCGCGCAGTCAACTCAAAGCCCGCCGGCGAGCGCAGCAACGGCGCCCGCCAGGCATAGAGACTCAGCGCGCCGCCAATCACGACGACCAGGAACGCCAGAATGAACATGCCGCGCGACGGATCAGCCGCAAACGAGTGCACCGAGACCAACACGCCCGAGCGGACCAGGAACGTACCGAGCAGGCTCATACTGAAGGCCAGAATGGCTAACAGGAGTGTCCAGGCCTTGAACAGACCGCGCTTGTCCGTCACGGCAAGCGAGTGGATCAGTGCTGTACCGATCAGCCACGGCATGAACGAGGCGTTCTCCACCGGGTCCCAGAACCAATAGCCACCCCAGCCCAACTCGTAGTAAGCCCACCAGCTACCTAGCGCAATGCCGATGGTAAGAAACGCCCAGGCCGCAGTGGTCCATGGCCGTGTCCAGCGCGCCCAGGTCTGGTCCATTTTGCCTTCCAGCATCGCCGCACAAGCAAACGCGAAGGCGACGGCGAAACCAACGTAGCCGGTGTAGAGCAGCGGCGGGTGCAGAGCAAGCGCCGGATCCTGCAGGACGGGGTTGAGGTCGCGGCCATCGAAAGCGGGTGGCAGCAACCGCTCGAATGGATTGGATGTAACCAGCGTGAACAAGTGAAAGCCGAGACTCACGATCCCGAGCACCCCGAGTACGCGCGCCGCAAAGGTGATCGGCAGCCGGCCGGACAGCAGCGCCACCGCCAGGGTCCAAAGCGCGAGAATCCATTGCCACAACACGAGCGAGCCTTCGTGCGCACCCCAAACGGCGGCAACCCGATAGAAAGTGGGCAATGCAGAGTTGGAATTCGACGCCACATATAGCACCGAGAAATCGAAGCTCACAAACGCGTAGATCAAAGCGCCCAATGCAGCGCTCACCAACACGAACTGCGCCGCAGCTGCGGGCCGCGCCACCGCCATCCAGCGCGCCTTGCCCCAGTGCGCCCCTGCAATACCGAAAAACTCTGCAGCGCTGCAATCAGCAGCGCGAGAATCATGGCAAAATGCCCTAACTCGACAATCATGAGCCACTCACAGTCAGCACATCACTAACTACTTGTGGCTGCGCCCCCGGCTCCACGAGCGTCGTTTTTGTCGCGGTCTCCGCTGCTGGCATTTGGCCACCATGCTTCTCCTTCAGGGAGCGCTCGACCTCGGGCGGCATGTAATTCTCGTCATGCTTGGCCAGCACGTCATCGGCCACAAAGACGCCACTTTGCAGGCGACCGTGTGCGACGACACCCTGACCCTCACGAAACAAGTCCGGCAGCACCTTGTTGTACGTGACCGGGATCTTGTGCTTGAAGTCGGTGACCACGAACTTCACTTCCAGACTGCCCGGAGCACGCTCAATGCTGCCCAACTCGACCATGCCTCCCAAGCGAAACCGGTCGCCGGTTGGCACTTCGCCGGCCGCGATCTGGCTTGGATCGAAGAAGAACATCACATTGTCGCGCATGGCCTTGCTGGCCAGCGCGGCCGCCAGACCGACGCCGGCCAGAATGCCTAGCACCAGAACCATGCGGCGTTTACGTGGAGTCATGACGTGGCCTCTTGTTTCGTGACAGCAGGTCGGGATTCAGAATCGTTGGCTGCGAGCCGACGCTGCGCCATCTGGCGCGCGTCCCGCAAAGCCCGCCTGGCCAAGTAGACGTTCAACCCGATAATAGTGAACGTCAGGAGCAGCGACGACCAGACGTACAGACCGTAACCGCTCATTGCGAAAAATTCGCGCATCAGGCCAACGCCTCCCGCAACCAGCTTGCCGCCCGCTCGCGACGCAGAATCTCAGCCCGCAATCGTACCAGCGCGAGTGCGAAAAACAGCAGCGTGAAGCCCACGAACATCACCAACAGTGGTATCAGCATCTCAAGCACGATATCGGGCTTGCCCAGCTTCATCACAGACGCTGACTGATGCAAGGAGTTCCACCATTCGACCGAATACTTGACGATCGGAACATTGATCACGCCAACGATCGCGAGTACCGCACTGGCGCGATCCGCGCGCTGCGTGTCCTCGATTCCGGCACGCAGCCCCATATAGCCCATATACAAGAACAGCAGCACCAGTTCCGCGGTGAGTCGCGGATCCCAGACCCAGTAAGTGCCCCACATCGGCTTGCCCCAGAGCATGCCGGTCCCCAATGCTGCAACCGTAAACCAGGCGCCGATCGGTGCGCAGGCAGCAGCCAGCGCGTGCGACACCTTCATCCGCCAGATCAGGCCGATGGCGGCGCTGACCGCCATCGTCGTATAAATCATCAGCGACAACCACGCACTTGGCGCATGGACGTAGATGATGCGGAAAGCATCCTTCTGCTGATAGTCGGGCGGCGCCAACACGATCCCGCCCACGAGTCCGTAAGCAATCAGCAGCGCCGCGGCCCAGGCGAACCAGGGCGTCAGTGTGCCGGCCAACTTGTAAATGTAAGGCGGCGATCCCAGCCGATGAAACCAAGTCCAGTTCACGCAGCAATTACTCCAAACCTATTCGGACCGCAGCTGCGGCAGCCAGCGGTGCCAGCGTCAGCCCTAACACCGCGAAGGCGGCCAACAAATACAGTGGCGCACCGTACGGCTCGCTCTTGATCGCAAGCTCGGTGGCGCGCGCGCCAAAGATCAAGATGGGTACAGCAAGCGGCAAGGTCAGCAATGAGAGCAATACTCCGCCCCGCTGGACGCCGAGCGTGAGACCCGCGCCGATGGCGCCGATCAGACTGAGCGCAAAGCTGCCGATCGCCAGTGACGCGACAACACCTGGCATCGAGCCGAAGTCGACGCCCAAGGCGCCGGCCGAAATCGGCGCGACAACCGCTAACGGCAATCCCGTCAGCAACCAATGCGAGAAAGTCTTGGCGAATAACAACCATGTGAGCGACTGACCTGAGAGCGCGAACTGCTCGAGGGTTCCATCCTGTGCATCGTCGCGAAACAGAAACTCGAGTGCAAGTAGTGAGGATAGCAACGCCGCGACCCAAAGAACACCCGGCGCAACGTCTCGCAACCGCGACAACTCAGGTGACAGGGCGAGTGGAAACAGGGTGGTCACTATCAGAAAGAACAGGATCGGCTGTACAAGTTGCGCCGGACGCCGAAAAGCGAGACGTAGATCACGCTCTACAGTGAGGCGCGCCACATGCCACGGCGACACGGACTGCCCCCCGGTCACGCGAGCTCCAGTCGCGTCGTCGCACGCGCATCGAGTTCTAGCGGATGATGAATCGCAGCGATGGCAATTCCACCGGCCGCCAAATGCGCCTCGATCAAAGTCTTGATCAACTCCTGACCAGAAGCGTCGAGATTGGTGGTCGGCTCATCTAACAACCAGAGCGTTGCGGTTGTCAGTAGCACTCCAGCCAACGCGATGCGGCGTCGCTGCCCGGCGGACAGCGTGCGCACCGGCCGGTCAGCAAAATCGCTGGCCGCGGTTCGCGCGAGCGCCGCACGCAACTCGTCCGGCAAGAACCGCCGTCGAATGCCAACACCGAAACGCAGATTCTCGGCGCCAGTCAGGTCACCCTTCAGCGGCGCGTCGTGGCCGAGATAGTACGTTTCACTGTGAAAGCGGCTGCGATCGACGCCGGTTGGCTCGCCGCGCCAGAACACCCGCCCTTCCTCTGGTTGCAGCAAGCCGGCGACTGTTCGGATGAGACTAGTCTTGCCCGCACCGTTGCGCCCGGTGACCAACAGGCATTGACCGGCGCTCACGACAAAACCCACACCACGCAGCACGTGCTGTTCGCCTCGCCAGAGATGCAGGTTGTCCGCGCGTAGTTCTGCTGTCATGGTGCCCCGGGCCGGACTCGAACCGGCACTTCCGTTACCGGACAACGGATTTTAAGTCCGTTGCGTCTACCGATTCCGCCACCGGGGCGCGCGCAAGAACGCCGGAGAAATGGAGGCTAGGGTCGGAATCGAACCGGCGTCCACGGCTTTGCAGGCCGCTGCATGACCACTCTGCCACCTAGCCCCTTACACACATCGGTACACGTGCCGATTATGCACGAGGCGCGGAAGGAAATTGGAGCGGGAAACGAGACTCGAACTCGCGACCCCGACCTTGGCAAGGTCGTGCTCTACCAACTGAGCTATTCCCGCATCATCTAATCCGCGCCGACCCGCTGGATGGCTCCAGCATACCGACACTCGAGAGGGCCGCAATTGTAGGGTGCCGCTGGCCCAAGTCAAGGAACCGGCCGCAAATTGCTCGTCCGCCGAGAAAAACCGCTGCAGGTCTGAATGGCGGCTAGGCTGACGCTGGCCAAAGCGTTGCCAATGCGGACCGAACGTCCGGACTGACGCCCAGTAGTGCGCGTGCCGCCGGACGCACGAATCCTGCCGCTGCGGCCCGCGCGACCATTTGCAGCAGCGGATCGAAGTACCCGTCGACGTTTACCAACGCGACGGGCTTGGCATGAATCCCCAATTGAGCCCAGGTGAGCGCCTCGAACAACTCATCGAACGTTCCCATGCCGCCCGGTAGGGCGAGGAACCCATCGGCCAGGTCCACCATCATGGCTTTACGTTCGTGCATGGAACCGACGACGTGCAGTTGAGTAAGGCCCGTGTGGCCAAGCTCGCGTTGGAGCAAAGCCGCGGGTATCACGCCGATGGCGCGCCCGCCGGCCTGCAGACAGGCATCGGCCACAGCACCCATCAACCCGACCCGCCCGCCGCCGAATACCAGCGTCATGTCAGCACTCGCCAGCTGCGCGCCGAGCTCGCGCGCTGCCTGCGCGTAGATCGGACTGTTACCACCGTGCGATCCACAAAAAACGCAGACGGAACGCTGCATCAACTGCGCCCGCGCAAGTCAGGCCACGCCGCGCGCAAGTACGCAATCATCGTGAATAGCGTGAGCACTGCGGCCAGCGCACTCAGCCAGAAACCAAGCTGATAGATGGGCAGTCCGAACAGGTCCCACCGATAGAGCATCATCGCGAGCCCTACCATTTGCAGGATTGTCTTGTACTTGCCAAGCGTCGACACGGCGACTTTGGTGCGTTGACCGATTACAGCCATCCACTCGCGCAGGGCGGAGATGGCGATTTCGCGACCAATCACGACGACGGCGATGAGCACAACGGGTGCCCGCGGATCCTTGGCCACGATCAGCACCAGCGCGACCGCGACGATAAGTTTGTCTGCCACTGGATCGAGAAAAGCACCCAGACGCGAGGTCTGACCCAGACGTCGCGCCAGATAGCCATCAAGGGTATCGGTGATCGCTGCCGCCGAAAACAGCAACCCTGCTGCGGGACTCGCCCAGTGATACGGCAGATAGAACAGCACGACGAGCAACGGAATTGCGAAGATCCGCAGCCAAGTCAGGGTGTTAGGAAGGTTCCAGATCATCATTCACCAGGGTGGAGATGATCGTACAGCGTCCGTGCCAAAGTTGCACCGATACCGGGTACCCGTTCGAAATCTGCGACACCCGCACGTAGCACCCCTTGCAGCCCACCGAAATGTGTCAACAACGCGCGACGTTTGGCGGGCCCCATGCCAGGCACGGTCTCCAGGATGGACTCATTGTGCCGCCGTGCTCGCTTGCGGCGATGTCCGGTGATGGCGAACCGATGGGCCTCGTCACGCAGTCGCTGCACCAGCCTGAGACCGGCTGACTCCGCGCCCGGAATCAGCGGCTGCTCATGGCCAAAGACATGTAGGCGCTCCTGGCCCGGCTTGCGATCGGCGCCCTTGGCAACACCCACTAACAACTGGGATTCGAAGCCGAGCTCGCTCAGTACAGACTGCACTTGCGCGATCTGCCCCAGGCCACCATCGATGAACAGGACGTCCGGCGGCGGTATCTCCCCGCCTTGATCCGCGTATAGCGACGGCGCAGCGCCTGCGCCAGCGCCGCGTAGTCGTCCCCGGGAGCAACGCCTTCGATATTGAAGCGGCGGTACTCTTTTTTGAGCGGGCCATCTGGGCCAAAGACGACGCACGACGCAATCGTGCCCTCGCCGCCCGTGTGGCTGATATCGAAGCATTCGATACGGCTTGGCGGCTCAGCCAACTCCAGCAGCTCAGAAAGTGCGACAAACATGGCGTCCAGGCTTTGTTTGCGGGCACGCCGCATGCGCAACGCATGGTCCGCATTCTCCCGTGCCATTTCCACCCACTTGACCGACAGCCCGCGAATCGGTTTGCGGATCTCGACCGCCATCCCAGCACGGTTACCGACCGCCTCGGCGAGCGCCGCACCGCTGGGCAACTCGATGTTGAGCAACACGTCGGGAGCGGGCGGCTGGTCGGCGTAGAACTGCATCAGGAACGAGGTGAGCGCCTCGTCAGGATCGGCCAGCGATCCCTTGGGGAAATATCCGGTGGCACCCAGACTGCGCCCGCCGCGTATCAGCATGACTGTAACCGCGTAGTCCCCAGGCTCGCCGACAATGGCGACGACATCGACATCCCGATCGCCCTCGGCTGCCACGACTTGTTGCGCCTGCACTTGTTTCAATGCCGCCAACTGGTCCCGAAACTGCGCGGCGCGCTCGAACTGGAGCGCGACGGCCGACTCGTTCATGCGCCGCGCGAGCTCCTCGTTGACCTCGGAATCCCGGCCTTCGAGCACCTTCACCGCTGCGGCGACGTTGCGGGCGTAGTCCTCACCGGAGATCAAATCGACACAGGGCGCAGTACAGCGGCCAATCTGATGCTGCAGGCAAGGCCGACTGCGATTGGCGAAAAAACTGTCGCGGCAATTGCGAATGCCGAACACCTTCTGCAAGTGATGCAAGGTTTCGCGAACGGCGCCGGGATCCGGAAACGGACCGAAGTAGCGCCCCGGCTGTTGTCGTGCCCCGCGGTAGTAGATCAGCCGCGGGTAGGTGTGCTGTGAGGCCAGATGGATATAGGGGAAGCTCTTGTCATCGCGCAGCACGACGTTGAACGGCGGCTTGTGTTCCTTGATGAGGTTGTATTCGAGCAGCAGCGCCTCGGTCTCGGAATTCGTCACGGTCACTTCGATATGCGCAATCCGCCCGACCAGTAGTTGGACCTTAGGATTGACATTGCTGGCAACGAAATAACTACTAAGCCGATCACGCAGATTGCGGGCCTTGCCGACGTAGAGCAACTGGCCTGCGCCGCCATACATTCGATAGACGCCGGGCCGCCGCGGCGCATTGGCGACGAATTCACGGGCATCAAATACCTCAGCGTCTCGCGACCGCTCGCTCAACTCGCTCAAGATCGCTGCCCGGTCGGCGACAGCCCTGCGCGACTGGCGGCGACTCGCATCACGTCACGAAACATGGTGGTCGTCAGCCGCCGCGTCTGTGTGTTGTAACGACTACAGTGATACGAGTCGATGAGCGTGCGTGGACTACTACTAGAACCATTGCTCAGCTCATGAACGGCCCCATGCGCAAAAGCATTTGCCGTACGCGACAAACCGAGAGCCATCAAGACGCTATCGTGGGCCACCCGTCCGAGCGCCAAAATGGCGCGCACGCTGTCGAGCGCGCCGAGCTCCGTCGCCAAGTAGCCGTTGCAGCTGCGGATCTCGGCCGGTGTCGGCTTGTTCTGCGGCGGCACGCATTTCACCGCATTGGTAATACGCACACCCTTCAGCTCAAGACCGTCGTCGAGCGCGACCGACGTGGCGCGAGTCGCCAGCCCGAGCTCAAACAGCGTTTCGTACAGCAATAGTCCCGCGAAATCACCGGTGAACGGGCGACCGCTGCGATTGGCACCATGCAAACCAGGCGCCAAACCCACTAGCAACAGCCGCGGAGCGGCGCTGCCGAACGGGGGCACTGGGCGATTGTGATAGCCCGGCAAGCGACCGCGGTTATCACGGAGAAATGCGGCCAGGCGCTCACAACGCACGCAGCCCAAGTCGAACGCGCATGTTGCACTCGCGCCAGACGCCTTGGTCATGACCGAACCGCCAGCCTCACCGGTTGCTATTCGCTCATGTGGCGGATGATGGCGTCACCAAACCCCGAACAGGTCATCAAGGTCGCACCTGGAATCAGCCGCTGCATGTCTTCTTCGACGTTCGTACGACCAGCAAGTTCACGCTTCGGCGCGCGAATCGCCTGACGCAAGCGCGCCAGATCGTAAGTCAGCTCTTTGGCTGCGATCGTGCTCGCTACTCCCTTGATGATCAGATCGGCCGCCTCACTCCAACCCATATAACGCAACATCATTTCGGCGGACAGAATCAACGAGCCCGGATTGACTCGATCCTTGCCCGCAAAACCCGGTGCCGTGCCATGCGTTGCCTCGAACACCGCGACACCTTCGCCGATATTGCCGCCGGGCGCGATACCAATGCCGCCCACCTGCGCGGCGAGCGCGTCGGAGATATAGTCGCCGTTGAGATTGAGCGTGGCGATAACGTCGTACTCTTCGGGCCGCAGTAACACCTGCTGCAGAAAGTTGTCAGCGATAACGTCCTTGACGACGATATCTTTGCCGCTTATCGGGTTCTTGAAGCTAAGCCAGGGGCCAGCCCCGACCTCGGTAGCACCGAACTCATCCTTGGCGAGTTGGTAGCCCCAGTTCCGGAAGGCGCCTTCCGTGAACTTCATGATATTGCCCTTGTGCACCAGGGTTACCGAGACGCGATCGTTTTCGATCGCGTACTTGATGGCCTTGCGAACCAGCCGCTGACTACCCTCTTTCGACACTGGCTTGATGCCGATGCCGGAACTGGCCGGGAAACGAATGCCGGTGGCTCCCAGTTCTTTTTGCAGGAAATTGATCAGCTTCTGCACTTCCTGTGAACCGGCCGCGTACTCGATACCCGCGTAGATGTCCTCGGTGTTCTCACGAAACACCACCATGTCGGTGAGACTGGCGTCGGCCATAGGTGACGACACGCCGGGGAAATACCGAATCGGGCGCACGCACGCATAGAGATCCAACTGCTGGCGCATCGCAACGTTGAGCGAACGGATGCCACCACCGATGGGGGTTGTTAGCGGACCCTTGATGGAAACAACGAAGTTCCGCAGTGCATACAGCGTCTCTTCGGGGAACCACGAACCATAAAGACTATTGGCTTTCTCGCCAGCGAAGATCTGGGTCCACAGGATCTGCCGGCGGCCGCCGTAGGCCTTGGCTACCGCCGCGTCGACCACTTTCAGCATCACGGGTGTGACGTCGATACCGATGCCGTCGCCCTCGATATAGGCAATGTATGGCTTGTCCGGAACCTTGAGTGTCGCGTCCGGGTTGATCTCTATCTTCTGGCCGCCCGGCGGCAACACAATACGTTCGTATTTCATGGTCGACCTACTGCATCCACTTGGCATGAGCGCGCAGTCTACCCTGTACCTGTCGTGGGCACCTGTGAACGGCGTCTTCGAGCGCGGCCAGACGCTGCCGGTCTCAATCGCGCTTGAACTGCTCCTCTTCGGTCGAGCCCTTCATGGCGGTAACAGACGACAGCCCACCACTCACCGCCTGCGTGACCTCGTCAAAATAGCCGGCGCCAACTTCGCGCTGGTGTTTGGTTGCGGTGTAGCCCAACCGTTCGGCGGCAAACTCAGCTTCCTGCAACTCGACGTACGCTGACATCTGCTTCGCCTTGTAGCCGCGTGCCAGTTCGAACATGGAGAAGTTCAAGGCGTGAAAGCCAGCGAGGGTAATGAACTGAAACTTGTAGCCCAGCGCGCCGAGCTCTCGCTGAAACTTGGCGATCGTCGCGTCATCGAGCTTCTTTTTCCAGTTGAAGCTCGGTGAACAATTGTATGCCAACAACTTGCCAGGGAATTTCGCGTGGATTGCTTCGGCAAACTGGCGCGCCTCACCCAGATCGGGGTGACCGGTCTCGCACCAGATTAAATCGGCGTACGGCGCATAGGCGAGGCCACGCTCGATCGCCAGCGGCAAGCCGTTGTTCAACTGAAAGAAGCCTTCTGAGGTACGTGGCTTGGACTGATCGATGTAATGCCGGTCGCGTGGATCGATATCAGCGGTCAACAGCGTGGCGGACTCCGCATCCGTCCGTGCGATCAGCACCGTGGGAACATCGCAAACGTCGGCCGCGAGCCGCGCCGCTGCCAGTTTATTGATCGCTTCCTGCGTCGGCACCAGCACCTTGCCGCCCATGTGTCCGCATTTCTTGGCGGACGAGAGCTGGTCCTCGAAGTGCACGCCCGCCGCACCGGCAACGATCATCTGCTTCATCAGCTCGAACGCATTCAGGACACCGCCAAAACCGGCCTCTGCGTCAGCGACAATAGGCTTGAACCAGTCGATCGCCGTGTTCCCCTCAGCTTGGTGGATTTCATCCGCGCGCTGCAGCGTGTTGTTGATCCGGCGAACTACCGCGGGCACCGAATCCGCTGGGTATAACGACTGGTCCGGGTACATTTCGCCGGCTAGATTGGCGTCCCCCGCCACCTGCCAGCCCGATAGGTAGATCGCATCGAGACCGGCCTTCACTTGCTGCATCGCCTGGTTGCCAGTCAAGGCACCCAACGCGTTGACGTACGGCTTCTCGGCCATGAAGCGCCACAACTTCTCGGCCGTGTGCCGCGCAATCGAGTGTTCGATCGGCAACGTGCCACGGAGTCTGACAACATCGGCAGCCGTATAGCTGCGCTCGATCCCGCGCCAGCGCGGATTTGTCTTCCAGTCGAGTTCGATTTCAGCGGCGGTCTTGTGCGACATGAACAGCTCCAGGAATGATGAAACTCATGCAAACTCGCGATACGCGGACAGGGTCAGGAACTCGGCAAAGTCGGGCGCAGTGGTGATGGCGTCAAACAACTCGGCGGCGCGCGGAAAATGACCCGCCGCGAATGCGTCCGCCCCAAGCGCCCCATGCAAGCCATCCAGTTCCTCGCGCAGGGTGGCACGAAACAGCTCGACGGTGACTCGGCGACCATCCGCCAGCACACCACCCGGATGCTTGATCCACTGCCATAGCTGCGCGCGGGAGATCTCGGCGGTCGCCGCATCCTCCATCAGGTTGTTGATCGGCACGCAGCCGTTGCCGGACAACCAGGCAGCGAGGTATTGCAGTCCGACGCTCACGTTGTTGCGCAGTCCATCCAGCGTGATCGTGCCCTGCGGTATGGCGAGCAAATCCGCGGCAGTCACGTGCACGTCATCTCGCAAGCGATGTAGCTGGTTAGGCGTTGGCATCAGCCGGTCGAAGACTCCGCGTGCGATGGGCACGAGTCCCGGATGAGCTACCCAGGTGCCGTCGTGACCATCGCCGGCCTCGCGCTCTTTGTCGGCACGCACCTTGCTCAAAGCCGCGTCGTTCGCCGCCGGGTCGCCCTTGATCGGAATCTGTGCGGCCATGCCGCCCATCGCAAACGCGCCGCGCCGATGACAGGTCTTGATGCACAGCAAGGAATAGGAGCGCAGGAAATGCGTCGTCATCGTGACTTGCGCGCGGTCGGGCAGCAGGAAGTCCGGCCGGCGCGAAAACTTCTTGATGAAGCTGAAAATATAATCCCAACGGCCGCAGTTGAGCGCCACGATGTGGTCGCGCAGCTCATAGAGAATCTCGTCCATCTCGAACGCGGCGAGGATCGTCTCGATCAGCACCGTGCATTTGATCGTGCCGTGCGCGAGCCCCAGGCGTTGCTCCGCCGCCGCAAAAACGTCGGCCCACAGACGCGCTTCACGATGATTCTCGAGCTTCGGTAGATAGAAATACGGACCGGTATCGCGGCGCGCCAGTTCCGCGTGGTTATGAAACAGATACAGCCCGAAGTCGACCAGCCCACCGGGCACGAGGGCACCATCGAGCTCAAGGTGCTTCTCGTCCAGATGCCAGCCGCGCGGCCGCACGATCAACGTCGCGGTCTCGGCATTGAGGCGATACTCCTTGCCGGCTGGATTGGTGAAGGCGATCGTGCGCTGCACTGCATCCCGCAGGTTCAACTGCCCCTCGATGACGTTAGTCCATGTGGGCGCGAGTGAGTCCTCACAGTCCGCCATAAAGACCTTGGCACCAGAATTCAGGGCGTTGATGACCATCTTTCGATCAGTGGGACCGGTGATCTCGACGCGCCGATCGAGCAGATCGCGGGGTATCGCTGCTGTACGCCAGTCCGCCGCGCGGATCGAGGCTGTTTCGGCGAGAAAGTCAGGCAGTTCGCCAGCGTCCAAGGCGCGCTGTCGCTGCTCCCTTGCGGCTCGCAAGGCGCGCACCCGCGGCGCGAACGGGCGAATGAGATCAGCCAGAAACGCCAGTGCAGCGGGCGTCAGGATCTCCTCAGTACCCACTGGCGGCGGCGCAAGCACCTTTAAGGAAGAGGTTTTGGGGGTGTCGCTGGTATTTGGCATGGTGAAAGTCTATCCTTCAAAAAATGACACTTACACAATAGAAATTTTACATTGTGAATTTTACTGAGCGAAAAAGAGGCGCTGCTGCGCGGCCGACGGAGATTCGCCATGGCCAAATGCTCGGTTCGCGCTTACGCGGGTTACGGAAGCGCAATGGACTCACGCTCGAGGAGCTGGCGCAGCGTTGTTCGCGACTGGATCCGGCGCAGGCTCCCTCAGTGTCCTACCTCAGTATGCTTGAGAACGGTAAGCGTACGCCCTCACCGTCTGTATTGACGATCATTGCCAACGTGTTTGGTCGTGAGCCGGCGTGGTTTCTCGACGCCAGCGCGGCGCTGGATGCAAACGCGCCTACTGCCAAGGCCGACGATGTGACGTCGGCGTTTGAGCCCGCGTTCTTGTTTACGCCGGAACTACTGCGCGCGGCGCTGCCGGAACTCCTGCTCCAGACCGGGACGTCTGGGCGCAACTTCGCGCAGCTACTCATCCGGGTTTGGCAGGAAACCAATCAGAACGACTTCCCGGACATCGAGCGCGCCGCCGACACAGCCGGCGAGCGCGCCATGCCGCTGTCGGTCGAGGCGCTGATCGCGATCTGCCGACGCTACGGGCTCGAGATCCGATGGGTCGACGACGACCGTCGGCGCCTCAACCGCGGGCTTGCGCGGGCGCGTTTCGAACTCCCTGGCACGATTGTCGTGAGCCAGCGCCTGCGCAAACACGAGGCGCGCCTCAAGTACGAACTCGCGTTCCTGCTGGGCCATCGAATCCTGCATCGCGGCGACGGCGTGATCGGCACAAGCGGCGCCGACAACGATCCGCAGGCGCAGCTGGGCACGTCGACCCCGGGCTTGGCGCAACGCGACGCCCTGATCGCGTGGCGCGAATTCGAATGCAGCTATTTCGCTGGCGCCCTGCTGTGCCCACGCGCACCGCTGCGCCAGTTGTTGCGTACGAGAGCGGCACTCGATCGCCATCCATCGCCAGCTCGGCGTTGGACCAGCCGTGGTGATGCGACGCATGACGGCGGTGTCACCCTATCGGCACTGGCACTTTTTCGACGCCTACCCACCCGGCATTCTCCGGACTGTGTATCGCGGCAACGGCATCCCGCTGCCGTGGGGCAACCTGAGCGTCGTACCCGAACCTTGCCCACATTGGGCGGTGTTTAGCTTGTTGCGGCAAGGTGGCGAACGCGCGCCGACGCGTGACCAGCCGACCTCGCAATTGAGTGTCATGCAACTTGACGGTACACCGCACCTATACGCCTGTCATTCGTTGATGACTCGCGATGCCGCGGACGCTGACCGCGCGCTTTCAGTGGGTATCGATCTCGGGCCGGCGCTGGCCGCGCAAGGCTACGATGCAAACTCACTAATCAACGACCTGTGGGAGACCTGTCAAAGCAGCCACGGCGACGCGCCGGTGCCGGCGGCTGCCGCGGAGCAGATCCGCAATGTCGCTCATGTCCTGTGCATCGACTGGGTCGCTGAAGCACTGCAGCGCAATGCGCGGATTATCTGCTCACGAAGTGGCGACTGCCCACGCAGTCGCAGCTGCAGCATCAATCGTCAAAGCGACTGACTAACGACGCGACCACGACGCGAGCGCGGCTTGGCGCTGCTATGGCGTCGAACGATTGACCGCAGGCTTACCGAGATCGCCGATCAGCATGGCGAGCTCGAGCGACTGCTCGTAGTTGAGGCGCGGGTCGACGGTCGAACGATAGGCGCGCTGCAGATCGCCATCCGTCAGGCCGCGGGCGCCACCGGTGCACTCGGTGACATCCTCACCAGTGAGCTCGATATGCACGCCGCCCAGATAGGACCCATGCTCGGCATGGAGCCTAAACGCCAGCTCCAACTCGCGCATGATGTTCTCGAACCGGCGCGTCTTCAGACCCCCGGAGCTGGTTTCCGTGTTGCCGTGCATCGGATCGCAGATCCACAGCACCTGCTGGCCGGTTTCGCGGACTGCGGCAATCGCTCGGGGCAGGGATTTCTCGATGTCCTTGGCGCCAAAACGATGGATCAGCGCCAGGCGTCCAGGCAGATTCTGCGGATTGAGCGTGGTCACGAGCCCCTGCAACCAGCCGTCATCCATGGCAGCGCCAATTTTGACGCCGATCGGATTGGCAATCCCGCGGAAGAACTCCACGTGCGCACCATCGAGCTGCGCGGTGCGCATGCCGATCCAGGGCATGTGTGTCGATAGGTTGTACCAACGCTTCTGACGCGGAATGAAGCGCGTCTGAGCCTGCTCATACAACAGGTGCAAACCTTCGTGGCTGGCGAAGAAATCGACCGCGGTCACCTCGTGCGGCGCACGGCCACCGCTGACACGCTCGAAGAACTCAAGCGACTCAGCAATCGAATCGACGATCTTTTGATACTGGTTCTTGAGTGGTGAGTGATTCAAAAACCCGAGATCCCAGTACTGCGGATGATGCAAGTCGCTGAATCCACCGTCGCTCAAGGCGCGCACGAAGTTAAGCGTGAGCGCCGCCCGCTCGTAGCCACGCAGTAACAACTCGGGATCGGCAATACGCGCCTCGGGCACGAACTCAGGTCGATTGACCAGTGCGCCGCGGAAGGACGGCAGAGTCACCCCATCGATGGTCTCGGTGTCCGCAGATCGTGGCTTGGCGTACTGGCCTGCCATGCGCCCCACGCGGATGATGGGCTTCTTGAGCCCGTGTAGCAGCACCAGGCTCATCTGCAACAAGATCTTCAACTTGGTCGCGATCTTGTCGGATTCGCAATCCTCGAACGTCTCGGCGCAGTCCCCGCCCATCAGCAGGAATGCGTTGCCACGCTGGGCGTTGGCCAGCCGTTCACGCAGGGTCTCGATTTCCCACGACACCACAATGGGCGGCAGGCGCGACAACTGCGCGATCACGTTGGCTAGCTCGCCGTCATCATCGTAGCGAGGCTGCTGTTGTGCCTGGCGTGTGGTCCAGCTGGTCGGTTGCCAGGAGATGGTGTCGGTTGTGCGCATGGCTATATAGTACAAGCGCTGGAGAGCTGACACAAAAACCCACTGATTCGAGGCCACTATGCGCAAAATTCTGGTGCTGGGAGCGGGCAAGATCGGCGCGCTGATCTCCGGCCTGCTGGCCGAATCAGGCGATTACGCCGTCGCGCTCGCCGACGTCGACGGCAATGCGTCCGCCGCCGTCGCCAAAGCGCACGGGTCTGAGCGCCTGACGGCCCATGCGGTCGATGCCACGCAGCGCAAGTCACTGGACGCGTTCCTGGCGACCCACAAAATCGACGCTGTGGTCTCGAGCCTGCCCTACTACTGCAATCCTGTGGTCGCGGCCGCTGCACGCAAAGCAGACGCCCACTACTTCGACCTCACGGAGGATGTGACCGTGACACGCGCCGTCCGGCGGATCGCGCGCGGTGCCAAGCGTGCCTTTGTCCCGCAGTGCGGACTTGCACCGGGGTTCATCAGTATCGCGGCTAATGAGCTGACGACGCATTTCGACGAACCCCGCACGATCAAGCTGCGCGTCGGTGCGCTGCCCCAACATCCTAACAACGTGCTCAAGTACTCACTGACCTGGTCCACCGAGGGCCTGATCAATGAATACGGCAACCCGTGCCAGGCCGTGGTCGATGGCAAGCTGATCGACGTCGCGCCACTTGAGGGCCTGGAGGAGATCGAGATCGACGGCACGCTTTACGAGGCTTTCAACACCTCCGGGGGGCTCGGTTCGCTGGCGGAAACGCGCGGCAAAGGTTGTGAGCAGATCAACTACAAGACCATGCGCTATCCAGGTCACTGCCAACAGATGCGCTTGTTGATGAACGATCTGAAGCTGAATCAGGACCGGGCCACACTCAAGCGCATCTTGGAAAACGCGGTGCCGCAGACGCTGCAGGATGTCGTGATCGTCTATGCGGCGGTCGCCGGCCTGCAAGATGGCGAACTGCGTGAGGAGAACTACGTCAACAAGATCTACCCACAGGTCATTGGCGGTCGTTTGTGGTCAGCCATTCAGGTCTCGACCGCGGCAGGCATCACTGCCGTGCTGGATCTGGTGCTAACCAATCCGCGAAAGTACCGCGGCTTCATTGCCCAGGAGGAATTCAGTTTGCCCGACATCCTCGGCAATCGCTTTGGCAAGCACTATGCCTCGAGCGGCTCGAAAGATATTTCCGGCCAG
Source organism: Pseudomonadota bacterium (assembly GCA_016703895.1). Taxonomy (GTDB): domain Bacteria; phylum Pseudomonadota; class Gammaproteobacteria; order Steroidobacterales; family Steroidobacteraceae; genus CADEED01. The sequence continues at coordinate 126,625 of JADJBE010000005.1, forward strand.
GTGGTCGTTGCTGGTCGCGCCGGGCGCCAGCGAAAACTTCGCAAATAGTCAGGACACATCAGCATGACACGCGCAGCAGAGATTCTGCAGAAGGCAGGCATTCAGCCCGAGAACGCGGGCACGTGGTCGGGAGACGGTGGTTGGCTCGAATCTCCCGCAGGCCGCGTGATTGACTCCATGAATCCCACGACCGGCGAGCGCCTCGCCACTGTCCGGTGCACCGACGCGGCTGGCTACGAGCAGGTCATGGCGTCCGCATCCGCCGCGGCGAAGCTGTGGCGAGAAGTGCCGGCGCCGCGGCGTGGTGAGGCGATTCGACTGTTCGCCGAGGAACTGCGGGCGAACAAGAATGCACTCGGCGCATTGGTGTCACTGGAGAATGGCAAGATTCTCGCCGAGGGCTTGGGCGAGGTGCAGGAGATGATCGACATCGCCGACTTCGCGGTCGGCCAGTCGCGCATGCTCTACGGCCTGACGATGCACTCCGAGCGCCCGCAGCACCGCATGTACGAGCAGTGGCATCCGCTTGGTGTGGTGGGCATCATTTCCGCGTTCAACTTTCCGGTGGCCGTCTGGGCGTGGAACGCGTTGTTGGCCGCAGTCTGCGGCAACGTCTCCGTCTGGAAGCCATCGCCGAAGACTCCCTTGACCGCCATTGCCGTCCAGCGGCTCGCCGCGCGGGTCATGCAAGCGCAGAAGCTGCCGCCCATATTCCAGTTGTTCATCGATGCCGGCACCGAGCTGGCGACGCGCTTCGTCGACGATCGACGCGTCGCGCTCGTCTCGTTCACAGGGTCGACGCGGGTTGGCACGGAAGTCGGCGTGCGTGTCGCGGCTCGCCTCGGCAAGAGCCTCCTCGAGCTGGGGGGCAACAACGCGATCATCGTCGATGCGACGGCCGACCTCTCCCTGGTGGTTCCAGCTGTGGTGTTCGGCGCCGTCGGCACAGCCGGCCAGCGCTGTACCAGTACTCGCCGCGTGTTCGTCCAGCGCTCGATCATGGCCGAGGTCGAGCAACGGCTGGTCAAGGCTTACCAACAAGTCAGAATCGGCGACCCAAACGACTCAGGCACACTGATGGGACCGCTGATCGACGCGCGCGCCGTGCAAGCCTATCAAGGCGCGATCGTGCGGGCGCGGGCTGCGGGCGGCACGGTGCTCTGCGGCGATCAAGTGCTGGATCGCGCCGGGCATTTCGTGACCCCCACGATTATTCGTGCCGAGAACGACTGGGAGATCGTACAAACCGAGACGTTCGGACCGATTTTGTACTTGATTCCATTTGACTCGCTCGACGACGCGATCGACATGCACAACCAGGCGGCCCATGGTCTCTCCTCGGCCCTCTTTACCGACCGGCTGCGGCACGCTGAGCGGTTTCTGTCGAGTGCGGGCAGCGATTGCGGCATCGCCAACATCAACATTGGCACGTCAGGTGCCGAGATCGGTGGTGCTTTCGGCGGTGAAAAAGACACCGGTGGCGGCCGTGAATCCGGCTCTGATTCCTGGAAGGCGTACATGCGGCGCCAGACCAATACAATCAACTATTCGAGCGCGCTGCCTTTAGCACAGGGCATAAAGTTCGATCTATAAGTTATCGTTTTAGATCATTTTTCTGCTGGCAACATGCCGGGTAAGCTCAACGTGAACTTGGCGCCGCCCCAGTCGGACACGCCCACCGCAACCGACCCGCCGTAGAGCTCGGCGGTCTCTTGCACCATCGCGAGTCCGAGCCCATGGCCTGGGACGCTCTCGTCGGCGCGCCCACCACGAGTCAGCACCCGCTCCCGATCGGCCGGCGGGATCCCGTCCCCGTCGTCTTCGATACAGATGACCAGCGCGCGCCGTGTATCGGCATGTGAATCGATAGCCACCGTCACTCGGACCCGCTCGCGACACCAGGTGCAGGCGTTGTCGAGCAGATTGCCCAACGCTTCGGTCAGATCAGCGCGATCGCCAATAAACCGCGCTGCTGACTCCACTTGCACCGCGATCGACAGATCTTTGTGAGCATGGACTTTGAGCATTGCCGCGCGCAGCTCGATGACGATCTCGCGCACGCTGCACGGTGTCGCGCCGAGCAACTGGCCGCCCGAGGTTGCCGCACGCCGCATCTGATGTTCGATAATGCCGCTCATCCGCTCAATTTCCCCCTTGAGGGGTATTGTCGGCTTGCGCACTGTTGTTGCTATCAACGCTCGACCGATCGAGTGTGCTACGCATCACAGCCAACGGTGTCTTCAGGCTGTGCGCGAGGTTGCCGAGCGTGTCCCGATAGCGCTTGATGCGCGTGCGCTCACCCTCGAGAAGCGCATTCAGATTCCCCGTGACGGCGGCGAGTTCCCGTGGCCAACGATCACTGAGTTGCTCGCGATTGCCGCCTTCGACATCCTTGATTTCCTGTTCCAGACGTCGCACCGGCCCTAACACCCAGCGCATCAGCACCGCGAGTGTCAGCATGAGCAGCAGCGCAAGCGCTGCGAACCAGCTAATCATCTGCTGGCGGAAGCGTCGCAACTGCGCTTCATAGGTGGTGAGATCTGACGCCACATTGAACGTGAACTGTCGCGGCACGCCCTCCAGCACTTCCCAGCTAATGCCGCGCGTCGCTATCGCAAGCCGACCGTGCGGCTCGAGTGCGAGCATATTGAACTGCCGCTCGCCAGGTTGCGCCAGCCGCCCCCAGGACACACCGGACCCTGCCATCGATGGCGAACGCCAAACGCTGTCGCCAGCCGCGTCCCGAATCTCGGCATAGAGTCCAGACCCCGGCGTTTCGAGACGCGACTCTAGCGTGGCCGCCGAACGCATCAAGCCAGCGTCTTCCGGCTCGGCCGCGGCAATCAACGCCACCATCTGTGCATCCAGCAAGTCGCGCAGGCTACGCTGCGCGAGGTCCCGGAATACGAAATCCAACAGCAGGACAGTCAGCCCAAAAAACAGGATCAGGGCAACAAACAGCGACAGCAACAGCCGTCGCGTCAGCGACACGGCTGGCATCAGGGTCAGCCAGCTCGCTCGCTCGTGGGCGGAGAGCTCTGGCGCGCGACGGCAAAGCGATAACCGCGACCGCGCAGTGTTTCGATTGGCTTCAAACGGTCGTCAGGATCGAGCTTGCGACGCAAGCGACCGATAAATACCTCGATCACATTGCTGTCGCGTTCGTAATCCTGGTCATAGAGGCGCTCGGTCAGCTCGGTCTTGGAAATGACGTCGCCCGCACGCAGCATCATGTGTTCGAGAATGCGGTACTCGAACGTCGTCAGATCAATCGCCGCACCATCCACCGTGACAGTCTGCGCGCGTGTGTCGAGCAGTATCGGCCCGCACTGCAGCAGTGGACTCGCCCAACCACCCGCACGGCGCAACAGTGCCTGCAGGCGAGCCAGCAATTCCTCGAAATGAAATGGCTTGGTGACGTAGTCGTCAGCGCCAGCCTGCAGCCCTTCAACTTTGTCTTCCCAGCGCGACCGCGCGGTCAGCACCAGTATCGGGTAACTCTTGCCGTCGGCACGCAGGCGCCGAATGAGATCCAGCCCAGACAATTTCGGTAGCCCCAGATCGATCACCGCCACGTCGAGCGGGAACTCGCGCCCCGCGTATAGTCCCTCTTCGCCATCGGCCGCAACGTCGACCGTGAAACCCGCTGCAACCAGACGCGCGCGGATATCCTCCTGCAAGACCAGCTCGTCTTCCACTAACAAGGCACGCATACCCAGCTCCCGCTAAAGACTGGCGCCACTGGCCGCGTCGATACGCACGACAAACACTCGCCCGTCGTCCGACAGCATTCGCAACACATAGATGACTCGACCATCGCGCTCACTGGTTTCGGCACGCACGACACGCGCGCTGTGTTGCCGCTCAGCGCGGCTGATCGCCTCATCGAGCGTCAAGCCGTCGGCCCTGAGAATCGGTCCATAATGGGACTGATCTAGATCGGCAGCCACACCGGTATTTTCGACACCAGCCCGCGACGCGGCCTGGGTCTCGATGGCGCCAGCGCTGATTACTAGCGTCACAAGAGCGGCGACGAGCAGATTGAGGCGATATGTCATAAGACGCCGAATTCTACGTCAGATGCGTCTGCAAAACTGCGCGGGCGGTCACCGCCCGCGCAGTCAGCGCGATTGCTGCTTGCATAGCACACTACCGGGCCGGACGAACGTTCACCTGCACTCGCAGTCGATCGCCAGGATCGTAGGGCAGACGTGTGACCTGGCGCACACCATTGTATTCATAGGTAACACGGTAACCATCAATCCGCTCTTCCCAGTCATCGCGATAGCGTGTCTCGCAACGCTCAACGCTGTATTCGCGGCCGCGATTGTCGTAGTAGGCATCGCGATAATCAGTCGATTGGCGCGCGTCGCGTCGCGCTGCGGCGTCGTGCCCCACCGCAGAACCGATGATCGCGCCCGCCACGGTCGCCGCTCGACGGCCGTCACCACTACCTATTTGGTTACCCACCGCAGCCCCAATGATACTGCCGAGAATCATCGAGCCCGCCGCCGGCCGCGGACGATCATTCGAGTAGCCGCGCGCGCCATCATAGCGCGTCTCCTGCCAGCACTCCTGTTGTGGCGTACGCACACGAACTCGGGTGCGGATTGGATCAACGTCCACAACCCGCGCGTAGTCGTAACCGTCATTGCGATCAGAGCTGTAGTGACGACCATTGTCCGCGAGCGCAGCGGATCCACTGATTGCCATTACGACTGCCGCGACCACTGCGGACACTTTTGATTTAGAAAGAGTCGCACTCATGACTGCCTCACTTAGCAGGTCGTAACACCGGGATAGGTGCCGTATCGACCCTGAGCACAGCCTAGTGCCGGCACAATGAATGCCTACTGAACCGGCCAATTGAAGGCTAAATACGGCCTAAAACACAGGCAAGGCGTGCGCTTGGCAAGGCTCCAGAGCGCCTCCCAGTCATCCGGCTGCAACTCCTGGAGCGGGATCGAGCGCTGCTTGGCGAGGGTCTCCATCTGCCGAAAGCGGCGCTCGAACTTGGCATTTGCCAGACGCAAGGCCTCCTCGGCATCGATGCCAAGATGCCGCGCCCAATTGGCCACGGCAAACAGCAGATCGCCAATTTCTTCGCGCTGTTCGTTGGTCGACACCGCCGTCTCAACCTCACGCAGCTCCTCATCGATCTTTGCGCGCACTCCGGACGGATCGGGCCAGTCGAACTGCACCCTTGCGGCACGCTTGCCAAGCTTGTGGGCTCGCGCCAAAGCTGGCAGCGCCAAGGGCACGCCTGCCAACTCGCTAGTGTCTTCCACGATACTCGCGGCCGACCGCTCACGGGCTTTATGATCATCCCAAGCCTGCGCTTGTGCCTGCGCCGAGTGGACCACCTGATCGCCAAATACATGCGGATGACGCCGCTCCAGTTTGGCGCAGATCGCGGCGGCCACAGCATCGAAATCAAACCAGTCACGCTCCTCGGCAAGCCGCGCGTGAAAGACTACCTGGAACAACAGATCGCCGAGTTCGTCGCGTAACTCGTCCGGCTTGCCAGAATCAATAGCGGCGGCAACTTCGTACGCCTCCTCAATCGTAAAGGGCGCGATCGTGGCGAAGGTCTGCTCGCGGTCCCACGGACAGCCATGGTCGGGATCGCGCAACCGCGTCATGATGAGCCGTAATCGTTCAATCGAGCTTGGGTCCGCCACTCGCGTCACTCCAACGACTGCGTCAACCGATAGAGAGTCAGCAACATGCCGGCCGTGGCACCCCAGATGTGATACTCCCCATAGGCGATGTCGTAGATGTCGACTTCGTCGCCGTTGTCAAAGCGGCGCCGTCGGGTGCAGTGATTGGCAGGATCAAAGACATGGTCCACCGGCACTTCGAAGGTACTGACCACTTCATCCGGATTGAGCACTAGCTTGTGACCAGGATCCACCAGACCCAGCACTGGCGTCACCCGATAACCACTAACCACCAGATGGTCTGGTAGATAGCCAATGACCTCCACGAGACTGGGGTCAAGCCCGATCTCCTCCTTAGCCTCGCGCAACGCTGCCGCGCGCGGCCCGTCGTCCTCAGGATCGAGCCGACCACCGGGAAAACTGATCTGCGCGGCATGGTTCTTCAAACCAGCAGCGCGGATAGTCAGCAAGACCTGCATACCCTGCGGCCGTTCGACCAAAGGTACGAGCACCGCCGCATGGACAGGCTGCGGCGGGAAATGCTGCACGAATCGCTGGCTGTGCTCAGCGCTCATGCCAGACAAACACCACTGCGACGTGTCGTGCAGCGGCGTCGAGGTCCGAAAACGATCGACAAAACGCTGTCGCCACAGGCTCATTGCGGCTGGTCCGATCCATCGCGACCACTTTGAGTCAAGCGGCTTGGGTCTAGCGCTCGCTGCAACACATCCCGCCCAAGATCGGTTTCCTCTATCGCGATTTCGAGCACTGTACGGCCTTCGGCAAATGCGCGTTTCGCGATCCGCGCCGCCTGGTCGTAGCCCACCAGCGGGTTGAGGGCGGTTGCCAGCACCGGATTGCGCGCCAGACGTGCTGCCACTTCAGCACCCCGCACATTGAAGCCGTCGATTGCCTGCACCGCCAATGACCGTACACCAGCGGCGCTCAGGCGGGTCGCACAGATGAGGTTGTTAGCAATCAGGGGCAACATGACGTTCAATTGAAAATTGCCGGATTGCGCCGCAATGGTCACTGCGCTGTCCCAGCCAATGATCTGTGCCGCTGCCATGGCGACCGCCTCCGGAATCACCGGATTGACCTTACCTGGCATGATGCTGCTACCCTGCTGCAGCGCAGGCAATGCGATTTCCGCCAGACCGGCCAGCGGGCCACTGTTCATCCAGCGCAGATCGTTACAGATCTTGAGCAACTCGACCGCCAGACCGCGGAGTTGGGCGGACCATTCAAGCGCCGTGGCCTGCGAGGATAAGGCAGCAAAATAGTTGCTGGCGGGGCCGAACCGCACCGACGTCAGACGACTCAACTCGGCACAAAAGCGCAATGGGAACTCGACGTGGCAATTGATCCCTGTACCCACCGCTGTACCGCCCTGCGCCAACTGCGCCAGCCTCGCGGCAGCGTCGCTCAAGCGCGCCTCGGCCAACACGACCTGCGCGCGCCACGCCGACACCTCCTGCCCGAAAGTCAGCGGCATCGCGTCCATCAGATGAGTGCGGCCAGTCTTGGTGACACTGGCCAACTCGGCTTCACGCCGCGCCAGCGATGCGACCAGCACTTGCAAGGCAGGTTGGAGTTCGCGTTGCCACAGCAACAGCACGCTGACATGGATCGCCGTTGGCACGACGTCATTGCTGCTTTGGCCCAAATTGACGTGGTCGTTAGGATGAACTGGGCTGCCCAACCGCTCTGCGGCAAGATTCGCGACCACTTCATTGGCATTCATGTTGGAGCTGGTGCCGCTGCCAGTCTGGAATATGTCCACCGGGAACTGCTGATCATGCTGCCCCGCGGCGACCTCGGCTGCCGCGGCAGCGATCGCGATCGCAAGCGGCGGCGGCAACAAGCCGAGCGACTGGTTAGCAAACGCAGCCGCCTGCTTGATCAAGCCCAGCGCCGCGATGAACTCGCGCGGCATCGCCCCGCCACCCAGTCGGAAGTTCTCGACTGCCCGTTGCGTCTGCGCCCCCCATCGTGCCTCAGCGGGTACGGCGAGCTCGCCCATACTGTCGCGTTCGATCCTGGTTTTCGGGCTGGGCATGGCGGTTGTGTGACTAATCGGAGGCGGGGCTGCGAGCCGGACGGGCCTTGGCTGCGTTATGATGCACGATTCTAGCAAAGCGATTCACGTCCATGGATATCGATTCCCTCACCGCACTGTCACCCGTTGATGGCCGCTATGGTCGCGCCGCCGATTCATTGCGACCGTTTATGAGCGAGAGTGGCTTGATCCGCGAGCGAATCTGCATCGAGGCCGCTTGGCTAATTACTCTGGCGACCCAAGTACCACAGATTCTGCACGAGCCGCTACCGCCGGCGGTTTTGGCGTGCGCACAGTCGCTGGCGGCAGAACCTGACGCGTCCGCGGCTGCCGATGTCAAATTGATCGAACGGCAGATCAACCATGACGTGAAGGCGGTCGAGTACTACGTGCGTCGCAGGCTCGAAGCTGCCGGTGCCAGTCCTGCCGTCCTCGAGCTGGTGCACTTTGGCTGCACCTCGGAAGACATTAACAACCTCGCCTATTCGAAAACGCTGCAACGTTCACGCGCTGCCATGCTGCCAGTATTAGATCAGCTGATCGCGACGTTGCGGCAGCTTGCGCACGACTATGCGGGACTCGCCATGTTGGCCCGCACTCACGGCCAACCCGCCAGCCCGACAACCCTCGGCAAGGAATTCGCCAACGTCGTCGCGCGGTTGCAGCGCTCCCGAGCGCGCTGGGTAGCAGTCGAAATGCTAGGCAAATGGAACGGTGCGGTCGGTAACTACAACGCCCACCACGCGGCACTACCCGCGGTCGACTGGCCCGCCATCAGTGGTCGTTTCGTCGAATCCCTGGGCTTGCAATGGAACGCCTACACGACCCAGATCGAGCCGCATGATTGCATCGGCGAATATGCAGACGCGCTCGCCGCCTGCAACGTCGTGCTGATCGATCTAGCGCGCGATGTATGGGGTTACATCTCACTCGGCTATCTGCGGCAGCGCGCGGTTGCCGGGGAAGTGGGTTCATCAACGATGCCTCACAAAGTCAATCCGATCGACTTCGAGAATGCCGAAGGGAACTTCGGTATCGCCAATGCGCTGCTGCGGCACTTCGCCGAGAAGCTGCCGCTGTCGCGCTGGCAGCGCGACCTGACGGATTCGACCGTACTGCGCAATCTAGGTGTCGCACTGGCACACGCCCAGATCGGTTGGCAGTCTCTGGCGCGCGGTCTCGGCAAGATCGAAGCGGACCAGACCCGGATTGGCGACGAGCTGGCCGGCGCACATGAAGTGCTGGGCGAAGCCATTCAGACTGTGCTGCGGGCAGCCGGCGTACCCAATGGTTATGAACAATTGAAAGACTTCACCCGCGGCAGGCGTATCGACGCACCGATGCTCGCCGAATTCATCGCCGGACTGCCCCTGCCAGCAGGCGAGCGTGAGCGGCTTGCTGCGATGCGACCGGCAGATTATGTCGGCTTGGCGCGAACCCTCGCGCTCGACATCTGACCGACCCACCAAGCATCAACTGCGACTTGGGCCGCGCTTCTGCCAGCAGATTTCCCGCGCGGCGCGCTTTTCGTGAGCCACAGCGCAGATCGGTGGTTTCGTCTGGTTTATGTTGTTGGGCGCGCGGGGGATGCCGCGCGCTCGGCACAGGGATCTTTACGCCAAGATGGCAAACGGGGAATTTGAACTCGGGATACTGACGCAGTCGGCCTCGACTGGCGAACAGCCGTCATTGCCCGTATCGCACGATCGCGCCGATGGCACGGTCGAAATCGTCAGCTCACTGGAGGAGCTGCGCGCCTCGATCAACAAAGTGGCCGGTTCCGCGCGCCGGTTATTGTCCATCTACACACCGGACCTAGAGCCTGACCTTTACGATCAGACCGAATTTCTTGAAATCATCAAACGTTTTGTGCTCGCGCGGCGCTTTGCCAAGGTCCGCGTGTTAGTCGGGGTCAATCCCGAATCCAGTCAAGATCAGCATCGGTTTCTCGCCATGAGCCGTCGCTTGACCAGCTATATCGAAATGCGTGCTATCGCGCTGCCGGACATGCAGCGGGCTGCGGCCTATGTGATCGCAGACGATCGAGCCGTCGTGTACCGCGTCCATGCAAACACCTGGGATGGCGTTGCCGACTATAACAACGCGCCGGTGGCGCGAATGCATCTCGCCGAGTTCGATGCCACCTGGATCGGCAGCGACATCGAACGCGAATTGCGCAACGGCACACTCTGATGCGTAGCGTCAATATTCAACCTACAGTCACTGTCGCCGCGATCGCAGAGCGTGACGGCAAGTACCTGGTAATCGAAGAGCGTATCCGCGGCCGACTCGTGCTCACCCAGCCCGGCGGTCACGTCGAGGACGGCGAGACGCTGGTCGAAGCGATCATTCGCGAGGCACTCGAAGAGAGTGCTTGCGACTTCACGCCAAGCTATCTGATTAGTACGTATCTATCACGCAACGCCGCGACTGGCCATGCCACGCTGCGCTTTAACTTCGCGGGTACGGTCGCCGGCCCTGACTCCAGGCGCACTCTCGATCGCGGTATCGAACGTATGTTGTGGATGTCAGGTGCGGAACTGCGCGGCGCCGAGGCACGCCTGCGCTCACCACAGGTCTTGCGCTGCATCGCCGACTACGAAGCCGGCATGCGCAATCCGCTAGCGAGCGTGCAGTATCTGGACGTCGAAACAGCCAGTCACGTGCGCTCAGTGGTCAATCGGAGCGCAGCCCGCAGCTAGTCGTCGCCTCAGCTGGCGCCCGGTGATGCCGGGCGCTGGGCGCTACAATAGCGCCATGACGACGCCATCCAATTCGCCTGCCGCGGGAACCACCGTGCTGGTCGGCCTGTCCGGCGGCGTGGATTCCGCCGTCGCCGCGCTGCTGTTGAAACGCGCCCGCTACAATGTCCAGGGCCTCTTCATGAGTAACTGGGAGGAAGACGAAGACGGCTATTGCACCACAGCGCGCGATTTGCAGGACGCGCGCGCCATTGCCGCAGAACTGGCCATTCCCTTGCACGTCGTTAGTTTCGCAGCCGAGTATCGGCAACGCGTGTTCGACTACTTCCTGCGCGAGTATCGGGCGGGACGCACGCCAAACCCCGACGTCTTGTGCAATCGAGAGATCAAGTTTGGAGTCTGCCTTACGCATGCCCGGCGCCTCGGTGCCGCGTGGTTTGCGACCGGCCACTACGCGCGCCTGAACCATTCTGCGGACGGCATTGCCCTGCTCAAGAGTCGCGACCTCACCAAGGATCAGTCGTACTTCCTGCACGCTGTAGCTCGCGAGCATTTCGAACGCGTCCTGTTTCCCTTGGGTGAACTCAATAAAACTGAAGTTCGCGGCTTGGCGCGCGAGGCGGGACTGCCCGTGTTCGACAAGCCCGACAGTACCGGCATCTGCTTCATTGGCGAACGGCCTTTCAGGCAGTTTCTTGCCAACTATGTTGAGGAGTCGCCGGGGCCGATTTTGACCTACTCGGGAGACAGGCTGGGCACGCACCGCGGACTCGCGTTCTACACGCTGGGCCAGCGTAGTGGTCTCGAGATTGGTGGCCAGGCCGGCAAGGCCGAGGATCCATGGTTTGTTGCCAGCAAGGATTTGGCGCGGAACGCGCTGCTCGTAGTGCAAGGGCACGACCATCCGCTACTAGCCAGCCGCGCGGTCGAAACCGAAGCCTTTCACTGGCTGGCGCCGCCGCCGGTGAAAAATCTTGCGGCACACGCGAAGCTCCGCTACCGACAGGCCGACCAGCCGTGCGAAGTAATCATCATAGACAACCAGGGCGTCAGACTGAATTTCACGACACGGCAACGCGCGGTGACGCCCGGCCAATTCGCGGTGCTGTACGAAGGCGAGCGGTGTCTAGGCGGCGGTGTCATCCAAACTGCATCTGCCGCCTGAGCACGCCAAAGAACTGATTCGCGCGCGCTAGCAAGCTATAATTGGCGGTTTGCGGTCGACAATCGCATCTGTTGATCGCTCACGTCGATCGAAATGGGGGTCGAACGCTTGGCGGCCCCACTCGAACCATTCACTGGAGGAATCATGACGGACAGCTTCAAGGCGCGCTCCAAACTCACCGTTGGCGGCAAATCGTATGACTACTGGAGTCTGGCCGCATTGCCAGCAGACAAAGTGGCCCGGCTGCCCTACTCACTGAAGATTCTGCTGGAAAACCTGTTGCGCTATGAAGATGGCGCCAATGTGACGCGCCAGGATATCGAGGCGGTGTTGAACTGGGACGCGAAAGCCGCCCCCGCACATGAAATCTCGTTCACACCCGCGCGGGTGATCATGCAGGACTTCACCGGTGTTCCCTGCATCGTGGATCTCGCGGCGATGCGCGACGCAGTGCAAAAGCTTGGTGGCGATGCCGAGCGAGTCAATCCGCTCGCACCGGCGGAGCTCGTCATCGATCACTCGGTCCAGGTGGACGAGTACGGCAGCACGCAAGCACTGGCCGCCAACAACCGCATTGAGTTTGAACGCAATGGCGAGCGCTACGAGTTCCTGCGCTGGGGGCAGACTGCGTTCCACAACTTCAAAGTGGTGCCGCCTAACACCGGCATCGTGCATCAGGTCAATCTGGAGTATCTGGGTCGCGTCGTGTTCCACAACAACACCACCGGCAAGAACGAGCTGTATCCCGATACGCTCGTCGGCACCGATTCGCACACCACCATGATCAATGGTCTTGGCATCCTCGGCTGGGGTGTGGGCGGCATCGAGGCCGAGGCGGCGATGCTGGGGCAGCCCGTCACCATGCTCATCCCGCAGGTCATCGGCTTCAAGATGACCGGGCAATTAACACCCGGCGCAACAGCGACTGACCTCGTCCTGACGGTCACCGAGATTCTGCGCAAGCGTGGCGTCGTCGATAAGTTCGTCGAGTACTTCGGCGACGGCCTCGCCAACTTGCCGCTCGCCGACCGCGCGACACTGGCGAACATGGCGCCTGAATATGGCAGCACCTGCGGCATCTTCCCGATCGACGAGGAGACGTTGCGCTACCTGCAGCTCTCAGGTCGCCCCGAAGAACAGATCCAGTTGGTCGAAGCCTACGCCAAGGCGCAGGGCATGTGGCGGGTGCACGGCGGCAAGCCAGCTAACTACACGGATGTCATCGAATTCGACATGAGCACAGTCGTGCCGAGTATCGCCGGCCCCAAGCGGCCGCAGGATCGCATTCCACTGACATCATCCAAGCAAGCCTTTGGTGCCGCCCACAAGGCGATGGCGGAGGAACGCAGCAAGAAGAACCCCGCGGCGACCGGCAAGGCCGCCGTGCAGATGGGCGACGACAAATTTGAAATAAGGGATGGTGCCGTCCTGATCGCGGCGATCACGAGCTGTACCAACACGTCCAATCCGAGCGTCATGCTAGGCGCAGCGCTGCTGGCCCGCAATGCGACGCAACTGGGACTGAAGGCAAAGCCTTGGGTAAAAACCAGTCTGGCGCCCGGCTCCAAAGTCGTTACCGACTACCTCGTCAAAGCAGGCCTGCTTGATGATTTGCGGGCGGCCGGGTTTTTCGTCGTTGGCTACGGCTGCACCACGTGTATCGGCAACTCTGGCCCACTCAAGCCCGAGATATCGGCGGGCGTCAAAGCTGGCGACATCATTGCGACGTCCGTCCTGTCGGGCAATCGCAACTTCGAGGGTCGCGTGCATCCAGAAGTAAAAATGAACTACCTGGCTTCGCCGCCGCTGGTGGTGGCGTATGCACTTGCGGGCACGATGGACATCGACTTGCAAACCGAGCCACTCGGCATGTCTAGCGGTGGCACGCCGGTGTATCTGCGCGATATCTGGCCGTCGGACAAAGAAGTCGCCGACGTCGTGCGCCAGTCGCTCGACTCGAAGATGTTCCGTAAGAGCTACGACGATGTGTTCAAGGGTGATGAACTGTGGTCGTCCATCAAGGTTCCGGCCGGCAAGATCTACGCCTGGGACGACAAGTCCACCTACGTCCGCAACCCGCCCTATTTCGACGGGCTGACCATGACCCCGCAAGCAGTGAGCGATGTGCGTGGCGCGCGCGTGCTCGCACTGTTAGGTGATTCGGTCACCACCGATCACATTTCGCCGGCGGGCAATATCGCCAAAAATGGTCCCGCGGCACAGTATCTGATCGAAAAAGGCGTGCAACCTGCCGACTTCAATTCCTTCGGTGCGCGCCGCGGCAACCACGAAGTAATGATGCGCGGCACGTTCGCCAACATCCGGCTGCGCAATCTGATGGTGCCCGGCGTCGAAGGTGGCGTCGCGGTACACGTACCCAGCGGCGAGCAGATGTCCATCTATGATGCAGCGATGCGTTACAAGCAGGAGAACACGCCGCTGGTGGTCATCGCCGGCCAGGAATACGGCACCGGTTCGTCGCGTGACTGGGCGGCCAAGGGCACCATGCTGTTAGGTGTCCGTGCGGTCATTGCAGAGAGTTTTGAGCGCATCCATCGCTCGAATCTGATCGGCATGGGCGTGCTTCCGCTGCAGTTCCCGGAAGGCCAGAACGCGCAGTCGCTCGGCCTTACCGGCAAGGAGACCTTCGGCATCTCCGGTATTGCGAAGGCCGACTCGCGCACGGTCGAGGTCACGGCAACTCCGCCAGCAGGCGGGGCGGCAATCCAGTTCCAGGCCAGGGTCCGAATCGATACCCCCAAGGAACGTGACTACTACCAACATGGCGGCATTCTGCAGTACGTTCTGCGGCAGATTGCTGCGCAAGGCAAGGCGACGGCCTAACGCCGCCGCCCTGCACGGTCTGTGCCCTCGCGGCCGGACGCTCACGCAGCGTCCGGCCGTTTGCCGAGCGACGCCCAGTCGAAGCGTCGGGTGATAAGCATCACCGCAGCCAGAACCGCGAACAGCAAGGTCGCGCCCATCAACAGGGCGTAGTCCTCCGAGATCAGTATCAGATACAGCGTGGCATAGAGTCCTGCGAGTCCGCCCCCCACGACAGCGCCCTGCACGCGGCTCTTGGCGACGCCGGCCAGATAGATGCTGACGAGCAGCACTAATGCGACCGCCGCAATCAGGTAGGCCACACCGAACAACAGGTGCTCGGACAAGGCCAGCAGCAGCACATAGAACACAGCCAACGCAAGCCCGACAAACAAGTAGTGCATACCGTGCAGCGGCTTGCGTCCGGCGTGCTCCCAGATGAAGAACGCCAGCAAGGTGAGAGCAATCACCAAGACCGCGTAGTGTACGGCCCGGTAGTTACGTTGGTAAACGTCCGCCGGCTGGTATTGCTCGACACCGATCGCAGCTTCTGCCAGGGCCTGCTGGGCGCTGAGTTCCTTGCTGACTTGGTCGCCGTACCAGAACTGACCGAAGCTGCGACTGAGACCCAAGGTCGACCAGGTCGCCTTGAAACCATTGCCGTCGGTGTGTTCCTCCCCGGGGCTCTGGGCGCCCAGGAACTTGGGATGCGGCCAATCTGATTCGATCGTGGTTTCTGTTGCGCGCGCCAGTGGTAACGTCATCAAGGCGGTACTACCGACTAACTCCAGCGTGATCCGAAACGGGATACGTTGCCCCGTTTTCAGCAGTTCCGCCGCTGGTCGGACCGCTGGTCCGGAATAGCCCGCATACGCGCCCGTCTGCAGGTCCAACGCCTCCCCGGCGAGCTTGAACTCTTTGACGGCTCGCAAGGTACGGGCCTCGGAGCCCAACACGGTAATCGTCGCTTCGGCGAGCCTGACTTCTCGATCCACCTCGACGCGGCGCAACTCAGCCAGATCACGACTGGAGAACTCGCCCGACAAGGTAACGATGGCGTCATAGGTCGGCACCTCATAGAGTCCGGAGCGCTTTTTCTTGACCTTCAGGGCGACGTGCGTCTTGAGGCTATCCGGCAGCACGTGCAACAGTGTGGTCTGCTCCTCGACCCGACGCTCTTTCACGAAGCGCGAGTCGTTCGGATCGTCCTCGAACAACTTGACGCGTTTCTCGACCGTTCGTTTAGTCACCACCGGCACCGTCAAGATCACGCCACCCGTGGTCTGCGGCCCACCAACCGATCCCTGCACGGTCGAAATGGCCTCCTGGCGAGCGCTCATGCGATCGGCCACCAGACCATCGACCATCGCCAGCGCGACCAGCAGCAACAGCATGACGCCTGCGACAATGAGCCCCTTGCGCACCAGCGGCGGCAGGAGTCGACTCGTCTTGCCCATGATCTCCGACATCTGCATCTCCCTAAAAAAAAGTCTCTAACCGCGACAGAATGCGAGGCGAAGGTGGCAACACGGCTGCTGCATTTGTGGCAAATTGTGTCACCCGCTATGCAAATCGCCCTTTTCGACCTGGACGGCACGATTACGTACCGCGACACACTGCTGCCATTCTTGCTGGGCAAGTTGGTCCGCCGTCCGTGGCAACTGCTCCGGCTAATACGGGTTCTGCCGGCCGCGCTCCGCTACCTGCTCGATCGCGACCGCGGCCACTTGAAGGGCGCGCTGCTACACGCCACGCTGCACGGCCAGACGCATTCAGATCTAACACCCTGGGTTGAAGAGTTTGCCAGCCAAACAGTTGCGCAAAGAGTCATGCCAGGGGCTCGCATCGCAATCGACAGACACCGCCGCGCAGGTGACCGCCTGGTGTTGATGTCGGCGAGTGTCGATTTGTACGTGCCGAAGCTCGGCGCCCTGCTGGGATTCGATGCAGTGATTTGCACGCAGGTACAATGGTTCGGCGAGGTCCTGGACGGACGCCTGGCAGGCGAGAATTGTCGCGGCGAGGAAAAGAGCCGCCAACTAGCGGGCTTGCGTGAGCGTCACCCTGGCGCGTCGATAGTCGCGTATGGCAACTCCCTGTCCGACGTTCCGCACCTGTTGCTGAGCGAGCGTGGCGTGTTTATCAATGCACCACCACGCGCACGCCTGATGCTCGAAAGGCAAGGACTGACCTGCGAGAGCTGGCGCTGAACCCGCCCTCTCATTAGGATTGCAGTGGAATTCAACGAAATGGCATTGCCAGAGGCTCCGAACCATGACGGAACCCTTTAGCCCGGACTTCCTCGCACGCCGCGAATTTCTCGCCTTGGCAGGTGCCGCCGGCGCGGCCGCCACCGTCGCACCGACGGTCGCGACCGCCGCCGCCAATGCGCCGGCAGGATTCGTCAACCAGATGAATTTCAAGGACACGAAGTGGAACCGCGACGCCTACGCACGCCTGCAAGGCAACCTTGATTTCACCAAGACTCGCTACGGACATTATTTTGGTGCCGTACTGGGTGTCGCACCTAACGAGCGGGTGCGCGAGATATGCGGCTTTGAAGGCTTCAGTGCCACACGTTTGCTGCCACTTGAAGATGGCAGCTATCGCAAAGTATTGCGTGAGACTGTCTTCTATCGGGACCCGTCCAGCGGCAAGCTGTTGGACGAATGGAAGAATCCGTGGAGCGGCGAAGTCGTCAAGGTCGTCAGCGTCGCCAATGACCCGTTCAATATCACGATTGGTGAGTACTATCCGGACCCACCAAGCTACGGCGGCCTGAACAAAGAAAAGCCGCCCAAGGTACCAATGCTGCTGCCGTGGCGCTTGGTCGGCGACAACACCCTTGCACTCACGACTGACATCCACCTCTACTATCCGAATGCACTGCAGCCCGACAAATGGCCACGTGAGTCGAGCGGCAAGATGGCGCAGGTGTCGGAAATGTTCCGCTTCCTCATCCGCCTGGAAGACATGCAAAATCCCAAAATGACGTCGGTGCCCTACCAGGGCACGTGGAATCGTGTCACGCCATGGCTGCCGTGGATGTTGTTAGGGGATAAGCCCGGCAATGTGTTGTATGTCGGCAATATGACCGCCTACGACTCGCTCAAGTACATTCCCGATGACATCATCAAGTATACTGAGCAGAACATGCCGAAGTACCTCGAAGCGCCAGACAAGGACTACGGACCGTCTCTGTCATCCATCGAGCACTACGCGCGCGAGCAGCAGCCCGCGCCCGTCAAGAAATAGCAAGACTAACAGCTCTGGCCTGCCGCGGGGGCGCAGTCGAGCTGCGCCCCCGCAGTCAAGCGAGACCGGTATCGCTCGACCTCGGCATACTAGATAGTCGACGAGGGCCACGACCGCATCGGGTGCAAACGAAAAATTTGCGCTGCTGGTAGTATCTAATGGCGATGAAACTTCCTCGCCTCAGAACCGTCCTCCTTCTACCAATTGTGCTGTTTGGCTTGGCGTACATTGCTGGCGCGATTGCGCTTGCGTGGGACGACAACTCAATCGAGATCTTTGAGCAGCCGCCGGCAAGCTACTCTACGATCGTGATCTTCGGTGCCAGTGGCACCGCCGGCGACGGCATATTGAAAGCCGCCTTGGCCAATTCCGAAATTGGCAAGATCCACGTCGTTTCACGACGCGCAACACCGCGCATTGAGGCCGGCGTTGCGGCCAGAAAAGTGCAGATGACCCTGCACAAGGATTACCTCAACTACAGTGCCATTCACGAACAAGTTGCTGAGGCTGACGCGGTGTATTGGGCAATCGGCCAGCGCGCTATCGGCGTTGACGAGTCAACCTACGGCACGATTCACGTCGATTTTCCAGCGCGTTTCGTTGCGGAGTGGCTCGATGTCAGCCAGAGACCAAGTATCTCGTTTCATTACATCAGCTCCAGCGATATTTCCGCGGATTCAACCGCAATGTGGGCACGCGAAAAGTTCCGCGCCGAGAAAACGTTGTTCGGTCTGGCAAAGAATACAAAGCTCCGAATAGTCGCCTATCGACCAGACTACATCGGCCCAACTGACGAACAAGCGCACCTCGGGCAGCGTTTTCTGTACTGGTTTTTTGCCCCTGTCGGCGTCGCCGTCAAAGCAGAGCAAATCGGCAACGCGATGTTCGAAGTCACAGCGCGCGGACGACAGTTTGCCAACGGCGACAAGCTAAACACGCGAAGCATTCTTCAATATAGCGACGCATTCGATCGGCGCCAAGCCGTGCACCGAGTCAAATTCATGGACAGGCGATTTTCACGGCGGATCGTCCGCGTTGACATCATCCAGCCGTTACATTGACGTGCGCGCCTGCCACAGTTCCGGGAAGAACTTCAGCTCCAACGCTTTCGCCAGATAAGACACGCCGCCCGTGCCACCCGTACCAGGCTTGTAACCGATCACGCGTTCCACCGTCTTGAGATGGTGGAAGCGCCACAACTGAAACTTGTGATCGAGCGTCACGAGGCACTCGGCGAGTTCATACAGATCCCAGTCTTTTGCCGCATTGTGGTAGACACTGAGCCAGGCCGCGGTAACTTGTTTCGAAGGCTCGTAGGGCTCACTGAAATCGCGATTCAGCCTGGCAAGGTCGATTTCGTAGCCACGCCGCGACAGCAGGTTCAACACCACATCATACAGCGATGGTGCACGCAAAACTTGTTCAAGCGACCGGTGCGCCTGCGCATCACGCTGATGAACACCAACCATGTCGCGGTTCTTGTTACCTAGCACGAATTCGAGCTCGCGGTACTGCGCCGACTGAAACCCCGACGAGCGCCCCAGTGTGTTGCGAAATGCCGAATACTCAAACGGCGTAAGTGTTGACAGAACCCGCCACACGCCTAATAACTCGTCTTGGATCCGCGATATACGTTCAAAGGCCTTGAAACTTGGATCGAGATCATCGCGTCGCACAGCGGCGAGTACCGCGCCCATTTCATGTCGCATCAGGCGCATCCATAACTCGGACACTTGATGGACGATGATGAACAACATCTCATCGTGCTCGAGGGAATTCGGCTTCTGGGCGCTTAGCAACTTGCCGAGCTGCAGATAGTCACCATACGACTGTGACTCACCCAAGTCCCAGTGGACTTTTTCGTCGCTCAGATCGACTCGACCACCACCCAATTTGTCACTCATTTGCTGTATATCCATTGCGGCACACTGCGCCAGCCTTGCAGCAATTCACGGTCCAGTTTGCGCCAATCGGGGCAACGCGCCTCGACTGCTCGCCAGAACCTGGCAGAATGGTTCATGTGTTCGATATGTGTCAGTTCATGAATCATGAGATACCGAACCACCGCCGCACGCTGGAACAACAGGCTTGCGTTCAAGTTGATCACGCCGCGGCTCGAGCAACTGCCCCAGCGGGACCGCTGGCAGCGCACCGTCATACTACGATAGTCGATGGACCACTCCGCCGCAGTTGCTTGTAGCAGCGGCTCAAAAACGGGCCGCGCGCGGCGCAGCAGCCAGCGCCGCAGCACCGCACGAGTCGCGGTCGCATCCAACGTGCCACTCAGCTGCAACACGCCTGGCGTGGGCTCACGCAGAGCCGCTTCGCCCGAACCGCCGGCAAGGTGCACCCGCCATCGGGAGCCATCCAAATGGAACGCGATCGCGACGGGCGGAAATGCTTCCGGTGGTGGTGCCACGGCAAGTGCTTGCGTGCTCCTTTCGATCGCCCAGTCACGATGCTGACTGATAAATGCGTCGATCAAGACACGCGGCGTTCGAACGGGCGCAACCACTTCGATCCGACCGGTCCTGGAAACGCGCATCCCCAAACGCCGCGCGCGACGGCTGGAACGTATCTGAATATCGGTGGCGCTGGCGGCGGCAGACGACGCCCACAGATCTGTCTGGACAAGATCGTGAGTCACCACTACAAACTCGCCGCCAGTTGGGTTGCTTCACGGATTGCGCGCTCGGCGTCAAGTTCGGCTGCCAGCTTAGCGCCGCCAATCACCTGTGCCTTGCGGCCAAGCGCCCGCAGCTCAACGACCAGATTGGTAACTGACTCCTGACCCGCGCAGATAATGATCGAATCGGCCGGCAACACCTCAGTGCTCGCGCCAGTGCGGATGTGCAAGCCCTGATCATCAATGCGTTCGTAGCTGACACCGCCGCGCATCGCCACACCGCGGTGCTTGAGTGCAGAGCGATGAATCCAGCCCGTAGTGCGCCCAAGTCCCGCTCCCGGCCGCGACGCTTTGCGCTGTAACAACCAAACGGTACGACGCGTTTGGGCGCGATCTGATGCAGCAACCCGCCGGGCTGTGCGTGCGTCCGGTCAATACCCCACTCCTGCAGAAACGCATCGACAGCTGCAACGCCGTGCTCCGCAGGGCTGGTCGACAGATAAGTGGCAACATCAAAACCGATACCGCCAGCCCCAACGATTGCCACGCGCTCGCCCGCCTGCCGGCGACCCGACAGCAAGTCCGGATAACTGATCACGCTGGGATGGTCGATACCCGCAATCCTTGGGTGGCGCGCGACGACGCCCGTGGCGATGACGATTTCATCGAAGCCGCCGGCAACCAGCTGCGCGGCAGTGACGCGCACGCCGAGCAGCACCTCGACACGCAAGTTCTGCAGCGAGTTACCGAAATAGCGCAGTGTCTCGCGAAAGTCCTCCTTGCCCGGCACTTCGCGGGCATAGCGGAATTGCCCGCCCAGCTCATGCTCGGCTTCGAACAGCGAGACTCGATGGCCACGCTGCGCGAGCGCGGTAGCGCAAGCCAATCCGGCCGGCCCACCACCGACAACCGCGATACGTTTGGCAGTCGCCGCGACAGTGAGTTGCAACTCCGTCTCATAGGCCGCCAATGGGTTGACGAGACAGCTCGCGCGCTTGCCAACAAAAATCCGATCGAGACAAGCCTGGTTGCAGGCAATGCAGGTGTTGATCGTCGACGACTTGCCAGCGCGTGCCTTGTTAGGCAGGTCTGGATCCGCCAGCAGTGGCCGCGCCATCGAGATGAGATCGGCGGCACCGGCAGCCAGTATCGACTCGCCCACCTCGGGCGTGTTGATGCGGTTGGTCGCGATCACCGGCAGGGTCGTATTGCGTTTGATCCGCTCCGATACCCAGCCAAACGCGCCAGGCGGCACCATACCGGCGATTGTCGGCACGCGCGCCTCATGCCAGCCAATGCCGGTGTTCAGGATCGTCGCACCGGCATCGGCGAGCTGACGCACCAGCCAATCCGTCTCCTCACCCGTCGCACCGCCTTCAACTAGATCGAGACCCGACACGCGGTAAACGAGAATGAAGTCTTTGTCCAGTGCGGCACGGGTGCGACGCAGAATCTCCAGCGCAAAGCGCGCGCGATTCTCGAGCGAGCCACCCCACTCGTCCAGGCGGTGGTTGGTCCGCGTGACGAGAAACTGATTGATCAGATAGCCCTCGGATCCCATGATCTCGACGCCGTCATAGCCGGCCTCACGCGCCAACTGTGCGCAGCGCACAAAGTCCGCGATCTGCGTCTCTACAGCTCGAGCAGACAACTCGCGCGGCTTGAACTTATTTATCGGCGCCCGCAGTGGCGACGGCGCGACCAACAGAGGATGGAACGCATAGCGGCCAGCATGCAGAATCTGCATGCAGATCTTGGCGCCCTCCGCATGGACGGCAGCGGTTACGAGCTGATGCCGCGACACTTCGCTGCGGCTTGTCAGTTTGCTGGAGAACGGTGCCAACCACCCCACTCTGTTAGGCGAAATACCGCCGGTAATGAGCAATGCCGCACCGCCGCGGGCGCGGGCCGCGAAATACGCGGCCAGCTTCGGGTAATCACGCGCACGGTCCTCGAGGCCCGTGTGCATAGAGCCCATCACGATGCGATTGCGCAGCTGCGTGAAGCCGAGCTCGAGCGGCGCAAAGAGTTCGGGAAAGGCGTCGTTCGTCACCGGCCAGTACCTCGACCCACCAGACGCGCCACCAGCTCCTTAGCGGCCTCGAAATCGGGCGCTAACAATAAAGACTGCTCGAGTGCCGCGCGGGCCGCGATCGTGTCGCTGTTCGCGGCAAGCACGCGCCCCAGATACCAATATGCTTCCGCCGCTCCCCAGGTCGGCAAGGCCACTGAATCGCGCCGCTCAGCCTCGAACAGCGTCACCACCTGCCCCAGATCCAGCAGCACACGTTCGCGTGCCTCGGGATCGAGCAAATCGCGCTCGAAATTGACCGTCGCGGCTATCAGCCGTACACGCGGGTTACGCGCGTCGGCCAAGGCTGCACTGCGCAGCTGATTGGCACTGCGCGCATTGGCGAGCGGCGCCGCCAGCAGTGACGCGCGTCCGAGCAAAGCCGCGCATGCAGCCTGCAAGCCCAAGGCTTCGGGTGTAGATACGGTCGGTCGAGCCGCCTGCTCGAGCACGTCGAGGCAGCGTCGTGCATGGCGCGCCGCAGCACTCTCGTCGCGCGCGACGCCTACCGCGGTATCACCCATAGCAAGCTGGGCCAGCCGGTAGTGAGCCAACGACAACCAGTAAGCTTGCCCGGCGTCCGTTTCAAGCGCAGTGGCGATCTGTTGCAAGGCTCTTGGCTCAACCGTGTAAAAAGCGTATTGGATGCGCGCCTCCAAATCCGCGTCGGCGGCGGCCGCGGCCGCCAAACTACAGCCATATAGCGCGCTGCCGAGCACGATCGCGAAGATCACGCCGTCGGTCGCGCGCCATATCCGAACGGTCGGACTCAGGGTGGTCGGTCTTGGGCTCATCCGTGTCAGCTAGAATGCACGCGCAATGGACTCAAGAGAGATTATCACGGCGTGACCGCAACCCCCGTCGGGCTGATCGATATCGGCATTAATCTGGCACACGACAGCTACGACGCTGATCGAGCCGCCGTTATCGAACGAGCGCGGCTTGCCGGCGTCAAACAAATGCTGGTGACAGGCTCGAGCCACGCCAGCACGTTGCGCGCAATCGAACTGACGCAGGACTATCCGAACGTGTTGTTCGCCACCGCTGGCGTGCACCCGCACCATGCTACTGAACTGACTGCGCAGAACATGCCGGCACTCGAACAGGCCGCCAGACAGCCCACCGTGGTGGCAGTTGGCGAATGCGGTCTCGACTATTTCCGGGACTACTCACCGCGTGACGCACAACGACACGCCTTCAGCCTGCAACTGGAACTGGCAGCTCGCTTGGGCAAGCCGGTATTCCTGCATCAACGCGAGGCGCACGAGGACTTTGTCGCGATCCTCCGCGAGCATCGTGGCAGCCTCGTCGGTGGTGTGGCGCACTGTTTTACCGGCGATAGACAGCAACTCGAGCAGTACCTCGGGCTCGGGCTCGCCATCGGCATTACCGGCTGGATCTGCGACGAACGCCGTGGCCACCACCTCAAAGAGCTGGTGCCGCATATCCCGTCGGACGGACTGATGATCGAGACTGACGGGCCCTACCTACTGCCGCGCGACCTGCGACCGGCACCGCGGTCGCGGCGCAACGAGTCGTGTTACCTGCCGCATATTGCCGCCGCAGTTGCGGACGCCCGCCGGCAATCCATCGACGAGCTGACCGCCACCTCGACGGCCGCCGCGCAGCGCATGTTCGGCCTGCTGCTAGGCTGACTGGGCACCCAAGCGTGGTTAATAAGCCACAACCAGAGTCGGGCTATCAATTCGCAGCGGTTTTGGCTAGGCTAGCGACCATCAGATACCCTAATTTTAAGGGTACATAGGGAGTTTCTATGTCGTCCATTTCGCTGCCTATGAAAGCTGCGGGCGCGTTCGTGTTCGCCCTCGGCGCTGCGTCTGCGCCACAGCCACTGCTGGCACAGACTGACGCGACCGCCAACGGCGCCTTCGAAATTCAAGAGGTGCTGGTCACGGCCCGTAAGCGCGAGGAATCGCTGCAGGACGTGCCACTGTCGGTAACGGCACTTAATGCGTCGAGCATCGAAGAACTGCGCATCGTCACCCCCGACGATATTTCCCGCTTCACTCCCGGACTCTCAATCGTGTCGGGCTTTGGTCGATCGGGCACTGAGCGCCCAACGATGCGCGGTCAGACAAATATCCAAGGCGCGCCAAATGCGTCGTTCTTTATCGACGGGGTGTATGTCGCGGGCGGTTCGCTCGCAACAGAAACAAGCAACCTTGAGCGCATCGAGGTCATCAAGGCCCGCAGGCCGCGCTCTACGGCCGCGCGACGTTCGCCGGCGCCATCAATTACATCACCAAGCGACCCACTAACGAGTTGTCTGGCAAGCTGAGTGTCACTGCTGCACAACACGGTGAAACCGATATCGTCGGTTCGTTGAGCGGCCCACTCGTCCAGGACAAACTGTTGTTCTATGTGGGCGCACGCCATTACAGCTACGACGGCGAATACACCAACCTGTTCGACCTGACGAGAGCCGGCCAACAGAACAGCGATTCCGGTACGGTCAAGTTGCTCTGGACGCCTACCGAGAGCTTCGAAGCAACTCTGCTCGCGACGATGGCCAAGGACGATGATCCCGGCGCGATCCCGATCGGCTTGCAGGGGCGCGCATTCAACAACTGCCAGTTGCGCGTACTGAATGGCACGGCGGCCAATAATTTCGCCGGTACCATTCTGCCGCGCTCGCCAGGCTATCAGTGCGGTACGGTTTTAGGTGCCGATCAGCTGACCGTCAATCAGCGCGGCGACATTCTCCCCGAGCAAGGCTCACGCCGTGACGACATGCGCTTCGCACTCACCACCAAGACCAGTTTTGGTGGCGGCTTTGAGCTGACAACCGTCACCGGCTATCACGAGCAAGAGAGTCAAAATCAGCTCGACCAGTCATACGACGCGTACGACACGTTTACCAATGCGTTCGGTGCCTCGCAGATCGGTGCGTTCTGGAGTGGCAGCGCGAGCGAAAGCGATGATTTCTCGCAGGAAATTCGCCTCGACTCGCCGGCCGAAGAGCGCTTTCGCTGGCGCGTCGGTGGTTACTACCTGAAAGCCAATGACGACGATACCAAGAACAAAAAGTACATACCGCTCGGCACAACCTTGAATGTCGCCGGCACTACCGATTGCGTCAACTTTGGCTCCTACATAGAATGCCCGCAATCGACGGTTGAACCACTTGGCCTGCGTGAACTAAGCAACCGCGCTGTGTTTGCCGATATCGAGTATGACTTCACCGACAAACTCACCGCCACTTTCGAAGCGCGCTACGCGATCGAAAAACAGGAGCAGATCAACACCCAAACCGTGGGCACGCTGAACTGTGTACTACCGACCAACACGCCAGGGGTGACCCTCGACGCCTGCAAGTTCACCGGTGAATTCAAGAGCACCACACCGCGCCTCACGCTGCGGTATGAGGCGAGCCCAGCCGCCACTTACTACTTCAACGCGGCCAAAGGCACCAAACCCGGTGGTTTCAATTCGATCACAGCGGTCCAGACGGGCATCAACACCAACGTCGACGTCAAATCGACCTATGACGAAGAAGAGTCCAATGTTCTTGAGGTCGGTGGCAAGTTTGTCTTTTAGATCGGCGCGCCAATCTCAACGTCGCACTCTTCTACACGGACCTAACGGGTCAGCAGCTCACGTCAAATATTGTGGGTTCGGTCAACGGTGCGGCAGTCGTGAACTCCTTCACTGCCAATATCGGTGCGACCGAAATCAAGGGACTTGAGCTGGACGGCAGTTTTCGTATCACCGAGGCCTGGGATGTACGTGGCACGTTCTCGTTCATCGACTCAAAAGTTAAAGACTTCTTCGATAACAACCAGGTCAACCTGACCAGTCCGAATGGCCGGATCCAACCCAACCCGTCTTCCTCCGGACCCGTCTTGTTCTGCAATAATGCACCGCCTGCGGCCCAGGTCCCGGGCCGCCCAGCCTGCGCAGACGCCATTGCGGCAGACCTCGCCGCCTATGGCGGCGTCGATGGCAACACCCAGCCGCGCACGCCCAAAGTGCAGGCCTCGTTGTCATCGAGCTATAGAGGTACGTTCAGCAATGGCCTCGACTGGCGCGTCAGTGGCGATGTGACCTACGAAGGATCCAAGTACGGCCAGGTCGATAACTTCAACGAGACAGGCGCGCGCACCTACGTGGGTGCACGAGTCGCGCTCATCAGCGATCACTGGGATTTGACCCTGTGGGGCAAAAACCTGACCGACGACGACACGCCACTCGATATCCTGCGCTGGGTCGATACGCGCGGCCTCAATGCCGGCACGTATTTCGCGGCAGCCAACGGTGGGATCACACCTCGCGCCTTTGCCCTGAGCTTGCCGCGCGGTCGTCAGATTGGTGTGACGGCAGCCTATCGGTTCTAGTTAGACACTAACGCTGGCCCGCTGATGCTGAGATAACTCGGCATCAGCGGGCGGCTGCGGTCAGCCGCATGACGTCCGCGACATCGCGAAGCTGCGCGAACCGCCGCACGTGCTCGATGATCTGACCCGCCTGGTCTACGGATAGCTGCTGGCCCGCGAGCCTGCGAAATTTCTCCTCGACTTCGTGGCTTGTCAGTGGCCGCCGGGGATAGCCGCGTGCGCAAGGCGCTGAGGCCACGAGACGCTCGCCCGACACCAGACGCACTTCCACCTCGGCAGGATGCGCCAATGGCGGGCGGACATCGGCTGGCCAGTCTGCATCGGGCCGCGGTTTGAGTCTCACGCGCTCCAGAAAAGCCTGTAACCGCGGCCGCATGACACCGGCATCCGTAAACGTCTCTGGCACGATCTGCCGGTCGAACAACGCCGCCGCCACGACATACTCGAGACTGTACTTGCCCTGATCGCCCGTCTGCGGCCGCGGGTAGACCAGCACTGTTGCCAGCAGCGGCTCGGCGGTCACCACGATCTCCTGCACGCTGTCGGGCGCGATGTTGTGCTGCTGGACGAGCTCAAGTACGAGATCGGCAGGCGTGTGGGTCAGGCCGCAGCACGGATGAATCTTGAGGCCAATGCCCGGCGACACGATGCTGTAAGGGTCGCCGAGTCGTTCAACCAATTTGCTCGTGTCGAACTCATCCGCATAAAACGCGTGCCCAAAACCACTGGCGTCGCCCAACACGTCCGGATTTGCGCTGGCGCCCTCTTTGGCGAGCATTGCCGCCATGACACCACTGCGACTGGCATGACCTACCTGCAGCGCCTTCGTCATGGTGCCGAAATTGGCCTGCAAGCCACTGGCAAACGAACCCGCAATACCCATCGCGACGGCAATTTGCTGCGCTGAGCAATCAAGCAAGCGAGCGGCGGCGGCGGCCGTGGCCAGCGCCCCGTACACCGAGGTCCGATGCCAGCCTCGCATCTGCGCGTGCGTCGCGAGCGCCACCCGATAAAAGACCTCGAGGCCCACGATATAGGCGCCCAGTACCGCCCGGCCGCTACTGTGCTGCCGCTCGCCAACGGCCATTAGGCCCGGCACGAGCATTGCGCTCGGATGAGCAACCGTGCCAGCGGCGGTGTCATCCATGTCTGGCGCGTGCGCCAGCGTGCCGTTTATCCAGGCCGCTGTTGCAACCGACGTTCGCTGCTTCAGCCCAATTGCCGTCACGCCATCGTGTGAACCGGTCGCTGGCAGTGAACCAAACGCGTCGCCCCCCTCCATCCGCAAGACAAGTGCACCGGCTGGCGAGCATACTGCGCCTAACGACACGCCTAACGAGTCGAGCATCAGCAGGGGCGCACGGTCTACTGCCGGTGGCGGCAACGCCTCCCAGTCTGTGTTGGCGACGAACTCGGCGACCTTTGCAGTAACGTTCACGTGCTTCAGCGTAGCCTGATACAAAATCGCACCGCGGGTCGTTCAGGCCACCGCACGCGGCTTGTGCAGCGAACTTGGCTGCAGTACCTGCTTCAGCGCCACCCAGCCGTCCTGATAACGCGAAGTCGCCGCTTCAACCTGCGTGCGCTCCATGGGTGGGAATTCCGACAGCATCGCATCCAGCTTTACGGTCCACTTCGGCAGGCCTTTCGGAAAGGTCGCACGGCGCGAAAAATACGATGCGCCCTTCGACCGGAACATCCTTGGCGATCAACTTGACTGCAGCGATCCGGTCGTACATCGGATTGAGCGGGTTGGGAAATGTCGTGCGCTCGCCGCCGTTCATGAGCGTCCATTCTGTCATCTGGTCGCCACCGAATATATTGCCGCGCAAGTCACGCCAATCGAGGATCACGATGCCGCGGGCATGCAACAGCAGGAAATCGAGGTGGTAGGACCCACCGCTGCCGTCAGGTACCAGCACGTTCTCCTGATAGTCCGCGGCGCCGTTCGTCAGCAGCTCCACCTTCTGTCGTCGGATCCGTCTGGCGCGGTACATCCTGATCGCCAGCCACGCACCGATCCCCGCGAGAATAGCGGCGACCGCCGCAATGGCAAGCTCGAACGCGGGGCTATTGCTGACACTATTCAAGGTAACAGTTAGTGTGACAAAGCATGCCGCAATGCCGCAACTTCTCCCGGTAGATCTTCGACCTGAGTCTCACGAGCAAACAGTGCCGCCAGCGATTCCGGCACGGCAACCTCGAGGCCAAGTATGGGCTCTACGATCTCACGAAACTTGGCGGGATGGGCTGTCGCAACGATGACCCAAGGTCCGCTGGTTTTGCCATGCGACTTGCGACGCGCATAGGCCTCGGCCGCGGTGGCCGTGTGCGGACACCAGATCTGACCCCAGCCGCGGTAGTCGGCTTCGATTCGAGCCCGAATAGCGGCATCATCCACACTGTCCGCACCCACCGCCTTGCGTAGCTCGGCAACAGCGGGAAACAAGACCTGCAACCGTTCCATATTGCTGGGGTTGCCGACATCCATCGCCGAGGCAAGCGTGGCGACGCTGGGTCGGGGTTGCCAGTCCCCCGTTTGCAGATAGTCCGGCACTGTCCGATTGGCATTGTGTGCCAACACGACGGCGTCGATGGGCAGGCCGACCTGCCGGGCCCAGATGCACGCCACTGCGTTGCCCAGGTTGCCGGCCGGAATGACGAAAGACGCCGACTCGCCCGAGCGTCGCCAAACCGCCAGACTCGCCGCCGCGTAGTAGACCATTTGCGGCAGCAACCGCCCATTGATTGATGCTATTAGCAGACGACAAATCGAACCGTGTGCGTAGCGCCGAGTCGAGGAACGCTTGTTTCACCATGTGCTGGCAATCATCAAATGTACCGGCAACCCGGAAACGACCGCACGTTCTCCCCCCAGCAGGTGAGCTGACGCTCCTGGGTGGGCGATACCACACCACGCGGATACAACACCGAAACAAGCGCTGCTGGCCGCCGATGAAATGCAGCTGCGACGGCACCACCGGTATCGCCCGACGTGGCAACCAGAATGTTGAGTGGCCGTGCGGCCCCTTGTCGGATCCGACTAAGCGAAGCTGCCAGAAAGCGCGCGCCGAAATCCCTGAACGCGGCGGTTGGCCCGTGGAACAACTCGAGCACGCTCACCGCGCCAGAGGAATCGAGCGGCACCAGCGGCGCGGCAAAGTCAAACGCTTCGCGGCAAACTGCAGTTAGCTCAGCAGCGAGCGGGTCGCCCCGCAAGAACGGCGTTAGCAACCGCTCGCCGATACTGGCAAGGTCATCGCAGCCGGCAAAATCAGTTGGCTCGAGCCGCGGCCATTGAGTGGGTATATACAAACCACCGTCAGGCGCGAGGCCGCGCTCGAGCGCTTGCGAGAACGAAATGGGTTGCGCGTCGGCAGACCGGGTACTGCGGAACTGCATCGCTGGCGCCACGGCCGTGGCGGCGCTGGTCATGCCGGCAAAACCCGTGCACCCACTGGTTCGATCGGGACGATCCAGGTATCGGCGTCGATCCCCGCACGGACGAACTGGGCCAGCATGTCACGTCGTACGGCCTCGGCCTCGGCCTCGAGACTCCAGGCAAACACGGTTGGGCCGGCACCGGAAATCGAGCACCCGAGCGCACCTGCCGCCAACGCAGCGTTGCGCACACTGTCGAAGCCCGGTATCAGCTGCTGCCGCTGCGGCTGAATCACCACGTCTTCGAATGACGCACGAATCATGTCCAGATCGTCGGTATAACAACCGGAGATAAACCCCGCCAGGTTGGCGGTCTGCCAGACAAAATCGGACATCTCGACCGAGCCCTTGAGGATGCCCCGAGCGTCCCGTGTCGACATAAACATATGCGGATGCGCAAGGACTGCGCGGATACCGGCTGGCACCGGTACCTGCTTGACTCGCGGTTGATCGATACCGACCGTGAGCACCAAACCACCGAACAGCGACGGCGCGATATTATCGACATGCAGCGAACCGCTCGAAACGGCCTCGCCCTGCATCGCAAACTTCAGTAGCTCGATCTTGGACAACGGTTCTGACAAGAGTGCGTTGGCCGCAACGACGGCAGCGACCGCTGATGCGGCAGACCCACCCAGTCCAGAGCCCAATGGAATTCCTTTGTCGAGGTGCAGCTCGATGCCAAAGCCTGGATCAAGGTCCTCGAGCATCGCCATCAAGGCGCGGCCCGCCGTGTTTTTCTCCGGCTCGCGTGGGATATCGCTGACCACACCCGTCGCCCGCGAGATAACAACTCCCGGCGAGTCCGAACGGATCACCGTTGCGCGATCGCCGAGCGCATCGACTGAGAAACCCAGGATATCGAAGCCGATCGCCACATTGCCGACCGACGCTGGGGCAAACGCCGTCGCCTTCGCAAGGCCGCTGGTGCTTGAACGCCGCTGCGTCACAAACGTGCGCCCAAATAAGCGGCCAACCGCAACAGATCCGCGAACACGCCGCCGGCGGTAACTTCAGGCCCAGCTCCCGGCCCCTGGACGATCAGCGGATTCTTGTTGTAACGCGTGGTCGCGAATCGCACCACATTGTCGGTCAACGCAATATTCGCGAAGGCGTGACTCGTGTCGACCTCGGCTACGCCAACGGTGGCTTTGCCATCCGCGGTTAAGCGGCCGACATAGCGCAGAACCTTGCCGCGTGCTTTGGCAGCATCGAAGCGCTCGCGCATGGCCGCGTCCGAACCCGGCAACTGGTCGAGAAACTCGTCGATCGACAGCGACTCCAGACCCGCCGGCACCAGACTCTCGACCTCTACGTCTTGCAGCTCAAGCTTACGACCCATCTCGCGACCCAGAATGGTCAGCTTGCGCGCGACGTCCGTGCCCGACAGATCATCGCGCGGATCCGGCTCTGTGTAGCCGAGCTGCTTGGCCTCGCGCACGATCGCCGAGAACTGCTTGCTGCCGTCATAGACGTTGAAAAGATAGGCCAGCGTGCCTGAGAAAATACCCTCGATACTGGTGATCCCGTCGCCGGTTTCACGCAAATCGCGCACCGTCTGGATCACGGGCAAGCCGGCGCCAACCGTTGCTTCGTAGAGGTAGTGACTCCCGCCAGCGCGCCGCGCTTCGCGCAAGGACTCGAAGTACGGCAGCGGACCGCTATTGGCTTTCTTGTTGGGCGTGACGACGTGGATCCCGGCGGCCAACCAGTCGGCGTAATGCGCAGCGACCGCTTGATCCGCCGTACAATCGATGATAACCGTGTGCGGCAGGTAATCGACCTTGACGTGCTCCACGAATTTGGCCAGATTCGCGTCGACGCCGTCAGTCTTGAACGCAGCGCGCCAATCACCCATCTCGACCTGCCGTTCAGCTAACAACATGTGTCGCGACGACAGTATGCCGCGCACGCGCAGATCGATCTGAAACTCATCACGCAGCCGCGCACTTTCGGCAGCTAACTGGTCGAGCAGCACGCTGCCCACCGTACCCGGACCGATGACGCCGATGGACAAGGTGTGGGGCGACAGATAGAAACTCGCGTGCACAGCACGCAGCGCTCGAGTCGCGTCTTTGCCGCTGACAACGACGGAAATATTGCGTTCCGAGGCGCCTTGCGCGATCGCTCGCACATTGACCGCCGCGGCACCCAACGCACTGAAGATCTTCCCCGCCACGCCAGGCAGACCCGCCATGCCGTCGCCCACCACCGCGAGAATGGCCAGTTCGCGATCCACCTCGACATTCTGTATCTGGCCGTCTTCGAGTTCGCGCTCGAAAGCCTCGCGGACCACACGTGCCGCGCGCTCGGCCTCGATCTCAGGAATGGCGCAGCAAATGGAATGCTCGGAGCTGCCCTGCGAGATGAGAATGACGGAAATCCCCTCTTCTCGCAGCGCGCCAAACAAGCGATGCGCCGTACCGGGCACGCCGATCATCCCGGCGCCTTCCAGATTCACCAGTGCGATCTTCTCGATACTCGTGATGCCTTTGACCGGCAACGCAGACTTCGGCTCGGCGCAAATGAGCGAGCCCGGCTTGTCGGGTGCAAAGGTATTGCGGATCCAGATCGGAATGCCGCGCATGACGGCGGGCGCCATGGTTTGTGGATGGATGACCTTGGCGCCGAAGTAGGCCAGCTCCATCGCCTCGTCGTAGGACAGCGAGTCGATCACCTTCGCGTGCGGCACGCGACGCGGATCGGCCGACAACACACCGTCCACGTCGGTCCAGATGTGAATCTCGCTCGCGTCGAGTAGCGCGCCGAATATCGACGCCGAGAAATCACTGCCGTTGCGACCAAGAGTTGTCTGTACGCCGCGCTTGTCAGCAGCGATATAACCCGTGACGACCAGCGTGCCGTTCGAATTGGACCCCGCGACGCGATGCATGCGAGCACGGGACGCTTCCCAATCTACCAATGGCCCGAGCGGGCCCCACTCCACCACGACCACTTCGCGTGCGTCTACCCACCGCGCACTACCGGTACGAGCACCGCGTTGTTCGAGCAGTTCGCGGAATAGCCGTGTCGACCAAATCTCGCCGTAACCCGCCACCAAGTCACGCACGTTGCGAGCCGCAGAGCGTGTCAATTTGATGGTATGCAGCACGCCCTCGATATCGTGCCGATCACGATCGAATGCAGCTAGATATAAGCGGGCGGCCGCGGCTTTCAGCACGCCCTCCGCGATATCGGCGTGGCGAGCGCGCAGCCGGTCGAGCTCGCCTCGATAGCCGTCATCCTGCGCCTCAGCCAAGTCCACGAGATTGAGCAGCGCGTCTGTAACGCCACGACACGCGGACAGCACGACTGCAATTCGGGGGTTTGGGAAAGACTCGACAATGGTCGCAACGCGTCTGAAACAGTCCGCATCAGCAACCGACGATCCGCCAAATTTATGCACGACCCAAGTGGCCGGGTCTACGGCAGGCATTGCGACTCGAAATCCGGGATTAATTAGGGGGTTGGAAACCCCGCGACTGTACTGATCGGCCGCTTACCGCGCAAGCAATCCCGACGCAAATGGCATACTTCCGCGCATGTCGACTACATCGCTCCATCGTCTGCTGCCACTGTTCGAGCGTTGCCGCCAGCGCAACGAGGCCGCGGTCTTGGCAACGGTGTTCAGAACCGCCGGATCCACTTACGCCAAACCGGGCGAACAGATGCTGATTGCCCCCAGCGGCGAGTACGCCGGCCTGCTGTCCGGGGGTTGCCTGGAAGGTGATTTACGCGAACGCGCCGTCGAGGTACGGCGCAGTGGCACGGCGGCCATCGTGAGCTATGACATGCGTTCCGCCGACGATGAGGTGTTTGGTCTGGGTTCCGGTTGCGAAGGTGCTATGGACATCTTATTGACGCGCACCGGACCGGCAGAGTCCTGGGAGCCTCTGGCCTCGCTGGCCAGGGCTTTTCGCGCCGAACTGCCGGCGGTGGCTGCATTTGTCACGGCATCGGCTGATCCATCGGTGCCGCTTGGACAAGTGTTCATGGAGATGCCGAGCAGCGATTTCACCGCCGTCGAACGTTCGGCGGCGTCTGGTCTGCCCGCGGACTGGGCGGTCGTGCTGCGGGCCGCGATGCGCACCGCCACGGCGGCATCGAATGACCGGCCAGCAGCCAGCTGGTTCGAATACGAGCAACCGCGCTTACGCGCGCTACTAGTGCCGCTACGACTACCGCCACGGTTGTTAGTTTGCGGCGCCGGGCCCGACGCCAGGCCCGTAGTCGAGTTAGCAGCTTTTTTGGCCTGGCGAGTGACCGTGGTCGATCATCGGTCGGCATATGCCGATGCCGCACGGTTTGCTCCAGGCACCGAAGTACTGGAGACTCGGCCAGAGTCGCTGACGGCCGACCTGCAACTGGATCGTTACGACGCAGCCGTGGTCATGAGCCATCATCTGGATTCTGACCTCGCCTACCTACGTGCTCTGGCACCGACGCGCGTTCCCTACGTTGGCTTGCTTGGACCGGCGGCACGACGCGAACGACTGCTGCGCGGTCGCGGGCCAAGCGCTACACCGTTGCAGCGACGCTTGCGGGCACCGATCGGTCTCGACATCGGTGGGCGCGCAGCCGGAGTCGATTGCCTTGGCCATCGTCAGCGAGATACATGCGGTACTGGCAGGCCGCGCAGGCCGGCCGTTTCAGGACACAGCAGGTACGCGCTAGGTCAAACGCAGCTGTGGCTCAAGCGGCAACGCTCGTAGGCGTCGACCGGTTGCCGCAAAAATCGCGTTGGCCAATGCCGGTGCGATAACCGGGGTTGCTGGCTCGCCGCAGCCGCCGGGGGACGCGCCGCTCGCGATCAGATGCACGTCAATGGGCGGCACCTCATGTATCGCGAGGAGCCGATAGTCATGGAAATTCGACTCGCGCACCGCACCCATTTCGATCGTGATCGAACCGCGTAGTGCGGCGGTCAGTCCATAGACGATGCCGCTGTGCATCTGCTGCTCGATGATATTGGGATTGACCGCCTGTCCACAATCGACGGCGCAGGTCACCCGCTCGATCTTGAGCTCGCCGCCAGTGAAGTCGACATCGACGACTTCGGCAACATAGGTGCCGTAGCTCTTGGCACAGGCAATCCCTTGGCCGCGACCAGCGGCGCGCTGGACAGCGGTCAAATGGCCCCAGCGGGACACTTCAGCGGCGCGCCGTAGCACGCCCTGCAGCCGCGGCTCCTGCGCCAGCAGCGCTAAACGATAGTCGAGCGGATCAGCCGCAGCGTGATGCGCAAGTTCGTCGATAAAACTCTCGACAAAGAAAACGTTGTTCGAATGCCCAACCGAGCGCCAGAACCCCACCGGCACACCAAGCTCAACCTCCTGATAATCGATGCGCTGGTTGGGGATCGCGTACAGATGATTAAACAATCCCTCTACTAACGACCGATCGATATCTTTCTCGAGCCCGGCCGGGTTGCGACGACGGTTGATGGACGGGGCTGCTACGCGCGCAGTGAATTGCACCGGCCGCCCTTGTGCACCCAGCTGCGCTGCCAATCGAGACACACTGGCGGGCCGATAAAAATCATGACCCATATCGTCTTCGCGTGTCCACATCAGCTTGATCGGCGCAGCTGTCAGCTTCGAGAGCTCGATTGCCTCGAGATAGAAGTCCCATTCGCCACGGCGCCCAAAAGCGCCACCGATGGTGTGCGTGTGCACGAAAATACGCGCCTCCGGCAGGCCTGTCAGCTTGGCACCCCACTGCTGCACCCGGCTGGGAGACTGAGTACCGAGCCAGACGTCGCAACGATCGGCCTGCACATGAGCGGTGGCTGCGAGCGGTTCGAGTGCAGCGTGCGCGAGAAATGGCGTGCGATAGTCAGCACTGACGACTTGGTCCCCAGCCAGGTCGCCCGCTATGACACCATCACTGCGCGCAGACCGGCCAGGGCTGGTGAGCGCAGCGTCGAGTTCCACCGCATGCGTCGCGCTCGATCGATTGCCGTTGACTCCCCGCTCCCACTTTACTTGCAGCGCTGCACGGCCGCGCTTTGCCGCCCAGAAGTCCCGCGCGATGACTGCAACGCCGGTCGAGAGTGTAACAACCCGCTCAACGCCTGGCACTGCCAGCGCGGCTGCAGACGTCACTTCCTTTGGCATACCACCAAAAGTGGGCGCACGCGCCAACAGCGCGACTCGCATGTTGGGCAGCCGTACGTCGATACCAAACCGCGCCGACCCATCTACCTTGTTGCTCGAATCGAGCTTTGGCAGCGGCTTGCCAATCAAGCGAAATAAATTGTTGGCGGTCAACGCCGGTGATTGCGGCACGGGCAACGCCGCGGCGATCGACAACAGGCTCGCAAAGGTCACCGAGCGCCCACTGCGAGCGTCGACTATTGTCGGGCCTCGCACCGCAAGCTGTGAAGTGGGCGCTGCCAGCACCTCAGCCGCTGCGGTCAGCAGCATTTCACGTGCGGCAGCGCCAAGCGTACGCAGCGCCCGGTAACTGCTAGAGACACTGCTCGAACCCCCTGTAATTTGTCCACCGCGGGAATCACGGAATGCCGCAGCTCCCGGCGCCAACTCAGCGCGGATATCGGTCAGCGCAACATGCAGCTCCTCGGCAATCAGCATCGGCAGAGCGGTGAGTACACCCTGACCCATCTCAGACTTGGCCACCCGCACCACGATCTCGTTATTGGGCAGGATCTCGAGCATGGCAAACGGCAGCTGGGCGGCCTCACTAACAGCCGCCGCATCGCTGGCGGCAGCCGCGACGAGCGTCGCACGCGACACGCCACCAGCCAATAAGAGACTGCCACCGGACAGTAATACGAAATCGCGCCGTCGCATGCCAGAGCCTCGTGAGGTTGGGGCCCGCAGGCGGCCCGTATCGTTACACCGAATTTGCTACGCTAGAATTCGCTACACTGGAATTCCCTACACTGGGGATTGTGGCAGATATCGAGCGTATTGCGATGACGACTCCCATCCTGCAGGGCATGCGCGTTATAGAGGGGTCTGCATTCATCGCAGCGCCACTCGGCGGTATGACACTTGCGCAACTCGGCGCGGAAGTGATCCGGTTCGATCCGATCGGCGGTGGTCTCGACGCCAAACGCTGGCCAGTCACAGCTGCCGGCAACAGCCTGTTCTGGGCGGGCATGAACAAGGGCAAAAAGTCCATTGCGATCGATCTCAGCAAGCCGGAGGGGCAGGAACTGATCACGGCGCTGATCACCGCGCCAGCTGCCGATGCCGGTATTTTCCTGACGAATTTCCCCGCGCGCGGTTGGCTGGCCTATGACGTACTGCGCGCTCGCCGCGACGATCTGATCTACGTCAACGTGACCGGTGACCGCCACGGCGGCTCCGAGGTGGACTACACCGTCAATCCCAGGGTCGGCTTCCCGCAGATAACTGGCAACGATGCAGACGACCAACCCGTCAACCACGTCTTGCCTGCCTGGGACCACATCACTGGCCAGATGGCAGCGGTCGCGATCCTGGCTGCGGAGCGCCATCGACGCATCACGGGGCAAGGCCAGTATGCGCGGATCGCCTTGCTGGACGTGGCGCTGGCAACGCTCGGACACATGGGGTGCATTGGCGAGGTGGAAGTGAATGACACGGATCGC
This sequence comes from Pseudomonadota bacterium, assembly GCA_016703895.1. Lineage (GTDB taxonomy): Bacteria > Pseudomonadota > Gammaproteobacteria > Steroidobacterales > Steroidobacteraceae > CADEED01. The sequence goes on from JADJBE010000005.1 coordinate 164,379, forward strand.
GCGCGCTACGGCAACGATCTCTATGGCGCGTTTGGTCGCGACTTTGTGACCCGCGACGGACGTCGCTTGATGGTGGTGGCGCTGACACAGCGGCAATGGAAGAACCTCTGCAGGGCCACCGCGTTGCACGCCGACTTCGTCCGCGCTACCAACCAATTCAATCCGCAGCTGGACCTATCGCTCGAGGGCGACCGGTTCAACGCGCGGCATGTTTTGGCGACTGTCTTGGCGCCGTGGATCGCGGTACGCGACTATCGCGACCTCGTCGAGTGCTTCCAAAACGCGGACGTTTGCTTCGGTCCCTATCAGTCGGTACGCCAATTGCTCCGCGAGGATCCGGAAGCACAGACAACCAATCCGCTGTTTTCCGCGCAGGATCAGTCCGGCATCGGTCGCTATCGCATGCCGGGCTCGCCGCTATTCTTTTCGTCAAGCCGGCATCTGGACGCGGTTGCCGCACCGCGGCTGGGCCAGCACACCGATGAAATACTCAGTGTGTTGGCCGGGCTCTCCAGCGCGGCTATCGGCGTACTGCATGACCGCGGTATTGTCGCATGACTGTAGTGACAACCCTCGCCGGCCCGTATTTCGAAGACCTGCGGCTCGGGCTGAGCTTCGACGCGCCAGCTGTTACCTTGACCGAAGGCCATGCGGCCCTCTACCAGGCGATCACCGGCGATCGGCTAGCATTGCCACTCGACCATGACTCGGCCCGGAAAGTTACCGGACTGCCACGACCACTCGCGCATCCGATGCTGGCGATCAATCTCGCGGTTGGGCAAACCACCTGGGCCTCGCAACGAGTCAAAGCCAACCTGTTCTATCGCGGTCTCATTCTCAAGCAACCCGTATTGTTAGGCGATACGCTCGCCACCACAACCCGAGTCGTCGGGCTGAAGCAGAACACGCCGAAACCTGGCCGGCCGGCTACGGGAATCGTGGCCCTTGAAATGACCACTCGCAATCAACAGGGTGATGAGGTGCTGCACTTCTGGCGATGTCCGATGATTCCATGCCGCACGGATGATGCCGCAACGGGTCATCAGGACGACCTCGCCAAAATCGGCATCGAAACGACAGCAGCGGAGATGTGCGCGGCGATTCCACAAGGTTGGCAGCTCGACCGCATGCGGATCCCGCAGACACCGGACGCCATCAGTTTGGCGGTTGGCTCGCAGCTTCGCATCGAGGCGCGCGACACGGTAACCAGCGCGCCGGAACTGGTGCGGCTGACACTGAACATGGCGATGGCACATACCGACGCCAGCCTGTCCTACCTGGGCGAACGTCTGGTGTATGGCGGCCACACGATTGCCATCGCCTTCGCGCAGTTGACGCGTGCTATCCCCTCGTTGATTACGCTAGTCGCCTGGGAGAGCTGCGATCACACGGCACCGGTGATCGAGAACGATCGTCTGCGCTCCGCAGTCACGATTGTCGAGAGCACGCCTGTGACTGCGGGACGGCTCTTGCGCTTGCATGTCGAAACCTACGCGACTCGCAGCCAACCGGATGAACCCAGCCGCGAGACCGAGAGCAAGGTGCTGGACTGGCGTCTGGCGGTCTGGTGCGCCCGATAACAGCTAACCCGCCAGAGCGCTAACTAGAGAGGTAGCTAACTCGCGCGCGCCAAGAGATCGCGCGCGATGACTTTCAATGCCAGGGTTTCTTCTGCGCCCTCGAAGATCGACAGGACGCGCGCATCGACGAACAAGCGGCTTGCCAGCGTTTCCTCCGCATACCCCATGCCCCCGTGCATCTGCATGACGTCACGGGTCAGCCACTCGGCGGTACGGCAAGCGAAGAATTTCACCAGACTCGCTTCGCGGCCATCACCGCCTGCATCCAGCCGACGCGCAACCGCATAACTGAACTGACGCGATGCGGTGAGCCAGGCGGCCATCCGTGCGAACTGCGCGCTGGTGAGCGGATACTCGGCGATTGTCTTGCCGAACACGCGTCGACCGCTCGTGTATTGGATCCCCGCGTCAATCGCCGCGTGCATCACGCCGTTAGCGCGCGCCGCAGTCTGCAAACGACCGCCGGCCATCCCCGTCATCGTCAAATAAAATCCGCGGCCCTCGCCCTGCGACTCGCCGATCAACGCGTCTGGCGGCACCACAAAGCCCTCAAAGAACAGCTCGTAGGAGTGCATGCCACGGTAACCGAGCGTCGCGATGGCACGACCCGTCAAGCGCCCACCCAACGGCGACTGGTACTCGAACTCACGCCCGGCAAACGGCGGCTTCTCGACCAGCAGTACCGACAGTCCCTTGTGAGACAGTGCGGGATCTGGATCCGTACGCGTGACAACAAACAACACATCCGCACGCGCCGCAAAAGTACACCAGGTCTTCGCGCCATCCAGTTGCCAGCCGTTCGCGACGCGCGTACCGCGAAACTTGAGATTGGCCACGTCAGAGCCGTAATCTGGTTCAGTGATCGAAATCGCGCACAGCTTGTCGCCCGCGGCGAGCGCCGGCAGCCAGCGCGACTGTTGCGCGGCTGTACCACCTGCCAATAGCGCTCGCGCCATGATCTCCGGCCGGGTGATCAAACTACCCGCCGCCCCGAGCGACGCGTGTGACAACGCTTCGGTCACGACCAGCATGGCAATCGTATCGCCGCGCCCATCCGGCTGCATGCCGCCAAAGCGCTCAGGGATAGACACGCCGAATAGTCCCAGCGAAGCCGCCTCACGGAGCAGCTCAGCCGGAATATCCTGATCCTCGCGATGGATCGCTTGCGCGCGCGGCGCGACGCTCTCGGCCGCAAACTTGGCAAAGGAATCACGCATCAATTCATGGTCATCGCCGAGCAATGCCGGCGGCATAGCACCGCGCCGCAGCACCAGCTCGCGACCGAGACTGGCGAGCGTCTTGCTGGCACCAGCGGCGCACAGGGCAGAATCGTTAGCGGGTGCGAGTGCAAAGATATCTGTCAGTGACAGGCCGAACTCGGCTGGGCGCGCGCTCCAACGCGCGAGACACCGTTGTAGCACGTCCGCGGCGAAGGCATCTGCAAGCGGCTGCGCCAACGGATCCGCTGCCGCGCGGTCAGCGTAGTCTTGAATCGCGTCTGCCGCTGCCAGCTCCGCCGCACACCAGGCTAGGTCGTAGCTCGGCACCTGCAGAGTATCTAGTTGGTGGACGTCGAGCTCGCCGTCCGCACCGAGCGCGAGCTGCCTGAGGTGTGCGGCAGCACGGTTCAGCAGACTGCGTGCCGAACTCAAGCGAGTCTTGGCACCGCTCATCCGGCGGCCAACTCGCGCGCAACGTCCTCTGAACTCACGTCGCCGGCTGAGCGCTGCATCGTCTCCACTTCCTGCTGTAGCACACGCAGGACCCGCGCGAGATACTCGATGTGCCACTGGCCGCGCTCACGCGCCGCGTCTGCGTCCGGACGGAAACTGTCGATCTCTTGCCGCTCAAATAACTCTCGTCGCTCCAGCACTCGCTCCACGGTATCGAGGCGTTCGCGCGTCACCGCCAACTCCTGCGTGACAGCCAACAGGATCGACAGCAGGCGGTCGACGTCAGGCTGCGAGAAGAAATACGGTCGCTTACCCTGCGCAGCCGCGTTGGCAAGCTTGATGAGTTCCAGATGATCCATATCCAATCTCTCTCCCGATGGTCAGGCGGCTCGCTCGGCGCCGAACGCATACCACATCCCGCCGCGGCCGAAGTCCTCCACCTCAGCGCCAACTTTCGGCATCTGCAGATCGACGACGGCATGGATCTCATCCTCGAACAGCGCGTCCGCGGCAAAGCCACATTGCCGCATCACGTCCAACATCTGGGTATCGTGCACCGTCGTCCAGAAGGGCTCGTTGTTGTAGTAACAATCCCAATCGCGCAGGAACTGCTCGAACGGCTCCATCGCGTGGTACGGCGTTTGCTCCAAGTGCAGGTGCAGTCCGCCCGGAGCAAGCAACCTTGCGGCTTCTTGCAGCACGTTGCGCAGCGCGCGCGAGGAAGTCTCGTGGAAAAACATCGTACTGACAATCAAATCGTATGCTGAATCGGCATCAGCCAACGATTCGACGTTGGCTTGGCGGAATTCGATGTTCTCAATATCCATGCCGCGTGCTCGCGCATGACCATAGCGCAGCATCGGCGCCGCCAGATCAACGGCCACGACGCGACTTTGGGGAAAGGCTTTGGCAATCGGCACGGTGTTGTGGCCGACACCGCAGCCAAGGTCGAGAATGCGGGCGGGCTGCCAACCCGGGCGGCGACGCGCCAACCACTCCACGATGCCGCGGCCAGCGCCATCGAGATACCGGCCGAACAAGCCGGTCGTCGTGGCAAACATACCCGCGTCGTAATTCGCCGCCGCCGACACGTCATCTGCCAGGTATTCCGCATAGTAACTACCCGGCATGCAGTGGTTATCGATCGCCGACTGATAGCGCGGCACTGGCGTATTGGGGTGGAGCTGCAAGTTCTTGGCGCCTGCATTCAAGCTTCTGGCCCGGTCGCGCAATGGCTCGGCCTGGCGCAGCACCATGGATCTGCCGGCCTGCTGGCGCATCTCCATCGCGTTGCGGCGCAGTGCGCTCCACATCTGGTAGTACGGGTCCACACTCATCGCAGCGCGAATCTCACGGCGACCCTGCGGTTCATGCCCGTGGGTGTTGCGGAAAGCCTGCTTGGCGCGGCTGTCGTATGCAACCTTGTTACCGCCGACCACGACGTTGGCCATGTATTTGTTGAGGTTCGCCAAGAAATTGAATCGGGCGATCTCGTCGTGGGTCGCCAGCGGCGACATCGCGTGCGTGCCCGCTTCGGTCCACGCCGGCGCGCAATCCACTTTCGGCGTGTCGGTCTGCATCGACTAGCTCCATCGCAAAGGACAGTCTGAATTTTCAGCCTACACCACAATTAGGCGACAGTCGGAGCCGCTAGGTGGTCGATCCACGGCACCCGGTCGATTCGCAGACCACCCTTGCTAGCATCACGCCAATGGCCGCTTCCGACACCGTCACCGCCACGCTGATCGATCACGTTGTTGCGGCGCGTTTCGAGCGCCTGCCAGTGGCATCGGTTGCGGCTGCAAAGACTTTTCTTCTGGACACCTTTGGCGTCGCGCTGTCTGGCAGCCGAGTGCCTCTGGTTCGCGAGATGCACGCCTTGGCCGACACCTGGGGGCATGGCACCGCCGCCCGTGTCTGGGGCACCGGCGAGCGCGTCCCGGTCGGCACTGCCGCCTTCCTGAACGGCTACCAGATCCACAACCAGGAATGGGACTGTTTGCACGAACCAGCCGTGGTGCACCCGATGGCGGTCGTCTTGTCGACGCTGGTCGCTTGGGCGGAAGCGGCGAGCGCAACGCGACCAGTTTCTGGTCAGGATTTGATTCTGGCCTGTGCCGTAGCCGTGGATGTGGCGGCGACGATCGGCTGCGCCGCACAGAATCGCTTGCAGTTCTTCCGTCCAGCCATGTGCGGTGCGCTGGGCGCAACCGCCGGTCTGGCCTCACTACTGCGACTCGATAGCCAGGCGACTCGCGCCGCGCTAGGCAGTTGTTATAGCCAGCTGAGCGGCACGATGCAGGCCCATGTCGAGGGCTCCGCGGTGTTGCCACTACAGATCGGTTTCAATACCCGCGCGGCATTGAATGCGATCGAGCTGACACAGCGCGGCGTGCTGGGTCCGCTCAATTGGCTCGAAGGCCCGTTTGGCTACTTCACGCTCATCGACCCCGATTGGCGCCCGCAGCCCTTCGCGGACTTGAGCTTGGGCCACTGCATCGCGTCGCTGTCGCACAAGCCGTTTCCGTCGGGTCGCGCAACGCATGGCGGCGCCGACGGTGTGCTGAGCCTGCAGCGCGACCATGGCTTCGCAACCCACGACATCGACGCGGTCCGCGTCTATGCGCCACCGCTGGTGCGGCAGTTGGTCGACCGCGAGCCGAGCGCCACGATGGCGCCATCCTACGCACGGTTGTGTCTGCCGTACGTCGCCGCCACTGCGCTGCTGACCGGCACCGTGAGTGTCGGCGACTTTGACGCGACCAGCATCGCGCTAGACGAGCGACAGCGGCTTGCGGCGAAAATTCAGGTCCGTGCTGACAGCAATACGTCGCTGAACGCGCTCGCGCCACAGCGCGTGGAGATCGATCTGCTGAACGGCAAACAACTCGCTATCGATCTTCCAGCCGTACTCGGTGCGCCCGGCCGTCCACTGACCCCGGCACAACACCTGGCCAAGTTCCGCCTCGCTGCGGGTAGCGGGATACGCGCCATGCCCGCTGCGCGCGCAGACCAGCTGATCACGACTGTGAATGTCCTGGAGTCTCTGACAGACGTGCGCGAACTCGTAAATCTACTGCTACTACCGTCGACATGACGAACCGCTACCCCACCTATCTCGAGTCGATCGACGCCGCCGCACTACTACGCGACTATCCACTCGCGGCCTCGTTCGACGCATCCATTGCGCGACTGTCGGCAGCGGCACGGCGCGAACTGCAGCAGCAGCGCTTCGCGCGCTGTGTCGCGCGCGCCTGGCAGATACCTTTCTATCAACGACTGTGGCGTAACGCCGGGCTAGAACCCGGCGACGTCCGCGGCTTGGACGATATCGGGAAACTGCCAATCTTCTCCAAGTCCGACCTGATGGCAAGTCTGGCCGAGTTTCCACCCTATGGCGACTACCACGGCATGGAGCACTGGCCGCTCGCGGTGCGCCCACCGGTTGTCGTGCACACAACCAGCGGTACGACCGGCCGCCCGCAGATCGTGTTCTTCAGCCCCAAGGCACGCGAAGTTCAAGCCCTGCTGGTGGCACGGTCCTGGCAGTTGCATGGCGTCGTGCCAGGCGATGTCATCCACTCGGTCTATGGGCACGGCATGATCAACGGGGGTCACTTCGTCCGCGAAGCCGCCATTCACTATACTAACTGCTTGTTCCTGTCCGCCGGGACCGGCAAGGAAACCCGCTCGAGCACACAGATCGAGCTGATGCGAGATATGCGTGTCACGGTGCTGGTTGGCTTTGTCGACTATATTCGTAAGCTCGCGACCACCGCGCAGGAAATGGGCCTGCAACCCGGCGTCGACCTGCCAGTGAAACTCATTGCAGGGCAAATTGGTCGCGAGTCGCGTGCGGCGCTCTCGAGCGCCTGGGGTGGCGCACAGATCCGCGATTGGTACGGGGTCGCTGACACGGGTCCGATCGCTGCCGAAGGCGCAGATGAAGATGGCCTGTACGTCTACGAGGACGCGCACTATCTCGAACTCATCGACCTGTCGCGCGGCACGCCGATCGCCAACGGCGAGTCCGGCGACATGGTAGTGACGTCACTTTATCGCGACGACATCTATCCCTTAATCCGCTTCAACACCCACGACGTCACGCGTTGGGTGGACGGCCAGTCCTCGTTAGGTTGGACTCTGCCGCGAATCGCAGGCGTACTGGGCCGCAGTGACAACATGGTGAAACTGCGCGGCATTAACGTCTATCCACTGGCACTCAGCGGCATCCTCAATGAGATCCCGGAATTCACGGGTGAGTACATTTGCCGCGCAACGCGCGACGCCACCGGTCGCGACGAACTGACCGTCGTCATTGAGGTGCGGGGAGCCGGCGACACCGACCGTGAGTTGGCGCAGCGCTGTCAGCAGTTGCTGTCGCGGCGGCTCGCAGTCGAAGTCAACGTGCAGTTAGTGCCAACCGGCGAGACGGCGGCGCTGACCGAAGTCGAGTCGCGCCAGAAGCCCAAGCGACTGATTGATGAACGCAAGCTTGTCTGATTTCACGATCCTAGAAGCTGACGCGGCCGAGTTGCAACAACAGTTGACGCACGGCAACGTGACGGCGCGCGAGATGGCAGCGCTTACGCTTGCCAAAATCGAGCGCGACAATCCCACGCTGCACGCCTTCACCCATGTGTTTGCTGACCAGGCTCTTGCCAGCGCCACCGACTCCGATCTGCGGCGCTCCCGTGACGCCCTGCGCGGCCCGCTCGACGGTGTGCCGTTGGCGGTCAAGGCTAATCTGGCTGTTGCCGGCTGGCCACAACACGCGGGACTCGCCTTCCGCCGCGAAGCAGTTGTCAGCGATGATGCATTCGTCATCGGCAAGCTACGCGCTGCGGGTGCAGTATTGTTAGGGCTGACGAACATGGACGCGGGCGCACTCGGCGCGACCGGCCGCAATGCCGCATTCGGTGACGTCACCAATCCGCGCGCCCCCGGCGTGACCACAGGTGGCTCGAGCGCGGGGTCCGCAGCGGCACTGGCAGCGAAGCTGACGACGCTCGCCATTGGCACCGACACGATCGGCTCCGTCCGTATCCCATCAGCCTACTGCGGTATCGCGGCGCTCAAGCCAACTTCTGGCGCCATTTCGACCCGTGGAGTCATCGCCACTCACCAACGCTTTGACCATGTCGGCCCGATGGCCCGATCCATGCGGGATCTAGCGACGCTGTTCAAGGTGTTAGTCGGCTGGGACCGGCAATGCCGTGTGTCCTTTCCGTTGACGTTTCAACCGCTACGGCCCGCCACGACACCCAGTCGCGTGGGCTTTGTCACTGGCTTCGACACGCTGGAACCCGACAGTGCTACTCTCGATGGCTACAACCGCGCCATCGCCGCACTGCGCGCGGCTGGCCACGCTCTCGTGCCAGTCGACAGTACCCAATGGGGACTTCCACGAGTGGCTCGTGCCATTTTTGCACTCTGCGAGATCGAGATGGCGCGCGCGCATGCCAGCCGGCTTGAGGCGAGTCCAGGGGATTTTTCGCCTGCGTTGCTCGGTCTGCTGGAGTTTGGTCGCCGCCAGCGCAATGCTGACATGCAACGGTTTGAGGCACGCATCGCGGCGCTCGTCGCCAGCACCTTGCAGGCCTTCAGCCAATTCGACTATCTACTCGCACCTACGACCCCCACGACAGCGTTTTTGCATGGTTCACCGCAGGTGGAGCACAGCGCCGCTTTCACGTGCATCGCCAGCGCGACGGGCAGGCCTAGTGTTGCCATACCGGTCCACAGCGCACCGGATGCCCTGCCTGCGTCCGTGCAGCTGATCGGCCAGCCCGGCGATGACTACAATGTTCTGAGCTTGGCGCAATCCCTGGAAGCCGCGATCTCCTGACGAGTCGTGATCCAGACATCGCGCGTCGATGCGGCGTAGCGCAGGAACTGTTCATAGGCGCCGATCCGCCCCGGCCTACCAATGATTCGCAGATGCACACCTAGCGACATCATGGCGCGTTCGCGCCCCGCCGCTTCGGCATACAACCAATCAAAACTGGCCTTGGCGTACTCAAACCACGCTGCGGGTGTCAGCGCCGGCGCCGACCAGAGCTTCATGTCGTTCGAATCGAGTGCATAAGGCAACACCAGCATCGGCGGCGACACCGCTGTATCCAGCCACGGCGCATCGCGGCTGAAGTCATCCATGTGATACTGGAATCCAGCGTCGGCTAACAATTGCCGCGTATTCTCGGTATGAAGATAGCGCGACAGCCAACCGACGGGGCGCTGACCACAGGTCCGCTCGATACTACGGACGGCCGACGCAATGAACTCGCGCTCTGTATCGACAGTCATTCCTAGCTGCGCCTGCCAGCGAAAGCCATGCGCGCAGACCTCGTGACCCGCCGCGACAATCTGCGTCGCGAGCTGTGGCGCCCGTTCGAGTGCCACCGCCGATGCCGTGAACGTGGCGCGCATCTGATACTTGGCCAGCAACGCCAGCACCCGCGGTGCCCCCTCGCGGATGCCGTACTCGTAGTTACTCTCGTTACCAAAATTTCGCACGGGCTTTTTCAGCACGATACCCAGCTCATCCACTGGGTCGGGGCCACGGTCGCCGTCGCGGATCGACTGCTCAGCGCCCTCTTCGACATTGACAACCAGCGACAGCGCCAGGCGCGCACCGTTACTCCAGCCTGTCGACATCAATGATACTCCTCACCACCCGAGACATTCATCGCCTCCCCGGTGATGTAGGTAGCCTGGTCCGAGGCAAGGAAGGCGCAGGCCTTGGCGATATCGTCCTGCAGGCCTGGCCGACCCAACGGAATACGTGCACGCATGTCGGCCAGGTACTGCTCCTGCGAGCGGCCGGTAGCCGCGCTGAAGTACTCGTTCTGCCAGGCACCGAGTCCGGTCGTTATATGGTTTGGACAGATCGTATTGACGTTGATCTTGTGCGGCCCGAGCTCGATCGCCGCGGTGCGCGTGAGACCGACCACCCCATGCTTGGACGACACATAAGCTGCTGCGAACGGGAAGCCGGACTTGGATGCCTGACTACCCACGTTGATGATGCGGCCACCCTGCCCTTGCTTGATCATTTGAATCGCCGCATGTTTGATCCCCAAGAAAACACCGCGCAGATTGACACCCAGCACCGCATCCCAGTTGGACTGCTCAGTCGCGACGATCGGCCTCATCAGGTAGCCAATACCCGCATTGTTGACCATGATATCGAGGCGCCCGAACTGCTTTACTGCGGCCGCAACGAGCGCCGCCACGTCGGACTCCTGCAACACGTTGCACACGGCGGCGTGGGCCTCGCCTCCGGCGCTGGAGATTTCAGCGGCGATCTGTTCGAGCTCAGAGCGCGTACCGATGGCAGACTCGGGCATCTGCTCGCCTTGCGCCGCGCCCAGGTCGCTCAGCACGACCTTGCAACCTTCGGCGGCTAACCGCCTGGCCATCGCTTCGCCCAGGCCTTTGCGCCGGCCGGCGCCCGTGATGATGGCGACTTTGCCTTGGAGATCTGGATACATGATGATGCACTCATTAGGGAAACCGAACTCAGGATCGCAGACTGACATGAGTCAGATCAAATTTGAACGGGCACCGCCGCTGGCTTGGATCACGCTCGACCGGCCTGCAAAGCGCAATGCCATCTCCAGTGCCATGTGGCAACGCATACCTGCGATTGCCCACGACGTCGCGGCGGATCGGAAAACCCGCGTTGCCTTGCTGCAGGGTGCGGGAGACGCCGCATTCAGCGCTGGCGCCGATATCGAGGAGATGCACCAGGCGTTAGGCCACCCAGCCGCGATGCGCGCGATGCAGGCGGCCGTGCAGCTCGGCCAGCAGGAGTGGAGCCAGATCCCGCAGCCGACCATTGCAGTGATTGATGGCATCTGCGCCGGCGGTGGCTGCGGCCTGGCGCTGGCCTGCGACCTGCGCCTGGCGACCGCCCGCAGCACGTTTACGATTCCACCGGCCAAGCTCGGACTGGTCTATAGCCTGGCAGACACCCGGCGGCTGGTCGCTGTGGTCGGCCCCGCGCGCGCGAAGGAAATGCTGTTTACGGGTCGCCACGTTGCGGCAGACGAGGCACTTGCAATCGGCCTCATCAACGCGATCGTGCCGCCGGACGAATTGACCGAACGAGCGACACAACTAGCCTTGAGCATCGCCGGCCAAGCCCAATCTTCCGTGCGGTCCGCCAAACGCATCGTCAATCTCATCGTGGCGGGGCAAGTTACCGAATCAGCTGAGTCACAAGCACTTTACGACGGGTCATTCTCCAGCGATGACTTCCGGGAAGGTGCACTTGCGTTTCGCGACAAACGTAAGCCGCAGTTTCCGGCTTAAGTATCGACCTACTGCACGAACTTGTAGCTGAACCGAATGCCGATGATGCGTGGATCCGGTAAGGTCACACCCACCTGGTCCGCTGGCGAGAAGTTAGTAGGATCGGCCAGCGCTTGCGCCACGTCGCCGGGCACCGGGTTCGCCGTTAGCACGGTATCATCGTCGGCCACGTTGTCGATGAACACCAGTGCGTCCCAGCGCGGCGTCGTGAGGCCAAAGCGCAGATTGCCGCGCGTAAAGCTCGCGAGTTGCACGGTATTCCAGATATCCACCTCGCGCTCGCTTTGCGACTGCACGTCCCCCTCGATGAAGAAGCGCATGTCGCCAGCGCCCACCGGCACCGTATAGCGCGCCTGCGCGACGATCGAATGTTCCGGCGCACGCTCGAGCTTGTTGCCTTTCAGGTTGATGTAACAGAGGCGCGCGTCTGGACCACGCGGACAATCGCCGAAACGTGCCGCATCCGATGGCGACGTCGACGTGAACGGGAAGTCCGTGAATTCGCCGTCAAGATAAGCGTAGTTCAACTTGAAGAACCAATTGTCGTTAGGCGCAAACTCAGCGTCCAGCTCGAACCCCTTCACTTGCGCCTTACCGGCGTTCAGCAGCCGGCCAGTCTGAATACCGGAGGGTGTCACGAGTTGCGCACCCACCTGTTTGTCCTTGTAGTCAATAAAGAACACGGCGGGATTCAGGCATAGACGACCATTTAGAAACTCGGACTTGGCACCCAGTTCGTATTCCGTGACGGTCTCGTCCTTGAAGGTCGTTTCATCATAACTACCGTCATAGTCGGCATCCTGCCATGCGCCAGCGGTGACAGTTGAAATGCCCCCCGGTTTGACGCCCTCTGCCCAAGACAGATAAACCAATGAGCTATTGGTGGGCGTGACTTCTATCGTCAAGCGAGGCGCAAGCGAGGCGTGCTTGGATCGCAACTTGACCGGCACACCAGGCGCTTGCGTCACACCCACCGCCGGCGGAGATGGCGGTGGCGCACCGAAAAATGGCCGCGTGCTGAAGTACGGGTAGAGCAAGTTGATCGAGGGCCCGAACACCTGGAAGCCGGCCAGGGAAGGATCATTGCAGGGCAAGGCGGGAGAACCCGGAAACAGGGTGTTCGCGGGCAACGTGGGGGCACCACAATCAACACCGCGTACGGTCTCGGTCTCATCCGAATAGCGCGTTTCAGCTGACACTCTCCAACGGTCCGCGAAGCGCCATTCCAACTGCGCGAAAACTGATTCATGCTCGATCTGGCGAGCATTCAGCCGCGGGATTGCCGTCATCTGTCCCAACACGTCGTTCGCAGTGAAGTTTCCGCAGCTCGCCGGGATTGGCGCCGGATTGCCGAAAGTGAATGGTGGCACCGGCCCGAGACAAAAAATATTGATCGAACGTGCGATCTGCTCGACCTTCTCGTGCCAATAGAGGCCACCGACCATGAAATTGAACGGCCCAACAAACTCCGTCCGGTACCGCAGCTCCTGACTGAGTTGTTTGGTGTCGTTGCTGTAGTCAAAGCGGGCAGACCGGGTCGAGAGATCCGGCCCGCCGTTAATGATGCCGGAGTCGAAGTCACCATCTTCGTCAAAGTCAAAGCTCGCATCGGTGTATCCCGTGAGCGACGTCAACGTTCCACGACCGACATTCAAATCGACAACCAACGAGGCTCGGGCGATTGTCCGCTCGCTACCCTTGTAGTCGCGGCGAGTGTTGGGATCGCGGTCCAAGCGCACGACCAGATCGCCGGCGTCGGGAATCGTGCCGCGATTGGCATAGACGTGATTGCTCGACGGAAAGATTCCGAACGGTGATGTCGGCGAATAGACGCGTGCACTGCTAGCCGCCGGATTGGCAAAGTTCACGGGGCACGTCCCCATCACCGCGGCCACAGCGGTGCCGGCTGGCGTCAGACACGTCGTACCGGACGCCGGACGCGCGAGGATCGCATTGATCGGCATCTGCGCCGCGGGCGACTGGCCAAAGCTATCGTTCGTATACTCGACTCGGCCCTTCAAACTAACAACCGCGGCGGGCTCCCATTTGCCGGTGAGTGCCGCGCCGAGACCGCTGCCATCGCCGACTTTCTGGCCCGTCACCTCGTTCTTGTAGATGCCATCCTGATTCCAGTACGCACCATTGAATCGCAGTGCGAGCTTGTCCGTGACGGCGTCACTGAAGCCCGCTGTGAGCTCGTAGCGACCATAGTCAGCAAGGCTCGCGCGAACCACCCCTCGGGTTGTTTGGACGGGTCCTTGGTGATGTACTGGACTGCACCCGCAAAGGCGGAACGGCCGTAGAGCGCGCTCTGCGGGCCTTTGACGATCTCGACCGACTGAAGATCCATCAAGCGGCTGGTAGCGAGCAACGAGCCGCCGCCAAACTGGATGCTCTCGCTTGAGGTGTCGATGCCGTCCACCAATACCGCAACCGTGACACGCCCGCGAGTCGGCGACAAACCCCGAATCGAAATTCGATTGTCGGTCGCTGAACGGCCCTTATCGTAGATCAGCGAGGCATCGAGACGCGAAATATCCGCGACGCTGTTGAGCCCCAGCTTCTCGATCTCCTGGCTGGAGATCGCGGTAACCGACATGGAGACGTCCTGCAGGTTCTCCGCGCGTTTGCGCGCTGTGACGACGACTTCCTCGAGTCCGACCACCGCGTTTTGCGCGAATGCACGGGGAGCATGCATGGCGACCGTGGCCGTCGCGATCGTGGCGCAAACGACGATACTCAGCCTTGTAGCGCTGCACGAAATCTGTTTCGACATCGACTTTCCCTCAAGCAACGGGGCGCTCAAGCTCGACCCTCCGGCAGTATGCCCGACTCCCTTGCCACAGAACATTGCCCTTACCGGTCTACGCGCAGAGCCCCGAAGGATTAGCCGAAATCAAGCCGTCAAAAACGATAGTTGAACCTCACACCCACTGTGCGCGGATCCGGCAACTGCGCAAATACTGACGTCGGAATCGCGAGGCCAAATGCCGCTACCGGGTTGCGCAGGTCGACTGGCGTCGTTGGCACCGCAAGCTGACCCAGAATGACCGCCTGGCGCAGATCGGCTTGCGCATTGCCTGGCCCGGTGCCGGCGGACTTGACCGTATCGTCATTCAACAAATTATTGACGTAGAGCTGGGCTGCCCAACGCTCACTCTCCACGCCGAAACGTAGGTTGGCCATGGCGTACGAGTCGAGGACGATCGAGTTGTCATCCTCGGCAAAGCGCTTATCGATCCAGCTCGTGTCGAGATCGATAAACCAATGGCGCGCGCCGTCGCCAAACGGCGCACGGTAACCAAGGTTCAGTGCGACGGCCGTTTCGGGCGTGTCTTCGAGATGGTTGCCGGTCCGTGACAACTGACACACGGTCTGCGCCTGGTTCGTGGGCACGCCAGCCACGACGGCTGTGACCACTGTCGTCACTGGCGTGCAATTACCAACGCGCGCAATCTCCGCCGCACCGGTGCTGAGCGTTTCGAAGTCGGTGTACTCGTATTTCAGAAAATGCGTCAGCCTCAAGCCGACTGACAATCGGTCGGTCGCACGCCATTGCGCGGCGAGCTCCAAACCCTGCAGCTCAGCACCGCTCGCGTTGCTTACACGCGTGCCAAGCGTCGAGCCGACAATCACCTGAGTCGAGATCTGCTTGTCCGTAAAGTCCTGATAGAAGAACGCGCTATTGACCTGCACGCGGCGGTCGCTGGAAGTCCACTTGCTACCTAGTTCATAGACTTTGATCTTCTCCGATTCGAACTCGATCGTATCGCGAGACGGCAGTCCAAAGGCGCCGATCGTCACCGTCGCAAAGCCGCCCGGCTTGCGGCCTTCCGAATACGATGCGTACACGTTGAGGTTATCCATCGGCCGCCATTGCAGGGTTGCCTTGGAGTCACGTAAGACTCGGATCGTTTGTAGGTGACCAGCAGGAATTGCGTCGGACCCGGCTGGCCCGCGTACGGGATGCGCGACGTGAGACCGCAAGGGCCCGTTGCACCACAGAGAATTGCACTGCCCGGGCCCTGATTGCCGCCGGTCGGCACCGCGACGACCGCGTTGTCTTCATCGACGTAGCGCGCTTCACCGATCAGCATCAGACGCTCAAGGATCGACCATTCAAATTCCAGATAGGCCGACTGATGGTCTACCAGCCGTCGCGTGAACGACGGCACACGGGCAGCGGCAACCTCCGCCATATAGGGTGAGACGTCGATACTGCTGAAGCCATTCGGGAAGCCAGGCGTCGCGGCGCAGGCGCCCATCGGCGTCGGGAACGGCACGATGAAGAACATGATGCAGCCCGTGCCAGCACCAAACACCGTGTTGTTCTTGTCCGTTTGATCGGCACGCTCGGTCCAGTACTGCAGACCACTTATCACTTGCAGCGGGCCGTCGAAGTCTGACGTAAAACGCTACTCCTGACTGAACTGCTCCGTCGTACCGTCAGTCTTGAGGTTCTGCTGGATGGTCAGATTCGCGATCTTGTCGAAGTCCTGACTGGTCGACACTTTGGCCAGTGTGTAGCCGGTTAGCGCTGTCACGGTTCCGAAACGAAAATCGAGGCCCTGGACGGCCGACCGGCGTATTACCTGCCGGTCAGTGCCCGAGAACTTTGGCGCCGTCAGCCCATTGTCAGTCGAACGCGTGTAGTCAGGGTTGTAAGCCACAAACAGCCCATCATCGTCAGGCAATACGCCACGATACGATGACACCGTCATATCATCGTAAACGCCAAGATTGCCGGTTGCGTTCTCGAGTATGCGGGCCGGATTGAAAACGCCGGCAACGATCGGCGCACCGCTCGCAGTGCGAAGATTGGGGTTGGCATCGAGATTGACACAGGAGGCATCAAGAATAGGGCCAGTATTGACCAACTGCGCCGCATTCGGTGCACTGCCGGGATTGGCAATCGCGTACGTGCGACAGCTGGACGCTGCGCTTGGCACCATGGAAGTGCCATTGAAGGGCACCGCCGCCTGCGCGGGTTGATCAAAGTTGTCATCCGAATACTCAGTGCGGAACTTCAGTGAATACGTGTCGTTAGGCTGCCACTTGAGCGTCAACGAACCACCGAGGCCATCACCACCGCCGACATCCTCGCCCGTGATGCTGTTGCGATAAAAACCGGCGTCATCGAAATAATAGCCGTTCAAACGGATGCCTAAGGTGTTCGTGAACGGCATCGACAAACGGGCTTTGACCTCTTTCTGGTCTTCGTGATTGAGGTCGACGGATAGATTGCCGCCCAGCTCGCGCCCGGGATCCGCAGTGATATAACTGATCGCGGCGGCGAACGCGCTGCGCCCGTAGAGCGCACTCTGCGGCCCCTTGACGATTTCGATCCGCTCAATATCTACCAGTCGTGGGTTGATGAGCAACGAACCGCCCGCGACCCCAATGGCTTCACTCGAGATGTCGATGCCATCGATCAGCGTCGCCACATTCGGCCGACCGCGGGTCGGCGGCAGACCGCGAATCACCACGCGCGTGTCGTAGGGTGCAATACCGAGATCGAAGCTGAGACTCGGAGTCGCGGGCAATGACTCCCTCGACGTCCTTGATGCCTTCGCGCTCCAGCTGCTGTGCAGTGATGGCCGAGACAGCCAACGGCACGTCCTGCAGATTCTCTTCGCGCTTACGTGCCGTCACGACGATTTCCGGAATCTGAACAGCCACCTCAGCCCGTGCTTGCGCAGCATCAGGCGACGCCACCGCCAACACTCAAACCAAACACCCCAGAATCGAACGACTAGTTCTAATCATCGTGCCCCCCTCGATTGTCGACTCTTCGCGGGCCGGTCGTCGGATCGGCTCGCAACGACAGCCCATTGTTGTTGTAAATTTCCCACACTCGGGTACTTGTCCAGTGCCGATCGAAACTAGCAAGTTGTGGTCTTTGCACAGCATGCACACGATGGAGAAGCCCGCACAGCGGTCAGAGTCGGCTGTGCGCCTGGCACAAGCCCCCGTGAACCGCTGCCATCGCGCGCTGAAGAATGCTGTCGCCAACGTGAGCGAGTAATCTAAGGTGATTGCGTAACTCAATAGTCTTGCTGCAGGGGAATCACAACGATGTACATCAATTTCTGGTATCCGGTCGTCCGCTCATCAGACCTGACCAACACTCCGCAGCGCGCACGCATCCTGATGCACGATTTCGTCGCCTATCGCGACCCCGCCGGCAAAGCGGTCGTGCTCTCGGACACCTGCGTACACCGTGGTGGCTCGTTAGCCGGCGGCAAATGCAAAGACGACGGCACCGTGCAGTGCCCCTACCATGGCTGGCGCTTCAACGATCGCGGCGAATGCACCCGCATTCCCTCGATCGGCATCAACGCGAAGATCCCACCGCGCGCACGTGTCGACGCCTATCCCGTAGTTGAGAAATACGGCCTGGTATTTGCCTTTCTGGGCGATATCCCGGAAGCCGAACGCCCGCCGATCCTACCGATCGTTGAGGCGAATGATCCTAACTGGCGCTCGACAGTTGTTACATTCGATGTCAATTACTACTACGAGCGCTCGATCGAGAATGGTCTCGACCCAGCGCACAACGAGTACGTGCACACAACGCACGGCCACCAGGGCGAGCGCGAATCCGAGTATCGCATGGACCAACTAGAGCCCCATTTGAACAATCCGTGGGGCCATGGGTTTCTCGCCACATTCGACGCTCCGCCGCTGAAGAACCTAATCATGCGCTTCGCGCGCAAGGAAGGCGGCAAGATGCAGGCGGGCTCCGGCACCTACGGGCCTAACCATATGTGGACCTTCATCCACTTCACGGCGACCAAGGCCATGCATCAATACATGTTCGAGGCGCCGATCGATCAGGACAACACCCGCATCTTCCTGGTGAACTTCCGCAATGTCCTGTTCGCCAAGACGGGCGTCTTCACGATGTTCAACAATTGGCTCGACAAGAAGGTCAACGAGCGCAACATGTTTGTGGCTTCGCAAGATATCACCGTGATGAACAAACTACAGCCGACGCTTACACCGCCCTCCACCGCCAAGGAACTGTTGATGCCACACGACAAGTGCATCATCCAGTACCGGGAAAAACTCAAGGAATGGGAGGGTCGCGGCTGGAAGATCGACGTCGAGGTCCTCAAAGCATCGCGCGAACGGCGCGATACGATGTATGCTATCCCGTCGCCGATCCGCCACGAGACCAAGGCTTGGGTGTTGGATCCGGTGCCGCTGGTGAAACCGTCCACGCAACCACAAGTGACCCAACAAGCCGCTGGATGATTACACCCGAATCCACGCCACACGAGATCCACATCCTCGTGCTGGCGGCGGGTGGCTCGTCAAGGTTTGGCTCGCCCAAGCAACTGGTTCGCTTCCATGGCCGACCACTGCTGCACGCAGCAGTGACTCATGCAGTGGAAGCCGCCGGCAACGCAGTCACGGTCGTGTTAGGAGCCAATGCAGCTGAACTGGCACCCTTGCTGCGCCACACGCCCGCGTCGATCGCCATCAATCGCGACTGGTCAGCGGGACTAGCGAGCTCGATTCGGACCGGACTCGCGCGGCTGCCCGGGACGGCGGATGCCGCGCTGATCATGCTCGCCGACCAACCGTTCGTGACGAGTGAAGATTTGCGCCGACTGATCGCCACGGCGCGTCGCAACCCTGACTCGATTGTGGCGGCGCTGTATGACGGTACGGCGGGCGTACCGGCCATTTTTCCCCGCGCCAACTTTCGCGAGCTGTCGGAACTACGCGGCGACCAGGGTGCACGCGCGCTGTTGCGGCGTCACTCGACCGGGATCTTGCGTTTGCCGATGCCCGATGCATCGATCGATATCGATACTCCGGAAGACCTCCTGCGACTCGAGGGCTGACACCCAGCAAGTCACAGACCCAGCGCTTGTCGCCGCGGTGCCGAGTGCATGGTGATCATCGCACGTGCAGTCATAGGCAAACGGCGCGCGGCGTAACAGGCGAGATCACGCGGGTCGCGGACCCGCACGGCCAGTAGCGCCGGGATCAGTCGATCGACGAGCGGTACTATCAAGCGTGCACAGTACGTTACGCGCAGACTCAGCGTGTTAGCGTCCTGCAGTGTTTGCCCCGACGCCGCGCCGACCCGGGTTGGTGGCTCGAACGGGCCATTGGGGATTGCGCGAACGCCATCGCGAAGCAGCTCGAAGTCCTGGAACGACTCGCGGGTCGGATTGAGAACGTCGACGTGCGTCAAGTCCGGACGCAGCACTTCGGCGAGCGCCAGCGCCTGCGCAGTGACCACAGGGAGTACGGCGCCTGCTTGACTCATCGAGCGTTTGTCGCCGAACAACGGTGTCAGGCCACGAGCCAGTTCTGTCCGCACGGTCGACAGACTACCGTGGTCCACGGCGGCGGCGCGAGCCGCCAGCTGCGTCGCCAGGTTCAGTTGCTGGCGAGTCACGGTGAGCAGGGCAATCTGCAGAATTGCCAGAACCAGCGGCAACAGAACGCCCACAACGCCAATGAGAAATTCGATCAAGCTGGCGCCTCGCGGTCGCTCGCTGCTGCGTCTCATGACCCGAACTGCCGCGCCAATTGCGTGGCGATGGGAAACCCGAGCACGATGAAGGTGCAGGGAAAGATACACAGCACGAGTGGTCCGAGCATTTTCACGGGTGCCTCCATTGCAAGTTTCTCGGCCCGCGCAAATCGTTCCGCACCGCGCTGCTCCGCTTGCGCCCGCAGGACTTGACCAACGCTGGCACCGGTTTGCTCGGCGCTCACCAGCGCACTGACCAGGGACGTTATCGCCGGCATGGCGAATCGATGCTCGAACGCGCGTAGCGCGTCGATGCGCGTGCGGCCCGCACGGACCTCGCGCAGCGCCCGCTTGAAACCGCGTCGCAACGGACCGTCCACGGTCTTCTCGACGCACCAGCCGATCGCCACCGTCAAGCTCGCACCCGCCTCCACTGCCAGCGTCAGTACGTCCAGGTAAACGGGTAGATCGCGTAACACTCGGCGTTGTACCGCGGCACGCTTCTCGCCCAGCCAGCGCGCGCTATACCACCACAGAAATACGCCCGCCCCGACGCCAGCCAACAGCCCGCTGCCGACCTGGCCTAGACGTGCCGCCAGCAAGACCGCCAAGATGCCCACCAGGCTCACGACCAGTCGCGTCGCGAGCCATTCCTGTGGCAGGAATACCAGGTCCAGTTCCGCAGCCTGCAACTGGCGCAGGCTACGGGCTCGAAATCCGACCGACAGCCTTGGCCCAAGATAGAAGGCCAGCATGCGGATCAAGGGCGCAAACACACGCAGCAGGCGCGGCGCGGTATCCAGCACAGCGCGGTCGGTTGATGGTACACGATGGGCCAGTCGCAGCATCACCACAGCGGCGCAGCTTGCCGCCGCGGCGCCTAGTAGCCCGATCACAACGGCTTGTACATCTACCAAACCCAATACCTCGGATTAGTTGTTATATCTCGATACGCACAATACGCCGAATCAAGAAGATTCCTAGCAACTCGAGCAGACCGATGACGATCAAGGTCATCCAACCAACTGCTGTTGTGAACAGCGGCCACATGCTCGCTGGCTGGAGCCAAAGCAGCACCACCATCAGGAACGGCGGCAAGAGGGCCACGATGATCCCTTGGATGCGGCCCTGCGCCGTGAGCGCGCGGATCTTGTCTTGCAGGGCCAGTTTGCGACGCAAGGTTGCGGCCAGTCGATCGAGCGACTCCGCCAAAGTGCCACCTGTCTCCCGCGCGATGCGGACGGTCGCAACAAGCATCTCGCTTTCGTCTAGCGGTACGCGTCCGGCGAATGCCTGCAGTGCTTCGTCGAGCGAGATCCCAACCCGCTGACGACGACTGACCAAGGCGAATTCCTGACCCAGCGGTGCGGGCTGTTGCTCGGCCAGAACACTGATCGCTTGATTCAGACTGAGTCCCGAACGTAGCGCCATCGCCAGTGCATCGACGCCATCAGGGAACTGCCTGGCAATTCGTTGTTGACGTTGCTTGCGCAGCCAGCGGACGGTAAGCCCTGGCACGAACCACGTCCCGACTGCGAGCAGCATAGCCAGGACTGCCAAGTCGGTGAGCCAGAACGCGAGCGCGAGCACCGCGACAAATAGCGCACTACTCCATTTGACGAGCGCAGCGGGCTCGATGAATAGGAACAGATCGGCGAACTCGTGTGCCGACAGGCCAACCAACCGCGACTCGTGCCGCGCCGCCTGCCTGCGGGCGCCGCGCACCAATGAGTAGGCCGCAACGATGACCGCTAGCGCGGTGAGTAGCGCCCAGCCTGTCATGCCGCACCGATTGGCGATGCGATCGCGAACATCGACCGATCGACTTCGACACCGATCCGCTGCAGTGCGTCGTAGAATGCTGGTACTTGTCCGCAGCCAGAGTAGTGCCCTACGACGCGGCCGCCCGGCTCGACGCCTGTCTGGACGAAGCGAAACACCTCTTGCATCTGAATCCGCGCGCCTTCAATCCCGGTAACCTCGACGATGTGTGTGACGCGTCGAGTGCCACAGGCAAACCGGGTTTGCTGCACGACGATGTTGACCGCGGCCGCGATCTGCTCACGGATTGCTGCCACGGGCAGATCCATGCCGGCCATCAACACCATGACCTCGAGGCGCGAGAGTGCATCGCGAGGACTGTTCGCGTGTACGGTGGTCAACGAACCGTCGTGCCCCGTGTTCATCGCCTGCAACATGTCGAGCGCCTCGCCCCCTCGACACTCACCCACAACGATTCGATCGGGCCGCATGCGCAGTGCGTTGCGCACCAGATCACGGATCGTAACCAATCCACGGCCCTCAGCATTGGCCGGTCGCGCCTCGAGCGTGATTCGATTGCTGTGCGACAGTTGCAGTTCAGCAGCATCTTCGATCGTGACGATCCGCTCGTTTGCCGGTATCAAGCTAGACAGTACGTTCAATAGGGTCGTCTTGCCCGTGCCGGTGCCGCCCGCAACGATAATGTTACGGCGCTGCTCGACGCACAGCGCCAGAAACTCCATCATCGACTCGGTGACAGCGCCACCGGCGATGAGTTCTGCCGGGCCCAACCGATGCCGTGCGAACTTGCGCACCGTGACAGCAGGGCCACGCAGCGCGATGGGTGGAATCGCGACATTGACCCTCGAGCCATCGGCGAGGCGCGCGTCGACCATCGGCGAGGCGTCGTCCACGCGGCGTCCGATGCGGCCAACGATCCGTTCGATCACGCCGCGTAGTGCGCGTTCGCTGCTGAAGTTGAGTTGTGTACGCTCGACCCGACCGGCACGTTCAACGAAGATCTCGTTGGCGTGATTCACCATGATCTCGGTCACCGTATCGTCGGCTAACAACGCATCGAGCGGCCCCAGACCAAGCGTCTCATCAAGTACAAACTGCTTGAATTGCTGACGGTCCTGAACCTCAGCTAGCCACTCCGCCGTCATAATGCCATCGAGTAGACGCGCTGCCTCGCCGCGCAGATCCCCTTCTGCCATCGCTTCAACGTCGCGACGTCGCAGGTCGAGCCGATCGATGAGTTCATCGTGCACGCGCGATGCGAGTGCGCTGCGACGCTCGCTGGTGAGCGCGAGAGCGTCTACGCGCAACTCACGACCGAGGACCGCGGGTCTTCTCGGCAGCGGTTGACGCCACGCGCGCTGACGCTCGAGTTGCTGCGAACTAACGGCCCGCGCGAACGTCAGACGGTGTTCACCAATTCGAACCTCATCGCGCTCGCTCAGCGGACCATAACTCACGATCCGCTCGTCGTTGACCCACGTCCCCTGCGACGTACCAAGATCCTGCAGCCAATACTCGCCCGTCGTCTCGTTACGCAGCAACTCCGCATGGCTACGCGCAACGCCTTGCCCCAGCAACGCGAGCGCCGCATCCGCGCCACTGCCGACCACTATTCTTGCCGCTCCCAACGCGAGATGCCGGGTGCCAGTCGGGCTGACAACATACAAATTACTGGGTGTCATGACTCATCTCACATCCGGTGCGCTCGACGGCGCAGCGAGCCGCTCCCGCGCTCGCCGCAGGCGCGACGCCTGGTCAGCTTGCGCGACCGCTTGCGAATCGGGCGGTGCCGGCTCAGGTTCGAGCAGGTGCGGCGTCAGAAAGATCACCAACTCGGAGTTGTCCTGCCGCCGTGCCTGCGATCGAAACGCGCGTCCCACACCTGGTACGCGTTTCAAACCTGGCAGACCTTGGCTATTGCTTGACTGCTGGCGATTCACCAGACCAGCGATAACCAGCGTCTCACCATCGCGCAGCGCGACATCCGTGGCACTGCGTCGCTTCAGGAAGCCCGGCACGCCCAGGACCCGCTGCGCTTCGTCGACCTGACTGACCTCGGTATCGACCCGCGCGACGATTCCCCCACTGGCATCGGCGACCGGCCGCACATCGAGTATGACGCCGTACTCCTTGAACTCGACGTCGGCACCGCCGAGCTTGTCGATGACCGGAATGGGGACTTCCCCGCCAGAGACAAACCGTGCGTTGCCGCCACTGCGACAACTCAAGGTTGGCTCTGCCACCACGACGGCGTCACCCTCCTCTTCGAGCAATCGAATCCGGGATTCAAGCGCCGTCGCCAAACCGAAAAACGCGCGCAGTGGGCGCGTACGCTGGGCAGCGGTCGTCGCCACGTCCGCTGTGACACGCGCTGTCGGCCCGGCAATGTCAGTGTTCCAACGGATGCCGAGCTCACGCAGTCGCGATTGACGAAACTCGACGATCTTCACGTCGAAGTGAATCATCCGATCGACTCCCGCTTTGTCAGTGAGATCGATGACAATGCCGGGATAGAGTGCGGCGACGCTTGCCGCTCGCTCAGCGGCGCGGCCGCTGGCCGCGGTTGCGTCAATCACCACGCGTTGGCCTGCAATTCGCGCTCGCAGCTCTGTGACGTCACCGATCAGGTCGTTGACTGACCGCAAAGGTGTGCTCGAGGTCCGCCGCGGCAACTCGCACCGTCAGTCGACGCTGCGAGCCGTCAGGCAGCCAAAGCTGCATGCTGGTTATGCCCGCGGACTCACCCATGAGCAACAGGCTGTCCGCGGCAACACTCGTCACCGAAACGACCTTGCCATTGGCTACCGCCACCCGTCGGACAGTAGCCGCTAGCACGCGACTGTCACCCACGAACATGTCTAGTTCTTCAGGTAGGGACTCACGCACTGGCTCGGCGGCGTATGCGGCGAACACCACCTGCATGAGACAGATGCAACAGACTACCCACCTGACAGGCTGTCGATTCAGCGCGCCGCTCATCGCGCCGACCTCAGGATCGGCAGGCGGCGAATCGCCACCGGTCCACCCAGGCCGCCGAGTATCAGCTCGACCGACTGATTCGCCAGGCGGTCATCACTTCGTAGCCGACCGTAGCCCTTGGCCTCGACTCCATGTTCGACTAACAAGGATCGCCAATCGAGTGTCGGCAGGGCCAGCAGCCCGCCATCATCATGATGGCGTAGCGCAGCGACGACGTCGCCCGTGCGCTGCGCCAGCGCGACGAGTTGCGCTTGCGCCGGCGTCACGCGCAACGTGACCGTACTGTAGTTCGTGTCGACGTCATGCAACCGACCATCATCAGTTCGAACCTGTGTGGTGCGGGTCGCCTTGCCAGTCGCCAGCACCGCCACGTCTGGCAATAGCAGCCGTATCGCGGCTCGCGAGCCGTAGCGCACGACGTTCTCCATCGGCTGCTCGTAGCCATAGAACAAGTCGACTCGATCGCCGGGCTGAACGAGCCCGCCTACCGAGCTGATCTCGTCCGCCGGGATGGTGATCGCGCGCTCTCCCGGCGCGATCTGGGCCGACAGCGGCAGTGCATCACTTGGCAGCAGATCCGCTACGGTAATGGGATCACCGGAGCGCAACGTGCGCACCAACGAGCCACCGAGCAGCACATCGCGCTGCGCGGGGTCAAGCGCGTTGCTCGATACAAATGCGCGCGGCATCTGCCTGACTGCGAGCGCGCTGGCTTGCAGAACAGTGCCTGCCTTGACGTCCTGCGCCGCCACGGGCACGGCACGCGACGCATAGCGGCGCTGAAGCTGCTGCTTCTCGGCGCTGACTCGCTGCTCGACATGTTGTGTGATACCCCAAAACGCTGCGCCGCCAAGCACTAATGCCACCACAAACAGCGTTGCATTCATGGACCATGGGACACTCGGCAGTTGCATGATGACTTCCCCTAAAGCAAGGCGACGATGCGAGCCAATGCTCGCCAGAAATCCTGCAGCGCATTCGCCAACTGATGTGCAGCCGGTGCGTCCGCTCCCCAACGGCCTAACAGAGCCGAGACGATGACGACTACGACCAGCACATACTCGACGAGCGACTGACCCCGGCACTGTCTGGGGCGCATTACTGCTGCTCCTGTTGGAGCACAACGACCCTACTGAGCCGCCTATGCGATTGACGATGACGAGCCGCTCACGACTACCGCGGTGCCAAACTGCAGAGGCGGCGCCATGGGCGTCTTCTGTGTGTCGCGCATTAAGGTGCCAACCTCTGGGACCCCATGCCTGCTCCAATGACGCAAGAATGTGTCCGGGCGAACTGCGGCTCTCCAGCCAGCATTGCTCGGCCACGCGAATACTGGTTTTTGGGCGTTGCGGCGAGCTCACGACCGATCGCAATTGCAGATCCACCGGCAAGTCAAGCCTGCAGCCCGCGGCCACCGGCATCGTTGCCAAGTCCGCGCGGGAGAAAACAATTTGCGTCGAACCGTCTGGCAACGAGCGCAACACCGCGGTCTCGTTCCAGTGGGCGCGGCGCCGCGCTAGCACCAGCCGCTCACCAAGGGACTGACGAGAGAAGTCAGCGCCGAAGCCAAGCCACTGACGCTCTAGATGCTTCGCCCATTCCGCCACCGACAGCGGCGAGTGACCCGCGGCAATATCCAATTGCACCCCGTTTACACGTGTTGGCGATGGCATGGCTTCGAGCGTGGTGTCGGGCAGCAACTCTGGCAGCCAGGCCGGCATACCCGCCACCGGCGCCGCGCCTGCTGTCACACTGACGCCCAGCCCCGCAATACCGACCAGCAAACGCAGTCCGGCTAACGACTGTGTCAAGGACATGCGGGCCTCCAACTGCCATAGTCTGGCCCTACGGCGTTACTCAAGCGATCCTGCGGCACGATCTCTGGATTGACCGTGCCTACGCATAGCTGCCGCAACGCAGGCTCGAGCGCAGACGCGAGCCAAATGACCGGCCGGAAGTACTCCAGCAACGTGCCAACGCCACTGGCCGGGTGCAGCGCGGCGACCCGTTGCGCTGTCTGCTCCGTTGACGCGGCACCCCAGGCGTTGGCTAGCAGCGAGGTCTGCGCCTGGACTCGTAGCTCGAGCGCGTCGAGCGGCGCAGGCAAGCCGCGCGCTGCAGCGACGGTCAACTCGACGCGACTATTGAGCAGACCATTGTTGGCGAGATCGAAACTGCCGCGCCCTAACAGCGCAGCGGCGCGTGCGCTGCTCAAGGCCGCATCAACCGCGCCGCCCGGACCGCCGCCCAGGCGTTCACTACGGCTGCTCACCATGACGCTGCGCGCATCTTGCAGCAAACGCTGGCGGCTCATTGGCACCAACCACAACGGATCGTAGTACGACGCCAGACGCGAGTCGCTCCACGCATCGTCGCGATGTAGTGCAGCGTCATTGGGCGCGATCACACGCGCTGCCGCTTGCCCGTCGGTTTGCGCAGTCGGTCGGTCCACCGGCGCTTCCGCGGCAGCGAACGCCGCGTAACGACTGGTCGCTATCGTCCGCGCTTCCAGGTCGTGCAGCCGACCGAGATACGACACAGCGATCCAAAGCGCCAGCATCGCGGGTATGAACCAGGACTTCGACTGGCGCTTGGCCACGGCAGCCAGCGACGGTTGGTACGCACATCAGCGCGTGCCGACAAACGGATCGACGATCCCATTGGCAGCCGCCGCCGCCGCGCAGACCACTGCCCCGCCACCGGCCTAAGCGCGCCCGCCAGTACGGATTGAACAGGCTGCCCAATTCGCGCCGACCGTCGGTACGCGCCTGCGCACGGTCGAAGTAGACCCGCGCCTCGGCAATCGCACGAGCCGCATCGCCGGCCAAGTGCGCATCGAACGACAAGCGCTCAGCACTGGTAGCATGCACGGCCGCCGCATTCGGCAGGACACTGTCACCGAGGCGCAAGGCTTGGCGACTCCGTGCCACTTCCACCGCAATTCGCAACTCAGGTGCATTGTTAGGGCCGCGCGGGATGATATCGCGTAGTGCCGGGACGCCACGGTAGCCGGATTCGCTATCCGTCGCGCCTTGCGCCCACCGGGACGTACGGGGATTGACGCGCCATGAACCACCATGTTCTGCGCGGCGCCAGGACCGCGAACCATTTTGCGCGCCGCCCCAGCCCACCGAGCTCGCTTCCCGCCAGCTACCCACCAGCACGCCACTGCGCCGATGGATAGCGAGCGTGTCCATGCCACGCCACTCATCCAGCGCGACCAGGTCGGTGCCGCCGCGCTTGCGCAGCGCCAGCGGTAGACTCGCACCCTGGATAGCCGGCTCCCACGTGCGATTGCGCGTAAACCCGTCGCGCGAACGCAGGATGAGATCGGCTTGCCGAGTCCGCCGCGACCCGTCATAGCGTTGCGTCAGCGCACGGTAGGCCCGCAGGTTCTCTGCCAACAGCACCGCGCCACCGCGTGTCAGCACGTTGTCGGGTGCGTTGCGAGTGAGCACGTCACGCACCACCGGAACCGTGCCAGCGAGCGCAGCGACGTGCATCGTCTCAGTGGCAAGGGCATAGCTACGATCCAGCTCGCTCAAGCCTTGCTCCGCCGCCACGAGGACCGGCTGAACCACCGTATCGACTTGCTCCCAGATGCGCGACAACGTCCGCGTCACTTGCCCAACGTAGGGAATGAACTGGCCGACTGTATTGATGTTCTCCAGCGTCACATTCATATAGCCCGACCACGAGCGCAGGCTGACCGACTGTGCAATCGCCGCGTCATTGGCAATGACAGCGCGATTGAGATAGGCCTGATAATTGAGCGAGCGCGCCTGCCACACCGCCGCACTGTAGGCCGCGGCATCGGCGGCCACGAGCAGGCGGTGCTTGCCATTGATCAACTGCCCAACGTTGATGACAAGCAGCATCGCACCGACCAGCGCCGCAGCGAATGCCAGTGCGACCACCAGGGCTTGTCCGCGTTGCCGCATACCAGAGCACCGCATGGCTGAGATCTCCGCTTGTCTTGGAACGCGGGTGCGCGGCCCCACTGCCGCGCACCCATTCGAGCGACTAGTTAGTGCCTACGTCTTCATTGAAGTCCGACAGGTTCCGCGCTGCACTGCCGGTGCTGTTGCTGCGATCCTGAGCCTCACCCACCAGACCATCCGCGCCGCCGGACTGCCGCCCAGCCAGCGCTGAAGCGGCGATCGAGGTCTGGCCACGAACAATGTCGCCGAACGCTTGGTAGATGCCGATGGCTGCGATCGCGATCAGCGCCACAATGATGATGTATTCGGTCATTCCCTGACCGCGTTGCCGCATGCTGCAAGTCTTCATGAGTCCTCCTTGACGCGACACCGAGTCGCAGGAGGATTTCAGCAGCAGTTGAGCAATGTAACCAGCGAGCAATTGCTCGTGTTCGCGCAGAAATGACGCAGCGCGAATCGCGCTATTTCATGGTCGGCATCGAGAAATCCGCACCACCGGTGCGCTCCGGCCAGCGCTGCGTGACGGTCTTCAGTCGCGTGTAGAAACGTACACCCTCGGCACCGTGGACCGCATGGTCCCCGAACAGCGAGCGGCGCCAGCCGCCAAAGCTAAAGAAAGCCATTGGCACCGGTATCGCCACATTAATCCCCACCATGCCGACTTCCACGCGCCGGGCAAACTCCCGCGCCGCGCCACCGTCGCGGGTGAAGATAGCTGTGCCGTTGGCATAGGGATGTGCATTGACAAGCCGCAGTGCCGAATCGATATCTTTTACTCTAACCACTACCAAAACTGGCCCAAATATTTCCTCTTGATAAATACGCATTGCCGACGTCACTCGGTCAAACAGCGAAGCGCCGAGAAAAAACCCATCGGCGAGTTCAACCGGAACCGCGTTGCGACCGTCGACCAGCAAGCGCGCGCCTTCCTGCAGGCCCGATTCGATGAACTCCAGTACACGCTGCCGATGAGCTGCCGTGACGAGCGGCCCCATCTCAGCAGCGGCGTCGTTCGAGCGCCCCAACCGCAGTGCATGCAGTTTATCTGTCAACCCATTGACCATCGGGTCGGCTAGCGTGTCCCCAACCAAGACAACCACCGAAATGGCCATGCAGCGCTCACCCGCAGAGCCATACGCCGCGCCCAACAATGCGTCGATCGTCGCCTCGACATCAGCGTCCGGCAATACGACCAGGTGATTCTTGGCACCCCCGAGTGCCTGCACTCGCTTGCCGTGGGCGACACCTAGTCGTTGCACGTGCTCGGCGACTATTGTCGATCCCACAAAGCTCACAGCTGCCACGTCCTGATGGACTAACAATCCGTCCACTGCCAGCTTATCACCCTGAAGCACGTTGAAGCAGCCGCGCGGTAAGCCCGCTTCTGCCAGCCACTGTGCCAGTAAGAGCGCCGCGCCAGGGTCACGTTCGGATGGTTTCAGGATGAATGTGTTGCCGCACACGAGCGCGAGCGGGAACATCCACATCGGCACCATCGCGGGAAAATTGAAGGGCGTGATGCCGGCAACCACCCCCAGTGGCTGCCGCCAACTGTAGGCGTCGACGCCGGTGCCGACACTATCCGCCATCTCGCCTTTAAGCAGGTTCGGCGCACCGCATGCGAACTCCACAACCTCGAGGCCACGCGTGATCTCACCATCGGCATCACTCAGCGTCTTACCGTGCTCGGCTGCGATAACAGCGGCGAGACTCGCGCGATGCCGCTCTACCAATTCTTTGAAGCGAAAAAAAATACGTGCGCGGCGCAGCGGTGGGGTATCAGACCAAGCCGGCCATGCGACCCGCGCTGCAGCCACTGCCAACTCGACATCCGCAGGCGACGCCATCACGACCTGCCGAGCGACGACGCCGCGCGATGGATCAAAGACGTCGCCGACTCGCGCCATCGACGCGACTGGCACGAGTGTGTTGTTTATCCAATGACCATAGGTTTGCATGGGTCAGAGTCTATGCGTCACGGCAGGTGCGCTGCCAGTGCTGCGTCGATCACGGCCGCTTCGACGCGATCCAAGCCCGCATACGGAGACCCCGTGAGTGGCGGCTCATCGCCATAACCGGTAATAAAGTAAACCAGGGTCTCACGTCGCCGGGAATCAAACAACGCGCCACCCTTGAGGCCGTAGGCCTCGGCAAAATGCCCACACCAGCGCCGACCCGCGAGGCGCTTCGATTCCGCTCCTAGACCGAAAGGGCCCGTCATAGGCCGACACAGACCGCGGCGCGATGCGGGTCCGAGCAACGCCGCCTGACCTCGGTCGGCGACGAAAGTATGGCGGACAAAATCCGCGACACCGCTTGCCGAAATACGCAAGCCGCCTTGCGGCGAGAATAACGTCGGATTACTGCCGGGAACGTAGCTCGCCGGTGGCGGTGAGGTACGCGGCGATGCGTCAAACTCATCAACTTGTGGCACCCATGACCCACTGGGCTGCCACTGCTCGGTATCCACAGCGCGCCGCCGGTACAGGGTAGCGGTCATGTCGGCCGGCAGTTCCTCGACTCCCGACCAGTTGAATCCGGCTAACAGCTTCGCTGGGCCAAACAGGCTACGCGTCATGTACTGATCGAACGGCGCGCCGCTCACGCGTTCGAGAACCGCGGCCAACACGCCATAGTTGATGTTGGCGTACTCATAGTGCTTGCCAGGTGCAGCCAGTGGATCGAAGCGATCAGCGTCCGCCAGCAGTACCGCGAGCGTACCGGGATGCGCGATCCAATAGCGTTCACCGTCGCGCAACGAGGAAGTATGAGACAACAAATGCGCGATCGTGATGGGATGCTGCACATAGTCCGGATTGCGTAGCTCGTATCCCAGGTGGCGCGACACATCATCGTCGAGACGCAGCGTTGCGGATTCGACCAGCCGATGGATCGCCACTGCGACAAACAACTTCGATATTGAGGCGACTCGCAACAGTTGATCGCCAGACAGCGGTCGCCGGCAAAGCTTACCGCCGGTCTCAAAGCGGGCACACCCGCTAGTCGCGACGAGCTGCTCGCCATTCGCGCCTGACCTAACCACCACAATCCCCGCCACCGCCACGCCAGCAGCGCCCGCCACTAACGAGTCGAGCCGCTGCTGCAGAACGACGGTCTCGCTCAAACCCCGATCTGCACGCGCGCCGCCAATCGCGGTTAGACACAGCACGCAGCTCAGCAGCAGCTTTCCGGTTCGTTGGCCCATGCCCACCCCACTGCTCTGCGGCTAAAGAACGGACATTATGGACTGCTGTGACCGCAACGCCCTCGCCTTCGGCTAGACTCAGGCGCTATGCGTATCGAAAAGCCTGTCATCATCGCCGGCGCAGGGCCCGTTGGCTGTACTGCTGCGCTGTATCTCGCACAACGCGGCATTCCCGTCACACTGCTGGAAAGCGGTCAGGAGTTGCCCAAGACCTTGCGGGCTTCCACTTGGCATCCGCCCACCATGGACATGATGTCAGAGCTGGGTATCGCACAGGCGATCATCGATCTAGGATTGATCGCGGACCGCTACCAGTTCCGCGACCGACGTACCGGTGCGATCGCTGAATTCGACCTGGCAGCGTTGCAGGCCGACACCCGCCACCCGTATCGAGTCCAGACCGAGCAGTGGCGCATGACGCAGCTTGTCTGGGACAAACTACAGCGCGAATACCCGACCGCCACCTGTCTGCTGGACCATTCTGTCAAGGGCGTCCATCAGGACAGTCATGGCGTCGAAGTCCTGGTATGGACGTCGCAAGGCGAGCAGATCATCGATGGGTCTTTCTTGCTCGGCTGCGACGGTGCCGACTCCAACGTACGCAAAGCAACGGCGATCAGCTTCGAAGGATTTACCTATCCGGAGAAGTTCCTGGTCGCTTCCACGCCATTTCCGCTCGAGACCAAGTTCGATCGGCTGTCGCTCGTCAACTACGTGTCAGACCCGGACGAGTGGCTTGTCTTGCTGAAGACCACGAGTCTGTGGCGAGTGCTGATTCCCACCGACCCTAACAACACCGATGATTCGTTGTTTTTGTCAGACGCCTGGATTCAGGATCGCCTGCAGCATATGGCACCGCATTCCGAACCCTATGAGATCGGCCATCGAACGCTGTACCGCGTCCATCAGCGGGTGGCAAAGACGTACCGGCGCGGCCGTGTGTTGATCGCCGGCGATGCTGCGCACATCAACAACCCGTTGGGCGGCATGGGCATGAACGGCGGCATTCACGATGCATACAACCTGGCTGGCCGCTTGTCACGGATTCATGAAGGTGCCGATGTCGACGAGGAACTCGATCTCTATGACAAACAGCGGCGCCTGATCTGCATGCATGTGGTGCAGGAGCACACCATCAATAACAAGAAGCTGCTCGAGACGAAAGATCCTGACGTGCAGCGTAAACGGCAAGACGAGTTCATGCGCACCGCGGCGGACCCCAAGCTGGCACGTGAGTTCCTGCTCAAGACCTCGATGATCCAGTCGCTACGCGACGCGGCAAAAATAAGCTAAATCGCGCGTAGGCGGCTGAGGTCTCGCAACGAGCGATCGATATCCGGCCGAGCAAACAACGCTTCGATCGTTACGGGCAACTTGCGGCGCCAATTGGGGTATTCCGTACTGGTGCCCGGCACGTTCACCGGTTCGATCATGCCCAGCAAATCTTCGACCTGCACGGCAACGAGCGCAGCACGGCTGGTCGCCAGAAATCCATGCGCGGCGTCCGCCAGCGAATCCGAATAAGGGTCATCGCCTTGCCGTGGCGCTGCCGGTAAGCGTTGCGCCTCGCTCAGCGCCTGCAGAAACTGCTCGCGATCGCGCCGGCGTTCCTCGGCCAGCTCCCAGGCCACTTCTGCGGCAGGGTACAGCGCCAGTCGCTCACGCAAACGAATATCGTCGCCCTGCCACCAGGATCGCAAAGTCGGCAGATCGTGCGTCGTGGCGGTCGCCAGAGCGCGAGGCTCATAGTGGGATGGCGCGCGAAACGCGTCGCCGACTTTTTCGAACAACAGCACTTTGTATTGGTAGACGCCAAACTCTGCCATGGCCCGGCGTACTTCATCGGGCACCACGCCGAGATCCTCGCCGATCACGACCACTCGTTGCGTGACGCTCTCCAAGGCAATAATCGCCATGAGCAGGTCGAGTGGGTAGTGGACATAGGCGCCATCACGTGCGGCGTGGCCCGCGGGCACCCACCACTGCCGGAACAACGCCATGACATGGTCCAGGCGCAGCGCGCCACCGTTGCGCATGTTCGCGCGCAGCAACGCAGCGAACGGCTCGAATGCGCGGGCCTCTAGCAGGCCAGGATCCTGCGGTGGTAGCCCCCAGTCCTGGCCCTTGAGCGCCAGACGGTCCGGTGGAGCGCCGATCGACACACCCACCGCAAACACATCGCGATTGCCCCAGACCTCAGCGCCGCTTGCATCAGCTCCAACGGCGCAGTCGTTATATAGACCGATCGACATACCCAGCTCGCGCGCACGCTGTTGCACAACCGCAAGTTGCTCCGTCGCTACCCACTGCAACCACATATAGAACTGAACTCGGTCCGCCTGCTCGATAGCAAAGGCCTGGACGGCGGGCGATGAGACACTGTGATACTCCGATGGCCAGTTGCGCCAACCGGATTCACGGCCGCGTCGCAGACGGAAAAACTCATCCAGTGCATCAAATAGACCCTGGCGGCGCAGATCCTCGCCTCGCTCGGCGACAAACAACTGGAATGCTCGCCCGCGCACACTCTCGCCAGCCAGGTAGTGGCTGCAAAAATCTCGATAGAGAACGGTCAGCAACTCGAGCTTGAGCGATGCAACCACGACATAGTCCACCTGGGTCGCCGCGCGTGCAGCTCTTAACTGCTGCTGGAATGCCGCATCGCTAAACCGCAACTGCGCGGCGTCGCACTGCGCAAACTCCAGCAGACTTTCCGGCTGGATGTAGAACACGTTCAAGGCGAGCCGGCTGGAGGCGCTGTACGGGCTGCAATGGCCCGGATTCGCAGGAAACAGCGCGTGCAATGGGTTCAGGCCGATAAAGTCCGCACCGGTCGCAGCTGCCCGTTCCACCAAGCCTAACAAATCACGAAAGTCGCCGATGCCCCAGTTGTCAGCTGATCGAAGCGCATAGAGCTGGACCGCGATGCCCCAACCTCGCTTGCCACCGTGCTCAAAAACGCCACTAACACCACTGCGCTTTTCACCATATTGGAAACAGCACGCCGGCGCTGCGATCAACCGGGTCTCCACCGGCGCATGGTCGCCGACCCTGACTACAAGGCGGTGATACCCCAGCGGCAGATCGGTCGGCAGCGGCAAACTGCGTCGCACATAGAGCACGCCGTCGATCGTTTGGCGTTCAAGTGCCGCAAGCTCTCGAATGACGACGGCGCCGTCATGCCGCCCGCCGTCCTGTACGTGAATCTCGAATTGCAGCGTGATCCAGTCCTCATCCGCCCGCGTCACGACCGCGATCCCACCAGACTGTGGTCGCGAGACGACGGTCGGCTCTACCAATCGCTGCCAACGTGCTCGCCGCGCCGACGCCAGCGCTGCCTCGAGCGCCACGGGATCGTCAACCGGTACTCCCATCGCACGCAGCAACGCTGCCTTGGTCGCCAGCGAGAAGTGCTGCAATTCACCGCGGTAGTCATGAAACGCTTCGCCGACTCCTCGTAGGCGAGCCAGCTCGTCAATCGCAGCTGTGTTCAAGCGCCAACCTGCCGGCCCGCTGCTTGCGTGAGGACCATGAGCGAACGGGGCGCGAGCGTTGGCGCACCAGACATCGGCAGCAACTTTACCAAAGCTGGCGACTGATCAATCCCTTCCTGGCTGGTGTCAATGAGCACCTGCCAGCTGCGCGACACCGTCGGTACCGGCAACGTGAACTCACACGGATCGCCGGTCGGATTCAAAAGTAACAACAAGTCACTGCTCGTATCACGCGAACCGATGCCAATGGCGAAGCTGCGCTGATACGGATCGTGCCAGTCGGATTCCCTCATTTCATGGCCCTGCGGGTGCCACCAGAGCACATCGCGCGAATGGCTGGCGAGCACAGACCCCTTCAGAAACGTGTCGCGCCGCAGCTCGGTGCGCTCGCGACGCAGCTTGGCGAGCCGCGCCACAAAGTCGACCAACGAGGTATTGCGCTTGGCCTGCGACCAATCAACCCAGCTGATGTCGTTGTCCTGACAATAGGCGTTGTTATTGCCACGCTGTGTGCGACCAAACTCATCACCGGCCAGAAGCATTGGCACGCCCTGCGAGAAAAACAAAGTCGTCAGCATATTGCGGACCTGACGATTCCGCAGCGCGATGATGCGTGGATCGTCTGTTTCGCCCTCCACGCCGCAGTTCCAGCTCAAGTTGTCAGCGTGACCATCATGGTTCTCTTCGAGATTGACCTCGTTGTGCTTGTGATCGTAGGAGACCACGTCGTGCAGGGTGAAGCCATCATGCGCAGCAAGGTAATTGATACTCGCGGTCGGCCGTCGGCCTGCGTGCCGAAACAAGTCGCTGGAACCGGAAAACCGCTCGGCCAACGAGCCGAGCAGGCGACCATCGCCGCGCCAATAAGCGCGGACCGTGTCGCGATACCGATCGTTCCACTCCGACCAGCCGTTGGGGAAGTTACCCAGTTGATAGCCACCAAAGCCGATATCCCAGGGCTCTGCGATGAGCTTCACGTAAGCCAACACTGGATCAGCACGCAACGCCGCAAAAAAAGGCGCGTTGGAATTGAAGCCGCCAGAGTCCCGCCCGAGTACCGGCGCAAGATCGAAACGGAAGCCATCGACATGCATCTCCTCGGCCCAATAGCGCAGACTTGTCAGCACCAAATCGAGCGCGGCTGGCTGGTCAATCGCAACGGTGTTGCCAGTGCCGGTGATATTCTCGAACTGCCGCTTGTCAGTGTGCAGTAGCCGGTAGTAGCTGCGATTGTCGAGACCTCGCCAACTGAGCGTGGCACCGCGATCGCCGCCTTCGGCGGTGTGGTTGTAAACCACATCCAATATCACCTCGATACCCGCACCATGCAGCGCACGGACCATGTCGCGAAACTCGCGCACCGGGTCCTCAACCGCATAACTCGCCTCCGGTGCACTCCACGCCAGTGGGTTATAGCCCCAGTAGTTGCTGAGACCCCGCGCCGCCAGAAACTGCTCACTGGCAAATGACTGCACCGGCATGAGCTCAACCGCCGTGACGCCCAACTTCTTGAGGTGGTCGAGCACCGCCGGGGCCGTGAGACCGAGGTATTTGCCGCGCCATGCCGGCGGCACGTCCGGATGCAGCTGCGTGAAACCCTTGACGTGCAGCTCGTAGATGAACGTGTCACGCCAAGGCGTGGCTGGCGACCGGTCCCCCTGCCAATCGTACGCCGGATCAATCACACGACAGCGCGGCACAAACGGCGCGCTGTCAGCGCTGAACGGTCCACTGGGGTTGCGCGCGTCAGAGCGACGGTATTCGCCTGGACTGGGCTCGACATCCAGCACGGGTGGTTGCCAGATCACCTGCCCGACCACCTCACGGGCGCTCGGATCGAGTAACAACTTCGCACTATTATACCGATGGCCGTCCTCCGGGCTGAACGGACCGGTGGCACGCAACCCATAGAGCGTACCCGCGGTTGCATGGATCGTAGGCACGACACCGTGCCACACATGCCCCGCTCGACCCGTGAGTGTGTAGCGCGCAGTCTCTGTCTGACCATCCGCCTTGTAAATGCAGACAACGACTTCTTCGGCATGCTGCGCATGCACCGCGAAGTTCACGCCATTGGGCGTCAGCGACGCACCGAGCGGAAGTGCTGCGCCGGGTCTTGCCTCGAAACGCTCAGCCATCATGCGGCTCCAGGAGCAGCGCGGCCAGCGGCGGCATCTGCACGCGGAGCGCAAATGGCAAGCCGTGACACGGGCGCTCCACTGTATAGAGATCTGTCTGCGAGCGGTACCCGGACCCACCATAGATCTCGGCGTCAGTATCCATAATCACCGTGTACCGCCCAGCGCGCGGCACACCAACCCAATAGTCGTTACGAGGTATTGGGGTGCCGTTGAAGAGACAGACGAGTGGTTCGCCAGCATCCGGCGCAGTTGCAAGCCGCAGGAACGCAAACAAACTTTCCGCAGAATTGTGCAAGTCAATCCAGCGAAAGCCGTTACGATCCGCGTCCGAGCCGTGCAATGACGCGCGGTGCAGACAAATGCGATTCAGGTCGCGGACCAACCGCTGTAGTCCCCTGTGATTGGCCTCTGCTAACAGGTGCCAATCGAGACTGCGCGCTTCGCTCCACTCGGCCCACTGGCCCCACTCCTGCCCCATGAACAACAGCTTCTTGCCCGGATGCGCCATCATGAAGCCGACAAAAAGTCTATAGTTGGCACGCTGCTGCCACTGGTCACCGGGCATTTTGTCAAGTAGCGAGCGCTTGCCGTGCACGACTTCGTCATGGGAGATCGGCAGAATGAAGTTCTCTGACCATGCATACATGAACGAGAAAGTGATCAAGCCGTGCTCAAACGAGCGGTGCACGGGGTCCTTGGCGAAGTACCGCAGCGTATCGTTCATCCAACCCATGTTCCATTTGAAATTGAAGCCCAGACCACCCGCATGGACCGGCGTCGTCACGCCAGGGAAGGCGGTCGACTCCTCCGCGATTGTCAGCAGACCCGGATACTGGCCGTGTGCAACCGTATTGAATTCGCGCAGGAACTCGATCGCCTCAAGATTCTCGCGGCCGCCATTACGATTCGGCAGCCAGTCACCGGCCTCACGGCTGTAGTCCAGATACAGCATCGACGCGACTGCATCGACGCGCAAACCATCGAGATGGTAATAGTCGAGCCAGTACAGCGCGTTCGCAATCAGGAAGTTCCGCACTTCGTGGCGGCCGTAGTTGAAAATGTGGGTGCCCCAGTCGCGATGCTCACCCTGGCGCGGGTCGGCGTGCTCGTAGAGAGCCGTGCCATCGAACTCCGCCAGCCCGTGCGCGTCTTTGGGGAAATGTGCCGGCACCCAGTCGAGCAACACGCCCAGCCCGGCCTGATGACAGCGGTCGACGAAGCACATGAAGTCCTGCGGCGAGCCATGGCGCGAAGTCGGTGCGAAGTAACCGACCACTTGATAGCCCCAGGATGCGTCCAGCGGGTGCTCGGCCACACCAATCAGCTCAATGTGCGTGAATCCCTGTTCAAGGACGTAGGGAATCACGCGCTCAGCCGCTTCCGCCCACGTCAGGAACGGCGGGCTGCGGCCTGCCACGTGCTGCCACGACCCGAGATGCAGCTCGTAGATGCTGATCGGCGTTCGCAACGGATTGCAGGCTGCGCGTCGCTGCAACCACGCATCGTCGGACCATTCATAGCCGCTCAGGTCGCTAACAACAGAACAGTTTCCAGGCCGCAACTGCATCGCAAAGCCGACCGGATCCGCCTTTAAGAACAGCGCGCCGTTGCGTGACTTGATCTCGTACTTGTACTCGTTACCAACGCCGACATCGGCAACAAACAATTCCCAGACGCCGGATGACTGACACGGACGCATCGGATTGGCGCGACCGTCCCACGCATTAAATGGCCCCACGACGCTGACACTCGTCGCGTTCGGCGCCCAGACTGCGAATCGTGTCCCCGACTGCCCACCCTCGCTAGCAAGGTGCGCCCCGAACTTATGGTAGAGCGCGTAGTGTTTACCCTCGTTAAAGAGATGCAGATCAAATTCGGTCAGGCGCGCGTGCAAACCTAAGGGCTCCTGCTCAGATCACCGGCCGAATATTCCAGATCCGTTCGGCATACTCGCGAATACTCCGGTCTGACGAGAACGGCCCCATTCTGAGGCAATTGAGAATCGCTCGCCGACTCCATTCATCGGGGTCGCGATATAGCGTGTCGACGCGCTCCTGTGCCGCGCAGTATGCGGCAAAGTCCGCCAACACCAGGTACGGCTCATCGTCACCCAGCAGTCGATCGATGATCGGCTGCGCCGCCTCGGGTTGACGGGGGTTGAAGAACCCGCTGCGAATCAATTCGAGAGTTGCTTGCAATTCCGGATTGTCGACGAGGTAGTCGCGTGGGCGATAGCCACGTGATTTCACGTCGGCGACCTCGCTCGCCGTCAGGCCGAAGATGAAAATATTCTCCTCGCCTACCGCATCGCGAATCTCGATATTCGCGCCGTCAAGTGTGCCAATCGTCAGCGCCCCATTGAGGGACAGCTTCATGTTGCCGGTGCCAGACGCTTCCATGCCAGCCGTCGAGATCTGCTCCGATAGATCTGCGGCCGGCATGATCTTCTGTGCCAGCGACACGTCGTAATCAGGCAGAAAGACGCACGCCAATTTGCCTTGGGTCACAGGATCCTGATTGATGACGGTGGCAACATTGTTGATCAAACGGATGATCAACTTCGCCAAAAAATAGCCCGGCGCCGCCTTGCCCGCGAACATCACGGTTCTAGGCACGACATCCAGTTGCGGGTTGGCACGGATACGCTGATAGCGCGTCACCACATACAAGAGATTCAACAGTTGACGCTTGTATTCGTGGATCCGCTTCACTTGCACGTCGAATAGCGAGTGCAGCGACACATCGAGGCCGGTCCGCGCGTCGATTTCCGCAACCAGCCGCCGCTTGTTCGCGAGCTTGATGTCGCGAAAGCGCGCCCGGAATTCCGGATCCTCGGCGGAACCGACCAGCCGCTCCAGTTCCTCTAGATCGTTTTCCCAGGCCGCCCCTAAGCGCTCTGTCAGCAGCTGCGACAGCCCTGGATTAGATTGCTTCAACCAGCGGCGCACCGTGATACCGTTAGTGACATTGGTGAAGCGCTCCGGATACAGGGCAGCAAAGCCGGCGAACACGGTCTTGCGTACTAACTCCGAATGCAACTTCGCAACGCCGTTGACCTTG
This sequence comes from Pseudomonadota bacterium, assembly GCA_016703895.1. Classification (GTDB taxonomy): domain Bacteria; phylum Pseudomonadota; class Gammaproteobacteria; order Steroidobacterales; family Steroidobacteraceae; genus CADEED01. The sequence goes on from JADJBE010000005.1 coordinate 205,044, forward strand.
TGACTACCCACAACGGCAAGATGTGCCATGCGTACGCGTCGACCGTAGCCCTCGGCAATCAACGACAACGCGCTCTTGGCAGCGTCGTCGTGCGGCCAGCGTCGCTCCACTTCCAGCAAGAATTCGCCGTTGATGCGATAGATGATCTCCAAATGGCGCGGTAGTAAACGTTCAAAGAACGCCACGGGCCAGGTCTCGAGTGCTTCCGGCAACAACGTGTGATTGGTATAGCCGAACAGCTGGCAACTGATTCCCCAGGCTAGCGTCCAATCCAGGTCATGCACGTCGAGCAACAGGCGCAACAGCTCCGGAATCGCTAGCGCCGGATGCGTGTCATTCAACTGCAATGCAACCGAATCCGGTAAATCCGCCAGCGATCGCCCTTCAGCAATATGGTTCGCCAGCAAATCCTGCACGCTGGCGCTCACAAAGAAATACTGTTGCTTGAAGCGCAGCTCCTTGCCCTGCGGCGTGGAATCATCGGGATACAACACGCGCGACACGTTCTTTGCCGCCACCTGGTCCTCAACAGCGGCCGCATGGTTGCCAGCATTGAAGTCCTCGATATGGAACGGCGTGATAGCACGGCCGGACCATAGTCGCAGGTGATTGACGGTGGGACTGCGGTTACCCGGTACTAATTGAGCAAAGCCGACGGCCAGGATGTCCTGCGTCTCCACCCAGACGCGCCGCTCCTTGCCCTCCGGGTCCGTTTGCGCGGCGACGCGACCACCGAAGCGGACCACGTAGCGCGCGTCGGAGCGCGGCGTTTCCCAAACGTTGCGCAATCGCAGCCAAGTACTCGCCTGCTCATGCTGCGCGCCATCCGGACCAATGGTCTGGGTAAATATTCCATAGTCGTAACGGATGCCATAGCCGACAGCGGGATACTGCAGAGTGGCCAGCGAATCGAGGAAGCAAGCGGCGAGTCGCCCGAGACCCCCATTGCCGAGACCGGGATCCACTTCGAGCGCGACGAGTTCGTCGAAGTCGAGTCCAAGCGTGGTAACAGCCGCACGCGCCTCGGCGACGAAGTCCGCATCGAGACTCGACAGCGCGTTGGTCAACGTACGCCCCGGCAAGAACTCCACCGACAGATAGCAAACCCGCTTTACATGGGCCCGCGCCACTCGCCGTTGCGTCGCCAGCCAGCGGGCCGTCAGCTCTTCTCTGACGCACAGTGACAATGCGTCATAGACATCGCGCGGCGTCGCAGTGTCAGGGTCTTTGCCTAGTGACCGGGTCAGTCGCTCCAGCATCGCAAAACGCAACGTGCCCGGCTGCAGCGATGCGCGGGGATTCAATACCTGGTCCGAAAATCTTCTCTGCTCGCTACTGTCCACGCGGTCGTCCTGCCTGTCTTGAGTTCTGGCCACCGATACGGCCGGTGCGGAGCACCGGGATCAGGGCGCGTATGATAGGCAATCAAGAGCCGCTGCGGGTACTGCAGCGGTCGCTCGGAACAGTTCTTTGCAGGCTTTGTGAGCTCCACCCCATGAATCGTTGCGCAATCGGTGTTGACATTGGCGGATCGTCCATCAAAAGCGCGCTCGTTGATCTGGAGCGCGGCAGCCTGGCGAGCGAACGACGCAGGGTTCGATCGCCCGCCATGTCCTCCATCGATGCAATGTACGCAGCGATTGAATCGGCGTTGCCGGAGCAGCGCGCTAGCTTGGCGGTGGGCATTGGCTTTCCGGGCGTCGTCAAGTCCGGTGTCGTACGTACCGCTGCGCACGTCGCCGACGCCTGGATAGGTCATCCGCTGGCGAAAACCGCCGCAAATCGATTGGGCCGCAAAGCAGTCGCATTGAATGATGCCGACGCCGCTGGTTTGGCCGAACTACAGTTTGGTGCGGGTCGCGATGTGCGCGGCACCGTACTGGTGATGACGCTGGGCACAGGGATCGGCAGCGCACTCTTCGTCGACGGACAGTTAGTGCCGAATACCGAGCTTGGACACCTGGAGGTTGATGGTGAGGAGGCCGAGTTGCGCGCCGCCGCGCGTATCCGCATGACAGGGAAACTGTCGTGGAGCGACTGGCTGCAGCAGCTCAATCTGGTGGTCGACCGACTGCACGCGCTGCTCTGGCCCGATCTCATCATTTTGTGTGGTGGCATCACCGAGGATCACCCACAGCTGGCCACCGAAATCGCGAGTCGTTGCCCAGTGCGTGTCGGCGAACTACGGGCCGATGCGGGGCTGATCGGCGCGGCATTCGCCACGACGCTCACCAGCGGTGTGTGGTTACGGTCCGACTGACGCCGTGATTTAGCGGGCTAACAAGCCGAGTAACTCCGGCAGCAGGCTGCGATCCCCAACCGCGAGCACATGGCCATGACTCGTGGTCGTGAGCGGCGCACCACTCCAATCGGTCATCGAACCGCCCGCTCCCTCGATCACCGGCACGAGTGCTGCGAAGTCGTATAGTTGCAAACCGCGCTCGCATACGACATCGAGCCAGCCACTGGCGAGCGCGCCATAGATCGTGCAATCACCGCCGTAGATCCGGCTCCCAGTTGCCGCTTGCAAATCGCGCCAGCGGCGGGCTTCATCAACCGGAAAGAGTTCGGGGTTTGTCGTACCAACCACCGCGTCGCCAAGCTTTGCGCAGGGCCTAACGACTGCCGCAACGCCATTAAACAATGTGGCGCGACCCAATACACCAAGCCAGCGATCACGCACGATGGGCTGATCGATCACGCCCAGGACCGGCCGACCCTCGAAAGCCAGCGCAATGAGGGTGCCAAAGGTCGGACGACCTGCCATAAAGGCACGCGTGCCATCGATCGGATCGATGATCCACTGCCACGCCGCCTGCGGCCGATCAGGCCCGTACTCTTCACCAATCACGCCTTCTTGTGGCCGTTCGGCCGCCACACTTGCGCGGCAGGCTGCTTCCACCGCCCGATCCACCTCGGTCACCGGACTGGCGTCAGACTTGGCCTCGAAGCTGAACGGCTGGCGAAATCGAGCGCGCACGATTTCTGCCGCCTGATCCGCAAGCTGCAGCGCGAAACCAATTTGTTCTTGACTGACCAGTGTGGTCACCACTCACGCCTCCGGCAATGCAAACGCAACCAGACTGTCGCCCAGCTTCGTCCCTACACGCGAGTTGCCGCCGGCCGCAATGACAACAAACTGCCGTTTGCCAACCCGGTAGGTCATCGGCACCGCCATGCCCGGAGCGGGCAGCGACGCTTCCCATAGCTTGCGACCGGAGCGGATGTCGAACGCGCGAATCTTGCCGTCCATGGTGGCGGCCATAAACACCACGCCACCCGCCGTCGAGATTGGTCCGCCGATGTTAGGCGAGCCCCACCCAAGCGATTCGGGCACCGTGATACCCGCGCGCGCCACTTGACCGATGGGCTGCTGCCAGCGCAACTTGCCCGTATCCATATCAATCGCGGCGAGTGTTCCCCAGGGCGGCGGCGTGCACGGTGCACCCAGCGGTGAGGTGAACAGCTCACCTTCGATGCGATAGGGAGTCCCCTGCAGCGGACGAGTGAGATAGTCCTTGCCTGGTGTCGCATCCTCGGCTGCCATGTCGACTTTGCGTACGATGCGCAAGCGCGTCGCCAGGTTCTCAGCCTTGATCACCAGCAGATTAGACGCTGGGTCATAGCTTGCGCCACCCCAGTTGCCGCCGCCCAGTGCCGATGGAAACAGCAGGGATCCCTGCTCTGAGGGCGGCGTGTAGAGACCATCGTAGCGCATCTTGTCAAACTCGCGCTGGCACCAGGCGCGGTCGATCGGTGTGAAGCCAAACAACTCGTCGCGACTTAGTGTTTGTCTGGCGAAAGGCGCAATGCCGACCGGTACCGGCTGTGTGGCGGCGCTACTTTCACCGGGCACGTCGCTATTCGGCGCCGGCTGCTCACGGATCGGCCACAGAGGCGCTCCCGTGAGTCGATCGAATACGAACAGCCAGCCCATCTTGGTTTGCAGAATTGCCGCCGGCACGCGCTTGCCGCCCTTCAGAATATCGACTAACAGGGGGTGCCCCACGAGATCGTAATCAAACAGATCATGACGGATAGTCTGAAACGACCAAGCCACCTTGCCGCTCGCCGCATGCAACGCAACGATGGAATCCGCCAGCGGAATATCAAATGTGCGGCCACCGCCGTAGTAATCGGTCGATGGGCTTGTGGTAGGCACGAACACGAGGCCATTGGCGGAATCCGCGCTAATCGTCGACCAGGTGTTAGCAGCACCGGTGCGGGCTCTTTGCGCCGCGGGGATTGGATTGAACTCCCAACGGAGCTCGCCCGTGCGCGCATCGAACGCGCGCACCATGCCATCAGCCGCGTTCTGCAAACCGTCGTTGGTGCCGATTGCGCTGACCACCAAGTCACCCACTACGAGCGGTGGCGCGCCAGAGCCAAATACGGCCTCTCCATGGTTCTCGTAGTCGCGATGGGAAACGTATCCCGGGTGACCCTTGGCGGCGCCGAAGTCCGGGCAGACGCGCCCCGTATCAGCATCTATTGCATACACACGCGCCAGCCTGTCCTGCCGAAACACGCGTCGCATGCAGCGCTGATCGGCTGTAGACGACGCTTGCCAGTAAGCCACGCCGCGGCAGTTGGACGCTTGCACTTTCTCCGTAGCGAGTGGCTTGTTAGTATCGGACTGCGGTTGGTGCGGATCGAACGCCCAGCGCTCGGTACCCGTTGCCGGGTCGAGCGCCAGCACCCGATTGAGCGGCGTGCAGACATAGAGCGTGCCATTGGCGTGGATCGGTACGACTTGCAATGAGGTGCCCAGCGGGGACGGCTTGTCGATAAAGTCACCCGACTTGTGTACCCAGACCTGGCGTAGCTTGCCAACGTTGGCGACCGTGATCTGCGCAAGCGGCGAGTACTGACTACCACCGACGTCTCGACCGAAGCTTGGCCAGTCTGCGTCAGACGAAATCGTTGGCTCAGCAGCATGGGCAGCAGGTGCCGTCATACACAGCACGACGAACAAAGCAGCCAAGAACTTGCTGTCAACTTTCGCGATATTCATAGGGACAAGAGCGTACCTGCATGACGCTGCAAGCGCACGCAGCAGATTGATTGACAGGTGGCATGCAAATCGCAATAGTGACTGCATGACAATGGGCCCGGAACCCAATCTCGCGCTGCTGGGCGGGCAATCTGTCGAACGGCTACTCAAGCGGTACCTTGTGGCCACGCGCCCCGCGTTTCTGGTTGCCTCGCTTGCACCGGTACTGGTGGGTACGACCGCCGGCGCTCGTGGGAGTGGCGAGATGGATTGGCTGGCTGCCGCACTCGCGGCGCTCGCCACTCTGCTCGTCCATTCGGCGGCAAACGTGCTCAATGATGTCGCTGATGATCAGTCCGGAGCTGATCGCAGCAATACCGGACGAATCTATCCCTACACAGGCGGCTCGCGCCTCATCCAGAATGAAGTGCTGAGTAGCGCCCAGATGCAGCGTTGGGGCGGACTCCTGTTGCTCGCGGCAGCGGGCGTCGGTATTGCATTGTTCGCCCTGAAAGGCCCGTGGGTTCTGGCCATGGGCGTCGCCGGCGTCAGTTTCGCTGCGCTCTACTCCCTACCGCCAGTCAACCTTGTCTCCCGAGGGTGGGGCGAGAGCACGATTGCGCTCGCGTTCGGTGTGCTGCCATTTTGCGGCGCCGCCTGCTTACAGGGCGGCAGGTTCGACAATGACTTGCTCTTATTGTCCGCACCAATTGCCTGCTGGGTAACAGCGATACTACTAGTCAACGCAGTGCCCGACATAGCCGCCGACCGTGCTGCGGGCAAGTTCACTTTGCCGGTGAGAGTCGGCGTCGCCAATACTCGCCGCCTGTACGTGCTGCTGCATGTGGTCGCGGCGACAACGATATTGGCCGGGATCGCTTGGCAATTGCTGCATCCGCTGGCCGCACTGGCGGCCCTACTGTCGCTCATGGCAGGCAGCAACGCCGGCTCGAATATCATCGCAAACGATCGAACTGCAGACAAAACGTCCGACACTTCGCGCGAGCGGCTCAAAGCCGCAATTGAATCGACACTGCGCATCCATGCAATTGGTAGCGCTATCCTCCTCGTGGCCATCTGGCTGGCGCCAACAGTGATTGGTTCGCGCTAAACTGTCGGGTGTATTCGATCGAGGTGAACTAATGAATAACAAGACCATATGGCTGCCGCTATTGCTGATTGTATTGGTAGCCACGGCACATGGCGCGGAACCCACGCCCGCGGCTGTCGTGGTGGCCTTCAACAAGTCGATCAGCGATCGCAAACTGGACACCGCGCTGGCGATGCTCGCGAACGGTTCGATGCAATACACGTTGCGTGCGGCCCATGCGGGCGCGACAACCGGCGCCGACAGCATGACCAGCGACTTGAAGAACCATTGGCGGACCGTCGGCCCCGTGTTGTTTGGCGCCACTAAGAGTTATGACCGGGTGGCAACGGTCGAACAGACGCACGCCGAATGCGACCTTGCCACTGTTTGGGCACGGATTGCCAGCAAGACCGTCGAGCGCAACGGCAAACAACGTAGTGACCAGTTCAGTGAAGTGTATCTACTGGTTCGCAGCGGCAAGCAATGGCAGATCGGTGCGATCGCCGGTAATCGGGGTACCGACAGCTTGGCCGTCGAGGGGCCAGACGCGCGCTAGCTCGCGTTCCACCACGGAGGCGCGAGCTCCTTGCGGTCGCTACCTATGGCGTGCGGACATGTCCCGACGCGACAGGCAGCGAAACATGCTGCAATATAGACCGCTATAGGGAGATTTTGCATGCTCAAAGAAGTCGAAGGCGACCTATTATTGTCGAAAGCTGCCGCCATTGCGCATGGCGTTGCACCTAACGACCCGTTCTCGCAAGGCTTGGCGTTGAGTCTGCGCGAGCAATGGCCCGCACTTTACAAAGACTTCCGCCACTATTGCCAGACCTACCACCCCAAGCCTGGTGATCTGTGGACTTGGATGGGCGCCGATGGTGTGATGGTCGTGAACTTGTTTACCCAGGAGGGTGTCGAGGGGCACCACGGCGGCAAACCGGGTCGCGCATCGCTGACCCATGTGAGCCACGCGCTGAAAGCGCTGCACAAGCTCACCGAGCAGGAGAAATTCGCCAGCCTTGCCCTGCCCCGGCTCGCCACCGGCGTTGGCGGCCTCCAATGGGACGACGTGAAACCACTGATGCTTCAGCACCTGGGCAACCTCGACATCCCCGTGCATATTTACAGCACGTATCGAAAAGGCGTAGCCGTCGATTGAACGAAGGCCCGACAGCGCTCAACGCTACAGATCAGGCTTTACGCACGCGCAGATTGACATCGCCACTCGACAACGGCACGGCGCCTTTGTCGGTGCAAACCATCATGTCCTCGACGTGCGACGAGCCGTAGCCGATCTCGAGATACGGCACGTCGATCGTGAACACCGTCCCTGCGGAGAATTTTAGCGGCTCCGGACGGCGCGTCGGGTTGGCTAACGAGTTGGGCTGATCCGTGTGATCGATGCCCACGTTGTGTGCAGCGGCGAAGCCGTTGTAGCCCTCTTGCTGCATGACGTCCATCACGATTCGGGAGACCTCCTCAAATGGCATCCCCGGACGAATGGCTGCGTAGGCGGTCGATAGCGCCTTGGCATTCGCCTCATTGCGTCCAGCGGTTTCGTCGCTGGGATTGCCGACAACGATCGACCGACCAATATCACCAACGTAGCCTTTGTAGTCGCCGACACTGTCGATCTTGATCACTTTGTCGCGTTCGATCCGGCCGGAATTCAACCCGTCCTGGTTGATGATCAGCCAGCGCGTATCGCCACCCATTGCACCGATTGACCTGCGGTACTCGACTTCGACGTCCGCAATCGCCTGACCAACATGTAGCGACGCAATCGCCGCATCCAGTGCCGACTCACAGCGTTGCGATACGTCCTTCAGTAGCACGATCTCATTGGCGGACTTCACCATCCGCACTTCCTTGAAGGTGTCCGCGGCATCGACACCGGTGAGGCCATCGAGACCCACGTCCTGCATCCACGGGATCACGCGCGCGTCGTCAAATCCCACCCTGCCCTTGACGACACCGGCGGCTACCAACGTGCGCTTCAGTGCATGCAAGGCCGACGCCGCGGGCTTATCGGCGAATTCCGCCGCGAGGGCCAACTGGAAAAGATCGCGATCTTAAAATCTGGCACCTTTGCGTACCAGATTGCGGTTGTACCGCATCGCCGGCGGGTCGCCCTTCATCGAGTCCGACGCTGCATCGCCGCGCAAGCCTTGCTGCGATGGCAAGGCACCGCCGGCCAACCGCTCCACCGGCGCTGGCGCCGTGAATATCTCCACCGATTCCATCCACGTCGGTCGATAGTCCAAGTGGTACAGCAACGCCCCCCTCAGATGATCAGCCCGGGTGGCGCGTCCTCCCGCCGCGGCAACACCGCAAAGAGCATGTGCTCGATGCCCGTGTGGTAGAACGCGTTGTCGTGGCTCGATAGGTAGTAGACATTCTTGGGCGTACAGGCAACGAGTGCATTCAAGCCATGCTTGTCCATGATCTCGTTGGCGCGCTCACGCTTGACCAGCGGCTGCGCAGCAAACATGTGCTGCAACAGCGAGGGATTGCGATATTTCGCCAGCTCCGCCGGCGAGAGGTTCAGCGACATCGATGGGTCTTAGCCTGGCGTCGCTGCGAGCACGCCTCCGCTCCAACTCGTCAGCAAGGGCGCGGCGGCAAGCGCCGCACCAGCGCCCCGTAGCACGTCGCGCCGCGACGCGCCGTGCTTGCGTGAAGGGTCATTGCTGTCGGCCATGATTCCGCTCCGGATTGCCGGCTTGGGGAGTTCTGGATCGTAGCATCTCGCGCGCTAGATCGAAGCGCGCTGGAATTCATCAGGTAAGGCTCGGGTCAGCCACGCTTGCCGAATGGCAAGTTTGCGCCCAACCAGCGCCCGAATGTCAGCGCAGGCGTAACCATCATCCCAGCGCAGAATGCTTGGCCAGACAATGTGCCGTTACCCAGCAGCTCGCCTGCGGCATACAGCCCTTTGATAGCGTCCCCATTCGGTCTCGTGACACGCAACTGACCGTCAACCGCAAGACCCGCGACGCTGATCAGTGTTCCGCCCTGATGGCGGATGGCGTAGAACGGCGCCTGCACGATCGGACGTGGCAGATGGCGACGGCCCAACACATCGCTCCCCGACGCCTGTCCCGCGTTGTAGTTCTGGACGGTTGCCACGAGACCTGCTGGATCGATTCCGGCGACGATTGCAAGTTCTTCCAGCGTGTTGGCAGACGTGAACGCAGGTGCCACCGTGAACGCGTCGGCTAGCTCATCTGTCGTCCAGTCACGCAGCTCGCCCGGCGGTGCGCCATGCACCATCGCTGGCGCATCGCGCAGAATGACCTCATCAAAAACAAGCCAGTAGCGGTGATCCGGCTGCTTCACTAGCGCCCGTTCTCGTCCATCGACTCCGGGCTGGTCCTCGGCAATGAAACGCTTGCCAGCTCGATTGACGATAATCTCCCACGGCGGTCGGCGCTCAGGGTGATGGTTGGAACGCGCGAGCTCGGCGCTCGGCAACTCCAGATCGATCGGAATGCTGCCGAAATCACACAGATAGTTCTCGCTGCCACGCACCCAACCCCCCGCCGCCCGCCCGATCTCCACGCCGGCGCCCGTATTCAACGGCCAACCGGCGGCGCGGTATTTTGGAATGCCGTTCAACGACTGAAACAGCGGCGCATTGGCCATGTATCCACCGCTCGCGAGCACGGTATGCGGCGCGCGAAAATCGCGCCGGACGCCGGCCAAGTCTGTTGCGACCACACCAACCACTGCCCCGCGCCGATCGAGTATCGGCTCTGCTACGTCGGTTCCCTTCATAATGCTGAGCGACTCGGGTGCGGTTGTTAGCTCATGCTCGAGTACCCTCAAAATGCCACGACCGCGATCCGGTGACCCCCAGACGCGCGCACGGCTGTAAGGTTCGTGCCCCGTTCCTCGCACCGGGAAATCCGCGCCGAACTCGAGTCCCGCCGACTCCAGCCAATCGAGTGTGCCTGCGGCGTTCTCGACGGCGAGTCGCACGACATCCGCATTGGCCGTGCCGCGGCTGATGCGGAGGATGTCGGCAAGGTGCTCGGCCGCTGAATCGTCGATCCCTTTCGCCCGCTGCAAGCGTGTGCCAGCCGCACTCATTTGGCCGCCCGAGAACCATAACGTGCCGCCTAACTGGTCGCCCTTTTCAAGCAACAGCACTCGCGCGCCGCGCCGCGCCGCGAACAAGGCCGCCGGCAATCCCGCCGTACCCGCTCCGACGACAATCAGATCCCATTGCGACCGGGAAAGAGTTTTGGCGTGTGCGCGACTCCCCGCCGCGGCAACCGCCAGCGCACCCAACACCCAGCGGCGACTGATGCTGGTGCTGCTCATTTCTTCTGCTTCCCCATTCGGGCTTTGATCTTGTCCTGCAACTGCTCGATGGCGGTCTCCTGATAAAAGTCGCTCGTCTGCTGATCGGCCGCGGCGAGAAACCGCTGCATTTCCTCCAGGTCCTGCTTGACCGCACAACCCTTGAATTCCCCTTTGAGCGACCAGAACGGGAAGCCGATCTGTCCTGCGATCCGTCCATAGAGCGCTGAACGTCGCACCAGTTCGCCAGCAAGGCAAGGATCTTTGGTCGCCTTGTTCATGCCAGTGAGATGCAGCAAGCCATATACGAAGAGCGCCTGGGGATAGTCGGTTGCCAATGCGACATCCCGATACGGTACCGCCTTCTCGCCTTGTCCGCTGTAGCCGTAGACACGACCTAGTTGGTAATTCAAGCGCGGATTCGACGGGTCTCTCGCGACCGCAACTTGACAGGCAGCGATTGCGGCAGGTAAGTCCATCTGCGATTTGCTAAGTCCCGGCGAGACTCTCAGTGGATCATCCGCATGGGCCGCCAATACGTCACAACCTGTCACAGCTTGCGAGTACTTGCTGACATCGAACTTCAGCGTCTCATCTGCCTGGGTACTCGAGGCAAACAACAGACCAATCGCTAGTGTCGACAAAAATTGGCTTTTCATTGTATTCCCTGTGGGTAGCTAGAAATCTACGCTGACTCTGAGCCCGAACTTGCGCGGGTCCGCCGGCACGACGTTAGTCACGAAGTTGTTCAGGTTGAAGTTGCCCAGCGTGAAGTCCGTGAACCTTGCGGCGGACTGATAGTTGTCATCATCAAAAAGGTTGGTGGCGAACGCTTCGATCCGAACGCGATCCAGGATGACCCCACCACGCAAGTTAGCCCGCAACGAGTCGGGATTACGCGCGAGATTGAACGCTTCGTCCCACGCAGTGCCGGTGTAGATCAGGTCGGCGCGCGCAAACCAATCTCTCGATTCACCGAAAGGCGCGACGTAGTCGGCGCTCAACGTCCCGGAGAACTCCGGGAAACGTGGCGTCTCATTCCCGGCGACGTCACTAACACCTGTGACGCGCTGGCAGAAGCCGCAGATGAACTCGTCGTACTCCGACTTCGCCCAGTTGAATGTGGTGCCAATCGTAAGCTCAGGCGTGGCGCGCCAGCGAGCCTCGAGTTCAAGACCGCTTAACGACGTCTGACCAGCGGCGATCGTAACCGGCACCGTTCGCACGCCCGCAGGATTGGTCAGATCAGTGATCACCGCGGTCGTGCGTGTCTGCTGGTTGAGCCAGTCCATGAAATAGATCGCGGCATTCAACTGCAGGCGTCGGTCGAACAGGCTCTGCTTCAGACCGACTTCGTAGTTCTTGAGTTCTTCCTCACCCACAAAGGTAGTCGCGCCCGTCTGTGCCTGTGCTTCAGCCGCTTGCGACGGCGAGAGTGCGATCAGGTTGCTGTTGAAATCGCCTGGTTTGTTACCCTTGGCGTACGTCACGTACAGATTGGTTTCGTCCGTCGGCTGCCATTGCAAAATGACGCGCGGCAGAAAATTGCTGTAACTCTTCTTCAGCGCCGTGTTGCCGACCGTGCCCTGATCCGTCTCGTCTCGCTGGTAGCGCGCTTCGAGACTCAGATTCCATTGATCGGTCAGATCGTATGAGACCGAACCGAAAACGGCCTTGGTATCCACAAACGTCGTCGAAACCGTCTGGTTGATGAAAAAGCCCATCGGAAAGGCGGCATTGGGATAGAGGTAGCCAATCGACGCGCCATTGGGAGTGGAGAAATCTAGCGAGAAGTATGACAGGCCTACCATCCACTTCAGCCGATCCTGCCGTTGCGACAACCGCAGTTCGGCGCTGCGATCGAGCATCTCCTGGAAATGCGCCTCTAGCCAGATCTGTCGCGGCGTGAAATCGAGATCCATGATGCGCCGCTGTGCAATAGAGCCATAGGAACCCGCAAAGGACAGCGTCAGGTCCCGTGGCAGTAACCACTCGCCGCTCAAGCTGTACTGATGTGAATCGCGCCGCAGTCCGAGATGATCGAGCTGTGGCCCACGTGTCAGCGCCTCGCTGTTGCGGCTATTGTTGACATAGATGTCGAACGGAACCGGATCAAGAATCGTGTTCGTGTTGGGGCGGCTGACGATCGGCAGATCACCGCAGATGTAAGTCACACCGCCTGGGAAGAACGGTCCGCAATTGTGATAGTCGCTCGTCAACGCAAACGTGGTCGCCGGTCCGTCATCATCCTCTGCGACGTGTGCGCGGAAGCTGAGCGTAAACTGGTCCGTCGGCCGCCAGCGAACCGTACCGTCGACAGACTTGGTCTCTTCCGCACCCAGACGGCCGCCGTCTACCGCGCTGCGAAAACGGCCATCCCGCGTATAGTAACGCGCTGTCAGCCGTGCCGCCAGACGCTCCGTGACGATCGGGCCCTCGATGCTGCCGGTGACATCGAACTCGCCATCCTCGGCCATGGTCAGCGCTGCGCGGCCCCCGAACTCGTCTCCAACCTGGCGAGTGATAAAGTTCACTGCGCCGCCGAATGTCGTGCGACCAAAGTAGGCGCTCTGGGGCCCTTTGATGACTTCGACGCGTTCGACTTCCTCGAGACTGATGCTGGACAGACCTCCCGACACATAAATGCCGTCCACGAAGGCCGAGGCCAGCGCGCGAGTCGGTGTGATGTCGTTAGTGTCCATACCACGGAAACGAATCACTGACTCGGAACGACCACCTCGCTGACTACCCTGCTCGCCATAGTTCAAGCCGGGGCTGAAAGCTGAGATGTCGGTCAACGATCTCAGACCAGCGCGCTCGATGTCGGCTTTGCTGAATGCCGTGACAGTCAGTGGGACGTCTTGCAGGGTCTCAACCTGCTTGCGGGCCGTGACCGTGATTTCTTCCAGCCCACCCGTATCCTGTTGCGCAAATAGCAGCGGAGCGTGAATCATCGCGAGCCCGACCAGCGTCAGGCGGCATGTCATACGTTGCAGCAATTTTTTCTCCTGATTATCATTTGGCTGCGGAACCAACCCTTTGTCGCACACAGTCCGAGTCCTTTTTAGTGCTTCGGTGTCATCCGCACTACTACCAGATTCGGTAGGTATTCAAGCCCCCGTTCCGATCGCATACTGGGGTCGTGCGCCGGCTGGATAGTCCGGGACCCGCACGCGGTCTGTTGACCAAAATAGAGGGATTTAATGAAGCGTCGTACTTTTCTCGGCTCAGCGCTCGCCAGCGCCGCAGCCACTGCGATCGGTCGCCAGGCACGTGCGGCCGAGGCCGCTGCCAAACGATGGGATTATCTGATCATCGGCGCAGGCAGCGCTGGATTGCCAGCGGCGATCTTCGCGGCGCGGCGCGGCGCGAGCGTTTTGCTCGTGGATGCCGCGCAGGACATCGGCGGTACCCTGCACCTGTCGGCGGGGCAGTTGTGCGGCGCTGGTACTCGCGCCCAGGCTGCCAAGGGCATTGTCGATTCACCCGACCTACATTTTGCGGATATCATGCGATTGTCAAACGGGAAGGCAGACCCGATGATCGCGCGGCTCGTCGCTGACAACGCTGCCGAGACAGTCAACTGGCTATTGGACGCCGGCCTCACACCGGTTGCTGGGCACCCCATCACCGGGCATAGCGGGCGTCCCGGATACGCGGTTGCGCGCTTTCTGTGGGATAAGGGCGAGGCCCGCGCCATTCTCGCTATTCTGCGCCGTGAATTGGCGGTACTGCTGGCCGAAGGCCGAGTGACCTTACAACTCGATACGCGCATCAGTGCGCTGGTAGCGGATGCTGATGGCGCGGTCACGGGTGCTCTTGCGCGGGTGGGTAGCGACGAGCTGTCGTTCAGCGCTCAGCGCACAGTCCTGACAACCGGCGGTTACGCGATGAACCCGACGTTGTTCGAGAGGTTGATCGATCGGCCGGCCTATGCCGCCACGTCCTATCCGTTCTCGCAGGGAGATGGGCTGCAGATGGTCACGGCGGCAGGTGGCGCATTGCGCGGTCGTGACCTGCACCGCTCCGGCACGGGTTCGATCCTGACGGGCGATCACTTTCCGGCCAAGGTCTATGCCCGTTTCAATACGCGGCCGGACCTGCGGCAACCCTGGGAGATCTGGGTGAATGACGCGGGCGAGCGCTTCGTGCGCGAGGATGCGCCGGAGAACTACGATCGCGAACTGGCATTGTATCGGCAGCCACAGCTGCGTTACCGTATCGTCTTCGATCAAAGCATTCTCAACGCTGCGCCGTCAGGCATCCCGGACTGGACGCGCGAAAAACTACTCAGTCACTTTGGCACGCACCGCATGTTTGCCGCTGCCGATTCGCTGAGTTCACTCGCTAACAAGATTGGTGTCGATTCAGTGGCGCTCGCCAGGACTGTACGTGACTACAATGCGGCGGTTAGTAGCGGCCACGATCCGCTCGGGCGACAGTACTTGCCCCGTCCCATTGCGCAGCCACCCTACTATGCCATTACCCATCTTGGGCATTCGGCCACGTCCTCGGCCGGAGTGATCGTGGATCGCAAGATGCGCGTGCTCCGCAGCGACGGCACGCCGATAACAAACCTGTACGCAGCAGGCGAAGTACTCGGCAGTGGCGCGACGGTCGGCGATGCTTTTGTGCCCGGCATGATGCTCACGCCGGCACTCACTTTCGGTCGGCTACTCGGGCAGGATCGCCTGGGTTAACGGTTTCTGCTCCGCTCATCGATCCAGCCACTTACGCATTTCTCGTGCGTAGAGCGGTGAACCTGTCTCAAACACTCGCGACTCAACACGCAGCTCGGGCAGCTCGACGTACGTCGCGCTGGGCAGGAGCTGCTGATGGGCACGCCGCGTGTCCTCCAGCAGCATCTCGTGCGGCTCGACTATCAGCACGGGCTGCGTGATCTTGGGCAGTCGCTCTTCGACTGGCCAGTTCCACACGGCGTGGTAGGCAAACCACCAGTAGCCAAGCGCCTTGGTATCTTCGTGGAAAAGGCGCTGGGCGCGTTGCAGCGTCACCCCAGGCTCGCGGGTTGTAACGATTCGATACCAGCGGTTCAACAGGCGCGTCGCATCCTCCGGGAACGAATACTCTTTTGGGAGCGCATCAAGAATCTGCTGCCTCTCTGCCGGACTCTTGAAAGCTATGCCGCTTAGAACCACCCGCCGTACGAGGTCGGGTCGCGATACAGCCAATTCGGATGCGATGTAGGCACCGGTGTGAAAGCCGAAAACGTCCACTTTGTTCTTATGGGATCCCCGTAACCCAATGCCTCAATCGCGTCAGCCATCGAACCGGCGACTTGCTCCATGGTTGGTGGCACCGGGGTCGATCCGAGCCGCCGTAACCCGGCGTGTCGATTGCGATGGCAACACGATCGCGACCCAAGTCGGACAGCAGGAACTCGTACTCGACACCAGACTTCGGATTCTGGTGGAAAAACACGATCGGCGCGTGCTTCGGCGTCGCCCCCGCGGGCGTGACAATATAGTAGTGCATCTGCCCGAAGCGCCCGTCGACATACCCTCGTCGGACCGTCGCGTCCGACTGGTCGGCGGCGAATGTCGGAGCGATCAGCAGGATGAGCGAGAGCGGCAGTAAACAGTTCGCAATTCTGGCCGTCATTTCTCGTCTCCGGCAGGAGTCATTCAGAACGAGTAGTTGACGCGGATACCGAAGTCCCGCTTGTCGAGCGGCGATACGGCGATGCCCTGCTTGGCTGACAGTAGCGGCGCCTGAAAAGGCGAGGAGAAGTCCGAGAACCGGGCACCGGTCATCCAAGCGTCTTCATCGGTCAGATTGCGGACATACGCCTCGACTCGATAGCGACCTGTATCAAAGCCAGCTCGCAAGTTAACCAGTGTGTACGCCTCCATGTAGGCGAGGTTGGACTCATCCGCAAAAGACTTACCCTGGTAATTGACGTCGAGTCGGACAAAGGAATCCACACTGCGCACTTGAAAGTTCTGCGTGGCCGAGACGCTGCCACTCCATTTCGGCTGTCGCGGGGTTTGCCGACCTTTCATCTGGTTGAAACCCGCTATCGGCTCGACGAAATTGAAGATGTAATCGTCATAGGTAGCGTCGATGTAGGCCAGAGTTGCCTGCACGGACAAATTGTCCGTCACCGCAAGACCTGACTCGAGCTCCAGCCCGTTGATCGTTGCGTCGCCTGGTAGCAGCACGCTGCGCGTCAGGAACAAGGGGACAAGAACGCCGCCAGCGTCTGGCGTCCGCTTTGGCGCGCCGACCACTTGGCCCTGCGCGGGATTACAGCCGATGGTTCGCGCGGCAATCTCCGCCGCACGGCATGTTTCATTGATCGCGTAGGCGCTGCGCCCCTTGATGTTCTGCCACGTGTTGTGGAACAGCGCGAGACTGAATTGCAGCCGATCATCGAGCAGGCGCTGCTTCCACCCAAGCTCCCAGGCTTCCAGCGTCTCGGCGGGCAGCGATTCAGCCAAACGGGAATCCTGGGCCAGGTACTGCGCGCGCTCCCTCTCGTCCGCGTTGATGAAGAATGTATTGAAGTCGCCGGCGATCTGTCCTTCGGAATAGCTCAAGTACAGGTTCGTATCCTGCAGCGGACGCCACCGCAGGATTGCGCGCGGCAGGAAGTCGTCGAAGGACTCGCGCAGCCTTACCCCGCCTGGGCTAATCAAGCCCGCGCCCTTGGTGAGCTCATCGCTCTGTTGCCGACCTTCAACGCTCAAGGTCAACGTGTCAAGAATGTCGAAATCAAACGCGGCGAAATAACCCACCACTTTCGTTTGATCCGCGCTCTGCGACAAGTTATTGGAGTTGAGGAGCACCCGACCCGTGCAGGTGGCCGGATCGTCGGTGAGGACCGTGGCAGTCGAGACGCACGATATTGTCGTATCGCCGCCACCGCCGGACGAAATGAACTCCTGAGTGTAATAGTTAGCACCAATCAGCCAGCGGAATCGGCCACTTTGCGGACTAACCAGGCGCAGCTCGTAACTCTCGTCGTCCATCACCTGCGGATCGCGTGAAAAGAAAGAGATGCGATCCGTCATGTCGTAGTCGCGGATCCAATTGGCTTGCTGCTCATTGCGTGCGACCGTCAACGCCAGGTTGTATTCGCCGATCTCGTAGTTGCCGCGAGACTCAAGCGTTCGGTGTTGCGCTTCATGCCGACTTCGGTGACCTGCGGAGCGCCAGCGACCAGCGTCGCTGGGTCGAGTTGTCCAGCAGCGATCACAGAATCCGGAATAATTGTGTTAGAGGACACGATTTGGCCTGTGAATACGCGCGCCGAGTCGATATCCGGTACTGGACCGCAGACGTAGCGCCGCGGCTGGCGCGGACCTTGAATCGTGTCGATCGTGAGCCCGGTGCAGTTGTCGTTCAGAATGCCCGAGATGAAGCCCTGCGCGGCTGGGCCGTCCCGATCCTCGGAGTATGCATAGCGCAGCTTCAACGATAGGGTGTCGATGGGTTGCCACAGCAGCACGCCGTTCACCGTGCGGGTCTCTTCATCGCCGAGGCGACCACCATCGGTCGCCGACCACTGGCCGCGCTTGTCGTACAGGCGACCGCTCAGGCTGAACGAGAGTCGGTCTTCGACCAATGGCCCCTCGACGAACACACTGAAATCGTTGTTTTGGCGGCCACTCAACGACACCTGCGCGTCGCCCGAGAATTCCGTCAAGTCTGGATCACGAGTGATCAGGTTGACGGCACCGCCGAACGTATTGCGACCGAAGTACGCAGCCTGCGGCCCCTTGATGACTTCGACCCGCTCGAGGTCCATCAAGGAGATCGAGGTGCCTCCGTTCAGCACGTAGATTCCATCGATGAACAGCGCGCCGGTGGCGAAGCTCGGCGAAAACTGCGCAGTGGTTAGGCCGCGGAACTGCAGCTGTGTGTTGTATCGACCGGGGACCTGATTGCCCTGATTGAAGAACTGAAACCCCGCCGTCAAAGCAGCAACGTCGTCCAGACCCCTTCGCACCGGCCTTGACTGGGTCCTCCTCCGTGAACGCCGAGATTGCGACGGGGACTTCAAAAGCGTCTCGTCGCGCTTGCGAGCCGTTACAGTGATCTCCTCCAGCGCTGCTGTTGCTTCTTGGGCGTGCAGCTCGGCGGTTTGGGTGAGGGCCACAGTGACCGCCAGTACGCTGCATAAGATGTGCTTTGACAATTTCATTTCTCCCGGCAGGATCCTCTGATCGCCGTCTGTGTAATCTATGGTGTGGATACGGGCGTCGACCGCGCGCTCAACCGGCTGCGCAGCTTTTCGATTCGCCCGGCCGAGGCCGTGAGCGTCACGTGCTCTTCCGCAAGCCGCATGGCATGCTCGAGATCGCCAGCAGTCAGTTTGTAAGAGCACTTCTCGAAGCGCCCATCGAGCGCCTTTTCCACGAGATGCGCACCCGACCAGGGGTGCTCGAGCGCGACGCCGCGCAGGAATAGCTCGCCCGCACGACAATCGTCACGCTTGGTGTTGCCGTCCGCCAGTATGAAGCCGAGCACGAATACGGCCTGCGGATAGCCCGCGTCAGCGGCAATCCTGAGATGCTGCAGGCTTTCCTCAACCTTGGCGGAGTAATAGAGCACGCGAGCCAGATGGTATTGGGACCGCGCTCGGCGCGAATCCGCTGCGACTGCCGCACGGCAGGCCGTCTCCGCTGCGGCCAGGTCAATTTCCTTTGTTTCGAGCCCCGCAGTGTTGCGGTTGGGGTCATCAGGGTGGGTGGCCAAGCGGTCACATAGCGTGACTTCCGCGCTGGCGGTATGCGACAGCAGCAGCGTCGCGACTATAGCTATAGTCCTCGCCAAGTTTGGCATGTACATTGTCTCCCTCATTGAGCGGCGATCCCCGTCCCACCTTTTTTACTGCCTCGATGTAAGCGACACTACTACCGGATTCGGTAGGTTTTCCGGCTGCCGACCCAGCTGACCTGGCAATTCCCCGGAGACAGGAGCGCAGATGGATCTTCCCGTACGAGACATAGTCGATCAGCTGACGTCATCGGCCAACGCCCACGACTGCCTCGACATCTTGGCGGCAACGCCGCAGCGCCTGGGTTTCGACATTGTCGGGTTTCGGGAAGAACTTGATCGGCCCATCGCGCCACAACTTTCAAAGATTGGTGCGCGGGATGGTCGTTTCGGCTGGCCAAGCGGCTTCATGAGCCGGCTGGATCGCGGAAAACCTTGGTCGCCACTTCCTAATCGATCGCCTCATGCGCAAGACCAGCGCGTCTTGCCACTGGACGCTGCCTGCCCCTCAGCAGTCGCTTCCGGCGATGGAGTTCACCAGTCGTCAGCGTCACAGCATGGAATACATGCGCAAGTTCGATATCCAGCAGGGGCTAACGATCCCGGTGCGACTACCCTTCGACCGCACCGGCTGCGTCACCTGGTTCGCAGCGGCAGATAATCGCGTGACGTTTGATCGTCCGCTCGTCGAGCACTTGCAAATTGCGGTGCAACGGTTCTTCGATGGCATCGACCGCTCCCGTCTGTGGATCGCAACCTCCCCCCTATCACCACGCGAAACGGAATGCTTGCATTGGGCCGCCCGTGGCTTGAGCGACAAGAACATAGCGCGCTTGATCGACCGCTCGGCCGACACCGTCACTTTTCATGTCCGATCGTCGATCCGCAAGCTGGACGCAGTGAACAGAACGCACGCGGTCGCGCTGGCGGTGCGCGCTTCACTTATCGAACCAACCGATCTCGAGCCAAGTCCCGTTCCGAATCCTCGCAATTGAAGATCAGACGCGCGTCGCGCCTCTCGACGCGTTTGGCCTATGGAGTCGGCCAAGCTGCGGAAGGTATCAAGGTCGCTGCGCTCGGCGGCCTGTTGTTCTTTACTATCATCAGGTCCTCGGGCTTTCGAGCCTTGCAACAGCAGTCGCATTGTTCTTTGGGATGCTCGGCGACACGATCGGTGGAATTGTCGCAGGCAGTATCTCCGACCGCTTGAAACACCGCCGCGGGCAACGACACCCGCTCATGTTAGCGGCGACACTACCAACCTGTTTGGCGCCAGTGGCTCTTTCTGGCCGCCGGTCGACCGCTCGAGCGAGAGACTCTGTTGTTCTTCTGGCTCGCCGGCTGGGTGCTCGTCTGTCGCGTCGGCATGACCTTCTTTCGTGTGCCCCACTTCGCGCTCGGCGCAGACATGGCCGATACGCCAAATGCGAAAACGACGAATGTCGCGTTTCGTCAGTTCTTTCACGTGCTCGGTGGCATATTGGTGTTTTGGATAGCGCGGGAGCTGATGGTCCCCACACCCGAATTTCCGATAGCCCAGACCAATCCAGAGCACTATCCGCTGCTGTCGCTCATCTGCGCTGTAAGCGCCCTGCTGGCGATGCTGATCGCGACGGTCGGCACTTATGGCGTGGCGCTAGCAACCGTCAAACCGAACGAGTCATCCGACGCGGGTCATGGCTCGCTTACGCGGCTTGCTATCGATTTCAAACACACACTAAGACCCCGAGCGTTTCGGCAATTGGTTATCTGCATCGGCGCATTTGCTATTGCGGCTGGCATTCAACGCGCCACGGAGTTGTATCTCGCCAGCTACTTTTGGGGTTTGACCACATCGCGCGCCATGCTATTGCCGATTGCCACACTCGTCGGCTCCCTTGTCGGCATTGTGTTCTGGACGCTGATAAGCCGGAGAATCGAGAAACGCAGCTGTTACATCGGCGGGGTACTAACGTATGCCATCGTTGCGATTGCGTTGCCTGCGGCCAACGTGCTCGGCGTGCTGCCGCCGACTGAAGCGGATGCTTTTGCGATGATCGTAATTGGCGGCACTGTCTTAGCCGGCCTACTAGCCGCCGCACCGACGGTGCTCGTTGGGGCGATGATCGCAGACGTCATCGACGCGGACGAGCGCAACAGCGGACGACGGCGGGCCGCAAGTTTCTTTGCGACGGCAGCCTTCGTCGCAAAGCCGGCCCTCGCGCTGTCGCTTCTGCTCGCTGGAGCGCTGCTCGCTGGGGCCGGGGTCAGCAGCGATGAGCTGCCGTCACAAAATGTATCGACAATACTCGGGTTGGCGGTCGGCTCGACCATCACGTTTTTGCTGTTGTCGCCGCCCTACTGATGCGGAACTTCAATCCCAACGCGTCCGTCTGACCGACAAACGTCTAAGACGTCAGCCGCCGCCGGACACGTACAGAATACCGCGCCCCTATTTCTCCTCTCGCGGAGCGCTCAACCAGCGACTCACCTTGTCGACCAGTTGCTTCATGTCCTCGTTGGTCTGCGGCAGTTCCTTTGGCGGCAGATCGAGGTGATTGAGCGGCACTTCCTGCCGATACTGCTCGAACACGGGCTGCACCACTTCGAGCGGATAGCGAGGAATGCTCCGACCCCTGCGGAACTCGGCGATCGGTATTTCCGCTTCAATCACACTGTCGTTGTTACTGGGATCTTCGGCGAGCACCTTGCCGCGAGCATCGACAATCAACGAGCCGCCGCCGTAGCTCGCCGGCACACCGGATTCCGGCGGAAAGGTGATGTTAGACATCGCGGAGTACATATTGTTATACATCGCGATCGCCTGGACATCCGTCTTCCAGAAGAGCGTCGCGGTCCGCAACATGATTTCGGTGCCGCGCATCGCGTAGGCCGCAAACACAAAAGGATCAAGCTGGACGGTACTCACAGCAATGTTGCCGTACTCGGTCTGTAGTACCGGGAACTCTTCCTCGATACCGTACATTGCGCGGTACTTGTCCCGCACATTCTCAATCGTTGTGGTCGGGATTTCTTCCTTATTGAGTCGTAGCACGTTACGCGTTTTCCAGAAGACCTTCTTGATCTTGCCATCGCGACCAATGACCGGATTCAGGCTGATGATGTGACCCGGCCAGGCGGCATCGGTCGCATAGCTGCCGAATACCACGTAGGTATCGCAAGCCTTGGCCAATTCGCCAATCCGATCGGTCTCAGGCCCCGGAATCTGGATCGTGAACTTCAACTTCTCCGCGCGCGTGCCCGACGAATAGCCAGTCAACGGGAAACTCATTGAACAGAATGAAGTCCGGCTTTTTGCCGGTGGTGCACGCTTGATTGATCCAGTGCGCCATCCGCTCGACGTTGGTCGCCAGCCCTTCTGCGATCGACGAAGCCTTCTGCAGGTTAACTGGCGAGTTCTGCACGACCTTAACAACAACGACATCCTTTTGGAGCGGTATCGTTGGATAGCTACCATCCGGTCGCACGAGCTGCGGCGCCGCTTTGTCCGCCGCCAAGGACGGCTCGCCTATTGCAATCGCCGCAAGTAGAACGACTCCAAAGGTCGCCATTAGGAATCGCCGCATGATGTTATCTCCGAATAGGTTTGCGCCAATCTGACACAGTGTGCTGGGTTCTCGTCTGCCGATCAATCAGCCCAATTGTGGCGTCCGCGCAAAACTGAGGTGTCTTGCTGCGCGTTGCGGTCTATCCCTATTTACACTGTTTGTTCGGACAATGTACATGGTTTACTGGGTAAAGTAACCGAGCAAATCCCCGCCCATGACCCTGTTTGGTCCGGGCAACAGAAACATCTGAGGAGTTTCATTCAATGGCAGCCGCATTAAGGCATTACGCGCGAGTCGCGGCAATCGCACTGACCAGTTTGACAATCGCGGGATACGGCATGCTTGCCGTCGCGCAGGATGCACCTGCCGGCGGCAAAGTGCTCCAGGGCCTCGAAGAGGTGACCGTTACCGCGCAACGTCGCGAAGAAGCGGCGCAGACCGTGCCGCTGGCTATCACTGCACTCTCAGCAGACATGCTCGAGCGGCAGCAGATCCGCAGTATCGCGCAGCTAGACCAAGTCGTGCCGAACATTGTGATGAACGAGGCCACTGGCACGAGCAGCGCCTCGAAGATCTTTCTGCGCGGCGTCGGTGAGGACGAATCGTTCTTTACGGCCGATACACCCGTGGGCATCTACGTTGACGACGTGTATATCGCGCGCCAGACCGGCGCGATGTTCGACTTGTTCGACATCGAGCGACTTGAAGTCCTGCGCGGGCCGCAGGGTACGCTATATGGCCGTAACACCTCGGCCGGCGCCGTCAAGCTCGTCTCGAAGATGCCGACGCTCGGCGAATTCCGCGGCCAGGGCGAAGTGACTGTCGGCAACTACAGCCGCTTCGATGTGCGTGCCACGGGCAATATGCCCATCGGCGATACGGTCGCGCTGCAAGGCGCGGTGCTCATGCGTACCCGCGATGGTTACACGCGCAATACTTTTGATGGCAAGGACGTCAATGACAAAGACGTCAAGGGCGCGCGCCTATCGCTACTTGCCGAGCCAACCGACCGGTTCCGCGCGCTGCTCGTCGCCGACTACATCCGCGAGCGCTCCACCCCCGGCTACGCGGTGCCGCTGACACTTAACGCGCTGCGCGATCCACTGCCCGACGCTGTGCCACGCACCGGCGACTTCTTTGTCACCAACTCCGATATCCAAGCCCCGACCAACGATCTCGACCAGTGGGGCCTATCGGCCACACTCGAGTTCGATGCGACTGACGAACTGACGCTCAAGTCAATCACGTCATACCGCGCAATGGAAAACCTGCTGTATCTCGATGCCGACGCAGACGTACTGGCACCGCCGCCGTCAATCACCGGCCGGTTCCATCTTTTCCAGGATCAACGACAGTATCAGATCAGCGAGGAACTGCAGGCGCTGGGCAAACTCGTGGACGGCCGTCTGCGCTACGTCGCCGGCTTGTACTTCTTCCGCGAAAACAACAAACAAGACACGCGCTCGGTTGTCGGTCTGCCGCCTTTCATCGGACTACCAATCGGAATCGCGGGCCGCTTGGACCTAACCAACACGGCGCGCGAGGAGATGACGACCGACGCCTATGCAGCATTCGTCAGTGGCACCTACGAACTCACCGACAAATTGTCCGTAACGGCCGGCTTGCGCTACACCCGCGAGAGCAAGGAGTTCAGCAACAACGTCTTGTTGCCAAACGGGTCGCAACAAGTCGTTTGCATCAACAGCACGGGTGCCGCACCCGTCCAGGCAGCTGCAGCACCGTGTACGCCGGCGCAGGTGGGTCTGGGATTCTTCAACTACACCAATGCAAGCACGTTCGACCGGACCTGGGACGATACGACCCCGCGCGTCGTCCTGGATTACAAACTTACCGACCGCGCACTCGCGTACATCTCGGCCGCCAAGGGCTTCAAGGGTGGCACGACCTCAGGACGCGACACCGCGGCGCTGCGCAATCTGCTGCGTATCGTCGGCGACCCGGAGACCAACTGGAGCTATGAGGTTGGCATCAAGGCCGACTGGCTTGATCGCCGCTTGCGCACCAACGCGGCGGTGTTCCGCAATGAGTACGCGGGCTTGCAGTTCGGTGTCACGACGCCCGATGGCGGGTTTGGTCGTATCAACGCTGGCGACGCGAAGATCGACGGTTTCGAACTCGAAGTCACTGCCGTGCCGATCGAGGGCCTTGAACTAAACGCGTCTGTCGGTCTGCTCGACAGCGAATACACGAAGTGGACAGCAGCGTTGTCGACCTGCACGGCGCAACGAGGCCTCACCACCGTCGAGCAATACCTTGCGTTGCCGTTGAAGCAGGCGCCGGACTGGAGCTATCGAGTCGGAGCCAACTACTCACATGATTTGGGTCAACGCGGCGTTGTCTCGGTCGGCGCTGACTACTCGGCCAAAGACGACCACTATAACAACCTCTGTGGTACCGAGGGCATTCGCGTCACGGACTATGAATTCGTGAATGCGCAGCTGCGCTGGGAGAGTGCCGCTGGCAACACGTTGGTGACCTTGGCGGGTAACAACCTGACGGATGCCGAGGTGTTCAACGGCGGCTTCGACTTCGGCCGCTCACTCGGCTTTGCCGCTGGGTTTCTCTATGCGCCGCGAACTTGGTCGCTGTCGCTCCGCTACGACTTCTGATATCAGCGCTACGCAGGACAAGTGCCGGGCCGGGGAATGCTCTCCGGCCCGGCGCCTTATATTGGCCATGTTGAATAAGAGAATCCAGCGATGAACTCGATTGATGAAAAGCTACAACCGATTCTGAGCACCGTCCTGCATCGCAACGCTGGTGAAAAAGAGTTTCACCAGGCCGTTCATGAGGTGCTGGAAAGTCTCGGTCGCGTCATTTCGAAACGCCCCGAGTTTGCCGACGACGCCCTGATCGAACGGATCTGCGAGCCGGAGCGTCAGATCATTTTTCGCGTACCGTGGGTTGACGACCGGAGTGAGGTGCAGATCAATCGCGGCTTCCGGGTGCAGTTCAACTCGGCGCTTGGCCCCTACAAGGGTGGCTTGCGGTTCCACCCCTCCGTCAACGTCGGCATTATCAAATTTCTCGGCTTTGAGCAGACTTTCAAAAACGCGCTGACCGGCTTGCCCATCGGCGGTGGCAAAGGCGGCTCCGATTTCAACCCCAAAGGTCGATCCGATGGGGAAATCATGCGCTTCTGCCAGTCTTTCATGATGGAAATGCACCGGCATATCGGTGAGTACACTGACGTGCCGGCCGGCGATATCGGCGTCGGCGGCCGCGAGATCGGCTTTCTGTTCGGCATGTACAAGCGGTTGACCAACCGTTACGAGGCCGGCGTGCTCACAGGCAAAGGACTGTCTTACGGTGGTTCGCGCGCTCGCACCGAGGCGACCGGCTACGGTACCACCTACTTCGTCCAGCGGATGTTGGGCACTCGCGACATGAGCTTTGAGGGTAAGCGCTGCGTCGTGTCGGGCTCCGGGAACGTGGCCATCTATGCAATAGAGAAAATCTTGTCCTTTGGCGGTCTCGTCGTGGCCTGTTCCGACTCCGACGGCTATGTCGTGGACGACGCCGGAATCGATCTCGATCTGCTCAAAGAAATCAAAGAAGTCCGTCGCGGTCGACTGTCAGACTATCCCCGTCTCAAAGGCAAAGGCAGTCATCACATTCAGGGTGGCTCAATCTGGGAGCTACCCTGTGCGGTGGCGATTCCATCGGCCACGCAGAATGAACTCACCGGCAACGACGCGAAGATTCTCGTCACGAACGGGGTAGTCGCCGTGGGTGAAGGCGCCAACATGCCCTGCACGCCCGACGCCGTGCGCATTTTTCAGAAAGCCGGCGTGCTGTTTGCACCCGGCAAGGCGGCCAATGCGGGCGGCGTCGCCACGTCCGCACTCGAAATGCAACAGAATGCAAGCCGCGACAGCTGGTCCTTCGAGAAGACCGAGTCGCGTTTGGCAACAATCATGCACAACATTCACGACGCCTGCGCCGAGACCGCCGAGGAATACGGTGCACCAGGCGACTATGTGTTAGGCGCCAACATTGCCGGATTCGTCCGTGTGGCCGAGGCGATGCGTGCGCTCGGGGTAATTTAACGCTGCATGCAACCGGTTTGCCGACGTGACCTGTCAGATTGATTCGACCGGCGCAATACTCGCGGCTGGAGTAACCAGTACATCAGTGGGCGAGACGTACACGGCAAAACGACAGACGCTGCCGCGTCGGATCGATGCTCTCTGCCAATTTTTTCAGCGCTTCTGCGGCTTGGCGTTGCACGCCACGCATCGCTGCCGTGTTCGATCGTAAGGGACTCGCCAACTGCCGCCGAAACATCTGTCGCGACTAGGACTCTGCTAATTTCCATCGTCATTCACCTCAGACGCAGCGCGAATAAATGCGTCATCGATTTGAACTATCATAAGAACATGTTAGGGCACTGCCAATATACAACACCGACCAGTTGTGCCGGCCCGCCCCGATTGATTGGCGAACCGCGCTAACTATTGTGAAAAGCACGCATCCTTAACTCCCACCGGAGTCCGGCCGCCATCCGGCAGCGTTGAAGCGTCTGCTGCGGCACTGCATTGGCGCTGGCGACGCCGTGATCCACATGATGCTTAAAAGCACAGGCGATGCGCGCCTTGTTGGGGTGTACAATGGCCCGGTCGAACGTTCTATCAAGGCCTCTACAGAGCTGATGGTTGAAGCTGACGTCAATGAGTTTCGCGACGGTTGGAAGACACTCGTAGCGTCGTTCGCAGGCCTTGCCTTTGGCGTCGCAACGCTAGCGGTGTCTTATACGATCGGCACCTTCATTGAGCCACTGCGTGTCGAGTTCGGCTGGACGCGGGCGCAGATCCTCGCAGCGGGTGGCATGGTCAGCGTCACGGTAGGACTGATCAGCCTTGCCGTCGGCTGGCTCACGGATCGGATGAACGTGCGACATCTCATCATAGGTTCGCAAGCTGGCTTTGGTCTGGCGTTTCTATTGATGGCCGTTGGGATACGCGATTTGCCCACGTTTTACGGACTGTATTTGCTGATGGCGATTCTTGGCGCAGCGACAATTGCGGTACCGTTCGCCAAATTGATCACTACCGAGTTCGTCGAATATCGTGGGCTGGCGCTCGGACTCGCGATGGCTGGAACTGGCATCTGCGGGTTGTTAGTTCCACCGTATACAGCCTACATCGTCGAGAATTTTGGATGGCGCGCAGGTTACGTTGCTATCGGTTTGCTACCACTGACGATTTCCCTGCCGCTCAGCATTTTGTTTCTGCGTGACCGGCTGGCGGAAAGCACTCGGTCTGCCGATCCAGATCAAGCGTCACGGCTTGCTGGCAGCGACAACGACATTGCACTCCCGACCGCTATCAGGGGCTACCGATTCTGGGTGCTGTTCGCCGTGTTCTTTGCGGGCTCGTCGGTCATGACCGCGTTACTAACTAACTTCATCCCGATTCTCGGCGACCGCGGCTATCCACCGACTCAGGCGGCAGCAATGGCTGGCAGCTTTGGTCTAGCGGTGATTGCCGGTCGAGTGGTGGTAGGTTTTCTCATTGATCGTATCTGGGCACCACTGGTCGGCTGCGTGTTGTTCCTGGTCGCTTCAGCGGCGATCGCTTTACTGGGAGCGATTGATCTCGGAACCACAGGACTTGTAATCCTGATCGTCGTGACAGGGCTTGCAGCCGGTGCGGAGGTGGACCTGATGGGCTATTTGGTTGCCCGTTATTTTGGGCTGAGGAACTTTGGAATGATTTATGCCGGCATTTACGTGGGATTTGCATTGGGCCCCGGGCTAACGACCCCGTTGTTTGGTGCGGGACGGGACGCACTCGGCAGTTACGTTCCCGGCCTGTATGTCGCAGCCGTTGCCTTGGCGGGTGCCGCGCTGTTGCTGCCGACACTAGGTCGCTATCCGCAACGCGTCGGCCTGACGCGACTTTAGGAGATATGACTGATGCACGTCTCTGCCACTCGCTGCATAACCGTTGGCGTATCGAACCTCGAATATGCACTCAAATTATTTGCGGGCGTGATGGCGCTGCGCATTGACTGGCGCGGCGAGCTCGACACCTCGTTGCTGCTGGCGTGGCACCTACCGGCTGGTACGCGGGCGCGGGCTGCTGAGCTCTCATGCAATGGTTATCCATACGGTCGACTACGCCTAGTTGAGTTCTCACCGGTGAATACGACGCGCGTCCGAGATGACTTTGGTGCCAACGCGCCGGACTCGCCGCTCGATATCGGCCCGAAGGCGATCGAGTTCTATGAGGCGGACCCACTCGAACCCTTGGGCGAGCGAGTCGTGAAGGCAGGTTACCCTGCCCGCTCGGCACCCCGCAAACACCAGATCGGCCAGACCGTAAGCGAAGAAGTCGTCGTCTCAGGACCAGACAATGTGCCGCTGCTGCTGATGGTCGGGCATCGCCATGCCCGCACGTCGCTCCGGGCAGGTAGCCCCGACGGCCCGTTCAGCGAAATTGCCACTGCGTCGGTCATCTGCAGTGATCTCAACGCCAGCCGTCTGTTCTACCAAGAGCAACTCGGACTCGTGCCTGTCACGGATGCCGAGACGCCGGACGAGTACCGCGCTCTCGTGAATGAACTCGTTGATGCGCCCGCCGGTACCCGCGTGCATTTCTTGCTCTATGCTGAGCCGGGCGAAGCGAGCGGGAAAATCCTACTCATTCACTTTTTCGGCGCACCCGCGAAGCGCCTCAGCGGCCGCATGCAACCTGGCCATCTAGGGTTCTCTCTATTCTCTCATGAAGTCGACGATTTAAGCGCCCTACGCTCACGGCTCGCAAGGAGCAATAGTGCCGTGATTGTAGAGCCGCCAACTCGTGTCATCACTCCGACCGGCGCGCGACTCGCGATGCTGGTACGCGGGCCAAACGAGGAGATGTTTGAGTTTTCGGCTCCGGCGTGACCGCCAAGTCAATTGCCGCAGCGGCACTCATGCCATGCCCTGGCCATCCGCCCCAATCACCGCTTCGCTCAGCTCGCCCCCGTGAGTTGCAGCAACGCGCCACTGCCGGGAGCACGCATCATAACCGCCGTGACCGGTGCGCCACCCGCGAGGTCCAGGAGCGCCGGCACGCTCATCGGCCGCACACCCAGGATCGCCGCCTTAGCAAGCCCAGCTGTTAGATCGGACAGGGCAAAACTCTGTGCGAGATAGCCGATCGCCGGTGCTGCGACCGTGGCGGCACGATCGACCAGCGTGTAATTCAATGCCTGCGACAACGCGACCTTGCCATACGGGTGAGCGCCGCGCATCCACATGACATGCGTGCGCGCGTTGGCGGGTCTCCCTGTCAGTTCGTTGACTTGCGGGTTCTCAAGGACTGCGTCGATCACCGGCCACATGCCCAGCACCTCACGATAGAACGCGACGGCGGTCTCAAGATCGCGCGTTGCGTGGGCGGTGGTTGCGACCTGGCTGAAACCTGTGCGACTGCGCGGCAAGCTCGCAGTTTCGCGAGCGATCTCAGCAGTCTGCGAGTCTGGCGGGCCAGCCAGTTCAACAAGGTTGATGGCGACATTGTCCGGCCCCATGAATATCGCCTCGATTGGCGCTCCCGCACCACCAGGAACCGCGTGGCGCACCGGCTTCGACCAAAACCGGTAGCCGCGTTGAGCGATGGTTGCACAGGCTGCGCCAATATCGTCGACGTAGAAATTGAGGTTCCAGTAGCCAATGAACGGAGCTGGTGAAGCATCGGCGATGTGAGGCCGATCCGCTGCCTGAAACTCAATCCCTAGCACCCGACCGATTGACGACTGCCCCACCGACATCATCACAGCTTTCGCGCGGCTGCCGGCAGGCAGATCAAAGTGACGCTCGAATCCCTGACCCTCGAGCCGCGACACGGGCGAGGAGTCCATACCGATATCGCCTTCGTAGAATTCCAAGAATCGATCGAGCGACTCTGTGCCGATGATTGCGAAGCCGAGCGATGTCGTTTGTGTCAAGCGATCGCCTCACTCATCCCGAACGACTCAGGAAGTCTTTGCTACCGCCATCCACTGAAATTGCTTGACCGGTGACAAACGCCGCGTCATCGGAGACGAGAAACGCGATGACGCCCGCCACGTCGTCCATCGTACCTACTCGGCGCAGCGCGGTATGGTTGATCTGCTGCTTTCGGATGTCTTTGAGCGCCTCATGCAATGCGCCACCCGGCATAGTGGTCTCGGTCTCGATCGCGCCTGGGCAAACGGTGTTCACGGTGATGGCGTACTGGCCGAGTTCGAGCGCAAGATGTTTGCCCCACAATACAAGCGCGGCTTTTGTCATCGCGTGAGGTACGATTCCGGGTGCGGCCGTGCCAAACGCGCTCGTCGCGCTGATGTTTACGATGCGCCCGCGCCGGCGATCAATCATCGGCGGTGCGAACTGCTGCGCGCAGCGCAGCGGCCCCTCGATGTTGATGTCGACAGCTTCGTTAAGCGCCTCGCGTTTCATCGCAAGCGCCGTGCCCATCGCAAGAGTGCCGGCGTTGTTGACAAGAATGTCCGGGGTACCGAACGCATCGCCGATCACACTCGCCATCGCCTCCACGGCCTCCGGATCGCGCACGTCCGCTTGGACCGCGAGTGCAGTGCCACCGTGAGCCTCGATCTCGCGCACGACCGCAATAGCGCTTGCCTCATCGCGCGAGTAGTTAACCGCAACACGTGCACCCTCGGCGGCGAGGCGCAGCGCTGTCGCACGACCAATGCCGCGGGAGGCGCCCGTGATCAGGGCGACCCGGTTGCTTAGCCTCGTGGGAGTTTGCATCCACGGCAGTATGTTATTGAAGGGCATGTCAGGCAACCGCTATTCGGCCCGCTGTTAAACGGTGGTGCTCGTGCACCCTGCACGCCTTGCTGGGAGACAGCATACTTGACCGTCTTTGCAGCGACATCGCTTCCGTATCGGTGATCTGCGGCAATCTCGGCTCCTCACAGTTCCCGCACGATGTCGATGACGTCGGCGCTTTGCATGTGAGGCTCGTCGAGGTCGGCGACGCAGCGATCATTCTGCGTCCGACGGTTGAAACGGCCCAACAGAGCCGCGTCAGATCAAGTTGGGTGCGGCACGAACGAGGAGATGGTAGAGTTCAATTCGCGCACACAGCTCGACAGCTGGTTGCTCATTTTGCAGGCTTGCAGGCGCATCGCGCCAGGCAGAATTCCAAGGAGTCGCCATACTGATTGACGATCTGACCAGCGTCATATGTGGACGCCGGTCCAGACGCGCGGTGTGTTTCGGTCGACGACCTCCCGCAACAATTCGTCGAACGTAGCGACAAGAAGCTCCCGGGAGCGTTTCACGAGCCGCTTACCGGGACCTAGCATATTCCGAGCGGCTGAACAGATAAGAGCCCATCTTTCATGAACATCACACCACACGAAATCACGTTGATCGACGACGAACTGGATTTGTTAGCGTCGTGCGTGACACTCGCGAATCAGCAAATCATCGAGCTCGGTTGTGGCGCGGCTACGCTAGCGCGCAAACTACTGCCGCGATTTCCGGGCAGCATCGTCACTGGCGTGGAGGTGGACGAGCGCCAGCACGCCAAGAACCTAGACTCGCCGCAGGCGGGTTTGCGGTTCGTGGCCGGCGTTGCCCAGGCGATTCCCTTTGCCAATGAGGATTTCGATCTCGCGTTGATGTTGAAATCGCTGCACCATGTGCCCCGGGGGTCGATGGCACAGGCCCTCGCCGAAGTGGCCCGAGTTCTGCGGCCCGGCGGCCACTTGTACGTCTCCGAGCCGGTCTATGCCGGACCACTCAACGACGTCGCACGCCTGTTCAACGATGAAGGCACGGTGCGAGCTGCGGCCCAGGTCGCCGTAGATGAAGCGCTGCGCACCGGTGCTTGGGAACAGGTCGTCGAGCGACGCTTCGCAGTACCGGTCAAATTTGCGGACTTCGCGGATTTTGAAATGCGCATGATGCGTCCGACATTTGCGAATCATCGCATCGACGATGCCAAACTTGCCGAGGTACGTGCCGTCTTTGAGCCCCACGTAAACGCCGCAGGAGCCTATTTCGAACAACCGATGCACGTACGGCTGCTGCGGAAGCGCAGCGGAACCGACTCGACCAGCCCAGCGTGAATCAACTGCTTAGCGGCAATAGCTAGGCGCCGTAAGCGGCGCACGAGATCCTGAAACTAACAGCATGCGCCGCTTAGCGCGGCGGTCTTCGCCATTTGAGAGCAATCGCGCGCTCCGCAGCGCAATGACGCAAGGTCGCGTCGCACGCCTGGCGGCAATCTCAATACACCGGGGCGCCGATTCGCGCATACTGCCTCGCGTATGGCCCGCGCGTGGATAGTCTTTGGCAGATGGCTGCGCCTGCGGCGCCGCATCGGACGCTGGGGTCGTGCGGTCACAAATCGCGTCCCCGCAAGCGAACAACCGTTACGTGCGGTGCTTTTCAACGTCGAGCAGATGGAACTGCACGGCAAAGCTCTGCACGCTCGCACAAGGTACACACGCGCCGCACGCCTGACCTGCTGCTCGCAAGACTAGACGACAATGAGACGATTCTGTCGGACGCCCGTCGATCGCTTACCGCCATGGTACGCGACGAAGTGCGCATCACCCCAGCCGGCGATTGGCTGCTGGATAACTACTATCTGATAGAAGAGCAGATCCGCACGGCTCGCCTGCACTTACCGCGCGGCTACAGTCGCGAGCTGCCCTCATTGGCAATCGGCGCATCCGCAGGTTTGCCGCGCGTGTTCGATCTCGCCATGCAGGCAATCGCGCACGGCGACGGTCGCGTCGACGCGGAGACCATGAGCCGCCTGACTGCCGCCTATCAATCGGTGACGCCGCTGAAACTCGGTGAGCTGTGGGCGATTCCTATCATGCTGCGCCTCGCGCTGATTGAAAACTTGCGACGCATGAGCGTGCTCATCATGCGCGACAGTGTGGAGCACGGCCTCGCTGCCGAATGGGCAGCACGCCTCGATGACGTTGCCGAGCGTGATCCGAAGAGTGTCGTGCTGGTCTTGGCCGACATGGCTCGCTCAAATCTACCACTCACCGGCCCATTTGTATCCGAGCTGATGCGCGGGCTGCACGGTCGCAGTGCAGCGCTTGCGATGCCGATGAGCTGGATCGAGCAATGGGTGGCAGACGGCGGCCACGGTGCGGAGCAGCTGATTCACGCCGAGAGTCAGCAGCAGGCGGCCGACCAAGTATCAATCAGCAACAGCATTGGCAGCCTGCGCTTCCTGATCAACATGAACTGGCGCGAGTTCGTTGAAGCCCTCAGCATCGTCGAGAGGACGCTACTAGAAGACCCTGCACGCATCTATGCAAGCATGGATTTTCACACGCGTGACAACTACCGTCACGCTGTCGAGTCGCTCGCCCGTGCAGGCGGTGTGAGCGAAGTCGACGTTGCACGCATCGTGGTGGAACTTGCCGGCGTCGCCAACAGAGCTGATCCGATCGCCGCGCACGTGGGCTACTACCTGATCGACGACGGCATAGATAAGAGCCGGGCGGCGATTGCCGCCGCCAGCGGAGCGCGTCCCAAGTGGCGGCGACGGCCGCGGCGGGTCTCGTTGTGGGCCTACCTGCTGCCAATCGCCTTACTCGACGGATTCTTCGTCATCGGCCTGACGTCGCAGATGCACGGTGTAGAGCTACCAACGCCGGTTTATGCAAGCGTAGTGGCATTGGCAATTGTCGTTTTTGGCGAGCTCGGCATTGCCTTGGTAAACTGGGCTGCAACGAAGGTGATGTCCCCCCAAGCGCTGCCATGCCTTGACTTTTCCGGTGGCATCCCAATCGATGAGCGCACGATCGTCGTCGTGCCTAGCATGCTTGGTAGTCAAGCGGCGATTGATGCGTTGGTTGAAGCGCTCGAGGTTCGCTTTCTCGCCAATCGAGATCCGAATCTGCAGTTCGCGCTGTTGACCGACTTCCCAGACGCTGACGACGAAACCTTGCCCACCGACACCTCGTTGGTGACGCACGCTGCGCAACGCATTGACGTGCTCAATGACCTCTATGCGCCCGACTTACGCGATCGATTCTTTCTGCTGCATCGACCGCGGCTTTGGAATGTGCGCGAAGGCAAGTGGCTTGGTTATGAACGCAAACGCGGCAAGCTCGAAGCGCTCAACGAGCTGTTGCGCGGTCGCGGGCGTGAGCGATTCATGCAGATCAGCGGCAACGTCGACTCGCTCATGAATGTGCAGTATGTCATCACGCTCGATACCGATACCCAGCTGCCACGCGATGCCGCTCGCGAGCTGGCGGCGACGCTGGCGCATCCACTGAATCGAGCCCGCTTGGATCCACACCGGCGGCGAGTGGTTAGAGGCTACGGCATATTGCAGCCTACGGTTGGCGCGAGCATGAGCGGGCTGCAGGCCTCCCGCTATGCCCGCATGTACGGCAGCGAGCCGGGGATCGACCCTATACGCGGATGGTTTCCGACGTGTATCAAGATCTCTTTGGCGAGGGCTCGTTCATCGGCAAAGGCATCTACGACGTGGATGTGATTGTCGCGGTGCTGCATGGTCGATTTCCCGAGGATCGCGTTCTCAGCCACGACTTGCTGGAGGGCTGCTATACGCGCGCTGGATTGGTCAGCGACGTGCGGCTGTATGAGAGTTATCCATCGCGCTATGCGGCCGACATAACGCGCCAAGCACGCTGGATCCGCGGCGACTGGCAGCTGTTGCCCTGGATGCTGCCATGGGTACCTCGCGGCTTGCATGGTCATGAATGGAGTCCATTGTCGTGGCTTTCGCGTGGCAAGTTACTCGACAACCTGCGTCGTAGCCTGGTGCCGGTGGCTGCGACCGCGCTGCTTGTTATAGGGTGGATCATTTGCCCGAGCCGTTGGAATGGACGCTCTGGCTCGTATGTCTACTTTTGCTGCCGGTATTGGTGCCGGCGATCCGCGACGTACTGGTGAAGCCGCTCGACATGACGCTGGAGGCTCACCTATTGCAGGTTGGGCAGAACTTCGCCCGCGGCCTGGAGCGCGCGGTGGTCGATCTCGCCTGTTTGCCGCATCGCGCCTATGTCAGCGTAGTGGCGATTGCGGTCACGCTCTGGCGTGTTTTGATCAGCCGACGCCATCTTCTGCAATGGAATCCATCGAGCGAAGCCGAACGCCGTCTCGGCAAGATCCTAGCGGCGGAGCTACAAAGCATGTGGTTCGCCGCGGTATTCGCGCTCCTCACTGCGGCTGTAGTGTGGCGCGCCAATGCCGCGGCATTCTGGGTTGCAGCGCCGATTTGTATGCTGTGGCTTTTCTCTCCAGTCCTGATGACGTGGCTCGGGCGTCCGCCGGGACGACGTCAGTCGGAACTGTCTGCCGCACAGCTCACCTACTTGCGCTCGCTCGCACGCCGTATATGGGCCTACTTTGAAATACATGTGGGACCGCAGGACAATTGGCTGCCGCCTGACAATCTGCAGGAGCATCCGTCGCCACTGGTTGCGAACCGAACGTCGCCAACCAACATCGGCCTATCGCTGCTGTCAGGTCTTGCAGCCTGTGACTTCGGCTATCTCAGCTCGGGTGCGATGATCGAGCGCACCTCGCGCACGCTGGCGACGCTTGAGAAGCTATCGCGCCACCGTGGGCACTTTTTCAACTGGTACGATACGCAGACGCTTGCGCCCTTGGCGCCACGTTATATTTCGACGGTTGATAGCGGTAATCTCGCGGCGCACTTGTTGACCCTGCGACAAGGCCTGTTAGCGCTGCTCGATGCCGCGCCGCTCTCATTGTCAGTTTTCGACGGGCTTACTGATACGCTGGCCGTGCTTGAGCAGAGTCGACGCGACGTTGAGACTGACAACGTCGCGCTCGCCGAGGCTCTCAAGACTTTTTCGAATCGACTCGAAACGGCGTGCACGGCACCCATGATGTCACTCGAGTGGGCAGCCCAGCAGCTGGACCAGTTGGCGCAGCTTGCCGGAGACGTGGAATCAACCTGGCCGCCAACGTCCACTGCTGAAGCGGAAGTTCCGACCGCGCATTGGCCCACGTTGCTGCGTATCGCTTGCCAGGACGCGCGCGACGAAGCGCTGCGGTTTGTCGCTCAGGCTGATTCCGTCGAACCACCTCAAGCCAGCGCCAACGATCGGCGCAATGCTGCGCAAGTGTGGCCGAGTCTGCGCGATTTGCAGCGCTCACCCATCGCAACGGTGCGCGCAGCGGCGATCCAGCGTGTTCAGGAGATCGAACGCCTGGCGAGCCTGGCAGTCGACTGCGCGCGCGTCGAGTATGGCTTTTTGTACGATCGAGACAGACATCTACTGTCTATTGGTTACAACCTGGATGAGCGGCGTCTCGATCCCGGCTACTACGATCTGCTCGCCTCTGAGGCGCGGTTGTGCAGCTACCTTGCGATCGCGCAGGGCGAACTACCAGAAGAGACCTGGTTTGCACTCGGCCGATTACTTACGGAGGTGGACGGCGAGGCAACGTTGCTGTCCTGGAGTGGCTCGATGTTCGAGTACTTGATGCCGCAGCTCGTCATGCCGAGCTATCCCGACACCCTGCTCGATCAGACAGCACGACACGCGGTGCGTGCCCAAGTTCGCTATGGCGCGCGCCGCGATGTACCGTGGGGAATGTCCGAGTCCGGCTACAACGCAGTCGATGCGCGGATGAACTATCAGTATCGTGCGTTTGGCGTGCCGGATCTCGGACTCAAGCGCGGCCTTGGACAGGACTTGGTGATCGCACCGTACGCGTCGATGCTGGCACTGATGGTCTCGCCCGCAGCCGCCTGCGAAAACCTGCAGCGACTCGAGAAGATGGGTTTTGCCGGTCGTTACGGCTTATACGAGGCGATCGACTACACACCCGCGCGCGTGCCGCCGGGTCAAGAACACGTGTTGGTTAGGTCGTTCATGTCGCACCACCAGGGCATGGGACTGTTGTCATTGCTGTACCTGTTGCAAGATCAGCCGATGCAAAAGCGGTTCGTCGCGGACGCCGAGCTCCGCGCAACGTTGCTGTTGCTACAGGAACGGATTCCACGCGCGGGAGTCTTTTACCCACACGATGCCGAGGACGATCCAACGCGCGCGGATGGCGCAGCCACGGAGTCCCAATTACGCATCTATCGCACGCCAAACGCCAGCCGCCCGGCGATTCAAATGTTGTCAAACGGCCGCTATCACGCACTACTGACAGGTGCTGGCAGCGGCTACAGCCGGCTGCGCGAGATGGCCGTCACGCGCTGGCGCGAAGACGGCACGCGCGATCCGTGGGGTAGCTTCTGCTATCTGCGCGACGTCGAGAGCGGCGAGTTCTGGTCAGCGGCCTATCAACCCACCTGCTCGCTAGTCAGTGATTACGAAGCGATTTTCTCCGATGCGAAAGCTGAGTACCGTGGGCGGCGGCGCTCCTATGATATGCATTTGGAAATCGCTATCTCGGCCGAAGACGACATCGAGCTGCGGCGCTTGCACATCACCAATCGTGCTGCGCACGCGCGCACCATTGAAATAACGACATACGCGGAAGTCGTACTTGCGCCGGCAATCTCAGACGAATTGCATCCAGCGTTCAGCAACTTGTTCGTACAGACAGAGATAGTCAGGCCTAAGCAAGCGCTGCTTTGCACGCGACGGCCTCGCTCACAGGACGAGGTGATGCCGTGGATGTTTCACTTGGTAGCCGTGCATGACGCTGCTGTCGACGCCATATCCTACGAAACGGATCGCGGACGCTTCCTAGGCCGCGGCAATACCGCCCGCGCACCGTTGGCGCTCACTGATAATGGGACATTGTCGGACACCGATGGGTCGGTACTCGACCCGATCGTCGCGATCCGCTGCCGCGTCACACTTGCACCTGAGCAGAGCGCTATCATCGATATGGTGACCGGGGTCTCGATGCAGCGCGAGACGTGCGCTCAGCTGATTGACAAATATCGCGATCGCCATTTGGCCGACCGCGTATTCGATCTCGCATGGACCCACAGTGAAGTCGTGCGGCGGCAGATCAACGCGACGCCCGCCGACGCACGACTGTTCGAACGGCTCGCAGCGCCAGTCGTCTACTCGAGTTCGTTCCTGCGTGCTGAGCCAGCGGTACTGCTACAGAACCGGCGGGGCCAGTCTGGGCTTTGGGGCCACTCGATATCCGGTGACCTGCCGATCGTGCTTTTGAGAGTCGCGGCTGCGGCCAGCATCGACCTGGTCCGGCAGCTCATTCAAGCGCATGCCTATTGGAGACTGGAAGGGTCTCGATGTCGACCTCGTGATTTGGAACGAGGAACAGGCCGGCTATCGGCAAGAGCTGCAGGACCAAATACTCGGCCTGATAACGGCCGGCGCCGAGGCGAATTTATTGAATCGAAGAGGCGGCATTTTTGTGCGACCCGCGCATCAACTGTCGCACGATGACCGCATCCTGCTGCAGACCGTGGCGCGGGTCGTGATTAGCGACTCTGACGGAAGCTTGTTAGCGCAGGTTGGTCGACACGTAGCGCCGCCGCGCAGCGTGCCGCTGCTGTTGCCAGATCGCGGCACGGCTTTCGAGCCGATGACGGACGCTGGCGCGCGCCAACTGCAGCCGGCAGCTCCCGAGGTTGGACCACCAGCCGATGGCGCGGCAGCTGCGGCGAAGGCGCGGTTCGACAATGGCACCGGCAGTTTCTCCGCCGATGGTCGCGAGTATGTGATTATTTCGCGCGCCGATACGCTGACACCGGCACCTTGGGCCAATGTTATCGCCAATCCCCACTTTGGTACGGTTGTTAGCGAGAGTTCCTCCGGCTACACGTGGTTCGAGAACGCGCATGAGTTCCGGCTTACGCCCTGGCACAATGATCCAATCGCGGATGCGAGCGGCGAAGCACTGTACCTGCGTGACGAGGAAACGGGTCGCGTATGGTCGCCCACGCCACTGCCTTGTCGCGGCCAGGGGTCGTATCAGACGCGTCACGGCTTCGGTTATAGCGTGTATGAACACGTCGAAGATGGCATCGCGAGCGAGCTATGGATCTATGTGGCACTCGATGCCGCCGTAAAGTTCTCGCATTTGATCGTGCGCAATACGTCCGGCCGCCCGCGCCTTCTGTCGGTCACTGGCTACGTCGAGTGGGTGCTCGGTGACGTGCGAGGCAAGTCGCAAATGCACGTTGTCACGGAAGTCGACGCGGACACTGGCGCACTGACGGCCCACAATCCGTACAACATCGAATTTGGTGGTCGGGTGGCTTTCTATGACGTCGATTCCCCTACGCGCAGCTTTACCGCGGATCGTAGCGAGTTCCTCGGGCGTAATGGGCACCTCGGCGCACCCGCCGCGTTGCAGCGCGCCAAGCTTTCAGGAGCCGCGGGCGTAGGCTTAGATCCGTGCGCGGCAGTTCAAGTACCGATTGCCTTGCGAGATGGCGAGAGTTTTGAGACCACGTTTCGACTCGGTGCCGCGTCCGATAGTCGTGCCGCTACTGCACTTGCCGCTCGTTACAAGGGTGTGGAAGCGGCCAAGGCGTCCTTGGCTGAAGTTCGCGCCTACTGGATCGATACGCTTGGTGCGGTCCAGGTTGAAACGCCTGACGCGAGCGTCGATCTGTTGGTCAACGGGTGGTTGCCGTACCAGACGTTATCGAGCCGCTACTTCGCTCGTAGTGGTTACTATCAATCTGGTGGCGCCTTTGGATTTCGCGATCAGCTGCAGGATGTGATGGCCATGGTGCATTTGGCACCGGCGTTGTGTCGTGAGCATTTGCTGCGCAGCGCGGCCCACCAGTTTCCGCAGGGCGACGTGCTGCACTGGTGGCATCCGCCGCTTGATCGCGGCGTTCGAACTCGCTGCTCGGATGACTACCTGTGGTTGCCGCTGGCGGTGTCTCGCTATCTTGAGACCACGGGCGATCTCGATGTGCTCGAGGAGCGAGTACGATTCGTTGAAGCTCGCGCGCTGAATGTCGACGAGGAGTCTTACTACGATCTGCCGATGCTATCCGCGCATCAGAAAACGCTATACGAGCATTGCGAGCTAGCGCTGCGGCGTGGTGTCGAACTATGCGGCGCGCGCGGGCTGCCCTTGATGGGTAGCGGCGACTGGAACGACGGCATGAATCGAGTCGGTATAGGTGGCGTGGGCGAGAGCGTGTGGCTTGGTTTCTTTTTATTCGATGTCCTGACGCGCTTCGGCAAGGTAGCAACAGCACGGGATGACGAACAGCTGGCAGCGTGGTGCCGTACTGCGTCACAGAATCTGCGAGAAAATCTTGCAGAGCACGCGTGGGATGGCGAGTGGTATCAGCGAGCGTGGTTCGACGACGGGACTCCTCTCGGCTCGAGAAGCAGCGATGAGTGTCAGATCGACTCTATCTCGCAAAGCTGGGCAGTGCTGTCCGGCGCCGCCGATTCGGCCCGTGGCCGGCAAGCCATGCAGTCACTCGACAAGCACCTGGTGCGCCGCGATGATGGACTGATTCAGCTGCTGACACCGGCCTTCGACAAGACGACCAAGGATCCGGGCTATATTCGCGGCTATGTCCCTGGCGTGCGCGAGAATGGTGGCCAATACACCCACGCGGCCGTGTGGGCGGCGATGGCATTTGCTGAACTTAGCGATCGCGAGCGTGCTTGGGAACTGGCACGCATGATCAATCCGATCCAGCACGCGACAGACGCCGCCGGAGTAGCTCGTTACAAGGTGGAGCCGTACGTAATGGCCGCCGATGTCTACGCGCTGCCTCCGCATATCGGTCGCGGCGGCTGGACCTGGTACACGGGGTCGGCGGGCTGGATGTACCAACTGCTGACCGAGTCGTTACTCGGGTTGCGACGTCATAACGACACGATCAGCCTGGAGCCGCGGATCCCAAGCCACTGGCCGCGATATCGCATCGAGTACCGCACCGGCGCCAGTGTATATGCAATCGAGGTTACGCAGACCGATGACAATGTCGCTACGCTTGCACTAGACGGCTCGCTACAGCCCGACTTGAACTTCCGATTGATTGACGACGGAGCCCGCCATCAAGTAGTGGTTTGCTGTCCGCGCTGAATCGGGATCGCAGTGGCAATGCCGTGGCCAGCGCAGCATTTTCCGTTAGCCACCCACAGCCACAACGCGCTCAAAGAATCGCCGTGCATTGCTGGCGCTTTCAACACCACATTCAAGCGGCATCATGTGACCACAATCCTGCACGACTTCGAGTTGCTTATCGACTGCAGCCAATAGCGCGAAACCTCGTCGCCCCGTCGTTTCCAGTGGCAGCTCATGGTCATGTTCAGACCAAAGCAATAGCGTCGGCACAGTAATTCTCCGCAGATCCGAAATTGTTCGCTTGAATGCGGCCATCAGACTTGCCAGCTGTGTCGATGGTGGCATGCGTTGCGCGCGATTGTTGAGGTCCGCCCACTCACGCGCCAGTTCAGGCTTCACACTTGCCGCCTCATAGAAGTTCGCAGCCAGTACCTGTTGCCAGAATGCCGCTGACCGCCAACCCTTGAGCCACGGATCGATCGCCAGCAGCACCCGAAAAACAACAGTGGTCGCTGCACGGTCGCAGGCTTGAAGGCACCGACTGCAACGTTCGCCAGTAGCAGACCACGGATTTGCTGCGGATGGTCCGCGGCGTATGCCGCCGCGGCCACGCCAGCGCTGGAGGTACCAACCAGAAAGAAGCGCTCCACTCCCAAATGACGGGTGAGTTCGTCAATGATCTGCAACTCCTGTTCCGTATCAGTCCGGCCGGCTGGCGACGCGCCGGACAATCCCATGCGCGGCCGATCGAAGCGGATCACGCGGTAATGGCTGCCTAACTCGCGGTCCCAATCATTCCACATGTGCAAACTACCGAACGACCCATGCAGCAAGACAATTGCAGGACCGTGCCCACGATCAACGTAGTGCACGGTTTGGCCATCGACCGTCAGAAAGTTCGAGTCAGATAGTGCGTAGCGCCCGCAAACCGTCTTCCGTTGGCGTTAGCAGCCCAGCCCGCGCGGCCAGACCCAAACAAATGCGGCGAGAAGCAGTATCGACATAGCAGCGACATAGCGGCGACATAGCGGCGAGCCCCATTCATAACGCACGACGCCTGCCCCGCCAAGGTTTCTTTCCTGACACTGGGTGTCAAGCAACATCAAAATGAACGTCATCGCACAACCCTCGGGACGTCACCCGAGCAAATGATGCAGCATCCCAGCTACTTATGCTGCAACCGGACCGTGGCACCCCAGGGGCACTGCAGCCTTTGCCACCGAAGCCACCGAGCCGATGCGCGCGAAATACTCATCCCGATGCGTTCACCAATACCGCCGGCTCGCGGGACGGCACCAACCTCGCGCGCAAGATCCAGCATGCTCAGAATCACGCGGTGGTGGTGTAATAGGCCGTGCTTCAGCTGCGAGAACGCCGCTGTTTCAAACACCATTCGCCTTCCTGCAGGCCCAAACCCCGGTGGCTCTAACGGACCGACCATTGAGCCTCGAATGCCCGCGATCCTAGCGATACCGTCCCCGTCGCGGCTAATGTAGGGGCCGTCGATCAACTCGATCGTGACATCCGGCAAAGCACAGAACATCCCCTCACGATGAAATCGGCAGCCAATCTCGCATCGAGTGACTGCGTCATGTCTCGTGCGCCGGGTGACGAGCTGCGCTTTAGAGGAAAAGAACCAACTCATATACAGCTTACCGATCCATGCCGGTACGTCCGGGTTGCCCATCACGGAGCCGTAGAGTCCATCGCCAGTACGGATAGCGTCGGCGGCATTGAATCGAGTCCACGCTTGCAGTTCGGCGGCCCACGCGGCGTCCGCAAACTGAGTGGTGTTTCCTGCACATACGTAGTCCGCCACTTATCTCAATTGCGATTCACTGGTTAACCACTTGATCGAGACGTGACCGCAAGTTCCCTGCTCAGACGTCGTTGCTCGGCACGAATTCACTGATTGGTTGAGCGTCACCGGCCGATCAAGCAGGCGAGTCAGG
Source organism: Pseudomonadota bacterium (assembly GCA_016703895.1). Classification (GTDB taxonomy): domain Bacteria; phylum Pseudomonadota; class Gammaproteobacteria; order Steroidobacterales; family Steroidobacteraceae; genus CADEED01. The sequence goes on from JADJBE010000005.1 coordinate 248,653, forward strand.
GTGCCCAGTTACTCGAATGAGTAGCATTGTTGTGAAGACGACGCGGCAACGCACTGCGAGCGTGTCCTGCGATCCTCAGGATCGAGGGCCGCGCGTACCAAATCGCCGATGACCCAAGATGGTGGTTCCACTTGCTCGAGAAACGCCAGTCTCTTCCAGTTGCAATACGCTTCAAACCATATTGGCGACCAACGCTGCGGGTCGAAGCCGGCACTGAAACCGACAACGGCCGCAGCCATTACACGGTATGCAGCCACCGTCGCTGGTGGCAATAAAGTTGCCTCGGCCTGGTACTCCGTTAGCGCGGCCTGGGGCGTTGCGGCCAGATAGCGGGCTGCGACGTTCGGTCGGTTGAATCGCCCGCCCGCCTTCGCAGCGCCTGCACCACTCTCAGGTAAGCAGGCCCAGCTCGGCGTCAGCGCAAATGTTGATCGACGTTGGTGTACGCGGCTTCCGCCGAATAGCTGTTTCACCAGACCCCTCCATTGCGCGCCATTCTCATGGCGTCAATCGCAACACCGACGACATCACTGGTTGCTCTCGACGGATGATGGTCAGGGGCGCGTTACCAACAGCATCAAATCAGACCAATTAAGTAACTCAAACCCGAGTTGGCGTAGTGACATCAAATGGGCGTCCCGGATCGGAGACTCGACGCTCTTGCCGGGGGTGGCGTAACTGGGCGGATCATCGAACTCCTAAAGGGCGCCGCCTACGAAACTCTCTTCTCGAAGTCGAAGAACCTCGGCTTGGACCAACTGATGATCGCGGGCGCCCGACTACCTGCAATTATCAACCAATCAGGATCGCCATCCGATTAATGACCGAATTACGAGTCAAATATGACACTCGCTCGGGACATCGACTGCGTCATGCTCAACGATCAATTCGCTCGGCATTGAGGCAGGCAAACTCTCCGCCATTTGTCACGGTAAGCTGCAAGTTCATCGGCTGGCAACACACCTGACAATCCTCGATGTATGACTGCGAGCCCGCCGACAGATCCACGGCAACACGGTAGCGTTCATCGCAATACGGGCAGCGCAGCGTCACGAAGCTCTCAGCAGTTGGTTGCCACCACCATCGGTAACGTCGATAACGGGCTCTAGGCCATACAACGCATCAATGTTCGCTGCTGAACTGTCTGCGGCCGAGCTGGGCCGCCGCGCGGCGGTGCTCGGGTTTGCTGACACCCGCGAACTGCGCGATTTAGACAAGCAACCTCCCGATGCCGCCCAAGTTAGCCGTGGCGACACAATACTTCATCCACCCCGCCAAACCATTCCGACGGTGCGCATGCACCGAACTGCCGGCAGACGTGTCTGCCCAAATGCTAACGTGCCATAAACACGCCACGCCCGTAGCAAGAACTCTTAGCGCGCAACCGAGGAGCACCCAAGGCGATTTCGGCCATGATCCACCTACTCGTAACTAAATCAAGTTGAGACCACGAATGTCTAGCTATCAGATCTTGGCTCCATACTGAGCTGATCCCGTTTCGGTTGACACCACCCTCAGCCCATTCCCGCCGCTTTCTCGAACTCGGCGGGACTGCGATAACCCAGCGTCGAGTGCCTGCGACGCAGATTGTAGAACCATTCGATGTAATCGAACACGCCTGCTTTGGCGTCATCGCGAGTGCGACAGGTGTTTCGGTAGACGCGTTCAATCATCAGGCTTCAGTGCAGTTGACACGAGCTACGCCTTTGGCAAACGCTGCCAGGAGATGAACGTGATGCCATCCATGGGAACGGTGGGCGACGCCTACGACAACGCCATGGCTGAGAGTGCGTTCGCCTCGCCTCGAGAAGGAGTTGCGCTGGCATCGACGATTCAAGTCGAAAGCCGAGGCGAAAATGGCCGTATTCGAATGGATCGAAGGTTGGTACAACCCGCATCGCCGCTATTCGTCCATCGGCCGCTTGGCGCCGAACAACTTTGAGAAGCAACTAACAGTCAGCAACGAGAGCAGGATTTAGAAAACTACCCGTCCACGAAAGTGGGTGAGCTCCACAACGGGTAACTGGGCGGATCCTTTGGCGCACCTTCGAAACGCAGCACGTCGATCCGAAACTTAGGCCGGTAGAGCGGCGTGACCAGCGCGATGTATCGCTAACAAGATTCATCCGTGCTCCGCCGAAGCGCGAGCCGTGGTTCGTATAGTGCCGCAACTGCGTGTACATGATATCACCTGATCGACCCGCAAGAGACGAGCTCATTATGGGATTACACCATCGAGTTCCAGCGGACGGCTTAACGGCCGACGTTGGGAATTATCTGGCGCACCGATACGCGTCTCGCGTGCCCGGCGTCCCGAGCGACTCCCCCGGCCCAGGCCACGCCCGCGCTGCGCGTGCGACGGGCGTGCTGGGGTCGACGTGCAACAGTAGTCCGTACGCCCTGTGGAATCACTTAATTGATACCCAGCGTCATGGTGCGATTGCCATCCATGAAGATCCTGCATTCATCACCGGCGGGATTGATCGACTGGCATCCTGTGCCCCAGTTCCCCAGCGACGAGCCGCTATACGCCGTGGCCTTTAGCACCACAGTCGACAGGTTGGCGAACTCCCGCACGCAAACTGGTTCGCTGTCCTTCGAACAGGCCGTGACGATCGGCGTGTATTCCACTACGCCATGTCCGCCGCCAGTAAGCGTGAGAGTCAGCGTCGCGTTGCCGCTACTGGCGCCTGCGACAGTGACATTGCGCGTGGTCTCATTGACCAGGCCAGCGTCATCGACAACCGACAGTCGAACCGTGAAAGTGCCCGCTACCAAATAGGTAAACTGGACGTTCCTCGCGAGCCTGGTGTCACCGACATCTCGAAGGTTCCGTCGTTGTCGAAGTCCCAGCGATATCGTGCGACGGATGAATCATCCGGCGCTGCCGCTGGCATCAAACATCACGGTCTGCCCCACCGTCGGGTTCGCAGGCGCGTACGTGAAGCTTGCGACGGGCGGTCGATTAGCTGATGTCACCACGACGGACGTGGTGGTCTCGCCCGCTGCACCCTGCAGATCCGTGACGCGCAGGCGCACGGTGTAGGTCCCTTCAGAAGAGTAAGCATACGTCGGACTCAGCGCCTGTGAGTCGACCGAGCCGTTGTTGTCGAAGTCCCATTGATAGTTCAGTGGCTGCGGATCCTGATCATCGGTTGTCCCCGCGCCACTGAACTGGATGGTCTGGTTCACGGCGACCGCACCGGCCGGTGTTCTCGAGATGACCGGTTGCGGAGGGGCATTGACATCGGTGAACCCGATCGTCACCAACCGATGACGCGATAGCGTCACGCGGCACTCCGCGGGCATCGCCCCGGTCGCCGGCACGAAGGTGTCGCAGCCGTCATGCGATGCAATGGCATTGTTGCCCACGGGTTCGATAGTAAGGATCGCCATGGCGTTAGTCTGAAAGAAGAACTCGCAGTTGCCACCGCTGGGTGCGCACAGGCAGCGTTCGGCTGTTGCTGCACGCGTACTGCCCGGCGCTACCGTCGATCGGGAATGAGATGCCCAATCCCTTGTTGGTATTGCCACCGACGACAAAGAATTCCGGAAAGAATGCGGCCACGCTACGCGCACGAGTCATCGATACATAGCACACGGTATTCACGCCACCCAGCGGGTCCGCGCCCACGGCATCGCAACCATCCCAGCCGCCGAAGAAGGTGCGGTTACCATGTGCAGCACGCAAGATGACGGACTGCCCGCGAGTGAACGGTCGGTCGCAATCGAATACACAATCGAGGCCACGCAAGCTGCCGGCGGACTCGCTCCACACGCGCCCGATCTGCACGACGTTGGGCCCGTAGCCGCTGTTGGGGTCCTGGTCCGGTCCAACCAGCCTCACGCTCAGGCGCTCGATATCAGCAGCGTATTGCGCGGTGCACACCTCGTCCTGCCGCGCTTCGATCTGCAGCGTCCGGGCGCCGATCTGCAACGATTCGCTCGGGCAGATGAACGACTCGAACGTGTATCCGGTCGTGGGCCGCGAGTTCGCGGTCAGACTCACGATCGTTCCGGAGGCGAAACTCTGGGCGCAGTCGGTGCCGGAGAAGCCGCAGTTCAGCCCCGCTGGCGTGCTTCGCACTGTGCCGTACACAGCGCCGGGACTGGTGGGCGCGATATTCACGGAGATGACGGGGGAACCGGGAGGCCCGCCCGTGAACTGCGCGGAACAATTGCGATTGGCGTCGAGGGTCAGCTGAATGGTCTGTGCTGCGCCGAATACGCCGCAGGCGCCGCCCCAACCGATGAAGTTCTCGGTGAGATCTGCTGCCGTGCTCAGTGTAACAACCTGACCGGCGGAGTAGGTAGCCGTACAGGTGCCAGTGCCGTATCGGCAACTCAGCCCACCGCCAGAGATCGTACCGTTGCCAATGACACCGACACTCAGGAGGGGCACGTTCACGGAACGGAAGTTCGCCGTCACGGAGCGATCCGCCGTCATGTTGACAATGCATTGATCGCTGGATGCCACATCGCAGCCCTGCCAGTCAATGAACCGGCCCACGCTGCCGGGATCTACTCGCAGTGCGACGCTGGTGCCAGGCGTGAAACTGGCCGTGCATAGGTTCGACCCGGTGCTGCAAGCGATGCCGGCGGGCGCGCTGATCACCACACCAGGCTCAACGGTATTGCCCTGTATCATCGTTAGTCGAAAGCGTGCTCCGCTGGTCGCGCCATCCGCTCTGGCGACGCCGGCACATTGGCGCGCCAATACCGTGGCGGCGGGCGCGTGGGTAGGTAGGTTGGAAGTTCTGGATAGTGGCAGCGCACCGACCGGAATCGGCACTGGTTCATAGGTCGCGCTGGTTAGCCCGAGCGGCGCATCATTGGTAGCGACTTCCGCGGTCAGTAACGCGCTGCATCCCTCGCTGACGAGTCCGTCGCCACCCACGCGCACAATCCACGCCTCGCCACGCTCGCCCAGGGAATCCGAGCGACCGGCCATGACAAAGCCACCATCGCTGGTCGAATCCAGCGAGAAGATGGTCTCATCGAGCAGCCCACCGTAGGTGCGATGCCAGCGGGCGTTACCGCTGCTGTCGATTCGGATCAACAACGCATTGCGAGCGCCGGCGTTCGCCTGCTCTGCGTTCGACGCAAACTCGTTAGTCAATTCGTGGCTGGTCGCGAGCAGAAAGCCACCGTCGCTCGCCAAGGCAATGCGCGAAACGGGCATGGAATCGGCCGTGCGGACCGCATAAGTCCGGCTCCAAGTGATGGCACCAGCAGAATCGAGCCTCGCTGCCCATGGTGCGGGACGGGAGAACAAGCCGGCTACGCCTGCTACCACGATGCCACCGTCCGGCAGGACCCGCATGCTGTTGACTCGCGCGGCGTCGCCGAAGAGATACTGGCTCCACAGCGGCGCGCCTAGCGCATCGACGTGGACACCCAGGAATCCGAATTGGTCTCGTAAGGACCGCCGGAGGTGTGTCCGGCGACAAAGTACGTACCGTCAGCGGCACGTCGTAGGCTGGTTGGATAGCTGTGCAATGTAGAGCCCAGAAGTGCAGCAACAGTGGTGCTGACTTTCAGGTTCCGGACATCCGCTGCAGAGCGCCGGTGGCGTCAAAACTGAACAGTCGGATGTCATCCGGATCTGCGGTGGCGGACACGGGCCAGTAGTTCGCGACGACCACAAAGCCGTCGGTACCGTTGGAGGCCAGTGCCTGGTAAGGCGCCTGGCCGTACGAAGGCAGAACGACGTCATCGAGTGTACGCTGCCACAATACGGCGCCGGTCTCGCTCAGCTTGGCGATCAGCGTGCCGGGGCGCGCCGCATTACTGCTAGCTCCATCCGCCTGTCCGATCACAATAAATCCGCCCGTGATTTCGAGCGCATGGAAGGCGCGCTCGCCGCTGCGCTCGGAGGCACCGCCATAGGCGCGCTCGAGCAGAGTTTGCCGATTGACATCCAGCACGCGTACGCCGCGGCCGCCACCGGCGGCGGCGCTGACGAGCAGGCGGCCGTCCGCCAGTGGCTCGAACTGGGCGGACGCATCCAACGTCAGTGAACGGGGATCTGCCGGGAAGAAAATTTCCGTCCTTCGCTCAAATTGAGCGCCCGATGCGGGAGTACCGAGGATCGCAAAACCGGTGAGCCCCGGTTGGGGGTCCGCGGATTGCTCGGACCGGATTCCGGTAATGACCAGGGGCGAGTCGGGCGTAACGGGATTCGACGGATACAGTGCGACTCCAGTCGCGGCAAGAGCGTCGTCGTAAAACGTATTGCCATCGAGATCGCCATTATCGGTAATCAACGAGAGCATACCGATTGTGGGGCCGGCATCGCCGCGACGGCCCGAGCCGGCGGCGAAGTATTTGCATGCGTAGGTCACATACGACGGCGGTAACGCGGGGCGACAGATCTGCCTAACAGCATGTATCGAGACGCCTGCTTCGATTACCCGGCGCCAGTCTTCCGTGCCATCAGCGAGGTGCAGATTCATCACGATGGTGTCCAGGTCCTCCAGGGGGCCGCCTCCAATACCGCGCACGCTCAAGTCGACGCCGCCGATGACGATGTCGTCATTACTCAAGCCATCGTTGTCCTCTTGGACTTGCAGGAGTGACGTCGCAATCAGCCTGCTATACCGGCGGGTCCAACGCAGCTCACCGCCGCTACCGAGTCGGGTGATCTGCATGGCCGGATCCGGATCGTTGCCCCGTAGTCTTGCGGACGCCGCAATGAACGCGCCGCCGTCGGCCGACTCGCGGATCAGCAGATCGTTGGGGTCATCGGCGAGATAGGCAGATTGAGTCTCGCTAAGACGGCGCTGCCACATAATCGTGCCGGTACTGGTGAGACGCAGGATCCACGGCGCGGCGGCCGGCACACCGGATGTGGCGTTCACGCGCAGCACCGCGCTGGTCCAGGCGACCACCAGCGCGCCGCCGTCCCTGGTCGGCGCGATATCAAAGCCGCGATCACGGGAGTTAGCGTTGGCGTCGAAGAAATCCCCAGGGGCAAAGGCGCCACCATCATAGGTTTGCGACCAGCGCACACCGCCATCGTCATTCAGTCGGCTGACCAGCAGGTCCAAATGTGCGTCGCCGGCTGCGATGTTGCCGGACGCGCCCGGACCCGTCTGTGTGCCTACCATCCAGTAGCCATCGGCACCGGCGCGGACCCGCTGAAAATCGACGGCTGCAGTCGCGCTGCCGGAGCGCCGTTCTCCGATCACCTGCTGCCAGGTCGTGTCGCCTAACGTGTCGAGCTTGGCGACCCACAGGTCGCCTTCCGTGGGATTGATCGAGACGGTGCCGGCAATCTGCTGGTGATCCAGCACGCCTGCCATCAGATAGCCGCCGTCGCGGGTGGCGATCACCGTGTTAGCCCAGTCGTCGCCCGGGCCACCCAGGGACTTGGACCAGGTCGCCGCGCCCAGCGGCGCATTCGGGTCCGGATTGCTGCTGCCAGTGCTGCCGCCGGTGCAACCGGTCATCAGCACTACCGCGATCGCGAGAACTCGAGTGACCATAGTCATGGCGTGATCCTCACCGGCCCGCGGAACACGGGCTCGTTGAGGGATTACACGATTGAGTTGCGGCGAACGGCTTGACTGCGGCGGCTAAAGAAACTGGCGCGGGACGTCACGTTAGCCGCGCGAACCATGCGATTCAAAATACGACGTCGCACTCAACCTTAACGTTGTTAGTTTCGTCGTATTCCATAACTTGCCGGCTGGCGTCGACGGTGAAGGTGGCGACGAACCCAACGGGCCTGTCGCTCACAGGAACAGCGAACTCCGCGTCTACCACACCGCGCGCGCTGCTAACTTGAGGTACATAGTTGGCGCCAGGGACGGGGTTGCCAACCATGCTGATTACGGGAGCGGCTGCAGAGGCAACATCGATCAGGGCCACGATGTGACTGCTATCTATCACCCCGTTGCTGCCGCGCGGCAACGTTGTCACGAACGCGCCTGAACCGTTGTCGAACATCGCGATGATATTCGGGTCATTTGCGAGCCCGGCTGCGCTGGGATCTCGAATGCACTGATCGAAGGCGTTTATGCGTGCCTTGAACACCGTCACGCTGCCGGTGAATGTACCCGGTATGGGTCCAGTGCCACGATTGATCGCCTGCCCGGAGACGCTCACTGTCGTTGCAGATGGTACGGTGATTGCAATGTTTTCCGCGTCGAGATCCAGTGACGAAATTTGTACGCTAACCCCAGCACCAAACGAGCACGCCGAGTTTTTCGCGCCGCTGCATGCGCCGACAGTTAGCACGACGGGAACATCCAGCTTGTTGTCTGGAATTGCCGATGGCAGCGCAAACGTGTAGCGATAACCCAACGCAATGTTGGGGAACGTACTGCGGATCACGGTATTCGGAATGGACCCCGCTATGGCGTTCCAGTCTCCCGGCCAGCTGCAGGGCGCGCCGCCCGACAGCGGCCGAATGCAAACTACAAAGAACTGCGGAGCCGGATCAAACGTCGGGTGAAAGATCACTCCCGGCTGGTCCCATCGAATCGACAGGCTGGTCAGATTTGGGCGCTCACCCCGCAACAGGCTGTGCGCTGCCGGCGAAACGATCGTCGGCGCGCGCGCCGCAGGAACCGGTGGTGGCAGGATGACCCGTGCATCGGCCACCGGCGGTGAAACGCCGAACAGCAAAGGGGCGAGAACCGCCGATGCGACAAGAACGAATCGGATGACGAGTGAACATTGCGTGCTCCCCACCGGCCCAAAGGAGACGGGCTCGTTGCTGAATTACACGATTGAGTTGCGGTGGACGGCTTGAGCGCCGAAAGAATGGCCCCGAACGTGGCGCACCGCTGAGGTGGACGGGGCATCAAGAAATTCGGGCGCGGACTTTTCTGACGTCAACCAATTCGATCGAATGTCAGCCCCGCCCAGTAAAACGGGTGTATGAAGCGCAGGTTGCGCAGCCCGACCCACTCGCGCCACCCCAGCCAGCCTGCGTCCCAGGTTCCCTTCAGCAGCGAGAGCTGGGCCTGGCGCAGGGCACTGGCGTCGTCAATGCCGTCGGCTCGCGCGGCGAAGAACTGGCCCATCGCGGTGGCGGTCGACTGGTCACTAACTGCCCATAGCGATGCCACAATGCTTTGCGCGCCTGCGAAGGCGAAGGCCGTCGCCAGCCCGACCATACCTTCGCCGCCCACCACCGGACCAACCGCTGTCTCGCAACCGGACAGTACGACCAGCCGCGCGTGGGTGCGCAGCCGTTCCATGATCTCCCACAATTCCAGGTGGCCATCGTCCGCGGATGATCCTGGCGCGAGCGCGATGAACGACCGAAGTGGCTGCGCAGGGTCGAGCAGCGCATGCGTCGCAAAGTGCAGCACGTCGGCGTCCGCCACCTGCTGCACCCGTTCTTCGGTCGCTTTCGCGCCAAAGAACATTTGCTTCCTGCCGTCGATGGTCGCAAACGCCTCACGTACTTCGCGGTTGGCAAAATCGAGCTGCCGCGTGCCGGCAGAGCCCTGTGTCGTCCGGCCCGCACCATCGAAGTACGCGAAGCCCGCGTAACGATTGGAACTCGGTTTTCTCGTCGAGTGTCGCGCCGCCAGCGCGGCGAGCGACGGCGCACGCTCCACCACAAAGCGCTCTATCAGAAACCCTTGGTCCGCGTTCGGCAGCGCGGCGAATAGCAGTGCGAACAGCGAGCCGTCCGGCACGATCAGCAGGCGTTCGACTCCATTTTCTGCAGTGCGTCTGACGCCGGCGCCAGAATCGTCCGGTACAGCGCGCGCCGACGGCATTGACCGCGCCGGCGTCGGCACGCGCGCGCAGCAGGAACAGGTAGCGATCGACCAGAGCGTCAATGACCGGCCGCGCCGGCAGCTGGTAGTGCTGCACAGTCTTCTGCCCGGCGGAGATCACGATCAGGTGGCTTTTTGCATCCCCCAGCGCGTAGTACAGCACCACTTGTCCGTTCGGCGGCGCGTGCAAGGGTGAGATCTTCGGCTGCAATAGCAGGCCGAGCCTGGGGTTGCGCTCAATTGCTACTCGAGCTTCGTCGAGCGTTTCGCTGCGCAACTGGTTGAGCTCCGTCATAAGCGCATTTCGTCCTGCCCGCGGTGCTTTGCCCAGCTCTTCGAGCAAGGCTGTCGCCCGTTGGCGGCGCCGGCGAATCGATTCTGCGAGCGTCAGCTCGCCTCCGCAATCTCGATAAAGTGCAGAGCATCGATTCGCTCGCGCAGACTGCGCTGGCGAAATCGCTCAAGCAATTCGAGCGCCTCGTCGTCCTCGCCCCGTTCGATGAGGATGTCGGCCAGGTCCTTGTACAGCGGTTCGAAGGCGGCCGAGAAACTCGCCGACGTCAACGTGTTGCCGCCGAGAAGTCCGTACTGCACCTCCAGTGCGCGGAGTGCTTCGCGGAACAGGCGCTCGGCAATATCGGTGTGTCCCTCCCGCCGTTCGAGCCGGCCGAGGGCGTAGAGCGCGGCAGCGTGTTCTCCGGTCTGCGGCACGTACTGGGCCGCCAGCGCCAGCGCTGCTGCCAGCTCGATCCGTGCTGCGCGCACCATACCGAGCGCGGTGAGAGTTTCGCCCAGTTCCCGCCGGGGTTCCAACTCATGCAAGGTGCCGCCGGCCAATTTGTGGAAGATCTGGCTGGCGGTTTCGAACCCGGCACGCGCGGCCTCAAGCCGCCCGGCGTCGCGCTCGATCTGCGCGAGAAGCAATTGGGTTTGCGCCTCGTCGAGTGAGCCCGGCGCGAGCCTGCGTTGTATTTCGAGCGCTTCCTGCAGCGAGCGTCGCGCGACGTGCTGCCTGCCAAGCAAGCGCTGCGCGGAGCCGAGGTCGGCCAGCCGGTTGGCGAGGCGCATGCTGCCGGGTGTGATCTGGCGCCCGCTTGCCACCGCACGCTCAAACATGTCGGCCGCTGACCGATACTCCTTGCGACCGCCATACAGGAAGCCGAGATTCGTATAGACGGCGCCAGAACCGATGGTCGGGGATCGTGCCTTTCGGCAAAGTGCAGTGCTTCGAGCATGGCTGGCTCCGCCTGCGAGAATTGGCCAAGCTCCGCGTACCCGATGCCCACGTTGAGTGCTGCCACCCACAACTGAGCTTCATTGGGCGGCAGGCGCCGGCGGACTGCGAGTTCCTCCTCGGAAATCGCCACGTACTCCGCGGTGCGTCCCAACTCACCGAGGAACAGGCCCCTCGCATTGAGCGCGTCGGCCATGACATCGAGCGCCGTAGGCTGCTGTTTGGCGAGCCTGATCGCAGTATCGGCTTGGTGCTCGAGCTCGTCGAACTTGCGCTCGTGAAACGCGACCTGAGCCGTATGCACGTGTATCTCAGCGCGCTCCGCCGGTGACAGCCCGGCCAGCCACGGAGCAACCGAGATGCGCTTGAGCGCCTGCCGCGCGGCGGTCACCTGGCCGGAGTCCACCAGCTGGGACACCTCGTCAAGTGCTGCGTCGAGCTCTGGGAGCATGGCCGTTTCGGCGTGCGCCTCGGCTAACAACATGAGCGCCATGAGCGCGAACAGATCGGGCCAGTGACGATGTAGCACCGCCATTTACTCAGTCCGTCATCCGGCGCAGTTCGAAACGGAATGGGCCGCCTACGAGCTCTTCGGCACCGCTGCGGCAATCGACACGCCAGTAGTACAAGCCGGGAGCCGATAGCGCAGCTTGAGCGCTCTCCGGCAACGCAAGCTTTGCGCCGTCTACCGGCTCGCTGCGCCACAGCACAAGCGCCTGCGAATCCCTCAGTTCGACCACGCAGTCGGTGGCAGCAGTACTTAGCCAGCCGAGCTCTGTCGGCACTGAGTTGAGCACCGCGCCGTCGGGCGGTGCCAGCGCGGCGATCGCCTTGCTTACGACGCCGCCACGAAGCGAATCGTCCAACGGCGACGTGCGCTGATTGATCCAGGCAGTCCACACACCCACGCAAACGACACTGGCTGCCAGCGACGCGGGAATCAGCCAACGCCTCGGCTTGCCCCGTGAACGAATTTCCGCAGCGGTTTGCCGGGTCGCCGCGAGTATCGCCGCATCGTGTGATTGCGATGGTGCGCGGGACGAACTCTGCAGAGCAGCCTTTACCCGCAGATCAGCTACTGGATCCAACTCTGGTGGCGGTCTTTCAGTCATCGTTCAGGCCTCCTCAATACCAAGGCCAAGCAACACCTTGCGCAGCTTTGCAAGTGCATACTTCTTTCGACTGAT
>JADJBE010000006.1 GCA_016703895.1 Pseudomonadota bacterium
GCCCGACCCGGCCATACACGGCGGTCCCTCACACCCTTCTTCTTTTTCCCGGCCCATCTGTGGCGTTGGGCCCCTGGCACGGTTCTTTATCTCGCTAAGGATCGAATCAAATAGGCGACTCACGCGCAAATCTCGATCTTCCAACCCACCGCGTTATGTCTAACCGATACGGCGCGCGGGAAGGATATCCAGCCCCGCCGATCCTCACCCCCTGTATAAGCTAACGCAGTCAACCCACTGATCGGTAAGGCAGAGTGCATTGCAGCGTCGCTGGCAAGCGACCGCAAGATGCCGTAAGTTACTGTTGCCGCGACAAATTTTCGCACTTCAAGCCTTGACCGGGCCGCACGCCGTTCCTATAGTGGCGGTTAGTGGGCGGAAGTGGGGAAGAGTGGGTGCATAGCACCCTCACAGGTCGTGTTTCGCGGTGCAACAAAAGTGACCCTCGATGCGAAGGGCCGGATGGTTTTGCCCACCCGGTATCGCGAGCGCGTGCTCGAGCGCAGTGGGGGGCGGGTGATCCTGACGGTCGATCGCGACCAGTGTCTGTTGCTTTATCCGCTGCCGGATTGGGAAGAGATCGAGCGTCGCTTGATGAGTCTGCCGTCGCTGCACCCGCAGGCGCGTCGCCTGCAGCGGCTGATGGTGGGTCATGCGACCGATCTGGAGTTGGACGGCCACGGGCGGCTCTTGCTGCCGCCGGAGTTGCGCCAGTTTGCGCACCTCGACCGCCTGGGAATGCTGATCGGTCAGGGTAATCGCTGCGAGTTGTGGGACGAGACGCGTTGGTACGAGCGGCGCGATTCCTGGCTCGATGATGAAGCGGCAGCCGGGACTGGGCCTGACGGCGAACTCAGTATCGCTGTGACGCGGCACACGATCGGGGCTTGCCGCAGTGTGAATGTTGAGTGGGAACGGAGCCAGGTGGCCCGCTACGGCGAGTGCGGGTTCCGGTGGCAATGGCGTGGAAGAAAACGGGGGCGGACTGACAGCCGCTGGGTATGAGCTTCGCCGCTGAGCACGTTCCGGTGCTGGCGGATGAAGTTCTGGAGGCATTGGCTCCTCTAGCGGACGGTCTCTATATCGATGCGACGTTCGGGCGCGGTGGGCACACAGCACGGCTACTTGGGGCACTCGGCTCCGAGGGGCGCGTGCTCGCGTTCGACCGGGACCCGGAGGCCATCGAGGCCGGCCGCCGCCGTTTTCCCGACGAAGTGCGGCTTGCGCTCGTCTGGGCGCCGTTTGCCGATATCGCCGCGCGCGTGCCGGACCTCGTTGCAGGCCGGCCCGTGCGCGGCATCTTGTTCGACTTGGGTGTCTCCTCGCCGCAGCTCGATGAGCCGCGGCGTGGCTTCAGTTTCCGCGCTGCAGGCCCGCTCGACATGCGCATGGATCCGCAGACAGGCCAACCGGTTTCCGCGTGGCTCGCACGAGCAAGCGAGTCTGAGATTCGCGAAGTGGTAGCGCGTCTGGGCGAGGAGCGGTTTGCGCGCCGGATCGCGGCCGCCATCGTGCGTTCGCGTGCGGTACAGCCGTTGACCACCACCACTGAACTCGCCGCAGTGGTTGCCAGCGCAGTGCCCACACGCGAGCCCGGCAAAGCACCCGCAACCCGTACTTTTCAAGCCTTGCGGATGTTTATCAACGATGAGCTGGGCCAGCTCGAGGAAGCGCTCGATGGCGCATTGCAATTGTTAGCCCCGGGTGGTCGCTTGGCGGTGATCAGTTTTCATTCTCTCGAGGACCGCCCGGTGAAGCGCTTCATGCAGCGCCACGCCAGCGAGGATCCCATGTACGCAGGTTTGCCAAACGTGCCGGAGCAGTTTCGGCCACGGCTGCGGCGGGTTGGTAAAAAACTGCGCGCCGGCGAAGCGGAAGTCGAGCGCAATCCGCGGGCGCGCAGCGCGACACTACGAGTCGCGGAGAAGATCCGATGAGCAAGGTTTCATCGCGCATGCTCGCACTGGCGGTCGGGCTGTTGTGGTTTGCCGTGCTTGCCTCGGCTGCCGGTGCGGTCTACAGCAAACACCGAGCGCGCGAGTTGTTTGTCGAGCTGGAGCGCTGAATACCAAGCGCGACAGCATGGAGATCGAGTGGGGTCAGTTGCAGCTCGAGCAGAGCGCGTGGTCCACCCACGCGTTCGTTGAAAGCGTCGCTGCCACCAAGCTCAAGATGGCGACACCGCCGCCCGCGGATATCGAGTTGGTGTCACCGTGAGCAACTGGCGATGAGAGTTCGCAAGCGTCCGCCACGCGAGCCCCGCAAGCGAGATTCCCAGCAAGAGACTCAACGCGCGCCGCATTCTTTTGTCGCCAGGTCCTGGTTCCTGGTTGCGGTACTGGCGCTCGGCGCCGGCGGCTTGCTGTGGCGCGCCGTCGACCTGCAATTGCGCGAGCACGATTTTCTGGCGGGGCAGGGCGACGCGCGCTTTCAGCGTGTCGTCGACGTGACCGCCAGTCGCGGCATGATCGCCGATCGCAACGGTGAGCCATTGGCAGTCTCGACGCCGGTCGATTCGGTGTGGGTCAACCCGAAAGAGCTCGCGCTCGCCAGTGATCAGCTACCGCGGCTGGCCAAAGCACTGCAGCGCGACCAGACGGAGTTGACACGTCGGGTTACCAGCAACCTCGAGCGCGAATTCCTCTACGTCGCACGGCACTTGCAGCCGGCTGAGGCGGCCAAGATCAAGGCGCTGGGAATCCCGGGCGTCAATCTGATGCGCGAATATCGGCGCTACTACCCAGCGGGCGAGGTGGCGGGTCATCTGTTGGGATTCACCAGCGTCGACGACGAGGGGCAAGAAGGCCTTGAGTTGGCGTTCGACCATTGGCTGGCGGGCGAGGACGGCCAGAAGCGCATCATCCAGGATCGCTACGGCAACACCGTGCAGAACGTCGAGGAACTGAGCCCCAAGCGCGCGGGCCGCGACTTGCAGCTCTCGATCGATCTGCGCATCCAGTATCTGGCCTATCGTGAGCTCAAAGCAGCCATTCAGTTGCAGCGCGCCAAGTCGGGTTCGGTCGTGGTGCTCGATGTCACGACCGGGGAGGTGTGGCAATGGTCAACCAGCCTACCTACAATCCTAACGACCGGCGCCAGATCCAGGCGAAAGCCTATCGCAACCGTGCGGTCACCGACATCCTGGAGCCGGGCTCGTCGATCAAACCGTTCGTTGTCGCCGCCGCGCTTGCCTCCGGCAAGTATAACGAGCACAGCACCGTCGATACGACGCCGTTCCGAGTCGGTGTCAAGTACATCGAAGACAAGCACGACTTGGGCACGATCGATCTCGAGACGGTGCTGGCGAAGAGCTCGAACGTTGGCATGTCGAAGATTGCGCTGTCGATCGAGCCGGAACTGATCTTCAACACGCTGACGCGCCTGGGCTTCGGTCAAGTGACGACCAGCGGCTACCCGGGAGAATCGGCCGGCGTGCTCGCCCACTACTCGCACTGGCGACCGATCGGCATTGTCACCATGTCCTATGGCTACGGGCTGTCAGTGACGCCACTGCAGCTCGTCCACGCCTACGCAACGATTGGTGCCGGTGGCGTGTCGCGGCCGGTGTCGTTTCTGCGTGTCGATGAGCCACCGGCCGGCGAGCAGGTGCTCGAGCCGCGTGTGGCTGGCTCGCTCATTAGTCTGCTGCGCGGAGTCGTTAGCAAGAAGGGCACCGGCTTGCAGGCGACAATTCCAGGCTACAGCGTGGCTGGTAAGACCGGGACGGCGTGGAAATCCAGTGCGGGTGGCTACGCAACCGACCGTTATCAGGCGGTGTTTGGTGGCGTTGCGCCGGCCAGCAATCCGCGACTGGCTGCGATCGTCATGATCGATGAGCCGAGCGCCGGCAAGTACTACGGTGGCGACGTCGCGGCGCCGGTTTTCGCGGGCGTCGTGGGTGGTGCTCTGCGCCTGCTCGCGGTACCCCCAGATGCCACGATCGCGCCAGCCAGCGAGGACGGGGTCGAGCAGCAGGTGGCGTTGCGATGAGTGTAGTGCCGCGACCAATCCGCGCTCTGCAGCCGCTACTCGAGGGGATTGCGCGCGTAGAGCACGACTGCGAGCTGACCGATATCACGCAGGACAGCCGTGCTGCCAGCGCCGGTTGTGCGTTTCTTGCCTGTGCCGGTCGTACCACGCACGGCTTACGCTTTGCGACGCAGGCGGTAGAGCGCGGCGCGCGCGCGATACTCTGGGAACCGGCGCTCAATGCTCCCGCCGTACCGGAGTTTCACTCCGACATTATCGTGACGCCCGTCGACTCGTTGAGTGTGCGTGCCGGGGAGATCGCCGACCGCTTCTTCGGCGCTCCGTCCGCCCAGCTTGCCGTGACCGGAGTGACCGGCACCAACGGCAAGACAACCACAGCCTATCTGCTGGCCCAGTTGTGGACCGCATTTGGGTCGCCGGCCGCGTACCTCGGAACGATAGGCACGGGCTTGCCGGGCGCGCTGACCGGCGCTGCACTAACGACTGCTGACGCAGTGACGGTCCAGCGTTCGCTCGCCGAGATGCTGCGCTTGGGTGCGCGCCACGTGATCATGGAAGTCTCATCGCATGCGCTCGATCAGGGGCGCGTCAATGGGGTTCGGTTTCGCACCGCCATGTTCAGTAATTTGTCGCGCGACCATCTGGACTATCACAGCTCGATGGACGCCTACGCCGCCGCCAAGGCGCGTCTGTTCGAGCGGCCTGAGCTGACAGCACGGATCATCAACATCGATGATGAATTCGGCGCGCAACTTGCGAGTCGCGCGGCGCAGCCGGGCCATCTGCTGGTCACGAGTCGCCGCCAACAGGCATCGTTACCTGGGCGCACAGCAATGGACGCACGCTACGTACGCGCGGTCGGTCTGGTCAGTGACGCGCGCGGCCTAACGATCGCGATTGAGTCCAGCTGGGGCAACTGCGACCTGCAGACGCCACTGATCGGCGCGTTCAATATCGACAACGTGCTGCTGGCCTTGGCCGCATTGCTCGACGGCGGCGTCGAACTGCCGATTGCCGCCGGTGCATTCAGGCATATCGAGGCACCGCCGGGCAGAATGCAACGGTTCGGTGCAACCGGCACGGCGCCACTGGTGCTCGTCGACTATGCACACACGCCTGACGCTCTCGCGAACGCATTGCGCGCCGCGCGAGCGCACTGCACCGGTGGTGGCAAGTTGTGGGTGGTATTTGGTTGCGGTGGCGATCGCGACGTTGGCAAGCGACCGTTGATGGGCGCGATCGCACAACAGCTTGCGGATGCGATCGTGCTGACCGACGACAATCCGCGCGGTGAGTCGCCGAGCGAAATTATCGCAGCGATTCGCACAGGTATGCAGCCGCCGGCAGTCACGTCCACCGACTTGTTGGTGCTGCACGATCGACGCGTGGCGATCGCGACGACGTTGGAGCGGGCGACCGCCAAGGACGTGGTTCTGGTAGCCGGCAAGGGTCACGAGGACTACCAGCTCTACGGCTCGGAGCGTCGCGCATTCAGCGATGCCGCCGTCATACGGGATTTGTTGGGCGCAGTCGCGGGCGTGTCAGCATGAAGCGCACGCTCGGGGATTTCGCAGTTGTTAGCGGTGGAACGCTCTACGGCGTCGACCGTGTCTTTGCCGACGTGTGTAGCGACACCCGCAATTTGCAGCCAGGTGAGTTGTTTGTCGCGTTGCGTGGCCCGCGGTTTGACGCCAAGCAGTTCATCTCCAATGCGGCAGCGGCTGGTGCAGTTGGCGCAGTGGTCGAAGCCCGACAGGACGCGGATCTGGCGCAGATTGTCGTGCCCGATAGCCTCGCGGCGTTGACGACGGCAGCGAGTGTCTGGCGCGGCCAGTTCCACCTGCCGGTGGTCGGCGTGGCCGGCAGCAACGGTAAGACCACGGTCAAGGAAATGACTGCCGCAATCCTCGGCCACGCCGGCGCTTGTCTTGCAACGCGCGGCAATCTGAACAACCACATCGGGGTGCCACTCACCTTGCTGCGACTTGCCGCTGAACATCGGTTTGCCGTCATCGAAGTAGGCGCTAACCGTGCTGGCGAAGTGGCCGAGCTGGTCAGGATCGTCAGGCCGACAGTCGGGTTGATCACCAACGCGGGCGCTGAGCACCTGGAGGGCTTCGGTAGCCTCGATGGCGTTGCACGCGCCGAGGGCGAGATGGTGGCGGGACTTGACGCGAGCAGCGTTGCCGTCATCAACGCGGATGACGCGTTCTGTGACCTGTGGCGTGGCATGACCGCCGCGCAAGTCGTGAGTTTCGGCATCGATGCCTTTGCGGACTTTACCGCTGAAGACCTGCGCACTGAGATCGACGACGGCGGCTTCCGGACGCGTTATACGCTGCGCTCGCCGGCTGGTCGCGCGCCGATCGAGCTGGCGCTGGCTGGCCGGCACAATGTGCTCAACGCTTTGTGTGCGACTGCCGCGGCGATGGCGGCCGGCGCGACCCTGGTCGATGTGGTCGCCGGGCTCGCCAGCATGCGCGCCGTCGCTGGCCGGTTGCAGTTTCGTGCCGCGCACAGTGGCGCGGTGCTGATCGACGACTCGTACAACGCCAACCCGAGTTCGATGCGCGCCGCCGTCGATGTGCTCGCTGGAATCAGCGCGCGGCGCTGGTTAGTAGTGGGCGATATGGCGGAGCTCGGCGACTTCACGACCGCCAGCCACGCCGAGATCGGTGCTTATGCGCGCGCCAACGGGATCGAGCGCCTGTTGGCCATCGGCCAGCATACGCCGCTGGCAGTTGAAGCTTTTGGCCCTGGCGCCGAGTGGTTTGCCGACGGTGACGCGCTCGTGCGGTCGATCAGCCCGGCACTGACAGCCGATATCTGCGTGCTCATCAAGGGCTCGCGCGTCAACCGGCTCGAGCGTGTCGTCGAGGCGCTGGCTGGCCGCAATACTCTGCAGCGGGCGGGCTGATCGATGCTGTTTTGGCTCGCCAAACAACTCACGCCGCTGTATTCGGGATTCAATGTTTTCTCGTATCTGACGCTGCGCGCAATTCTCGCGGTCATGTCGGCACTGCTGATTGCCCTGCTGATCGGACCGTGGATGATCCGTCGTCTGTCGCGCTATCAGATCGGGCAGGTGGTGCGCGATGACGGTCCGGCAACGCACTTCAAGAAGGCGGGCACGCCGACTATGGGTGGTCTGTTGATTCTGGTGGCGATCGCCGTGAGCACCTTGCTGTGGGCAGATCTATCTAACCGCTATGTCTGGATCGTACTCGGTGTGACGACGGCCTTTGGCGTCGTCGGCTTCTATGACGACTACCTGAAGCTGGTGAAGAAGAACCCGCGCGGACTGATCGCGCGCTGGAAGTACTTCTGGCAGTCGGTCGCCGGCCTCGGCGCCGCTTTTGTGTTGTGGACCACTGCGCAGACGCCTAACGAGACAACGCTGTTTCTGCCGTTCGTGAAAGACTTTGCCTGGCCGCTCGGTGCGTTCGGCTTCATCTTGCTCGCCTACTTGATGATCGTTGGCATGAGCAACGCCGTGAATCTGACCGATGGACTCGATGGCCTCGCGATCATGCCCGCGGTGATGGTGGCCGCCGCACTGGGTGTCTTCGCTTATGTCGGTGGCAACGCGGTATTCGCCGAATACCTGGCAATTCCGGCTGTGCCGGCCGCCGGTGAAGTGATGGTGTTTTGTGCGGCAATGGTCGGCTCGGGCCTGGGGTTCCTCTGGTTCAACTCCTATCCGGCGCAGGTGTTCATGGGTGACATCGGCGCGCTCGCATTGGGCGCAGCGCTCGGTGTCATCGCCGTCGTCGTGCGTCAGGAAGTCGTCGTGCTGGTCATGGGCGGCATCTTTGTGCTCGAGACCGCGTCAGTCATTTTGCAGGTTGCGTCGTTCAAATTGACTGGCAAGCGCTTGTTCCGAATGGCGCCGATCCATCACCACTTCGAGTTGAAAGGCTGGGCTGAGCCGAAAGTGATCGTGCGCTTCTGGATCATTTCATTGTTGTTGGTGCTGGTGGGGCTTGCCACCTTGAAGCTGCGATGAAGACGCCACCGCAGAATGCGCCCCGCGCCGTGGTGGTGGGTATGGGCCGCACCGGTCTTTCTGTTGCGCGCTACTGGCACCGTCAGGGTTGGCGAGTCGCTGCCACTGACAGCCGCGCGGAGCCGCCCGAGCGCGCAGCACTCAGCGCGATCAGCGACGAATTGGTACTTCGCGCCGGTGGCTTCGACAGCTCGCTGCTGAGCGACGCGCAACTGGTCATGGCGTCGCCGGGCGTTGCACTCAACGAGCCAATATTCGCTGCGGCGCGTGACCGCGGTATCGAGATCGTCGGTGACATCGAATTGTTCGCTCGCGCCGTCGACGCGCCGGTCGTCGGCATTACCGGCACAAATGGCAAGAGCACCGTCACTACCTTGTTAGGAAGAATGGCGGAGCGAGCTGGCGTTCGAGTGCGGGTCGGCGGTAACCTGGGGCAACCAGCATTGGACCTGCTGGGGCGCGGACCGGTCGACCTCTACATACTGGAGCTGTCGTCCTTTCAGCTCGAAACGACGCAGCGACTCGCACTCAAGGCCGCAGCAGTCCTGAACGTCACGAGCGATCATCTGGATCGCTATGCGAGCTTGGCGGACTACGCCGCCGCCAAAGCGAGAATTTTTGCGCACTGCGACACCGCGGTCATCAATCTGGACGATCCGCTCGTCGTCGCCATGCAACATGCGACGCCGCGCACGTTCACTTACTCTTTGCAGACCGCTGCGGCTGCGGACTTTTCCCTCGCTACGAATCCAGAGACTCACCAGCCGTGGCTGACCCGTCGGGGCGAAGTATTGTTGCCAGCCGCCGCAATCAAGCTAGCCGGGCTGCATAACGTCGCCAACGCGCTGGCAGCGCTGGCGCTGGGTGAAGCGCTGCGCTTACCGCGCGCCGCGATGCTCGAGGAACTGCAGGAGTTTGCGGGACTGCCGCATCGCACCGAGTGGGTAGCGGACGTCGACGCGGTGCGCTACTTGAACGACTCGAAGGGCACGAATGTCGGCGCAACCCTGGCAGCAGTGGCCGGCCTCGACGGACCCTTGATTGTCATCGCCGGTGGTGATGGCAAGCGACAGGACTTCGCGCCGCTGGCGGCGGCATTTCGCGGCAAGGTGCGTTTGGCGGTGTTGATCGGTCGAGATGCCGCGACACTCGGGGCGGTCCTCGCGGGTGTGTGCGAGGTGCAGCAGGCAGCCACGCTCGAGCGCGCTGTCAAGATGGCGCACGACGCCGCGCAGGCCGGCGACACGGTTTTGTTGTCACCGGCTTGCGCCAGCGTCGACATGTTTCGCGACTATGCCCATCGCGGCAGCGTCTTCATGTCTGCCGTGCGGGCGCTCGCAGCATGAGTAGCAGCACGACATACGCCCGCTCAACAGCCCGCGGCGGCCCGCTGCGGCTCGACTTCGTCACGCTGGCGCTGGTCGCAGCGATCGTGCTGCTCGGCCTCGTGATGGTCACTTCGGCGTCGATGTCGATCGCTGCGAAAGAGGCGGGTGAACCGTTTCTGTACCTGGAGCGGCAGCTTGTGCTGACGGTCATCGGCATGGCTTTGGCGGCGCTTGCGTTGTTCGTGCCCACTCAGCTACTGGAGCGGCTGGCGTGGCCGCTGTTGATCGTCGCGATCGTGTTGCTACTCGCGGTGCTGATTCCCGGCATCGGCCACTCCGTCAATGGCAGTCGGCGCTGGATCCGCTTGTTAGGTTTCAATTTTCAGGCGTCGGAGCTGGCGCGGGTGCTGGTATTGATCTTCATGGCCGGGTATGCGGTGCGCCGTGAGACCGAGCTGCGCGCCGGCATCGGCGGTCTGTTGCGGCCGATCGGGCTGCTGCTGTTCATCTTTGGGCTGCTGCTCGCGCAGCCAGATTTTGGCGCCGCCTCGGTGCTCCTGGTGACCGGCTTTGGTGTGTTGTTCCTGGCCGGCGCACGGTTACGCGATGTGTTGGGTATTGCGGCGGCCTGTGTGGCGGGGCTCGCGCTGCTGGTCTGGATCGAACCCTACCGGATGCGACGTCTGACATCGTTCCTCGATCCCTGGGCCGATCCATTCGATAGCGGCTTTCAGTTGACCCAGTCGCTGATCGCGATCGGTCGCGGCGAGTGGTTCGGCGTCGGGCTCGGCGAGAGCGTGCAGAAACT
The DNA here is from genome assembly GCA_016703895.1 of Pseudomonadota bacterium. Lineage (GTDB taxonomy): Bacteria > Pseudomonadota > Gammaproteobacteria > Steroidobacterales > Steroidobacteraceae > CADEED01. The sequence goes on from JADJBE010000006.1 coordinate 10,133, forward strand.
GTTCTACCTGCCCGAGGCGCACACGGACTTTCTCTTTGCTGTCCTTGCTGAGGAATTGGGCTTGGTGGGTGTAACGCTGACGCTCGCCTTGTTCGCTGCCTTGGTCTGGCGTTCGTTCTGGATCGCGCGCGCGGCGTTCGAGGCGGGGCACAAGTTTCCAGCCTACCTGGCGGCCGGCTTCGGCATCTGGATTGGCGTGCAGTCACTGATCAATATCGGCGTCAATATGGGTGCGTTGCCGACCAAAGGTCTCACGCTGCCACTGATGAGCTACGGCCGCTCGAGTCTGATCGTGGCGCTGGCGTGGATTGGCATTCTGCTGCGCGTTTATCACGAGACAGTGAGCGAAGCACGCGGCGCGGCGACCCCGCGTACGCGCGGTCTGGCACAACGCGATGCTGAGGCCGCGGCATGACGCCGGTCGCACGCATAGTCATCATGGCCGGCGGCACCGGTGGCCATGTCTTTCCAGCGCTGGCGCTGGCGCGCATTCTGCGTAGCGAGTCTTATGAGGTTGTCTGGCTCGGAACTCGTCGTGGGCTCGAGGCCCGCGTCGTGCCGGCCGAGTCGATCGCGATCGAGTGGCTTTCGATCGGCGGGCTGCGTGGCAAGGGTCTTGCGACTCTGCTGGCGGCACCGTTCCGCTTGCTATTCGCTCTGTGGCAGGCAATGCAAATCATGCGCAAGCATCAGCCTGCGGTGGTGGTCGGACTGGGTGGTTTCGTGACGGGGCCGGGCGGTGTCGCCGCCTGGTTGCTGCGCCGGCCACTGATCATTCACGAGCAGAACGCGGTCGCTGGTTTCACCAACCGCTGTCTTGCACGGCTGGCGCGCAAGGTTTTGGTCGCGTTTCCAGGTAGTTTTGGCAGCCAGGTAGTGACGCAAGTCATCGGCAATCCGGTGCGGCAGGAAATTCTGGCGACGCCGCCACCTGCCGAGCGCTTTGCCAGCCGCCGCGGCGCGATCCGTGTGTTAGTCGTGGGTGGTAGTCAGGGTGCCACCCGCCTCAACACCGTCGTGCCGTTCGCCATTGCACAGGCGACCGCGGCAGGCTTGACTTTTGACGTGCGTCATCAGGCCGGCGAACGTTGGTTAGAGTCGGCGCGCGATGCCTATCGGCGCGCTGCCGTGACCGCCGTGATCGTGCCATTCATAGAGGACATGGCGGCGGCTTATGCGGATGCGGACCTTGTGATCTGTCGCGCCGGGGCTCTCACGATCTCGGAGCTCGCCGCGGTTGGCGTCGGTGCAGTGCTGGTGCCGTTTCCGGCGGCAGTCGACGATCACCAAACGCGAAACGCGGAATATCTCGTCCGCGAAGGTGGCGGCGTGCTGATCGCCGATCGCGAATTGACCGCGGAGCGGCTCGCCGCGGAACTGCAGCGGTTGTGCGCGGGTCGCGGCAAATTGCTGGCGCTCGCTGAGCGAGCGCGTTTGCTCGCGCGACCGAATGCCGCAATCGAGCTTGCTGCAGCCTGTCGGCCATATCTGCGGGACGCGGCATGAACGACCGGATGCGCCGCATCAATACGATCCATTTCGTCGGCATCGGCGGCAGTGGTATGGGCGGAATTGCCGAAGTGCTGGTCAACCTTGGCTATCAGGTACAGGGGTCGGACTTGCGCGCCAATGCGGTGACCGAGCAGCTCGCCTCGCTCGGCGCCAGAATTCTGCTGGGTCATCGCGCCGAGCACGTACGTGACGCAGACGTGGTCGTGGTCTCCAGTGCCGTGTCACGCGACAACCCCGAGGTGGTAGCGGCACTGGCTGCACGTACGCCGGTTGTGCCGCGCGCGCAGATGCTGGGCGAGTTGATGCGCTTTCGCTATGCGATCGCAGTCGCCGGGACGCATGGCAAAACGACGACGACCAGTCTGTTGGCGAGCATTCTGGCTGAAGGCGGCGAAGACCCGACGTTCGTGATCGGCGGTCGCCTCAAGAGCGCTGGTACCAACGCGCGGCTCGGTGCCGGGCGGTATCTGAGTGGCGGAGGCGGATGAAAGCGACGCATCGTTCTTGCACCTGTTGTCGATGAGCGCGATCGTGACGAATATCGACAACGACCATTTGAGCACGCACGACGGTGACTTCCAGCGTCTCAAACAAACTTTCGTCGCATTTCTGCACAACTTGCCGTTCTATGGGCTCGCGGTCTTGTGCACCGATGATGCTCACGTGCGCAGCATTCTGGCGGAGGTCAACCGGCCTATCGTCGGCTACGGGTTCGATGCGAGCGCGGACCTGCGTGCTACCAACCTGCGCCGAGATGGCTTGCGCACGCACTTCGATGTCGAGCGTCGCAACGACGCCGCCAAGCTCTCGATCACAGTCAATCTCCCTGGGCGCCACAACGTGCTCAATTCGCTCGCTGCCATCGCGGTGGCGCTTGAGTTAGGTGTTGATGCGGCGGCGATCGAGCGCGCCCTCGCGAACTTCCAGGGTGTGGACCGACGCCTGACGCGGGTCGCCGACTTGCAACTCATAGCCGACGGCGCGCCGATCACGATAGTCGACGACTATGGGCATCATCCGACGGAAATCGCAGCGACACTCGATGCGCTCCGTCAAGGCTATCCACAACGCCGCATCGTGCTGGCGTTCGAGCCACATCGCTACACGCGCACGCGTGACTTATTGGATGATTTTGCGCAGGTCTTGTCGACCGCCGACGTGTTGTTGGTGAGCGAAGTGTATGCCGCTGGTGAGGCACCGATCGCCGGTGCTGACGGGCGCGCGATCTGCCGCGCTGTGCGAACCCGTGGTCACGTTGAGCCGGTGTTCGTCGAGAAAATCGAATCGTTGGCGGAGACGCTGCGTGATCTGCTGCGCCCTGGTGACGTGGTAGCCACGATGGGTGCGGGCAACGTCAGCGCCGTGTCGCATGCGTTACCCGCACGGCTTGCATCGCTCGGTGTCATTCGGGAGCGCGCGTGACGTGCGCTATGCGCTGCGCCAACCAGCTGACTGGCCGCGAGGTTGCGCCATGACGCCGGTCATCGCGCCGCAGTTCGCCGCTCGTGTTCGTTACAACGAGTTGATGTCTCGGCATACGACTTGGCACGTCGGTGGCCCAGCCGACGTGTTTTTCACACCTGCCGACCGCGCCGATCTCGCGGCGTTCCTGGCGCATCTGCCGGCTGACACCGCGGTCTTCTGGCTTGGGCTTGGGAGTAATTTGTTAGTGCTGGATGGCGGCATCCGCGGGGTTGTCATCGAAGCGCACGCTGCGCTGGCGAAGATCGAGCGGCGTGGTGCAACGGGCGTGTATGTCGAGAGCGGTGTGCCCTGCGCACGCATCGCGCGACTATGCATCGACTGGCAGCTTGGTCCCGCGGACTTTTTCGCCGGCATTCCCGGCACGCTTGGCGGTGCGCTCTATATGAATGCGGGCGCGTTCGGTGGCGAGACCTGGCCGCATGTGCAGACCGTTGAGGTGATCGATCGCCAGGGTGTCGTGCGACAACGTGCAGCGGCTGAGTACCGCTACGGTTATCGCCACAGCACGCCACCAGCGCCTGATGAGTGGTTCCTGGCTGCGCAGCTCGATTTTCAACCACTCGCAGACAGTGATCGACAGCCGATGCGGGCGCTGCTCGCGCGTCGCAAGGCTACGCAACCGATCGGCGAGTGGAGCTGCGGCTCGACCTTTACCAATCCGACCGGCGATCACGCGGCGAGGCTGATTGAGTCGGCGGGACTCAAGGGCTACCGGCTCGGCGGTGCCGTCGTTTCGCCCAAGCACGCCAATTTCCTGATCAACACGGGCAGTGCGACGGCCCGTGATATCGAACAACTCGTTGCCCATATCCAGACTACGGTCCGTGCGCTGCATGGCGTGGAACTGGTGCCTGAATTTCGTGTCGCCGGGGAGACGAGCTAAGCCCATGCGCCTGCGGTATGAACCCAGAGATCTGCGCAAGAACGCCAAGCCAGCCGACTTTGGTCGCGTGGCGGTGTTGTTAGGTGGGACGTCGACCGAGCGCGAGATTTCACTGCTGTCGGGCAATGCTGTGTTGGCGGCGCTGCTGCGTGCGGGCGTCGATGCGCAGCCGTTTGATCCACGCGACGTGCCGTTGAGTGATCTGGTCACGCGCCGCTTCGATCGGGTGTTCATTGCCTTGCACGGCCCGGGCGGCGAGGACGGCACGTTGCAAGGCGCGCTTGAATTCCTGGGCCTGCCCTATACCGGCAGCGGCGTGCTCGGTTCGGCAATCGGCATGGACAAGCTGCGTACCAAGCGGCTTGCGGCTGCGCTCGGTGTACCAACCCCCGAGTACGCGGTGCTGCGATCGGCTTCGGACTTACCCGCGTGCATCGAGCGACTCGGCCTGCCGCTGATCGTCAAGCCGGCCTCGCAGGGCTCATCGGTCGGCATGTCCAAAGTGGACCAACCGGAGACCCTGGCACCGGCCTACCAAGCAGCGGCGCTGGTCGATGACACGGTGTTCGCCGAGCAATGGATCAGCGGTGGTGAGTACACCGTGGCGATACTGCAGGGACGCGCGTTGCCCTCGATACGTATCGAGACACCGCAGGCCTTCTATGACTACGAAGCGAAGTACTTCCGCAACGACACGCAGTATCACTGTCCATCGGGTTTGAGCGAGGCAGCAGAGCGCGCGTTGGCGACGCTGGCATTGCAAGCGTTCGACGCCGCGGGCGCAACAGGTTGGGGCCGCGCCGACTTCATGATGGACTCGACAGGTCGGGCGCTGCTCCTCGAGATCAACACCGTACCCGGCATGACCGACCACAGCCTCGTACCCATGGCCGCGCGTGCCGCTGGTATCAGCTTCGATGAACTGGTTCTGCAGATTCTGGCTACCAGCTTTACCCGCCAACCCGCTACCTGAGCAATTGCCACTTACGACCATGTTGTTACGCCCCAAGAACCGTCGCAAGCAAAGTGAGCCGCGCTGGCGTATGCCAGACGTCGACTGGCGGCGACTCGGCGTTGCCGCTGCCGTGGTCGTGTCGTTAGCCGTGCTGGCATTGGCGGTCGAGGCGCTACTGGACCAGCCGATCGAGCGCGTCGCGGTGCTGGGGCAGTTCAAGCGTGTCTCACCGATGGCTGTTGAAGAGGCCGTGCAGGAGCGGGTGCGCGACACCGGGCTGGTAGCCGTGCAACTCGACGCCGTGCGTCGCGCTGTGGAGCAGATTCCGTGGGTGGCGAGCGCGCAGATCGCACGTCGCTGGCCACGCGCACTTGAGATCACAGTGACCGAGCAACTGGCCGCCGCTCGCTGGGGGGCCAATGGTTTGCTGAACACGCGCGGCGAGTTGTTTGTCTCCGAGGCGCGCCATATTCCGAGTGAGCTGCCCCAGCTGGCTGGCCCGGAAGGCAGCGAACAGCTGGTCGCAAAACGCTACTTCGCGGTGCAAGGTCGGCTCGTCGAGGCTGGTACGCGCATTACAGCGATGCGACTCGATCAGCGCGGCGCCTGGGAGTTCGATCTCGACAGCGGCATCACTGTGCGCCTCGGACGGCGTCAGGTCGATGATCGTTTTGAACGTTTTGCAGCGACAGCTCTCAGGCTGATCGTGCAACGTGCAACCGACATTTCTTATGTCGACATGCGCTACACCAATGGCTTCGCAGTGGGTTGGCGCGACGGTGAGCGGCGCGTCGCCAGCGGCAGTATTTCGCAGGATGACAATCCGGATGGCTAAGCGCACCGACAAGAATCTGATCATAGGCCTCGACATCGGCACGTCAAAAGTCGTGACGCTGGTCGGCGAGGTGGGGCCCGACGACTCGATCGAGGTGATCGGTATCGGCTCGCAACCGTCGCGCGGTCTGAAAAAGGGCGTCGTCGTCAATATTGAATCCACTGTGCAGTCCATCCAGCGCTCAGTGGAAGAGGCCGAGCTGATGGCGGGCTGCGAGATCCATTCGGTGTTTGCCGGCATCGCGGGTAGTCACGTGCGGAGTCTCAATTCACACGGTGTGGTGGCGATTCGCGATCGTGAAGTGACTCACGCGGATGTCGAACACGTGGTCGACGCTGCCAAGGCGGTCGCCATTCTGGCGGACCAGAAGATATTGCACGTCTTGCCACAGGAGTTCGTAATCGATGGACAGGAGGGCATCCGTGACCCGATCGGCATGTCGGGCGTGCGGCTCGAGGCCAAGGTGCATATCGTTACCGGCGCAGAGAGCGCGGCACAGAACATCGAGAAGTGCATCCAGCGCTGCGGACTCACTGTCGATGACATCGTACTCGAGCAGTTAGCATCCAGCTTTGCGGTACTGACGGAAGACGAGAAAGAGCTCGGCGTCTGCATCGTCGATATCGGCGGCGGCACCACCGATATAGCTGTGTTCTCACAAGGCGCCATCCGCCACACCGCCGTCATTCCGATCGCCGGTGACCAGGTGACTAACGACATTGCTGTGTCAATGCGTACGCCGACGCAGTACGCGGAGGACATCAAGATACGCTACGCCTGCGCGCTCTCCCAGCTGGCCAACCCAGACGAGAGCATCGAGGTGCCGTCAGTGGGCGATCGGCCGGCGCGGCGACTGGCACGCCAGACGTTGGCTGAGATAGTCGAGCCGCGTTACGAAGAGTTGTTTGGACTCGTGCGCGAAGAACTGCGCCGCAGTGGTTTCGAGGAGATCATCGCCGCCGGCATCGTCCTGACAGGTGGTAGCGCCAAGATGGAAGGCGCGATCGAACTCGCCGAAGAAGTTTTCCACGTGCCGGTGCGGCTCGGCTTGCCGCAATACGTTCGCGGACTCGCGGATGTGGTGAAGAATCCGATCTACGCCACTGGGGCTGGTTTGTTGCTGTATGCGCGTGACAACCAGCTCGCCAGCAATCGGGCTCGCTCAGTTACGACGAGTGCCAAGACAGCACTCGACCGTATGAGGAGCTGGTTCCAGGGCAATTTTTAATGAGCTGACAGACAAATACGTACTAGATAAATCCCTGCTTGTGTTTTTTGTGTAAGGAGCAACACGATGTTTGAATTAATGGACGCGTACAGCCAGAACGCCGTCATCAAGGTGATCGGTGTCGGTGGGGGTGGCGGCAACGCCGTCGCCCATATGGTGTCGAGCGGAATCGAGGGTGTGGAATTCATGTGCATCAATACCGATGCGCAGGCGTTGAAGCACTCGAAGGTAAAGACCGCGCTGCAGATCGGCTGCAATATCACCAAAGGTCTCGGTGCCGGTGCGGACCCGGAGATCGGCCGTCAGGCCGCGGTTGAGGACCGCGAACGGATTGTCGAGATGATCGAAGGCTGCGACATGCTGTTTATCACCGCTGGCATGGGCGGTGGCACGGGCACGGGCGCCGCCCCGGTCGTGGCGCAGGTCGCAAAAGAGTTGGGCGTGCTGACCGTTGCGGTCGTGACCCGTCCGTTCGACATGGAAGGCGCCAAGCGTTCCCTCACCGCCGAGCGCGGTATGGCGGAGCTCAGCAAACATGTCGATTCGCTGATCACGATCCCCAACCAGAAGCTGCTGACGGTGCTCGGCGCGCAGACCACGTTGTTAGACGCGTTCAAGAGCGCTAACCACGTGTTGCAAGGCGCCGTGCAGGGCATTGCGGAGCTGATCACACGCCCGGGCCTGATTAACGTCGACTTTGCCGACGTCCGTACCGTGATGAGCGAGACGGGCATGGCGATGATGGGCTCTGGCGCCGCCAGCGGCGAGAACCGTGCTCGCGAAGCTGCTGAGGCCGCCGTGTCCTCACCGCTGCTCGAGGACATCGACCTCGCCGGCGCGCACGGCATTCTGGTCAACGTGACGGCGGGTATGGACCTGTCGATCGGCGAGTTCCAGGAAGTTGGCAATGTCGTCAAGCAGTTCGCTTCGGACGACGCGACGGTGGTTATCGGTACGGTCATCGATCCGGACCTGTCAAACATGATCCGAGTCACGGTCGTGGCGACGGGTCTCGGGCGACCGGTCGCGCAGGTGCAGGCCCGTCCGGCCTACGTTCGTGAAGCTGCGGTGGCTGCGGCGCGTGCGCCGGCGGCTGCTGAGCCGGCCATGCGCGTCGTATCGCGTCGGCCATTGACCGCCGCTGACTACGCTGCGCTCGACAAGCCAGCCGTGCAGCGGCAGCGGGCGGTCGGTGATGGGTTGCGCCACGATGTCGAGCCGGAGGACGTGCTCGATATCCCGGCGTTTCTGCGTCGCCAGGCCGACTGACGACGGGTCGATGTGCGGTCTCCGCTGGCGCCCGACTTGAGAGGCGCCAGCGGCGTCGCGCGCGTGCTTATGGTACGGTAGGGTCCCCATAGGTAGCGGGTCCGGCGCTACCGACCCTGCCGCTGAAGTTGTTAATTTATGCTTGGTCAAAGAACCCTCAAGAATACGATTCGTGCCTCCGGCGTTGGGCTGCATACGGGCACCAAGGTGCTGATGACGCTGCGCCCGGCGGAAGTGGACACGGGCATCGTTTTTCGGCGCACCGATCTCGACCCGCCCAGCGATATTCCTGCGCATGCCGAGAACGTGGGTGACACGCAGCTCGGCACCACCTTGGTCAAAGGTGATGCGCGCGTCTCGACGGTTGAACATCTGCTGTCGGCCTTTGCTGGCCTTGGGATCGACAACGCGATCGTCGAGGTGAGTGCGCCGGAGGTGCCGATCATGGATGGTAGCGCGGGGCCGTTCGTGTTCCTGTTGCAGTCGGCCGGGGTCGCCGAGCAGAAGACGGCCAAGAAATTCGTGCGTATCAAAAAGACCGTGCGGGTCGAAGATGGTGACAAGTGGGCCGAGTTCAAGCCGTTCGACGGTTTCAAAGTGAACTTCGAGATTGAATTCGATCACCCCGTGTTCAAGCGACGCACGCAGGCCTCATCGATGGATTTTTCGACGACCTCTTTTCTCAAAGAGGTGAGTCGCGCGCGCACCTTTGGGTTCATGCGCGATCTGGAGACCTTGCGCAATCGCAACCTCGCACTGGGTGGAAATCTCGACAATGCCATCGTGCTCGATGATTTCCGCGTCCTGAACGAGGACGGCTTGCGCTACGAGGATGAGTTCGTGAAGCACAAGATCCTCGATGCCATTGGCGATCTCTACTTGTTAGGCCACAGCCTGATTGGCGAGTTCTCAGGTTACAAGTCCGGTCACGCGCTCAACAATCAATTGCTGCGCGCCCTGTTGGCTGACACCTCCTCCTGGGAGTCGGTGGTATTCGAGAAGCTGGCGGATGCGCCGATCTCTTATGTCCAGGCCGCCGCGCCGAGCGCAGCATCAATTTGAGTCGGTCGCCGGTTCGCGCTGCGGACTGACCTTGATCGCAATAGTGGTGACTTCAGGATGTGCGGTGCGAATCCGCTCTTCAGCATCCGCCACGGCATAACGTAATCTGGCCGCCCAGGCGGCAGATTCTGTCATCACGACGAGCCTGACCCTGCTGCAGGCGCACCCGCTGGACATGCTGCGCGAGTTCGTCTGGCAAGCAGTGTTTTACTGTGACGGAGCACGTAGACGCGGCGGCACCTTGCCGGGCAACCTCCTGCAGCAGCGGGAGGCGAGTCATGAGCAGGTCTTGGATAGAACGCGTTTGTGCGGCTGGTCGGCGTTCGCTTATTTCACCAGGGCGCGATTTTTGCTTGTCTCGGCGCGGGCTTTTGGGCATAGTCGTCGGCGCCGGTTGGCAGTCCGTTAGCCAAATGTATGGCGGTTTGCATGAAAAGTGCAGGCAGTATGGACAACAACCGCTCCAAATTGAAGGCGTTCTTGTTGAACGGTCGGGCCAGGTCATGGCGAGATTAGTCAAGACCAAGAGCGGCTCGCGGGTGGCGCACGGCCTAGTGTCGGTGCGCTGGTTTTTATTGACCTGCGGTCGTCGGCCGGAGTTGGCTGTATGAACATTATTTTCTTCTCGCGCCGCGAAGGGCGCGCACGACATTTCAACCTGGCGCACCCGGTTGCTGTTGGCGTCTGTGCGTTGGCCGGAATCGCGGTACTGGGTGGTGCGTTTGCGCTCGGCCTGTCGCTGGGTTCCAAGGACACCGGCACCCATGCGGCTAGTTGGGCCGACAAGTTGTCGCAGCAGCAGCAGGAAGTCCGTGAGGTGCGCAGCGAGGTGCAGAACCGCGTCGATGCCATCGCAGCACGGATTGGTCAGATGAATGCGCATGTGATCCGCCTCGATGCGCTGGGCAAGCGTCTCACCGAGATGGCCAAGATCGACAGCCGCGAGTTCAATTTCGACATCGAGCCCGCTATTGGCGGGCCCGAATGTGATGACGAGTCCGGAGTCGGCGCGCAGATCCCGGATTTGACAGCGATGATCAATCAGCTCGAGGAGCGTGTCCGGCTACGTGACGCGCAGATGACCGCCCTGGAGAACGTCATCCTCTCGCGTGAACTTGATCAGCAGATCATTCCCGAAGGGCGACCAGTCCGCCAGGGCTTTATTTCCTCGTATTACGGCGAACGTCAGGACCCGTTCACCGGCCACCAGGCGTTTCATCGCGGCATCGATTTCGCCGGTGAGGCGGGCGCGGAAGTCGTCGCGGTTGCGGCCGGAGTCGTAACGTTTTCGGGCGACAAGTCGGGCTATGGCAATCTGGTCGAGGTGAACCATGGCAATGGCCTGGTCACCCGCTACGGCCACAATGCCCGCAATGTTGCCACCGTTGGGCAGACGGTCACGCGTGGCCAGACTGTGGCGCTGATGGGTTCGACTGGCCGTTCGACCGGCCCACACGTGCATTTTGAAGTCATGCGTGACGGCAAGTCGGTCAACCCCTCGACCTTCGTCGGTCGCTAGGCACGGCCCCAAGCACGGTCGGTCGGTCGCCGACTCGCGGTGAAACCATTTCCGCTGTCCGCCGTCTATCCGTAGAATAACGCCCTCATCACAGCATCCCGCTACCGCTAAGTGGTTGTCTGGGATGCGTTTTCTATTAGAGGTCCCTCGGCTTGTCCAATTTACTCACGCGGCTCTTCGGCAGCCGCAACGATCGCGTCATCAAGGGGCATGGGCGAGTAGTACGTGCCGCCAGCGAATTCGAGGCAGCCATCCAGGCGCTCTCGGACGACCAACTCCAGCATAAGACCACTGAGTTCCGGGATCGGCTGAAGGCCGGTACGTCACTCGACGACCTTGCTCCCGAAGCGTTTGCGGTCGCGCGCGAGGCTGCGTTGCGCACGCTGAAGATGCGCCATTTCGACGTCCAGCTCATCGGTGGCATGACTTTGCATCAGGGCAAGATCGCCGAAATGCGCACCGGCGAAGGCAAGACGCTGGTCGCGACGCTGGCTGCCTATCTCAATGCGCTGCCAGGCAGCGGCGTGCACGTGGTGACGGTCAACGAATACCTCGCGCAGCGCGATTCTGAGTGGATGGGCCCGATCTATCGCTTCCTGGGCTTGACGGTCGGTGTCATCAAGAACTCGCAGAGCTCGGCAGAGAAGCGCGCCGCCTATGCCTGCGATATCACCTACGGCACTAACAACGAATTCGGCTTCGACTATCTGCGCGACAATCTCGCCTATCGGCTCGAGGATCGGGTGCAGCGCGGACTCGTGTTTGCCATCGTCGACGAAGTCGACTCGATTCTGATCGACGAAGCGCGCACGCCGCTCATTATTTCCGGTCCCGCCGATGAGAGCACGGAGCTCTATCTCGAGGTGAACAAGCTGGTGCCGCGCCTCACGGTGCAGCAAGAGGAAGAGGGCCCGGGGGACTATTCGGTCGACGAGAAGACCCGCCAGGCGCATCTCACCGAGGCTGGGCATGAGCATGTCGAGCAGCTGATGCTCGAGGCGGGCATGTTGCGCGAGGGCGAGAGCCTTTATGACGCCAGCAACATCCGCCTGATGCATCACCTCAACGCGGCGCTGCGGGCGAATGCCTTGTACAAGCGCGATGTGGAGTACATCGTCCGTGGTGGCGAGGTGATCATTGTCGATGAGTTCACTGGGCGTACCATGCCCGGCCGCCGCTGGTCCGATGGACTGCACCAGGCGGTCGAGGCCAAAGAAGGCGTGCGGGTTCGCGAGGAAAACCAGACGGTCGCCTCGATCACGTTCCAGAACTTCTTCCGGCTCTACAAGAAGCTCTCGGGCATGACCGGTACAGCCGACACGGAGGCGCCGGAGTTCCTGCAGATCTACGGCCTCGAAGTGGTTGTCATTCCGACCCATCGGCCAATGGTGCGCAAAGACCACTCCGATTTTGTCTACCTGAACCAAAAAGACAAGTTCGACGCGATCATCGAAGACATCCAGGATTGCGCCAAGCGTGGTCAGCCGGTGTTGGTGGGCACGACCTCGATCGAGACGTCCGAGCTGCTGTCGGGTGTATTGCAGACGAGCAACATCGCCCATGAAGTGCTCAATGCCAAGCAGCATGAGCGTGAAGCGCATGTCATCGCACAGGCGGGCAGGCAGGCAGCAGTGACAATTGCCACTAACATGGCGGGTCGCGGTACAGACATCGTGTTAGGCGGCAATCTGGAGGCCGAGTTGCACGCTGCGCAGGCCGACGCTGGCGAAGCTGGCTTCAGCGATAGCGAACGCGCTGCGCTGCGCGCCGCGTGGCAAGTGCGTCACGACCAGGTGGTGGCTGCGGGCGGCCTGCATATCATCGGTACCGAGCGGCACGAGTCGCGTCGTATCGACAATCAGCTGCGCGGGCGGTCGGGCCGCCAGGGCGACCCGGGCTCCAGTCGCTTCTATCTGTCGATGGAAGATAACTTGATGCGGATCTTTGGTGACCCAGGGCGCACCAAGAAGCTGCTGCAGTTCGCTGGCATGAAGCCTGGCGAAGTGATCGAGAGCAACATGCTGTCGCGCCAGATCGAAAAAGCGCAGCGTAAGGTCGAAGCACACAACTTCGACATCCGCAAACAGCTATTGATGTTCGACGACGTGGCCAATGATCAGCGCAAGGTAATCTACCAACAGCGCACTGAGATTCTCGCCGCCGAGGATCTCTCGGATTCGATCGGCGGTATACGTGCCGAAGCGGTTGGTACCCTGCTCGATCAGTACCTGCCGAAGAATGCCGATCCACAGTCGTGGGATCTCGACGGGCTCGCGGCGCAGATCCGCAAAGACTTCGGTGCAACCATCGAGCCGAAGAACTGGCTGTCGAGTGACGCTGACTTAGTCGAGCACTCGTTGCGCGAGCGCGTCGTGGCGGCCGTTGATCAGGCATATCAGCAGAAGTCTGAACGTGTAGGCGTCGAGATCATCCGCCACGTCGAGAAAGACGTCATGCTGCGCACTCTCGATCAGCAGTGGCGCGAGCATCTGGGCGCGATGGATTATCTGCGCCAAGGCATCCATCTGCGTGGCTACGCGCAGAAGGAGTACCGGTTTGAATACAAGCGCGAAGCCTTCGAGTTGTTCTCATCGATGCTCGACCGTGTAAAGTTCGACACGGCGTCAATCTTGGCAACGGTTGAGATCCGCACCGAGCAGGAGATTGCGCGCGAGGAGACCGAGCGGCGTGAGCGCTTGGCGCGCGCCTTGCAGACGCAGCACGCCGAAGCCGCTTCAGCACTGAGCGCTGGCGGTGGTGATGCCGCTGGCGGAAATCCGCCACCACCGCCGCCGCGAGCAGCCGGTGCTGGGGTCCTGCCAGGCGCCGCCGCTGGTGCGACGGCTCCCGTGGTGGAAGCAGGTACGTTCGTGCGCGGTGACCGCAAGGTGGGACGCAACGAGCCTTGTCCCTGTGGTAGTGGCAAGAAGTTCAAACACTGCCACGGTGTGCTGGCCGACGCGGAGTGACAACTGCGCCGCTCGCTGTAGCGGATGTTGCCAGGCCCGCGCTGCGGGTGGTCGCCGGCGCGTTGTTTGATGCCGCGGGGCGGGTCCTGATCGCCGAGCGGCCTGCAGGGCGGCACATGGCCGGCTGGTGGGAGTTCCCCGGTGGTAAAGTGGTCGCCGGCGAAAGTGATTTCGTGGCTTTGCAGCGCGAACTGCGCGAAGAGCTGGGCATCGAAGTCCTTGTCGCGAGCGAAGTGCTCGCCGTCAGTCATACCTATCCGGATCGAACTGTGCGGCTGGTGCTGTGGCGGGTGGAGCAATTCGTAGGTGCCGCGCGTGGTCTCGATGGCCAACGCTTGCAGTGGGTGGCGCTCGAGGCCCTGCAGGACGCGCGGTTGCTAGAGGCTGACCGCCCGTTGGTGGCGGCGTTGCAGAGCTCAGGTGGAGAACAGCGATGACAACTAACAAGCAAGCCGTGCATGGGTCGCGTTACAGCGGCGAACGTTTCGACGTCGTGAATCCGCGCACTGGGACGGTCGACTACCAATTCACAGCGCCAACCGATGCCGAGTTGCGCGCCAGGCTCGCGGCCTTGCGGGCAGCGCAGCCAGCTTGGCGCGAGGCTGGTCTCGAGGCACGGATAGCCGCCTTGGCTCGCTGGCGTGCGGCGCTGTTGCAGCATCGTGACGCGATCGTTAACGCCTTGGCGGCCGATACCGGCCGATATAGTATCCCCGTCAGCGAGTTCGACGCGGTGCTGGGCTATATCGCTCGTTGGTCGAGTGACGCTGTCACTCTGACGCGGGAGTCGGCTGGGGAATCGCGGTCGATGCCGTCGCTACGCTGGCGTTCGCAACATGTTCCCTACCAACTCGTCGCGGCGATCAGCCCATGGAATTTCCCCTTCACGTTAACCCTGATCGATGCGATTCCGGCATTGCTGGCGGGCTGTGCGGTGTGCGTCAAGCCGAGTGAGGTCACGCCGCGATTCGCAGGCCCGCTGCTCGACTCGATTGCGGCCGTGCCGGAGCTGGCGGCCGTGTTTGCGGTCGTCCCGGGTGGTCGGGCTACCGGCGAAACGCTGGTCGCACAGTCCGACGTCATCTGTTTCACCGGCAGCGTCAAGACCGGCCGGCTCGTCGGCGTCAACGCGGCGCAACACTTCATTCCCGCCTTCCTCGAGCTCGGCGGCAAAGACCCGCTGATCGTCACCGCCAATGCCGACATCGAGCGCGCGACCGACATTGCCCTGCGTGCCTCGGTGCTCGCGACTGGGCAAGCCTGCCAGTCGCTGGAGCGGGTGTATGTCGATCGGCGCGTGTACCAGTCGTTCGTCGACAAGCTCGTCGCCAAGGCCAAGCGGGTCGAGCTCAATTGGCCCGACCTCCATGCGGGTCACATCGGGCCATTCATCTGGGGTCGTCAAGCCGACGTCGTTGCGGTGCAGCTAGCCGATGCGGTCAGCAAAGGCGCGCGGATCCTGTGTGGCGGCAAAGTCGAAGACCATGGTGGCAAATGGTTGGCGCCGACGGTGCTCGTGGACGTCAGCCACGACATGGTGATCATGCAGGAAGAGACATTTGGCCCGGTGATTCCCGTCATGCCCTACGATTCCGTCGCTGAGGCCGTCGCGCTCGCGAATGACAGTGTCTATGGTTTGTCCGCTGGCGTCGTCGCCGGCACGGTTGACGAAGCGGAGGCCATCGGCCGCCGCATCGATGCCGGTGGCGTTTCGTTGAATGACGGTTCGCTGACCGCCTTGATGCACGAGGCCGAGAAGAATTCGTTCAAGCTGTCCGGTCTCGGCGGGTCGCGGATGGGACCAGCAGGTTACCTGCGCTTCTTCCGCAGCAAAGTGCTGATCCAGCAGACGGGTGCGCCGATGGTGATCGAGATGATCGACGAACGCCACGCCAAACCCGCTGTGTGATGTTTTCGTCTTTCCTAACTAATCAGGTGTGCTATGGCCGCTGAACAAGAGCTTCCCGAAATCAAAGTCGACATGAACTCGCTGTACCGCGAGGAAGTGTTCACCGATCGCAAGGCCGGCACGATACGCTGCCTGATTCCGATCGATGTCCATGGCGCCGCCGATGCTAGCCGACCCGTACTGTATTCGGGGCAGACACAGTTGCTGACACCCGGTGGTGTGTTGCCGTTGTCGTTTGATTTTGACGCCAAGACGCTGGCAGAAGCTTGCGAGCAGTTTCCGGCAGCGGTCAAGTCGGCGATCGAGCAAGCGATCTCGGAAGCGCAGGAAATGCGCCGCGAGTCCGCGTCGCGTATTGTCGTGCCTGAAGTCGGCGCGGGTGGTGCCGGACCTTCGGGCGGTGGCCGCATCAAGTTCTGAGGCCCGAGTCATTCGGCTGGCGCGAGCGCCTGGCGAAAAAACCGCTCGATCTGTGTGTAGGCGTGCCGGCCCGTGCTGCTCTGGCGGATCAGACCGTGCTTGGCGCCGGGATAGGTCATCACATCGAACGGTTTTTGTAGATCCTGCAGGCGTTTCATCAGCGCCGTGCTGTGGGTGAACAGGACGTTGTCGTCCGCCATGCCGTGGATCAACAGTAATGGGCCGCTGAGCGAGTCAGCGTAGGTCTGCACATTGCCGAGTCGATACCCGTCGGCATTGTCGGCCGGGGTGCCCATATACCGCTCGGTGTAGTGCGTGTCGTACAGGCGCCAGTCGGTCACCGGCGCACCGGCCACGGCAGCTGCGAAGTGCTCCGGGGCTTGCAGCAGGCACATCAGCGCCAGATAGCCACCATAGCTCCAGCCCCAGACACCGATCCGCTGCGGATCGACGTAGGGCAATGAGCGCAGGAATTCGACGCCCTTGACCTGGTCGCGCACTTCAATGGTGCCCATGCGGTTCAGCAGCGCCGATTCGAATTCCACACCGCGAAAGCCGCTGCCGCGATTGTCGAGCGCAAAGACGACGAAGCCCTGTTGCGCCAGGTACTGATGCATCAATGGCCCCCAGGACCGCTGCACGCGTTGCACACCCGGACCGCCATAGACGTCGACGATGACAGGGTAGCGCTTAGCCTCGCGGGCGCCGGCGGGCTTCAGCAGCTTGTAGTAAATCTGTTGACCATCCTCAGCCACCAGGCTGCCAAACTCGGCACGGATGTGATCGGCAAAGTACGGCGCATACGGGTGCCGTGCGCCCAGTTCGTTGCTCACCAAGGTTGTTAGCTCGACGCCGTTGCGGTCGCGCAGAACGACCTGCGGCGGTGCGTCCGGCGTCGAGAACGTATCGACGAACAGGGTGGCATCAGTCGCCATCTTGACGCTGTGCCAGCCGCTGCCCGGCGTGACGCGCTGCACCTCCGCAGTCAGGTGTATCGAGCGCCGTCGAGTAGAGGTGTCGCTCTAGTGGCGTTGCCTTGTTGGCCATGAAATACACTTGCCTGTCGCGTTCATCCACCGCGCGCACGGCGCGTTCACCGCCGTCACCCACTACCATCCAGGGGCCGCTGGTGAGCTGACGGATGAGGTTGCCGTCATCATCGTAGAGGTAAAGATGTTGGTAGCCATCGCGCACCGACGACCAGATGAACTGGCGCGACCGCTTGAGGAAGGTGAGGTTGTGATGCAGCGGTACCCAGGTATCGCTGCGCTCAGTCAGTAGCGTCGCGGCGGCGCCAGTAGCCGCGTCGACGCGCAACAGCTCGAGCTCGCGTTGATCGCGGCGTTGGCGCTGGACCGCCAAGAAGTCGCTCGACGGGAACCAGTCAACCCGCGCCAGGTAGATATCGTGCTCGGCACCGAGCTCGACGGGCGTGCGAGTGCCGTCCTTTAAGGTATGGACGGCCAGCTCGACGCGGGCGTTGGCAGCGCCAGTTGCCGGATAGCGCTGCCGTATGACGCGCACATTCTCGGCGTAGATCTCAAAGCGCTCGAGCTCCGCTACTGGAGTCTCATCGACCTTTGCGACGGCGATTCGTTTCTCATCGGGTGACCACCAGTAACCCGTGTCGCGGTCCATCTCCTCTTGGGCGATGAACTCAGCCATGCCGTAGCTCACCAGTCCGCCACCGCTTTGGGTGATGGCGCTTTCTTGCCCGCTGCGCAGTTCTGTCACGTACAGGTTCTGCTCGCGCACGTAGCTCACGTAGCGGCCACGCGGTGAGAATTTCGCGTCGGTCTCAGCGGCGTCAGTGCTGGTCAGGCGGCGAACAGCCTGGTCGGGCTTGGCGGTCAGATCGTAGAGATAAAGATCGCCGTTGAGTGGCACGAGGATGCCGCGCGAATCCGGGGCAAACTGATACTCGACGATGCCGGAGAAAGCCGACGTCCGTTGTCGCTCGCGTCGCGCCTCTTCTACCGCCGACAACGTGGCCACGCCGCCCGCGAGACGCCGCGCGTCGATCAGTTGCCGATGCTGCATCGCCCGTACATCGTATGCCCAGAGGTCATAGCGGTCTTTGTCGTCAGCGCTGCCTTTGAGGTACGCGACTAGCTTGCCATCGGGCGATATCTGCGGACTGCGGAGCGTCGGGCCGGAGATGTCGGGCGCCGCAAACAGGCGCTCGAGACTGAGCTGCTCGGCGGCGACGGGAGCATTGGTTTGCAGCGCAACGGCCGCGAGCGCTGCCAAAGCAATGCGGCGCGCGTCACGCGAAAGGTTGGCGAGCATGGGCAGTTCCGTTTGTTAAACTGCGGCAGTATGCCTGCCATTCGTATTTATTCGAAGGTTGTTGTCCTCGCCACCGCAGGTTTGCTCGCTGCCTGCGCGGCCGCCCCTGTCACGGGTCCCATGAAATATCCATCAGCGCCAAACGGCACGACGGTTGACCGTTACGGTAGCGTCGAGGTAGCCGACCCCTACCGCGAATTCGAACAGCCGACGTCACCAGTCACACAAGCGTGGGTGGCTGCGCAGAACGACTTGGCGCGGCCGTATCTCGAAGCATTGCCGCAGCGCGCGTGGCTCAAGCAACGGCTCGGCGAACTGTGGAGTTACGAGCGTTTCGGTATTCCGCAGGTGGCAGCGGGTCGTTACTTCTATATGCGCAATGACGGCACGCAAGACCAGAGTGTGCTGTATGTCGCGGATGCCCTGGACGCGGCGCCGCGCGTGTTGATAGACCCGAACGCCGCTAGCGCCGATGCCACCATCGCGTTATCTCAGTGGGAGCCGAGCCCCGATGGGCAGGTTCTGGCGTATGCGCTCTCGGATGGCGGTAGCGACTGGAATAGCTGGCATTTCCGCCAGGTAAGCGATGGGCGGGAGTTGCCCGATTCGTTGCGCTACTCGAAGTTCTTTCCCGTTGCGTGGGCGCATGACGGCAAGGGCGTCTACTACAGCCGCTATCCCGAGCGTGACGGGCGCGGCGATGACGCCGGCCGGCCAGACGTCTATTTCCACCAACTCGGCACACCACAGTCCGCCGATGCGCTGGTGTACCGCGTGACCGACCATGCGACGCGAGTCCCGAGCGCCGAAGTAACCCGCGACGGTCGGTATCTCATCATCAGCTTGTTCGATGGCTACCAACAGAACGGCGTCGATTTGCTGGATCTGCGCCTGCCCGCCGCTAATCCGCGGCCGCTGCTTAGTGCCTGGGACGCGCTGTACACCTTTATCGGCTCACGTGACGACGAGCTCTACTTTCAGACCACCAATGGCGCGCCGCTTGGCCGCGTCATCGCTGTGCCAGCCGACGACCCAGCCCCATCGCGTTGGCGGACGGTCGTGCCCGAGAGTGATATCGCACTGCAAACGGCCACCTTTGTGGGCGGTCGGTTCATCGCCAACTATGTGCGCGACGCCAAGTCGATCGTCCGTGTCCACGGTATTGATGGTGGCTTGGTAGCCGAAGTGCCGTTGCCGGGGCTAGGTTCGGCAGCAGGGTTCGCGGGTAGCAAAAATAGTACCGAGACGTTCTTCAGCTACATGGACTTTCTGACACCGGCTGCAATCCTGCGGTATGACGTTGCCGAGAACGCGGTGACGCCGTTCCGCAAGCCAGTCGTTGCCGCGGATTTCGCCCCGTACGAAACCCGTCAGGTCTTCTACCGCAGCAAGGACGGGACGCGCATACCGATGTTCGTGACGCGCGCCAGGAATGCACCGCGCGACGGCACTCAGCCGCTGTTGTTGTACGGTTATGGTGGGTTCGATGTGTCGCTGACGCCTACGTTCCGGCCCGCCACTCTGGTGTGGTTGGAGATGGGTGGTACCTACGTCGAGGCTAACCTGCGCGGTGGCGGCGAGTACGGTGAGCCCTGGCATCGCGCCGGCACCAAGCTGCAAAAACAAAATGTCTTCGATGATTTCATCGCGGCGGCCGAGTTCTTGATTGCCGAGAAATACACCAGCGCGGCACGCCTGGTCATCAATGGCCGCAGCAACGGCGGCTTGTTGGTCGGTGCGGTGCTGACCCAACGACCTGAGTTGTTTGGCGCAGCCTTGCCAGCGGTCGGCGTGCTCGACATGCTGCGCTACCACACCGCCAGTGCCAACGCGCGCCAATGGTCGAGCGACTATGGGTTGGCCGAGAACCCGGACGAGTTCGCGGCGCTGCGGGCGTACTCGCCGGTGCACAACGTACGCGCCGGTACTTGCTATCCGCCGACACTGGTCACGACCGCTGACCGCGACGATCGCGTGGTGCCCTGGCATAGCTATAAGTTTGCGGCTGAGCTGCAGCGGGTGCAGCGCTGCGCCAATCCGGTGCTGATCCGCATCGAAACGCGGGCTGGGCATGGGGCCGGCAAGCCGGTCTGGATGCAAGTCGACGACTTTGCCGATCAGTTCGGCTTTGCAGCGCACGCCATCGGGCTCGACGCGCCCTAACTACGCAATAGGCGATAGACGCGCTCGTCCAGCGTGGTGAGCCCGCGTTCGCGGAAGCGCGGCATGTCGGCGAGCTGATCGTAGTGCTCCAGTTCCACCAGCTCGTGTGCGGCACCGTACAGCGACTGAACCTCAGCGGGCAGGACGCTGTGTGGCGGCCCTGGCATCTGCTGCTGATCGTATTCGAGTGTCACGAGCAGGGTGGCTGTACCGGGCGGCGTGAGCCGCGTGAGATGCTGGGCATAGCGTACGCGCATAGGCGGCGGCAGAGCGATGAGTGCCGCGCGATCAAAGACGGCGTCGATCTGGCCTAACAACTGGGGTGTAAGATCAAATATGTCGCCTTGCCAGAGGCAATACGGACCTGCGCGATAGCGAGTGAGGGGTCCGACCTGTTCCTGACGAGGTGTCAGTTGTCGCTCGGCAAAGAACTCGCGCACCGCGATTGCTGCTAGCTCGACGCCGACGACCTGGTAGCCGCGCTCGGCCAGCCAAACCATGTCGACGCTCTTGCCTGACAGCGGCACGAAGGCAGTGCCGCCGGCCCGCACCCTAAGCGTGTCCCAATGCCGCTCGAGGGCCGGATGTGGCACGGGCTGATTGAACCCCGTCTCGCCGCACTGCCACCGTTCCAGCCAGAAGTCAGGCTCCACGCTAGTCGCCCCGTTTGTCGGAGTCAGCGGTTGCGTCGATTGCGGGCTCGCCTGGAATGCGATGATCCTCGGCCAGCCACGCGCCGAGGTCGATCATGCGGCAGCGCTCACTGCAGAAAGGACGCCAAGGATTTTCAGGTGACCAGGCACTGGTCTTTTTGCAGTTCGGGCAGCGGACGATCGCGCCGATCTCAGTCACGACTAGACGCTCACTACGCGCAGCAAGTCAGGACAAACGGCACGTCCTTCTCAGCCTGCGCAGCCTTGCTCGTCAAGCCATTCCAGGTGAGAAAGCGGACGCTGCAGCGGTAGTGACTGCCGCTGATTTCCGGGTACAGACCCGCACCAGCTGGCAGCGTGATGCGCACCAGCTGGATCGGTGTATCGCGATCGAAGTTGATGTGATAGATGCCGTTGCGGGCGAGTTCCTCGCGCGGTTGGCCCTGCTGGCGTGTGATCCAGAGCAGCTCCGCGATTGCATCGCAGAGCGGGCGCAGCGCCACGAGCCACTGGCCGAAGGCCTGCATACGTGTATCGGTGGGCTGATTGAGCCAGAAATAGTAGTCAGGCAGGTCAAATTCACAGGTGCCGCCCGGAATCGCGCTACGATGCTTGATCGCCGCCAGGAACTCCGACTCCTTTAGCTCCTGCAGATAGTTAGCCCCGATGGCGACCAGATCGGCGCGCAGACGCAGCAGGTTCGAGATGACCGTGCGCAGGCGCGCGGCGTCCACGCCAGGTTTACTCTGAAACACGTTGAGCTGGTTCAGATGCCGTTCCAGCTCTTTAAGAATGTCGGCGCGGATGTCGCCGCGGGTGGCGATGGCGAGGATGTCCAGCAGACTCGAGACGGCGGCGCGGCTGCCCCACTGGCTCGACATCTCGTTGTGATACAGCGCCTGGTTATAAAGGAAATCGAGGCGCAAGAGGGTGCGCATCCGCTCGTTCAGCGGTTGCTCGAAGACAAGCGGCGCCTCATCGGGGAGGGCGGCGGGATCGTGGGCGAGCGTTTCCGTCATGGCGCTATTGTGCTTGAGCCAGCGGTCCGTTGGCCAGCCAACTGCGCCGCAAGCTCAAGATAGCGGCGGTGCAGCACTTCGACCTGGTCGCGCAGCTGCCCGATATCCGCATCGTTGACGATGACGTCATCAGCGATGGCCAGGCGCTGTTCGCGCGTGGACTGTGCCGCCAGTATGCGGCGTGCCTCGCTGGGCGTACTGCCATCACGCGCCTGTAGTCGCGTCAGCTGCACGGCGGGGTCACAGTCGACGACCAGGACGCGATCGATACGCTGGTCGCGGCCGGTCTCTGTGAGCAGCGGGATCGCGACGATTTGATAGGGCCCACCCGCGGCTTCACAACGCACTTCCATCAGCGCGCGGATCGCGGGATGGGTGAGGGCTTCCAGCCAGCGACGCTCGTCCGGCGCGGCAAATACACGTGTGCGCAGCGCCGCTCGATCCAGTGCGCCGTCCGCCAGCAAGATCGATGTGCCGAAATGCGCTGCTATGGCAGCCAGCAAGGTCGTGCCAGGTGCGACCACTTCACGGGCGAGATGGTCGGTGTCGATGAGCGGAATGCCGAGTTCGGCGAACAGATTCGCGACCGTGCTCTTGCCGCTGGCGATGCCACCGGTGAGTCCAATGCGCAGGACGCGACGACCGCCGCTGTGTTGGCGGTCTCGACTGGCCTGCGTCACCGTACCGGCTCGAACAGTCCCAGGTAGCGGCTCACATCGTGCCCCACCAGCAAGGGCGAGCCAGCCGGCGACCGCCAAGAATGGACCGAAGGCGATCGGCGTGCTGCGCTCCTTGCCTTGCTTGGCAAGCATCGCAATGCCGACGATGGCACCGACGGCTGACGCCAGGATGATGATTGGCAGCAGCATCTGCCAGCCGAACCAGGCGCCGAAGGCGGCAAACAGCTTGAAGTCGCCGTAGCCCATGCCCTCCTTGCCAGTGATAAGCCGAAATAGATGGTAGACGGTCCACAGGCTGAGATAACCCGCCAGAGCGCCAATGATGCTCGCGCGCGGGTCCACCGGTGCGGCGCCGTCAGCCCACACAGGTTGGTAGAGGCTGGCGAATAGTCCTAGCCACAGCAGTGACAGAGTCAAATTGTCAGGCAGCAGCTGCGTGTCGATATCGATGCCGGTCAGCGCAATCAGGAATGCGGTGAAAACGAGCGCAGCAGCGGCTGTCCAGCCGTAACCAAATTTCCAGGCGACCACACCGAACGCGACGCCGGTGAACAACTCCACCAGCGGATAGCGTGCAGAAATGCGCGCGCTGCAGGCGGCGCACTTACCACGCAACCACAACCAGCTAACAACCGGGATGTTTTGCAGCGCGGTGATCGGTGCATTGCAAGACGGGCAGGCCGACCGCGGCGTCATCAGGTTGAACTTCGGTCCCTCGGTCGGCGCCTCGCGGCCAGCCAGCTCTGCGCACTGCAGGCGCCATTCCGCCTCGAGCATCTTCGGCGTGCGATAGATGACCACGTTCAGGAAGCTGCCGATCAGCAGTCCGAACAGGACGCATACGCCGATGAATAACGCCGGCGACTGCGTGAGGACCGTTGCGAGCGTCAGATCGCGGCGCCCAGTTTGAAGATCGGCAGGTACATCGCGATGACGAGACCACCGACCAACACACCCAGGATCGCCATGATCAGCGGCTCGAGCAAGCTCGACATGCCGTCGACCGCCGCGTCCACGTCTTCCTCGAAGAACTGCGCCACCTTGCCGGACATTTCATCGAGCGAGCCGGATTCTTCGCCGACCGCGATCATCTGGATCACCATGTTGGGAAACAAGCCGGTGTTTTCCATCGCACGTTGCAGGCGGTTACCCGTGGCCACCTCTTCGCGCATCTTGAGCACCGCGTTCTCGTAGACGATGTTGCCCGTGGCACCCGCCACCGACTGCAACGCTTCCACTAACGGCACGCCCGCGGCGAACATCGTCGACAGCGTGCGCGCAAACCGCGCCACGGCGGCTTTGTGCAGAATCGGCCCGATAATCGGGAATTTCAACATCATTCTATCGAGGAATTCCTGCATCGCGCGCGAACGCTTCTTGAAATACACGAAGGCATAGACGGCCGCACCGATCACCGCGGCGATAAAGATGCCTTTGGCCTGCACGAACTTGGACAGGTTGATGACCATCTGTGTGAATGCAGGCAGGTCGGCACCGAAGCCCTTGAACAGACTCTCGAACTGCGGAATTACGAACACCAGTAGAATGATCGTGACAATCACGGCCACCGCCAAAACAGCTGCGGGGTAGAACAGCGCTTTTTTGACTTTCTTCTTCAGCGCCTCGGTCTTTTCCTTGTAGGTAGCGATCTTGTCGAGCAGTGTCTCGAGCGCACCTGCCTGCTCACCCGCCTCGACGAGGTTGACGAACAGCTTGTCGAAATAGAGTGGATGCTTGCCGAGCGCCTCGTGCAGCGTCGTACCGCCCTCGATGTCCTGCTTGATGTCGAGCACCAGTTTTTGCATCGCCGGCTTGTCGTTTCCGTTGCCGACAATCTCGAACGCCTGCACCAGCGGGATACCGGCGGCCAGCATGGTTGCGAGCTGACGACTGAAAAGCGCGATGTCCTGGGGATTGACCTTGGCGCCGGCAGAGAACGCCGTGCTCTGCTTCTTGATGCGGCTGGGCACCACGCCCTGGCGGCGCAGATCCGCGCGCAGTGCGGCTTCGTCGGGCGCCAGGCTCTTGCCCTGGACCTTGTTGCCCTTCTTGTCCATGCCGGTCCACGTAAACGCGACGTCGCGTTTGATCGTCTTGCCACCGGCGCTAACTGTTGCTGTTGCCATACTTGAGCGTCCCTAGAATTTAATTCGTTGCCCGGTGTCGTCAGTCGACCGTGATGCTGTTGACTTCTTCGAGGCTGGTCATACCTTGCTTCACTTTCTCAAGCCCCGCGCGCCGCAGGTCCCAGACGCCTTCTTTGGCCGCCTGGTCCGAAATACTGATCGCATTGCCGCCTTCCATGATGATACGGCCGATTGCATCGGTAACCGCCATCACTTGGTAGATGCCGACTCGGCCCTTGTAGCCGTCGGTGCAGTTGCTGCAGCCCTTGGGTCCATAGAGCTTGAGCCCCGCTTCGACGTCTGCCGGCTGGAAGCCTTCTTTGAGCAGCGCCTCTTTGGGCACGTCAAACAACTGCTTGCAATGCGAGCAAAGCCGGCGCGCCAAGCGCTGCGCAATGATCAAGCTCACCGAGGTGGCGATCGCATACGGTTTGACGCCCATGTCGATCAGACGCGTCAGCGTCTGCGGCGCGTCGTTAGTGTGTAGTGTGGAGAGCACCAAGTGACCGGTCTGGGCGGCCTTGATCGCAATCTCCGCAGTCTCAAGATCGCGCACCTCACCGACCATGACCACGTCCGGATCCTGGCGCAGAAACGCGCGCAGGGCCGCTGCGAATGTGAGCCCCACCTTGGGGTTTACGTTTACCTGGTTGACGCCGGGCAGGTTGATTTCCGCCGGATCTTCGGCGGTGGAGATATTGGTATCTTCGCGATTGAGAATATTCAGGCCGGTGTACAGCGACACCGTCTTGCCGGAACCGGTGGGCCCGGTGACCAGGATCATGCCCTGCGGCTTGGCCAGATACTTGAGATACAGCTCGCGCTGGGCCGGCTCGTAACCCAAGGCGTCGATGCCGAGCATGGCCGAGGACGGATCGAGAATACGCAGCACGATCTTCTCGCCGTACAGCGTCGGGCAGGAGCTGACGCGGAAGTCGATCGCGCGCGTCTTCGACAGCTTCATCTTGATGCGGCCGTCCTGCGGCACGCGGCGCTCGGCGATATCAAGGCGCGACATGACTTTCAGACGCGCCGAGATCTTCTGCGACAGCTGCACGGGCGGCTGTGCGATCTCCTTCAGCACACCGTCCATGCGAAAGCGCACGCGGTACATTTTCTCGTACGGCTCGAAGTGAATATCCGAGGCGCCACGGCGGATGGCATCGAGCATCAACTTGTTGACAAAGCGGACGACTGGCGCGTCCTCGATGTCGTCGCGAGTGATCGCGTCGAGTTCCTGCTCACCGCCTGAGACCTCAAGGTTCTCGAGATCGAAGCCGTCCTTGTCACCGAGGTTCGGCATCTGCGTGTCGACCTGCTCGAGCGTCTTGTCGAGCGCGGCCTGCAGCTTGTCGGCTTCAACGACGATCGCTTCAATGCCGAGGCCAGTCTGGAACTTGATCTCATCGACAGACAGTAAATTGGTGGGGGCGGCTACCCCCAAGAACAGCCGCTTGCCGCGCTTGAAGAGCGGCAGTACGCGGTGCTTCTGCAACAGTTTGTCGGTGACCAGCTTGACCGTATCCAGATCAAGCTGGATCGAATCGAGATCCAGCAGTGGAACGCCGAACTCGGAGGCGGTGGCAATGGCGATGTCGCGCGCCTGCGCGGTGCCGTTGCTGACGAGCTGCGTAACGAAGCTGGTGCGCCGTTCCTTGGCGTTCTGCAAGGCCACCAGCATGGCCGATTCCTCGACCACGCCATCCTGCACGAGACGCTGCGGCAGACCGCCCAGGCCGCGCGCGGCGCCTGCTACAAAAGTTTCATTTGCACTCATGGACTTACGAGCGACCGGTTCCGTCCTGTTGAAGGCCCTAGTCTACCGGAGGGCAGGCTACGAGCAATTGTCAAATCTGCCCAATCCTCGCACGCTGGCGTATTGCGCTGCGTGACCGGGCTCCCAAAAGACGAAGCCCCTCCGAGGAGGGGCTTCGCAACCTGATCAACTCGAGATGAGTTGGCAGATTAGGCGCGGCACTCAGACGGCGCGTACTTGGCCAGCAGGGTACCGACAGAGTTAGCGGCACCGTTCATCAGCGTGCCCGATGGGGCCGCGGTGGAGCCAATAACACGGCACTTCCAGATGACGCTACGGTCGACGGAGAGATACGGGACCAGCGTCACCGTCAATCCCGTGATCGCGGCGTTGGCACGCTGCGGGGCGGTGCTGCTGTACGTGAGCGTGATCACGCCGTTGGCCACGGCGAGCTGCGACACGTAGTTACCCACGGTGTCCGTCGCAAGAGGCGACATGCCAGCGGCCGCACGAGTCGCCGGCGCTGTGCCGGTGCTCGAGAACGTCTCGGAAATGGCAGCCTTGGCACCAGCGGCCAGGTTCAAGCCTTCAGAGACCTGACCACGGATGGTGTAGTCCTGATAAGCCGGGATCGCGATCGCGGCCAGGATACCGATGATCGCCACGACGATCATCAATTCGATGAGGGTAAAACCCTTTTGCACTGACTTCATTTGAAGGAACTCCTAAAAAAACTAAGGACCAAAAACAGCGGCGTTTTATCGCCGTTGCCGATACTTGAGCAAGCACTGTGCCAACTTGCCAGTGGAGTATCTAACGTATTGATCTATAAATGATTTCAGGACAATCGCGCGGTGCTGGTCAGTCGGCCAACGTCGCCGGCGGAGGGCAGCAGGGCAGCGTTGGCGTCACAAAGTGACGTGGCGTGTCAGCTCGACCGGGGAGAAACTCCACGGATACGCTCGATTCGTTAGTGTACGGACAATGTCCGGGATGATATGCTTGGGCCAACTAGGTTTGATCGATTCCGAAGTTGGCAAATCATGACAACATCGACTCGCCGCCGCGAAGAGCGTCTTGAAGTTCGGCTGAGCAGCGGCGCCAAGCAACTCATGCAGCGCGCGGCCGATGCCCAGCGCAAGACGCTTAGCGCATTCGTACTGGAGAGTGGCGTGACGGCTGCCGCGGAGGCGCTGGCCGATCGAAGGAGTTTCGAATTGCCTGCCGAAGCCTATGACGCCTTCGCCGCTGCCCTCGAGATGCCGAAGACGAGCAAGCCTAGACTCGAAAAGCTGCTGACGTCGCCCAGTGTGCTTGAACCAAAGAGTGTGCTTGAGTCACCGGTGCTCGAATAGCTCGCAAGTCTTGTCACCGTGCGGGTAGTCGAGAAACTGCGGGCTAGCCACCCGGTCGAATCATTCGACTGCGGGCAGCACGATCTAAACCAGTTTCTGCGAAAGAAGGCCTGGGCCTACCAGCAAAGCAACAGCGCGCAGACGTATGTGCTGGTTGATGGCGAAGTTGTCTGTGGTTACTACAGCTTGGCGGCTGCATCGGTCAGCCATGACTCGGCCGCGCCGCGAGTGAGCAAAGGTCAGGCCCGTTACCCGATTCCGCTGGTACTGTTGGCACGTCTGGCCGTCCAACTGAGCTTGCAGGGCCTGGGAGTTGGCGCTGGTTTGCTCAAGGATGCGCTGGTGCGTACCGCCGCTGCAGCCGAGACGATCGGCGCGAGGGCTTTGTTGGTGCACGCAAAGGACTCAGCTGCCCGGGACTTCTACGCGCATTTTGGCTTTGAACCGAGCATATCCGATCCGCTGCACTTGTATCTTGTGATGAAAGACCTAAAGGCAATGGTCAGCAGGTAATGGCCTGATGGCTACTTGCTGCGGTACGTAGCCGCCACTTCCCGGATCATCGCCGGCATTTCCTCACGAATGACGTCGCGCAGGTCCTTTCTGGTCGCTGGCCGTGCCGCGTCTGCGAGGAAGTTTCGCAGCGCGTCATTCATCATTGTCTGGTAGCCCGTACCCTGTTGCTCGGCCAAAGCCCGAAATGCGTCCAGCACCGAATTGTCGATGTGGATCGAGATCCGTGTCTTGCCTCGTTGCGGCAGTACAGCACCCTGCTTGCCCTTAGAAAAATCGTACTCCGCTTTCATAATGTTCACGCTCCTTGCGCGAGGCAGGCCGTGCCGAGATCGCTCGTACGTCTTCACCATCGTGCGAATACACAACCACTAACACCCGACCAGCACTCCCCCGCCCAACAGCGATGAAACGCTGTTCGGACTCGGACTTGGGATCTTCGATACGGCTGGCAAAGGGATCTTCAAATACGCCCTCGGCGTCTGCCAGAACGACCTTGTGCTTCTTGAAATTCGCGCGAGCCTTGATTGGATCGTACGAAAAGCCCATCTGAATAACGTATATACTTTATACATACGCGTCAAGTGCGCAGCGCCGAAGGCGCTTATTCGATGCCGAGCTTCTGAATCCGGTAGCGCAGTGCGCGGAAGGTCATGCCGAGCAATTTGGCGGCAGCCGTCTTGTTATAGCGCGTCTGTTCCAGCGCCTTGATGATCGCGGCGCGCTCGACTTCCTCGAGCCGTTCGCCCAGGGCACCGCCGCCAGCGGTGCCGATCAACGGACCGGTCTCACGTCCGCCGGGCAAATCAGCCGATCCGGCCAGCGTACGAAGCTGCAGGTCGCTCAATTGGATGGTGCCGTCCGTGCACAGGGCCAGCGCACGCTCGAGCGTGTTTTCAAGCTCACGTACATTGCCGGGGAACGGGTATTCGCTGAGCGCACGCAACGCATCGGCAGACACCGCAGCGGCTGGCACGCCTATCCGTCGCGACAAGCGCCGCACGATCGTTTCGATCAGATCGGGTATGTCTTCGCGGCGCTCGCGCAGCGGCGGCACGCGCAGATCGATCACATTGATGCGGTAGTAGAGGTCTTCGCGAAACCGCCCCGCGCGCACGAGTTCGCCCAGATCCTTGTGCGTCGCGGACAGAAAACGCACGTCGATCGCCTGCTCGCGCGACTCACCCACCGGGCGTACGGTCTTTTCCTGTATCACCCGCAGCAGCTTGACCTGCATGTGCAGCGGCAGGTCGGCCACTTCGTCGAGGAACAGCGTGCCGCCTTCGGCGGCGGCAACCAGGCCGGGCTTGTCGGCCACGGCACCCGTGAAGCTGCCGCGTTTATGGCCAAACAATTCGCTTTCCATCAGCTCGGTCGGGATCGCGCCGCAGTTGACGGCGATGAACGGCTGGTCGGCACGTGAGCTCGCGCTGTGGACCATACGGGCCACCAGTTCCTTGCCGGTGCCGGATTCCCCAAAGATATGCACGGGTGCCTGGCTGCGCGCAACTTTCTGAATCATTTCCCGCAGCCGCTCCATCGCGGGGCCACGACCAATCAGCATCGGCCCGCGGCGCAGCGTGGCGCCAGGATCATCGTCGGTAGTGGTTAGTTTGATCGCGCTCGCTACCAGCTTGCGCAACACACCCAGATCGAGGGGTTTGGAGACGAAGTCAAACGCGCCGAGCTTCAGCGCCCGGACGGCGGATTCGACGTTGCCGTGCGCGGTGATGACGGCGCAGGGTATGCCGGGCTGGTTGGCGCCCAGCCACTCCACCAGCTCCAGACCATTGCCGTCGGGCAGGCGCATATCGGTGAGGCAGAGGTCGAAACGCTGCGCTTTCAACAGTTTCTTGGCGCCCGCGACGTCGCCCGCCGACTGGGTCGCCAACTTCATGCGCGACAACGTGAGGCAGATCAACTCGACCAGATCGGGTTCGTCGTCGACGACGAGTACTTGCACGGTTGCCATCAGCTGATTCTAGCGGACCGCGCAGGTTGCGAAGTCGATGCTGTCACGCTTCCCAGCGCTCAGGGTCGGCAAACACCACCCGGAACACGCTACCGCCCCCGCTACGCGGTTCGTAAACCAGCAGCGCGCGATTGCTCTGCGCTAATTCGCGGGCGACGAACAGGCCGAGTCCGGTGCCACGCCCACCCGCGGTGAAGAATGGTTCGAAAATCCGCTCGCGATGCGGCTCCGGAATGCCGGGGCCGCGATCCGCGACCTCGAGAAACGGTCGGCTACTTTTTTGCAGCCGACCGAAACGCAGTTCGACGCGCGGTTCTGCACCGGGGTGTACGCCATATTTGAGTGAGTTCTCACACAGGTTCCAGAGGATCTGGCGCAGATGCGACGGGTCGGCGCGCACGCGCACGTCGAACTGTGGCCCGGCAAGTTCCAATTGACCTGCTTTCACTTGCATAGTCGCCGCGAACTCGGCACAGAACGACTCCAGCCAGCCGCGCAGTTCGAAGTCGACGTGTTTGGCCGACTCACGGCGCGACATCGACAAGACATTGTCGATAATCTGGCGCACGCGGTCGCCGTTCACGCGGATGATCTCGGTCAGGCGCTTATCCTCGGCCGGCAGCGCCGCCGATTCTGCTAACAACTGTGCCGCATGGCTCATCGCGCCGACGGGATTCCTGATTTCGTGCGCGATGCTCGCCGAGAGTCGACCGAGCGAGGCGAGCTTGGACTGCTGCACTTTTTCCTCCAGCGCGCTCGTGTCCTCTAGAAACACAATGATAGGCGCCGGCTCGCTGGTACCCAGCGGTGCGAAATGTGGCCGGATCTGCTGGCCGCCGTCGGCTGCCAGCATGGTGGGCGGCTCGGCGGCGGGGCCTGTATCGATCGGACCTGATGCGGCTTGGCGCCAAGTCTCCAAGTGATAGAGAAGCTGTGGTGAGGCTTCGCCGAGCAGCGCGTCCGGATACGCGCGGCGGTCACCCAGCAGATGTGCCGCCGATTCGTTGATCAGCCGGATACGGCCCTCGGGATCGACCACCAGAATGCTCTCGCGCAGATGCTGCACGATGTACTGCGACAGCTGCTCCATGTTGGCGAGATCGACCTCCTGCCGACGTACGATCGCCTCGCTCTCACGCAAACGCTTGGTGATCGGCCAGACGAGCAGCGCCACCAGAAAGATGATGGCGCCCAGAATGCCGGTGGCCGGATAGTCGTTGAGCTCCGCGATACCGATGACGTGGCTGGCGATCTGTTGCAGTAACAGCGCGACGGTGGCGAGCGCCGCCAACAGAAAGGCGTCGCGACTGTCGGCTAACAAGGCCATGGCGCCCACTGGCACGACAAACAGAATACCGAGGCCACTGGCGACGCCACCGCTGGCATAGAGCAACAGGCCGATCGCGACCGCGTCGAGTACGGCATGCACGAGCGTCGTCGTTCTCAGCGAACGGAACAGGCGCCGGCCGGTCGCGACGATGGCAATGCCAGCGGCGAAGTACACGATGCACACCCAGAGGAACAACTGCGGCTCGGCCGAGCCGATCGGCGACGCAGCGCCGACGCCGGCGCGCGCACCGCCAGCAGTGCGGGCGGAATCAGGAGCCGATACAGATTGACGAGACCCAGAACCCGCCACGCGAGATCGGTTGGCGCGTTGGGCGTGGTGGCTGCAGCGTTTGCCATTCTCGACATCATAACGGCTGCGCGGCGACCGATGACCAATTCCGCACTGGCGCCGGTGGGCCGATGTCCGCGACAATAGCGGTCCCAACCTGTCTCGAATCGGGCCCGTCTATGAATCTGCATGAGTATCAGGCCAAAGAGGTCTTCCGCGAATATCACATCCCGGTGCCGGCGGGCTACGTCGCTCGGTCGGCGGACGAAGCCGTCGCCGCGGCCAAAAAGTTAGGCGGCTCGGTCTGGGTTGTTAAGGCGCAGGTCCATGCGGGCGGCCGAGGTAAGGCGGGTGGCGTGAAGCTGGCGCGCGATTTTGAGGCCGTGCGCAAAGCTGCGGCCGGCATGTTGGGGCAGCGGCTAGTTACCAAGCAGACGGGCGCGGAAGGCCTGCCTATCGAGGCGGTGTACGTCGAAGAAGGCTCGGACATAGCGCGCGAGATCTATCTCTCGCTGACGCTCAATCGCGAGCGCAGCCGCATATCCTTGATCGCCTCGAGCGCCGGCGGCATGGATATCGAAGAGGTAGCCGAAAAGACGCCGGAGCAGATTCTGCGCGTCGATATTCACCCTGCTGCCGGCTTACAGCCCTATCAATGTCGCGAACTCGGGTTCGGCCTCAAGCTCACCGGCCCACAAATGAAAGAGTTTCAGGTGATCGTGCTTGCCCTGTATCGACTGTATCTGGAGCGCGATGCTGGTCTGCTCGAAGTCAATCCGCTGATTGTCACCAAGGCCGGCAAGCTGCTGGCGCTCGATGCCAAGTTCAACGTCGATCCGAACGCGATCTTCCGCCAAAAGGCGCTCGCCGCGATGCGCGACACCAGTCAGGAAGACCCAATGGAGCGCGACGCCAGCGCGCACGATCTCAACTATGTATCGCTCGACGGGGATATCGCCTGCATGGTGAACGGCGCTGGGCTGGCGATGGCCACCATGGACTTGATCAAGCTGCATGGCGGCGCACCGGCCAACTTTCTCGACGTCGGCGGCGGCGCCACGGCGGAGCGCGTCACCGTCGCCTTCAATCTCATCCTCTCCAATCCGAACGTACGGGCGATTCTGGTCAATATCTTTGGCGGCATCGTCCGCTGTGATCTGATTGCCGAGGGTGTGGTGGCGGCCGTGAAGAACGTGGGCGGCAAAGTGCCGGTGGTGGTGCGGCTCGAGGGCACCAATGCCGAGCAGGCGCGCGCGATGTTGGCCGAGAGCGGCCTGGCTATCACCCCGGCAAGCGATCTGACTGATGCGGCCGTCAAGTCAGTCGCGTTTGCCGCGCGTTCCTAAGCGCCACGCGCCAGCCATACAGGACAACGATCTATGAGCATTCTCGTCAATAAAAGAACACGCGTGATCTGCCAGGGCTTCACCGGCCAGCAGGGCACGTTCCACTCTGAGCAGTGCCTGAAGTACGGCACGCAGCTCGTCGGCGGCGTCACGCCTGGACGCGGCGGCGACAAGCATCTCGGCTTACCCGTGTTCGATACCGTGCGGGACGCGGTGCAAAAGACCGAGGCGACCGTCAGCATGGTCTACGTACCCGCGGCCTTCGCCGCGGACGCCATTCTGGAAGCTGCGGACGCCGGTATCGAGCTGGTCGTGTGTATCACCGAAGGGATTCCGGTGAACGACATGGTGCGCGTGAAAGCCACGCTCGCCGGCACCGGTACGCGCCTGATCGGGCCTAACTGCCCCGGCATTATCACCCCCGGGGAATGCAAGATCGGCATCATGCCGGGCTTCATCCACAAGAAGGGTAGAGTCGGGATCGTGTCACGATCGGGCACGCTAACTTATGAGGCGGTCTTCCAGACCACTAACAAAGGACTCGGACAGAGCACCTGTGTCGGTATCGGTGGTGATCCGGTGCGTGGCCTGAATTTCGTGGACGTGCTCGAGCTGTTCGAGCGCGATCCGCAGACCGAAGGCATCATCATGGTGGGTGAGATCGGCGGCACGGACGAAGAGGTCGGCGCCGAGTTCATTCGCCGCTTCGTGACCAAGCCGGTCGTCGCCTACATCGCTGGCGTGACCGCGCCGCCCGGCAAACGCATGGGGCACGCGGGTGCGGTGATCGCCGGCGGCAAGGGCACGGCGGCGGATAAGTACCGCGCGCTGGATCGCGCCGGTGTGCGTACCGTCAAGTCGCCCGCGGATCTGGGCAAAGCGATGGCGGAGGAACTGACGAAGTCGGCCAAGCGCAGCAAGGCGAAGCACATCCAACCCGCGGCGAAGCGCGCGGTGGCCAAGAAGACGCGAACTGCACCCAACAAGGCGCGAGTAGCACCCAAGAAGACGCGGGTGGCGCCTAAGAAGTCGACGCGGTCGAGCGCCCGGCGTGCAGTCCCCGCGAAACGCAGCAAAGGCAAGCGAGGCAGGTGAGCGCGACGCCCCGTCTGAAGCTGGCGCTTGCACAGCTCAATCTGTTGGTCGGGGACGTCGGTGGCAATGCCACGCGGGTACTCGAAGCGTTGGCGCACGCCCGCGACAAGCTCGGCGCCGATCTGTTGGTCTGTCCGGAACTGACACTGTCGGGCTATCCACCGGACGATTTGTTGTTCCACCGCGGCTTTCAGCGACAGGTGGAGACGGCCCTCGCCACGGTGCGAGCCAGCACCCGAGGTTGTGCCGCGCTGGTGGGCTATCCCGAATATGCGGGCACGCAGATCTTCAACAGTGCGTCCGTGATTGCTGACGGCGAGCTTGTCGCCACCCACCGCAAGTCCAGTCTGCCTAACTACAAAGTGTTTGACGAGAAGCGCTATTTCAAGCGCGGCAACCACGCCACGGTGTTTGACTTGCGCGGCTTTCGGGCAGGACTGCTCATTTGTGAGGATGTCTGGGATGCGGATCCTGGTCAGTTGGCGCTGGACGAGGGCGCGGAGTTTCTGATCGTGATCAATGCCTCGCCATACGAGTGGCGCAAGCAGGCCAATCGTGAGGACATCGTGCGCCGGCGCGTGCTTGATGTCGGTGTGCCGGTGGTCTATGTCAACTTGTTAGGCGGACAGGACGAACTGGTGTTCGATGGACAGTCGTTCGTCATGGACGCTGCGGGCAATGTGGTAATGCGCGCGCCTGCTTTTGAGGCAGGCATTTTCGCCATTGAGTTCGAGCGGACGGCGACCGGCGTGGCGCCGATTCCAGGAGTAATCAGTCGTGAGCTTGATGATGTCGAGAGCGCCTATCAGGCGATCGTACTCGGAGTGCGTGACTACGTTGGCAAGCATGGTTTCCCGGGTGTCGTATTGGGGCTCTCTGGCGGGATCGACTCGGCGCTGACCCTCGCAATAGCCGTCGACGCCTTGGGCGCTGACAAAGTACACGTGGCGATGATGCCGTCGCGCTACACCTCGGATATTAGTGTCACCGACGCTGAGGAACAGGCGCGCGCACTCGGCGTGCAATACAGCGTGCTGCCGATCGAAAAAATGTTTGAGGCAACGCTCGAAACTCTGCGCGAGGAATTTGCCGGTCGTCCCGCGGATGCCACCGAGGAGAATATTCAATCGCGGTGCCGGATGCTGATTCTGATGGGCATCTCCAACAAGACCGGCAAGATGCTGCTGACCACGGGTAACAAGAGCGAAATGGCCGTGGGCTACGCCACGCTCTACGGCGACATGGCTGGCGGCTTTGCGCCAATCAAGGACTGTAGCAAGATGCTCGTTTACCGCTTGAGCGAGTATCGCAATTCGCTCGGCCGCGTGATCCCGCAGCGGGTGATCGACCGACCGCCGTCGGCCGAGCTACGGCCCGACCAGCGCGACAGCGATTCCTTGCCGCCCTACGAAGTGCTGGACGCAATTCTCGGCGCCTTCATTGAAGAAGACCTCTCGGTGGACGAGATCTGTGAGCGCGGCTTCGACCGTGCCACCGTGGGTCGGGTGCTCGATATGGTCAAACGCAATGAGTACAAGCGACGGCAGGCCCCGCCGGGCGTGCGGGTGAGTGGCCGTGCTTTTGGCCGCGACTGGCGTTACCCGATTACCAACGGCTATCGACGCTAGCGGCCGAGTTCGACCCGCAAGCTGGCCTATGCCGCTAGCTCCAGGGCTTCCACCAGCGCTTGCGCTGCGGGCCTTCGTTGTCCGAGCGGCTCGATCCCGGCTCGGCCGAGTAGTTGGCTTGGTAGACCGCGCGGGTTTGTTGCGCCAGCTCGCCCAAGCCGAGCTTTTCGTATGACAGGATCATGATCTCGAGCGCTTCGCGTACCGCGGGCGCACCGTCGTACTGCTCGATAGTCTGTTTGGCGCGCTGCGCGGCGGCTACATACGCCTCGCGCTTGATGTAGTAGCGCGCCACCGACAGCTCATAGCTCGCGAGCCGATTGCGCAGATAGACCATGCGCCGACGCGAGTCATGCGCATAGTCGCTCTTGGGGAACTGCTCGACCACGGTGCGAAAAGCAGCGAATGACTTGCGCGCCGTGGTCGGCGGTCGCTCTGACAGATCCACGTTGAACAGCCGCTCGAGCGAATTGGGCGTGCGGGCGAAGTCGACCAGCCCTTTGATGTACCAGGCGTAGTCGATGCGCGGGTGGGTGGGGTTCTCGCGGATAAACTGATCAGCGGCGTCGATCGCCGACTCGCTCTCGCGTGCCTTGTAATAGGCGTAGATCAGATCGAGACGTGCCTGGCGCGATGCCTCGGCAAATGGAAAGCGGGCATTAAGGGCCTCGTAGACCCGGATGGCGCCGTCGAAATCCTGGTTATCGAGGCTTTTGCGCGCCCGGTCGTAAAGCAACTGCGGATCGGCGAGGCGATCCAGCCGGTTCTCGGGCTTAGTGCGACAGCCAGTGGTGCCGGCAGCGACGATAGCGAGGCACAGGGCGAGCAGCGCGACGCGCGGGGTGATGAACTTAATTAGCAAAACGGCCTCTGGAAATACCGGGGCGGACAGGTAAGTATATCGGCCCCTGAGCGCATCCGACCATTCACTTGACTGAGAAGTTCCAGATTCACCAGTTTGAGCTGCCCTTTGACCTTGCCGGTCGACGGCTCGACCAGGCGCTCGCGCAGCAGTTGCCACAGTATTCCCGCTCGCGACTGCAGCAGTGGATCACGCTGGGTGCCGTGCTGGTCGACGGCAAAGCGCCGCGTTCCCGCGATGTGGTGCTCGGTGGCGAATCCGTGCGTGTCGAAGCGCGCCTCGAGGCAGACACGACGGTGCTGCCGCAGACCATGCCGCTGAACGTCGTCTACGAGGACGAGTCCATCCTGATCATCGACAAGCCCGCCGGCAGGGTCGTGCACCCAGGTGCGGGCAATCGGGACGCTACTTTGCAGAATGCCTTGTTAGCCTACGACCAACGCCTCGCGTTGCTGCCGCGCGCCGGGCTGGTGCACCGTATCGACAAGGACACCAGCGGCTTGTTGGTAGTCGCGCGTAATCTGATTTCCCACACCGCACTGGTGGCAAGAATGGCGGAACATGCGGTCGAGCGCGACTATCTGGCGGTCTGCGTCGGCCGGATGACGGCCGGTGGGACGGTCGATGCACCGATCGGACGGCATCGTACGCAGCGCACCAAAATGACCGTGCGGACCGATGGGCGCGCGGCCGTCACGCACTATCGGGTGCAGGAGCGGTTTCGTGGTCACACCTATCTGCGCGTGCAACTCGAAACCGGCCGCACTCACCAGATTCGCGTGCACATGGCGCACGTCGGCTACCCGCTGGTCGGCGACCCGCTCTACGGCGGGCGACCCAAGTTGCCGCCCAAGGCCACGCCTGAGTTGTTAGCAACGCTAGCTGTATTCAAGCGTCAGGCGCTGCATGCCGCACAGCTGCGGCTCGCGCATCCCGAGACCGGCGAGCCGCTCGAGTTCTCGAGCCCGTTGCCGGCCGACTTCGTACACTTGCTCGATGTGTTGCGAGCGGACGTGGTCGCCAACGCTGCATGACTAGTCTGTTAGGTATGGGCTGGACGCCGCCGGTGGGCGTACGCGCGGCGTTTACGCTGCGAACGGGCGGTGTCAGCCAAGCGCCTTACGATAGTTTCAATTTGGCGGCGCATGTCGACGACGACACTGCGGCGGTGGCTACCAATCGCGGCTTGTTACGTACGACGGCGGGGTTACCGGGCGAGCCCGCTTGGCTCCAGCAAGTCCATGGCGCAGCGGTGACTTTGCTGGCGCCGACCGCAGGCAACGCGGCGTCCGCTGGCGACATGGCATACGCGCCGCCGACTGCCGACGCGAGTGTTACCACAGCGCGCGACCGGGTCTGTGCGATCCAGGTAGCGGACTGCCTGCCCGTGCTGTTGGCGCGTCGGGATGGGTCGGCGGTGGCCGCCGCCCATGCCGGTTGGCGCGGGTTGGCAGCGGGCGTGCT
Organism: Pseudomonadota bacterium; assembly: GCA_016703895.1. GTDB lineage: Bacteria > Pseudomonadota > Gammaproteobacteria > Steroidobacterales > Steroidobacteraceae > CADEED01. The sequence goes on from JADJBE010000006.1 coordinate 48,718, forward strand.
CGAAGCGACTGTGGCGGCAATTTGCGCGCGTCAGGAACCTGTCTTGGATGGTCGACAGTCCCAAGGCGGGCAGCCAGCCGCGGCTAGCGACCTGGTGGCCTGGTTAGGCCCGGCCATTGGCCCGGCCCATTTTGAAGTGGGCGACGAGGTGCGCGCGGCGTTCGTCGACCAAGCGGCGGCCGCGGCACGCGCTTTCGTTCGCAACAGTCGTGGCCGCTGGCAGTGCGATTTGCCCATGCTGGCGCGGCAGCGGTTGGCCGCGGTCGGCGTCAGCGACGTAGCGGGCGGCGACTGGTGCACCTATGCCGATCCGGCGCGTTTCTATTCCTATCGTCGCGACGGTCGTTGCGGCCGCATGGCGGCGCTGATCTGGCGGACTTGACGTGCGTGTTAGCATGGCAGTCATCCCATTGTTTGAGTCCGCCTGAGTGACAGTTCTCGCCTGGATCGTCGCCGCAACCTTTGTTGCCGGGGTTGCTTCGGTTGTCGCTGCAAGCGCGATGTTGCTGCTGCCGACTCCGCTCAGGCTGCGTCTGCAACCGCATCTCGTTAGCTTTGCAACTGGTGCGCTGCTCGGTGCGGCGCTGCTGGCGTTGATCCCGCACGCGGTCATGAGCGCCGGGTTCATGCGCGTGCATCAGATCGGTATTGCATTGGTGGCCGGGATAGGCTTGTTCTTCGTACTGGAGAAGTTCCTGCTGTGGCGCCATTGTCATGACGACGAGTGCGACGAACATGGTGAGCTTACGCAGCACGCCCATGACGCCCATCGCAACAAGGTAGCAGGACCGTTGGTATTGGTTGGCGATGCCTTGCACAACACCTTGGATGGCGTGCTGATCGCGGCCGCGTTTCTCACCGACGTGCATCTCGGCATCGTCACTGCACTGGCCATCATGGCGCACGAGATCCCGCAGGAAGTCGGCAACTTTGCGGTGCTGCTGCATTCGGGTATGAGCCGCGGCCGTGCGTTGCTGTGGAATCTCATCACCAGCCTGACCGCGGTTGTTGGCGGCGTGGTGGGGTATTTCGCGCTGGGTGCGGCAATCTCATTGTTGCCCTATGCGCTCGCGGTTGCCGCCGCCAGCATGCTCTACATCGCCGTCGCGGATCTGATCCCTGGCTTGCACCGCCGTGTTGGCCTGCGCTCCTCTGCGGCGCAGATCGCATTGATCACGGTCGGGATCGCGGTCGTGGCGTTCGCCGAGAGCCACGCGCACTAAGCGAGTCGGTGCTCGATGCGATCGCGCCCGATCTCTTGCTCACAGTGAGCGGGGCGATACTGAGGCGCAAACCGAGAGTCTTTAGAATCCCTCGTCGCCGTCTTCGAGGATTTCGTCGAGATAGACGGCAGCGAGCTCTGGATCTCGACGGAGCCGTTCGATGACCGCGTCGTCATGTGGTCGTTGCGGCTGGCTTCTCAAGTGCTTCTCCGTCTGTAGTCGACTAGCCGCCTGATCGCTAGCTCTATGTCCCGGTCCTGACGCCGCTTGTCTCCGCCATGAATCAGTAGCACGGTTGTGGGAGTCACTAGCGAGAAGTACACGCGATAACCTGGGCCTAGATCGACACGGAGCTCCGATACACCGGCCCGCAAGTACCGATGGTCGCCAAAAAAGCCATGTCGTTCAATGCGACCGATTCTCCGAAAAATTGCGGTGAGCGTGCGGCGATCTCGAATTCTATCCAGCCAATCGTCGAACTGATCTCGCCCGTTGGAAGAGACATAGTGCATCACTTCCATCGACGATTGTCTCTTATAAGCGACCAGATTGCAACACCTGGGTAGCTTTCGTCGGAGCGCCCTGCGTATGCCACGACACTGGTTTCCACGTCCCTAGCGTGCATGCTTGATTATTTGTGGAAGCGAGGCATTTCCGTCGTCTTGGCCGAAGAATGCCAGCGCTGCTGGGGGTATATGCGGCGGCTGCAATAGCTCCGACATGCAGTCTTGAAAGACTGTGGTTCCGCCCCCATCTCGCGGGCAAGCCATTGATCCTCTTATTAGGTGCTAGTTATGCGTATGGACAAACTAACCAGCCGCTTCCAGGCGGCGCTCGCGGACGCGCAGTCGCTTGCCATCGGCCGCGACCATCAGATGCTGGAGCCAGTGCACGTGCTGGCGGCGTTGCTCGAGCAAGCCGACGGCGGCACCCGGCCGTTGCTCGTCAAGGCTGGCGCGAACGTCAGCAAACTACGCCAGGGCGTCGATTCCGCATTGGCGAGGTTGCCGCGCGTGGAGGGCACGCCGGGCGAAGTCCATGTGTCGAGCGACCTCAATCGCCTGCTCAATGTCACCGACAAACTTGCCCAGCAGCGTGGCGATCAGTTCATTTCCAGTGAGTTGTTTGTACTCGCCGCATTTGACGATCGTGCGACACTCGCGAAGATCCTGAAAGATGCCGGCGTCCAGAAGGCTGCCGTCGATAAAGCGATTGGTGAGGTGCGTGGCGGTGAAGCAGTGAACGATCCCGGTGCCGAGGAGAAGCGTGGCGCACTGGAAAAATACACGGTGGACCTAACAGCGCGCGCCTCAGGTGGCAAGCTCGATCCGGTGATTGGCCGCGACGACGAGATTCGTCGCACCATCCAAGTGCTGCAACGGCGCACCAAGAACAACCCCGTCCTGATTGGCGAACCTGGAGTCGGCAAGACTGCCATTGTCGAAGGGTTAGCTCAGCGCATCATCAATGGCGAAGTGCCCGAGGGCTTGAAGGGCAAGCGGATCCTCGCGCTCGATATGGGCGCGTTGATCGCCGGTACCAAGTTCCGCGGCGACTTTGAAGAGCGACTCAAGGGCGTGCTCAACGAGCTCTCCAAACAGGAGGGCCAGGTCATCCTGTTCATCGACGAGCTACACACGATGGTGGGCGCCGGCAAGGCCGAGGGCTCGATGGACGCTGGCAACATGCTCAAGCCCGCGCTCGCGCGCGGCGAGCTGCACTGCGTTGGTGCGACCACGCTGGACGAATACCGCAAGTACGTCGAGAAGGACGCCGCGCTCGAGCGGCGCTTCCAGAAGGTGTTAGTGGATGAACCGTCGGTCGAGGACACGATCGCGATTCTGCGCGGCCTGCAGGAGCGCTATGAAGTGCACCACGGCGTCGACATCACGGACCCGGCGATCGTGGCGGCAGCGACGCTGTCGCATCGCTATATCGCGGATCGGCAACTGCCGGACAAGGCGATCGATCTGATCGACGAGGCGGGTGCGCGCATCCGCATGGAAATCGATTCCAAGCCCGAGGTGATGGACAAGCTGGAGCGGCGCATCATTCAGTTGAAGATCGAGCACGAGGCGTTGAAGAAAGAAGAAGACGCCGCGTCCAAGAAGCGCCTCGAGACGCTGCTCGAGACGCTGCGGGGTCTGGAGAAGGAATATTCGGATCTGGAAGAGATCTGGAAAGCCGAGAAGGCCTCGATGCAGGGCGCAACCGCGATCAAAGAGGAACTCGAGAAGATCAAGCTCGATATCGAGAGCGCCCGCCGTCGCGGTGATCTGGCGAAAGTGGCGGAGCTGCAGTACGGGCGTATTCCGGAGCTCGACAAGCGGTTGTTAGAGGCGCAGGCGGCGGGTCGCAGCAGACTCGGTTGGTGCGCAACAAAGTCACTGAGGAGGAGATTGCCGAGGTTGTCGCCAAGTGGACCGGCATTCCCGTGGCAAAGATGCTGGAGGGCGAGAAAGAGAAACTACTGCGCATGGAAGAGGCGCTGACCAAACGCGTCGTCGGCCAGGATGAGGCGGTGCGCATCGTCTCGAATGCGATTCGACGCTCACGTGCCGGTCTCTCCGATCCGCGCCGGCCCAATGGCTCGTTCCTGTTCCTGGGGCCCACCGGAGTCGGCAAGACGGAGCTCTCCAAGGCCCTGGCCGAGTTCCTGTTTGACACCGACGAGGCGATGGTTCGCATCGATATGTCGGAGTTCATGGAGCGCCATTCGGTCGCGCGGTTGATTGGCGCGCCGCCGGGCTATGTCGGCTACGACGAGGGCGGCTATCTCACCGAGGCCGTGCGCCGCCGGCCCTATGCCGTGATCCTCCTCGACGAAGTCGAGAAGGCCCATCAGGACGTCTTCAATGTGTTGTTACAGGTGCTGGATGACGGGCGCCTGACAGATGGTCAGGGCCGCACGGTCGATTTCCGCAATACGGTGATCATCATGACCTCCAACCTGGGCTCGCAGGTGATCCAGGAGCTGGCCGGCGAGGGTAACTACCAGCGCATGAAGTCGGCGGTGATGGAAGTGGTGCAGCAGAGCTTCCGGCCGGAGTTCATCAACCGGATCGACGACATCTGCGTATTTCACCCGCTGGGTGCCGCCGAGATCCGCCGTATCGTGGAGATTCAACTCGGCCTGCTGCGCAAGCGACTGGTGGAGCGCAATATGGATCTGGTGCTCGATGCCGCGGCGCAAGACCAGCTGAGTGAGGCCGGCTACGATCCGGTGTACGGCGCGCGGCCGCTCAAGCGGGCGATCCAGCAGCAGATCGAGAATCCGCTGGCGCAGCGCATGCTGGCCGGCGAGTTTGGGCCGGGGGATCGCATCCGTGTTTCGGTGCAAGACGGACAACTCTCGTTCGGGCGCGCGGAAAACCTATAATCTGCCAACTTCTCTTCCCGGTTCGTTTCGAGGTCTCGAATGCCGTTTTACGAGTATCAGTGTGCCCAATGCGAGCACCATCTAGAGGTGCTGCAGAAGATCACCGATAAGCCACTGCGCAAGTGTCCCGCTTGTGGGAAGAGCGCGCTGAAAAAGCAGATGTCGGCGCCCGTGTTTCGCCTCAAGGGCTCGGGTTGGTATGAGACGGACTTCAAGTCCGACAACGAAGCCAAGCGCAATCTGGTCGGTGCTGATAAAGAGGAGGCGAAGTCAACGGAGAAAGACGCGCCGGAAAAATCCAGCGATGCGAAGGCAGGTGATGCGAAGGCAGGTGACGCGAAGGCCAGTGACGCGAAGGCCAGTGACGCGAAAGCCAGCGACACGAAGGCAGCGGGCGAGAAGTCTGACACCGGCAGCAAAGCCAAGACGGACAGCTCCAAGGCGGAAACCAGCAAGAGTACCGAGCGGTCGCAAACTAACAAGAAAACTGTTAGTTCAAAGCGCAGTGTGGCGCAGCGTAAGCCAGCCAAGCCCGTCAAGTCTGCCAAGCGCGCGCGATGAGCGAGCGTCGTTGGATCGCGAGTATCCGTCGGTATCTGATTGCCGGCGTGCTGGTGTGGATGCCGATACTGGCGACGCTGTTCGTCGTGCGCTTTCTGGTTGGCTTGATGGACGGCACGCTGACCATCTTGCCCGATCGCTGGCAGCCCGAAGCGCTGCTCGGTTTTCCACTGCCCGGCTTGGGCGCGGTGCTCGCCTTCGTCGTCCTGATGATCACCGGTTTTCTGGGCACCAATCTCATCGGTCGGCAGGTTGTCGGTGGCTGGGAAGGCCTGATGCGGCGGATTCCGTTTGTCCGCACGGTGTATGGGGGCGTGAAGTCGTTCGCGGAGACTTTGTTTTCCGATACCGGCAAGTCGTTCAAGAAGGTGGTCGCAATCCAGTATCCGCGGCGGGAAATCTGGAGCGTCGGCTTTCTGGTGACGGAGCAGGCGAGTGAGCTGTCGGAGCAGGCCAACCGCGAGTTGGTAGGCGTATTCGTCCCGACGACGCCGAATCCCACCTCAGGGTTTATCGTGTTCGTGCCGCGGGACGATGTCGTGGAACTGGCGATGACGGTCGATCAGGCGATGAAGATGGTGCTCACTCTGGGTGTCGTGGCGCCGCATCGCAACACTGGCGGTGCCGTAACGCTGCCGGCGAATCTGGCCGGCGGCGGATCTGCGGCCGGCGGTCCTGGTCCGTAAGCGCTAACGATGACAGGCGCGTCACTGCGAACGTTCGACGCGGCGCAGCTTGAGCGCCTGATCGCGGCCGAGGAAGCGACATTCGTGCGCGCCAGGCCCAAGTCTCAATCGTTAGCAGAAGATGCGAGCCGGCATTGGTTGAACGGCGTGCCAATGCACTGGATGCAGGACTGGGCGACGCCGTTTCCGATTTTCATGCGGCACGCGGTCGGTGCGCGACTCATCGACGTGGATGGACACGAGTACGCGGATTTCTGCCTGGGCGACACGGGTGCCATGTTTGGCCATTCGCCGCCTGCGATCGCAGCAGCGCTGGCACGCCAGGCTGCGGCGGGCCTCACGACGATGTTGCCCGCTGAGCGAGTCGTCGCGGTCGGTGAGCGTTTGTCAGAGTTGTTTGGCTTGCCCTTCTGGCAGATCACGCAGACCGCGACAGATGCGAACCGGGCGGCGCTGCGCTGGGCACGTGCCATCACTGGCCGCGCGCAGATACTGGCCTTTGAAGGTTGTTATCACGGTACACTTGATGAGACGCTGGTTCGGCTGCAAGCGGGACAGACGCGCGCCCGGCCAGGCCTCATTGGTAGTCCGTTTGACAACGCCGCGCACACGACGCTGATCGAGTTCAACGATCTTGCGGCACTCGAGCGGGAGTTCGCGACCGGCCGTTATGCCTGTGTCATCGCAGAGCCGGCCATGACCAACTTCGGTATGGTCGTGCCTCAACCGGGATTTCTGGCGGCGCTGCGTGCACGTTCGCAGGCGGCCGGTACGCTGTTGCTGATCGACGAGACGCACACGCTATCCGCCGGTTTGGGTGGCTATACGCGGCTGCAGCGGCTGGAGCCGGATCTGTTCGTGTGTGGCAAGGCCATTGCCGGTGGGTACCATGCGCAGTGCTGGGGTTTACGGCAGCGGTCGAGTCGCGGATGCAGCAGGTGCTGGCACAGCGGCCAGCAGGCCATTCCGGCATGGGCACGACGCTTGCGGCGAATGCCCTCGCGATCGCTTGTCTGGACGCGGCGCTCGAGTCGGTGATCACGGCTGACAACTACGCGCGCATGGCTGACTTGGCGGCAGCGCTCGCAAGTGCGCTGCAACAGCTGTTCGCGCGGCATCGACTTGCCTGGCATGTGTCGAGAGTCGGGGCGCGGCTGGAGTTCGGTTTTGCGGCGCAGCCGCCGCGCAATGGCAGCGAGTCCGCGCAGCAGATGCAGCCGCTGCTCGAGCGCGCGATCCATCTCTATCTGCTGAACCGCGGCGTGTTGCTGACGCCATTCCATAACATGATGCTCGTGTCGCCGGCGACCCAGCCAGCTGACATCGACCGGCTCACGCGGGGTCTCGACGCCTGCCTGTCGCACCTGGTCGGAGAGATGCCATGAGCACGCGACTCGCCAAGCCACAAGAGCTCGATGATTTTCTCGCGGCGAACCCGGATGTCGTCGCGGCCCAACTGCTGATTACCGATCCATCGGGTGTGGTACGCGGCAAGAGTGTGCGGCGAGACGAGTTGGTAGCCATCTATCGGCACGGCCGGCAGGTTGCTGGTTCCATTCTCGGCCTCGATATCACCGGTGAGGACGTCGACGCTACGGGTCTGGTCTGGGATACGGGGGACGCGGACCTCGTTTGCAAACCGGTCGCGGGTACGCTCGTGCGGGTGCCGTGGCTGCAGGCGCCCACCGCGCAGGTCATGCTGACAATGTTTACCCAAGCCGGTGCGCCAGCGCCGGCTGATCCGCGCCACACGGTCGTGCGTTCGATTGAATCCCTGCAGGCACAAGGCTACACACCGGTGGTCGCTTGTGAGATCGAGTTCTACCTACTGCGCGAGTCCGCAAGCGGCGCGCTGGAGCCTGCAGGTGGGGGGCGGCCGTCGGAACGGGGCAAGATTGACGCTTACAGTTTGCAGCGCCTCGATGACCTGGCGCCGGTGTTCGATGACATCTACCGAGCGGCCGCGACGCAGCGGCTGCCGGTGGGGACGTTGATGTCGGAGTATGCGCCGGGGCAGTTCGAGATCACGCTGCAACACCGTGCTGACGCGCTGCAAGCAGTCGACGAGGCCGTCATGTGGAAGCGACTGGTACGCGGCGTCGCAGCTCGGCATGGTCTGATCGCCTGTTTCATGGCCAAGCCATTCGCTGCGCGCGCCGGCAGTGGGCTGCACGTGCACGTCAGTTTCAATGATGCCGCCGGCCAAAACCTGTTTGCCAGTGAGCAGCCGGCCGGCACCGAGTTGTTGCGTCATGCAATTGGCGGGCTGCAGTCGACGATGCCGGAGAGCCTGGCAATCTTCGCGCCCAATGCCAATTCCTATCGTCGCTTTGTCAGCCAGAGTTACGCGCCGATTGCACCCTCCTGGGGGATCAACAATCGCAGCGTGAGTTTGCGGGTGCCGGCGGGCGAGGCAGCGTCGCGGCATGTCGAGCACCGTATCGCAGGTGCTGACGCCAATCTGTATCTAACGGTGGCGACCGTCCTTGCAGCGATGGGTGAGGGTATCGCGCAGCAGTGCGATCCGGGCCCGCCCATCGACGGCAATGGCTACCAGCAGGCGGCTGATCGTAGTCTCCCCGCCACTTGGCGCGAGGCGCTCGACCGCGCAGGCCAGTCGGCATTTCTTGACCGTGCCCTCGGCGCGGAATTCCGCAAGATCTTTCTGGCGATCAAAGAGGTCGAGTGCACGCGGTTTTCCGCCACGGTCACCGAATTGGACTATGCGTGGTACCTGCGCGCCACCTGAGCGCGGCCGGCCGGGGCGTACCGGTTGCGCCCGCTGCTGGTGCTCCGTAACATCGCGCGCCTTCCCCGCCTAAAAATCGCGAGAATTCATGCGCTCCCACTACTGCGGCCAGGTCAATGAAACACTGATCGGACAATCGGTCACGGTCGCGGGCTGGGTGCATCGTCGGCGCGATCACGGCGGCGTGATCTTCGTCGATCTGCGCGATCGCGAAGGCCTGGTGCAGATCGTATTCGATCCGGATCGCAAGGATCTGTTTGCCGAGGCGGAGAAACTCCGCAACGAGTTCGTCGTGCGCGTCGTCGGCAAGGTGCGGGACCGCCCGGCAGGCACCGTCAATGCAAATCTCGCCTCGGGCAAGATCGAATTGTTAGCGACCGAGCTGGAATTGTTGAACCGGTCGGAGCCGCTGCCATTCCAGCTCGACGAACACGTCGGCGAGGAGACGCGGCTGCGCTATCGCTATATCGACCTGCGGCGCGATGTGATGCAGCAACGCCTGCGGCTGCGGCATCGGATTACCCGCGCAATGCGCGAGTTTCTCGACCACAACGGCTTCATCGATCTCGAAACGCCGATGCTCACCAAAGCGACGCCGGAGGGCGCGCGCGACTATCTTGTGCCGAGCCGTACACACGCGGGCAAGTTCTTCGCGCTGCCGCAGTCGCCGCAGATCTTCAAGCAGCTGTTGATGATGTCTGGCTTCGATCGCTACTACCAGATCACGCGCTGCTTCCGCGACGAGGACCTGCGCGCCGATCGGCAGCCGGAATTCACACAGCTCGATATCGAGACGTCGTTCCTGTCGCAAGACGACATCATGCAAATGATGGAGCGACTGACGCGTGCCATCTTCAAGCAGGCTAATGGCGTCGACTTGCCGGACCCTTTCCCGCGCATGAGTTTTGCCGAGGCGATGCGGCGTTACGGCTCGGACAAGCCAGACCTGCGCATCCCGCTCGAGTTGGTAGACGTGGCCGATCTCGTGGCCGACACCGAGTTCAAGGTGTTTGCCGGTCCGGCGAAAGATCCTAACGGTCGGGTTGCCGCGCTGCGTGTGCCGCAGGGTGCTGCGATGCCGCGCTCGCAGATCGACGAGTACACCGCTTACGTCGGTCGGTATGGCGCCAAGGGCCTCGCCTACGTCAAGGTCAACGAGCGCGCCAAGGGTCGCGACGGCCTGCAGTCGCCGATCATCAAGTTCCTGTCAGACGCCGCGGTGGCTGGCGTGCTCGAGCGCACCGGTGCGGCCGATGGCGATCTGATTTTCTTTGGCGCAGATTCTGCCAAGGTTGTTAGCGATGCCTTGGGTGCACTGCGCCTGAAGGTGGGCGAGGATCTCAAGCTGGTGAGCGACGGGTGGGCGCCGCTGTGGGTGATCGACTTCCCGATGTTCGAATGGGATGCAGACTCGAAACGGTGGAATGCCATGCATCACCCGTTCACCTCCCCGCGCAATCCCGATTCGGCCGCGCTGCGTGCGAGTCCCGGTGAGGCGACCGCCAACGCCTATGATCTGGTGCTGAATGGCTCCGAGGTCGGCGGCGGCAGTGTGCGCATCCATCGCCAAGAGATGCAGTCGACCGTGTTCGAGTTGTTAGGAATTGACGCTGACGAGGCGCGTCAAGTTCGGCTTTTTGCTCGATGCGCTCAAGTATGGCGCGCCGCCACACGGTGGCATCGCCTTCGGACTCGATCGGCTCGCCATGCTGATGGCGGGTGCCGACAGCATTCGCGATGTGATCGCTTTTCCCAAGACACAGACCGCGGCTTGTCCGCTGACGGATGCGCCCACTGAAGTGAGCGACGCGCAGTTGAAGGAACTGCACGTGCGCGTGCGCACGCCGCCGCCCGCGAGCTGACGAACGCCGTCGGGTTGACGAAAGATTGAGCGCCGCCAACACACACCTCATCTATGTGCACGGCTTGTGGCTCACTGGCCGCGAGTCGCTGTTCCTGCGCCGTCGCTTGACGCAGGAGTACGGCTACACCTGCCACGTGTTCCATTACCCATCCGTCAGCGCGACCATGCAAGACGTCACCGAGAAGCTGCATCAGTTCACGCTTGAGCTTGCGCGCCAGCACCGCGTCGAGCGCTTGCATTTTCTCGGCCACAGTCTCGGCGGCCTCGTGCTGTTTCGCTTTTTTGAACGCTACCTGGACCAGCCCGCTGGTCGAGTCGTGCTGCTCGGCACGCCGAGTGTCCGTAGCAAGGCTGCGCAGGATCTGGCGCGGATCGGCTGGATTGCCCTGCGTTGATCGGGCGGCAAGTGGCTGAAGAGCTGGTGTTAGCACGCGAGCCGCGCGTCTGGCAGCAGACGCGCGAGGTCGGCGTCATCGCGGGCTCCAGGCCGGTGGGTCTCGGGCGCTTATTTGTGCGTTTCGATGACGACAGCGACGGCACGGTGGCCGTGGCTGAGACCAAACTACCGGGCGCCACCGATCACGTCGTCATGCCTGTGAGCCACACCGGCATGCAGTTCTCGGCGCGCGTGGCGCGGCAGATCGGCGAGTTCCTCGAGAAAGGGCGGTTTAGCCTCAATCCCTGAGCGCGTCAGTCCAGCAGCCTGCGCAGCTTATAGACCAGATCGAGCGCTTCCCGGGGCGACAGTTCGTCCGCGTTCACGCCCGTCAGGGCGTCGCGCAACTCTAACAAGCGGGGATCTGGTGGTGGCGCCGCTGGCGGCTCGAGTGGCAGTTCCGCTTGCAGGCCATTGACGGCCGGGCGCCCGCGTTCGAGTGCGGCGAGATACTCACGTGCTGCCGCGATTACTTCGCGCGGCACCCCGGCAAGCTGCGCAACGGCGAGACCATAGCTGCGGCTGGCAGGGCCGGGTTTGACGGCATGCAGGAACACCACGCCGTCGCGATGCTCGGTGGCGTCGAGGTGCACGTTGGCGCAACCATCGACTTCGCCCGCCAGGGCCGTCAGCTCGAAATAGTGAGTGGCAAACAACGTGAACGCACGGTTCACCCGCGCCAGATGTCGCGCCACCGCCCAGGCGAGTGACAGGCCATCGAAGGTGCTGGTACCGCGGCCGATCTCGTCCATCAGAATGAGGCTGTTCGCGGTCGCGTTGTTGAGAATATTGGCCGCTTCGGTCATTTCCACCATGAAAGTCGAGCGGCCACCGGCGAGGTCGTCGCCAGCGCCGATGCGCGTGAAGATCCGATCGATGGGCCCGAGCACGGCACTTTCGGCCGGCACGAAGCTGCCGATGTGCGCGAGCACCACGAGCAGCGCCGACTGGCGCATGTAAGTGGACTTACCACCCATATTCGGGCCGGTGATGATCAGCATGCGCCGGTCCGCGTCGAGGCGCAGGTCGTTAGGGACGAATGGCTGGCGGCTGAAGCTCTCGACGATCGGGTGGCGCCCATTGGTGATCTCGATGCGCCGCTCGGTCACTAGCGTGGGTCGCGCCCAGTTGAACTCGACAGCACGCTCGGCCAGCGTCGCTAGCACGTCGACCATTGCAAGCGCCTGTGCCGTGGTCTGCAGCGGCGCGAGCCGGTCGGTTAGCTGAGTGAGTAGTTCGTCATAGAGCTCGCGCTCGCGGGCGAGTGCTTTGTCACGGGCGCCCAGTACTTTGTCTTCGAATTGCTTCAGTTCGGGCGTGATGAAGCGCTCTGCGGATTTTGACGGTCTGCCGACGCACATAGTCCGCCGGCACGCGCTCGGCCTGCGAGCGGGCCACTTCGATAAAAAAGCCCTGCACCCGGTTGTAACCCAGCTTGAGGCTTGAGAGTCCGGTGCGCTCGCGTTCGCGCTGCTCGAGTTGCAACAAGTAATCATCGGTTCGGGTGGCGATCGCGCGCAGTTCATCGAGCGTCGCGTCGTAGCCTGTGGCAATCACGCCGCCGTCGCGTAGCAGGCTTGCGGGCTCGATCGCTATCGCGCTGGTTAGCAGTGCCAGTTCCTCGTTGTGCTCGCCAATGGCAGCGCGCTGCTCGGCCAGCAGGGGCACGTCCTCGGCGGGCAGTGCAGCGCGCACGGCAGGCAAGTGCTCCAGCGAGCTGCGTAGTCCGACGAGATCGCGAGGGCGGGCAGAGCGCAGCGCCACGCGGGCCAGAATCCGTTCGATGTCATTGATCTTGCCAAGCGGCACGAGCACTGCGTCGAAGCGCCGGCCATCGGCGAGTGTCGCGATGGCATCGTAGCGTGACTGTAATAGGGCTTGTTTGGTCACTGGCCGGTTGAGCGCGCGTCGCAGCGCCCGTGAGCCCATCGCTGTAACTGTCTGGTCGAGCAGCGCTAACAAGGTGGCGTCGGTTGCGCTGCCCAACGCGCTGTCGAGCTCGAGATTGCGGCGGGTGACGGCGTCCAGCTGCAACGCATCGCCGCGCTCCTCGACCTGCAGGCCGCTGATGTGCGGCAGCGCGGCCTTCTGCGTGTCGCGCACATACTGCAGCAACGCGCCAGCCGCGGCGATGGCTAGCGGCAGGTCGTCCGCGCCGAAGCCTTTGAGATCCAGCGTCCCGAGTTGGTCGGTCAGCAGCCGCGAGGCACTCGCCAGCTCGAAGTGCCACGGCGGACGCGTGCGCATGGCGCCACCGGTCAGGTCTGCGAGCGAGCTCGCCTGCTCCTCCGACACTCAACAGCTCGGCCGGCTTCAGTCGCTCGAGCTCGGCCGCCAGCGCAGTACTGCCCGCCGATTCCAGCACCGTGAAACGGCCGGCGGACAAGTCTAGCCACGCCAGCCCGAACCGTGCACTGTTCAGCACGACCGCTGCCAGCAGCGTTTCGCGCTTGTCATCGAGCAACGCTTCGTCGGTTACGGTGCCGGGCGTGACGATGCGCACGATCTCGCGCTCGACCGGACCCTTGGACTTGGCCGGATCGCCGGTCTGCTCGCAAATCGCCACCGATTCGCCACGCCGCACGAGTCGGGCGAGGTAGTTGTCGAGGCTATGAAAAGGCACGCCCGCCATCGGAATCGGTTCACCCGCGGACTGCCCGCGCGCGGTCAAGGTGATGTCGAGCAGCTGGGCGGCGCGGCGCGCGTCGTCGTAGAACAACTCGTAGAAATCACCCATCCGATAGAGCAGCAGCGTATCGGGGCAGCTGGACTTGATGCGCAGGTACTGCTGCATCATCGGTGTATGTTGCGACATGGCAGGATCGGGCATCGCCCGCTAGCCTACGCGATCGTATCTTGCAATGCGCGGGGCGTGCGGTGGCTCACGTAGCAGCACTGGCGCACAGTGGCCCGAACCCGATAGCCTTGCGCGCATGCATGACGACACAGAATTGACACGGCTGGCGGCCGAGGTCGGCGACCGACTCCGCGAGGCTGGGATGCACCTGGTGACCGCCGAATCCTGCACGGGCGGCTGGATCGCCAAATGCTGTACCGATGTGCCGGGCAGTTCGGCCTGGTTCGACTGCGGTTACGTCACGTATTCGGATGCGGCCAAAGTGCGCGATCTGGGCGTTGACGCCAAGACAATCGAAACCCAGGGTGCGGTTAGCTCGCCGACGGTGGAGGAGATGGCGATGGGCGCCTTGCGTTTGACTGAAGCCGACATCGCCGTGGCCGTCAGTGGCATCGCCGGGCCAACCGGAGCGGTCGCGAGCAAGCCCGTCGGCACGGTGTGGTTCGCGGTCGCACAGCGGCGCGGCGTGTCAATCGAATCGAACTGCCGCGTGAAGTTCTTCAAGGGCGATCGTGATGCCGTGCGGCGCAAATCGGTGGAGTTTGCGTTGGGAATGGTGCGCGCCATCGAGCTTTGAGCGCGAAGTCGTTGATATATACAGTAGTGAGGATTTTCCACTCCTGTATACCGCGTGGACACGAGTGACAATCTCTGCCGATTCACCAGTTTTTCGGCCCCTGTTGGCGGATCGTTGTGAAATAATTCCAGCAGATTTTATAGGGGTACGCTGACAATGGACGAAAACCGCAAGAAGGCGCTGGTCGCCGCGCTGGGCCAGATCGAAAAGCAGTTTGGCAAAGGCTCCATCATGCGTCTGGGCGACAGCATCCGCTTCGTATGATGTGGAGGCGGTGTCCACCGGTGCGCTGGGTCTCGATATTGCACTTGGTATCGGCGGGTTGCCGCGCGGTCGCGTCATCGAGATCTACGGTCCGGAGTCCTCCGGCAAGACCACGCTCACCTTGCAGGTGGTGGCGGAGATTCAGAAGCTGGGTGGCACGGCGGCGTTTGTCGACGCCGAGCATGCGCTCGACCCAGCCTATGCCGAGAAGCTCGGCGTCAACGTCACCGATCTGCTGGTATCGCAGCCGGACACGGGTGAGCAGGCGCTCGAGATCACCGACATGCTGGTTCGCTCCGGCGCGGTCGATATCGTCGTCATCGACTCGGTCGCAGCGCTCACGCCAAAGGCGGAAATCGAAGGCGAGATGGGCGAAATGCAGCTGGGCTTGCATGCCCGCCTCATGTCGCAGGCCCTGCGCAAGCTCACCGGCAATATCAAGCGGTCTAACGCGATTGTCATCTTTATCAACCAGATTCGGATGAAGATCGGCGTGATGTTCGGTAGCCCAGAGACGACGACGGGTGGCAATGCGCTCAAGTTCTATGCGTCCGTGCGGCTCGATATCCGCCGCATCGGTGCCATCAAGAACGGCGATGAGGTGGTCGGCAACATGACGCGCGTCAAGGTGGTCAAGAACAAGGTGGCGCCGCCGTTTCGCGAGGCCGAGTTCGAGATCATGTACGGGGCGGGTATTTCCCACGAGGGCGAGATCGTCGATCTGGGTTCTGCCCAGGGCATCATTGATAAAGCGGGTGCTTGGTACAGCTACAACGGTGAGCGTATCGGCCAGGGTAAAGAGAACGCCCGCGAGTACCTGCGTACGCATCCCGAGATCGCCAAAGAAATCGAGATCCAGGTCCGCGCCAAGCTGTTGCCGGTCAAGGCGCCTCGCGGTGAGCAGGCGGCCGCCAGCACGGCTTGAGGCCGCGCGGCGCGCGCCGGGACCTCCCGGCTGACCAGGCCGAGGATCCGCGGGCGGTCAACACCGCCGCCGCGGCCTTGCTGGCACGGCGCGACTACGCGAGCGCGGAGCTGCGACAAAAGCTCCTGGATAGGGGTTTCGTGGCTGTCGCCGTCGACTCGGTTCTGGCGACGCTCGCCGAGCAGCGCATCGTTGATGATGTGCGTTTTGCCGAAAGGTTCGTGGCGTACCAGGCGCGCCGTGGCCAGGGTCCCGTGCGGATACGGCAAGACTTGAAACGCTGGCTCGCGGCTGAGCTAATCGAACAAGCGCTGATCGACGGTCCGAACTGGGCTGAGCGGGCAGGCGAGGTTCGCCGCAGCCGCTTTGGCCCGCCACCGCCCGCCGACTGGAAAGAAAAAGGTCGCCAAGCCAGATTTTTGCAATATCGGGGCTTTTCCAACGATCATATTCGCCAGGCGCTAGGTGGCGACTTCGACGAGTCCTGACCGCCGCCGGTGCCGCATCTGTATTAGCTTTCGTTGAGTCAAAGTGGAATATGCCCAGTAAGCCGCCGTTCATGAGCGCGACCGAGGTTCGGCACGCGTTTCTCGGGTTTTTTCGTAGCCGCGAGCACACCGTGGTGCCCTCCAGTTCGCTGGTCCCGGGCAACGACCCCACACTGCTGTTCACCAACGCCGGTATGGTGCAGTTCAAGGATTGCTTCCTAGGCAAGGAGCGTCGCGACTACGTGCGGGCGGCATCCAGCCAACGCTGCGTCCGTGCGGGTGGCAAGCACAACGACCTCGAGAACGTGGGCTACACGGCTCGCCACCACACCTTCTTTGAAATGCTCGGCAACTTTTCCTTTGGCGATTATTTCAAGCGCGACGCGATTCGCTTCGCTTGGGACTTCGTCACTAACACCTTGCAGCTCGATCCCAAGCGCCTGTGGGTCACGGTGTTTCGTGATGATGACGAAGCGGCGCGAATCTGGGTGGAAGAGGTGGGCGTACCCGCGGAGCGCGTCACGCGCTTGGGCGAGCAAAGCAATTTCTGGGCGATGGGCGACACTGGTCCGTGCGGCCCGTGCTCGGAGATCTTCTACGATCACGGCGCGCAGATTGCCGGCGGACCGCCGGGCTCGCCCGACGAGGACGGGGATCGTTACGTCGAGATCTGGAACCTGGTGTTCATGCAGTACGACCGTGCGGCCGACGGCAAGCTGACGCCGTTGCCGAAGCCCTCGGTCGACACCGGTGCGGGGCTCGAGCGTCTCGCCGCCGTCATGCAGGGTGTCACTAACAATTACGACATCGATCTGTTTCGCAATCTGGTGCGCGCTGTGGCGGACATCGCTGGCACGCAGGATCTTGGCAACAGCAGTCTGCGAGTGATCGCGGATCACATCCGCGCCTGCACTTTTCTGATCATCGATGGCGTGACGCCCTCAAACGAGGGGCGCGGCTACGTGCTCAGACGAATCATCCGGCGGGCCATCCGTCATGGCTACAAGCTCGGCATCGAGCAGGCGTTCTTCCACCGTCTGGTAGCACCGCTCGAGCAGGAGATGGGTGATGCCTACCCCGAACTACGCGCTGGCCGGCAGCTTGCGGAACGGGTGTTGCGCCAGGAAGAAGAGCGTTTCGCCGAGACGCTCGCCAATGGCATGGAGTTACTGGACCAGGCGATCGCGGGCCTCGGCGGCAGCAAGGTCATCGATGGCGCGACCGCCTTCAAGCTCTATGACACCTACGGTTTTCCGATAGATCTCACCGCGGATGTGGCGCGCGAGCGCGGCCTCAGCATCGATGAGGCCGGCTTTGAGGCTGCCATGGACGCGCAGCGTAAGCAGTCCCAAGCAGCCAGCAAGTTCGGTGTCGATTTGCGCGGCGGCGTGCAGCTCGACAGCAAGACAACGTTTGCGGGCTACGACGACACGCACGGACGGGGCCGCGTGGTCGCCTTGCTGCGCGACGGCGCAACCGTCGATCGCTTGCGCGCTGGCGAGCATGGTGAGGTCGTGCTTGACACAACGCCTTTCTATGCAGAGTCCGGCGGCCAGGTCGGTGACGCCGGCGAGTTGTCAGCTGGTGCGCTGCGGTTTGCCGTCTCCGACACGCAAAAGCGCGGCACGGCGTTCGCGCATATCGGCGAACTGACCGGCGGGGAGCTCGCCGTCGGCGCCAGTCTGGACGCTGCCGTTGATAGCGCCAGACGACGGGCGACCGTGCTCAACCACTCCGCCACGCACTTGTTACATGCGGCGCTGCGCCAGGTGCTCGGCAACCATGTAGAGCAGAAGGGCTCGCTGGTCGCGCCGGATCGGCTACGGTTCGATTTCTCGCACTTCCAGGCTTTGACGCGTGACGAACTGACGGAGATCGAGCGGCTGGTCAATCAGCAAGTTCGGGCTAACGCCAAGGCTGAGACATCGATCAGTAGTTACGACGAGGCGGTGGCGGCTGGCGCGATGGCCTTGTTCGGCGAGAAGTATGAGCGTGACGTACGCGTCTTGAAACTTGGCGATTTTTCGATGGAGCTGTGCGGCGGTACCCACGTGGTACGCGCCGGTGACATCGGCGTATTCAAGCTTGTCGCAGAATCGGGTGTCGCCGCTGGCGTACGGCGCATCGAGGCCATCACCGGCGAAGCGGCGCTTGAGTGGTTAGAGGGCAATGAGACGTTGCTACGCGACGTTGCGGCGCTGGTGCGCGGCTCTCGTGATGACGTGCGCGCCAAAGTACAGGATGCGCTCGATCGCGTGCGACAGCTCGAGCGCGAAAACCGAGCGCTCAAGGACAAGCTGGCGAGTGGTCAGGGGCAAGACTTGTCCTCGGCGGCAATCGACATCCAGGGCGTCAAGGTGGTCGCTGCGCAAGTCGAGGGGGCCGATGCTGGCGCATTGCGCAATGCGGTTGATCAACTCAAGGACAAACTCAAGTCTGCCGTGATCGTCCTTGCCACGGTCGATCAGGCTGGCACCAAAGTGACGCTCGTGGCCGGTGTAACCGCCGATCAGACTAACAAGATCAAGGCTGGCGAGCTGGTGGCGAGTATTGCATCGCAGGTCGGTGGCAAGGGTGGCGGGCGGGCCGATTTCGCCCAGGCCGGTGGCACCGACCCGGCCGCCCTCGGGGCCGCATTGGCAACCGTGGAGGGCTTTGTGCGTACCCGACTTGGCGGCTGATGGCAACGCCTGCCGTGGGCGACAGTTGCAAACGGTATGACAAATCGCGGGCAAATGGGAGCACATTCTCCCCTGTTCCGGGGTTGGCTGGGTTGCTCCAATTGTGATCAAGTGTCATGCTCGATTCATAGCAAAGGCCCCACTAGGCAGGGTCAAGCAGCCCACGGAGGGCTATAAGAACATGCTCATTTTGACGCGCCGCGTTGGTGAATCAGTGATGATCGGTCGAGAAATCACCGTGACCGTGCTCGGCGTGAAGGGCAACCAGGTACGGATCGGCATCAACGCGCCGAAAGACGTTTCCGTCCATCGCGAAGAGATCTTCCATCGGATCGAGGGCGAGCGTGACGGTACTCCGGACGGTGCGCCCAGCAGCGACGAGCCAAAGGGCCCCGAGTCACTGCGGCGCCGTGCTGCAATTGCCTGACACTCGCGCTTTACCTCTTGGGTAGCGGTCAGTATCATTGCGCGCCTCGTCGCGGCGGGCGACGCGGCCAGATCCTAAGTGCCTGATTTCGCTCACGGAGAGATGGCCGAGTGGTCGAAGGCGCGCCCCTGCTAAGGGCGTAAGGGCCAAAAGCCCTTCGAGGGTTCGAATCCCTCTCTCTCCGCCAGTTTTTGTGTCTGCGCGCCCGTAGCTCAGTTGGATAGAGTGTCTGGCTACGAACCAGAAGGTCGGGAGTTCGAATCTCTCCGGGCGCGCCATATTTCCTTTTTGAATTAACTACTTACCGAGAGAGTTGTTACCCGGCCTTCCTCCTGAGCCAGGTGGTTGGGGGGAGTTTGTGGGGATTGAGCGCACAAGCTTTCTCGGCGGCTGCGATCAGGTTCGCCAGCTCCGCCGCCGAGTAGTGCGTGGTGATCCGCCCGCTCTTATGGCCAAGCAAGTCCTGCCGATCCTCAAAGCTCACGCCGGCTGCGCGCAAGCGCCGCCCGAAGGTGTGTTTGAGATCGTGCACGCGGATGCGGCGAAAGCCCGTCGGCGCTACCTCGCCCTTTTTGACCAACCACTGCTCAGCGGCACGCTCGCGAGCGCGCTTCCAGGCGGTGTTGTTCATTTTGGTTAGGGCCTTGCCGGCAAAGCGACCCGAGCCGCGATGTCCAAAGACATACGTCGCGTTCAGACCGCGTTGTGAGTCGATCACGGACTTTGCGACCCGATTGAGCACGACGACACGCTCCTCGCCGTTCTTCACGTGCTCGCTCGGGATCAAGAACACCGATGTGTCGAACTCTGGCACTCGCACCTCGTACTCCCACTTCAAACCACACACTTCCTGCTCGCGACAACCGGTGTTCACCTTGAATAGCGCCATCGTCGCCAGATGGTCCGGCAGATGTTGAAATAACAGTGCCTGCTCCTCAGGTGACAGTGGATAGGGCTTGCGGGCATCACGGATGGGTAACAGCTTGATCTTGGGTGCTGTTGCCAACCACGTGAGTCCCCGTGCATCGATCCACTCACTGGCAGCGAGGTTCAGTATCCGCCGGACCACTGCCAACGAGGCGTTGATCGTGCGGGTACAGACCCCGTCCCCTTGCCGCTTGACGATGAACTCGCGCAGCGAACCCAGGTGTACATGCTGAAGCGCCAGGTCGCCGATGACCGGATCGAGTCGCTTCAACTCGAAGGCGTCATCGGCAAGGGTGCGCTTGTGCTGGTTCTCGGCGAGATACTTCGTCGCTGCGGCGCGGAACGAGTGATCGTCTCGGACGCCGAAGAGTCTGGCTTCGCGTACTTCATCAATACGCTTGGCGAGGACTTCCTGGGCGCTGCCGAGATCGCTCGTGCCAGTGCTGCCGCGAAGTCGCGTTCCTCCGATTTGTTTGTCGAGATGCCAGACCCCACCGCGTTTGGTGAGCCCTGGCGGCTTTTGCTGTCCCATTGCTTTCTCCTGTCGTGGAAAGCCGCGGGACGCCCGTTGCGGGATCTATAGTCATCCGCCCAGGCATCGAGGTCAACTCGATCGAACGCGATGCCCTGCGCACCGATGCGAAAGCTCGGCACCCACGGTCGAACGTCCGCATTGAAGCGGTTCTTGTCCATGCCGAGGTAGCGGGGCGCGTCCCGAAAACGCAGGAAGCGCGGCAAGAGCGCAAGCGACGCCGTTCGATCGCCCGAGGGAAAGCTGTTCATGCGAGTTGTGGCCTAACACGATTCGTTCCGGTCGTTTAGGGACGAGTTGTCACTCATGGCCACCGTACACGCGCCAGGCACAAGAGTCAGGCGGGGGAATCGCCGGAAATCTTGCACTTCACCCCGCGAGTTGATCGACAGGGCGGGGCATCACGGGATCAGCCGGAAAATCGGCGAAACTCGGTCGATCGGTCGACGCCCGTGCAGTGATTCCTGAGATCGGTCGGGACTCGGTCATGTACTACGCATCGCCTTGCGTGAACGCAACATCCGTGCCGCCGCCCGTGTGCAATTCGTCAGATCCATTCGGTGCTGGTGCGTCGCCAATCGTCAACCCATGCCGAGACGGCCCAAACTGCGACTGCAACTCAGGAGACGCTGCAAAGCCGCGGCGGCAGGCGGCGATGGCAGGGCGGACCGGGGGAGGTATTGGGTGAGTTTTCCGCAGATTGCAGGATAGCCTCGCGGCCGCTATTGGGACACATTGGGTCACATGGTTGGTAGCGAGTTCCTCAAGGCCCGCGTGTCGCGCGATGTGAAGCAACGCGTGCAAGGTGCCGCGCAACGACAACTGATCACCGAATCGATCTGGTTGCGTCAGGCGATCGATGTGGCGTTGCGCGCTACCCGACGCGAGCTCGGCGACGAGTTTGCAAACCGACAACGCGCCAAGGGGCGAGCGACTATACGTGCGTCTGCGGCACGGCGATCGATTGATTCTCCGGGAGCGCGCGAGCGCGCGCGGCATGGCACCCGCGACCTATGTGTCGGTTTTAGTGCGCGCGCATCTGCGACAGCTCGCGCCGCTGCCGAAGGCGGAACTTATGGCGCTCAAGCGCCTCACTGCCGAGCTTGGGGCGATTGGCCGCAATCTCAATCAGATTGCACATGCGATGAACCGCGATCAACGCCCACATGCCGGGCCGCAACGAGGTCATGAACATGCTGAAGCTCTGCGAGGGGCTGCGCGATGCGACCAAGAGGGTGATCAAGACGAATCTCTTGAGCTGGGAGGTCGGTCATGCGGAGACTCGTCTTTGAGGATCCTCTGAGGCCGGCAGGCAGCAACCGTTCCGTGTCGGTTCTCATACGGTTGGGATCGCTCCCCTAACAGAGGTTCTCAGCTTATGCGACTACAGCTGCCGCTACGGGGCGATCCAGTTCATGAGTATTGCAGACGTTTGTGAACGCGTTGTTCGACTGACCATTTTTCTTGTGATCTTCAGTGTAGTCAATCGACGTCGTCCACGAGGGCGGCACGAAATTCCGCAAGAAGGATCGCCCGTCCCGCGCATTCGATATGCGCGCGCAAAATCGTGCCCACGGTAAATCCTACAGGCCTAATCTTATGAATAGGTGTCACCAGCAGCGAGTTCTCCCACTTCAGATATCCGCTTGCGTTGATAAATCGCTCATCGAAAGGGTACTGCGTAGCCCCTCTTCATACGGTTGACAAGATTCGTAAATTGCGCGTACCGTGAAAAATCGGAGGCAGTCAGACGGTGAGAATTCTAATGACTACTAACTATACCGATGAGATGACAGTATCGGCGCGTCTCGCAGCTAACCCGTCGAGATTGGTTAAATGGGGGGGGGGTCGCCAAACCTTTTTTGCTCTGTATTGCCGGCGCGCAATTCAAGTGGTGCTACGCGAACCGAAGTTTAGCCGCTGGGACCGCCGACAAGCTAACCTCCTTCGCGGGCTGCGACGAGCGCAGCAAGATGCCGTTGGGCGGCCCAAGATGAGCTATCTACCGAGAAGAGCCCGTCGTTGGACGGGGCTTATGATCAAGGGCATTGCCGCGCTGCTGTTTTCACGCCACCTGTTTGGTCGCAAGAAGCACGAGTCGTTCCTCCCGGGCCACCGCCCGGTCGATCAACGAGTCCGGAGCCGATCAAGGCGCCGCCGGTACCGCGGGTCCTTTCAACGAGTCCTAAGGCGGAGGTTCGGGTTGTGCGCACGCCGCCGGTGCCGACTGCCGCCGATGTGGCGCAGAGTCGATTACCACCTGCCGGCATGTGGGCGGCGGAGATATCGAGATCGCGACGCTCGACACCCGAGCAGTGCTGGAACCTGTGCGAAGTACAAGCGAACGATGCGATCAAAGCTTGTCTGGCGCCAGCGGACGCGCGCGGCGAGAGCCGCTCACCGGTGAATACGAAGAGTTGCCTGGACGGCGCGCAACAGCAGTTGAAGTCTTGTAACGCGGCCTGTCCCTCGCTGAACCGTGGCGAGGTGCGGCCATGACCACCAAGGCAACGGGGTGGCATTGGAGCCGCATCTTTGTACAAGCATTGGTCGGCGCCGCGGTGGCATCGCTGGCACAGACATCGGTCGCCGCAGTGGGTCGAACGGCGACCAGTGCAGGGGTATCGCCGCTGGGCCAAGCGACCTATTCGATTCCGATCGTGGCGCCGCCGGGTAGCGCGCAGCTCGCACCGAAACTCGCCTTTTCATATGGGCATCTCAATACTCAGACGCTCAATGGCGTAGGCTGGAGCATTGCGGGCCTGTCAACGATTGCCCGCTGCGGGAAAACCAAGGCCCAGGACGGGCTCACTGTCGGTGTTCTGCTAACCAATGAGGATCGGTTTTGCCTTGATGGCAATCAGCTCAAACTGTTCTCGGGGACCTACGGAGCCAACGCGTCCGAGTATCGCACCGAAATCGAGACCTATGCGCGCATCCGCGCGTTCGACAACGGCGGCGCCGGCTACGTTCCGTCGGTCGGTCCGCAGTGGTTTGAGGTGTATGCAAAGGACGGATTGATTTACGAGTACGGTGGTACAGAGAACTCGCGCGTGCAGGTGCTTAGCACGACCATTCCGCGTCAATGGGCGCTGAGCAAAGTGCGCGATCGATCGGGTAACTATATTGCATTCACCTACTCGGTGGATGTGAGCAACGGTGCGTACCGAATCGCGAAAGTTGAGTGGACGGGGAATGCGGCGCTCGGCGTTTCGCCGATGTATGACATCACCTTTGTGTATCAGTCCAAACCGGCTGGTGAAATCGATGCGGGCTATTACGAGGGGAGCTCCGTGAAGGAGATCAACCGCCTGCAGCGCGTCGATGTGACGTATCACGAAAGCGCCACCAGTCTGCTCATTCGGCGCTACAACCTGAACTACGAAAGTACCCTGTCGTCGACAGGCAAAAGCCGACTCGCCAATATCGAAGAGTGCGCCGGCGCTACGGGCACCGAGTGCCTCGCGCCAACGACGTTCAGTTATCAAAATGGCACGAATGGTGTGGCGGGCGAGATTGCGAGCAGCAATTCGATCGCGACGGCGGCAAACGCGC
Organism: Pseudomonadota bacterium; assembly: GCA_016703895.1. GTDB lineage: Bacteria > Pseudomonadota > Gammaproteobacteria > Steroidobacterales > Steroidobacteraceae > CADEED01. The sequence continues at coordinate 72,849 of JADJBE010000006.1, forward strand.
TGTCCATAGACGTAAACGGCGATGGCAAGCGCGATCTGGTCTACTCGTCAAGTGCGACATCCGGAGCGGGCAATTGGCTGATTGCCTATGGAACAAGTGGCGGGGGTTCGCGGCGCCGTTGGATACTGGGCGCAACAACAGCAACTTCAGCCAGGCCATCCCGATCGACTACGACGCCGACGGTCGCGACGACATACTGGTTCCGTATTCCGGCGGGACCTGGTGGGTCTTGCTCGGACAGGCCGGTCAGAATGGTCTCGGTAGTCAAATCAATACCGGTATTCCGGCCGACGGCGCTGGCGGCAATGCCATTACGCACGACGTGAATGGCGATGGACTGGATGACCTGGTATGGATGAACCCGTTGGAAGTTTCGGTCAAATGGCGCGCCCGCGACTTGAACACTACATTCGGTGCGCCACAGGACTGGTGGGGTCCGACTCAAGGATTCGTGGCACTACACGATCTGGCCGAGGGCTGGGTGTATCAAAGCGACAGCGCGCCAGATTTCGATGGCGACGGCCGTGGCGACATTCTGATCGCGTTGCAGTTCTTTGAATATGGCACGATCGATTTTGAGTTTTCATTGGTGGGCGGTGGGGATCTTTTTTTCACCGGCTACATTGTGGGCGACAATCGCCGCTACCTCGATCTCAACGGCGACGGCTACACGGACATGGCCTATACAGCTGGCGGCAATTGGTACTATCGGTTTAGCACGGGCGTAACGTTTGGGCCTGAGCTCACTGGACCCGCTGTCGGCGCGCAGCAGCTATCGAGCGCAACCGTTATCGATTGGGACAGTGACGGCTATGACGACCTTGCGGTCTTGAGTGGCGGGACGTGGCACTACATGCGAAGCACGGGAGAAATACTCTCGGCGCCGGTGAACTCGGGTCAAGGCGCTTCCGTTGCGGCTGCCTTTGCGGGCGATGCCAACGGCGACGGACTGGACGATCTCATCTATGTCCGCTCGGACAATACGCTGGCCGTGCGGCTACACGCCGGCGTCGCGCCGGATCAGATGGAAACCGCCACGGACGGGTACGGTAATGTCGCAACGTTCGCCTACGTCTCGACCGCTCAGGATGGCTATACGAAGGATGCGGCCGCGTTTTATCCAGAGCAGGACATCCAGCCGGTGCTGCAAGTCGTTAGGGTCTTCACGGAATCAGATGGGACCGGTGGCAGTTACACAAGATCGCATTGGTACTACGGAGCGCGCGTCGATCTGTGGGGACGGGGCTTTCAGGGATTTCGTGCGCAATACAGTTGGGATACTCGCCTCGGGTTTGCGCGCGTCGACTTTTATCTGCGGTCGTTCCCGCATACGGGGCAGCGATATGCTACCCAATTAACGCACGCTGACACCACGTGGATCGCTGACACTGAAGGCACCCCGGATCACCACGTCGCCGGGGGCGGGTCCGAGAAGCGGTACTACCCCTATTTCTCGGAATCTTTGACGAAACAGTACGAGTTTGGCGGCGCGTTGAATGGTGCGCTGATCAGTACGACGCATGTGCAGAACACGGTCGCGTCAGGATCAGGGACGTTGACCGACAAAGTTGTCACGACCACCGAGGCGAGCTCGGGCAATGGTGTGCAGGCGGGCGCGGTATATGTTCAGAGGGAGTACATTTCCAGTGTCTTTGATGACACGACCAACTGGTGTATCGGGCGCCCGGGGGCTCAGCAAGCTATCGGCAATCACAATCAGTACGGTGGGGCCGCGATCACTCGCACGGAGAACGTAACATGGAGCGGACTCTACTGCCGTCCTGCGGAGGTCACTGCCGAGCCTAACAACAGAACATTGCAGGTTGTCGCGAGCTGGGGGTATGACAGCTTCGGGAACGTGTCGAGCCAGACCGTCACGGGCGTTGGCATGGCAGCACGCAACACGGCGATCACGTTCGACTCGAAGGGCCGCTTTCCTGAATCGATAACGAACGCCCTGAATGAGACCACAGCGCGCACTTGGGATGGTGCGCTCGCGACCGTGTCGCGTGAGACGGATCCGAATGGGATCTACGTCGACTGGTACTACGATAGTTTTGGCCGGATGGTTAGAGAGGATCGCCCCGATGGGACCGCGACGATCTGGGATCGCTATGCTTGTTCAGCGCCAAGCTACTGTGGCGTGAATTGGCTTCGAGGCTATGTCTATACGTCCTATTTGAACACGAGCAATGCACTTGTGCGTCAGGAGCTGCGTTTTACAGACGTGTTTGATCGGTTAACGCACGAATATGCGCAGGGTCTCAGTGGCGAATGGTCCTACACCTATCGTGGTTTCGACTCGCTCGGTCGGGTGAGCTACCAGTACATGCCATATAAGGGCAGCGCGTCCGTCTATCCTTACCAACTCTTTTCGTATGACGTCCTCGGCCGCCAGACGCAAATCGCGCGCACGATATCGGACACGAACTCCGCTCTTCAAACGACGTATCTCTATCCCGAGGGCCTGACCACTCGGACGATAGATCCGCTGGGCAAGCAGACAACGAAAGTAACTAACGTCGCGGGCCAGGTTGCACGGTCGATCGATCACGCTGGCTACTATCAGAGCTTCGACGTCGATGGGTTTGGCAACGCGGTGCGCGTCTCGGACAGTGCCGGCAACACGCTGCAGAGTGCCAACTTCAATATTCGCGGCATGCGGACCCAATCCATCGACATGGACATGGGGACGTGGAGTTACGTTCCGAATGCGCTTGGCGAGGTTACTAGCCAGACGGACGCCAAGAATCAGACCGTCGGCTTTGCGTTCGATGGGCTGGGACGACTTATTTCTCGCGCCGAGGCCGAGGGCACTAGCACGTGGACATGGGGCAATTCCGCAGGTGCGAAAAATATCGGGCGGCTGCAAGCGGTTTCCGGTCTGGGCTATTCGGAGAGCTTTACGTTTGACGGCATCGGTCGGCCTGCCTCGCGAGTCGTCAATGCAGACACGGCGTACCAATTCGACTATAGCTACAACAATTTCGGTGCGATCGATACGCTGACGTACCCCACCAGCACGTCAGGATATCGCTTGAAACTCCAGTATGAGTACAGCGCGGGCACGCTGAATCGAATCAAAGACTTCAATGCGCCGAGTATTATTTACTGGACCGCGAATGCAGCGAACGCGCGCGGGCAGGTGACGCAAGAGAGTCTCGGTAACGGCTTGGTAACCAGTAGATCGATTGATGCGGCAACCGGTTGGGTCAAGAGCATTCAGACTGGCCCGAGCGGTGGCACGAGCGTGCAGAATCTCGCCTATCTGTGGGACAAGGTTGGTAATCTCACCAAGCGCGAGGATCTCAACCAGAGCCTGAGCGAAACGTTTGTCTACGATAACCTATATCGCCTTGATTACTCGCAACTCAACGGCGCGACAAATCTCGATCTTTCCTACGATGCGCTCGGCAACATCACTAACAAGTCAGATGTCGGCAGCTACACGTATCATCCAACCAAGAGGCACGCCGTTGTTGGTACATCCGGGTCATCGAATTGGTCCTTTCAATACGACGCGAACGGCAATATGACCACCGGTCGTGGCCAGAACATCTCGTGGACGAGTTTCAATCTACCCGCGTCAATAACGCTGCCGGGCAGCGGGGGCGGCGGCATGCTACCGACCAGCGTGAATTGGACTGGTCTTGTGTCGGCGACGACGGGGAGCAACGGCGCGATCACGAAGTCGGCCGGCAACTGGTATGGCGGCGGGCGCTCCACCCAGACGATTGATGCGAGCGGTGGGGCGGTGGAGTTCAAGGTGAGCCACACCAGCAATCCGATTGGCAGTTCCTCAATGATCGTCACGTTGCACACGCTTGAAAATGACCTAACGATCGCCTCGGGGCTGGGCTATAACTGGAACATCGCGCAGGGCTGGGCGCACGCGCATTACAACAGCCAGTGGCTCAACGGCGTGGCCGTCACCACGGGCGATACCCTGAAGATCGCGGTCGAGAACGGTCAGGTGAAGTTCTACAAGAATGGCACGGTGGTGCCCACCACGACCGCGGCACCGAGCTTTCCTCTGCACGCCTATTTCTACAGCTATCACAATGGCTACGGGCTCACCCAAGCGACCATGTCGAGTGGAAGTGGCGGTGGGGGCTCAACCAATCTGGCGCTGCATCAGCCCGCGACGGGCAGCACATCCTGCAACGCAAACGAAACGCACGCCAAGGCGGTCAATGGCAGCATCAGCGGTGGCTGGACGGATAAGTGGTGCTCGACTGCGGCGACCAAGTGGCTCCAGGTGAACCTCGGCTCGACACAATCGATTGGTCAGTTCGTGGTCAAGCATGCCGACGCCGGCGGCGAAGGCGCCGCGATGAATACCAAGGACTTCAATATCCAAGTCAGCGCAGACGGCAACAATTGGACAACGGTTGCTACGGTGACCGGCAACACGCAGGCAATTACAACCCACAATGTGAGCACCAGCGGCCAATACATCCGCCTGAACGTGATCACCCCGACCCAGATAACCGATCCCGCCGCGCGCATCTATGAGTTCGAGGCCTATGGAAGTAGCGGCGGTGGCGGCGGTGGGAGCGGCGCGCTTTCGGCACAATTTGAGTATGACGCGAACCATCAGTACATCAAGCAGGTTGGCTGCTACGCGAACGGTTGTTCTACAACCTACTACATCGGCGGCATGCTCGAAAAAGTGACGACCAGCGGCGTCGTTCAATATCGGCACATGATCCGCACGGGTGGGTCTGCTGCGATCGTCTCGCGCGCATCGAACGGTACGAGCACAACGCACTACGTCACCCAGGATCACCTCGGTAGCAGTTCAGCGGTCACAAGCGATTCGGGTGCGGTGTTGGTTAACTCGAGTTTCGGTGCATTCGGCGCTCGTCGCGGCTCGAATTGGCAAGGCACGCCAAGCTCGGCCGATTGGTCTGCGATCGCTGCTACGACACGGCGCGGCTACACTGATCACACGATGCTCGATAACTTGTCGTTGATACATATGAATGGGCGAGTGATGGATCCGCTGTTGGGGCGGTTTATCGGCGCGGATCCGTATATCGATGGCGAAATGCATACGCAAGGGTGGAATCGTTACGCCTACGCTCGCAATAATTCGCTCACATTTGTCGATCCGACGGGGCACGGCCTGATGCGAAGTTATGTCGTATGTGAAGATGCGGCGTGTCCTGGCGTCGTTCAGTTCGCCTATGGTGCCCGCGTGAATGTCTATACGCTTGCCGACGGTACCGAAGAAGTATTGATTGGGGGATCAACGCCAGACTACTATCTGTTACCCGGCGTACCTGATTTTGACAATCCGTACTCAATGCCCCGCCTGAACGTTTTTTCAGGGGCATCATCGGGCGGTGATTCCCCGCAAGATGGTGCAGAGGATGAGTCGCCGCAACGGGGGTGCTCTGTTGCCGGCAGCGCAACTAGGGCTTACGCGAATGCCGTGCCTAGCCGCCTACTCGGGCCGGTTGCTTTCGATTCGGCGAGCGAGATGTCGCTCCTAAAGCAGTACTTCAGAGGGGACACGTCACCATATCGACTAAATAATTCTGAAATGGCTCAGGCCCGCTCATATGTGGGTACTTACGGTGCCAGTGTCCTTGGATCCTCTACTACTACACGTCCTGACGGTTTGACCGAGCGGAGCGTGTTCTTTGGCAGGCAGGCAGCTGCGGCTCCTCTGTTGGATGGTCTGCTCGGAACGGCCACAGGCATACTTTCCGGTAATGAGCTCGTAGGAATACGCGATACCTTCAATTTCGACTTCAAAGATCGCGGTGGATACCCGTATGGGACCATGGCCAATGCGGGCGTCGCTCTTGTACGACTAGACGCTGCAACGTGTGCCGGCGACGTTTCAATCCGGTATCGGGTGGCACGCAGTGAAGATGCCGCGCGGCGTGGCTGTATCAGTGGTCGCCAGCTGTGTGCTGCTCGGTGGCGTTCTTTGGGTTGGAAACTGGCACTACCGTCGGTACAGCTGGCCGGCGGAAATACAGACAAACGTTCTTGGAGTGGCGCTGGCCAAGGCTGAATGGCTTGTTGCCTCAGACGGATTCTCAGCATATGGCGAGGGTGTTTTTCGCTGGAACTACAAGATTCCACCAGATGCTGAGAAGCTTCGGCTTATTTGTGGACACCAGGGCGCGACAGCCTGTAGGTTCATGAAGAGTAAGCGCCTGAATGATGGCGTGGCTCAATCAGTTACTTACGCAGATGGCCTGCTAACAGTAGAAGAGGTATGGAGGTAGCTAGAACCCCAGTTCGGCTATTGCCGCAAGGGCAGAAGGTATGCAGGGTTCCCGCACAGACACCTGCGCAACAACAGATGTCCCAAAGTGGAAATCGCGACGCGTACTTCCAGTCCCGTCTTGATGCGGGGGATCCTTTCGCCTATCGCGCACTGATGACTGTCCGGGGCGCCGACTTATGGGGCTCTCTGGCGAATGGGCGACTGTTTGTTTCGATCTTGGAGCGCAACAACGCATCAGTGGATCTCACCATGGGGCTTGCAGCAATTCGCGGCGAGCAGAATCAGATTGGTGTCGAGCTGATGCAAGCGTATTCCAGGCAGTTGGATGCCACGGGAGGAATGACGCTAGGTCTTTGGACCGATGTTCACCATGACGTCTTTTCCCGTCACGACTTGCCACCAGAAACTTATGGCGGAACGCCGTTCGGTGGATATGGCATCACACTGATGAATGCGATTGTGAATATCGACGGATGCCTATGAAGAGGCGTCTATTTGCGTTCCTGATCTCTGGAGTCCTAAGTGGTTGCGCCGAACAGAGTTGCCAATCGTTCTCGTCTCAAGAGACGGCTTTCTGCATTCCCAGGCAAAGCGTTTTGGGTTCGCTCTGGTTTTTGGGGAAAGTAAGCAAGAACGAGATTGGCTTTCGAATGGGCGAAGAGGCCAATGGCGGCCTTGTTACGGTGACTTTATCCCGCAGAGACTATTTCTGTAAGCGCAACGAAGGGAGTCAGTTTTGCCGGCCCGAAACGAGTGACGAGCAAAGCGATCAGCAAGCGCAAGAAGCCATCCGAGTGGATGTGAATGAAGAAAAGTCCTTCTGGGACTATCAAGTCGCTGGAACGGAGCATGGGAACCCCTTGGCGAATTGCAGCTCCATTCCTGATCAACCAAATGTGGGACGATGCATCTTGGCTGGTACTTACAAGGATGTTATCTACTCGGCCATATTCCTGGACACGCGGTCAGGCGGTGTATTGCAAGCGCGCAAGGATGTCGAGCAACAGATTAGGCATTGGGAGGTAAGTGCAAAGTAGGCGCCTCGCGATCGCGGTCGCAAGCCGCTGCCGGCGCACCTGCCGCGTGAGGACCTTGATCACGGCAGTGGCGGGCATGGCGGTGTGTGTCGTTATGAGCGCTGCGGGGGCGCGCTCCCAGCAGCGGGAGTGGATGCCAGGACATCTCAAAGTGCTGCGCCATCTGCGCTCGAAGAAGTGTTAGCGGAAGTCGACCAGACAATTCGTTTACGCTAGATGAAATTGGCTGGGTGCACTACCGGTTCAATTTTGATCCGTTTTTTGCGAGCGCGGGGGGCGCTGGGGATGGCGGTAACTCAGCCCAACAGCACGATGGCACGCCTGAGCCGAAGAAGGGAGACCAGCGTTGTAAGAAAGCAGCGACGTTCGCTGAAGACGTTGCCGCACACCGCGCACTTGTCACTGGTGGTGACGTCGGCAAGGCTGCTTCGTCGCTTAACGACGTTGCGTCAATTGCCGTTGGTGGAACCCAGAGTCTGTTGGTGTCGGCGGGCACGATTAGAGGCACTATTTCCTATACTGGATTTGATGGCGTGCAACGCTCATACGCAGCCGACGTTCGATCTCAGGGCGCATACTTGAGAAATAGCGCCGGAGGGGCATATGACGTGGTGCGTAATGTCGGCCGCAGCGTCGTATTCGCTGGCGGCGCATTCGCGGCGTACGACGTAGCCGAAGGTGTACGCACTGGAAACGATAGCCAAGTCTTCAATGGAGTCTACAATGGCGTGGCATTGGCCGCGGGCTTGGTTGTCCCACCACTCGGCATCGGCTTAGGAATTGCCAAAGTTGCGGATGATGTAACTCGCCCCCGGGGCTCTGACGTTGGGATTCTTGATTCAGTCCCGATCAACGATACAACTTGCCTCTAGGCGCGGCCATGTATCTCCGCATTCTGAGTTCGTTCGTGTCGCGTTTCGGAGAGCAAGGTGAGTCAACCTCTTCGGCTCGATACGGTGCCGCCTGCGCGGTATCGTTTCTCTTGTGCATGAATATCGTTTCAGTTGCGATGCTTGCCTACGGTTTTTTTGGTCTCGATTGGTTCGGATTTTTTCTAAACATCCCAGCGAGTATCGCCGTCGGCTTTATTCTTGTTGCGATAAACTGGCGTTTAACTCGGTCGAATTTGGTTGACAGCGTACAAAGTAGCAATCTGAGGCTTGAGCCATCTAACGGCGTTAATCGCCTTTGGATTTGGTACGCATCTCTTTCGACTCTCTTCTTTGTCTTGTCTTCTATGCTTGCGATCGCGCGATGAGGATTTTTTGGCGGTGCGGCGTTGGAGAGCTAAAAAATGTTGTCGGTTACCCGTGCGTAGTTGGCGCTGGCGCGATCCAGCGTAGTGCCCGTTTCAGTTTTAGTCAGATGATTGCGGGGATTTTGTGGGAGTCAACCCTGCTAAGCAGTGCTCAGTCGTGACAAATGCAACGGACGTCACGCGGCAAGTTGTTGAAATATATGCGTACTGCACTTCAATCATCGCCCTACGAACCAGAAGGTCGGGAGTTCGAATCTCTCCGGGCGCGCCAATTTTTAAAACTATTGATTCGTTGCTCGAAGCTCATACGTTCGAGTAACGATTTCGAACTCCCGACAATCAAACAATAGAGTTCGACGAGCCGCCGCTTGCGGCGGCGAAGGACGTTCGCGCGATAGTGCGGACGGTCCCGAGTACGAACGAGGGACGAGACGCGCAGCGCCGAGCGATCTCTCCGGGCGCGCCATATTGCCTTTTTAAATTAACTACTTACCGAGAGAGTTGTTACCCGGCCTTCCTCCTGAGCCAGGTGGTTGGGGGGAGTTTGTGGGGATTCTGCGCGCAGGCTTTCTCAGCGGCTGCGATCAAGTTCGCCAGCTCCGCCGCGGAGTAGCGCGTGGTGATCCGCCCGCTCTTGTGGCCGAGCAGATCCTGCCGATCCTCAAAGCTCACGCGGGCCGAGCGCAAGCGCCGCCCGAAGGTGTGCTTGAGATCGTGCACGCGGATGCGGCGAAGGCCCGACGGTGTGACCTGACCCCGTATTCAGTACCAGTGACAAATTCGTAAAGCCCTGGTTGTTCTCAATCTTGACGTGAACACGGAATGTCACTACATTATTGTAGTTACTGAGCGGGCACGCACACCACGTGATCGAGTTTTCCTGGAACAGATGAGAAAAACGCGCTCAATCAGCGTAAGCACGGCGTGAGCTTTGAGCAGGCACAATCCGCATTCGATGATCCCGCGCAACTCAGCCGGGAAGAGCGCATCGAGAACGGCGAAGCGCGTTGGCAAACGCTCGCTCGCCTGAGCGATCAGGTCGTGCTCCTCATCGCCCATACGTGGCTGGACGCGCCGGACGCAGAACACATTCGCATCATCTCGGCGCGTCGTGCCACCAAGTCGGAAAGAGAAATTTATGAGCAACAACGCTAAATTGAAATCCAAGAAATCGAAATCGCTCGCGGCCCGATCAGAGCGTGACATCGACACCTCCGATATTCCCGCCACGTCAGCCCATGATTGGCAGGATGGGATTCGGGGTAAGTTCTACCGCCCCATCAAGCAGCAGCTGACGGTTCGCATCGACGCCGACGTACTCGACTGGTTAAAACGCCAAGGAACCGGTTACCAAAGCCGCCTCAATGCGATCCTGCGTGACGCCATGCGCAAGACCACTCGGTAGCGGTAAAGAGCAAGCGGTGAGGAGAGCAATCGGATCTTAGGGGGCGCTTTAGTTCGATTCAGGGCCGTTCTCGGCTCCCGAACCTGTCATATCGGGGGTCATATCGTTGAGTTCTATAACCTCTGTGGCTGGAGTGCGCGCCTCACGCTTGTTGAGGACCAGCGTGCATCTAGCTGTCATGGTTCAGGCGATCCGCGTCGTCGGTTGGCCGACGATTCCGAAATGAAGACGTTTGTTCGTCGCTACGACGGGCCTGACCACGGACGTATTCCTGGCGACATCCTTGCGTTAGTCAGATGATTGCGGGGCTTTTGTGGGAGTCAACCCTGCTAAGCAGTGCTCAGTCGTGACAAATGCAACGGACGTCACGCGGCAAGTTGTTGAAGTATAAGCGTGCTGCACTTCGATTATCGCTCTACGAACCAGCAGTGTTGGTGCTTATTCTGGAGTGGACTATTTGTCGGTTGGTAGATTGCCAAGCGTCTGCCGCCAAGCGCCGACTGTGATGGCATCGCTATTGACGATCGTAATCGTCTTGCGCAGCGCGGCCGTATTTCCGACGCATGCTGCTAGTACTTGCGCGAGGTCGCCGCGGCTGATGGGTCCGCTCTCATACTCGGCACGTGGTGCCAAACGGACGCCTTGCTGACCGGCGGGATGGTCCTTTAGTCCACCTGCCGCGATGATCGTGTACGACAGGCCGCTTGCCCGCAGGTAGACCTCAGCTTTCGCCTTCCACGGATAAGGCGAGATCGACCATGAATACGGGAATCCGTCCTTGCCTGCCGATCCGGCCGACAGGAGGATGAAATGACTCACCCCGGCACTCTTGGCGGCATCGATCAACGCGCGGTTGCCTTCCCAATCGACGGCAGCGAAGCCGTTGCTACCGATGGGGAAGCGGGCGCCGATCGTGCTGATGACTGTTGATACGCCCCGCATGGCAGCGGCGAGCGTCGCGGGAGTCGTGACGTCTGCGATTACCGATTGCACGCCGGTGGGTAACGACCCTGCCGCCGCAGGATTGCGAATGAGTGCCCGCACCGAGTGGCCCTGTTCGATTAGCGCGGGTACCAGCAAGCGGCCTGTCTGGCCGGTCGCGCCGGTAACGAGTACGGGCCCGTTCGACGTTGCGGCCATGGTCACCGCAGGCAGCGCCAGCAGTAGGGTTGCGAAGATCCTCGCGAACATTGAATACCTCGTTGTAGATTGTCCATGTGTCTTGTCTCGATCGCTCAGTGCGATCTGTCTGCTGCTCGCTGCTGTAGTAGCCAGATGAGCAATGCAATTGCGACCAACAACACGCCGGTGGCTGTAAAGCGGCTAAACTCCAGACCGCCAGCAGCTACCGGCTTGTCCAGATAGTCGCCAATCACTGCGCCGAGTGGCCTCGTCAGCACGAAGGCCAGCCAAAACAAGGCCGTACGAGAGACGCGCGTGAAGTAGTAGGCGAGCACTATTAGTAGCAGCAGGGCGGCGAAGATCAGGGCGGCGCCGGTATAGCCGAGACCAGCGCTGTCAGCCGTCCAGTCACCGAGCGCAGTTCCCAGTGTCTGGGAAAACATGATGGTCAACCAGTAGAACGCTTCTGCCTTGGGCGTATGCACGGAGCCGACGTCGATTGACCCGAGCGATCGATGCCAAGCAACCAGGGTCGCTGCGACCAGGCACGCAAGCAGCGTCGAGCCGCCGAAATATCCGATGCCAAGCGACCGATCGGCGAAATCTGCCAGCGTCGTGCCGACCGTGGTCGAGGCGATGATGGTCGCCCAGTAGAGCCAGGGATGAAATTGCTTGGCACGTATTTGCCCGGCAACTGCGATGACGAACAGCGCCATGAAAATGCCAGTACTCACCAAGTAGCCGAGGTCGAGAGACATCGACACGGCATCACCGCCAGTCTCGCCGAGCGTCGTTGCCAGAATCTTGATAGCCCAGAAGCCGAGTGTAAGGGCCGGCACTTTGCTGAGCGCCTGCTGCGAAGCTGTCGCCTCGCGACTCACGCGTGCCGCTGCTGGCGGATCAACAGCAGAATCGCGGCCGCAAACATACTGAGGTGCAGGGACCAGAAGGCGAGAGGGCCCAGATCAGGTTGCCGCGTCGACCAGGTGGTCAGTCCGATACTAGCCATGAGATAGACTAACGAGATCGCCAGCGCGCTGGGTAGGCGTGCGTAACGTCCTTCGCGGGGCTTGATCACAGCCAGCGCTGCGGCGAGCAGTGACAGGATCAGCATCATGGCGACGGAGCCGAAACGCGCGTTTAGCTCCGCACGGTCGCGTGGCTCGTTCGAGCCCATCAATTGGCGGGTTGGTAGTGAATCGGCGCGCTTGCATTCGCGCACCGCCGACGGCAGCGGGAACCAGCCGGTGTATTCACCAAAAGTCACGGTCCGAAATTTTCCTTCGCCAGGCACGCCTTCGTAGCGGCGGCCTTCGAATAGGGTTAGCTGGATACGATCGTGGTCGAGATCGGCATCGATTCGACCACGCGCGGCGGTCATCACTTGGCTCGAACCGTGATCGCCGACCGTCGCGAAAATATTCAGCAGCTCGCCGTCGGCACCGAGGTCTTCCACAAGGAGCGTGCCATCGCGGCCGAAAGACTGAAATTTTCCAGGTTTGATCGGCGCTAGCGCGAGGGTGCGCACAGCTTCGGCGCGCACCTTCACGGCACTGCAGAGCGCATCGGGCGCCAAGTGCAGTGCGATCGCTGCTTGCAACGCGGTGGCGGGTAGTGCGAGTAACAACACCGGTATGAGCAGCTTGCCAGGGGACATGCCGACAGCGCGCATCGCCGTCAGTTCGCTGTCATTGCCAAAGCGGCCCATCGTCAGTACGACGGCTAGCATCATGCCAAAGGGCAGCAAAACCGGTGCATTGGCGAGCGTCATCCAGCCAATGACTTGGCCGATCATGTCACGGCTGATCTTATTTTCCGCGGCGCGAACCAGTATCTGCGGTACCTGACCAAACGTCAGGATAGTGATCAGGACCGCGACGACGCCAAGCCAGGTGAGCGCGAGGCTGCGGAAAAGATAGCCGTACAACACGCGTGGCATGGCTTAAGGCCCTTGCAGAGCAAGCGTGCCGGAGCGTCCTGGGACCGTGCCGACGACAATGTTGCAAGTTGCGAGCGTCCGAGTACCCAGCTGGCGATACATGCCGCCTAGGTCTGTGAACTGATAGCCTTGTCTGCGCCAGCCCTCTAACAGACGCTCGAACACCGCAGCGTACGCGCCGCCTTCGAGTTCGGCATGCAAGGTGAAGACGTGTCCTGAAGCTGGCGGTTGCCTTGTCATAGCGAGTAGTGTTTCGACTGGATCCGGATTCGTCAAATCGTCGCGACCAATCAGTTCGTCGAGCGTCGGCAGGGTGGTCGGGAGTTGCGGCACGCCGCCACCTATTGGTTGAAATGGCGAGCGACCGCGCGTGTCGGATGCAAAGGTGAAGCCTAGTGCGGCTTCGATTCCCGGTACATTGGCGTTGAGCTGCCAGCCGGCGGCCCCGTGTACCTGCGGTGGCTCACTGAATATCCGTTGGTACGCCTCGCAGCCGCGCTGTAGCTCCGCGCGCGTCCAAATTGGCGTCGCGCTCGCCACTCCGTCCTGCCATTTCACGTGGTCGAAGGAATGTAATCCGGTTTCGAAGCCCGCTTTGCGGACAGCACGCATGTCGTTGCGGCAGCGCCGGCCGATGTCAGGGCCTGGTAACAACGTGCCGTAGAGCAGCGTTTGCAAGCCGTAATTTGCGGTGACCGAGGTGCGACGAACCTTGCTAAGAAAGCCGCGGCGAAAGACGCGTCGCAGAGCGCGACCGGTGTGATCGGGGCCGACACTGAAGAGGAAAGTGGCGGGGATGCCTAGTCGCGACAATAAGGCGACCAAGCGCGGCACACCGTCGCGCGTACCACGCCAAGTATCGACGTCGACCTTCAGCGCGAGCATTGGCACAGTTGGCTCAGCGCTCCAGATCGATAGCCGTGCTTTGCAGCGAGATTGCAACGGCCGCAAGGTTAACGGGTCCGCTGGCAGTCTGTGCGGCGAGCAACTTGAGGCGACCACCATCGCGGCATTCGATCACGCAGTCGCTATTTTGGGCCACTAAGCGAGCACGTTGTCGCGCGTCGGCCGGCTCGGCCGCTAACACCTTCGTGCGTGTGATGGTCCAGCGCTCACCCCGAATATGGGCGAAGGCGCCCGGATACGGTGGCGCGACCGCGCGGACGAGGTTGTGAATGTCGCATGCCGAACGAGACCAGTCGATGCGGCCGTCCTCGGGACTGCGCCGGCCAAAATACTCGCCGACGAGAATCGGTTGGGGAATTGACGCCGCCGTGCCATCGATCAACTTGGGGAGGCTGCGCGCCAGTACGGTCTCCGCGGCGTCGGTTACCCGCCGAAAAACCGTCAGCGCGTCGTCATCCTCACCGATCGGGACCGATTGCTGATCGACGATATTGCCGGCATCGGCGCGCGCCACCATGTAATGCATAGTCGCTCCGGTCTCAGTGGCGCCGTGCAACAGAGCCCAGTTGACGGGTGCTCGACCGCGGAACTTCGGTAACAGCGATCCATGCATGTTCAGCGCGCCACGCCTTGCACTCCGCAGGATCTCTTCGCCTAACAGAAAGCGGTAGTAGAACGAAAAGATGAAATCTGGCGCGAGGTCGCGACGCGTTCGACGAGCGACGGGTCGCCCGCCGAGTCCGGCGCGATGCAGGGGCAGCTCGTAGCGGCGCGCAAGTTCGGCGACACTGGCGAACCAGCGTGTCTCGTTCGGATCATCGTCATGTGTGACAACTAACGGTATTTCAACCTGCCCCGCCAGCAGCACCTCCAGGCAGCGCACGCCAACCTCGCTGTAGGCAAACACGACGGCGCGTGTTTTCAAGATCCTGTCTGCTCGTGCGGGCCGCTGGTCTCGCTCTCAAGCCGGGTGGTCGAGCGCTGTTCGCCCAGGAATTCCGCGACTACGTAGCGTGGGCGGCTGCGAACCTGCTCAAAGATGCGCCCGACATATTCGCCGACCATGCCGAGTCCGAACAGCACACAGCCCAACAGGAAGAAGGCAATTCCGAACAGCGTGAAAACGCCTGCCGCTTCTGGTCCGACGATGAGTCGGCGGATGGCCAGATAAACAACAAACAGCAACGACAGCAACGCAATGACGATGCCCGACACTGAGAAAACCTGCAGCGGCACCAGTGAGTAGCCAGTCATCAGATCGAAGTTCAGACGCATCAACTGAAACACTGAATATTTGGACTCGCCTGCGGCACGCTCTTCGTGTTGCACCGGAATCTCGACCGGCCGTCGCGCAAATGTGTATGCCAATGCCGGGACAAAAGGCGTGACCTCGCCGCAGTGATTCACTGCCTCGATGATGTGTCGATGGTAGCCGCGCAGCATGCAGCCTTGGTCGGTGATGCGGATCTGGGTGGTACGTTCGCGGACTCGATTGAGCCAGCGCGACGACGCCTTGCGCCACCAGGCGTCTTCGCGTGCGGTGCGTATCGTGCCGACGTAGTCCGCGCCATGCTCAAGCGCTTGCACAACCTTGCCGATCTCTTCCGGCGGGTTCTGCAGATCGGCATCCAACGTAATCACATACTTGCCGCGAGCACGTTCGAAGGCGGCAAGAATGGCAAGATGCTGGCCGACGTTGTGCGCGAGAATGACAGCGTGCGCCCGGCCGGGATTTTGCTCGACCGTTGCGCGTAGCAAGTCCGCTGATCGGTCATTGCTACCATCGTCGACAAAGATCACTTCGTAGCGCCGCTTTAGGGCGTCGAGTGCCGGATACAGACGTCGAAACAACAAGGGTAAGCCCGCCGCTTCGTTGTAGACCGGAATGACGATGGAAATGTCCGGTGCCATGGGGCGCTTACCGACCGAGAATCTCGTTGACGGCATCGACAACTCGATCGACATCGCTGTCGTGCATGGTCGGAAAGAGCGGCAGCGTCAATGTCTCCCGTCCCACCCGCTCAGCGTTCGGGAACTGACCGTCGCGACCGCCGCGTTGTCGGTATGCCGTCAGGAGATGGATGGCGGGATAGTGGATGCCAACGGAAATACCTCGATCTGCCATCTTGCCAATGAACTCTTTGCGGGACATGCCTGCCGAATCGAGTGGCAGCAGGGGCGCGAACATGTGCCAACTATGGCCGTCGTCGCCGCGGGCGGTAGCCGCAAGGGGGCGGGATTTGCGCCAAAGTTGATAGTAACGATCAGCGAGCGCGCGACGCCGCACATTGAAACCGTCCAATCGTGCGAGCTGCGCTAGACCGATGCTCGCCTGGATGTCTGACATGTTGGCTTTCATGCCGGGAAATAGGACGTCGAGTTCGCCAGGCGCGGGTTTCACCACGCCGTTAAAGCGATACGCTTCAATCCGTTCTATTTCTTCTGGCGATGTGACAACGATCGCACCACCTTCGCCCGTCGTCATGTTCTTGTTAGGATGAAAACTGAAGCACACCAGATCCCCAACACTACCGACACGACGCCCGCCCCAGGCAGAGCCGATCGCGTGCGCCGCGTCTTCGATGACTCGCAGGCCGTGGCGTTGGGCCAGCGCGTAGAGCGCGTCCAGGTCAACCGGCAAGCCGCAGAAGTGCACCGGCATGATGGCGCGGGTGCGCTGTCCGATCTTGGCTTCCACTTGGTCGAGCAGCAGATTGCGCGAGTCGAGATCAATGTCGACGAACACGGGTATGGCGCCAAGACGCACGATCACGTTGGCAGTTGCGCACCAGCTCATCGGGGTCGTGATTACTTCGTCGCCGGGACCGATCTTGGCTGCAAACAACGCAATTTCCAGCGCCGCGGTGGCCGACGTCATCGTCCGGACTGGCCGACCACCCAGATACTCTGACAGCGCCGCTTCGAACTGTTGTACTTTCGGGCCACTCGCCAGCCAGCCTGAGCGCAGCACGTCGCTGACGTTCGCAATAGTCTCCTCATCGAGGGTCGGGCGCGTGAACGGGAGTGGGTCGTGGTTCATGATGTTACGAGCGCGTGACCAGCCAAACGCCTGCGATAATGATCAGGATGCCGGCGAACCGCATGCCCGACACGACCTCGCCAAGCAATGGCCAAGCCAGGAGCGCGGTCAGTACGTAGCCGAGCGAGAGGATTGGATACGCCTGACTGACCGGTACCCGCGACAGTCCTACGAGCCAAACTACTACGGACAAACCATACGCTAACAATGCGAGCCAGAAGGCGGGTACGCCTGCGATTTGCTGGCCCGACTGCCAGATTCCGCTTGCCGAACCCGCGATCGGCCCGGTTGCCTGGGTGGCGGCTTTCAGGCCAAGCTGGGCGCTCGCATTCAGTGCGACGCCAGCAAACAACCAGCCGAAGTCGGTCCATCTCATCGGCGGCTCACAACGACACTCTGCAAGTCATTCGCGATTATGCGCCCCGGAAGCCCCTCGGTCGCAAGCTCTTGGTACACGCGTGGCTCGATGAACGCGAGCGCATCATGCGACTGTTGCCAGCGGGCGCGAAATACCTCGGTCCCGTTGCTGATCTGGATGCGATCCTGCCGCATGCCGAACTCCAGTTCGCCGGCGTAATTGAACACCTCGAGTGGTCGCTCGAGGTAGAAGGCCAAGGTATGACGAAACTGCCCAACCGAAAATAGTTCCGTGCGCGTCCCGATCGCTGGCGCAACTTGCAGCGCGAGGCTGCGGCCAGAGCGCGTTGGGGGCAGCGCGCTGTAGGCCATGATGTGTGCCTGATAACCGATGATCGAAGCGGCGCCGAGCAATACCCAGGCAGCGACTGGCTTATGCATCGCGAGTGCCGGCTGTCTCCGTGCCAGCATGACCCGCAAGAGAGGGATCAACCCTGCTAACAGACCAATACTGGCCCAGATCGCTACACCGCTGCTAATCGCATCGTTGCGACGCCAATCGTAGCCGATCAGGCCAAAGCCCAGTACCAGGAGCACACCACTGACGACGTAGGTAGCGCGGCGCCACGCTCGTTCACTGTCGCCAAGTGCTTGTGCCAGTAGTACTGCGAAAGGCGGCATCAGCGGCAGCACGTAGGGTACGAGCTTCGACTGGGATATCGAGAAGAACACCAGTGTGACCGCGCACCAAACGAGCAAAAGCGCAATGGATCGATACCTTCCGCGGGCTTGGTTGCAACCCACGCTTTGACGGTGGCATGCTTGACGCTGCCTAAGAACGGACTGAGCGCAAAGAACAGGATCGGTAGGAAGAACCACCACGGCGCTGCCCTTTTGTGTACAGTTGTTAGGAACCGCGCGAAGTGTTCGTGCACAAAGAAGAACGCAGCAAATTCCGGATTACGCGCTTGCACTAACCAGAACCAGGGCACCATGATCGCGGCGAACAACGCCAGTCCTGGTAAGAAACGCATGCGTTTGAGCGGTGCTATCGAGCGACTGATCACCATGTAGACCGTTAGCGTCGCGGCGGTGAGAACGAGTGCGACGATACCCTTGCTGAGCACTGCTAAGGCAAGACCGGTCCAAGCCACCAGCATCCAGCCGCGTTGCTGGCGTGCGTTCGCGTCGACTCGCTGTGCCAGCAGAAACGCAAATACGGTGGCCGTAATAAAGAACGTGAAGGCCTGGTCAAGTAGATTCAGATGGCTCACGATTACGTATAAGGGGCTAATGGCGAGCGTCATGGCACCAATCGTGGCGACGTGCCGAGATTGGCCGATACGCCGCGCGAACCCATAGACAAGCGGGATACAGAGAAATCCCAGCGCCGCAGACCACAGCCGCGACGTCCATTCGCTCTTACCAAATACCGAGTAGATGCTGGCAGTGGCCCAGTATTGCAGTGGCGGCTTCTCGAAATACTTGACGCCGTTCAGCCGCGGCGTCACCCAGTCGCCAGACACCCACATCTCACGCGGAATCTCGCCGTAGCGGCCTTCATCCGGATCGAACAGCGGCCGCACGGGCAACGTCGCTAGCCACAGCACGCCCAGTGCCAACCAGAGCTGCCACAAGCCGATCCCCAGAGCTGGTTTGCTACCGTTCATTCTCGTTGGGCGAAACGTTCAAGCCACCTGAGTTGCTGCGCATTGCTGATCACGCTCCAAGCGAACGTAGTAGTCAATAGTCCGCTGGATCGCCGTCGTCAGGTCGGTGGTGGGTGTCCAGCCCAGCCGCTCGCGGGCCGCGTTGACCGCCGGTACGCGAGTTTGAATGTCTTGGTAGTACTTCCCATAGTAGTCGGCGGATGTGACAGAGGTGATCTCGGTGGCGTTGGCACGAGCTCGCAACTCAGGAAACTGTTTGGCGGACTCGATCATCAGCCGGGCGAGCTCACCGATCGAGACGCAGTTAGCGGGATTGCCAATGTTGATGATCTGGCGGCTGGCCACGCCAGCTTTGTTCTCGATGATGCGCAGCAGGCAATCCACGGCGTCGTCGATGTAAGTGAAAGACCGCTTCTGCTCGCCGCCGTCGACCAAGCGTATCGGGCGCTGGTACATGATGTTGGACAGAAACTGCGTGAAGACGCGCGAGCTGCCTTCCTTCGGTTCGTCGATGTTATCCAGATTCGGGCCGATGAAGTTGAACGGCCGAAAAAGCGTGTAGTCGAAGTTGTCGCGTACGCCATACGCGTAAATGACGCGATCGAGCATCTGCTTGGACGCGGCGTAGATCCAGCGCTGCTTGTTCACCGGTCCGTACACGAGATTGCTGGTTTCCTCATCCAGCACGGCGTCTGGCGACATGCCGTAGATTTCGGATGTGGACGGGAACACTAGGCGCTTGCCGTATTTGACGCAGTCGCGCACGATTTTGAGATTCGCTTCGAAGTCGAGCTCGAAGACGCGCAAAGGGTCGGTGACATACTGAGCGGGATTGGCAATCGCAACCAACGGCACGACGACGTCTGCCGTCTTGACGTGGTATTCCACCCATTCGCGATTGATCGTGATATCGCCTTCGGCGAACCGGAAGCGTGGCGATTCGGTTAGCTGGCCCAGTTTGTGGTCGCTCAAGTCCATGCCGAACACTTCCCAGTCACGTTCGCGCAAGATCGCCGCTGTGAGCGCGCTGCCGATGAAGCCGTTCGCGCCAAGGATCAGGACTTTATAGGCCACTGCACTCTCCAATAGAGACCGAGACAAACAAACCAGGCCAGCAGCGCGCTCGACAGATCGTGCGAGAGGAAATGTGCCCCACGTGCCTGCTGCGCGAGTCCGAACAGGGTGCCCGTGACGAGCGCGAGCGCCAGCGCGAGGCGCGCGAATTTCCGATGGGTATTCAAGAAGCCGAAATACAGCGCGAACAACGCGAAGCCGGACGCGGAATGGGCCGCCGGATAACACTGCGCGCGAGGTAGGTCGTTTGGCCGGTCTGCAAACAGATGCACGTAGGGCCGTGGCCCGCCGAACCCCTGTAGATCCCACGGGCAGTCTACATTGGTAATCTGCTTGAGGCCACCGGCTACGAGGATGGCGAGTGCTAAGGCGCAGAAAGAAAATCCAAAAGCACGGCGTAAATCGCGATCGCCGCGACGAGCGTTCAGGCCCCAGCCGATCAGGCAGGTGAGGCCGGCGATCCAGATCACGATCCGCCGCCACGATGGACGATCGTATTGGCCAGAAAGGAGTCCCGCGCAATGAAGTGACCAGCCGTGGCGTCCCAGGCCCAGTCCAATGCGAATTGTCGATCGAGATCCGTGGCGCTAAACAAGGCGAATATCGCGAGGCTAACAATCAATGGCCACACCGCATGTCGCCGCCAGAAACCGGCAGTGACAATGCGGCGGTCGTTGGCGATATTCCCAGTCACTCAGCGCACCCAGGACACGGACAGCAGCCAGTTACGACCCGCGCCTTCGTGTATGTAGCGTTCCAGCGTGGCTTGCGACAGCAGGCTGCCGACATCGACTGTTAGACTCCACGGTCGGTACGTGATGTCCCAGCCAAGCGTCACGGACGGATCGCCGAAAGGTCGATCGCCGATGTCGGCAGTGTCGCTGCGGACGTCGAGCTGATCCGCGACGATGCGCTCGACGAATCCGCGGCGCGGCAGCGGCATCGCCAATTGTACATGCGGCTGTGAACGCCAGTTGCCGTGATCGCGAGGCCAGGCGATACCCGCGAACGGTGTAACGAAGCGGTAAGTCGCGCTGTAGTCGAGGCGGCCACTGGCCCCGGCATCCGGGCCATCGACAACGCGGTAGCGCAACGCAAAATCACGTAGCGCAATTCGTTCCCACATCACACCCGCAGTCCATTGAAAGGAGCCAAGTATCCGGCGCTCGGTGGAGTGACGCACTGCGACTCCTAGACCCAAGTGCTGTGATGAGCCGCCGAGCTCAGAGAACGCGCCAGCCACCGGCGTGGCGAAGGGCAGCCCACCGGAGATAGACGCCTCGAGTGGCCTGCTATCGAGTCCGCCGGACGAGAACGCCAAGTCGTCGAAAAAGCCGAACATCGCAGCGCGCCAGGTCTTTGTGAACTTCCGATCGACAGCGAGTGCCAGCAAAGGGCCACTGAGTTCGAGTCCGCCCGCAGCCGTACTCGCATAACCCGCGGTAGCGCCGAGCTGCCAAGGGCGCGGCTCCGCAGCATCGTGTCCGCCCCACAGTGGCAGTGTGGCATAGCGGTTGTCCATCGCGATTTCGGGGATGTGTTCGGCCACGAAAGCGATACTTTCCGTGGCGGCACTTGCCGCCAGCGGCGCAAGCGCAAAAGGCAACGCGAGGGCCTGCAGGGCGAGATGGGACGCACGCATGCTCTGTGAGACGTCCCGATAGCGTTGCCGCTGTCGTTTACGCCGACAAATTTTGCAAAATTGCCGTGGAAACATCGCTGCGGCGACGAAAAACAGTCGCGAATGATCTGTAATAGGCGTGACGTCTAAAGCGGGTAGAGCGGGCAGGAGTCAATTTGACTGACGAGCAGCAATTGCTGACGCGTATGCAGGCGGGCGACCAGCGAGCTTTTGGGCAGTTCTTTGATGCCTATGCTAGTCGGCTTGCAGCATTTGCCGCGCGCCGCAGTCCGCTCGATGCCAGCGCCTTAGAGGACGTCGTGCAACAGACCTTGATCAATGCCATGCGCAATCTGTCGCAGTTCCGTGGGGACGCCACAGTC
This sequence comes from Pseudomonadota bacterium, assembly GCA_016703895.1. GTDB lineage: Bacteria > Pseudomonadota > Gammaproteobacteria > Steroidobacterales > Steroidobacteraceae > CADEED01. The sequence goes on from JADJBE010000006.1 coordinate 94,908, forward strand.
TTCACGTGGCTCTGTCAGATTTGCCGCAACCTGCTCGCCGACGCGCGTCGCAAGGCGGCACGGCAACCTGAGGTAGCCAGTCTGGATGCAATGGTCGAGGCCGAGCCAAGCGCCATACCAGTGCAGTTGCTCGACTATCGCGATCCGCTCGACGAATGCGCCGCGGATTCGACACGCAGCGCAGTGCGACGCAGTGTCAACGCGCTGCCGCCCCGTTACGCCCGGATCCTCGAGTTACGTTACGGGGACGATCTCGGCGTTGCAGAGATTGCTGCCATTCTAGGCTTGAGCGAGAGCGCGGCGCAGTCGTTGTTGGCGCGCGCTCGCAGTGCATTTAGAGATGGTTGGGTCAGCGAGGACGACTTCGACGGCGGCGATACGGGTTCAGCTGGTACAGCCAGAGCGGAGAATGCGCCATGAGCGAGGGTCAGCTAGTGGAAGATCCAGCGGAACTGGCCTTGCGGCAGGGGCTGCGTGCCGAGCCGCTGTCGAACGATGCGATGCAACGCATTCGTGCTGCCACAGAGGCCGAGTGGCGTGTCGCCACCAACCAGGATCAACGCGCGACGGCTCGTGCAAGCGGAACTAGCGGTAGGTGGCGGTTGGCGGCAGCGGCAGCGCTGGCTGTTGTTTCGCTAGCCGTGGGTTGGCAGTTAGTCGGTAGTGACCGATCATCACAGCAAGGTGCTGTCCTGGGACAGCTGCAGACGAGTCCGAGCGTCGTCAACGAGCGCCTGTCGTTTGGGCGGACGCGAGCGCTGGCGAGCGGCGCAGCACTGACAGCCGGCCAGGACCTGCAGGTGGTGGGCAATGCGCTGGTAACGCTGCCTGCGGCGGGTACGCTGCGCCTCGCGGCGGGCACGCGCCTGAAGATTCTGGCGGGAGATTTGATCGAGCTGCAAGACGGCTTGATCTACCTCGACATTCTGCCGAGTGAGTCGCAGAACACACGCTTTGTTGTCAAGACGACAGCCGGTGAGTTCATGCATCTCGGTACGCAATTCACTGTGATGACGCAAGGCAAACGTGCCCAGGTGCGAGTGCGTGAGGGCAGCGTCGTTTGGCGGCGCGGTGATCAGGAAGATATCGCTACGGCTGGTACTTCGCTGTTGATCGACGGCGATGGCACAGCGACACGTGAGTCCATCACCACGACGGGTCGTGAGTGGGCCTGGGTGGAGGCACTCGCGCCGGAATTCGACATCGAGAGCCGTCCGCTGGCGGAGTTTCTGGCGTGGGTTGCGCGCGAGACGGGACGCAAGCTGGTGGTCGCAGACAAGGGTACCGAGCAGCGGATCGCGGTGACCATGCTGCATGGCTCGATACGCGGATTGACGTCGCTCGAGGCGCTATCGACCGTGATACAGACTACGGCGCTGCATTTCGATCTACCTGAAGGCGAGATCCGGGTAAGCTCTGCGGGTGGATCGCCACCCGTTTCGAAATAGTCTCTTTTTGCTATTGCTGAGTCTCGCGAGCGTCGCGGCGCTGGCGGCCGATCGCATGTCGGCGAGTGTCCCGCAAGAAACGGTCGAGGCAGTTTTGCAGGCATTGGAGGACACCGGTGTGGATGTCCTATACAGCTCTGACTTGGTTCCGCCAGGACTGCCTGCACCGCCGGCGAGCGAGGGTCGGTCGAAAAGTAGCTCGACGCCACTGCAGCGTGCAATCGATGTGCTCGCTTCGCATGGGCTCGCATTGCGCGCCATTGGTCCCAATCGTTACGTGATCACGCGCGCCGCAGTACCGGTGCAAGCGACGCCACAGCCGAGTCCCGTCGAGGAACAGCCATTGACCGCGGTTTCTGTCTACGCGAGTCGTTATGCCATCGCGGGGCGCGGGATCGGCGAACCGCGGCTGGTAACGTCCACCGACGTCGAGATGGTCCCCGGTAGTCAGGACGATCCCTTGCGCGCCCTGCGCGCGTTGCCAGGTCTGGCGTCGAGCGTTTCGGCACGCCCTTACATTCGAGGCTCACTCTCCGAGGATGTGTTGATCCGCTTCGACGGTGTGACGCTGCTGGATCCATTTCATCTGAAGAGCTTTCAGAGCTTGATCAGCGCAATCGATCCGGCTGCGGTGGAGCACATGGAAGTCTATAGCGGTGGCTTTCCGGTTCAGTACGGTACGCGCTCGGGCGGCGTCATCGATATCACGCCGCGATCCCGCTCAACAGGGTACGAGAACTCCGTCTCGCTCAGTTTGCTGACCGCGGGTGGCTCCAGTGTTGGTAGTAGCGAGCGGTGGCCACTGGAGTGGCTGGTGACGGCGCGACGCAGCATCATCGATTTGGTACTCGAGCCGCTCAACGCGGATATCGGCCGCCCTGAGTTTGCGGATACGTTGGGGCGTATTCGCTGGTCGCCCAGTGAGCGCACCGACTGGTCGCTGGGTTGGCTGCTGCTCGATGACAGCATCTCGCTGCAGGCAGAACAGGAAACTGCGCGTGCATCGTATCGAGATGAATACCTTTGGCTGCGGCATGAATACCGCTGGAACGAACGCCTGTCAGTCCGTACGGTACTCGCATCGACCACTGCTGAGCGTACGCGCGCGGGTACGCTCGATCGGCCCTGGCTGGGAACCGGCGAAATTGCTGATGAGCGCAAGATCGAGCGGCGGCAACTCGACTCGGACTGGACTTGGCAGATAGATGACGCATTGTCGGCTAGTTTTGGTGCCTCCATCGCCACCTCGCGCGCGCCGTATTCGTATTCGCGGAGTAGTCAGTTCGAACTCGTTGCGGCGCAAGCTTTCGGGCGCGACGAGGTGGAAGAGGAGTCCTCGAGCGCTCGTCCGGAAGCATTCAGCTATGCAGCCCACTTGTCAGCCCGACGGCGCTGGACCCGGTTCGAAGCCGAAGCTGGCCTGCGCTTTGACGCCGAAGACTATCGACCTGGCGGCAGGTTCACGAATCTCAGTCCGCGACTCAATCTACGGTTCGATCTGAGCGAACGTTGGCGCGCTTACGCTTCGCTGGGCGAGTTCACGCAGGCACAGCGGGTCGATGAGTGGCGCACCGAGGAAGCACAGCTTACGCCTGACCCCACACAGGTCGCCGTACACACGGTGGTTGGCATCACCCGCGGCGATCCCGGTGGGGTACGTTGGTCTCTCGAGGGCTATCGCAAGCGGTGGACCACAACCAGTAGTTATTTCGACAATCTGCTCAATCCGCTTGGACTGCTGCCGGATTCGACGCCAGACCGAGTACGACTCACGCCAGGCGCGTCGGAGGCGAGCGGTGTTGAATTCAATCTACATGCGCCGCTGGCCGAGCGTCTCGCTGGTTGGACCAGCGTTACGGCGGCGAGCGTCAACGACGAGATTGATGGCCGGGAGGTCTCTCGCAGTTGGGATCAACCGTGGGCGGTCAACGCGGGCCTCACCTGGACGGGTTCGCGCGCCAGTATCGCGCTGCTTGGCGGCTGGCACAGCGGGTGGCCGAGAACGCCGGTTCGAGCCGTGACCTCCGCAGTCGGGTCGAGTGGCGCTTTGGTATTGGGCGAGCGCAATTCGGCACGCTGGGCGGATTTCTTGACAGTTGATCTGCGTGCTAGCTGGCGCCATCCAACAACCGTCGGGGAATTATCGACCTTCATCGAGTTGACGAATATTTCCAATCTGCAAAATGAGTGTTGCTTGGATTTGGATCAGCCAGACGAGCCGGGTCAATTGCCGTTGCTCGAGACCAGCCATTCACTGCCGCTGGTGGCCAATTTGGGGTTCACTTTCCACTGGGGCAGCGACTGACGAGACGCTACTGCGACGTCTAACGCGCGATGAATGAGTTACGGGACGTTCGTCGGGGAGCGGCGGTCAGCGCGGCATTGTTGGGGCTGCTGCTGAGTTATGTCAGCGTCAGCAGTTCCGCCAGGGTGCTGCCCAAGATAGGCGCGCGCGCGGAGCGGCTGACGTACCCTCGGCCGGAGGGACTACCGACTGATGCGGAGCTGGTGGCAGCGGGCGCGCGGATCGGTGAGATTCGCTTCAATTTGCGCCAACTGTTCGATCCGGGCGGCGCCGACGAGAATACCGCGCTGTTTCGGTTGGGCAATCGCCTGCACATCTTGACGCGCGAAGCGACCATTGCGGACCAGTTGCTGTTTCGTCGCGGCGACGCCTATGACGGTCGTCTGCTGGAGGAGTCAGCACGCATCTTGCGCGACACGCGCTACCTGCGCGACGCGCATGTCAGGCCGGTCGCCTACCACGATGGTCTGGTCGATATCGAAGTGATCACCCAGGATGTTTGGACGTTCAACCCCGGCGTTTCGTTTGGCCGTAAGGGCGGCAAAAACACCTCCGGTTTTGAACTCGAGGAACTGAACTTTCTTGGGCTCGGCACCCAACTTGGGTTGGGCTTCCGCTCGGAAGTCGATCGGGATTCTACCTACATCTTTTATCGCGATCGCCAGCTCGGCCGCAGCTGGTGGGATCTCGCTGTCAACTACTCCGACAATAGCGATGGTCAACTGAGTTCACTGCAACTCACGCGGCCGTTTTATTCACTCGACACGCGCTGGGCCGCCGGCGTGTCGGCGAGCGACGATCTGCGCGTCGACTCACGCTATGACTTGGGCGACGTTATTGATGAATACGAAGTCAGTCGCACGTATGCCAGTGTATTCTGGGGACAATCAAAAGGTCTGCAAGACGGCTGGGTACGACGCTACACAGTCGGCTTCACCTATGACGACAGTTCGTTTGGATCTGCCCCGGGTGTCGATCCGCCACGGCTACTGCCGCGCGATCGCAAGCTGGCTTATCCCTGGGTTGCGGCCGAGTGGCTACAGGATGAATTTCAGACCGCGCTGAATCGCGATCAGATCGAGCGCACCGAGGACTTCTCGCTGGGCTGGCGTGGGCGAGCCTCGCTCGGTTTGGCAAGCAGTTCGCTCGGCTCCGATCGCAATGCCGCGATCCTGTCTGGGGGAGTTGCCAAGGGTCTATCGCTGTCCAACCGGCAGACGTTGTTGCTGGATGCAAACGCGAGCAGTCGCCTGGAAGGCGGTTCAATTGCGAACGGCCTGCTGAGCGGCGAGGCTCGGTACTATTTTCGGCAGTCACCGCGCCGGCTATTTTTTCTGGGATTCGCTGCAACTGCCGGCTCGAATCTCGATATAGACCAGCAAGTCTTGTTAGGCGGAGACACGGGAGTACGTGGCTATCCGCTGCGCTACCAAGCCGGCAAGGGCAGCTGGTCGTTCACGGCCGAACAACGTCTTTTTAGCAACTGGTATCCATTCCAGTTATTCAACGTCGGTGGCGCCGTGTTTTATGACATGGGGCAAACCTGGGGCCGCGACCCGCTCGGCACACCGTCGCAGGGCCTGCTGAAGGACATCGGTTTCGGACTACGGCTAGGCAACAGTCGCTCCGCACTGGGCAACGTGCTGCACTTCGACGTGGCCTTTCCGCTCGACGGCGACCCGTCAATCAAGAACGTTCAGTTCATCGTGGAAACGAAGCGTCGCTTCTAGGTCGTGCCGTAAGGGCAGTCCCGTCGATTGAGCTGACCGGTGCCAGTAGCGCGTAGCGGCGGCCATGAGGCGTGTCGTAACGTTTGTCGATACGCGCAATCTGGCGATCAACTAATTCGCCCGCAAGTCCGTCGCGTGGCGGCCGCTGTGAGATACTCAGCTCGGCCAACAAATCCGACACTTCTCCGCGCGCACGCCCGGGCAGGCGCACAACGAGTCGACTGTGTTCGCCATGCTGTCGAAACCAGTCCGCCGCTGCGGCCACGCTGTCGCTCGCTGGCCCTTTGAGTAGCTCGCAGGATGTGCGCAGTTGGTAGTCCAGCATCGCGATCGTCGTTTCGTCCGGTTGCAACAGGCCACAAGGTGTAGTGGCCACATCAGCGTGGATCGCCGCCGCGATTCGCGGCAAGTCGTACCACGGCGTCAAGGCACGCATCAGCTCCGCGGCACCAATGAGAATGGTGGCGACGTACGCGATGAAGGCTCCGCTGAGCTTCTCCTGCCAACCGAAGCGCTCGGTGGTACCGCGCGTTGCAAAGATCGCAGTGCCAGCGACCAGGATCAGAGTCACAGCACCCAGTGCCAGCGACGTGGCGGGCTGCTTGTGCATCGCAGCCGCGGTCGCAAACGTGATCAGACCCAACACCACGATCGAGAGAATTGTGACGACCAGCGCAACCGTGCCGCGCAACGCCCAGCGATCGCCGCGTGATAGTTCTTGCGGTAGTTCGCTGGCCCACAGAGCGAGCAAGAGTGCACAGCCGACCATCGCTGGACCAGCGTAGATATCACGCGCGGTGGTGGATGCCGTTAAGATTAGCAGCCACGGCACTGTTGCTGCGACCGCGAAGCGCCACGCGGCACGAGTCGCTGACTCGCTGCGGACGGCGTGCCAGCCCCGCCGGATCGCCGCTAATAACAACAGCGACCACGGCAACATGTAGACACCCAGCTCAAGCCAATACTTGCCGGGATAGTTGGGGTGTCCGTCGGCATACTGCAGTTCGAGCGGCGCGTTCACAGCAACGAAACGACCGGCCAGGTTGTTCCAGAACAGTACGCGCAACGCATCGACGCCTAGCGGTTCGCGAAAAACTGCCCAAAGCCACGGTGCAATGATCGTTGCCTGCAGAACGAACCCTGCACAAAGCTCCCAACGCAGCAGCTCCTTTGCACGCCGATCCCAAAGTGCAACAGTAAACAATGCTAACGCGGGCACAAGCATGCCTGGAGCGCTCTTGGCCATGAAACCGATCGCCGCACCTAGGTGCATCAATGTGTACCAAAAAAACTTTCGCCTACCGCGCGGACTCCTGTAGCCGTGGTACGCGCCGAGCAATGCAATACTGACGCCGGCCAGTAAGCCTGCATCGGGCGCGAGCCAAATAAAACTTCGGTAAATCAGGAACGAACTTGCAAAGCTGAATGCAGCCACGATCGCGGCTCGGTTGCCGCCCATCGAAAACCCGATCGCGCCAACCGCAAGTGCTGCAACCATCGCATAGAGCAGATTTGGTAGTCTGGCCGCCGCAGGGGAAGCGCCTAACAATGTCATGGCGCCACCTGACATCCAGTAGGTCAGGGGCGGCTTTTCCAGGAACGGCCGCTCAGCCAACATCGGTAGTGTCCGATCACTCTGCTGGCTCATGCGCCAAGCGATATCGGCTTCGCGCGGCTCGTCCGGTGTCCAATAGTTGCGCCCGAACAGGCCGACACACCACAGCGGGACCAGGCACAGCAGTACGATGAGGGGCCAGGACCTGGATTCCGCTGTCTGGTGCATATTGCGCTCCGCAACCGGCTGCCGATGCAGCCGTGCGCAGGAGCGCCGCCGCACGCTGTGAGACGGCGCGCGCGGCCCAAATCAGTCGCTTGGTACTAGGCTGCGTCGTTAGCCGGTTGTTGGCGGCGATCGATGATCCGCCGCGCCGGGCTCAGTATCGCCAGCACAATCACCACCACGAAGGCTGCGATCGCGATGCCGATCTGCAGCGCGTATTTCTCCGGCTGCACCCAGATTTCATCCAGATGTCCCCACTTCTCGAGGATCTCCATGACATTCCAGCCGATGATCGCGGTGGGAATGGCGTAGCGCAGCGCGGGTGCCATGCGTTGAAACCACCACAGCCGTTGCACGAGATAGGCCGCCCAGATGAAAGACAGACCACAAACCACGAACGCCATCCAGTGATCCGTGCCGAAGAAGGCTGGGTTGTAAACGACCAGCAAGACGATATAGAAGAACCAGGTGACGTAGATCGTTTCCATCGCCACGATCGAACAGAGGTTGCGCGCCTGGCCGGATGACTTCTCGCCTGGCTTGAGACCGAGATTGCGATGCAACCACATGAAGGCATTGCAACGCGTTTCACGATTGAAAAAGAAGAAAATCAGCGTGCCGAGCAAGACCCCGACCGAGGACAGCATGACGCGGTATTCCCCAAAGTGTCCTTGGCGCCCCAGCGGACGGCATCGACGCCCAGATCCTGCGCGACATAGACAAAGCTGAACTCGATCCAGGAGAGCCAGATGATGCTACCGCCGACAAAGCCGAGCATGGTCGCGGCATTCTCAGATTTATCACGACCGTGCCAGACCATCATCACGCCAATGACGCCCATGATGAAGGCCGCGGTGAATACGTTATTGGGGAACCAAGCGTGCTGCATCTGGTGCATCACAAAGTGGCCGAGACCCTGCCAAACAAACACCACCAGCACCGCGATGATCGCGGGTAGCGGTGCCTGGTAATACTTCTGCAAACCCGTCGCGGCCATATTGCATTCCCCCAATCTAGTTCTAGTGTTTGATCTGAATATACAGCCTATTTGCCCTATGCACCGGCTAGCCGGCTGCCGCGCGCCGGTCTGTCCGCAGCGCGAGCGTTCGGCGGGTGGCCCTGACTATAATGCGCACGGCCACCCCCTGTGATCGTAGTGCTGCCTGAGGAGAGTCCGAATGAAATCAACCTTATCGGCATGGTTCGGGCTGGTCGCGACGGTTGCATTTCAATGCGCTGGCGGCGCGGCGTCGCCCCTGCGCGGCTGGTTCGGTAGGGGGCTTGAATGACGCTGCGTACGCTTTTTCCGACCCAGGTCTACACGGCGAAGCTGCCACGCGAAGTCGCGCGTATCCTAAACGGCAAGTTGCTGCGTCAAAGTGAGCAGATTAGGCAAGACGATGTCGCCGGTCGGCGCTGGTCACGTACTAACTATCCGGGCGGCTTTACTTCCTACGGCTCGATGCACAAGCTGCATTTGTGGACGCCTCTGTTCGAGCAGCTCGAGCGGCGTATCCGGCCGCACGTGCACAAATTCGCGCGCGCTCTGGAATTTGAAATGACCGGATGCGAGCTTGCGATGACCGACTGCTGGGTGAACATCATGGGGCGGCATGCTATGCACGGCCTGCATCTTCATCCCCACGCGACCATCAGTGGCACTTACTACGTCGTGGCACCCGCGAAGTCGCCGGGACTCAAACTGGAAGACCCGCGGCTCGATCGCTACATGGCCGCGCCGCCGCGGCAGGCGAGCTGCCGCATCGAGAATCAGACCTGGGTCACGATACCCGCGGAGCCTGGCCAGGTTGTACTGTTCGAGAGCTGGCTGCGTCACGAAGTCCCGGCCAACACTGTCGATAAAGAGCGTGTCAGCGTCAGCTTCAATTACGGCTGGTTCTAAGCTGGCAACTGTGACCTGAGTCGCAGTCTGCGAGGCTGAAAATTGCCGGCGTAACGTAAGCTGCGCACCGGTTCGCACCGCAACAGAACCGATTTGCATAAGGTTGAGGCATCGACCGAGTACCGCTGCCTACTGCCCCAATGTCGTCCACCAAGATCGATCCGTCCGCAGACGTTCTGCGCCAAGCTTGCACTCGGCTCGACTGCTCGGCCGTCGCGGTGGTCGTTGCAGACTCGCGGTCGCGCAAACTGTGGGCCAAGGATGACGTCGAGCGCGAGTTTGCGGTCGGCCAGCTACGTATTGTGGGCCAGGAACTGGCGCGGCGCGCAGTGGCAGACGGTGCGCCGATCGTGACCAATCGCGTGCGTCATGCTGAGGGTGCGCCGATCGCCTGCAAGGTGATCGTTGTACCGTTGCGAAATGCCACCGGCAGCGTCGTTGCGGCAATGGTCGCCATCAATCGCCCAGATGCACCCGGATTTGATGATTCCGCCATGCGGCAGCTGGAGAAATTCGCTTTGTCGCTGGCGCGTGCCAATGCATCGGTAGATGCGCGACTATCAGGTTTGTTGGCGGCTCCGGTATTCCAAGCGACGACCGACAACTGGCTAACGACCAGTCCGGCGGGACGCAACTATTGCATCGCCTACGGCAATATCGATCGCATGCACCTCGCCAATGACATCGCGGGCTTTGAAGCCGGCGACGGGGTTATTCGTGATGCCGCGGCGGCGATCCGCGCGCGCCTTCGCCGCGAGTCTGCCGCGACCAGTCGCGGCTCCGGTGACCGATTTACGCCGTTTCTGCCCGATAGAACCGCTGAGCAGGCGCGCCAGTTAGTCGCCGATATCGGTAAAGACGTGGCGGTGCGCAGTGTGGAGCACATTGGTTCAAGCCACGCCGTCACCATGTCTTGGGGCATCGCCCCCGCCAGCGTCGGCGGTGAGACGCTGAATGCGACGCTCGCGGCAGCGGAGTTGGCCTGCCGCACAGCCAAGGACCGTGGCCGCAATCGGATCGAAATCTATCAGCGACAGGACGCCAGCATGCTGCGCCGTCATGATGACGTCGCGGCAATCGGAGGCTTGCAGGACGCGTTGCGAGAAGGGCGCATCGAACTCTACGCGCAGACGATCGTCCCACTGCTGAATGAGACTTTGTCGCCGAGCTAGGAGTTGTTAGTCCGACTGCGTGACAAGCAGGGCGCCATCGTGGAGCCGGCAGCGTTCATGTCCGCCGCGATGCGCTACCAGATGCTGCCCGACATAGACCGCGCTGTGGTCACGCGGGCTTTCAAGCAACTACACGCACACTTCTCTGACCATCCGGATTCGTCGCTCAACGTTTCGATCAACCTGTCGGGTCCGACCATTTGTGAGCCGCAGTTTCTCGAGTTCATGCTGGAGGCGCTCGCGGAGTACCGGATCGACGGCTCGCGTCTCGTCCTCGAAATGACAGAAGCGGCTGCGGCCGCCAATATGGAGCGCGTGCAGAAGTTCATGCGCCGGCTCGGCGCCGAAGGCGTGCGTTTTGCACTCGACGATTTTGGTACCGGCGTCAATTCTCTGTCCTATCTCAAGAGTCTCGATATCGGCACGATCAAACTCGATGGCTCGTATGTGCGCGACATTGAACGCAACACTCGCTCCGAAGCGCTCGTGCGCGCCATCGTGCAGCTCGCCGACGGCATGGGTATCGTCACAGTGGCGGAATACGTCGAGACGCAAGCCATCCGCAAGCGCCTGACGCAACTGCGCGTGCAATTCCGGCAAGGGTTTGCAATCGCACGTCCCGCGCCTTTGGCGGACGTGCTCGCGTCGCTTGGCGAGCAGATTTCGTCGCCGATCGCGCACGCGAGCTAGCTGCACGGTTCTCGCAGTCGCGGACGTGGCAAACTAGAGGTTTCCGATATCGCGGAGCCTTTGGAATGAAAACACGTGCAGCGCTCGCCTGGGCGGCGGGTAAGCCGCTGGAAATCGCGACGGTCGATCTGGACGGGCCCCGTGCCGGCGAAGTGCTGGTTGAGATGCGCGCCACGGGTGTCTGTCACACCGACGAGTTCACGCGTTCCGGTGCCGATCCAGAAGGCCTCTTCCCGGTTATTTTCGGCCATGAAGGTGCCGGGATCGTCGTCGATGTGGGCCCGGGGGTCACCAGCGTCAAGCAGGGCGACCACGTGATTCCGCTTTACACGCCCGAATGCCGGCAGTGCAAGTCGTGTTTGTCGCAAAAGACCAATCTCTGTACCGCCATCCGATCGACCCAGGGCCAGGGCGTGATGCCCGATGGCAGCAGCCGGTTTTCGATTGGCGGCGAGAAGATCCATCACTACATGGGTTGTTCCACATTCTCTAACTACAGCGTCATGCCTGAGATCGCGGTGGCGAAGATTCGTGAGGACGCGCCGTTCGACAAGGTCTGCTATATCGGTTGTGGTGTCACTACCGGGATCGGTGCCGTGATCAATACGGCTGGCGTGGAGCCGGGCGACAATGTTGTCGTGTTCGGTTTGGGCGGCATTGGGCTCAACGTCATTCAGGGCGCACGGCTCGCAGGTGCTAACAAAATCGTGGGTGTGGATATCAATCCCGCCCGCAAGGCGCTGGCCGAGCGGTTTGGCATGACGCACTTCGTCAATCCGCAGGAAGTGCGTGGCGAATTGGTACCGCATCTGGTCGCACTCACCGATGGGGGTGCTGACTACTCGTTCGAATGCGTGGGTAACGTAGATTTGATGCGCCAGGCACTCGAGTGTTGTCACCGTGGCTGGGGCGTCTCAGTGATCATCGGCGTTGCCGGTGCTGGTAAGGAAATCAGCACTCGACCCTTTCAGCTGGTCACCGGCCGTGTCTGGAAAGGCACGGCTTTCGGCGGTGCGCGAGGTCGCACCGATGTGCCGAAAATCGTCGACTGGTACATGGACGGCAAGATCGAGATCGATCCCCTGATCACCCACACGCTGCCGCTCGAGAAGATCAACGATGCCTTCGAGCTGATGCATAGTGGTGAATCGATCCGTAGTGTTGTCACGTTTTGAAGGCGGTGAGCCGATGAGCGACGTGCAGACCCTGAGTCGACACCGTGCACACGGTGGCTGGCTTGGCTACTACCAACATGATTCAGTTAGCGTCGGCGCAGCAATGCGATTTGCCGTCTACGAGCCACCTGCGGCCGCGGCGATGCCGGTCCCGGTGGTGTATTTCCTGGCGGGCCTGACCTGCAACGAAGAAACGTTTGTCACCAAGGCAAATGCACTGCGGTCTGCCGCTGCGCTCGGTCTGATGCTGGTGGCCCCTGACACGAGTCCGCGGGTGCGTTTGCCGGGCGATGACGCAACCTGGGACTTTGGGCTCGCCGCGGGGTTCTACGTCGACGCGACGGCAGCGCCGTGGGCACAGCACTACCGGATGTATTCCTATGTGGCTGACGAGTTGCCGGCGCTCATCGGCGAGAATTTTGCGGCAGAAAGCCGCCGCCAGAGCATCATGGGTCATTCGATGGGCGGTCATGGCGCGTTGGTGCTGGGCCTGCGCAACCCTGACAGATACCGCTCGATATCCGCATTTGCGCCGATCTCCTCGCCCAGTCAGGTGCCCTGGGGTCAAAAGGCTTTTGCGGGCTATCTGGGCGACGATCGCGACGCCTGGCGTCGCTATGACGCGAACGAACTCGTTGGCGCGGGGACTGTGCAGGGCGCCATTCGTATTGATCAGGGCGGCGCCGACAAGTTTCTTCTCGAGCAACTGCGTCCAGAGTTGTTTGTGGCGGCGTGCAAGCGTGCCGGACAGTCATTGGACTATCGGCTGCACGACGGTTACGACCACGGTTATTTCTTTATTCAGTCGTTTATCGACGAGCATCTGCAGTTTCATGCCAATGCGCTGGGTATGGCCAGCAAACGGCAGACTGGCAAACCTTAGACTGGCACGCGACCCGCATCGTAGTCGTAGAGGCTACGCAGTTCGCGCATGCCAGCGCCCAACGCGCGTACCTGCTCACCTGGGTCGTCATCAAAGTAAAGATGGGCCCGCGCGCGTGACATCTCGAGTGCGCGCACCGTGCGCGCATGGCGGGCTTGTTCGTAGCGTCGCAGGCAATCCGCAATGTCCTGCGCCGCCGACGCGGCACGGCCCAGCACCACACCGTCCTCCAGCGCCATGACCGCGCCCTGGCCAGTAAACGGCGGCATCGCGTGGGCCGCATCGCCGGCGAGCGTCGCGCGACCGCAGGTCCAGGTGGGCATCGGGTCGCGGTCAAACAACCCCCACTTGAAACACCCGTCGGCCGGGATTCGACTCAGGATGGCGCGCGACTGCGGGTCGAAGTCGGCGAATTCGGCTGCTAACTCGCTCACCGGTGTCGCCACCGACCAGCCCTCTTCAGTCCAGGCGGCGCGACGCGCAATCGCCACGATATTGAGCAGCTGGCCGCGACGCAGAGGGTAGCGCATCAGCAGGCGCCCCGGCCCGATTGTCATCGCGAGCGGTGGGTCCAGATACTCTGCCGGCAGTTCGGTTGCGTCTACCAGGCCGCGGAAAGCGACATAGCCGGTGAAGGTCGGTTCATCCGGTCCAAATAGGGCCCGGCGCGCCACCGATCGGATCCCGTCCGCCCCTAACAACCAGTCGCTGCTGATAGAGCGGCCATTGTGAAACTGCGCCTGGACTGCTCGGCTGTCTTGCTCGATAGCAACGAGTTCGTGGTTGAGCTCGATGGCAGCAGGGTCGATTGTTCGCACGGCGTCGGCGAGCGCACGGTGCAGATCAGCCCGATGGACGTGATACAGCGGCACGCCGTACTGTGCGACGCTCTGGTCCTGCTCCAACCGTACCAGCACCTTGCCGCTGGCGTAGTGACGCATGACGCCGAGCGGCGGTCTGCTGCCCATGGCATCGAGTTCAGCGCGGAGTCCGAGTGCGACCAGTGCCTGCCCGGCGTTGGGCGTGATGGACAGCCCGGCACCGACTTCGCCCAGTTCTCGAGCCGATTCGAACACGCGCACGCCCTGGCCGCCGCGCAATAGCGCCAGCGCTGCGGCGAGGCCAGCGATGCCGGCCCCTATGACAGTGACGGTTGTGTCACGCATGTCGAACTCGCTAGTCGGCCGGGTCAACCAGCAGCAACGAACTTCATCGCCACGCCGTTCATGCAATAGCGCAGGCCAGTGGGACGGGGGCCATCGTCAAACACGTGCCCCAAGTGCCCCCCGCAGCGACGGCAGTGCACCTCGGTCCGGGTGGAAAAGAAACTGCGATCGATCGAGGTACCGATCGCGTTCTTGAGCGGTGTATGGAAACTCGGCCAGCCGGTGCCGCTGTCGTACTTGGTAGCCGATGCGAACAATGGCAGATCACAGGCCGCACAATGAAACGTACCGGCACGCTTTTCGTTGTCGAGCGGACTGCTACCGGCACGTTCTGTTCCATGGTCGCGCAACACGCGGTACTGCTCCGGCGTCAGGATCTCGCGCCACTCCACAGGTGTCTTCTCGATCTCGAAGCGGCCAGCCTTGGCATCCGCGCGGGCTGGCAAGCGTGCAATAGTCAGCGCGGCGCCACTGGCTGCCGCGAGTGTCAGGAGTAGATTTCGACGCTGCATGTCAGTTCGCCTTGTTAGTCAATATCGAGTCAGTCAATGTTGGTTGCGGGCGGCCACGACTTGCTCGCCGCGCGCCTCATCGCCCCAAACAGCTTCAAGCCGATTGTCGCGGCCGCAACCACCACGGTAGTAACGATACCGCAGCGGGTTCTTCTGGTAGTAGTTCTGGTGGTAGTCCTCGGCCGCGTAGAACTTGGCGTCCGGGAGTATCTGCGTCGCGATCTTGCGGCCAAAGCGCTGCTCGAGCGCCGCTTTGGAAGCTTCCGCGGCCTGTCGCTCGCTGGCGTTCGCGACAAAGACGGCCGAGCGGTATTGCGAGCCACGGTCACAGAACTGTCCGCCCGCATCAAACGGATCGACATTGCGCCAGAACACATCGAGCAGTTGTTGATAGCTCACCTTGCTCGGGTCGTAGGTGATCTGCACCACCTCTGCATGGCCGGTGGTGCCAGCGGACACTTGCTCGTAGGTGGGGTTGAGCTTTTGACCGCCGCTATAGCCCGACAGTGTCTGCGTGACGCCGACGAGTTCGTCAAAAGGCTTTTCCATACACCAGAAGCAGCCGCCGGCGAACACAGCTGTCGCCGATGCAGCGCCAGTTGCTGGCGGCGCGGCCCGATCCGCAGACACGGTGCGCTCCGGCAGGCCGACCAGAAATCCGGCGCCGAGCGCCAACAGAATGAAAAGTGTCCAACGTCGCATTATCAGGGGCTCCGGTGCAGTAACCGCCCCGCATGGGGCCTTCTGCATGATAGACCCTGCCGACCGCCATTTTGTTGCAGTTGATTACCGATACAGCAGCAGGGAGTCGCGTTCATCAGCCCAGGCAGCTTCATCCGCTGTCGTGAGCGCATCGAGATCCTGGGGCGTCGCCTCGCTGTCGTCGACCCATTCCCGCAGCAACGGGCTGCCGTTGATCAGATCGATGGCGAGCCGGTCATGCTCATATTCGTACGGGAAATCGCGCCACAGTGGATAGTCGGGCTGCAGATTTCGCAACGCCTTGAATGCCAGCGACTGCAACCGCCAAGGGCGGAACGCTTCGTGCTGGTAAGCCTCGTCCTCCACGTGAACCTGCACGCCTGCGCACAGCTTGTGCTCATGCTTGTGGAAGGTGGGCTCGAACCAGCAGGCGCGCAGCCGACAACCCTGTACCCAGCGCGGTGCCAGGCGGTGCATCTCGCCGAGCAGTTGCTCAGCATCGATATCCGGTGCACCAAACAACTCCAGCGGTCGTGTCGTACCGCGGCCCTCTGACAGTGTGGTGCCCTCGAGCATTACCGTACCGGCGTAGCAGCGCGCCATGGAGAGGTTCGGCGCATTCGGACTCGGATTGATCCAGGCACGCTCGCCCAGTGGCCAACCGTAGCCAGGCGCTTGCCCTGGTTGCCAGCGCTGCATGGTGATGACGCGATAGTCGAGCTCGAGATTGCGCGTGCGCACGAACCAGTGCGCGAGCTCGCCCATGGTGAGCCCGTGGCGCATTGGCAACGGCCCGGCGCCAACAAAGCTCTCCCAACCGGAACGCAGCAGTAGTCCTTCGATTGGTCGGCCGGCCGGATTCGGGCGGTCGAGTATCCATACGGACTTGCCGTGTCGTGCTGCCTCCTCGAGCACATACAACAGCGTCGTGATAAAGGTGTAAATCCGGCAGCCCAGATCCTGCAGATCGACTAACAAGACGTCGAAATGCGTGAACATCTCGGCCGTTGGGCGGCGTGTGGTCCCGTACAAGCTGAATACCGGGATGCCCCAGCGCGGGTCGACGAAGTCTGCCGACTCGACCATGTTGTCTTGTTTGTCGCCGCGCAGACCGTGTTGCGGGCCAAACGCTGCCGTCAGCTTGATGTCGTCCAGGCCCGCGAGCGCGTCGATTGAATGAGTTAGATTGGCTGTGACCGACGCGGGGTGGGCGAGCAGGGCGACGCGCCGGCCGAGCAATGGCGCGCGCAGCTCACGCTCGGTGAGTAGTCGGTCGATACCAAAATTCATGGTAATACCTCGTCAGGGATGAGGTGCTTGGCAAAGCTGGCCGGGTGGTGAAAGTCCGGGCGATCGAGCGGACGCGCCAGCGCCCAGTAGCTGAGTGAGCCGTCCGTGAGCTCGATTACGGTCGCACAGCCGATCTGCTGGCGTTGCATGGCAGGGCGCACGCGCATTTCAATCTCCAGGCGTAGGACGCGCTCCAGGGGTCGTACGCCAACCTCATTGCTGAGCCGCATCATGGGCGCTGTTAGCAACACCGAGTCACGCTGTCCAGTGCGGTAAGCATCGAAGTCATACGCGGCCCAACTGTTAGACGGCGAGAAGTTGAACTCCTGGTAGGCCGCCGCACCGTCAATCCTGCAGAACAGCTCACAGCAGGTGTGCCGCCAGAGTTCGTCGCGTCGCTCGGCTGTGCCGACCGCAGGCAGCACGACCTGATCGAGATTGCCGACGATGTGGTAGGCGAGCTGCCACTCGCCGGCCGCCGTCAACAGCACCGTCACCTCCACATTCCGGATGGCAGACGAGGGCGTCGCTGGGTGAGGCTGGAGCGCGAAGCTTGGCAAGGTCTCAGACCAGTGTGTGAAACACTTTTTGAACGTCGTCGTCCTGCTCGAGTTTGTCCACCAATTCGAGCACCTCGGTGGCCTGGTCTTCCGGCAATTCGGTTGGCGTGATGCAGACGTATTCGAGTTCTGCCGAGATCGGCGTGACGCCACGTTTCTCCAATGCAAGCTGTACAGTGCCGAAGTCTCCGTAGGCACAGCGCACGACCAGTTGCGGCTCGCCCTTGTCACTCTCGCTCTCGCCCATCTCGTCTAGACCATGGTCCATCAGATAAAGCTCCAAGTCATCGTGATCGATGCCGGCCGGATTGAGGCGAAACACGCCCATGTGACGGAACTGAAACGACACGCTGTTGGCGGTACCTAGATTGCCGCCGGCCTTGGAGAATATGCTGCGTACGCTGGCCACCGTTCGGGTGGTATTGTCGGTGGCGGTCTCGACCAGTACCGCGACGCCGTGCGGTGCATAGCCTTCGTAGATCACCTGCGCGTAGTTAGTCGAGTCCTTGCCAAGCGCGCGTTTGATGGCCGCCTCGACCTTGTCCTTCGGCATGTTTACCGCGCGCGAGTTCTGGATGACACGGCGCAGAGAGGGGTTCGAGCCAGGGTCGGCACCACCTGTCTTGACGGCCATGTTGATATCTTTGGCAACGCGCGCGAACTGCTTGGCCATCCGGTCCCAGCGCGCGAACATCGTGTGTTTTCTGACTTCGAATATGCGTCCCATAGCGCGATTCTAACTTGGGACCGGGGTCTTGCGGTGGCCAGCTTGCGACTCAGCCGGTCGCGTCCGGGCCAGTCTCGGTGAACACATGCCCGCGAAGGGAAACAGCCTTGACCAGGACCCAGACCCCGCAGCCAGACTGCAATGCCAACGCGGCGGCGGCTCCCGTCGTGATCCGCGCCAGTAGCTGACGGTCCTCGACTTGGATGGTCACAAGTACGGCACGGCCGCCATCCGCTTGCAGCGCCACGATCTTGCCGCGCAGCACACCGCGCACGCTGAGGCCCTGCGGTTCGACTGTCGACAGCACCAGATCCCGGGCTAACAGTTGTAGTCGTACCCAGTCGCCTGCTGCTAGGTTCTCATTCTCGATCGCAAGTCGCTGTGCGCCGATCTGGATGTGGGCGAGACCGGTGGTGGAATCCACCGCCGCGACCTGACCGCGCAGGATCGCGCCAACCGCTTCCGGGCCCGCTATCGCGCGCAGCGCCGGACTCAGTGCAACTGACGGCAGATCACCTGCGACCGCTACCCGTCCGCCATCGAGCACCACGACGTAGGTCGCCAGGCGCACGATCTCCTCGAACTGGTGCGAGACATAGACGATCGGAATCCGTGCCTGATCGCGCAGTCGCTCGAGATACGGCAGCAGCTCTTCACGTCGCGCCTGGTCGAGTGACGCCAGCGGTTCATCGAGTAACAACATACGTGGCTGCGCGAGGAGCGCACGCCCGAGCGCGACCCGCTGACGCTCGCCTCCCGATAGCTGGTGGGGCCGTCTATCAACTAACGACTCCAATCCCAACAGTGCGACTACTTGTTCGTAGGTACTGCTGACCGATCGCTTGGTCCGTCGCAGTCCGTAGGTCAGGTTGCCGGTGACATTTAGATGCGGGAACAGCCGCGCATCCTGAAAGACATAACCCACGCCGCGCTGCTCGGGCGGCGTTTCAATGCCGTGAGCCCGGTCCGATAGCGTGACGTCATCGAGCGCGATACGGCCTTGGTCGAGCGGCAATAGTCCTGCGAGCATATTGATGAGCGTGGTCTTGCCTGCCCCGGAGCGACCAAACAGGGCGATGACGCCAGGCGTGGGCGCCTGGAACGCAACGTCCAGCGTGAAATCCTCGCGCCGACAACGTGCCACTACGTCCAGCATGGGCTAACGACCCAAACGCCTTTGCAGCGAGCGCCCCAACCACTCGGCCATGATGAGGCCGGCCAGGCCCAGCATGAATGACAGCGCCGCAAGTCGCGCGGCAAGGGCGTCGCCGTCGGGACTCTGGATGGCCGTATAGAGGGCCAGCGGCAGCGTGCGAGTCTCGCCAGGAACATTGGCGGCGAAGGTAATGACAGCGCCAAATTCCCCGAGTCCGGCGGCGAATGCGGTAACGCCGCCGGCCAGTATGCCGGGAGCCATCAGTGGCAAGGTGATTGTGACGAAGCGGTCGAAGCGACCGGCACCGAGCGTTCGGGCGGCTTCTTCCAGGCCGCGATCGATTGATTCGAGCGACAGTCGAATCGCGCGCACCATCAATGGAAAGGCCATGACACCCGTTGCGAGCGCCGCGCCGGCGCGCGTGAACGCCAGGCGCACGCCGAAAGTGCTCTCTAGCCAGCCGCCGATCGGGCCCTGCACACCAAACAGTACCAGCAACAGATAGCCTACGACGACGGGCGGCAGCACCAGTGGCAGATGTACCAGCGCATCGAGCAGCAGACGACCGAAGAACCTGCCACGCACTAACAATACTGCTACTAGTATGGCGAGCGGCAGGCCGACCGCCACACTACGCAGCGCGATACCGAGCGATAGCCGCAGCGCCTCCCATTCGTCCGGCGATAGCACGTCAGTGCAGCGCCACCGCGGTGGCGTCGCGCACGGGGATTGGCACGTTACAGAGGTCGATATGGTCGCTCTGGTGGAGGTACCACTCGTCAGGCCGGTTGCGACGGGATTCGATCAGGGCCTGAAAGCTCGGCGTGTCGGTGCGCAAGACCTCGAGCGGTGTGCGCGCCTCGCTCGGCAGGTCGCTGGCGAGTCTGACCGAGCGTATCGGGATACGCTCACTTGGCGGGTCATAGAATCCCATTGCCCCCGTGCCACGCGGCAACGATGCCAACAGTTCGATGCCGCGCAGTACGCGACCGACCACCGTGACATTGCGATCAAGTTGCCGCGGCGCGTGACCAATCACCACATAGAGCTCGGTTCCGCTGCCGCTGTCGGCGGCCATGTCGCGGCCCACGCCGAGTGTCGCATAGCAGTGTGTTAGCCACGCGCGGCGAGTGCGACCGTCGCGCGCGGCGGGAAAGCCGCCAGAAAAGCCCACCGTTGGTGCGTAACCATCGGCGTCCAACAGCGTGGTAAAGGGCAGGTCCGGACCATCGGCACGGTCGAATTCGGGCGCCAGGTTTCGCGCTGCCGGCGCCGTCGGCCGCGCATTCTCCGCATCGCCCCACTGCGCCACAAAGTTGTCTTGCACGCGCGTGATGGCCAGACCGTCGAAGTACTTCGCCGCCACCAGAGCCTTGATATTGGCAACGTGTCGCGGCGCGAAATTCGGCGCCAGTTCCATGATGACTCGACCCGACGGAATCTCCAGATACAGCGTGTTGTCTGGACTATTGGGACGCCAATCGTCGGCTGTGGTCGCCGCCAGGATCTCCGTCATGGTGAGCGTCTTGGTTGGCGACGTAACTTGGCGACTTGCGCAGCCGAGCGCAGTGATCGACGCGGCAATTGCGAGCACGACTGCAAGCTGGCGATGTGCCATGGAAAATTAGCAGGTGTTAGCGCGCGAGCGTAGCGAGACGCTTGCGAGCGGCCGCAAAGTCGCTCACCAGCGCGAGCGCGCGTTCGTAGGCCTTGCGTGCTGCCGCAGTGTCGCCCGCATCTTCCGCGCCACGGCCAACCCAGTACCACGCTTCTGGCGCTCCCCAGTTCGGTGCCCCCGGCACTGATCGAATCGAATCGTAAGCGGCAGCGGCTTCACGTGACCGTGCATATGCCTTGGCTTTATCACCGCCAGCAATCTTGGGACGGAAACCGAGTCCGATCCCATCGACCAGGATGACGCGTGGATTCTGCGGCGCGATGGAGGTTGCGGCATCCATCGCCTTGCCGCTCTTGCGACCGTTTGAAATGGCGCCGAAGCCGCCGAGTGTGGCCAGGTAACCGTAACAAGCTGACTGCAGCGCGTGTGCCTCGGCAAACTGCTTGTCAGCTTCGATCGCAGCTGCACTCGCTGCCACGCATTGATCGCCCGTGAGTCGCAACAGTTTCTTGTCGCCAGCAGCGACGGCAAGCTGCGCACGTCGGAATTCGACGTAGGCCGCGGTATACCGTTCGTCGCGGCTGCCGCTGCTGCGCCAGGCGGCGACATCCTTTGCTAACGACTCTAGTGCAGACTTATCACCGCGCAGATAGGCGTTGGTCGCCAGCTGTTGTTGTGCGGCGGCGTCAGCAGCCACAGCGGCCTGGGTTGCCAAGACTGCAATGGCGATCAACAAAATGGACAGTCGCATGTGGACTCCTGCAGATCCGCGCGCGGCGGGTCCGCGCACTCAGTAAGATGTAGAGTGTGCCACGCCGAGGGCCAGCGGTGTATGACGACTCAGGTCGGCAGGCGCTTGAGTTGTTGATCGATCAAGGGCTCGTGCGGATAGAGTCTTTTGAGATTGGCGAGAAACTGCCTGGCCACGGTGGGTTTGTTCAATGTCTGTGCCACCAGGTGCGCCGCATAGAGCGCGGCCGTCAGATGGAGTTTGTGTTGCTGCTGTTCGCGGACAAACGGTTGCAGCAAGCGCACGGCGAGGTCGCTGCGCGCTCCTGCAGCGAGACGTTTGGCGAGCGGCATGATGATGTCGGGATCGTTCGCAAAGTGGCGCGCATCGTGTGTCAGTGCGGCTTCCACGAGGACAATGGCCTCGGCGAGTCGGGGGCTCTGCGCCAAGGGCAGGATTTGCTGACGTACGGCATGCAGTGCGGCGACTTGGTCGGTGCAACGTCCCAACAAAGTGCGCACTTCGCGCGGATCGCGAGCTTGCGCCGCTATCAAGCTCTGGAACGTCGGCGTATCCAAGGGCGCAAGCGTTGTCGGTGCCTGCTTGGCCTTGTCGTTGGCTGCCGCTGCCGTAGCGCCTGCGGTCGGGGTTGCTGCGGGATCGGATGGTGGCGCCGCTCCCAATGTTAAGCCCAACGACGGATCGAGAGCCCGTTCGGCTACGAACGCACCGGCTACGGTGACCATCAACGACGCCATTCCTAACAGGATCGAAGTCAAGGTCGCGATCGGCCCCGGTGCTACCCAACGTACCGCGATATACGCCGCAAGAACCGCGGCGACCAACAGCATCGCGACATAGGCGTGCGAGAAGTAGCGCCAGTTCTCTGCGGATACACGTTGCCAGGCCAGACTGAACGCGGTCCATGCGCTCTCGTCGGTGCGCACGATCCGAGCGTACGACAAGGCGTAGCGCAGTAGCATTCCAACCCACAGCGGTGCCAGCAAAAAGAGCAGCAGTGGCACAAATAATGCGCCAGCGTAACCGAGCGCCAACAGCCCGGCCAGGCCGCCGCCACTGAGCGCCGAGCTAGCAAACAACTTGACCAGCGAAAACACGATCAGCAGTGCGACGCCGGTCAGGATCAGGCCCACGGCTCCCCAGATCGATGCCAGCAGAAGTCCGCGTAGCGGCAACGACTGCCACGGTTCGACATGCGCAAGGCCATGGGCGGCACCTTCGCGTCGCGCCAACGCCGCGTAGCTTGCAGCATAGACAAACGAGCTCAAGGTGAGCGCGACGAGCGAATCGATCAGCCGCGGCCAGAGGCGTAGCTCAATGGTCTGGTGGCTGATTGCGAGCAACGGTGTAATTAGCTGTACGAGCGCGATAGCCAGCGCGCCGGCCAGCAGTATTCGCCACTGGCGTCGTAGTAGATCCAATAGCGAGCCGCCCCAGCCGAGCAGGCGCCGGTCTGCCAACACGGCATCGAACGGGTGGATCCCGGTCACCCGGACAGGCGCGGTGTTTTTTGAACCAGGTTCAGACATACGAGGCGACATAATGCCGTCCCGCCCAGGAACTATGCTGTGACTCGCGTCACGTCGCCGCAGGTCAGCTGCTAGGCGGCGTCCTCGGTGCGCGCGGCGCGCTTGCGCTCATGCTCCTGCAGGCGGCGCTTACGGATGCGGATGGATTTCGGCGTGACCTCGACCAGTTCGTCGTCGGCGATGAACTCCACCGCGTACTCGAGCGTCACCGGGATCGGCGTGGTCAGCAGCAGCGCATCGTCTTTGCCCGAGGCGCGCACGTTGGTTAGCTTCTTGGTTTTGATCGGGTTGACGACCAGATCGTTTTCGCGGCTGTGAATGCCGATGATCATGCCTTCGTACACTGGGTCACCGTGGGCTGCGAACAGCCTGCCACGCTCCTGTAGCGAGAACAGGGCGTAGGCCACAGCGGTACCCATTTCATTGCTGATGAGCACGCCGTTGTGCCGATCCGGAATGTCGCCCTTGACGACGCCGTAGCCGTCGAAGATGTGGCTCATCAAGCCGGTGCCGCGCGTCAGGTTCATGAACTCGTTTTGAAACCCAATCAGACCGCGTGCTGGCACGCGATACTCGATGCGCACCCGACCGCGGCCATCGGTTGTTAGATCACGCATCTCGGCTCGCCGTGAGCCAAGCGCCTCCATGACGCCGCCTTGATGCGTTTCTTCGACGTCGACTGTCAACGCTTCGAACGGCTCCTGCTCCTCACCGTCGATGATCTTGGTGAGTACCTGCGGTTTGCCGACCGCGAGCTCAAAGCCTTCGCGCCGCATGTTCTCTATCAGCACCGTGAGATGCAACTCACCGCGCCCCGAGACGCGAAATACATCCGCATCCGCCGTCTCATCAACGCGCAGCGCCACATTGCTCTGCAACTCGCGCTGCAGGCGTTCGCGAATCTGCCGGCTCGTGATGAACTTGCCTTCGCGTCCAGCCATCGGCGAGGTGTTCACCTGAAAGGTCATGACGAGTGTCGGTTCGTCCACCGCAATCGGTGGCAGGCCCACAGCAGCCAGCGGATCACAGATCGTGAGGCCGATGTTCACATCTTCGATGCCAGTGACCGCGACGATGTCGCCCGCGATGGCGGACTCCACCGGGACGCGCTGCAGACCCTTGAAACTCAGCACTTGGACGATTTTGGCAGTGCCTCGATCCTCGCTGCCATTGCGCAGCGCAACCGTCTGGCCCGCGCGTACCTGACCGCGACGCACTCGGCCAATGCCGATACGCCCGACGTAGGAGTTGTAGTCCAGCGTCGAGACTTGCAGCTGCAGCGGTGCATCCGGCTCACAGGGCGGCTGCGGCACAAATTGCAGGATCGCCTCGTACAGCGCTCGCATGTCCGGCTCGCGTCGCGTGTGATCGGTACTCGCCCAACCTTCGAGGGCCGACGCATAGATCACCGGAAAATCGAGTTGTTCGTCCGTGGCGCCGAGCTTGTCGAATAGATCGAAGGTCTGGTCGACTACCCAGTCCGGCCGCGCGCCGGGCCGGTCGATCTTGTTGATCACGACGATGGCCTTGTGGCCGAGCGCGAGCGCCTTCTTGGTGACAAAGCGCGTCTGCGGCATCGGCCCGTCGACGGCATCGACGACCACCAGCACCGCATCGACCATCGACAGCACGCGTTCGACCTCACCGCCGAAGTCGGCGTGGCCTGGCGTGTCGACGATATTGATGCGCGTATCACCGTATTGCACCGCGCAGTTCTTGGCGAGAATCGTGATGCCGCGTTCGCGCTCGATGTCGTTCGAGTCCATCACGCGTTCGGTCATTTTTTCGTGCGCGGCAAACGTGCCAGACTGGCGCAGCAGACAGTCGACCAAGGTCGTCTTGCCGTGGTCGACGTGCGCGATGATGGCGATGTTGCGGATCGAGCGTTGCGGATCGGTCATGGGTCACGCTGCCGGGAGTAAATTGACCGGCAAAAAAAGGACGCGCAGGGTAGCAGTTTCAGGGCCAAACTCAAGGTAAAACGGGCTACTGGCACAAAGGGGGGAGTATGACGAGGGTCTGGCACGCAGGTATCAAGGCAACTGGGCTGGTCTGGCTCGTGGTTGGGATTGGGCTCAGCAGCGCCGCCGGTCGCCGCCCAGGCTGCGCCTGCGCCCATCACGCTGGTCGTGAGCAATGCCCGCGTTTTCGATGGCCGACGGCCTGAGCTGACTGCCCCCACCAGTATCTGGATTAGCGATGACCGCATTGTCGCCATTGGCGCCGACGCGCCCGCTGGCGCGGTGACGCCGACTGCCAGAACTCTCGACGCCGGCGGCCGTGTGGTGATTCCCGGTTTGATCGATGTTCACATGCATCCACTGGTGGTTGCCGGTTTCGATGACATCAAGTCGATGGACGCTAACTATGTGATGGCGCGCGCTACAGCCTCGGCACGCGCCACGCTGCTGCGTGGCTTCACAACCGTGCGGGACCTCGGCGGCCCCAGCTTCGGTCTCAAGCAGGCAATCGATGAAGGCGTCATCGAGGGGCCGCGGATTTTTCCGTCCGGCGCTATCGTTAGTCAGACTGCCGGTCACGGGGATTTTCGCAGTCGAGCCGCTGGGGCTGCTGACGGCGGCCGCCCCGACGTGCTGGAGCAACGTGGCTACACCGCCCGGGTCGATGGCGTCGATCAGGTGCTTGCGGCAGTGCGCGAGCAGCTTCGACTTGGCGCAACCCAGATCAAGTTGGCAGCAGGTGGCGGCATCTCGACGCCGCTCAATCCGCTCGACTCGGTTCAGTTGTTAGACGAAGAGATGCGCGCTGCAGTCCGTGCCGCGGCCGACTACGGCACCTACGTCACCGTCCATGCCTACACGCCCCAGTCGCTGCAACGGGCGATCGAAGCCGGCGTGCGCAGCGTTGAGCATGCGCATCTGGTCGATGAGCCGACGATGAAGTTGATCGCCGAGCGCGGCGTGTTCGTCTCGACTCAGGCCTATGCGTTCAGTGGCGTGTTCTCGCGTCCGGCAGCACCGGGTTCGCCGCCACCCACGGCCGCGCAGCTATTTGTGCGCGCCAAGGCCGAGCGCGTGCAAGCGGGCCTCGATCGGATGATGCTGTTAGCGAAGAAATATCGAGTCAAGGTCGCCTTTGGCACCGACTTGTTTGGCACTGAGCGCGTGGTCACTTTGCAGCCGCGCGAGTTTGGCGCGCGCCTCAAATGGTTTACGAGCGCCGAGATCCTGAGCCAAGCGACGGGCGTGAATGGTGAGCTGTTGGAGTTGTCCGGTACGCGCAGTGGTTATCCGGGTCCATTGGGCATCCTGGCGCCCGGCGCGATGGCTGACCTGCTAGTGGTGGAGGGCAATCCGGCGAGGATGTTCAGGTGCTCGAAGAGCCGACCCGAAACCTGTTGGTGATCGTCAAGGACGGCCAAGTGGTCAGTAGTCAGCTGCCGTAGTCGCACACGTGCCGGCCCATGCGTAGCCGGCGGGCGTCTGATCGGGTGTGCCTCGGCGCTGCGCGCCGGGCATGCCCTGGTTTGTGCAGGGCGCGCATCTTTCCCCGGAATCACCGCAAGTCTCTGGACGTCGCAGGAGCGCGCCCTGCACAAGCCGCGGCACCCTCAACAGACGCCCGCCGGCTACGCATGGGCCGGCAGGTGTGCGGCGCCAACACTCATGGGTGGTCGCGCGCGTTTGCTGCCCCGTCGGTCGCCAGCTATTTTCGCGCCGCAGATTGCCGCCAACGGGCAGATCAACTACACCTTGGATTTCACCGTTGTTGGTTCTGGCGCGTCAATTGCGACCAACTTCATAAACTCCACTGCGTTCACGTTCTTCGCTTCTAACCTAACCGCTGGGGGCGATATTTTGAGCAGTCTGAGCCCGACACTAGATCCGGCAACGCTGCTCGATGGTACCAACTACAGACTCAGTGTCGCGGCGAGGGCGGGCCACCACCGCTTCGTTGGCGCTCGGTCTGCTGGGTGCTGCCACTTTGCGGCGGCCGCGCGCGGTCGTATTAGCCAGTTAGGCGACGGGGCGATTTCGCCGCTCAGCGAGTTGCCGGGGGACCGTGCGGAGCCTGTTGAGGGTGCCGCAGCTTGCGCAGGGCGCGCTCCTGTCCCTCCCAGCGATAGCCGTGACGCCGGAGGAAGATGCGCGCCCTGTGCAAGCTAGGGCATGCCCGGCGCGCAGCGCCGAGGCACACCCGATCAGACTTCGCACGGTCCCCCGGCAACTCGCCGGACGTCTAACTGCCCGCGCGCTAATTCGCCTGCGCCGCCGGCACGCCCCGATAACGCTCAAACCACGCCAGGATATTGTCGATCTTGGCAATGAACTGACTGGGCCGCCCAGTCATTCCGTGCGACGCCTGCGGCAAGCGCACCATCAGCGTCGGTACGTCGCGCAGCTTCAAGGCCTGGTAGAACTGCTCGGCTTCACCAATCGGTGTTCGAAAGTCGGCTTCACCTGTTAGCAACATCGTCGGCGTCTTCACATTGCCCACCAACGACAATGGCGAGCGGCGCCAGTATTCGTCTTGCGCCTCCCACGGTGGCGCCGAGAACCAGTATCGATAGAAGAAGTTATACATATCCGCGGTAAGCACAAAGCTGGTCCAATTGATCACTGGCTTGGCGACCACCGCCGCACGAAACCGGTCGGTCTTGCCAACGATCCAGGCAGTGAGCACGCCACCGCCGGAGCCGCCGGTGACAAACAATTGCTGCGGGTCAACATTGCCCCGCGCAAGCACGGCATCCACTCCCGACATCAAATCGTCGTAGTCGTTACCGGGGTAGGCGTGGTGAATGAGATTGGCGAAGTCCTCACCATAGCTGGTGCTGCCGCGCGGATTCGCATACAACACCATGTAGCCGGCCGCGGCGTAGCGTTGGATCTCGACGCTAAAGTTAGGTCCATAGGCGGTGAACGGTCCGCCATGGATTTCGAGAATCAGCGGATATTGGCGGCTGGCGTCAAACTGCGGCGGCGTGACCAGCCAGCCTTCGATCTCGCGCTGGTCTGCGGAGGATTGCCAGGTCAAGCGTTCAACTTTGCCGAGTGTCTTGTGACCTAACAGGTCGGCGTTGAGGGTTGTGAGCGTGCGGACGCCTTTGCCGCGCGCGTCGGTCACTGCCACATCGCCGGGGCTTGCGGTGGAGTTCCGCACGAACGCCACGCGGCCGTTACGCGCCACCGAGAAACCGCCGCCCGTGTAGGGCCTGCCAATGTCCGCGCTGCCAACCTGCCGCGCAATTTCGCGGCTCTTGCCATCATGTGAGATGTTGCTGATGCGGCGAATACCTGCATCGTCGTAGACAAAATACAGACTCAGACCGTTCTCTGCCCAGACCGGGTCTTCTATATCGAACTCGAAAGTTTGGCTGACAGCGCGCGCGTTGCTGCCGTCGGCATTCATGATGTAGAGCCGCGTAATCTGATGGCCCAACCGCCGATCGTCAAAGCCCAGATACGCAATGGTCTTGCCGTTGGGCGCCACCAGTGGCGACACATCGGGTCCGTCGCGACGGGTGAGTTGGGTCATCGCGAGCGTGTCGAGATCGATGGCGTGAATGTCGCTGTCGGCAGGATTGAGCTGCCAGTCATCGCGGCGGTTGGCCGAGAGCAGTAGTCGTTTACCATCGGGTGTGACGGCGAGCCCACCGCGGTGATTGAAGGCGCCACGGGTCAATTGACGTGGTGCGCCGCCTTCGGCAGAGACCAGAAAGACCTGCGAGTAACCACTCTTGAGATAACCCTGGCCATCGACGCGGTATACGACGTCGTCGATAACGGTGACCGGCGGTGCCCAGTTCGCGCCTTCGGGCTTCTCGGGGAGGTTTGGCCAACGACGGTTTGTCACCCGGTACGAACTGCGTAAAGGCTAACAGCTTGCCGTCGGGCGACCAGGTGAGGTCGGCGGGTGATTCGCTCAGATTGGTCAGTAGCGCTGTCTGGCCGGTATCCATCCAGCGTACAAACAACTGCGGCTTACCCTCGGCATCCGAAATAAAGACAATTCGACTGCCGTCCGGTGACCAGCGTGGCGAGCGGTGATTGTTCGCATCCGACCGTAGCGGGCGATGGTTTGTGCCGTCGGTATCGACTATCCAGAGATTGGCGCGTGGCTTGTCGGTCATGATGTCGTAGCTGCCGCGCACATATACGACTTGCCGACCATCCGGTGAGATCTGCACGTCACTGGCCGTCTCGAGACCAAAAATATCCCGCGACTGCAGTAACTGCGGGTCCGTGGCCGCCTGTGCGGCCAGGGCTGTGCCGGCAACGAGCAGACTCGTCACGGTCAGCACGATGAGCGCCAAGCTTAGATTGCGCATGAATTCTCCAGCGGCTGTTGCGATGTTTGTTGTTCGCTTAGGTTAAGCGCGAAGTGTAACTAGGCGGCCAGTGGCATCGCTACCTGCACGCAGTTGCGGCCCGACCATTTCGCCGCGTACACGGCGGCGTCCGCGCGTTCGATCAATTCCTCGCCCATCAATCCCAACGTGTCGCTCGCGGCAACACCGATGCTGCAAGTCACGTTGATCGGCTTGCCAAAGCCGATGATTTGCGTATTGGCCACGCGCTCGCGGATACGTTCAGCGACCGGGTAAGCGGCGCCAGCGGTGGCACTGCTCAAGAGCACCACGAACTCCTCACCACCATAGCGCCCGATGACATCGGACTGGCGCAGTTCAGCCTGGATGGGCGCAATGATCGCCTGCAGACACGCGTCGCCGGCGCGGTGACCAAAAGAATCGTTGATCGATTTAAAGTGGTCGAGATCGATGAACAATACAGCGATTGGCAGGTCACGGTTGCGAGCGCGAGCGCCGGCAGCGTCGAGCCGCTCAAGCAACGATGCGCGATTCAACACGCCGGTGAGTGGGTCGGTCTGCGCACGGCGTTCGGCATCCGTAAGCGCCAGGCGTTGTTCACGCAGTCTGTCGGCCACACCCAGTGCGACCAGGATTGCCGCAAGTACCATGGAGACTGGCAGACCAATATAAAACAACGGCTCGGCCTGTGTGCCGTCCGCTACTAACAGCACGAGCGCCGATGCAATGGTCGCTGTTTCCAGCAAGGTCCACGCGATCAGGAACCAGCCTGCCGCGCGATTGCCGCGTCGCCAGGCGAGAAATACAACCACCAGAGTGAACAGCGCAGTGGCGAGAAAGACCACGTTGCCGACCGCAGCGATCACGCTGCCGAAGCCAAGCAGCTGTGCCAGATTGGCGACTGCGAGCGCGATGAACAACCAGGCGAGCCAGCCGAAGACGACAAAGACGCGTGGCGAGGAGCGCCGCAGGTCGGCGATCTCGCGCACGAACCAGCACGCGGCGGCGCCGCTCAGGGCGGCGGGTACATTCCACGCATGCGCACCCAGCGGCACGGTAGCCTGCATTCCAGGCCAATCGAACCCCTGGCCCGACAGAAACAATATCTACACCGCCTGCAAGGCGAATAGCACGGCGTAGAGAATGAAGAGTCGATCCTTGAGCACGAACCAGATCACCAACGCGCCGAGTGCCATCGCGCCGAGCGCGCCCACCGCCAAGGTGATGGTTCGCGCGTGCGCAGCGCCTTGAGTCAAGGTCACCGCCAGGCTCGCAACTTGCGGGTCCAGTTGTTCAGCTCCTCGACCGCTGGCGGTGACGCGCGCCAGCAGTCGCGTGTCAGGTGTTAGTGTGTCGGGGAGTGCGAAAACTGCTGTGTGCATGCCGAAGTACCGGGGCAGCGATGTGGCGAGCTCGATCGCCCGCGGCTCGCCGTCGCGCAGCAAATACAAGTCCACCGCAAGGTGGCGGCCTTTTTCGATCAGCAGTGCCGGATCGGCAATCTGTTCAGCGCCTGGCGGTGGCCGCACATCGAGCCAAAAGACCGGCCCGCTGGTGCGCGCGCCGCGCAACACAAACGGCACTGCCGGTGTTGTCGCCAGGCGCTCAGCGGCCTCAGCCGGAGACAGTGCGGCGACGTCACCGGTGAGCATACGTGCGCCAACATCGACGCCGGCGGCGCCGAGTGCCGTTGACGTGCTGCCAAGCGCAGCAACCAGTGCAACCACTAGCATCGCCTGCGGCAAGCGGCCGCGGCGGACAGATTCTGCATGCCGTTGAGACATCCCCGTGGAAGCCTTTCTCTCGAGCCTCTGTTGCAGGCATCATAGACCCTTGGGGCAGGGGTGTGGGTACGGATGAACCCTCGAGCGCTGGCGGCCGCGCCGCGCAGGCGGTTTTTGCTGCCGATCGGTGACGTTGCTGCTTCGTGGTGAGTTTTATGATAGAGGAGCCGAAGGCTATGAATACCGCATTACACTTTACAGATACCCTGCTGCATGATCTGCGCCAGTTGTTAGGCTCGGCAGCCGTCCTGGATAGTCTGGAGGAGCGCGAGGCACACTCGGCTGACGTCTATCAGGTGGGCGTCACCTGCGCCGCTGTCATTCGGCCACGCGACAAAGCGTCCGCGGCCAAGGCCGTCGGCCGTATCGTGCAGAGTGGTTACGACGTCATTGGGCGCGGTGGTGGCATGTCCTACACGGGTGGCTACACACCGATTCGGTCTGCGTCCGTCATTGTTGACTTGAGCGCGATGAATCAGATCCTCGAGATCAATGCCGACGACATGTACATCACGGTGGAGGCGGGGGTCACCTGGCAGCAAATCCATGCAGCCTTGGCGCCACGTGGTTTGCGTCTGCCATTTTTCGGTACGTTCTCTGGTGCGCGCGCGACGGTCGGTGGCGGCCTGTCCAATGGTGCGCTTTTCATGGCCACCGCGCGCTACGGGACGGCAGCCGAGATGGTGTTAGGCCTGGAGGTGGCGCTCGCGGATGGCTCAATCGTGCGCACCGGCCAGGCTGGCTTTGCCAACGTCGTGAAGCCATTCTATCGAACCTACGGACCGGATCTCACCGGCTTGTTCGTGCACGATACCGGTGCAATGGGCGTCAAGCTGCAGGCTACGTTACGCCTGATCCGCGCTCCGGCCGAGCAGGACTATCTCTCGTTCGTGTTCCCGGATATCGAGACCGCTGCACGGGCGCTGTCGGAAGTGGCGCGAGCTGAGGTCGCCGAAGAGGCCTATGTGTTCGATCCGGAGTCGACTCGCAAGAACCTTTCTGCCGGCGATCTCGCGCAGGGCGTGAAGACTTTGGCCGCCGTGGTCAAGGGGCAGTCGTCGATGCTGAAAGGGCTGAAAGAGGGTGCCAAGCTGGTGGCAGCGGGGCGTAATTTTATTGACGGCGATGTGTTTTCGTTGCATGTCGTGTGTGCTGGCCGTAGTGCCGGGGCGGTCGCGGGAGATGTCGCAGCGTGTCGCGCCATCGTGGCCAAACTCGCGGGCAAGGAGATCGTCAATTCGATTCCCAAAGCTGTGCGTGCGATGCCCTTTCCCGCGATGAACGCCGTGTTGGGGCCGGCAGGGGAACGTTGGGCCGCGCTCAACGCGAAAGTAGCGCATTCCGACGCCCTGGCGGTGATCCGCGGCGCCGACAAAATTCTGCACGAGTATCGCGATGAGATGACGGCCAAGGGCGTCACTCTCACGCGGCTGCTGATTGCGATTTCCAACCACGCCTTCAGCTACGAGCCCGTGTTTCATTGGCATGATCGCTGGTTGCCCGTGCACCGGCGCACGCCCGAGCCGCAACATCTCGCCAAGCTCAAGGAGCCAGCTGCCAACCCTGCAGCCACCGCTTTGGTGCAGCAGTTGCGCGAGCGCCTGGTGGCCTACTTCGCCGAGATCGGCGCAGCGTCCAACCAGATCGGCAAGACGTATCTGTACGGAACGTCGCTGCTACCGTCGACGCGCGCACTGGTGACCGCAGTCAAGCAGGCGGTGGATCCTGACGGCCGAATGAATCCGGGTGCGTTGGGATTAGGTGACGCCAAGCCGAGCGGGGCAGCGGGCAATCGCTAGCAAGGGCGGAGTGGTTAGATGGGGTGGCGCCAGTTGGGGAACTTCTGTGCGATATGCCGCTGCTCGGTGATCATATCCTTGTAGCTGGGGCCTTCGCTGAGACTGACGATGATCTCATCCCCATCAACACGAATCACCTTGCCACGTATTTCGCATTCCCCACCGGATGCGAGTTTCATACTGCCGGCAACGAGTACGTCTGCCGTGAGTTCGACGAGTTTCGCGACACTCAGGCGCATGCCGCGTTCGGACAGTTCGGTGACGGTGGCTGTGGCACTAGCCATGCGCAGACGTGGCCGCACCAGCAGCGGGTACCGTAGTCGAAAGTGTTCGCGCTTTTGATTCATCCGTATTATCCCAACGATAACCACTCGCGGAGTCAAGGCCCCGATGCGCTATTTTAAATCAGACAACACTGCGGCGGTATGTCCACCCGTACTGGCAGCCTTGAGTGCTGCAAACGACGGCGCTTCGTTGCCGTACGGCGCGGATAGCTGGTCAGCCCGACTCGACGCGGTTCTGGCCGAGTTCTTTGGTACCCGCGTCAAGGCGTTCACTGTTGTATCGGGTACGGCGGCGAACTCGCTGGCGCTGGCGACAATGTGCCCGCCCTGGGATACGGTGCTGACGCATCGCGAGTCGCATATCGAGCACGACGAGTGCGGTACGCCGGAGTTCTTCACCGGCGGCGCCAAGTTATCACTGATAGAGGGCGAGCAGGCCAAGGTCAGTGTGGCGGCGTTTGGCGAGCGGCTGGCGTGGTTCGAAGACCACGTACATGGCGTGCAACCCAAAGCGCTATCGATCACGCAGGCCACGGAGCGGGGCGCTATCTATACGTCGGCAGAAGTGCTGGCGCTGGCGGAATTAGCCCATGCGCGCGGCATGGCGTTGCACATGGACGGCGCGCGCTTCGCCAATGCGGTCGTCGCACTCGATTGTCACCCGGGGGACATCACGTGGCGTGCTGGCGTGGATGTGCTGTCCCTCGGTGTCATCAAGAACGGCGGCATGAATGCCGAGGCGCTGGTATTTTTCCCCGACAGCGCTGCCGCTGCGACTTTTCCGACCGACGCCGTGTCCCAGTTCGAGTACCGTCGCAAACGGGGTGGTCACCTTGTCTGCAAAGGTCGTTATATGGCGGCGCAAGTGCTGGCCTACATCGAAAGCGGCGTCTGGCGCCGCAATGCCGAGCGTGCCAATCGACTGGCGCAGCGCATTGGTGTCGCAGCAGGTACACGGCTTACGGCGCCGGTTGCAACCAATCAAGTGTTCGTCAAGCTGGGTGTTGCGCAGATTGCTGCGATGCTCGATGCTGGTTTCGCGTTCTATCCTTGGGGGCCTGCGAGTGCGGGCGAGGCGCGGTTCGTCGTCTCGTGGGACACTGCGGACGCCGATGTGGATGCACTCTGTGCGGCGCTCGCCGGCAACTAAGACGACCAAGGAGTAACAACTTATGCAGACCCTGCTGATCACTGCAACAATGATTCTGGCATGCTTGTTAGGCCGTGCCGACGCGGCGACGATTGCGGTGTTAGGTACCGGCAGAGTGGCGGCCGCCTTGGGACCGCAGCTCGCGAAGCAGGGGCATCACATCATCTATGGTTCGCGTGATCCCGACCGTGCCGAGGTCGCGGCACTCGTTGCGAAGACCGGTGGCAAGGCTTCGGCGGCGGCGCCGGCTGAGGCCGTTGCCCAGGCATCCATCGTCGTCCTGGCGATACCCTGGAAGGCCACAGAGACCACTCTCAAGAGCGTCGAGCTCGATGATCGCATTGTGATCGATCCCACCAATGCACTGGTAATGGGCGAGTCTGGCTTGATGGAAATGGCAGTCCCCACATCCGCCGGTGAACTCATCCAGTCCTGGGCACCGCGAGCGCGGGTCGTCAAGGCGTTCAACACGCTGGGGTTCCATATCATGGCCAATCCCGCGCTGGCTGGCGGTCCCGTGACAGCGCCACTGGCGGGCAACGATGCGGCAGCCAAACAACTGGTCGGTGAGATGGTGCGCGCGATGGGGATCGAGACCGTGGATGTGGGGCCAATCCGGCACGCGCGGGCGCTCGAGGCCATGGCGGTGCTCTATATGGTGCCTTATTTGAGTGGCGAACGCGGCGAGGCGTTTGAGTACTACTTCCGCAAAGGGGCGGCGCCGGAGAAGAGCGAGGGCGTCCGACCCGCTGAGTGATTGTTGCGCGCTGCATTCGACGCTAATGCACTGGTAGAAGCGTGCTACCGCGACGGCTGGCGCGCGTGAGTCGGGTGCGCTAACGCGTTCCCTTGCCCGACTGGGGCGCGCATCTTTCCCCTGGCGTTGCGGTAAGGCTGATAAATAGCAGGAGCGCGCCCCAGTCGGGCTGCGGCACCCTCAACACGCACGCTAGCCGTCGCGGTAGCACGCTTCTAACTAAGAGCCGTAGTGTCGAGTGCAACCCAGTTGGGTTAGTTGGGGAGGCGCAAGCGCAAGTCTGCGAGCTCTGCTTCGAGTGCGGTGATGCGGGCGGAGAGTGATTGGAGTGTCAGGCCGGAGTTTGGCGTAAGCGAAGAATCTGCGGCGGTAGCGATGACGCCGGCTTGAGCGGCTGTGGCTTGGACGGGTGCGGATTCGCTCGCCGTAACTGCTGGTGCAGCGGGTAGTTCAGTGAACAGTTGCGCAAAGCATGAGTCGCGGCGATTGGGCTCGCGGGGCAGTTTAGCGACCAAGGCGCCCGCGGCCCGCGTTTGCATCGCTTCGAGCGCCTGCTCGATCTCACTGACATCGCTCACTGCTGCCATTCGCGCCACGCGCGCGCGGAGTTCCCCTGGCGTCTGCGGTCCGCGCAGCAACAGCTCGCAAAGTATCCCGGTTTCGATCGGTGTCAGCTTCAGCGTGCCGAACTCGGTGTTGCAGAAGATCTGGTGATACTTGGGCACGCGGCTGCCGAACCCGGATTTCTCCATCACCAGATGCCGCTTCTTGAGTGCATCGACCGTGTCTTGCACCGTCGATTCATTGAGCGAGAGCAACGGGTCGCGGTTGCTCTTCTGGTTGCAGGCATTGACCAGCGCATTGATTGACAGCGGATATTGATCGGGTGTGGTGAGCTGCTTCTCGATCAAGGCCCCCAGCACGCGCGCATCGAGTGCGGACAACGGTGTATTCATGCGCATAGTATAAGTTGACAGGCGTGCGGCTGCCCGCGCAGAAGTGCGAGAATCGCGGTCGTGCGTCGATCCACTCTCATACTCGCTGTGCTGCTGCCGCTCGCCGCGCTGCTGCTGCTCGTCGATTGGACGTTTCCATCTACGACCCTATGGCGGGTGGTGGAGGATATCGGTCACGAGCCGTTGTTCGCGTTGCTGGCGCTCGCGCTGCTGGCTGTCACGCGGTCGCGCTGGCCGGGCCTGCCGTGGCGTCAATATGCAGTGGCAGCGGTCGCGGCCACCGTGCTCGGCGCAGTGTCCGAGCTCGCCCAGGTGCCGGTCGGGCGCGATGCGTCCTGGGGCGATTTCTATCGGGATCTACTCGGCATCGGTATCGCGCTAACAGCATTCGCGGCATTCGACCGACGCAACACGATTGCGGGGCCATGGCGCGCTTTATTCGCCGTTGCAGCTCTGGCCGGCGTCGTGTGGGTTTGTGCGCCCATCGTCGAGGTGGCGAGAGCCTATGCGTATCGTGCAACGATTTTTCCGCGCCTGGCGGACTTTTCTGCAGCGCGCGACAGCTTCTGGTCACGCGGCTCGGGGGCCCGCCGGACTTTTGAAGATGGCGCATTGACAGTCGATTTCGTATCGGAGCCGTTCCCCGGTGTCGCCTGGTTTGAGCCGCAGCCCGACTGGCGTGACTACGATTACTTGGTAGTAGACGTCGAGAATCCTAACGACTCGCTCTTGCAGCTAACGCTACGAGTTCACGACCGCGCGCACAACTGGGAGTTCGTCGATCGCTTCAATCGCAATATCCGTCTCGCGGCCCGTGAGCGGCGCGTCGTGCGGGTGCCGCTCGCTGATATCGAGCGCGCACCGACGGGACGCAGCATGGACATGGGCCACATCGCGGATGTTTCCCTGTATCGTAGCGAATCGATCGGGCCGAGTCGCATGGTTGTGTACACGCTCGAATTACAGCGAGGTAACTGATGAAAAAGAACTTCGGCAATTTTACCCGTCGGCAGACGCTGGCGGCGTTGGCAGGCGCATCGGCAGCGGCCTTGAGCCAAGCACGTGTTGCCGACAACGCCGCCGAAGGCTTGGCGCCGCCGAGCGTCGGGGCCGCACAGACCAGGAGCGCGTCCGGCGCCTATTATGCCTGCGCATTGCAGTTTCGGGTGGATGCGGTCAACCGGGATACCTCGACCGCGGCCGCTCGCGCTCGCATGCAAGCGTCGATCACGCGCATCGACCAGCAGTTGCGTGGTGCCAAGTCGTGGATCGGCGCGGACCTCAAGCTGGTCGTCCTGCCCGAGTACACCTTGACCGGCTTCCCAACCCGCGAATCTATCCCCGAGTGGATCGACAAAGCGGTGTTGACGATCGACGGGCCTGAGTACACGGCGCTCGCGGCCATCGCGCAGAAGAACGCGGTGTTTCTGGCCGGCAGTTCGTACGAGGCAGACCCGAAATTCCCAGGCATCTTTTTTCAGTGTGCCTGGGTCATTGATCCCGCCGGTAAGGTCGTGTTGCGGTATCGGCGGCTGATCTCGACGCTGGTACCGACGCCGCATGATGTGTGGGACGCATACCTCGACGCCTACGGTATCGATGGCGTGTTTCCCGTTGCGCGCACGCCCATCGGCAATCTCGCGGCTATCGCGAGCGAAGAAATACTCTATCCAGAGATCGCGCGTTGCCACGCCGTGCGTGGTGCGGAGGTGTTTCTGCATTCCTCCAGCGAGGCCTACACCGTGACGATGCCGACCAAACGCATCGGTCGCCTGGCGCGCGCCATGGAGAACCTCGCTTGGGTCGTCTCGACCAATTCGGCTGGTGTCGACAACATCGACATCCCGCTCGATTCCGCCAACGGTGGTTCGGAAATCATCGATCACCTCGGTAGCACCGTTGTGGCAGCGGGGCAGGGAGAAACCATGACCGCGAACGCCCGCGTCGATCTTGCGGGGCTGCGTGAGTATCGCCGCCGGTCCGGCATCAGCAATATGTTGTCGCGACTGCCGTATGACGTTTTCCAAGCAGGTGTTGCCGGTCTCGATTTCCGGCGCAAGAACGGCTTATGGAACAACGGGCGGGTGGTCGTGCCAGCGCGCAGCTATTTTCGCGAGCAACAGGCCGAAACGCTGGCGCGGCTGGTGGCAGGTGGCGTTATCACTTGAGGTAGTTCGATCCATACCGGCGTTAGACATAGCGCAGGCGCAACGGCGCAAGCCGGCGCCGTTCAAGTCGCGTGATCCCGTATAATCAGCGGCACTTCATTTTGCGGGGCGTTCGATGGAACCCATTGCCGATACATTCGACGCGGCGTTCTCCAAAGCAGTTGACCTGGGCAACAAGCTTGCCGACAAGGACAAAGACGCGGACCTCTGGGACATTGCTGATGGCCTGTTGGCCGGTGCGGTCCAGTATTGGTTGTATTCGCGGCAACCCTGCAACGATCCGCGCTGTCAGGATTGCATGCCGATCAGCACGGCGACCGGCCGCATGTCAGAGCTCAAGCGGCTGATCGACCAGCTCTCCTCCGAGAGCGAGTATTTCCATACGCCAAACGACTCCAACGCGGGACGCGCCTAACTAGCGCTGGCTTCGGCCAGCGACTGTTCCAGCAGGTCAAGTCCTGCGGCAAGTTCATCTTCCGGTATGGTCAGTGGCGCCAGCAGCCGGATCACGTTGCCGTAGACGCCGCAGGACAACAGTAACAACCCACGCCGCCCGGCGGCCTGTACCACGGCTTTGGTCAGCTCGGCGTCGGGCGAGTCGGCACGGCGATTCTTGACGAGCTCGAGCGCGATCATCATGCCTAGGCCGCGGACTTCGCCGATGCAGTTGAAGCGGTCGCGCAAGTTCTCGAGCCGGGCTGTCATCACACCACCGAGTGTGACGGCGCGTTCGTTCAAACGCTCACGCGCCATCACATCGAGTACTGCAAGCCCGGCAACGCAGCCCAGCGGGGAACCCGCGTAGGTGCCGCCGAGGCCGCCGGGTGCTGGCGCGTCCATGATGTCGGCCTTGCCAATGACGGCCGATAGCGGCAGACCACCAGCCAGGCTCTTGGCGACCGTGATCAAGTCAGCCTCGATCCCCGCGTATTCGTGCGCGAAGGTGCGGCCGGTGCGCCCAAAGCCGGTTTGGATTTCATCCATGATCAGGACGATGCCGTGCTGATCGCAGAGGGCGCGCAGTTGGCGCAAGAACTCCGGGGGTGCAATGTAGAACCCACCTTCGCCTTGCACGGGCTCGATGATGATTGCCGCGACACGCGCAGGATCGATGCTCGCCTTGAACAGCGTCTGGAGCGCTGCCAGAGAATGCGCGGGCGTGACACCGTGGGTAGGCCATCGGAAACGGCACGTGAAACACCTCGGGCATCATCGCGCCGAAGCCCGCCTTGTAGGGCAGCACTTTGCCCGTGAGACTCATGCACGCGATCGTGCGGCCGTGGAAGCCGCCGGAGAAGGCGATGACACCATTGCGTCGCGTATGGGCGCGGGCGATCTTGACTGCGTTCTCCACCGCCTCTGCGCCGGTGGATAAAAAAATCGTCTTCTTAGGAGTCGCGCCGGGAGCAAGGGCGTTGAGTCGTTCGGCTAACTCGATATAACTCGCGTATGGCGTGACTTGGAAGCAACTATGGGTGAAACGTTCGAGTTGCGCGGCGACGGCTGCCTTCACATCCGGATGCAGGTGTCCGGTGTTCAGCACGGCGATACCGCTGGCAAAGTCGATGTAGCGGCGTCCTTCGACATCCCAGAGCGCAGCGTTTTCAGCGTGGTCGGCAAATACTGCCAGCGAGCTGGCCAGGCCACGCGGTATGGCCGCGACTCGTCGCGCCTGCAGTGTGTCGTTAGTGTCGGCGGACGTCGCAGCCATGGTGCAATTGTTCCTTAGGCAAGTTTGTGTCGGGTCAGCGGCAATGACCGGACGCGTCGTCCGGTCGCCGCAACGATTGCATTGCAGAGCGCCGGCGCAACCAACGCAGTAGCAGGTTCACCAATGCCGCCGGGGGCCTCGTCGCTGGGCAAGACGTAGGTAGAGATTTTCGGCACATCGTTCATGCTCGCGATGCGATAGCGGTCGAAATTGGTTTGTTGGACGCGGCCGCCAGCAACGTTGATTTCGCCCCACAGCGCCGCGCTCAAACCGAACACGATCGAGCTCTCGATCTGCGCTGTCACGATATCCGGGTTGACGACCTGTCCACAATCGGCGACGCAGGTGATCCGATGCACTTGCACCTTGCCATCTTGCAGGGATATTTCGGCGACCTGGGCCATGTAGGTCCCGTAGCCCTCCATCACGGCCACGCCGTGAAATCGTCCCGCAGGCGCCTGGCCGTAGCGAGCCTCGCGCACCGCGGTCTGCAGGACTTCTCGATAACGAGGCTGCTTGCCAAGCAGCTCAGTGCGAAACTGCACCGGGTCTTTGCGCGCGGCGGCTGCGAGTTCGTCCATGAAGCTCTCGGCTACAAAACAATTGAGCGCGTGACTCACCGAGCGCCAGTAGCCCACGTGGATGCCGATTTCGGCCGGAACATACTCCACTAGAACGTTGGGCACATCGTAGGGATAGTTAGCCGCTGCCTCGATGGCGAACGGGTCGATCGCATTCTCGACCACGGCCGGGAACATCCGCGCCGTGATGGACGGGCTGGTCAAGTGCAGATGCCAGGACACCAATTTGCCCTGGTCATCGAAGCCGGCCGCGCACTGATCGAATGCGGGTGGTCGGTAGGCGTCGTGCGTCATGTCGTCTTCGCGTGTCCATAACAACTTGACTGGCTGACCCACCGCTTTTGAGGCCTCGACCGCCGCCGGTATGAAGTCGACCTCTAATCGTCGGCCAAAGCCACCACCGAGGAAGGTTGTGTGCACGCGAACTTGCGAAGTCTGGAGCCCCGCGGCGTTCGCTGCAGTCGCCTGCGCGACTTGCTGGATCTGCGTCGGAACATACAGATCGCAGCTGTCGGCCTTGACGTCCGCGGTGCAATTCTGCGGCTCGAGCGTCGCATGGGCGAGCAGTGGCAACTCATAGTCGGCGCGCACCACGCGAGCCGCGCTCTTCAAGGCAGCGTTGGCGTCGCCGTCGGCACGCGCGACCTGTGCCTTGCCAGTGGCCGCTTTGCGCAAGCCGCGCATAATGGTCGCATCGCTCAGGGTCGCATTGGCGCCGTTGCTCCAGACGATCTCGAGTGCATCCCGACCCTGCTTGGCTCGCCACCAGGAGTCAGCGACGACTACGATGCCGGACGATGTCGGTACGACGGCGCGAACGCCCGGCATGGTCTTCGCCTTGTCGTCCTGATAGCTCTTGACCGTGCCCAGCAGTACTGGCGACTGCGCGAGCGCGCCGTACAACATGCCATCAAGCTGTACGTCGATGCCATAGACCGCGCTGCCGTCCACCTTGGCCGGCGTATCGAGTCGCTTTTGCGGTTTGCCGATCACGACGTAATCCGCGGCGGCTTTCAGTGGCACATCAGCTGGCAGCGGGCGCGACGCGGCGGCTTCGGCAACTGCGCCGAAAGAAAGCCGCTTACCGTGCGAGGAAATGATGACACCATCCTCGACTCGACAGGTCTCGGGTGGTGTTTTCCATTGCTCCGCAGCTGTGCCTACCAACATCATGCGAGCCTGCGCGCCAGCCCGTCGCAGCTTTTCCCAGGCATCGCGAATGCTGGTACTGCCGCCAGTGATTTGCGTGCCGAGCAAATTGTTGCTGTACGCATCACCCGCAGGCGCGAACTCGACCTTGATTCGGTCGACCGCGACGCCGAGTTCTTCGGCTAACAGCATCGGCAGCGCCGTGAACACTCCCTGGCCCATTTCTGAACGGTCACACAAGAAAGTGATGCTGTCATCCGTGCCGATTCGCAGCCACGCATTGGCCTCGATCGTCTTCATTTCGCGCGCAGGCTCGTTGCCTGGCTTGCAGCCGGTGAGACCGATGCCGATCACCAACCCAGTTGCGACAACGGTGCCGCCGCGGACGAAGTCACGGCGCGACAGCGTGCCAGCGAGTTTGGATACGGTGGAGCTGGATGCGATTGACGAAGTTGCTTGCGACATGCTCAATTCCCCCTAGCCACCGATGCAAAGTCGCATTCCTTGGCGAGCATCGGTCAGGTGTCCGGCGCGCTTTGGCCGCGCGCGCCGTGGGTCGCAATCGCTAGTGCGCGTCGATCAGCTCTTCGCTGGAGTCTCCGCGGCCCGATGGATCGCCGCCCGAATACGTTGGTACGTGCCGCAGCGGCACAAGTTACCGGCCATGGCGCTGTCGATATCAGAATCCGTCGGCTTGGGGTTCTGCTTGAGCAGTGCAACCGCCGACATGATCTGGCCCGATTGGCAATAGCCACACTGCGGGACGTCGAGCTCGATCCAGGCCTGTTGCACGGGATGACTGCGGTCACTGGAGAGGCCTTCGATGGTGAGTATGGGCTGCTCGCCCACTGCGCTGACCGGCGTGACGCAGGCGCGGATCGGGTCGCCACCCAGATGGACGGTGCAGGCGCCACAGAGCGCCATGCCGCAGCCGTATTTGGTGCCGGTAAGCCCCAGCGTGTCGCGCAATACCCATAGCAATGGTGTGTCTGGCTCGACATCCACTTCCATCGATTTGCCATTGACGTTCAATTTGATCATCACGTTTACCATCCCGGGAGTTTGCCGAACTATAGTCTTGTCGTAGGCTGCTGTCAGTCATTGGCTCATCGAGAGATGAGAATCATTCCTATTCATAGCTTATTTCATTTTTACGCCAAGAAGGTTTCTCGTGACGAATTCTGTCAATGATTCTGCGACCATCAGTACCGAGGTCGTCATCGTCGGTGCCGGCCCCTGCGGCTTGTTCCAAGTGTTTGAACTAAGATTGCTCGGCATCCAGGCGCATCTGATCGATTCACTGGCACATCCAGGCGGGCAGTGCACGGAGCTGTACCCCGACAAGCCCATCTATGACATTCCCGCACTGCCGGTCTGTGGCGCGCAGGAACTCGTCGATCGATTGCTGCAGCAGATCGCGCCGTTCAATGCTTTGATGCATCTGGGCCAGGAAGTCACGGAGCTACACGTTAAAGCAGACGGCCGCTTTCACGTCCGGACGACACGTGGCACTACCTTCGATGCAGGTGTCGTGATCATTGCCGGTGGTGTCGGCTCGTTTCAGCCGCGACGCATCGGCGTGCCGGGCGCCGACGTTTTCGAGGATGTGCAGATTCACTATCGAGTGCGCGACGCTGCGCAGTATCACGGGCAAAAGCTGGTGGTTTTCGGTGGCGGTGACTCGGCGCTCGACTGGGTCAACGATTTCGCCGGCAAAGCGGCGAGTGTCGTGCACGTGCATCGCCGTACGGAATTTCGTGCCGCCCCGGCGTCAGTCGCCAAAATGCGCGACCATGTGGCCGCCGGCCGCGTGTGCTATCTGGAGGGTCTGGCCGACTCGTTAGTGGTCGAGAACGATCGCTTGGCCGCCATCAACGTGAAGTCAAACGACGGTAGTCTGCACAGACTCGAGGCAGACCATGTATTCGCCTTCTTTGGTCTGCATCCCAAGCTCGGGCCCATTGCGGAGTGGGGCATCGAGCTGGAGAAAAAGGCACTGAAGGTTGACACGGAGAAGTTCCAAACCAGCATTCCCGGTATTTTCGCCGTCGGTGACATCAATACCTATCCGGGCAAGAAGAAGCTGATTCTGTCTGGCTTCCATGAAGCCGCATTGGCGGCGTTTGGTGCGCAGGCTCACCTCAATCCTGGCAAAAAGCAGTTTCTGCAGTACACGACGACCAGTCCGGTGATGCAGAAACGCCTCGGCGTCAGTTAGGAGCTTCGTCAGTGGACACGCGCATGGCGGAATTGCTGCATCAGTTCGAACTCGAACGGCTGGAGGTCAACCTGTTTCGCGGCGTGAGTCGCGATATTGGTAGTCCACAAGTATTTGGCGGCCAGGTGCTCGGCCAGGCACTGATGGCGGCCTGCGCAACCATCGATGATCGCCTCGTGCATTCGCTGCATGCTTATTTTCTGCGTCGTGGCGATTTCAATCTGCCGATCATCTACAACGTGGATCGGAGCCGCGACGGGCGTAGTTTCTCGACCCGTCGCGTCACGGCCATTCAGAACGGCGCGCAGATCTTCAACTGCTCCTGCTCGTTCCAGATTCCGGAGGACGGGCTCGAGCATCAGATCACGATGCCCGATGTGCCGCCGCCAGAAGCGCTGCCGCCGCTTGCCAAACCGACGCCAGAGCAGCTCGCGCAGCTTCCGGAAAAGGCGCGGCGATTGTTCGAGAAGG
The DNA here is from genome assembly GCA_016703895.1 of Pseudomonadota bacterium. Classification (GTDB taxonomy): domain Bacteria; phylum Pseudomonadota; class Gammaproteobacteria; order Steroidobacterales; family Steroidobacteraceae; genus CADEED01. The sequence goes on from JADJBE010000006.1 coordinate 139,325, forward strand.
ATCCGCCATTTGAGTTTCGGCCGGTGCAGGTGCTCGACCCATTGCGCCGCGGGCGGCGCCTCCTGCCGCGACAAGTCTGGTTTCGAGCGGTCGATACGGTGCCGGACGGCGAAGCGCTGCACCGCTGTCTGTTGGCGTATGTCTCAGACTATAATTTGCTCGACACGGCCACCTTGCCCCACGGTGCGTCTTACCTCAAGGGCGATCTGATCATGGCGAGTGTCGACCATGCCATCTGGTTCCATCGCTCGATGCGGGTCGATGAGTGGTTGTTATATGCGATGGATAGTCCGAGCGCATCGGGCGCTCGCGGTTTTGCGCGTGGTAGCATCTTCGCGCGCAGCGGTCAGTTGGTTGCGAGCGTGGCGCAAGAAGGGCTGATTCGCGCGCCGAACTTGAAGACTTGATATGCCGTGGGGGCTGCGGGGCCTGTCGCTGATAGCCACTTGGCTACTGTCGAGTGCTGCAACGAGCCAGACGAGCGCGCCTCCCAGGCCTGACACGGCGGCCGCCAATGATCTGTACGGCCTGTGGACGGGCGAGTACGACCTCACTGAAGAAGTGCTGGTGGCAGACTTGGACAGTGCGCCATTGTTAGCGGGAGGTGCGGTGCGACGCGTGCAAGCCGTCGTACGTCCAGTGACTGTGGAGTCGCTGGGCACCCACGTGCTGTATCTCGAGGAGTACTCCTACGACGACCCGCTGGGCGTACGCCGCCAAGTGCTGCTGGCATTGGAGCCGGCGCCGCATGGAACCGACGCGGACGTGCGAGTACGTCAATACACGCGCAACACCGGCGTTAGCGTTGCGACCCCTGAGTCGGCGCCGCATGAGGCGCTCGAAACCTTGCCAGGCTGCGATCTCTGGTTGCTACGCGATGGCAAGCAGTTTCGTGGCGGTACACGCGGTCGCGCCTGTCTGGTCGTGCCCGCGCGTCAGCCGAGCTACATCGACTACCAACTTGTCATCGGCCAAAACTTGGTTTGGTACCGGCGGCGGACGCTCGACCTGGCGACTGACGACTTGCTGGAAGAAGTCGCGGGATTCCGCTACTTTGAGCTTGAACAAGCGCGTCTGTACAGTTGCCGGATATCCTGGCCTGCGGACGGTGCGCGGCGCGTGATCTAGACGCTGGACGTGCACGATCAGGGTGGTCGCGCACGGTTTCGAACGCCTGATGAGCGGGAGTTCGAGATCGCATTGCATGGGCAGGATTGGCCGGTCAGCGCCACGAGAGCGTCGGTGCTGTTGGTCCTGAACCGCGTGCCCGTTGCGGCCGAGCCTGTCGCAAGCAGTTGGGCATCCTCTGCCACGGCCGAAATAGGCCTCGATCTCGGCTGGATTGGGATCCAGTGCAGTCCGGTCGTCACCGCGACCAGCGAAGACGCCTCATGAATCGCGGGTTTGACCGCCGATCGGACGGCGGTTCAGCCTTCAGCGGACATTCATCGTGATTCGCTAGGATGCAACTGAGTATTTACGCGGGAGTGGTCATGTCGCAACGTTGGTTGGCAAAGTCAGTTGTGGTTACCGTTATCGGCGCGCTGGCATCCGTGTGGATGGGTTTGTCGCTAGCTGCCACGCCGGATTCTACTGCGCCCGTTGCGGCGACAACGGCGACCGATTCGCCGCAGTACAAGCGCGGCAAACTGTTATATATTCAATGTCGCGCCTGCCATGCATTGCAGGCCGAGGAGCCGCACAAGGTGGGCCCCAACCTGCATGGCTTCGTGGGTCGCAAGGCCGGCACAGTGGAAGGTTTCATTTTCTCGGCAGCACTCAAACAATCAGACCTCACCTGGGACGAGCCGACCATCCTCAAGTGGCTCGAGAAGCCGAGTGCCCTGGTGCCCGGCAATACCATGGCCTTTGCGGGTATCGCCAACCCAAAAGACCGCGACTCAATCCTGGTCTATCTGCAGGCCGAAACCCAGCCCAAGTGATCGCAATGACTGCGACTAGGCACCGAAAAGCCAGCGTAGCGCGCTGACCGCCAGCCAGATTGTTAGGCCCTTGGCGGCCAGGCCGACGATAGCAATCGCCAGCAGCACCCCCACCTTGCGGGTCGTGGGCTGTCTGCCGGCGATGCTCGCGCCAGCGCCGCGCAACCCCTGCGGTGCGACGGTCTCGACGATCGTACGGTTATGCAGCCAGTCGTCCAACAGCCGTCGGTTGCGAATATGCGCCTTGAAGGTGGCGTCGAACAGATCCCCGACCAGGGGCACAGCGCCACCAAGCATATCGATCGCGATATTCCCCAGCATCTTGCGTTGCACGGCGGGCGGTGCGCCGAGCCGTCGCGCTAACAACCAGCCCCAGGCAGCGAACGCTGCGCCGAGCACGTCACCGACACCGGGGAGCAACCCGAGCAGCGGATCGATGCCAAAACGCCAGTTGGTCCCCGGTACTTGGAACGCGTTGTCCAGCAGATCGGCCAACGCTCGAAAGCGGCGGAGGTCAGCTTCGTCCTTGGTTGAGAGTGGTCTGTGGTCTGACATGACGTTCGGCGGCTCGTGCCGGGCGTGTTGCCTTCAGGATGACGCGGGGTTCACGATCGTTTGAATCTGCTCTTCCAGGACTTCGTCGAACCGCGCCGGCTCTTCCATCATCAGGAAGTGGCCGGTACCGGTGACGGTGACCGAGCGGAAGGTTGGCCAGACTTTGCTGATACGCGCGTCGTCCGTCAGCAGTCCCAAGTCGGAGTTGATAGCGATGATCGGTACCTTGATGCCCTTGGCGGGCTCGACGTAGTCCCAGTTCGTCATGGCTTTGCTGGATGCGATCGCGACATCGGCTGGTGCGGAGGACATATCGCTGGCAATTTTATTGACTAGCTGCTGGTCGGCTGTCTTGGTGAAAAAAGTGTTGGTCACGAAGCCACGCGTGTAGCCAATGAAATCCTGTTCCATGCCGTCGACAAACGCGGCAACCTGCGCCGCGGGCGGCGGCGGTGCGCCAATGGATTTATAGGTGTCGACACCAATGACGGCCACTGTACGATCCTGCAACAGTCGCGCCGCTTCGATGACGACCGGACCGCCCATCGAGTGGCCGATCAGAATGATCTGCTTGGATGGCAGCGATTGGACCGCAGCAGCGACGTCTGCACCATAGTGGGCCATGGACCAGTCGGTGCGATTACGCGCCGACGCACCATGGCCAGCCAGGTCCACCGTGACGACGGTGTAGCGTTGGCGAAAGGCTTCGATCTGTGCGTTCCAGTAACTCGAATCGCAGGACCAGCCGTGCACGAATACCAGCGTTGGCTCGCCTTGACCATAGACACGGTATTGGATGTGCACGCCGTCCACCGAGGTGGCGATTTGGGGGGACCCGTCCGCTGCCGTGGCTGCCGGCGCGGCGTCGGCCGCTGGCGGTGATTCGGCGTCTCGTTGGCCGCATCCTGCTATCGCTAGCATTGCAACTCCCAGCAAAATTGTTCGCCTCACCATGTCTGCGCCCCTTGTGCACTTTGAACCAGTATCCAGTAGTAACCATCTGGCGCAACGAACGAGAGTGACGACGCGCCGAACTCGTCGGTGCCGACGTCACTGACGTCAGTGGCACCCGCAGCAGCGATTCGTTGGCGCATTGCCACGACGTCGCCACACCGCCATGTGTAGGCGCTATAGCCCAGACAGCCGGCGCGAGATTGCGCCAATTTGTTTGCAATGGTTGCGTTGCCAGGCAGGCGGATGCATTTCAGTTTCCCTGAGCGCCGATCATCGCGTGTATGCCCCGAACGCGGATCGTCAAAATCGACGATATGAAAGTTCTCGCCAGGCGGGAGTGCATAGACGGCTCGACCGCCGCGCGACTTGGCGTACTCGGTTGGCGCGTCCATCCAACGTTTGAGCCCCAATACCTGGTCGTAAAAATCGAACACCGAGTGGTCGTCAGTCGCGACCATCAGGCCGCAATGGGTGTGTTGGCTGGTTTGCAGCAGAGACCCTGTGGCAATACTGCCGTACAGTGCACTGTCGTAACCAAAGCGCTGGAAAAACACCTGCCGGTAGAGTGGTTGTACAACTACCATCTCGCGTACGCCGACGATCGGGTCGAGGAAAGGCCGTGCAACAGCACCGCCGGCCACTTCACCGATCACATCCAGCAGCGGGTCGATGATGCCGATGGGCTCGCCAGCATCGAGCGCGGCCTGGGCATGGTTGGCAATACCGAGCACATTGTTAGTCAGTCGGGTTCCCCAGCGCGAACCGATACACCGCAGGTGGGACTCGACGCCGAGCCCGTCGTTGAGCGGCTGGTCCCAGTGCATCAGCCGGATGAGTCCGTGGTCGCTGGTGCCGTGCAATAGGCGCACAGACTCGAGCGGAGAGTCGACTCCATACAGGCGTTTGGCTGCGGCTGCCGGTAGCGAACCGCGCGGTCCCGCCGAGCAGCCGAAGCTGGCAAAATACTCGACCGAGGTGTCGAGGTCGGGCACGCCGACGCAGACCTCGAACAAGCCGCTATGGCACGCGGCGTGGGCGCTCTGATCGTTTGGTTTCGACATAGTGAGCGGAATTCTCCCACAGATCGGCCGCGAATCGGCGCCGGGCAGCCGTCCGGGGGCAATTCGTGCGACGATTGAGCTTCTTCAACGCGACGAGAGAGTTGCTGTATGCGTATCTGCCAGTTAGCAGTCGGTTCCAAGGGGGTTGGCTTGCAGGACGGGGCAGTCGTCCGCGACGCCGGATCGTTGGCGATGTCATTGGCCGAGGCGCTCGAGCGCGGCGTGACGCAAGGTCTCGCGCGACGGGAGCTCGATGAACTGCCGATGATCCCGGCTTCGGCGCTGCGTTTTGGCTCGCTTGCCAGCGGCCGGATCTTTTGCGTTGGCAAGAATTATCGAGCGCATGCGGCTGAGATGGGTGGCGCACCGCCTGCTAACATCAATATCTTCACGCGTTTCCCCGACTCGGTCGTCGGCCACGGCGAGCCCCTGGCGCATCCGGGTGCGGCGCATCAGTACGACTACGAAGGCGAGCTGGCGGTCGTTATTGGCAAGCCTGGCCGGCGTATCGCGACGGCCAATGCCATGGACCATGTCGCGGGCTACACGCTGTTCATGGATGGCAGCGTCCGTGACTACCAGAAGCATTCGTTTTTTGCCGGCAAGAATTTCACTGACTCCGGCGCCTGTGGTCCTTGGTTCGTGCCAGCGGCCGAGATCGCCGACCCGCACGCCTTGCAACTAACCACTACGGTGAACGGTGAGCTGCGGCAGAATGCCAGCACCGGGGATATGGTGTTTTCAATCGCCACGGTGATCGCGTATCTGTCAGCAGTGCTGCTACTGCAGAGCGGGGACATAGTCGCGACCGGTACGCCAGAAGGTGTCGCGGCAGGCCGTACGCCGCCCTTGTGGCTAGCAGTCGGCGATCGGGTCGAGGTGACGATCAACCCGATTGGCACGCTGAGCAACTGCGTGTCGTGAGCCCGGTGTACCGCTTCCTGTTTCTGCCGGTCTCGGCGGCGCGAGGAACCGGCGAGTACGCGCGGGCATTGGAGATCGCCTCGGCAGCCCTTGCGCGGTGGCCTGACGCAGATATCCGCTTCATGGTGAGCCGCGAGGCGCCATACGCCCGGTCCGTACCATTCAAGACAATTCTGCTGGAGCGCTCGTCCACCTTGCAACCGCGTGAGGTCGCAGAGACTCTGCGCGAGTTTCGGCCGCAGATCGTTGTCTTCGACAATGCCGGGCGCACCACACAGTTGCGTGTCGCACGCGAGATTGATGCTCGAGTCTTGTATGTTAGCTCGCGGCCGCGCCAACGCGGCAAGGCGTTTCGTTGGCGGTGGATGCGGTTGATCGATGAGCATTGGATTGCCTATCCGGCATTGCTGGCCGGTTCGTTGAGCCGCGCCGAGCGATTCAAACTCCTCGTGATGCGCCGCCCGACGGTGCGCTTCCTGGATGTACTCCTGCCGTCTGTGGGTGCAACTACGGCGGCGATTTTGGCTCGCTATGGCGTTGCCAGTGGTGAGTTTGTCCTGGTAGCACCCGGCGGCGGTGCCGCGCATCGCAGTTTGCCGCAAGCTCCTGCAGTCATTGCGGCGGCCGTGCGCGAGCTTGCGGCTAGAGTCCCCGCGGTGGTTTGGGTCGGGGAGGTGCCGTCAACGAGCCTGCCGGACAACGTCAAGCTGGCAGGCCGCGTACCCATGGCAGAACTCGTCGCGTTGGCCGGCTTTGCCAAAGTTGTGCTGACCAATGGCGCCGATACGTTGCTGCAGGTGATCGCGCTGGCGCGGCCTTGTGTCGCGATCGCGTTGTCACCGGATCAGACAGCGCGACTGCAACGCCTAACAGATGCGGGCGTGCCCGTTGACGTTGCACTCGACAGCTCCGCCATTGTTGCAGCGGTTGAATCGCTTTACTGCGATGCTGACGCGGCTGCCGCAAACGTGGCAAAGTTACGCACACTCTCGTTGAGGGACGGACTTGCCGAGGCGATCGATGCTATCGAGCGGCTGCTGAAAAAGGAAGCAATGCAATGACTGGTGCGATCGATATTGTCTGCAATCTCTACGACCCGATGTCGGTGCGCCTGAAGCAAACTGGTATTGACAACGATTTCAAGCGCCAGATCCGCATGGATCGCAAGCTTTGGGGTGGGGTGCCGATCAGTCAGTACATGAAGATGATGGATCGAGCCGGTATCGAGCGTTCGTTGCTGATCGCGGTGCGCGCCGGTGATATGAACGTCAAGGGCTCGTTTGCGCTGCCCTACGAGCGGGTCTACAAGATCTGCCAGAAGTATCCCGATCGGTTTTCGGGTCTCGCCGGGGTCGATCCGTTCCGCGGCATGGGTGGTCTACGTGAGTTGCAGCACGCGGTCGAGGCCTACGGTTTCGTCGGTGCGCATCTGTATCCGCATTGGTTCGGGCTGCCGCCGAACCACGCCAAGTATTATCCGTACTACACCAAGTGCGCGGAGCTCGAGATTCCGATCATGATGCAGGTGGGGCACAACCTGATCTATTCGGCTGCGCGTCGACTGCCCACCGTAGCCGATCCGATCCTGCTCGATCAGGTGGCCATTGATTTCCCCGAACTCACGTTGATCGGTATCCATATCGGTGTGCCGTGGACCGACAACATGATTTCGATGTGCTGGAAGCATTCGAACGTCTACACGGCCGGGGATGCCTACGCACCGCGTCACTGGCCCAAACAGTACGTGCACTACGCCAACACCTATGGGCGGGAGAAGGTCATGTTCGGCACGGACTGGCCCGTGATCCATCCCGAACGGGCGATCAAAGAGGTGGATGAGCTCGGCATGGACCCGGTCGCCAAGCGCATGCTGTTGCGGGACAACGCACTGCGGGTGTTCAAGCTGCCCGGCCACCGCAAATTGAAGCGCGATGCGGGCATGGCCGCGACGCGGCGCAGCTAGCCACAGACATCATGGCCGATCCGACAGTCTCGCTATATCGTCCGCTGCTGCTCGCCGATGGCGTACACGCCTCAGCCGCACGGACGCCTGACAAGACCGCTCTGCGGTGTGGGGATGCCGAGCTGACTTACGGCCAGCTCGATCGGCGTGTGCGCCGCGTGACGAGTCGTGCGCTCGCGGCATTGTCGCTCGAGCCGGGCGATCGCGTCGCGATCCTGGCGCCTAACTGCCTGGAGTACCCCGAGATCATGTTGGGGCTGTCGGATGCAGGCGCAATCGTTGCGACCCTCAACCCGCGTGCCAACGCCCGCGAGCTGCAGGACGCTTGTGATAACTGCGGCGCACGCGTGTTGTTCGCACATGCGAGCTTGAGCGCGGTGGTCGACGCCGCACAGTTTGCGACCGTCGAACACATCGTGTTGATCGGCGCCGATGGCGAGCGCGGTTACGATGCATGGCGCGAGCAGCCCCAGCCCTGGCAGCAAAAGAGCGGCGCCGTCGCCACCGGTATACCCGCCATCGCCGAGACGCAGCCCTTCACGCTGGTCTACAGCTCAGGCACGACCGGCAAGCCCAAGGGCATCTTGATTTCGCACCGCTCCCGCGTGCTGACGTTTCATGCGATGGCGATGGAGTACGGTTGTTATGGCCCGGATGACCGCTTCCTGTCGTTAGCGCCGATGGCGCATGGCGCGGGGCTGGCATTCACCATGGCGACGCTCTATTTCGGTGGCTATGTCGAATTGGTTGGCAAGTTCGAGCCCGCCGCAGTGGTCGAGAAGCTCGCGCGCGAACCCTTTACCGGCATTTTCATGGTACCGACGCATTTCCAGGCGATCTTTGCGTTGCCGGTGGACTTCCTAACGCGCCATCGACGGAGTGCAACAACGCTGCGCGCGATCATCTCCAATGCCGCCGCCTTACCGGAGGCACTGAAAGAGAAGATCGTTGACTTCTGGGGCGAGGGATTGCTGCACGAGACCTATGGGTCGACCGAAGCGGGGATCGTCACCAATATCCGACCGGCCGATCAGCTGCGCAAAATCCAGTCAGTGGGTCGACCGTTCGCCGCCACGCTGGTGCGGTTGCTTGACGACGACGGCAACGACGTGCCAGTCGGCGAAATCGGCGAGCTTTACTCGCGTTCCTCGTTCCTGTTTGACGGCTATTGGAACAACCCGCAAGACACTGCAGCGTGCGTGCGCGACGGTTGGGTCACGGCCGGCGATCTGGCGCGCTGTGATGCAGATGGGTATTACTACATCGTCGATCGCAAGAAAGACATGGTGATCTCAGGCGGCATCAACATCTTTCCGCGCGAGATCGAGGAAGTGCTGCATCGGCATCCCGCGGTGCAGGAAGCAGCGGTGATCGGCGTGCCCGATGAGCACTGGGGCGAGCGTCTGCGCGCCTTTGTCGTGCTGGCCCCCGGCCATTCGAGCGGCGCTGTTGCGATTAGCGAGGCGGATCTGATCGAGTACTGCAAGCAGTCGCTGTCAGGTTACAAGGTGCCACGCGAGCTGCGGCTCATCGCGGCGCTGCCGCGCAACGTCGGCGGCAAAGTTCTCAAGAAAGAGCTGCGCGCGTTGGTTTGAATGGCTGACTGCGCAGGTGCAGTCGCAACGCGACCAGCAAAGCAAGCATCGCGAGTGAAACCCATGCTAACGATCCGCCACCGCCACCACCGCCGCCACCGGACGAAGGTGGCGCGACAACCGGTGGAATCGTAGTGGTTGGCGGCGGAGTCGGTGTCGGCGGGGTGGGTGGCGCCGGATCCGGAGGTTGCGGCGCCGGCGGCGTGGGTGGCTCGGGCGCCGGCGATTCCGGACTGGGGCAAACGCCACTGTTAGCACTCGCTGGCGCCGGCGACGAGACGAATTGCGAACCAATGTTGACGGTCGCGATATCCGTCAGCCCACGATCGTCGGTGATTGTTAGCCGCAGCACAACCGTGCCGCTGGCTGGCGTCACGACGGTCGCGACCGCGGTGTTTGCGCCGACGATGCCTGGAGCAGGCGTCGGCGCACTCACGACTTCCCAGGTATAGCCGCTAATATTGCGTCCACAGGCCGCGCCGCTGCCGCTGGCATCGAGTCGTACGTCCTGGCCGGCGGCGGTCGTTAGGGGTGCGGCAATAGCCGCGACGGGCCGCTGCGCAGCACGAACGGCTCCCAAGGCATTGGCCATGCCGGCGCCACATACGTCAGTGGTGCAGACACACTCGCTGATCTGCGGTGTTGAGTCCTGATTGGGTGTTACGCACAACGGGAGCCCGCCACTTGCCGCAGCAAATGGAGTTGCACCTTCGCGCAGCCGATTGCGCAACTGCACCGTGCCGAGATTGCGGTTGGTCGAGGCCATCAGGGCAGCGATGGAGGCGACGATGGGTGCTGCGAAACTGGTGCCGACGTTGGGTTTGAACTGATCGGTAAGAAAATCCGCGGCTGGCGTCGTGGTGCCAGTGTTAGAGGTCGTGTCGAGTGAGTACAGGCATGCCTGGCCGCCTCCGTTGACGCAGTTGCCGCCCGGCGCACCCAGGGTGATCGCTGAACCCAGGTTGCTGAAACCGACCTTGGTGCCGGTATGGCGCAGTCCCGCCACCGCAACGACACCCGGGCAGTTGGCCGGCGCAGACACCTCGCCGCCCTCGTTGCCAGCCGATACGACAACTAACACGCCACGACCGTTGAGTTCCGAGAGCAGTTGTGCATAGGCTGCCGAGCACGAACCTGTTGAACCCAGGCTCAGGTTAAGAATCCTGGCGGGATTGGGGTTGTCAGGGACTCCCGGTACGGGTAGACCGGCTGCCCAGCGCATGCCGGCGAGGATGTCGGAATCGCGGCCGCCGCACTTGCCAAGTACTCGTACGGGCAACAAAGGAGAACCCCAGGTGCCGCCCGCAATCCCGCTGCTGTTGTTAGTGATGGCCGCGATCATGCCGGCAACTCGCGTGCCGTGCCAGGAGCTGTTGCTGGTGGTGCAGTTAGCGAAAATCGGCTCGCTCTTGTCGGCTGTCGTCAGCCAGTCGCCAGGATCCGAAGCGTCTGCATCACGCCCGTTGTTGTCGTTAGCAACCAGAAAGGTGCCGTTCGATTCCCCTGATACGAAGTCGTAGCCTGGGAGCACGCGCCCGCCGTTGCTCACCCGCCCCAGATCGGGATGATCGTAGCGAATCCCGGTATCGAGTACGGCGACGACCACGTCGGTGTCGCCAGTGGTGATGTCCCAGGCGCCCAGTGCGTCGACTGCCGCCGGTTGCGCGCTCTGTAGATACCATTGATTGATGAATAGGGGGTCGTTTGGCGCGGCTTGGGCTTGGCGTCGTTCGTCAGGCACGATGAAGTCGATCCGTGGGTCGCCTTGCAAGCTGCGCAATAGGTCGGCCGGCGAGCGGGAGGCATCGTCGGGGACGAGATCGAGCGCCTGCAAGCCCGGGCCAATGTCGCGCGTTGCGCGCAACTTGGTGCCACTACGGTCGGCGAGCGAACCTGCGAACAATTTCATGCTGTTTGCTGTCGGCGGACCGAAGGGCGTCGATCGGTACTGGACAATGAAGCCGAGTGCGTCGCTAGCTGTCGCACTACTAACAGGCTCGACGGCCCGTCCTGCGGTGCTCCAGAGCAACACCATGACCAACAGTGCGCAGCGGGTGTCCAGAGCCTTTCGGTACGACATAATCTCAGTTCGTGCAAACAGCAATTTGCCGATGATGCCCAGATTCGCGACCGACTTTCAGGATTCAGCTCTCGCTTCCAACTCTCGACGGAAGTGCGGCAGGCCCCATATGAAAAGCAGCGTGGCGCCTACCGCAGCTCCGCCCGCGACGATCGCCGCTGACTTGCCGACCGCCAAATCGCTGCCGAACACGTGGTCGGTGATCCAGGCTGTCATGAAGGGCGCCAGTCCGATGCCGATCATGTTGACGAAAAATAGGTAGACCGCCGACGCCTGCGCGCGCATGTGTGACGGAGTCAGCACGACGACGGCGGCGCCACCTGCGCCAAATGCAAAGCTGGTAAAAAATCCGATCGGCAACATTAGTAACAAGCCGACGCGCGGATCAGGCATCAAGGTTGCCGTCGCCGCAAAGGGAATCATCACCGCCGCCGCGATCAGGCCTACTCGCATCGTCGCATCAAGTCGACCTGCCTTGCGCATCCGATCGGCGAGCCAGCCACCGGTCAGAATGCCGATCGTGCCGAACACGCCGATCACAAGCCCCACGTATAGCCCGGCATCGGGAATCGAGTAGCCGTGCAAGCGCACGAAATACTGCACGCCCCAGATCTGAAAGACGTTCATGATCATGCCCATCACGGAGAAGCCGAGTACCAGGCCCGCGTAAGCACGCCAGTGGCTCAGCATATACTTGAGTGTGTCGAGGATCTCGCCGACTGCCGATTTGCCGGTCACCGGTGTTGGCTTGCGCCGCGCGGGTTCCTTGATCGTGAGCAGCAGCGCTGCGAGCAACAGCCCTGGCAAGCCCACTACCAGAAAGCAGGCCTGCCAGGACTTGATAGTGCCAATGAGCGGCAGGGTGTAAAACGGATTGTTGGCCACGTAACCGATCACTTGCCCACCGATGATCAGCGCGAGTCCGACACCGAGCGGTAGTCCGATGACGTATACGGACAATGCGCGACCCAGCTGTTTCTCTGGAAAACTGTCACCGGCCATGGAATACGCCGCGGGTGACAACGTTGCCTCGCCAACGCCGACACCTATCCGTGCCAACGCCAGTTGCCAGAAGCTTTGCGCCACACCGCACGCTGCGGTCATCAGACTCCAGAAGCCGACACCCCAGACAACCAGTTTGCGGCGGTTATAGCGGTCAGCTGCCCAGCCGATAAAAATACCGCAGAAGGTGTAAAAGAACGCGAAACCCCAGCCGTAGAGCAGCGAAAACACCGTGTCATTAATCGCGAATTCTTTGCGGATCGGTCCCACTAACAGACCAAAAATGATACGGTCGATGAACGAGACGATGTAGGCCAGCATCAGCATGACGACGCCGTACCAGGCGATAGACGGTGTGGGGTAGGGCGTATTGGTCGCCTTCATTGGCTCATTCATATTGTGATCGTTGCATGATGAGCGGCTAATCGCTAGGGTAACGTCCATGTCGTCCAAACATTTTGCGAATCAATCGCGCCGACACTGCGGAGCCAGCGCACGCATCGCCGGCTGTCTCACGCTGCTCGCGCTGGCGGCTTGCGCCAAACCAGCAGCGGATCCGCCATCAGATCCAGCGGCCGACCGGACAATGGGTGAGTCCACCCCGGAGCTACAAGTCATCGTCACGGGTGGGCTGCATACCGTTACCCTGATCACCGCGGCGCCTGAGCAGGTGCGAGGGTTTTTTGCCGCCTTCGGTCTCGAGCCCTTGCCGCTGCCACCCGTCGGACCAGGCGCATTGCGCGCCGAGGCCGCATTGTGGGGCGTCACGGAGGAAGTTGCTGCGACCCAGTCAATGCTGGCTAACAGTCGTCTGCCCGGCGCGCCCCGCCTGCGCGTGCTCACGGTTGCGCCCGACAGTGCAACAGTACGCAGCGACTATTCGGCTCAGGCTGACGGCGGCGCCTCGTTAGGCTTCGCTTGTCTGCCGTCGGCTGAACTGGCGGGTCTTGCGCCCGCCGCACAGTTCGAGGTGACAGTGCCGCGTCCCGACAATGCAGGTAACTACACGGTGCAGGAACGCTACTTCCACGCGCCCGAGAGTGTCCTGATCCCGTGCGTCACACGGCCGCCGGACGTTGCGCCGATCGCGCCGCTGGATCCTGCGGTGGGCGTGGGCGGGCCTGCCTATGCCGGAATCGTCGTCGCCGATGTCGAGCGTGAGTTGCGTTTCTATCGCGACGGTCTGGGGCTAATAAAGACGCGCGACATCGAGCTGCGAGAGCCCAAATTGTTAGCCGCGGCCGGCTTGCCGACCGACGCCGTGGTGCGATTCGTGCAGGTGGCGGCGCCGGGAACCCAAAGCGGAGTTCTGACCTTGCTCGACCTTGGTGCGAAGGGCGTACGCAACGAGCATCTTCGACCACCGGCGCGTGGCCTGGTGCTATGGACGTTTCCGGTGGGGGATATTCTGGTCGCACGCGACCGTGTGAAAGCCGCGGGCGGGGTGGTCGTGGCGGGACCGCTGGCAACCACCAGCCCGTACTTGGGGGACCATCAGGCGTTAACCGTACGGACGCCGGCAGGTGTCTTGTTGGAGCTCGTGGCGACGACCGTCGAGTAGCCGCGAGGCGCCAAGTTCCTCGCGTCAGCCGTTTCCCAGCAGTTCGATTTCATTGCCCTCGGGATCGCGCAGTAGGGCGATGATGCGCCCGCCTGGGCGCATTGGCGCCGGCGCGCGGTCTAGCGTCACGCCACTGTGCTGCAGGCGCTCGCAGAAGCCGTGAATATCTTGCACGCCTATGCCCAGGTGGCCGTAGGCCGTGCCGCGCTCATACGGCCGCCCGCCGTCCCATTCATGCCACAGCTCGACCTGCGGACCGCTCGGCTGCGCTCCGTAGCCGATGAACACTAACGAGTAACGCTGTCGGTCGAATTCGATACGGCGGATCTCTTGCATGCCCAGCTGGCCACAATAGAAGCCGAGCATCGCATCCAGGTCGCGGACACGCAGCATCGTGTGCAGTAGTCGCGCGGCGGGTGGTGACGAGTCATTTAGCATTTCGCAGGACCTTGCCAGGATTCAAGATGCCGCGTGGATCGAACGCTTGTTTCAGCGTGCGCATGAGCTCCAGTTCCACTGGATCAGTATAGCGCTCGAGCTCTTCGAGCTTGAGTTGCCCAATCCCATGCTCGGCACTGAAACTGCCGTGCATCTCATGTACCAGATCATGGATCACGCGCTTGATCTCCGCTTGGCGGCGCAGTAGTGCCTCGCCGGCACCGCTGGCGGTGATGTTGAAATGCAGGTTGCCGTCGCCGACATGACCGTAGGCCACGAGGTAGCCCTCCGGAACGTGCTGTGCGACCCATGCGGAAGCGACTGCGACGAATCGCGGCAATGCCGTTATCGGCAGGGAGACATCGTGCTTCAAACTAGCACCTGCACGACGCTGGGCTGCCGGAATGGATTCCCGCAAGCGCCAAAAATCGCTACGCTGCCGCTCATTCTGCGCGACGCTTGCATTGCTGATTTCACCCGCGTTCATAGCGGCCTCGAGCGCCTGGTCGAGGCAAGCGTTGAGTTGTTCGTCGGCGGCGGATGAAGTTAGTTCTACCAGTAGGTACCAAGGTGACGAATCATCGAGCGGATCTGCGACACCAGCTATCAAACGAGTTGTCAGCTCGATGGCGATGCGCGGAATCAGTTCGAACGAGGCGACACGCTCGCCGCTGACGGCGCGCAGCCGGGCGAGCAGCGCGACGGCTTGTGCCGGCGAGGGGATCGCAACGAAGGCCGTAGCCGACGCTAACGGCTGCGGCAAGAGTTTGAGTGTCGCCGCGGTAATGACCCCAAGTGTGCCTTCTGCGCCGATGAACAGAGACTTGATGTCGTAGCCCGTGTTGTCCTTGCGCAGTGCGCGCAGTGTGTCGAGCACGCGACCGTCCGCGAGGACGACTTCCAGCCCCAATACCAGGTCGCGCGTCATGCCATAGCGCAGGACGTTCAGCCCGCCGGCGTTGGTAGACAGATTGCCACCGAGTTGACAGCTCCCTTCGCTACCCAGTGCCAGCGGGAAGTAGCGTTGAGCCGCCGCCGCCGCCTGTTTGATGGTCGCGAGAATGCAGCCCGCCTCTGCCGTCAGCGAATAGTTGTCCGGGTCTACCGCGCGTATAGCCTTGAGGCCCGAGAGCAGTAACAGCAGCTGTGACCCGCTCGCATCGGGCGTCGCACCGCCACAGTAGCCCGTGTTGCCGCCTTGCGGCACGACGCTGATGCGCTGCTCATGACAATAGGCCAACAGGCTTGCAACCTGAGCGGTGGATTGCGGTGCGACCACGGCTGCCACCGCGCCCTGATAAAGGCCGCGCTGGTCGGTCAGTAGCTCGGCAGGCGGCGCATCGAGTACGGCAGCATCACCCACTCGAAGGCGCAGTTCTCGCAGTAGTTCGGCGCGTGACGGCATGCCGCCAGTGTACCGTCAGCCGAGCGCGAGCATCGCGCGACGACAGCCCGGCTTGGTCAGCAACATCTGCACATCACCGAGCTGTCGCTCGGCAAAGCCGCCTTCGCAGTAGCACAGGTAGTACTCCCACAAGCGCACAAAGCTGTCCGGATAGCCGAGCTTGCGGACGGCGGCGAGATTGCTGAAAAACCGTTCGCGCCAATGCTGCAGTGTCGTCGCGTAGTGTGGGCCGATGTCTTCTAGATGGAAGATCTTGAAATCCGTTACGTGTGCGATCGAGCTGCTGATTGCCTCGACCGAGGGAATGAAGCTACCCGGAAATATGAAGCGCTGGATGAAGTCGACGCTGCGCAACGCCTGTGCATAGAACTGATCCTGGATCGTGATCGCCTGCAGCAGCATCGCGCCGTTTGGCTTCAATAGTGCGGCGCACTTGCGCAAGTATGTGTCCAGGTAGCGCGCGCCGACCGCCTCGATCATTTCGATCGACACGAGTTTGTCGAAACGGCCGGTCAGGTCGCGATAGTCCTGTAACAGCACCGTCACGCGGTCCGCCAGACCCCGGCTCGCGACTAGTTCGCGCGCATAGTCATACTGTTGTTGTGAGATGGTAGTTGTCGTCACTCGACAGCCATAATTCTCTGCTGCGTAGACTGCCAGGCCTCCCCAGCCAGTACCGATCTCCAGCAGTTCGTCCTCGGGGCGCAAATCGAGTTTGCGACAGGTGGCTGCAAACTTCGCGATTTGCGCGTCATGCAAACTCATGGTCGGCGCGGTGAAGATCGCGCAGGAATAAGCCATCGTCTCATCGAGCATCAGTCGATACAGATCGTTGCCCAGATCGTAATGCGCGGTGATATTGCGTGCGCTGCCGCTCTTGCTATTGCGGTTCGCAAAGTGAAACAGCTTGTGTAGCGGTTGACTGACCAGCGTTGCCCAGCCGCTGTCGAGAGCATTCATCTGGTCGCGATTCGCGACAAAGATGCGCACCAGATTGGTGAGGTTGTCGCAACGCCACAGGCCACGAATGTACGCCTCGCCCGCACCCACGGTACCGCCGAAGGCGGTGTCGGCGAACATCTGCGGATGATCGATGTGCAACGTGCAAGCGAGATCGAAGTCAGGCGTGCGCTTGCCAAAGCGATGCTCGCGGCCAGCCTCGATGACGCGTAGCTCGCCATGGCGAAAGCTCTCGAGTTGGCGCAACAACAACTTGCGGCCAAGGCGTGCAAGCCAGGTGGGATTGCCCGCCGGCAAGCCGCGCTCGTAGGGAATGATGGACGGCTTGGTGTTGGTGTCGGTTGTCATTGTGCTTTTCTTTCGGTCGGCTGGGTATCGGGATGAGCATAGAACGGAGCGCGTTTCAGCCAAAGCTTGAATGCCTGCCAATAGATCAAGGAGCCGACCTTGACGGTGACCCATGGTATTGACACGAGTGCGCGCGCCAGCGATCCGCTGGTGATCGCTTGGCGCTTCAGGTGTAGCGTGGCATCAAAAGCAGAGCGGCCGTCGCGCCAGTTTTCCATATGCACATCCAGCGTCGTGTTGGGTACGCCGAATCGCCAGTCGTAGCGCATATCCATGGGCATGAACGGCGACACATGGAACTGCTTGTCGAACTCGAATCGCCAGACGTGTTTACCCATGCGGCTGGCGGTGTCGAGCGGCAAGACGTAGGCATGCCGCTCGTTCCACGGCGTGTTGGTGATTTCCGCGACGATCGTCTCGAGCTTCTCGTCGGCGGCATCGAACACGTAGTAGAAACTGACCGGGTTGAAGCACGCGCCAAAGAAGCGCAGATGCGTGAGGAGCCGGATTGGTCCGAGCGGGCGCCGGCCAGTGTCACGTGCAACGAGGTCCCGTACTGCGTCGGCCAGGGGCTGTGACGGGTCGCCATAATAGTCGCGCCGCCGGAACCAGGCGGGTGCTGGACGCCGCGCGGACCACAGCCAGAACCGGTCGAAAACGGTCGGCAGTTCGGCCAGGTCCAGATAAGTCATGAAAATGCGGTAACGGAACGCGTTGCCACGCGGGCCGAAACGACGGTGCTGGATGGTGCCGATATAGAGGCCACTTTTCATATCGTCCAGCATCGCGTGGTCACCCAGCCCGTGCGAGCGGCATGCCGCTACTGGCCGCCTGTTGGCCCGCCACTTTTGCCAGATCATCCAATACCCACAATGCGCTCACCACGCCATCCTCGTGAAATCCGTAGCGCCAATAGGCGCCACAGTAGAAGGTACGATTCTGGCCGCTGATCTCATGGCGCCGCTTCTGTGCCGCGACGCCGGCCGGCAGATAGACAGGATGATGGTAATCGATCGCCCGAATCACCTTGCGCGGATCGATGTCATCGCTGCGATTGAGTGTCACCATGAATACTTCCTGCGCTGTCAGCGACTGCAGGATATTCATATCGTAGGTCAGTGCCACTCGATCCGAGTCGCGCGCTAGCGCGTGATAGTTCCAGGCGGCGCGGGCGCGCGGCGTCCGCGGCAGCATGCGGCTGTCGGTATGCAGTATTGCCTCGTTGGGTTGATACGGGAACGCGGCGAGAATCTCAGTCTCGGCAGGCGACGGGTCATCGATTAGTGCCAGTGCCTGGTCGCTGTGACAGGCGAGCACGACATAGTCGAAGGACGCCACCTCGCCGCGCGTCGTCCTGACTACGACACTTGTTGGTCCTCGTTTGATGCTTGCGACGGGTGTCCGCAAGCGGATGGACTGCTGCATCGGCGCACAGAGTTTGCGCACGTATTCGCGCGAGCCACCCACGACCGCCTGCCATTCGGGGCGATTGTTGATGTTGAGAAAGCCGTGCCGCTCAAAAAAATCGACGAAAAAGCGCACCGGAAACGACAGCATTGCGGTATCGGTCGCCGACCAAATCGCGCGCCCCATTGGCACGACGTAACGCTCGCGAAAGCCAACCGAATAGCCGCCGCGCTCGAGGTATTCGCCCAGCGTAAGCGACTCGTCAGTGTCTTGTAACAACCGGCGGCTGCGCAAATTGAATCGCAGAATATCGGCGATCATCCGCCAGAACGTGGGGCTCAGCAGATTGCGGCGCTGCGCGAACAACGCGTCGAGCGAGGTGCCATTGTATTCCAGTCCGGTGCGTTCGCAGCTGAGCGAGAAGCTCATGTTGGAGCGCTGATATTCGACCCCGAGCTCCTGCAGCAATGCGATGAAATTCGGATAGGTCCAATCGTTGAAGACGATGAAGCCGGTATCGATGGCGTACTGTTGGCCGTGCCAGTCGACGTCGACGGTATGGGTGTGGCCGCCGGCGTAGTCATTGGCCTCAAAGACTGTGACGTCGTGATCATGCTGCAAACGGTGCGCAACGGTAAGGCCCGAGATTCCTGAGCCGACGATGGCGATTCGCATGGGCTAACTCGATCCGCTGCGCTGGTCAGCGTAGCGGTTGAATGCGCCTGGCTGAGTGGTCGCGCACCTGCACGGGCACCGTCTTGAGATCCCAGATGATGCCCAACCAGGACATGAAACTGAGCAGATACCAGGTGATGTCAATCTCCCACCAATAGAACCCCTGACGAGCGGAGCCGGGGTAGTGGTGGTGATTGTTGTGCCAACCTTCGCCCAGGGTGACTAGAGCCAGCCAGAAGTTGTTACGGCTTGCATCGCCGGTGCGATAGCGTTGGCGGCCAAACACGTGCGACAACGAATTGATCGTATACGTGCCGTGCGAGCATGCCACGGTTGAAATGAAAAAACCCCAGACCAGCATCTGCCAGCCGTTGGTCTCGAGCTGGGGCGCCGTGCGGTCCAGCAGCACGCCAAGTCCGAAAACGGCGATTGCGAGTACTACCGGCACCAGGATATCGAAGCGATCGAGCCAGCACAGTTCACGGAATTGCCGCAGATCGCGCACGCGGCGCAGATCCGGCGTGAACCCCTTGCGACTCAAAAACCAGCTCATGTGCGAGCGGACAAAGCCATGCTTGATGGGAGAGTGCGGATCGTCCTCGCGATCGGAATGCGCATGGTGATGGCGGTGATGCGCCGCCCACCAGATCGGACCACGCTGGACCGCAGACGCACCCAGCACGCCAAAAATGAACTGTGCCGTGCGGCTGGTCTTGAACGACCGGTGCGAGAAGTAGCGGTGATAGAACGCCGTGATGGCAAACATCCTGACGAAATACAGCACTAAGGCCACGATCGCGGCTGCAGTGCTCACGCCAACCCAGATGACGCCTAGACAGGCGAGGTGCAGCAGGACAAAGGGTATGATCCGGGCCCACTCGACACGCTCGTCCGCCGCAGTGAAGCCGTGGCTGCCGGTGGCAGTGTCGTGGGTCGTGTCGAACCAGTAGCGGAGGGTTTTGCCTATACGCTGCCGGAGCGTGACTGCAACTTGAGCGTCAGCGGGCATTGATACGTTATCCACATGGGTTGTTCGGATGGCAGCGCAATCTGGATTCGCCGCAGCGAGACCGTGATCACGCGACTTTAGCCACCCAGCAACTAGCTTGGCAACGATAAAGACCGCGACGCGTCAGCGCCGCGGCCTGTCCAAGACAAAAATATGGGGCAACAAAGACCCGTTCTAGATCTGCGTCGTCGTATTGCGGAGTGCCGCAATACGCTCATCGAGCGGCGGGTGGCTCATAAAGAGCTTCTTGAGCCCGGACACGGCGCCGCTATTGATGCCGAAAGCCTGCATCTGCGCCGGCATGGCGTTCGGCTCATGACCGCGCTTCAGCGCTTCCAGCGCACCAATCATGTTGTCGCGGCTGGAGAACTGCGCGCCCGCCTGGTCAGCACGGAACTCACGCTGCCGCGAGAACCACATGACGATCGTGTTCGCGAGGATACCCAAGACGATTTGCGCCGCGATCACCGTGACGAAATAACCCATGCCGCCGCCGTTCTCGTTGCGAAACACGGCGCGGTCGACGATGTTGCCGATTACACGCGCGAGGAAGAACACGAAGGTGTTGACCACGCCCTGGATCAACGTGAGCGTCACCATGTCGCCATTCGCCACGTGGCCGATCTCGTGGCCGAGCACGGCCTCGACTTCCTCTTTCTTCATCGAGCTAAGCAGGCCAGTGCTGACTGCTACCAGTGCCGCATTGCGTCGCGCACCGGTGGCGAAAGCGTTCGGCTGCGGTGAATCAAAGATGCCGACTTCGGGCATGTTGATGCCGGCCGCGTGGGACTGGCGGCGCACGGTCTCGAAGAGCCATTGTTCGGTGGCATTGGCGGGTTCGGTGATCACCTTCACGCCCATCGAGCGCTTGGCCATCCACTTGGAAATCGCCAGCGAAATGAACGCGCCACCAAAGCCAATGACTGCCGCGAAGATCAGCAGTCCGGTGAGGTTGCCTCCGCGGGCGGTCAGATAAGGGTCCAGACCGAACAATCGCACGATGACCGACAACACCAGCAGTACCGCGATGTTGGTGGCAATGAACAGGACGATTCGCTTCATAGTGGGTCACTCTTTCAGGTCAGGTCACGAATATGGTGATCGCTGCGACGAATTCAATGCTCGCCCTAGCTACCACCCGATACAGGTTGCGCAGAGTATGCCTGACTCCAGCCGTAGTCGTCATCGACGCTCGTTGGCTACCCGCGCGGAGTCTGGCTTTTGACGTAACGGCAGGAACTTACGGCGTTTTCAGGTGTCTCGACGTTGCCTCGTTTGTTAGTTCAAGCGCCAGGGTCGCCACGGCTGCGGCGTCGTCCAGATCCACCCGGCGCAGTCCTGGTAGCTTTATGTCCAGGTCAGCGGGGCAGGCGACGGCCGCGATGCCGCCGTCAGCGGCTGCCAGCGGGGCTTCTGCTGTCAGGCCACGGTAGACCTCGATGCGTGGCCAATGCGCCAGCGCTTTGTACCCCTCGATCAGCACGATATCGACCGCCCGAAGTTCACTCAGCAATTGCACGGGCGATGCCGGCGTGCGCGAATGGCGTAGCAATGTCCAGGACTCGTCGGACGCCAG
The DNA here is from genome assembly GCA_016703895.1 of Pseudomonadota bacterium. Classification (GTDB taxonomy): domain Bacteria; phylum Pseudomonadota; class Gammaproteobacteria; order Steroidobacterales; family Steroidobacteraceae; genus CADEED01. The sequence goes on from JADJBE010000006.1 coordinate 160,781, forward strand.
TAAGACTTCGTCAGCGCCGGCCAGCGCGTGGCGCTGACTGTCTTTGCCAATAGAGTCGACCGAAGGATTCTTGTGGTGGGTATGTTTGAGCGTCGAGACCGACAGCCCGCGCGCACGCAGCGCCGGGATCAGTCTTTCGATCAGGCTAGTCTTGCCGCTGTTGTGGTGCCCGACAATTGCTAACACCCTCACGCCCGGGATTCCTTCAGCCTACTACCGACCCTAACAAGCGTCCGACCGAGTAAGCGATCAGCCCCGCACCACCGCCGATCGCCATCATTCGCAGGCCGCCCAGCAGTGCGTGCCGTCCGGTGAACAGTGACAACGCCATGCCCATCGCAAACAGGGATGCCAAGGTGATGCCGCTGACTGCGGCCACGAGGTGTCCGCCGCCCATTTCAAAAAAGATCGGTATCAAGGGCAGCATTGCACCGCAGGCAAACGCGATGAACGAAAATGCGGCAGCTCCCCAAGGGGATCCCAAGTCATCGGGATTCAGGCCCAATTCTTCGCGGGCCAGCACATCGAGCGCATGCTTCGGGTTTGCCAGCAACGCGATACTGAGATTGCGCGCCTGTTCCATCTCGATCCCACGCGCGTTGTAAATCAGGGCTAGCTCTTCGGCTTCCGCCTCGGGGTACTCGGCGAGTTCCTCGCGCTCCAACTCCATTTGGTATTCATACATGTCACGCTGTGACCGTACGGACACATACTCGCCCGCAGCCATCGACAGTGCGCCGGCCAACAGTCCCGCGATGGCGGTCATCAGCACGGTTTCATCGCTGGCACCAGCGCCGACGACACCCAGCACCAGACTTGCGTTAGAGACCAGGCCGTCGTTTGCGCCGAACACGCCGGCACGTAGGTTGCCGCCGGCGATGCTTGAGTGGCGTTCACCGACCTGCGCGACCGAGATCGGCATCGCATGGCCCACGGTGGCTTTGGGGCTGGTATAGACCGACAGACCCCGCATTTTCATGGCGGCCAGCACGGGGCGTATATTGCGCGGCCCGAGCCAGCGAGCGAGCAGTACGACCAGTCGAGCGCGCGGCGCAGGAGTGAACACGGTAGAGCTGCCGGGATGCGCGGCAAGCCACTTGTTAGCTTGATCGTCGGCGGTCGCGGCGAGCTTCAAGAACAGGGTGCGAATCGCAGGGTCGGGTTCAACGGCCGCTACCTGCAGATAGAGCCAGGCAGATTCTTTCTCGTGGTACCAGCCATCGCCCGAGCTACTCATGAGCTACCACTCATGTGGACGGCGCAGCCTCAGTAACGCTCGCCACTGTCGCTGTTTTCATCCTCGTCGTCGTCGTCGTCGTCGTCATCGTCGTCGTCGTCATCGTCATCGTCATCGTCGAGGTCTTCTTCATCTTCTTCGTCATCGTCGTCATCGTCGTCAGCATCCGGCTCATCGGACCAACCTTCGGGCTCATCCGTATACTCGAGATCGAGTTCGTGCCAGGTATCGAGATCCAGTTCCTCGATTTCACCATCGAGGTACTCGATCTCCACGAGTTCAGTATCTTCGTCGACAGATAGCACGCGAAACGTCTCGCCTTCCTCGACGTTCTCGTACCACTTGCCACGTACCGGATTGTATTCTCTGCTCACCGCGCAAATCCTCAGGACTGATGAAGCGGAAGTGTAGGGGCAAGCGATGGCAGGCGGCAACGGTTGCGCCACCTATCTGCTATCGCGGGGCTTGGAAGAGCCGTCTTCAGCCGCTGCCGGGTCGGCGTCGTCCCGGAATGGCGCGTCAGCCCCGGAGTCGACTTCGTCGAACTGCCCATTGTTGACGGCCCAGAACAACGCCCAGACTGCTGCGGCAATCAAGACGAGACCCAGTGGCACGAGTACAAAAACAATATTCATCGACGGGTCAGCCGCTGCGCGTTCAGGACCACAAACAAAGATGACAGCGACATACCGATGGCTGCCAGCCACGGCGGCACATAACCCAGTGCCGCAGCGGGAATGGCGGCGACGTTGTACAGCAGCGCCCAGGTCAGATTCTGCCGTAGTACTTGCCGCGCGCGACGCGCTGTTTTGATCGCGCGGCCGACACCTTGCAGGGAATCGTCGACCAGAATCAGGTCTGCTGCTGCCTGAGCAATCGACGAGCCTTGGCCCATCGCGCAGGACACATCTGCGGCGGCGAGCACGGGTCCGTCGTTGATGCCATCCCCCAACATCAACACTCGGCGGCCGCCAGCGCGCATGGTTTGCACCGTTGCGATTTTCTGCTCGGGCGAGAGTTGCCCATGCGCCGCGGTGATGCCCAACTGTTGCGCCACAGCTTGCACGGCTGCCGGCCGGTCGCCACTCGCAATAGCAAGTTCAAGGCCGCTGTTGCGTAGTTCGGCAATGGCCGCTGCCGCTGCAGGTCTGACTGGATCGGTCAATTCGAACGCGGCCACCCAACCGTCGCTATCCCCCAGCACGATCGAAGCGGACGAATAATCCGGCTGCTGCTCGCCGGGGCGTTGTGTTGCCGTCAGTGCCGCGACGAACTCGCTGCGTCCCAAACGATAACGACATCCGGCGACAACGCCTTCAATTCCGAGTCCTGCTGTCTCGACAATATCGGTTGCGACGACAGCTGCGTCCGCATGCCGCAGCAATGCCTGGGCAATGGGATGCGTTGAGCCACGCTCCAACGCGGCGCCAATTGCGAGCGCGGCGTCCGCCGTGACTCTGTGCGTGTCGGTCACGCGTACGGCTGCGCTTGCGCCCTGCGTCAGTGTGCCCGTCTTGTCGAACACGATCAAATCAATCGATGCGAGCCGCTCGATCGCGTCCGCGCGGGCGACCAAAACACCGTCACGAGCCAGGCGTGTCGTGGCCGCTGCCATCGCGACCGGCGTGGCGAGCGACAGCGCGCAAGGACAAGTAACAACCAGCACCGCCAGCACGGCGCTGAAGGCGCGGCTCGGATCGACCAGTAGCCAGCCGCCTGCGACGATCACGGCCAGCAGCAGAATGCCGAGGACAAACCAGCCCGCCACCCGGTCAGCCGCACGCGCAATCGGTGGGCGGTCACGCTGCGCACGTTCCAGCAGGCGCACGATGGTTGCGAGTACTGACGCATCGATCGCCGACAGGGCAGCGACTTGAATGACGCCGCCGGCATTGACGGCACCGCCTGGCAATTCGCTGCCGGCCGTTTTGTTCACAGCGACGGACTCGCCGGACAACAGTGACTGGTCGATCGAGGCGCTGGCGCTTAGCAGTGTGGCATCGACCGGGATCACCGCACCCTTGGGAATTGACAAACGATCGCCTGGCCGGATATCTGCAACCGGAACGCGTTCGGTCGCGCCAGCGGCTGTCAGGCGTGCAACCGTTTCGGGCAGGCTCTGCGTCAGCGCGTCGCTGGCACTCAAGCTGGCGTGCCGCGCGTTCATTTCCACGAAGCGACCCGCGAGCAGGAAGAACACAAACATGGCGACCGAGTCAAAATACACTTCGCCTGTGCCGCGCAGGGTGTTGTAGACGCTGGCGGTAAAGGCGAGCAATAGCGCCAATGACACCGGCACATCCATGCCGAGCGAGCGCATTTTGAGGTTTTGCCAGGCGCTACGGAGTATCGGCGCACCGGCATAGAACAGCACCGGCAGCGTGATCAGCATCGCGATCAACTTGAAGTAATGTTCGTAGTTGGTAGCAATGCCATTGGGGCCTGCCGCGTACAGGCCGAAAGTGAACATCATGATTTGCATCATGCCGAGACCCGCAACACCGAGCCGCTTGATTGCTGCGCGCTTTTCGTCGCGCTGCGCGGCAACGGCCGCGCCGCCCGCGAGTGGCAGTGCCCTGAAGCCTGCCTGGTCCACCGCCGCCAGAATTCGCTCGAGCCGCGTCCGGCTCGCGTCGAATTGCACGTTGACGCGATGCGTGGCGACGTTCACCGTCACGTTGTCCACGCCGGGCAGTGCGGCGACCGCTTTTTCGATGGACCCCGCGCAGGCTGCGCAGCGCATGCCCGCGGCGATGAATATGGCGTGCGACAGCTGCCGCTCAGCGTCGAGCCACTCGACATGGCCGGCGGTCGTAGCGCGAGCGGTGTTCATGGTCGCTAGTATTGCGCGTCAGTCAGCGCGTCGGTAGGCGCGGCCGCCAGATTTACCGCATTCAGCGTACCGGTGGCGTTCGTGCGCAGACGCCAGGAGTCGGCCGAGTCGGACATGGTCACGTACCAATGGCCAGCGGGCAGAGGTTTGCAGAGGCTCACGTATTGGCCCTGATGGGGCACCAACGTCATCAGCCGATCGAGCTGTGGCTGCGTGGTGTGTGTCAGTGCGACGCGGATCTCGGTCGGCGGCTCCCCGTTTGACAGCAGCGTGACACGGCACTCGCCCGCGGTCCCGCTCAGGTCAAGCCTGGCCGCGATCCCTAGTTCCGCGGCGCGGCGCACCTGCACAAGACTATTGTCTAGTGACGGGCCCTCGGCTGGGAAAGACGCCGGCAGCTCCTGACTGCCACCGCGTGCTGCCAGCCAATAGGTGACGAAGCTTGCGACCACCGCGATCAACGGAATGATGATCATGACGTAGCCGGCCGCCGGCAGGCCGCGTTGCGGGCTTGCTTGGCCTTGTGGTGTGCTGTTCCGCTCCGAAGTTGACATGGCGTTTCAGCGTGCCGGCGCCAGCAAACGCGTTTCGGCGCTTGCCGTGAGACGCGGATCGTCTTCAGCCGTGATCGTAAAGCGGATCGTTTCCGGTCCCAGAGGTTCGTAAGCGTCACGGCGGACGCGAATCGCCGCCGGATAAACGCTGCCGCTCTCGACCAAAAAGCTGGGCGCCGCCGGATCGATCGACAGGCGTTCGGGATCATTGACGCTGACTTGGAAGCGGCGCGTCTGTTCGGACTTGTTCAGGATTTTCACCGTGTACACGTTCTCAAGTTGCCCATCATCGAGGATACGATAGAGCGCGTTGCGATCGCGGAGTACGTCCACGCCGATCGGCTGGCGCAGCCCCAGTGCGACGAAAAACCCGACGACCAGCAGCGACAACAGGGCGCCATAAACGACTACGCGGGGCCGTAGTACGTGCGTCTTCTTGTGCTCAAGCGCGTGCTGCGTGTCGTAGCGAATCAGACCGCGCGGATAGTTCATCTTGTCCATCACGCTGTCGCAGGCGTCGACACAGGCAGCGCAGGCGATGCACTCGTATTGCAGACCTTGCCGGATATCAATGCCCGTCGGGCACACCTGCACACACAGCGTGCAATCGATGCACGCACCGAGGCCAACGGCTTCGGGCTCGACGCCGCGCTTGCGGCCGCCGCGTGGCTCGCCGCGTCCTTCGTCGTACGTGATGATCAACGTGTCCTTGTCGAACATCGCGCTCTGGAAGCGCGCGTAAGGACACATGTATTTACACACCTGCTCGCGCAGAAAGCCGGCGTTACCGTAGGTGGCAAAGCCATAGAACAAGATCCAGAAGGTCTCCCACGAGCCGAGCGAGAACGTCACCAGTTCATGGGCAAGGTGGGTGATCGGCGTGAAGTAGCCGACAAAGGTGAAGCCGGTCCACAGCGCAAAGCCGATCCACAGCGCTTGTTTGGCCGACTTACGCAGAATCTTGTTAGCTGACCAGGGCGCAGCGTCGAGCTTCATCTGCGCCGCCCGGGTACCCTCGGTCCAGCGCTCCATGGCCACGAACGCCTCGGTCCACACGGTTTGCGGGCAGGCGAAGCCGCACCATACGCGGCCGCCTACCGCAGTAAAGAAAAACAGCGCGAGCGCGGCTATCACCAGTAGCCAGGTGAGAAACACGAAGTCTTGCGGCCACAGCACCAGACCGAAGATGTAGAACTTGCGTGCCGGCAGGTCGAACAAAACTGCCTGTCGTCCGTTCCACTGCAAAAACGGGACGAGATAAAACAGACCGAGCAGGATCCAGACCGCGGCAGTACGCAGACGCGCAAATCGTCCGGTCACCTCGCGTGCATAGACTTTCTGATGGGCGAGGTAGTAGGAGTCCGTCTCAGGTGTGGTAGTTGTCACCTTCTGTGTTCCGTCCGCACGAGATAAACGGCCATGGCGGCCGCACTCAAGCCGACGAGCAGAAAAAAGAAAAACCCGACGGCGTAGACAGTCAGCCGATCGGTCCACCAGTCCGGCACCAGACCGCTGGCGACTGTGTCAGGATCCAGCAGCGCAAAGCAGACCATGGTGCCAATGGCGGCGGCCAGGAAGCCACTCCAGGCAACGACTGCGATCGAGCGACTCCTTGGACTCAGATCCGGGGGGAGACCATTGTTCACAGAAGTCGACATCGATCGCAGTCTGCCTGTTTTGTCAGCGCTTTAGGGCGCAGCGTCTGAGCCGTGCAGGCCCAGTACGTACGCCGCCAGCAAGTTGATACGCACTGCACCCAGCCGATCGCCCTGAGCGGGCATTTCGTTTTGTCGGCCTAGCTCAATCGTGTGGCGTACCGCGGCGGGTGAGCCGCCGTGCAACCAGATTTTGTCGGTAAGATTCGGTGCGCCGAGTGCCGGATTGCCGGAGCCGTCCGGGCCGTGACAGGCGACGCACATTTCCTCGTAACGCGCTTTGCCGTTGGCGGCATTGCCGGCTGGAACAGTGCGCCCGGAGAGACTCAGCGTGTAGGCAACCACGTCCTCGACGCCCTGCGGGCCCAGTGCTTCGCCCCAGGGCGCCATGATGCCGATGCGGCCGTTGTTGATGGTCTCGACGACTGTCTCGGGCGAACCGCCCCACAGCCAGTCGCCATCGACCAGATTGGGGAAGCCCGGTGCGCCTCGGCCGTCGGAGCCGTGACAGGTAGCACAGTTGTTGGCAAACAGATTGCGGCCGACCGTACGGGCTGCAGGGTTCTGCTCAAGCTGCTCGATAGTTTGCGTTGCGAACGGCGCGAGTGTCTGCTGCAGACGTGCCTCATTGGCCGCGAATTGCTCGTCGTGTTGCTTCGCCGATGTCCAGCCTAACGTCCCCTGGTAAGAACCCATGCCGGGAAAGAGGACCAGGTAAGCAATGGCGAAGACAATTGTCAGGATGAACAGCCACAGCCACCAGCGCGGCAGCGGATTGTTGTACTCCCGCAGATCTTCGTCCCACACGTGTCCGGTGGTTTCGGAGGTGGTGGTTTCGCCCGGTTTTGGGCGCACTGCCAGTAGTAGCCACGCTAAGCCCGCAACGTTTAGCACGGTCAAAATGATGATATACCAACTAATTCCAGAGCTCATTTGTCGTCTTCCTCGAGCGCCGTACGAGCGGCGCGGTCGAATTGTTCTTTGCGCTTACTGCTGTACGCCCAGACGACCAGTGCCAAGAACAGTACTATCAGGGCGCCAGTGATCAGTCCGCGTACAGTACCGATATCCATTGCGCGGCTACTTCCAGTTCTTCGCTTCGATGCCAAGACCTTGCAGGTAGGCGATCAGCGCCTCCATCTCGGTCTTGCCGGCGACTTCGTCGGCTGCTGCGGCAATCTGTTCGTCGGTATACGGCACGCCGACCTTGCGCAGCGCCGCCAACTTACGCGGCGTCACCGACGCATCGATCTCGGCAGTCGATAGCCACGGAAAGCCGGGCATGTTCGACTCAGGCACAACATCGCGCGGATTGATCAGGTGCACCCGCTGCCACTCGTCTGAATATCGACCGCCGACGCGCGCGAGGTCCGGCCCGGTGCGTTTACTGCCAAAGACAAACGGATGGTCATACACCGTCTCACCAGCAAGCGTGTAATGGCCATACCGTTCCGTTTCGGCGCGTAAGGTGCGGATCATCTGCGAATGGCACACCGTGCAGCCCTCGCGGATATAGATATCCCGCCCCTCCAGCCGCAGTGCGCTATAGGGCTCGATGCCCGGTGCGGGCTGGGTCGTCTCGCTCTGAAAGTAGAGCGGTACGATTTCGACCAAGCCACCGATGCTGATGACAACCGCGATCAGCACGCCAAGCAGCGTGACGCTTTTTTCAACTTTTTCGTGTTTCACGATTCAATATCCTGAAGTTGTCGTACCTGGCGATCACGCCGGCTGCGGGATGGGCGCGTCGGCGATTGACGTGCGCTCTGCAACAGTCTTGTAGACGTTGTAAAGCATGAGCAGCATGCCGCCGAACACCATCGTGCCGCCAATCAAGCGCACCACGTAGTACGGGTAGGTCGCTGACAGCGCCTCGATGAACGAGTAGGTCAGCGTGCCGTCCGGGTTGGTAGCACGCCACATCAGGCCCTGCATGACGCCCGCGATCCACATCGCAGCCACGTACAGCACGATACCGATCGTCGTAGTCCAGAAGTGCCAGTCGATCAGTCGGATGCTCCACATTTCCTTGCGACCGTAGAGCCGCGGGATCACCACATAGAGTGAGCCGATCGACACCATCGCGACCCAGCCGAGTGCGCCGGAGTGTACATGGCCGATAGTCCAGTCCGTGTAATGCGACAGCGCATTGACGGTCTTGATGGACATCATCGGCCCTTCGAAGGTGGACATGCCGTAGAACGACAGCGACACGATCAGGAACTTCAGGATCGGGTCGGTACGTAGTTTGTGCCAGGCCCCGGAGAGCGTCATGATGCCGTTGATCATGCCGCCCCACGAGGGTGCCAGCAGGATCAGCGAGAACACCACACCTAACGACTGCGCCCAGTCCGGCAGCGACGTGTAGTGCAGATGGTGCGGTCCGGCCCACATATAGACGGACACCAGGGCCCAAAAGTGAATGATTGACAGACGGTAAGAGTAAACCGGCCGGCCCGCTTGCTTCGGCACGAAGTAGTACATCATGCCGAGAAAGCCAGTGGTCAGGAAGAAGCCCACGGCGTTGTGGCCGTACCACCACTGCACCATGGCATCGATCGTGCCGGCATAGACGGAGTAGGACTTTGTCAAGGTGACCGGGATCGCCGCGCTGTTGACGATGTGCAGCACTGCAACGGTGATAATGAAGGACGCATAGAACCAGTTCGCGACATAGATATGCGACACGCGACGTTTGACCAACGTGCCCAAAAACACGATCGCGTAGGCCACCCAGACAACGGCGATCAGCAGGTCGATCGGCCATTCAAGCTCGGCGTATTCTTTGCTCGTGGTCCAACCCAACGGCAGTGAAACCGCCGCCAGTACAATGACCAGTTGCCAGCCCCAGAAGACGAACGAGGCCAAGCCGTCAGAGAAGATGCGCGTATGGCAGGTACGCTGCACGACATAGAAAGACGTGCCGATCAGCGCCGAGCCACCGAAGGCGAAGATGACCGCGTTGGTATGCAAGGGTCGCAAGCGACTATAGGTCAGCCACGGCACGTCAAAGTTCAGTGCTGGCCAGATGAGCTGCGCAGCGATGATGACGCCCACCAGCATTCCCACGATGCCCCAGACGACGGTCATCAGCGCGAACTGGCGTACCACTTTGTCGTTATAGGTCATCGCCCCGGTTTGCGCATGACGCGCATCAACGGCCCCCACGGCGGTTTGCATAAGTTTCCCTAACCTTTGGTTGTCTATAGCTCGAAAAGCCGGGCGCAGTCTGGTTCGCGAGCCGCTATTTTCGAATACGGGACACTACGTAGCACCACGTAGCACCTTGGGGCAAGTCCAGCGGCGAGCGTGCCTCGCCGAGCCCCATCCCGTAGACTGCCGGCTCTACCGCGCCACGCGTCGCGGCTCATCAAGTTAAGCGCACGGGCAGGCCATGGACACTTCTGGGGGGCAATCAAACGGCGCGCTGCTCGGCAATGCGCGGCGCATCGTGGTCAAGGTGGGGTCGGCGTTGCTTGTTGATCAGGCGAGCGGCCGCGTCAATCGCAATTGGCTCGAGACGGTTGTCCAGGACCTGATTCGCCTGCGCCAACGAGGTCAGGAAGTGATCCTGGTTTCCTCCGGCGCGGTGGCGCTGGGGCGCCGCCGCCTGCAACTGCCGGCAGGTGTGCTGCGGCTCGAGGACAGTCAGGCCGCTGCGGCCGTGGGCCAGATCACGCTGGCGCACACTTATAAAGAGCTGCTGGAGCAAGCGGATATCACCGTGGCGCAAGTTCTGCTGACGCTGGGTGATACCGAACAGCGCCGGCGCTACCTGAATGCGCGCCACCTTGAATTCCCTGCTGGCATTGGGCGCGATTCCCGTGATCAACGAGAACGACACAGTGGCGACTGCTGAGATCCGCTACGGCGACAATGATCGCCTGGCCGCGCGCGTCGCGCAGATGGCCAGTGCCGATTGTCTGGTGCTGCTGTCAGACGTTGACGGTCTGTTTACGGCGGACCCAGCGGTTGACGCCGCTGCGAGTTTCATCCCGCTGGTCACTGAGATCACGCCGGCCATCGAAGCGATGGCCGGTGGCTCCGCGTCGGCGGTCGGTTCCGGGGGCATGACGACCAAGCTGATGGCCGCCAAAATAGCCGTGTCGGCAGGTTGTTCGATGTGTATCTCGTCTGGCCATCACCCACACCCGCTGGCCCGGATCGAAAGCGGTGCGCGCAGCACTTGGTTCGTGCCTCACGGCACGCCGGTGGCCGCGCGCAAGCAGTGGATCGCCGGCACGCTCAAGCCGGCTGGTGCGATCACGATCGATGCAGGTGCGCTGACCGCGTTGTTAGCAGGCAAGAGCCTGCTGCCGGCGGGTGTGGTGAGCGTGTCAGGACGGTTTGATCGCGGCGATACGGTCAGTGTGCTCTCGGCCACAGGCGAAGAGATCGCGCGCGGCATGATTGCGTACTCCGATGTCGATGCACAGCGCTTTCTGGGCAAGCGCAGTACTGAGATTGCGGCATTGCTTGGCTTCCGCGGCCGCGATGAGATGATTCATCGCGACGATCTGGTGTTGTTGCGTAATTCGACTGCGACGCGAGCGAGTCAGGTGTGACGACGCAATTGCATGACACGATGCTGGCGATGGGTCGTGACGCGGTCGCAGCGGCGCGCGAACTCGCACAAGCAGACACGCAGATGCGCAATGGGGCTTTGGCGGCGATTGCAGCCGATCTACGTGCATCGTGCGCTGCGATACTGGCGGCAAACCAGCGTGACCTTGAAGCCGCACGTGCCAATGGACTTGCCGCGGCAATGCTCGATCGCCTGGCGCTCGATGCGAAGCGCGTCGCAGCGATGGCAAATGGCGTCGAGGCGATCATGGCGCTGCCGGATCCTGTCGGCAGTGTCAGCGCTGAGTGGCAACGGCCCAATGGGCTCGTGATCCAGCGCGTGCGCGTGCCGCTCGGCGTCATCGGCATCATTTATGAGAGCCGACCCAACGTCACCTGTGACGCCGGTGCGCTGTGCCTGAAGTCGGGCAATGCCGCGATTCTGCGTGGCGGCTCGGAGAGTGTGCATTCCAGCCGCGCGATCCACGAGTCGTTAGTACGAGGATTGCTGGTTGCTGGACTGCCAGCGGCGTGCATTCAGTTGGTGGCCACTACCGATCGCGCCGCTGTGGGTCATATGTTAGCCGACATGAGCGGGTATATTGACGTCGTGGTGCCGCGCGGCGGCAAGAGCCTGGTGGCACGCGTGCTGCAAGAGGCCCGTGTACCGGTGATTGGTCATCTCGAAGGCATCTGTCATGTTTACGTTGACCGGGACGCCGATCTCGCGATGGCGCGGGCGATCGTTTTGAATGCCAAAATGCGGCGTACGGGCATCTGCGGCGCCGCCGAGACCTTGTTAGTGGATCGCGGCTGCGTGACGACGCATCTCGTGCCGATCGTGCGGGACCTGATCGAGGCGGGTTGTGAGGTGCGCGGTGACGCAATTGTTGCGGCGGCCGATTCGCGCGTCAAACCGGCGTCGGAGGAAGATTGGGGCACTGAGTACCTCGACGCGATTATTGCCGTGCGGGTCGTCGACGGGGTGGACGAGGCGATCGAGCACATTGAGCGCTACGGTTCGGCTCATACTGAGAGCATCGTCACCGGCAATGACGCGACTGCGCAGCATTTCCTGCAGCGCGTCGACAGCGCGATCGTATTGCACAACGCGTCGACACAGTTCGCGGACGGCGGTGAGTTTGGGATGGGGGCCGAGATCGGCATCTCCACCGACCGGTTTCATGCTCGCGGTCCGGTGGGCGTCGAGCAACTCACCAGCTACAAGTACGTCGTACGCGGTGCGGGGCAGGTCCGGGCGTAAGCGTCGAATTTGTCTCCGCAGCGGTTTAGCTGTATATCTACACCCATGTTCTTGGTCGGCCGAACAGTATTCGTGCTGATTGCCGCGTTGATCGCGGTGAAGCCGCTGATGGCCTGCTGTCTCGACGGCGGACTTGCAGCCGCGTCACCAATGACTGCGAGTCACGCACCGCCGTGTCATGGTGAGCCGGACGGTGCGGAACAACGACATTGCACCAGCTGTTGTGATTGCGATGCAGCGCTAGTGTCATCAACGGATCGGCTGGCGCCGCTGGTATCTCTGGTTGCGGATCAGTTCCAACTGATCGCAGTCGACAGCCAGATCGTCCCGCCGTTCCAGCAGCGGGTTCTCCCGCTCAAGACGGGCCCGCCTGACGCGCCGCCGCGCAATCCCTCAACACCGGTGACCCTAAAGCAGCGACTGTTGATTTGAGCTGAGCATTGCCGCATTCAGCCTCGCGCTGACGTCTTGGCTCTCGTCTCGGCTTGTTTCCAGGATCTGCTCATGCTCGCGCTCATTCGCCGCTCAGCGGCCTGCATCGTTTTATCTGGCATCGCCGCGCAGGCGTATGCGCAGACTTTCGCTGAACTCGAGCGCCGACTGCGTGAGCATCCCGCACTGCAAGCGCTCGGTTATCAGGCCGATGCGGAGCGCGAGCGAGCGCTTGCTGCGCGCGCGCTCCCAGATCCAGTCGTGTCGGTCGGCATCAATAACCTGCCGCTGCAGGACCCTTCATTCGACACTTACCTGCCCACCAATAAAGCCATCGGCGTGCGGCAGCAGTTCCCGAGTGGCGCGGAGCGTCAGGCACGTTCGGTCGCGGCGCTCGGCCGTGCTGGCGAGACAGAGATCATGCGCGAGGCGCGTTTCGCGCAACTGCGTCGGGATCTGATAGTTAGCCTTGTCGAGAAGCAACGGATTGCGCGCCAACACGGGTGGCTTGCGGCCCGGGAGGCCAAGCTCGCGGAGTTGATTGGCGTCGTCGAGGCAGAGGTCGCCGCGGGGCGTCCGGCGGTGTTTCGCCTGGCAGAGGTCGAAGCGGACCGTGCTGTTGTCGCGCGCATCCTTGCGGAACTAGCAGGGCAACAGGCCGAGTCCGACGCGCGGCTGATCGACTTGCTGGGTGACGTGCCGATGACGCCGTTGCCTGATATGCAGCAGATCGAGTGGTCCGGCGATGTTGGCGAATTCTATGACGTCAAGATCGCCGCAGCGGCGATCGCGGTGGCCGATGCTGGTGTCGATCAAGCCGCAGCGGCCTGGAAACCTGAATGGGGCGTGCAATTGACTTACCAACAGCGCGAGCCTGGCAACGGTCGCGTGGGCTCGACGTTTGCCGGCGATGATTGGGTGTCGGCTGCAGTGACCTTCAATATTCCGCTGTGGGGCAAACACAGCAAGCATCCGGCGCTGCGTGCCGCGCAAGCAAACCGGCAGGCCGCGCGCAGCCGATTAGAGGCAGCGGCGCGAACGGCAGCCGCCGATTACTCGCGATATCGCGCTGTGCAGCAAGCCGCCGACGCTAGTGTCGCGGCGCAAGCGGTGCAGATTCTTGCCATCGAGAATCGCAACAAGGCTCAGCTCGCGGTTTATGAATCAGGCGTCGGCGACTATGCGCCGATCATCGACGGCGAAATTGCCATTTTGAAACTTCGCGCCGATCAGGCTGCGGCGGCAGCGCGCGGAGCGGCTGCCACCGCCAGCGTGAACGCACTGGTGGTGCAGCCATGAAAACGACCGTACTCGTTGTCACGACTGTCCTGACACTGGTGTTAGTAGCCTGCGGCAAACAACCAGCCGCGGAGCGCGCGACGGACATAGCCGCCGAACCAGCGGCCGCCGCAGGCGATGTGCAGCAGTACACCTGTTCGATGCATCCGCACTATATTTCAACGGATCCGGATGGCACCTGCCCGATCTGTGGCATGAAGCTCGTGCCGATGGCGCGTGGCGCCGGTGCGGCGGCCAACGATGGCGCGGTCGCCGTTGCGGCCGAGATGATGCAGACGATGGGCGTACGAACGGTGCCGGCGACCATGGACTCGTTCGGGCGCACAGTGCGCGCCTTTGGCGCGGTGCAGTCGGACGAACGGCTCGAGCATACCGCCGTCGCGCGCTTTGAGGGCTGGATAGAGAGTCTCGCGGTACGCGCCGTTGGCGATCCAGTTGCCGCCGGCACATTGCTGTATCGGATCTACAGTCCAGAATTGATCGCGGCGCAGAAGGACTACCTCAATGCACTAGAGGTGAACAATCCACAGCGTATTGCAGCCGTAAAACAGCGCTTAGTGTCACGGGGCATGCAAGGCTCAGCCGTCAACGTGTTGATGAAGACGCGGCAGGTGATCGAGCGCGTGCCGGTGTACGCTGAAGTGGCGGGGACGGTGGCCGAGTTGTCAGTGCGTGAGGGCGACTATGTCCGACCGGGCACGCCGATCTTGCGACTGCAGTCCTACAGCCGTGTCTGGGTCATCGCATCCATACCGGAACAGGACGTCGCGCTAATCAGGGCGGGCATGCCAGTGCGACTCAGCATCCCAAGTGCGCCGGACGCGCCGGCGGACGGGACAGTCGACTTCGTCTATCCGACGATCGATCAACGCACCCGCACCGCAGACGTTCGCATCGTTGTGCCTAACAATAACGGCCAGCTGCGGCCCGGCGCCTATGCCGATGTCAGCATTGCGCTCGACACTGCGCCGCGGTTATCGGTGCCAACGGCGGCGATTCTCCGGGACAGTCGCGGTGCGCATGTCATCGTTGCCCTGGGGGAAGGGCGGTTCGCCGCGAAGTCTGTTCGCACGGGTCTGACTGCCAGCGGCCGCACCGAGATCGTGGGGTCGCTCGCGCCGGGTGAGCAGGTGGTGGCCAATGGGCAGTTCCTGCTCGATTCCGGAGGTGAATCTGCGCTCGGGCTCATGCCGCTGCAAGACACGATCACGGCAGACACGCCGTTGTCACAGCTGCCGATGGACACGACGACGGTGGCGCAGATAGATCATTTCACCGACATGGCACTCTATTTTCATGAGTCGCTAACTGACGGCTATCGCATCGAACCCTCGTTTGCCGATCCTGCGATCGCTCTCGGGGATCAGCTGGCGCGACGGTTCGCCAATTCACGCCTTGCGGCCGTCATCGAAGCGAGCCAGGTTGCGCTGCGCCAGGCTAAAGACGCAGCAACGGGCGCACCACTCGCGGCGCAGCTGGCGCGCTTGATGGTGGCGCTTGAGCCGTGGTTACTCGAAGGCGCACCCCAACACTATCAACAAGCGGGCGTCTCGCTATTCCGTGATCGCGAGTCTGGGCAGTTGTGGCTGCAGAAGACGAGTACACCGAACAACCCGTACGGTGCGGGTGCGGCAGAGTTGATCGACTGGCCGGCACCGACGGCTGCGCAGAGCGCCACTACAGAGTCCGCCGCAACTAACGATCCGCATGTTGGACACCGGCACTAGGCTCGAGCGGTGTTAGACCCGAACATCGAAGATCTTGCTGGACGCGATCCGTCGAAGTCCGGCGTCGCCAGGTTGATCGCCTGGTCGATGACCAATCAGCTCATCGTCCTGACCCTGGCGGCGGCACTGGCGGTGAGCGGTTGGCTGGCGCTGCAGCGAACCCCGCTCGACGCGATCCCGGATCTGACTGACACGCAGGTCATCATCCGCACCGACTTCCCAGGCCAGAGTCCGCAGATCGTCGAAGATCTCGTGACCTATCCACTGTCTACTAACTTGCTCGGACTACCCCGCACCAAGGATGTGCGAGGTTCTTCGATGTTTGGCACCAGCTTCGTCTACGTCATTTTCGAAGATGACGTCGATCTATACTGGGCCCGCTCGCGAGTGCTCGAAGCGCTGTCGCGATTGGGTGCCGAGTTGCCGCCGAATGCCGTGCCGCAGATTGGTCCTGACGCGACGGGAGTGGGTTGGGTCTATCAATATGCCTTGGTCGATAAAACTGGCACGACTGATCTAGCCCAGCTGCGCTCGCTACAGGACTGGTTCCTCAAGCTGGAACTCGCCGGCGTCGAGGGTGTGGCCGAAGTCGCATCGGTCGGTGGCTTCGTGCGCGAATACCAAGTGCTGATCGACCCCAATCGCTTGCGCGCCTTCGACGTTCCACTGCGACGTGTGGCCGACGCTGTGCGCACTGCATCGAGCGAAGTGGGTGGCCGCGTCCTCGAACAGGGCGAAACCGAATACGTGATCCGCTCGTCGGGCTACGTCAGCAAGGCACTGGATCTCGAGCAGGTCGTGGTCCTCGCCGAAAATGGTACGCCGGTGACGCTGGCGGACATCGCGCGGGTTGTGACCGGTCCGGCGCTGCGTCGCGGCGTCGTGGAACTCAATGGCGAGGGTGAGACGGTCGCGGGTGTCGTCATCATGCGCGACGGTGAGAACGCGCTACAGGTGATCGAACGGGTCAAGGCCAAACTCGCGCAGCTGCAACGTGGCCTGCCGACGGGTGTCGAAGTGGTCACGGTCTACGACCGCGCACCCCTGATCGAGGGCGCGGTCGATTATCTCGAAGGCAAGCTGATCGACGAGGGCATTGTCGTCGCGCTGGTGATCCTCGTTTTCCTGTTGCACGTGCGCTCATCATTCGTGGCTATTATTACTTT
The DNA here is from genome assembly GCA_016703895.1 of Pseudomonadota bacterium. Classification (GTDB taxonomy): domain Bacteria; phylum Pseudomonadota; class Gammaproteobacteria; order Steroidobacterales; family Steroidobacteraceae; genus CADEED01. The sequence goes on from JADJBE010000006.1 coordinate 177,511, forward strand.
GCCACTAGGTGTGCTCGGCGCCTTTCTGGTCATGTCGTGGCAGGGCGTCACCGCCAACATCATGTCTCTGGGCGGCATCGCGATTGCAATCGGTGCGATGGTCGACGCGTCGATCGTCATGGTGGAGAACGCCAATCGAAAGCTGTCGGAACTGGATGCCAAGCCCGATTCCAAACTGCGTTTGCAGACGTTGCTGGCTGCGGCGCAGGAAGTGGGGCCCGGTTTATTTTTCTCGTTGTTGATTATCACCGTATCGTTTCTGCCGGTGTTCGCGCTAACTGGCGAAAGCTATCGCTTGTTCGCGCCGCTTGCGTTCACCAAGACCTATGCGATGGCGTTTGCCGCCATACTCTCGGTGACGCTCGTGCCGGTCCTCATGATCTATCTGTTGCGCGGCCGCATGCGACGCGAAGAGGAAAACCCAATCAACCGCTTCTTCGTTCGGCTGTATGCACCGGTTCTCGCGCTGGCGTTGCGGTTCAAGTGGATCACGGTCTCGATCGCAGTCTTGCTGACTGCCAGCCTGATCATTCCATTGCTGCGGCTCGGCTCCGAGTTCATGCCGGCGCTCTATGAGGGCGAGTTGTTATACATGCCAACGACCTTGCCAGGTGCGTCCGCCACGAAGATGCGCGAGATCCTGGGCCAAACCAACCGGTTGATGATGACGGTACCGGAGGTCGAGCGAGTGTTTGGCAAGGCAGGGCGCGCGGATACAGCCACCGATCCCGCGCCGCTCACGATGATCGAGACGTGGGTCCAGCTGAAGGCGCCTCGGGAGTGGCGCGCTGGCCTCACGCCGGAGGCGCTTATCGCGGAACTTGACGCCAAACTGCGCATGCCCGGCTTGGTGAATTCCTGGGGCTATCCGATCAAGATCCGCATGGACATGGTGTCGACCGGTGTCAGGACACCCATCGGTGTGAAGGTCACTGGCGATGACCTGGCGGAAATAGCCCGATTGACGCGCGACATCGAGACGGTGATCGCCGCGATTCCGGGGACGCGCTCCGCTTTTGCCGACCGCGTGTTAGGTGGCAAGTATCTGGAAATCGTCCCCGATCGCGCCGACCTCGCGCGCCGCAATATTGATATGGGCGCGTTCCAGGCAGTCGTGCAGACGGCACTGGGCGGTATGCGCCTCGGCGAGAGTGTCGAGGGCCGCGAACGCTACGACATCATCGCGCGCTACGATCGGCCGTTTCGCGAGACCAGTGAAGATCTCGAGAGCATTCTGGTGCCGACGCCCGCTGGCGCACAGGTGCCACTCAGCGAATTGGCGACGATTGCGTTCGCCGAAGGTCCACCGATGATTCGCTCCGAGAACGCGCGTCTGACTGGCTGGGTATTTGTCGACATTGACGGTCGCGACATGGGCGGTTTCGTCGCCGAGGCCCGCGCGACGGTGGCGGAGCGGGTTCCACTGCCTCCAGGCTATGCCGTGGAGTTTTCGGGGCAATACAAGCAACTGCAAGCCGCAAATGCGCGGCTTAAGGTAGCAATCCCGGCGTCCGTCGGCCTGATATTCCTCTTGTTAATGCTGCACTTCGGTCGACTCGATCGAACCTTGATCATCATGCTATCGCTGCCATTCGGGCTGATCGGAGGCCTGTGGGCCGTATGGCTCGCGGGCTACAACCTGTCGGTTGCGGTCGCAGTGGGTTGCATCGCGCTGGGTGGCATCGCAGTGGAAACCGCGATCGTCATGCTGTTGTATATAGACAACCAGGTCCGTGAGTCTCGACCGACGACCCTTGAGAAACTTCACCAAGCTGTTAGTCGAGGCGCCGCCATGCGCGTGCGGCCGAAGTTGATGACTGTGACGACGATATTTGCCGGTTTGGCGCCGATTTTTGTGACCAGTGGCCTGGGATCTGACGTGATGCGCCGCATCGCGCTACCGATGCTGGGTGGTATGACCTCGACGCTGCTGCTGACCTTGGTCGTCATTCCGGTCGTCTACTACATCTGGGTCGGCCGCAGTCTCATTGCCAATGCTGCCAGCGAGACCAACAATCCAACCCCAGGCGTTTCGCCTGCTCAAGGAGATTCATTGTGACCAATCTGCGAAAGTCGTGGCTTGCAGGCATTCAGGCGCTATCGCTCGTCATGTGTCTGCAGCTCTACGGCTTGGCCCTGCAAACGCAGCGTCGCTGCATCGGCTGATCAACCCACCGTTCTTGTTACGGGCGCCAATCGTGGTCTGGGGCTCGTTTGGACACAGCAATACGCCGCGCGCGGCTGGAATGTCATCGCGACGGCACGCCAGCCGGTTGAGGCGGCTGAGCTCAACGAACTGGCGAAGCAAACGGGTCGCGTCCGTATCGAGCAGTTAGATGCGACCGATGCGAAGTCTGTCGATGCACTGGGTAACAGGCTCGCGGGTCAGCCGATCGATATTCTGATCAACAACGTCGGCGTGCTGGGCGATGAAGAAGAGCAGCGACTCGGCAGTCTTGCCGCCGATCGATTCGACTACTACATGCGAACCAACGCGTTGTCGGCATTGTTGGTGACCGAGCGCTTGTTGCCTAACATTCGCGCCGGCAAACTGAAGAAGATCGCCGGAATCAGTGCGGTGGTCGCCTCGTTTGCCGTCTATCCGCGCATCCACTCGGGTTTGTATTACTACAAGGCCAGTAAGGTTGCGCTCAACATGATTATGCGTAATATTGCGATGGATACGCAGCGGGATGGCATCGCCGTTGCTGTCCTGTCGCCGGGTGTCGTCAACACGTATGGAACGGAGTCAAACCGGGAAGCCATGTCGCCGGAGATGATGCGCAGCATGGTCGATATCAACACGAGCGTTGCGGGCATGATCAAGGTCATGGACCAGTTGACGCTCGACGGCTCCGGTCGCTGGTACCGCTACTCGGGTGACACGATCGAGTGGTAGGACCCCACTTAGACGATGCCGGAGGCGAAACGATGGCGCTCGATCCAGTGTGCGGCATGACGGTCAAGATCTCGCCGACCGCGCTGAGTGCGACCCACGATGGTGAGCGCTATTATTTTTGCGGCGCCAAGTGTCAGACGCGTTTCATTGCCGACCCGGCGCGCTTTCTCGACGGCGAGGCTGCTACCAACGCAACGTCGAGCAAAACGGCGGCGCCTGGTACGCAGTGGACGTGTCCCATGCATCCGGAAATCCTCCGGCCTGAGCCCGGCTCCTGTCCGATCTGTGGCATGGCGCTCGAGCCGCTGACACCGAGCGCGAGTAGTGAGTCGAGTGTCGAGCTCATCGACATGACGCGCCGCTTTTGGATCGGGCTTGCGTTGGCCTTGCCGGTGGTCGTGCTCGAAATGGCTGGACATCTATTCACTTTGCCAGCGTGGCTGACCGGGCAGACTAGTTCCTGGCTGCAGCTGGTGTTGGCGACGCCAGTTGTCTGGTGGGCAGGCTGGCCGTTTTTCGAGCGCGGTTGGGACTCCGTCAGGACTCGGCATCTCAACATGTTCACGCTGATCGCGATGGGTACGGGGGTCGCCTGGGTCTATAGCATCGTCGCGACCGTTGCACCCCACATCTTTCCGGCTGCGTTTCGGTCGGCAGCCGGCACGGTTGCCGTCTACTTCGAAGCGGCGGCCGTCATCATCGTCTTGGTATTGTTGGGCCAGGTGTTGGAGCTGCGTGCGCGCGCGGCCACGGGTGGCGCAATCCGCGCGCTGCTCGACCTGTCGCCGAAGTCGGCGCGTCGTGTCAAGGCTGATGGCGAGGATGAAGAAGTGCCGTTGGATCAGATCGCGGTCGGCGACAATTTGCGCGTACGGCCGGGTGAGAAGGTCCCGGTGGATGGCGTGCTGGTCGACGGACGGGGAACGGTTGATGAATCGATGGTGACCGGTGAGTCGATGCCGGTGACCAAAGAAGCTGGCGCGAAGTTGATCGGCGGCACGATCAACCAGACTGGCGGCCTGCTGATGCGTGCTAACAAGGTAGGGCGCGATACGATGCTCGCGCGCATCGTGCAGATGGTCGCCGACGCGCAGCGCAGCCGCGCGCCGATACAGCGCCTGGCAGACAAGGTCGCAGGCTATTTCGTTCCGGCGGTTCTGGCGATCGCCGTGCTGGCGTTCGTTGTCTGGTCGGCCATCGGACCGTCGCCGGCGATGGGCTTCGGGCTGCTTGCCGCCGTCGCGGTGCTGATCATTGCTTGTCCCTGCGCCTTGGGACTCGCGACACCGATGGCCATCATGGTCGGCATCGGCAAGGGCGCCAGTCTAGGCGTCCTGATCAAGAATGCCGAGGCGCTCGAGCGTCTTGAACGAGTCGATACCCTGGTCGTCGACAAGACCGGTACGCTGACGGAGGGCCGGCCCCGTGTAGTGGCGATCCACGCGGCGACCGGACACGAGGAGTCGGACCTGTTGCAAGCGGCGGCGAGTGTCGAACGGGCGAGCGAGCATCCGTTGGCGCTGGCGATCGTCGCCGAAGCGGAACGGCGCGGTATCGAGCTTGTCGAGCCGAGCGGCGTGGATTCGCCTGTCGGCAAGGGTGTGGTCGGTCAGGTGGGCGCGCGCAAGGTATTGGTCGGTAGCGCGCGGTTTCTGCATGAGCAGAATGTGGGTACTGAGAGCCTCGCCGCACCAGCCGAGAAGTTTCGCACTCAAGGCATGACCGCGATTTTCGTTGCACTGGATGGCGTTGTAGCTGGTGTGGTCGGTATTGCTGATCCGATCAAAGACACGACGGCGGCGGCGCTCAAAGCGCTTTTGGCGGAAGGTGTTCGCGTAATCATGCTGACCGGCGACAATCGCACCACGGCCGAAGCGGTGGCGCGGCAGCTCGGAATTCGCGAAATCGAAGCGGACGTGCTGCCAGAGCAGAAAAGCGAAGTCGTTAGTAAGCTGCGACAAGCAGGGCGAGTCGTCGCGATGGCCGGAGACGGCGTCAACGACGCGCCAGCGCTGGCAGCCGCTGACGTCGGGATCGCGATGGGGAGTGGGACGGACGTTGCGATCGAGAGTGCCGGGGTGACATTGCTCAAAGGTGACTTGAATGGCATCGTCATTGCGAGGCGGTTGTCACGCGCGACCATGCGCAATATTCGGCAGAATTTGTTTTTCGCCTTTGCGTATAACGCGGCCGGCGTGCCGATTGCTGCCGGCGTACTGTATCCGGTGTTCGGGCTGTTGCTGTCCCCGGTATTTGCCGCCGCAGCAATGGCCCTGTCGTCCGTCAGCGTGATCGGCAATGCCCTGCGGCTGCGCAGCGTGCGACTATGAGCCGCGCAGCCTGCTATTTTTTGTTCCATCGTTACGTTGGGAGTTCGTCCGAGTTCTAGCGACGGCAATGCGAAAAGAACCGGCGCGCCGCAGCACACTACGGCGTGTACGCGTTTCGAGCGGCCTGGCAATTGAGTTTTTTCGACCCGGCGTACTCAACTACGAGGGTGTGGCGATCTGGCTTGAGGCGCACAAGCAGAATTTTGCAACCAGCCGACCCGCCGATGACATGACGCCGCTGGCACGTTGCGGCGAGTTGTCGCTTGGCTTCGTGTTTCAGGCGCTGGTTCCACTGGTGCTGATCCTGATGGCCTATGCCGCATTCGCGCGTGAACGGGAGACCGGCACGCTGCGGCTATTGTTAGCGACGGGCATGGCGCCGGGACAGTTGTTTGTTGGTAAGTTCTTGAGGCTTGGCGCGTCGGCGTCGAATCGGATCGCTGGCGCGTGACGGCTTGGGCTCGCAATCTTGGTAATGATCGTTCGCCTGACTCGGTCGTTCGCTTTTTTGATACGAACTCGGGCTTTTTATTCACGCGCGCCTTTCAGGTGCATTACCCGAACGGTCGGCAGATCGGTGTGACAGGTTCCTATAAGTTTGGTCAGTATTGACGACTCAAGCGCGAGAGCGTGGGGTCAACGAGTGATCGTTGATCCCACGCGATCCGTTGCGGCCGCAGCCAAGACAATCGTGCGAAATTCCTCGTAGGATTTGACGCCCTGGATCTTGCGCGCTACTTTTCCCTGGCGATCCAGAATATAGGTAGTCGGTAGGATCTCGTTCCATGCCGAGTCCACGACGCTTACCATCGAGTCCATATCCGGTGAATCACGCACGTAGGTGCGAAATTCGGGAAAGAACTTGGTCCGAAACGGTTCGACCATCGAGCTGATCGAGCTCGCTTCGTCCATCGATACGCCGATCAGCGCGACGCGCTGCGACGCCAGCTCCTGCTGCAGCTTCACTAGCTCCGGAATCTCACGCAGGCACGGGACGCACCAGGTGCCCCAGACGTTGAGTATCACGACATTGCCGCGTTCTTTGGCAAGGATCGTACGCAGCTTTTCCGGCGTCGCGGCCTCGGCAGGGGCGACCGAGGCAGCGCTACTTGGAGTGACCTTGGGCGTGACCTTGGGCGCGGCATTGGGTGTAACTGCTCCGACGCTCGTGGCGATGAGCGTCGTAGCCAACACTATCAGGAGGACTCGCATGCGCTTGTTTCCGACTGACGACTAATGAGCCGCCGTCGCGACTCGCTCCGGTGTGGCACGCCAGCGCATCGCCCGAATCTCGCTGCCATGTTGCCAGACGAGTTGCACGCTGCCGTCGGCGCGGCCAACGACTGCTGGCAATTGCGCGGCGCCATCGGCCATCGGTAGTTCCACGGGTGCGCTGAAGCTGGCGCCGGCATCAGTCGAGGCGCGCGTGTACAGGCGGCGCGCGCCGTCACCCACCTTGGCATGCCAGAACAGATGCAGGGTGTTACCCGCCAAGGTAAGCACGGGCGCATCGGAAACCTTAGCGTCGGGGTGCGCGAGTACGGGTGCGGAATAGGTCTTGCCGCCATCGGTCGAGCGTACGAAATAAACTCCCTGCGGGTCCTCGCCGCCGGTGTAGTAGGCCGCGAAGATGTTGTCACCAGTTGCAGCCACAGTTGTGGGCTTCAGCGGACACCCATCAATCGCCCAACGCTTGCCGACGATGCGGGTGCGCGGTGAGAACGTCCGGCCGCCATCGGTCGAATACGCGACCGTACTGTCACGGAAACCGTCGGCTACCTGGCGTGAGCCGATGAACAGGCGATCAGTCGCATCGACGTACGCAGTTAGCTGGCAGCAAGGGCATACGTCCGCCGGGAATAGTTCCTTGTCCTGCTCGAAGGTCTTGCCGTCGTCGCGCGAGATCGCCATGAACGCCTTGCCATGGTCGCCTTCTTTGGCCATGTCGCGCGTGTCGATCCACGTCGTGTAGACGGAGCCCTTACTATCGACCGCCAGCGCGCCGAAAACATGGCCCTGCGAGATGCCGCCGTGCACGATCGCGGAGGCGTCGGTCGTGGCATCCGAGTTGACCTGCTGTGGATCGCTGAAAGTCTTGCCTTGATCCAAGGAGCGCGTATACATCGCGACGGCCACCGGCTTGCCGGTGGCGGGATTGAGCGCATTCGCCGGATAGAACACGTGAATCGTGCCGTTTGCGCCAACCGCAACGCGTGGCTTGCTCACCGAGAAACCCCAGACCTCGCCGTCTTTCTGGTTGATTCGATGTGGCTCAGAGTAGGTCGTACCACCGTCTGTGGAACGAGCAAAATATAGGTTGGTGGTGGCAACGTGAGAATGACCATGCCCGCCAGTGTCGTGCCGCTCGGGGGCCGGATCTTCGTCGATCCAGACGAGGTTGATCGAGCCATCCACGCCGAGCGCAATCTCGGGGCTCTGGGCCTTGTGATCGCTGGCGCTCACTAGTACGTCGCCGCTCAGCGCCGGCGGGCTGGAGAGACACACGGCCAGCAGCACTGCTCCGAAGAACGCAGACTTCGTCTGTTGCATGGCGATTCCTCTGTTTTGTGGTCTTGTACTGTACCACCCGAGCACGATCAATCTACCGCTCGATCAACTCAATCAGCTCGCCAGCAGCCCCGATGGCCGTGGCAACACGTTTGCCGGCGTAGGCTTGCCCGGGTTGGCGACGCGGCGGTGAGATGAACTCGAGCTCGATGGCGTCGAGATCCCGCACCTCGAAGCTCACCAGTGCGATTCCCGGCGGCAATGTACCCTCGGCATGCTGACGCGCACCCGTCGAGGCTGGGTAGCCGTCGAGCTCTAGCAGGTTGCCATGCTCGGCGAGACGCGCAGTCGTTAGGCCAATGGCCGCATCGCTCGGCAGCCCGAGTGCGTTCTGCACGACGCGAACCGGCACTTGCCGTGCTGGGCCGGATTCAAGCTTGAAAGCCTGGGCATAGAACGCGCGCATTTTCTCGATGTCCGGCCCGGCTACGACCATGATGAAAATCCGGCCAACCGCGCCGCCGGGCTCGGGCAGGGGCGACTTTGATCGATCGCCGGTCTCGGCCGTCAGGTACAGCACTTCATTGGATGGCCCCACGACCTGAAACGCTCGAATACTGGGATAGGCGCCGAGTGGCGCCGGACTGCCAATGGTCTTGAACGGCGAATCCGTCAGCGTCGCGTGCAGCGCGTCTGGTTTATCAACCACAATCTCGATCGAGTTCCAGCCCCAGGTGGTCAGAGGCCGATAGTCCGTGGTCGCTTGCGTCTCCACGGCACGCAGGTAGACGTCGGGGGCTGTGTCGGGGCTCAGCAGGACATAACGTTTGCCGGCGGACTTGGGCGCACCCCAGCTCGCGGCCAAGGCACGCGAGACGCGGCCGCGCTCGCGGACTTCGTAGTTGAGCCAGCGCGAGTAGTCGCGTGCAAAGCTGTCTAGATCGTTGGTCGTGACGGTGGCCAGCTTGTGCCGAAGTAGCAGCTTGGGTGTCTGCTCCGACGTCGTGGTCTGGGCGACGCCGGCAGTTGTGATCAGCAGCAGCAGACAGGTGACGAGCGTTCGAACCAGCATGATTGCTCCCTATATCAGTCTCGCAGCGGCGAAAAACCACACAAAAGAATGTATCAATAAGCCGCGAGTGTGCACAATGGTCACGCGGATGATACCAATGCGAGGAGTGCTTCGTGACCAGTTCTTTAGGCCAGCCAACGGTGCAATTGCCGCGCACGACCAAGGGCAAGCGCCCCAGTTTTTTCGACGATCCGTCGCTCGACCAGATGATGACCTTTCTGTTGGAGCTTGCCGCCGAGGTGTCGGTGCTGCGCGCGCGCCAGGATACGGTGGAGCGTTTGCTCGATGAGCACGGTAGTGTCACGCGTGCTGCGATCGAAAGCTACCAACCTCCGGCCGACGTGCAGCTCGAGCGCGCGGCTTGGAACGATGCCTACTTAAAGCGCGTGTTGCGCATCCATACGGCTGACAAGTAAGCGCCACATGTCAATCCCCGCAGCGCCGGATCCGATCGCGCCGTCTGCGCTGGCGGCGGTGCCGTGGCCGCGGCCTGGCCAGTCCTGGTACGTGGTCGCGTTGCTGGTGATGGCGTACGCGTTTGGTGTCGTCGACCGCATCATTCTCAGCTTGTTAGTCCAGCCGGTAAAAGCGGACCTTGGCCTGAGCGACACGGAGATGGGGCTGGTTCTGGGACCCGCGTTCGCGTTGCTGTACACCTTGTTAGGGTTGCCCGCCGGCATGCTGGTCGACCGGTGGCGCCGCGTGCCTGTGGTTTGGGCTGGACTATTGCTAACCAGTGTCGCGACACTGGGCGCCGGGTTTGCCGGTGCATTTTGGACACTCGCGCTGGCGCGCCTGGCCGCCGGCGCGGGGCAGGCGACGACCTGGCCCGCCTGTACGTCGCTGATCGCCGATTACTTCCCTGCCGAGCAGCGCGCGCGCGCGTATGGCATCTTTGCGATGGGCGGCTCCATTGGTATTGGTATTGCGTATCTGCTTGGCGGCTTCGCGATGGACTTGGCCGCGGGTGTGCAGTCTGCCCTGCCGCAGGTGCTGGGCGGATTGCGCGAATGGCAGACGGTGCTGCTGATCGTGAGCGCCCCCGGCATTCTGGTCGCACTGTTGATGATTGCCACGGTACGTGAGCCGTTGCGCCGCGGTGGCGATGCGAAACCACAGGCGCTGCTGGTCTCGATCGGCAAGTTCTTCGCGGAAGTCCGCATCAACAGTAAAGCCCTGGCAGCCGTGATGCTCGGCGCCATTGCCAACGTCATGGTGATCAACGCGCAACTGAGTTGGTTGCCCACCTTCTTCGAGCGCACCTATGGCATGCCGGCAGCGACCGTGCCCAAGATACTGGCGTTGGTCGGTGTGCCGTGCGGCCTGCTTAGTGCGGTCACGGCTGGTTGGGTGCTCTCTTGGCTCGCCAAGCGCGGGCGTGACGACGGGCCAATCCTGGTAATCATGCTGCAGGCCTTCGTGTGGCTCACGTTCGGCACGCTGAAGTGCTTCATGCCCACGCCAGAGCTGGCATTTGCGATGCATGTTGCCACATCACTGTTTGCCACCTGGGCGCTGACCGCCACGTTCACGGCGCTCAATCAGATCACGCCTAATCGCTTGCGCGGCCAGATGGTCGCGTTGTATGCGCTGCTGACGGGTTTCGTTGCCGTGTCGATTGGCGCCGTATTGGTGGGCCTGTTGTCGGACTATGTCTTTACTGGGCCGCGCGGTATCGCGCCGAGCCTGGCAACGGCGTGCGCGGCCGGTGGTCTGCTCGGTATGCTGGTGTTGTGGTGGGGGCGTCGTGCCTTTATGACAGCCGTCGTGAGGTCGCGGACTTGGGAGAACTGAAATGAGAATCGAATCATGCGCATGAAGGCCCGTCTCGTCGCAGCCGACGTGCGCCAGTTGGCCGCAGCGTGCCGAGCAGAAGCCGAGCGCGGCGGATTCGTCGTGACGATTGTCATCGTCGATGATGGCGCGCAGTTGCTCCATCTCGAGCGGCTGGATGCGCGGCCGCTGACGGTGGATGTGGCGCTGGCGAAGGCACGCACGGCCGTTATGACGCATCGGCCGAGCGGCGCGTGGCAGGATCGCGTCAAGGACGCGCCTAATTTGATGGCACTCGATTTGCTGCCCTTGCGTGGTGCCTTGCCGCTGATGTATCAAGGTGACTGCGTCGGCGCGATCGGTGTGTCCGGTGCGACGGCCGAGGAAGACGAACTCGTGGCCCAGGCGGGTGTCGCGGTGCTGGCCACGTTCAAGATTGATGTTTGAACTGCTGGATTGCTTTAGGAGATGACGAAGATGGCTGCCAATCTCGCGCAACAAGTTCCGGATATCGAAATGCTGTTTCAGCCGACCCACGATGAGCGTGCGCGGCAGCAGTTTGTCTCGGGTTTACGCAAACATGCCATCATCGACATGCGTGAGGACATGACGCGCGACTATCGGGAGCGGGTCGAACCTGCGCTGGTTGCGCGCGGCACGCAGCCTGCCGACTGGCGCGACATCGAGCGTGCGATGGAGAAGCAGCCATCGTATCGTTTCTACAGCACGGTTCGTTATCACGCACAAGAGATGTGCTACCTATCGGTGCAGCCAACCATCGAGCGCGCCTTGCCCGCCATGATCGAGACAGGTCGCAAACTGGCAACTGACAATCCGCATGGCGGCTCGCTACGCCTGACGCCCAACTTCGAGGTGCCGCGCTATGTGAGCGCGCTGGACGTGCATTTGATTCCGGGTTGTTTCCACAGCGAGCACACGGCGGATGATGTTGCGCAAGGGGCGGTGACCTCGTTCGGCGGCAAGATCTTCACCGGCCAGCATCCCTATCGGAAACGACCTGGCGTTGTGGCGGAGTCCGTCAGTCATTGGTTGAGCGTGCGATACCCGGACTTCAAGCCGCGCCGGATACTCGATCTCGGCACCACCAGTGGCAAGAATCTCATGCCCTATGCGCAGGTATTTCCGCAGGCAGAGCTGTACGGCATCGATGTAGCCGCGCCGGCGCTACGCTTCGGCCACGCGCTGGCAGCGCACGAGGGTATCCCGGTCCACTTTAGTCAACAGAACGCTGAAGATATGGATTTCCCGGATGGTCATTTTGATCTAATCGTCTCGAGTTTCTTCTTCCATGAAGTTTCCAGCGCAGCCGTCAAGAAAATCCTGAATGAGTGCCAGCGGTTGCTGACGCCGGGTGGGGTCATGGCGCAAATGGAGCTGCCGAATGAGGCGGCCGTGGGTCCCTACGAAAACTTTTTCTGGAATTGGGACATCCACAACAATAACGAGCCCTTCTACGGCGCGTTCCGCGCGTCCGAGCCGATCGAGGCATGTGTGGCCGCAGGGTTCGACCGCGCGCAGTGTTTTGCGCACCGTATCCCCGATTTCGCGTCGTCCGGCCCTGAGAAGCTGGCGCAATTCGTGCGGGGTGAGATTGAGGCGCCGCCGCACGGAGCGGGTGGTTGGTTTATTTTTGGGGCTCGCAAGTTAGCCTAGAGCTAACAGCCTCACGTCGATCATTAGTGCGCTTCTAACGACTCATGCAACGCCGTAGCTTCTTCAAGGCGGCGGGCGCCGCGCTCGCCACGCCGTGGCTCTGGACGCGGCGAGCGTGGGCCGAGCAGCCCGTGTGGGATCAACTGATCGTCGGCGCGGGTACTGCCGGATTGCCAGCAGCCATTTTTGCGTCGCGCCGCGGGGCGCGCTCGTTGCTGATCGACGCTGCCGACAAAGTCGGCGGCACCTTGCACTTGGCCAACGGGCAAGTCAGTGGCGCCGGTACCACGATCCAGCGAGACCTCGGTATCCTCGATGCGCCGGACATCCACTTCGACGACATCATGCGGATCACGGCGAGCACCGCCAGCGCGCCGATCGTTAGGCGCGTCGTCGACAATGCTGCAGCGACTATCGACTGGTTGCTGGCTGGCGGCCTCGTCCCGTTACCAGACCATCCGGTGACGGGCGAGTCGCCAGGTCGGGCCGCCTATAGTCGGCGCCGTTACCTTTGGGGCAAGAACGAAGGGCGCGATATCCTCGCGGTCGTCGAGCGGCAGTTGGGCCCGGAGCTCGCCAGCGGCCGTGTGGCTACCCAGCTCAATACCCGTGTGAGCAGTCTGTTAGTCAACGATCGCGGCGAAGTCGAGGGCGTGCGCGCACGACAGGGTGAGCGTGAGTTGTTTTTTCGAGGCAAGAGTGTGCTGCTGACCAGCGGTGGCTACGCGTCAAACCCGGAGAAATTCCGTCAGCTCTGCGGTTATCCCAATTATGCAGGTTCTTCCTACGCGCATTCTCAAGGTGACGGCATCGATCTTGCCACTTCAGTAGGCGGCTGGGTGCGCGGTCGTTAGTTGTATCGCAGTGGCTTCGGTTCGATCCTGGCAAGCGAGACCTACCCGTCGAAAATCACTGCTCGTTTTCACACGGTGCCGCAACGGCGATTGCCGTGGGAGATCTGGGTTGGTAGTAACGGTGAGCGCTTCGTGCGGGAGGACGAGCCGAGTCAGCCCGCGCGCGAACGAGCCTTGCTGCAGCAGCCGGAATTGCGCTATTGGATCGTGTTCGATGCCGGCATTTTCGAACGTGCGCCGCCGGGTGTGATTGGCTGGACGCGCGAGCAGATCCACGCTGCGTTTGATTCCCATCCGATGTTTGCAACCGCGCCGACACTTGCAGCCCTAGCCGAGCGTGCAGGGATCGACGCGGCCGGCCTGCAACGGACGGTCGGCGCTTACAATCAGTCGGTGCGGTCAAAGCGCGACTCGCTCGGCCGCACGCATTTACCGCTCGCAATTCGTCGCGGGCCGTTCTATGCCATTCGTCACCAGGGCCATTCAGCGTCATCGGTCGTTGGCGTCGCAGTGGACGATCGTTTGCGCGTGCTGACGGCTGCCGACGAGCCGGTGCCTAACCTCTACGCAGCGGGCGAACTGTTGGGCAGTGGCGTGATGATGGGCAATGCCTTCTGCCCCGGTATGCTGCTTACCCCCGCGCTGACGTTCGGACGACTGCTCGGTTCGGGCACATTGGCAGAAAAGTGAATCGCGCGTCTGGTTCGCCATCGCAGGCGGGCCGGCAGCCTTGAACTCCCCGGGTACCAAATTACTGCGACTGTGGCGACGCCTGCGTTCTGTACCAGGCGGGCAGTGGTTGTTTGCCCAGATTCTGGGCTACTACGTGCCTTACTCCGGATCAGTCGGTCCGCGGGTGCGTGTTCTTGAGCCGGGCCACGCAGAAGTCGAGATCCCAGACCGCCGCTCCAATCGCCAGCATCTGGGCTCGGTGCACGCGATTGCGCTCGCCAATGCAGCTGAATTGGCGAGCGGGCTGGCCATGCTGGTGGGGCTACCCGACGGGATCCGTGGGATCGTTGTCGATCTCTCGATCCAATACTTCAAGAAAGCCCGCGGCACCATTCGCGCTGTGAGCACGGTCGTCGTGCCCACGGTTACGACTGGGACAGACCTAACGATCACGGCAGACTGCCTGGATAGCGGTCGTGAACTCGTGGCACGCGCTACCGTCCGCTGGCGCTTGGCACCCGAGCCATAACGTCGCGCTAGCTTGCGCTAGATCAACATCAGCACGTCGTCACTCGCCTGCAAGGCGTTCGCGAGAGCGATCACCTGCTCGCGACTCGTCGCCCGGATGGTGTAGGTGATCGAGACATAGCTTGCCTGGCTGCTGTCGCGCTCGGTGGCGGTCGACAGATCGAAGTCTGGCGCGTGCGCCGCCACGATCGCATCGATGCGGGTACGTAGGCCTGCGCTGCGCCGACCGACTACCTTGATGGGGTAGTCGGTCGGGAAGCGCAGCAATTCCTGTTCTTGCGAGGTCATCGCAAGATTCTACCGGCTGACTGCTCGATCAGAGTGCGTCGTCGAGCGATATGATCGACAGTGGCGTGCCACCACCGACGGCGTCACGTGCTGCGACGGAGTAAATGCCGCCGTTGGCGACTGTCACCGTGGCCGGGCCGATGGCTGCCGTCTTGCTGCCAGTTGGCGTCACGATCACGTCATACCGCCCCGCGGCGAGGCTCACATAACCCGTGTTGGCTTTGAACGCGACATTCGCGAACGCCGGTGTCGCGCTCTGAATCGAGCCGCCGGGTGCGACGACATAAATGTCGACTGCCCCGGCGCTGGGCGAACCGTGGATGATGCGCACCTTGGCCTGGGTTGACACGCGGCGTCGGTCATCCTGCAGGACCAGCGGTTCAATCGATGCCAGCCGCCCGACCGCCATTACGGTGTACTCGCGACCCGCATCGAAGGCCGGATTGGCATCGATTGCGATCACGCCAGGGTTACCAGCCGGGGTTACCTTGACGTTGTACGTGCCAGGTGGGACTGATACGAAACCCGTCGCAGCGGGGAACGCAAGACCCGGGACTAGCGGCTGTGCAAAGTTATTGTTCGCGATCACGTCCACTGCCGGCGCATCCGGGGAGGCATGGACCACACGCAAGTTGGCCGGTGTCTGGCGATCGAGAATATTGAGCGTATTGCCGGTGCTGGTAGTCACCAGCAGCGTGATCGGCGAACTACCGGTTGTAGTGTTCTCAACGGCAGTCACCAGCAAGTCGCCACCCGCGGCCAGGTTCACCGTGCCGGAGTCGAAGACGACCGTCTGCGGCGCGCCAGCCGGCGTCACCCGAATCTGATAGTCGCCGCCTGGCACGCTGACCGGTCCCAGGACTTCCTTGAACGAGAACGTGCCAGTTGGGGCGGTGCCACTCAGAGCAGCATTCGGCGCGGTCACAAACACCGACACGCGCGGCGCGTCCGGTGCTGCATTCACGACTTGCAAGCGCACCGAGCCGGCGGCCACTGGCGATGGATCACGCGTCACGATCAATGGCTCGATGTTTGCGACCGAATTCACGGCCAATACGGCAGTGCGAGTACCCTCGGCAAGATTGAGGTTTGCAGGTCCGATCACGGTCGGGCGTGCATTACCCGGCAACACGCCCTTCACCGCGAGCGTGACCGCGCCACTGACAACGAGCTGATTGGGAATGTTCTGCTTGAAATCGATGTTCTGCGCAAACGCACGCCCGTTGAGATCGATATCGACCGCGGGGGCATCCGGCGACGCGTGAATGACGCTCAGTTCGGCAGTACCCGCTGTCGGATCCGGCGAATTACTGTCGCAGGCACCCAGCGCGAAACTCGCCAATGCGACCAGCGTGTATCCTAGACTCTTCTTCATCTTGCGTATCTCCATGCGTAGCAGTTGTTGGTTGCGGCCCCAATACAGTCATTGGAGCCAACTGTCGCAATAGAGTTCGCGGTGCGAGCTGATTTAGATTCAATCGGCGTGAATGCGTACTAACGACCCGTCCTGTACAAGACGGCGACGCAGCGCAACAGACGGATTTTGTCCTGCACAGTCGCAGCAACCAACCTACCAAGGGGTGGCGGCGACTGCCTGCTTGTATTGCTGATACGCGTCGTGCAATCGTTGCCACACCGGCCCGGGCCGACCCGTGCCGACCGCCACGCCGTCTAGCTGGGTGACGGCCTGCAGCTCGCGCGTGGCAGCGCCTAACAGGATCTCGTCTGCGCTGCGTAACTCGGCTTCGGTCACCGCCACTGATCGGCAAGGCACGCCGACCTTGAGCGCGAGCTCTTCCATGACCTTTCTGGTCGTGCCCGGCAGCAGGCGCTCGGAGTTCGGTGGTGTGCGTAACTCGCCGTTGATCACCACGTGCACGCTGGCAGCGGACGCATCGGTGAGCTCGCCGTCGCGCAGCAGGATGGTCTCACCGGCGCCGGCATCAACTGCAAGTTGCCGCAGTAGCACGTTTGCGAGCAGCGACACTGACTTGATATCGCAACGTGCCCAGCGCGTGTCATTGGCCGTGACGCAGCTGATACCGTCACGCAATATAGCGGGAGACAGGGTAGGCCAAGGTGCCGCGAAAGCGAACACCGTCCGCGGCACGTCGGGCAAGGGGGCGTGGTTGCGGCCGTATTCTGCGCCGCGGGTCACTTGCACGTAGACGTATTGATCGCCGCTGCCATTACGTGCGATCAGTTCGGTATATAGGTCGCGCCACTGTGCGTCTGTCAGCGGGTCGCGCATGCGGATTGCTGTCAGCGTACGCCGCAGCCGTGCATGATGCTGCGCGTAGCGGAATGGCCTGCCGCCATACACGGGCGTGACCTCATAGCCGCCGTCGGCATACAGGAAGCCGCGGTCGAGCGGCGAGATGCGTGCGTCGCGCAGCGGTAGAAACTCGCCGTTCAGGTAGCAGATCGGCAGTGGTTCGCCCATCGCGCCTAGCTACCGCATCCAGAGGGAGACGGTATCGCTCAACTGCGACCACCAACCGCCTTCGGCCACCGCCTGCTGCGGCACGAGTGGCACGGTGGCCACAGTGTTGGTCCCATCGGTGATTGATACCTGACCGATAGTCTGTGCAGCGGTCAGTGGTGCGATCAATGGTTCGTTCAGACTAGTCGTGGTCACAAGACTTGCGGCGCTGCCACGGGGCACGGTGGCCCAGACGTCGCGCGCGACCACCGCCGGTATCATCTCAACCTCGCCCTTGTAGACGCGCGGCGAGAGCAGCACGTCGCCTTTCTTCTTCAAGGCCACCGTCTCATAGAACGTGTAGCCATAGTTCAGCAGCGCCGCGCTGGCATCTTCGCGCGCCTTCATCGATTTCGTGCCGAGTACGGCGCTGATAAGCCGCATGCCATTGCGCTCTGCGGATGTCGCGAGGCAGTAACCGGCGGACTCGGTATGGCCTGTCTTGATGCCATCAACACTTGGATCGCGCCCCAGCAGGCCATTGCGATTCTGCTGCTTGATGCCGTTCCACTCGAATTCGCGTAGCGCGTACCAGCGATAGTACTCGGGAAACTCGGCAATCATGGCGTGGGCGAGCGTGGCGATGTCGCGCGCGCTCATGCGATGCGTCGGACCCGGCAAACCGCTGGAGTTCTCGAAGTTCGAGTTTTTCATGCCGAGTTGCTTGGCATACGAGTTCATGATCCCCGCGAAAGCCTGCTCGGTGCCGCCAACTTTCTCTGCGACGGCAATCGTCGCGTCGTTGCCCGACTGCACGATCATGCCCTTCAGCAACACTTCGAGCGGAATCTGGGTGCCAACTTGCACAAAACTGCGCGACCCCTCGCTGCGCCAGGCACGCTCGCTGATCGTGACCGGCTCATCGAGCTTGAAACGACCCTCTTTGACAGCCTTGAAGGTCACATAGGCGGTCATCAGTTTGGTGATGCTGGCGGGCTCCATTGGCATGTCAGCATTGCTCTCCGCCAGCACCTTGCCGGTCTGGAAATCGACGAGAATATGTGCGCGAGTCTCGAGTGACGGTGGTGCTTGCACGGGCACAGCAGCTCGGATCGGTGCGCCAAGCAGCGCGCCGATGAAAAGCGACACAACGAGAGCAACGGCATGGGCAAGCCGGACTGGGTACATGGGGATCGATCTCCTGATCGCTGGCATGGTGCGGCAGACTGCTACCGCGGCTGGCGGCAATTGTAGGCGTAGCGCTGCGCTGACGCACGGCGCATGTGACTGCGCGCGACTTACTCGCCAGCGAGTCGCGCATCGGCGACGCCCAGCTCCGCGAGCTGCGCCATCACACGATCGAATTCTTCTACGCTGCGCAGTGGACCCACGCGCACGCGATGCAGCGCTCGATTGCTATTGGTCTGAATCGAAACCTGCTCGGTAACAGTGGCTAGTAGTCGCTGCCGCAACGTCTCTGCATTGTTGCGGTTGCCAAATGCGCCAACCTGAATATAGAGCGGCGCAGACGGTGCTGCCACAGTGGTGCTGACCGGTGCCACAGCGCCGGGTCCAGTGGGCCGCAGCGTGCGGACCTCGACGCGCGCGGTGCCGGCGCGAATCACGTCGAGCTTCGCGGCGGCAGTATATGAGAGGTCAATGATGCGGCCGTCAACGAACGGTCCGCGGTCATTGATACGCACGACGATCGACTTGCCGGTATCGAGATTGGTGACGCGTGCATAGGCGGGCAGCGGCAGCGTCTTGTGTGCAGCAGTCATCGCATACATGTCGTAGGCCTCGCCGTTGGAGGTGGTCTCGGCAGGGAACCCAGGGCCATACCAGGAGGCGAGGCCGGTCTCCACGTAGTCGTCGGCGGTCGCCAGTACGTGGTAGCGACGGCCGAACACTTCATAGAACGCTGGGTTGCCGTAGCGGCTCCGCGGCTCGGCCCGCGGCACTGCGTCGGGAATCGTTGCAACATCCTTAGGTGGCGCAGGGACCGCCGCGCCGCGCCCTGATTCATTGCCGCCGCGGTTGGGAGCAAAGCTACAGCCAGCCAGCAAGCCGGCAACGCAGAGGCTCACCAGCAGTTGACGCATCAATTACTGCGAGTCCGAGCGGATAGTGGTCGCAGGAGCAGGTGTCACGGCAGACACCGGGACCGCTACTGGCACGCGCGCGGCGATCGCGCCGGCCAGTTCATGCACCGCCATGGCGTATCGCAGGCTGCGGTTATAACGAGTGATCACTTCAAAGTTCTTGAAGCCCACGCGGTAGCTCGGACCGTTACGCAACTCGGCAGGAATCAGAATCGCGGCCGTGTCACCGGGCAGGTCAACCGTGAACGAGACGCCTTTTGACTTGAGACCGTCGATGGTCTCGTTGAGTTTGAGGTTGCGTGGGTCAGCGACGATCGGCGCATCCACCTCGACACTGCTCTCCACCAGCACCAGGCCGCCACGTTGCCAGCCGTGCTCGGCGAAGTAGTTGGCGACGCTAGCAACAACATCGTCCCAGTCGGAGAACAGATCACGACGCTGGTCATTGCTGCCATCAACCGCATAGCGTCGATAACTGGATGGCATGAACTGCGGTGCGCCCATGGCGCCGGCGTATGAACCCAGTGCCGTAAAGGGATCGATGGCTTCTTCGCGAATCAGCAACAGGAAGTTCGCCAGTTCGCTCTTGAAGAACTCCGCGCGGCGTGGAAAGTCGAACGCCAGAGTCATCAACGCATCGAGGACCCGGTGCCGACCGGTGATGCGACCATAGAAGGTTTCCACGCCAATGATGGCGACGATATATTCAGGCGCAACGCCCGTGTCGCTCGCCGCTCGCTCGAGCCGCTCGCGGTGCTCAACGTAGAACTCGGCGCCTTCCTTGATGCGCTGTTCGGTCAGAAAACGCGCGCGATATTCATACCATGGCGAGACCCTCTCGGCCGGTCGATTCATCAGCTCGATGATCTTGGGTTGCGGCTCGCCCTTGGCGAGGATCCGGTAGATCTCAGCGGTTGCGACCTTTTGATCGTTTGCCGTCTGGTCGACCCATTGCTGCACCTCCGGCCGGTCTAAATCGAAACGATCGCGACCGGAGAACTCGCGATCAGCAAATGCCGGCCCGCCAACAAGCAGACCAAGAGTGAGGCAAGTCAGCAGGCTGACGAGTCGTAGATTGCAGTGCATCAGGAGCCAATCAACTTTCGGTGCGAATAGAGCGACATGAGGATACCGAAGCCGGCCAGCAGGGTCACCATCGACGTGCCGCCATAGCTGATCAACGGCAGTGGCACGCCGACGACCGGCAGCAAACCGCTCACCATGCCTGCGTTGATGAAGACATAGACAAAGAACGTCAGCGCAATACTGCCGCCGAGCAAGCGGCCGAACGTATCCTGCATCTCGATGGCGAGGTAGAGCGCGCGCGCAACCACAAACAGATACAGCAGCAACATCAAGACGATGCCGACCATGCCGAATTCCTCGCCGATCACCGCATAGATGAAGTCGGTGGATCGTTCCGGCAGGAAGTCGAGCTGGCCCTGACTGCCATTGAGCCAACCCTTGCCGAAAATACCGCCTGAGCCGATGGCGATCTGCGACTGAATGATGTGGTAGCCCGCACCGAGCGGGTCGGACTCCGGGTCGAGCAGCGTGAGCACGCGTTGCCGCTGGTAGTCGTGTAGAAAGCTCCAGCCGAAGTACGCCGCGACGACGCCGAGCAGCGCGAGCGCCGCCATGATGCGGGCCGACAGTCCGGCCATGACGAGCACCATGAGGCCGCCGATCAGTATCAGGCCGCCAGTACCGAGGTCAGGTTGCGCAATGGTGAGTCCGGCTGGAATCAGAATCGCGAACGTGAGCACGATAAGGCTGCGCGTATCGATCGGAATCGCACGGTCCTGCAGCCACCACGCGCAGGTCATCGGCACGGCGAGTTTCATGATCTCCGACGGCTGGAATCGCACGATGCCGAGATCTAGCCAGCGCTGTGCACCCTTGCCGATGTAGCCCACGACGTCGACCACAACCAGCAGTATGCAGCCGATCACGAACAGCCAAGGAGAGATGCTGCGCAGGAACGACGGTTTGACCTGTGCCAGCGTGCACATGGCGATCCCGCCCAGTGCGACCCGCATCGCCCCATCCAGCACTTTGTCCATGTTTTGCCCGGAGGCGCTATAGAGAATGACCAGGCCGTAGACCGCCAGCAGCGCGAGTCCCACTAACAAGGGCCCGTCCAATTTGAGTGCGAGTAGTACCCGAGTCGTTGCGGTCAGCGTGCGCCTGGCGCGCGATCCGACTTCCACTTCTTCGTAGATCATGCGGGCGCTCCTACTCAGTCGCGGTCGGTGGCGGTGCGGGTGCACCGGCGATTGGCTTCGGCGGCGGCAATTCGGTGGTCGGTGCGCCTAGCAAGTAAGTATCGATGACGCGTCGCGCGATCGGTGCTGCTGTGCCACTGCCGCTGCGGCCATTTTCCACCATGATGGCGACTGCGATCTTGGGGGCATCGGCAGGCGCAAACGCGATGAACCAGGCGTGGTCACGCAGTCGCTCATCGATTTTCGACTCGTCATACTTCGCATTCTGGGCCACCGAAAAGACCTGCGCCGTTCCGGTCTTGCCCGCGATCTGATATTTCGCCCCGGCCTGGCTACGCGATGCGGTGCCCCCATTCATCACTTTGACCATACCGCCAATGGCGACGTCCCAGGCGTCGGGCTGAGCGATTTCGACCTGTTCGATCAGCTTCGGTTCCAGCTTGCGTGTCTCGTTGGTCACCGGATCGCGCAGTGCGGTCACGAGCCGCGGTTGATAGCTCTTGCCACGCGAGGCGATGATGGCGGCCGCGTGGGCCATCTGCAGTGGCGTCGCCAGCAGATAACCTTGACCGATGCCAAAGATCACCGTCTCACCGGGAAACCAGACCTGATCCGCGGGGCGCGAGAATGCCTGGCGCTTCCACGCCGGTGTGGGCAGGAGACCGCGCTTCTCACCGCTGATATCAATTCCTGTCAGTGCTCCGAGGCCAAAATGCGCGAGGAATTCTGCCAGTCGATCAACGCCGATCTGCGCCGAAAGGTCGTAGAAGTACACGTCACAGGATTGCGCGATCGCCGTCAGCATGTCGACGCGCCCGTGGCCGCGGGGTTTCCAGTCGCGAAAGCGGTGCCGCGAGCCGGGCAGCGTGAAATAGCCGCCGCAAGCGCGCGAGTGCTCCGGTGTCGTGACGCCGTACGCAAGTCCGGCCAGCGCGACCATCGGCTTGATGGTCGAGCCGGGGGGGTAGGCGCCCTTCAAGGCGCGATTCAGTAGCGGTCGGTCGATGTTCTCATTCAGCGCAGCGAACTCCGCGCGCGTCAGGCCGCGGCCGAAGGCGTTGGGATCAAACCCCGGCCGGCTAACGAGTGCGATCACGTCACCCGTTGCGGGATCGATCGCGACTATCGAGCCGCGGCGCTCGAACAAGGCTTCTTCTGCGATCCGCTGCGTTGCGAGGTCGATACTGGTGATGATATCCGCGCCTGCCACGGGGGCAACGCGGCGCAGGTCCGGAACAAATGCTCCAGCCCGTTCAACCGAACGTCCGGCGGCATTGACCAGGATCTCACGCGATCCATTCGTGCCATGCAGCTCCTTCTCATAAGCTGCTTCGACGCCTAGCTTGCCGATCAGGGTGGTGCCTGCATAGGCGCCCGTGTCAATACGCTTCAGGTCAGACTCGCTGATCGCCGCCACATAGCCCAGAGCATGGACGGCTATCTCGCGATGCGGATAGCTGCGCGCGAGACGCGTGGCGATGTCGACGCCCGGAAACTCGAAGCGGTGGACTGCGAAACGCGCGATTTCCTCATCGGTCATACGCAGCCGGATCGGCACGCCGTCAAACTTGCGTCGCGAGCGGATGAGTTTTTTGACGTCGTCCAGATCGTCGGCCGGCAGCAAGCCGATCTCGACCAGTCGTTTGAGCGTCGCGTCGACATCCGGTACTTGTTCACGCACCAGTTCGAGCTGAAACGCCGGTTGGTTGTCGGCGAGTACCTTGCCGTGCCGATCGAGAATGAGCCCACGCGGCGCCGGCAGCGGCTCGAGCCGAACGCGGTTGCCGGCAGACAGCTCGGTATAGTAGTCATGACGCACGACCTGCAATACGACCAGTCGGCCGACCAGCACGCTGGTCAGCGCAAAGATCACAAATGCCGCGATCAGCGAACGTTGCTCGAACAGCCGCTGCTCGCCCCAGCGATCTTTGATGCGTACGGCGCTCACGCTAGCGAGCTCGCGCTAGCGCGACGCATGCGTGCGGCCGAGCGTCAGCGCCGCGATGGGCCACAAGGCAGCGCCCAGCATCGGGTGCACCCAGCGCCAAGGAGAGCTCACGGCGTGCCCGGTCCAGCCATCGATGCTCCAGACAACGACTTCATACAAGGCGAGCATCGCAAAAATGAACAATGACTGCTGCAGCATGGTCTGGTTGCGCAGGCGCTGATGGAAGGTGATCGCGATATAGGCGACCAGACAGACGGCGAGCCCGTGCTGCCCCAGGACCGCCCCCTTGGTCACGTCGAGAGCGAGGCCGGCAATGAATGCGACCAAGATCCCGCCAGCCCGAGGTGCCGCGATGCACCAATAGAGCACGACTAGCACCAGAAAGGCGGGCCGCATGATCGACAGCCAAGCTGGCAATGGCAGCAGTTGAATGCCCAGCGCTAACAACACGGTCAGCGCCAGCATTTTGCGTGGCTCGCCGGGCCAGCTCACTGTTGCGGCTCGGTGGCGGCTGGTGATGGCGGTGGGCTGACCGGCGATGTGCTGACAGGCGGCGCCGTGGCTGTTGGGCCAGCTGCTGGCTGGGGTTGAAATGCTGCCGTCCCCACGGTCTGCTCGGCGTCGACCGTTGCTGGTCCAGCCGCTGCAGGGTGAGTGGGCGAAAACCAGGCGAATAGAACATGGCGGTCGCGGTCGATATGTGACACCGGCGTCGCGACGATCTGCGCCAGCGGTTGCGCGGGATCGCGCTTCGCGGTGGTGATCGTCGCGACCGGCAGGCCTTGTGGAAAGACGCCACCCAGCCCCGAGGTCACCAACAAATCGTCCACGCGGATATCCGAGTTGAGTGGCACGTAGGGCAGACTCAGCCGATCACTTTCACCGACGCCCACGGCAATGGTGCGCAGTCCGCTACGCAGCACTTCGACGGGCAGGGCGTGTTCCGCATCAGTGATCAGGATGATCTCGGCACTCCACGGGCCGACTCGCAGCACCTGCCCCAGAACGCCATCCGCGGTCATCACCGGCTGCGCTTTGCGGACGCCGTTCGTACTGCCACGATTGATCAGCAGTCGCTGCCTTAGCATCGACAGCTCAACACTAACGACTTCGCCGACCAGCGTCTTCTCGAGAATGGGCGGGATGGTGGCTTGCAGGCCGCGCAGTTGCGCATTCTCGCGCTCCAGTGCCGCAAAACGCAGCGACTTGAGCTTGAGCTCGCGGAGTTCCGCCGCGAGCGCCGCGTTCTCTGCGTCGAGCTGCGCGCGTTCGGCGAAGTTACTGCGGGTCCAGCGCAAGGCTGCGCTAGGGGAGTTAACCGCCAGTTGCAAGGGATAGGCAATCGCTGACAAACCGCCGCGAACGCTCTCCAGCCAGCCACCGCGTTGGTCGTAAAACATCAGCACGACACAGACGACGGCGTAGACGAAGAAACGAAAACCGTAGGCCGGCGTGCGGCCTGTCAACGAACGAGGGTTGCTGCCGAAGCTGGCCAAGGCGAACCGGGACTACTCGAGTCCGAAGTGGCCCGGCCCCATCTCGTCCATCAACTCGAGTATGCGACCGCCGCCGCGTGCCACGCAGGTCAGCGGATCTTCGGCGATCACCACCGGCAGCCCGGTTTCTTCCATCAGCAGTTTGTCGATGTCGAGCAGCAGCGCGCCGCCGCCTGTTAGCACGATGCCGCGTTCCGCGACGTCGGCACCAAGCTCCGGCGGAGTTTGTTCGAGCGCTTGTTTGACGGCACCGACAATACCTTGCAGCGGCTCCTGCAGCGCTTCGAGTATTTCGTTGGAATTGAGCGTGAAGCTACGCGGTACGCCCTCGGAGAGATTGCGACCTTTGACTGACAGTTCCCGTACCTGCTCGCCAGGATAAGCCGAGCCGATCTCGATCTTGATGCGCTCCGCGGTGGCCTCGCCAATGAGGATGCCGTAGTTGCGCCGGACATAGTTCATGATCGCTTCGTCGAAACGATCGCCGCCGATACGCGCCGAGGCGGCATAGACAATACCGTTGAGTGACAACACCGCCACTTCGGAAGTGCCGCCGCCGATATCGAGCACCATTGAACCGCGCGGTTCGTGGACGGGCAGGCCTGCACCCACGGCCGCCGCCATGGGCTCGCTAACGATCCCGACGCTGCGCGCGCCAGCCCCCTCGGCCGACTCCTTGATCGCGCGACGCTCGACCTGAGTCGAACCGATCGGTACGCAGACCAGCACGCGAGGCGAGGGCTTCAGCACGCGATTGCCGTGCACCTTGCCAATGAAGTACTGCAACATCTTCTCGGTGTACGTGAAATCGGCGATAACGCCGTCTTTCATTGGCCTGACCGCGGTGATGTGCCCGGGTGTGCGACCCAGCATATTCTTGGCCTCGCCGCCCACTGCGACGATGATCTTGCCGCCACGGCTCGGTTCGTCTTGCACGGCTACGACCGACGGCTCATTGAGCACGATGCCCTTGTCGCGGACATAGATAAGGGTGTTGGCCGTTCCCAGATCGATCGATAGATCGGTCGAGAACAGGCCTCGTAAACGTTTGAACATTGATTAGCGACCGAGACGCGCCATCTAGCGCGAAATGTTTTGTCAATTTAACAATCTACAGGACACTCCACAAGGCAACGTGTATGATTTCGCGCACACTTTGCGCATCTTTTTTATGAGCCTCGACCGAGCCCAGATTCAGTCAATCGCGCACCTGGCCCGCCTCAACCTGAGCGAAGCCGAGGTGCCCGTCTACCAAGACAGCCTGTCGCGGATCGTCGATCTGGTTAGCCAACTGGAAAACGCCGCGACTCAGGGCGTTGTGCCGATGGCACACCCGCTGCCGGGTCAGGCGCAGCGCCTGCGGGCCGACGAGGTCGTTGAAACCGACCGGCACGAGCTTTTTCAGCGCAACGCCCCGCAGGTGGAGGCTGGTCTCTACCTCGTGCCCAAAGTCATCGAATAGGCCGGCCCCCTTGTTTACCAAGACTCTAGCTGAGCTTGCGCGTGGCTTGCGCGGCAAGGAATTCTCGTCAGTTGAACTGACGCGCGCCTTGCTGCAGCGGATCGACGCCAGTCAGTCGGTGCTCAATTCCGTGATCTCCGTCACGGCGGACTCGGCCATGGCCGCCGCCGCCGCCGCCGACGGCCAGATCGCCGCCGGCACGGCTAAACCGCTGACTGGCCTGCCTTTGCTGCACAAGGATATCTTCTGTACTGAAGGGGTCCGCACCACCTGTGGCTCGCGGATGCTCGAGAACTTCATCTCGCCATACGACGCAACCGTGGTCGCCAAACTGCGGCAGGCCGGCATGATCATGCTGGGCAAGACCAATATGGACGAGTTCGCGATGGGTTCATCGAACGAGACCAGCTTCTTCGGGCCAGTGACCAACCCATGGAACGCCGCCATGGTGCCGGGCGGTTCGTCGGGTGGTTCTGCGGCAGCGGTAGCCGCGCGTCTCTGTCCGGTCGCGACGGCGACTGACACCGGCGGATCAATCCGTCAGCCTGCAGCGCTCTGCGGCGTCACGGGTCTCAAGCCGACCTACGGCCGCGTGTCTCGCTACGGCATGATCGCGTTCGCCTCCAGCCTCGACCAGGCCGGCGTGATCTCGCTGACCGCCGAAGATGCGGCGTTGATCCTCAATGCCATGGCCGGGTTCGATCCGCGCGACTCGACCAGCGTCGATGAGCGGGTGCCCGATTACACGGCGACGCTCGGTGATTCGCTCGCCGGCCTGCGGATCGGCGTGATTCGGGAGTTTTTCGATGCGGGGCTGGACGCCGGCGTGGGCGCGGCTGTCCGTGCTGCGCTCGCCGCGTACGAGAAGTTGGGCGCGACACTGGTCGACGTCGACTTGCCCGCACTGCCGCTGTCGGTGCCTACCTACTATGTTGTGGCGCCAGCGGAAGCGTCGTCCAACCTCGCACGCTTCGACGGCGTCCGGTTCGGCCATCGTTGCAAGGACCCGGTCAATCTCGAGGATTTGTACAAGCGCTCGCGCGGCGAGGGCTTCGGTGCCGAGGTAAAGCGGCGCATCATGACCGGCACCTATGTACTGTCGGCGGGCTACTATGACGCTTACTACCTGAAAGCGCAGCAAGTGCGGCAACTCATCGCGCAGGATTTCGCGCGCGCGTTCGCGGACGTCGATGTGTTGATGGGGCCGACGACACCGACGCCGGCATTCGGCTTGGGTGCGAAGACCGCCGACCCGATCACGATGTATCTGAACGATATCTACACGATTGGTGCCAACATGGCGGGCTTGCCGGCGGTGTCGATTCCGTGCGGCTTCGCGGCCGACCTGCCGGTCGGCTTGCAGATCATTGGCGCGCATTTCGCCGAGGCGAAGCTGCTGAATGTCGCGCACCAGTACCAGCTCGCCACCGATTGGCATAGCCGCGTGCCGCCAGCGTGGGCCGCATGAGTACTAACGCAGGCACTAACGACTGGGAGACCGTGATTGGTCTCGAGATCCACGCGCAGCTGGCGACACGCTCGAAGATCTTCTCAGCTTCGGCGACTGCGTACGGTGCCAGTCCGAACGCGCAGGCGAACCTGGTCGATCTGGGCTATCCCGGTGTGTTGCCGGTGCTCAATGGCGAGGCGGTGCGGATGGCAGTCAAATTCGGCCTGGCGGTGGGCGCCGAGATCGCGCCGCGCTCAGTCTTCGCCCGCAAGAACTATTTCTATCCGGATCTTCCAAAAGGCTATCAAATCAGCCAGTTCGAGCTGCCCGTGGTGGGCAAGGGCGCGCTCGATATCGTGCTCGATGACGGCGAGCGCAAGCGGATCGGCATCACCCGCGCGCATCTCGAGGAGGACGCCGGCAAGTCTCTGCACGAAGGGCTGGGCAAGCTCACGGGCATCGATCTGAATCGCGCCGGGACGCCGCTCGTCGAGATCGTCTCCGAGCCCGACATGCGCTCTGCCAAAGAGGCCGTGGCGTATCTCAAGAAGGTGCATACGCTGGTGCGGTACCTCGAGATTTGCGACGGCAACATGCAAGAAGGGTCGTTTCGCTGTGACGCCAATGTGTCGGTGCGCAAGCGCGGCGCGAGCGCATTCGGCACGCGGGCCGAGATCAAGAACATCAACTCGTTCCGTTACGTCGAAAAGGCGATCAACTACGAGGTCGCGCGGCAGATCGATCTGCTGGAGTCGGGCGGCAAGGTCGTGCAGGAGACTCGTCTGTACGATCCGGACAAGGGCGAGACGCGTTCGATGCGCTCCAAGGAAGAGGCTAACGACTATCGTTATTTTCCGGACCCGGACCTCTTGCCGCTCGTAATCGACGCCGCGTTCATCGAGCAAGTGAGAGCCAGCCTGCCGGAATTGCCGGATGACAAGGCAGCGCGGTTTAGTCGCGACTACGGGCTGTCTGACTATGACGCCGGCGTGCTCACGGCAAGCCGTGATCTGGCGGACTATTTCGAAGCCACGGCGGCGGCCGTGGCGAACGCGCCGCCGTCGCCCGACCATGCCAAGCTGGCCGCCAACTGGGTCTCAGGTGCGCTGGCCGCAGCGCTCAATGCTAACAATCTCGAGATTGCCGCGAGCAAGATGACGTCGGCCTCGCTGGCCGGGCTGCTGCGGCGCATCGCCGACAATACGATCTCCGGCAAGATTGCCAAGGACGTGTTCGAGGACATGTGGGCCACCGGCAATGAAGCGGATGCCATCATCGAGTCCAGAGGCTTGCGCCAGATCACCGATACCGGTGCAATCGAGCGCGCGATCGACGAGGTGATAGCCAACAGCCCTAACCAGCTCGCCGACTACCGCGGTGGCAAGGACAAGCTGTTCGGCTACTTCGTCGGCCAGGTCATGAAAGCAACGGCTGGCAAGGCGAACCCGGCACAACTCAACGAGCTGCTGAAAAAGAAGCTCGCCGGCTGATGGCGGAATCCGACTGCGTACGCCGGTTCCTGCTCGATGACCGGCCGATTCGCGGCCAGGTCGTGCGTTTGCAGGCAAGCTGGGCGGCCTTGCTCGAGCACACGGATTACCCGGCACCGATCCAGGTATTGCTAGGTGAAGCGGCAGTCGCCAGCGTGCTGCTGGCAGCCACACTGAAATTCGAGGGCGCGCTGACCCTGCAGTTGCAAGGCAGCGGCCGGGTTGCCCTGCTGGTCGCGCAATGCACCCATGACTTCAGGGTGCGTGCGATGGCGCAGTTCGACGCGACCAGTAGCGCCAGCGGTTTTCGTGAGCTGGTGGGCGATGGCAATGTCACGGTCACAATCGAGGCCGACGATCGCAAGTCGCGCTATCAGGGCGTCGTGCCGCTTGTGGGCGAGTCATTGGCCGCGTCGCTGGAAGAATACTTCGATCGTTCCGAGCAGATTCCGACCGTCGTCAGGCTAACTGCGAGTCGGGATGTGTTGGCGGGTGTGCTGGTGCAGCGACTGCCTTTGGCGGGCGGCTTGATTGGCAGCGCGGTTGGCTCGAGCCAGCGTCTGGATGATGGGTCGCTGGACGATACGTTGCTGGATGAGCTGTGGCACACGACCAGCGCCGCGGTCCACGCTTTGCCGCAGGATATTCTATTGTCGCCGTCGATGGCAGCAGTGGTTACCGCGGTGATGGCCGGTGAGGACACACGCTTGTTCGGTGAGCAACCGATACGATTTGAGTGCCGTTGTGCGCCAGACCGTGTCGCGGCACTGTTGCGCGGTCTCGGCGAGTCGGAAGTGCGCGACATACTCGCCGAGGAGGGCGCAGTCACGGTCACTTGCGAGTTTTGCCATCGCCCCTATGCGTTTGACTCGATCGAGGTCGAGCGCCTGTTTGCCAGCGCAGAGATGGTGCCGGGGTCCGATACCTTGAATTGATGCCGCTAGACCAGTACTGCCGTGGGCAGCCAAACCCGGATCGTGAGGCCGCCGCCGTCACGCGGCTCGGCTACTACACCGCCCTGATGGACTTCGAAGACACGGCGTGCGATCGCAAGTCCCAAGCCGGTGCCAGTGCCTGTCGCAGCGTCTGGAACGCGGAAATATGGATCGAATATGCGCGCTAGGTAGTCAGGCGGCACACCGGGGCCTCGATCCGCAATCGTCACTTGGCAGAGTGTCACCGCGCGGCTGATGCCGATACTGATCACGGAAGCCGCTGGTGCGTGGCGGATGGCATTGCGCAGAATGTTCTCAAACCCGCTACGCAGCAGTTCCGGGTCACCGACGACCGTTGCACCGTCGGCGAGCGCGAGCTCGATCTTGCAAGCGTGTGCCGTCGCTTCGATTTCCTCGTCACGCGCCAGCGCTACTAACAGCTCATCCAGCCGCACGAGCCGTTGCTGGAGCGGCGCAGCAGTCGAATCGACCCGTGAAAACTTGAGTAGATCGCCGATCACGCGATCGATCTGGCGAATCTCCTGTTCGATCCGCTGCACTGTGGGCTCGTCGACTTTGCCGTTGTGTGCCGCGAGGCCCAAGGCCGCCTGCAAGCGCGCCAGTGGCGAGCGTAGCTCGTGCGACAAATCGCTCATCAGGCGCGAGCGGCTGCTCAAGAGTCCGGCGATCTGCGCCGCCATACGGTTGACGTCGGCAGCCAGTGCGCCGAGTTCGTCCTGGCGTGTCGCAATGGTCGCTGGCACGCGCGCGTCGATCTGGCCCGACGCCAGTTCCCGCACGACTTGCTGCAGCTCACCCAGCGGCCGGGCGACTGCCCGCGCGATCCACCAGGCAACGGTGGCAATGACCAGCATCGCTGCCGCCAACAGCCCCAGGGTCGTAAGCGCGTTGCCGAGCAAGGTAATACGCTTGGGTAGCACCAGGAAGGTGTAGCGCTCGCCGCTGGGTCCCAGCAGTTGCGGCGCCAGTCGTACGGGTTGGTAGTTGCTCGGTAGATCGCTTGGCGTGCCAACCACCGAGCGGCGAACGAAATTCGCGTAGAGCTCCGGCAAGCGCAGCCCGCGGATGTCCTGACTGGCAGTATCCAGAACGTAAACGGTGACGTCGTTTGGAATCGCTGCATCCTCGCGCAGCCACTGCTCGAGGGCTGGCCGTCCGCCGACAGCCAGCACCTTTGCGGCCTCGCGCCCCAGGCCGCCGTGCTTGGTAGCTGTGTAGGTCTCGAGTTCACTTGCTGCGACAAAGTAGACGCTCGCCAACGACAGCACCACGAAGGCCAGCAGCGCGGTGCCGATGTAGAGCGCCATGCGCCAGTACAGGCGGGTCAAAGGGAACTGCATGGTGCTAGTCGTGCCTCGGCGGCGAGCTTTCCTTGGCCGGACTGTTAGGATGATCGATCACATAACCTTGGCCGCGCACCACGGTGATGTAGTCGGACTCGACACCCGCGGCTTTGAGTTTACCGCGCAGTTTACTGATCAGCGTATCGATGCTGCGATCGTAGGCCTCGAGCGGCCGGTCGAGCGCCAGTTGCGTCAGTCTTGCACGGGATAGAACCTCGCCTGCGTGATGCATGAGTTGCTCCAGTACGCGCATCTCTGCCGCCGTCAGCGCCAGGAACTGCGCGTTGGCCGTGGCCTCGCGTCGCCGCGTATCGAGCGCAAGCGCGCCGACTTTGAGAATGGCCGCAGTAGCGCGCTCGGTAGGGCTGCCTTGCGCACGCTTGAGTATCGTGCGGATACGCAGCGCCAGCTCGAGCGGGCTGCAGGGCTTCGCCAAGTAGTCATCTGCACCACGCATCAGCCCAAGAATGCGCTCCGGTTCTTCGCCGCGGGCGGTCAACATGATGATGGGCAGGTCGTGCTGCTCGCGTATCACGCGCAGAGCCTCGAAACCACTCATGTCGGGCAACATGACATCGAGAACTACGAGATCCGGCGGCCGCAGCGCGATTTGCTCGAGCGCAGCGCCAGCATTATGTACGGTCATCACGCTGAAGCCCTGCAGTTGCAGATACTCCTGCAGCATCGCGGCGAGCTCGACGTCGTCGTCGACGAGCAGCAGACGGGGTTCGGTAGCCGACATGCATTTCCCTTTGTTAACACGCTGTTGACACAGCGACCCTGTGGCTGCGCCTACACTCCCAGCATAGGAGAAAACCATGTCTACGCAAGCCGCTGCCCCACAAAGCAAACTCATGAGCCTGCTGTATCGCCCGCCGTGGGTGGGACTGCTCGCCTTCATCATCGTGTTCGTCGTGCAGGCGCTCGGTCACACCGTGATGATCGTGATGGAAGATGTCTGGCCTGGCGCGGACTACGTCTATCAGTCGGCGTTTGCGATGGGCCTATTTGGTGCGGTGTTGCTGTTCCTCGGCATGCGTCATACCAATGAAGTTTCCGCCACCTGGTATGGCTTCTGGGCCGGCACTTTTCTCTGGACCGGCTGGGTCGAGTTTTCGTTCGTCTGGTCCGCTAACTATTTAGCCGTGCCGGATCTGATGGACAAAGCAGTTGCCGGTGCTATTGCGACCAAGGCCGAGTATCTCGTGATGATGTCGTCACTGGGCATCATGGGCGCGACACTGGCGTATTTTCTGTTGAACAAAGAAACCAAATGCAATTTCTTTCTTTGGTTTCAGCGCAACGCAGGTCTCAAGACCGGTAAACCGACATCCGGTCATCAGCGAAATTTCGCAGCGATCACAGCACTCGAGACAATCTATGTCATCTGGTTTTTCTATCTCCTGCTGCTATTCATGTATGACGAGAACATTCTCGGCGAACGTCACCCCGTCACGTATGGCATCTTTTTTCTCAACGTGATCTGGACCGTCTATCTGTTTCAACGTCTGATGCGGTTCTGGAAGGTGACCACCGCCATTCGCTATGGAATCCCCACCGCCATCATCGCCTGGAATACGGTCGAGATTGCCGGCCGCTGGCATCTGTTCACCGAGTTCTGGGAGCATCCGCAGGATTTCGCGCTCGAGATGAGCCTGTTCACACTTGGTGTGATCATCGCCGGCATCCTGGCGGTGCGTACGCCGGCGCACAAGAAAGCCGAGCTTTCGCGACAGGAGATGGACGGAGTGCAGAAGCAGCCAGCGCAGAGCTGATCGGTCGCCGCTCAGGCTCGGTCAGGGGCGGTCGCGCGCGAATCGGGCCAGCGCGTCACGCTGGTCGCTCCACAGTGCAAACGACAGCGGTTGTGCAGCGTCTTCGTAGAACGCCGACAGTTGTTCGCTCGCAGCGATATAGGCGAGTGTTGCCGCGTCGATCGCATAGGCAATCGTGGTGAACTTGGGCACCGCGGGAGGCAGCAGCCGCGGATCTGACTGCAGTTCGATGGGTACTTCCGCCAGCGGTTGCGGCCTGACATCACGTCCGTCCGCCAAGATCACCAGTTTGCGGTTGCCGGCGAGCGATTCATCGTTGACGCGCTCATCGATCGTTGACCATCGGTAGGCGATTAGGGCCAGCGTGAACTTGCCGGCCACATCGCGTTCGACCGCAACCAGCGTGATGTAGTCGCGCACATTGGCTGCAATGTCGCGCCGCTCGCGAGCGAATACCAGGGGTTTGTCGACCACAGTCAGCGTGACGCCGCTGCGTTGGTCGAGATGCGTGGCAGGCTCTGGTGGCGGCAGTGCGGTGCAGGCGCCGCACAGCACCAGGCAAGCAGACAGGCAGGCACCGAGTAGCGGGCGCATCGTAGCTCGCGCGCTCAGAAGCTCAGCCGGTAGCCGAGACCAAAATAGTAACGTTTGGACTTTTCTGTCTCGACCGGCAACAGGTCGCGGGTGCCCAGTTCGGCACCGGCTTCGAACTCGATCCACGTTCGTCCCTTCTGATAGTCGAGGCGCAGCGTGGGAACGTACAAGAGTTCCTTGGACGAATCCAGTTCAGACTTGCGGCGGTCGACGCGCAGACGTGGACCGAATCGCCAGGCGCCTCCCACCGGCAAGCGCGTCGCGAGCCCGACTGACTCGATCTTGTTATTGCCGGAATCCTGTGTGCGCAGTTGCAACACCCACCAGTCGCTCGATTTCCACAGACTCGAGCCACTCAGTTGCAGTTGTAATGTCTTGTCGAGCCCGGTTGCCGGTGTGGCTTCGACACCGCCTGACGCGTCGCTGGCGGCCGTGCGGCTCGCGAACGCGTCGAAACTGAACTCGAACCGCTCGCCCAGCGGTCGTGACAGCGACACGGAGTACGCATCGCTCAGTGGCGTGCGGTCTTCCGCAAATCGCCGGATCTCCTCCGAGCTGAACAGGCCAAGCAGTTCATCGAGCGTGGCCACCGGTTGCCCGATCAGGGCATTCCGTGTCGTCAGCACCGGCGTCTGTCGATGGTCGAGGTTGAAGCTCAAAGACCAGCGGGCGGGCAGTGCCCAACTACCCATCAACACGACGCTGTTGAGCTGCTGGTAAAAGAAATCGTAGTCGACTAGGCCCACGACTGTCCGGCCCGGCACAAAATAGCGGGTCTCAAAGCCGACCGCGCGGCGATCAGTTTCGCCGGCGTATTTCTGCGCGACGAGGTAGGTGCTGAAATCCCAGTGCTCACGGAACGGGCCGAAGTCGGCAGAAATGCCGACGAACTGGCGGTCCGTCTGCGGGCTGTTGCGGGTGGATTCCACCGGCAGGCCGGCCGCGACATTGATCGCCATTCTCGGTCGAAGTTGGTAGGAGCCGAACAACCCGTCGAAGGTGCCGAGCAGTCCGCCGGAGTTGCGAGACTGGCGACCGAAGCGCGCTGCCATGCCGCGCTCGCGATCGGTCAGTTCGATGAACGCTGCGGAGACGCGAGTTTGGTCGCCCGGGCCGTTGGTCAACATGTCTTTCGAATAGCCCGCCGATAGCCGCGCAACGAAGTCGTACTGCTCGCCGCGCCGCCGCGCGATTACATCGCCGTCGGTGTAAACAGCGTTCTGAGTCTGTTGTGACGTCGAGGCGTCTTCTGTAGTTAGCGAATTGTTCTCCCAGCGATAGGTCTGTGCCGCGCCGCCCGTGACTTTCCAGGCCGAGTCGTCCACGCCGCCACCGCGGGTGCCCGGTTTGCCGGCTAGCCCTGCTGTTGCCAACGCGCGCAGGCGCTTCTTGATGCGGCCAGCCGCGTCACCGTCGGCGTAGCGCCGCAAATACTCCTCGTACTCGGCCTTGGCGTGCGCCAGCTGCCCGGCGCGTTCGCGAGTCAGTCCTAACATCTCCTGTGCGCGCGACCGGTCCTTGTATTCGGGCTGGCGCGTCAGCTTCGTCAGCAGTTCCGTTGCCTTGGGATAGTCGCGACGGCTCATTGCCTTGCGTGCCGCGTCCATGATCTTGCCGCGTTCGTCATCCGGCAGGGCCGGATCGACGGGTACGGTCGCGGCTACGCCCGGCGCCGAACTGCCTGGCTCGCCGGTGGGCGTCGCCTCGTCGTCAATGCCGAGCCATGCGCGGGAGTACTGCTGCTGCGCGGCCGCCAGCAAGCGGTCGGCATCCGCCCGACGTACGATGGGCCCGGCGCGCAGGCGATACCACTTGGTCGCCTCGAGCTCGACCGTCGAAACATAGATATTGGTCTTGAGCAGTGCCTGCGCGGCGTCGATTTCAGCTTGCTCGAATGCGGTGGTAGAAGACTCCAGATTGATTGCGTAGCCGCTCGTTGGCTCGTCGGTTTCGATGATCATCATCTTCGCCTTACCGGCGAATGCGTTCAGGATCCTGACTCTGATGCCGCGACCGTTGGTGGTGGGCGCAATCACGAAGTTGTAGTCGCGCGACCACTCGAGGATCATTGCAGCGTCGCTAGGTCCCGCTTCCTCCAGGCGAGCGGTACGCACCAGCCGGCTATCGCCGCCGACGGTGGGTAGCTCACCCGCGATCGGGCGTGTGCCGACGCCACAATCCTGGCCCAGGCGCAGGCGAATCCGCACTTTGGTGCCGAAGTCGAGCGGGTCGTGCGACATGTAGCGCACGCTGCAGTTGAACTGCACCTGCACGTCGACGTTGCGTTCGCCGTCGTTGGCCTCGACGAAGTCGATCAGGCGGATTGGAGCCTGTGCCTGAGCGTTTCCACAAACCATCGCGAGCACGAAGGCCAGCGCCCCGAAAGCGCCGGTCCGCGTTCGCCCCAAAACGCGCGCATCAGTTGAATTGGCTGGCTGTGACACGGTGTTGCGGGCCGTTGCGACGCGTGGCAATCGTAGTCAGCGTCGAGTCGGTGTAGATGTGGCAGGCGCCCGAACAATTGCGCAATTCGCTCACCGTGTAACGGGTGGTCGGGTTGTTGGTCTTCTTGTGCGGATCAGCCTTGTACTTGTTCGTATGACAGCCCGCGCAGGAGTTTGCGTAGGCCGGTGTACGCCATACCGCTTGATCCGTATTCGTGCTATGGCATTGAGTGCAAGACAGATTGCCACGATGATCGCCCGGATAGTTAGCCGAGGTGTGGCGGAAGCTGAGCGGCGTCCAGGCATTGACGGTGTGACACACGTTGCACTCGCGCGCCGTGGTCATGTGGCCGGTCGGTTTGCCGGTAGCTGTCGAGCCGTTGTGGCAGTTGCCGCAGCCACCGGTGACGCCAGCGTGGTCAAAGCCCGCTGGACGCCAAGCCACAGTCGAGTGGCAAGCGTCGCACTCGGCCGTGGTCGGCAAGTGATTAGTCGGCTTGCCAGTCGAGCGCACGCCGTTATGGCAGGTGCTGCAAGTGCCGGGCGCAACGCCCGCATGGTCAAATTGCGCCGGTGTCCACGCTGTCGTCACGTGACAGGTCTCGCAGGTGTTGGCGCTGGGTATGTGATTAGTGCCCTTGCCGGTGGCAATCGTACCGTTGTGACAGCTGAAGCAGCTGCCGGTGACCTGCGTGTGATCGACGCGCGTTGCCGGCCGCCAGGTCGTGGTCGAGTGGCACGCCTCGCAGGTGTTGCTGGATCTGATGTGCCCAGTGTTCTTGCCGGTGGCCTGCGAGCCGTTGTGGCAGTTGCTGCAATTGTTAGTGATGCCAGCATGGCTGAAGGTCGCCGGGCGCCATGCGTTGGTCGTGTGACAGGTCTCGCAGGTGTTGTTCGATGCAATGTGGTTGACGTTCTTGCCGGTCGCTGCGGTGCCGTTGTGGCAACTAAAGCATGTACCGCTAACCTGCGTGTGATCGACGCGTGTCGCCGGCCGCCAGGTCACGACACTGTGGCAACTCTCGCAGGTATTGCTGGAGCTGATATGGCCCGTATTCTTGCCCGTGGCCGTCGTACCGTTGTGGCAGCTCGCACAATTGCCGGTGATGCCGTTGTGACTGAAGTTGGCCGGGCGCCAGGCATTCGATGTATGGCATGTTTCGCAGTTGTTGTCCGAGGCGATGTGGGCCGTGCCCTTGCCGGTGGCTGTCGTACCGTTGTGGCAACTGAAACAGCTTCCTGTGACCTGCGTGTGATCGACGCGTGTGGCGGGACGCCAGGTGACGACACTGTGGCAACTTTCGCAGGTATTGCTGGAGTTGATATGCGCCGTATTCTTGCCCGTCGCCGTCGTGCCATTGTGGCAACTCACGCAATTGCCGGTGATGCCGTTGTGACTAAAGTTGGCCGGACGCCGGGCATTGGTTGTATGGCAAGTCTCGCAACTGTTGTTTGAGCTGATGTGCGTGGCATTCTTGCCAGTCGCTGTAGTGCCGTTGTGGCAGCTGAAGCAATTGTTGGTTATGCCGGCATGGCTGAACGTTGCAGGCCGCCACGCGTTGCTCGTGTGGCAGGTCTCGCAGGTGTTGTTCGACGCGATATGGGTCACGCCCTTGCCGGTGGCCGTCGTGCCATTGTGACAACTGAAACAGCTTCCCGTGACCTGCGTGTGATCGACTCTAGTGACCGGCCGCCAGGTGACGACACTATGGCAGCTCTCACAGGTATTGCTCGAATTGACGTGCGTCGCGTGCTTGCCGGTGGCCGTGGTGCCGTTGTGGCAGCTGGCGCAATTACCGGTGATGCCGGCGTGATTAAAGTTCGCGGGCTGCCAGGCAGTGGTTGAGTGGCAGGTCTCGCAACTGTTGTCGGACGCGATATGCGTCACGCCCTTGCCGGTGGCTGTCGTACCGTTGTGGCAACTGAAACAGTTACCCGTGACCTGCGTGTGATCGACTCTAGTGACCGGCCGCCAAGTGACGACACTATGGCAGTTTTCGCAGGTATTGCTGGAGTTGATATGTGCCGTATTCTTGCCCGCGGCCGTTGTGCCATTGTGGCAGCTGGCGCAGTTACCGGTGATGCCGTTGTGATTGAAGTTCGCCGGCTGCCAGGCGCTCGTCGTGTGGCACGATTCACAACTGTTATCTGCGACGATGTGCACCGCGCTCTTGCCCGTCGCAAGCGTACCGTTGTGACAGCTGAAACAACTGCCAGTAACCTGGGTGTGATCGACGCGTGTAGCCGGGACCCAAGTGGCTACGCTGTGACAAGATTCGCAGCTATTGCTGCTGCGAATATGTGCGGCATTCTTACCCGTGGCCGTCGTGCCATTGTGGCAGCTGATGCAATTACCCGTGACACCGTTGTGATTGAAATTGGCAGGTGTCCACGCGCTAGTCGCATGGCACGACTCACAACTATTGTCCGACACGATATGGTTTGCGTTCTTGCCGGTAGCGGTCGTGCCGTTGTGACAGCTGAAGCAACTGCCGACTACCTGCGCGTGATCGACGCGAGTTGCGGGTTGCCATGCCACCACCGAGTGACACGACTCACAGCTGTTACTCGATGCAATATGTCGGTCGTTCTTGCCGACGGCGCGAATACCGTTGTGGCAGCTCGCGCAGCTGCCGGTGATGCCGTCGTGACTGAAGTTCGCTGGCTGCCAGGCAGTCGTCGTATGGCAGGACCCGCAGCTCGAGGTGGTGGGAATGTGGTTAGTACTCTTGCCAGTGGCGACCGTGCCGTTGTGGCAGGACTCGCAACTGCCGATGACCTGCGCGTGGTCGACGCGGGTATAGGGCCGCCATGCATTGACGCTATGGCAGGACTCGCAGCTGTTACTCGAATTGATATGCGTGGCGTTCTTGCCCGTGGCGCGCGTGCCATTGTGGCAACTTGAGCAGCCGCCGGTGATGCCGGCATGGTCAAAGGTAGCGGGTTGCCATGCGGTGGTCTTGTGGCAGGTTTCGCAGCCGGCAGTTGTCGGGATATGGCCCGCTGGCTTGCCGACAGCTTGCACGTTGTTGTGGCAGGTTGCGCAGCTACCCAACGCCTCGGCGTGCTCG
Source organism: Pseudomonadota bacterium (assembly GCA_016703895.1). Classification (GTDB taxonomy): domain Bacteria; phylum Pseudomonadota; class Gammaproteobacteria; order Steroidobacterales; family Steroidobacteraceae; genus CADEED01. Next base: position 216,887 of record JADJBE010000006.1, read on the forward strand.
AAATTGACGGCGGGGGCAAAGGTGCTGGCGTTGTGGCAGGACTGGCAGCGCTCCGTGCTGAGAATATGGCCAGAGGGCTTCGGTGCCGCGTTGACGCGCGTGCCTTTGGCATGACAGGCGGAGCACTCGCGCGGCGTCCCCTTGAAAACGGCGTTCACATGGCAGGACTCGCATGCGGCAACCTGGTGCTTGCCTTCGAGCTCAAAGCCGGTGGTAACGTGATCGAAGCCGGGATTGGTCGTGGCGGACAGCGCAGTGACGCTGGCCGCAAGTAACAGCCAGATTGCAATGAATGCTCGCCACAGTGTGTTCTTGCCTGCTGCCGTCATTGGATGCGCGCACCTTTGAAGGTGATCGTCGAGTGGCAGCGCTGGCACTGCATACCAAACTGCCCCAGATGAATGTCGTCACGCCGGTGACATGCCGCGCAGTCCTTCGCGAGTTTTACTTCTGCCGCCGGCTGGCGATGACAATCGACGCACTTCGCCTTGCCGTGCGCGCCGGTTAGCGCAAAGCCTGTTTGTTTCTGGTGATCGAATTCCCAGCTGGTCCAGCTGTTGGACGAATGACAGTCCGCGCAGTCGCGCCCGAGTCCGCCCTTGTGCACGTCGTTCTGCTTGTGGCAGTCCACACACTGAGTGGGTGCTCCCTTAAAGGCCTTGGACGCATGGCACTGAGCGCAGCTAACAAGCACGTGCATGCCTAGCAACGGGAAGTCAGTCAGATCGTGGTCGAAACGAATGTCCTTGCGCCAAGCTTCATTGCTATGGCAGTTGTCGCACGCGCCCTTCAATTGCCCACCGTGTGGGTCGTCGGCCGTGTGGCAACTGCGGCAGTCGGTGCCGAGTTTTTGCTTGGCGACATCAGCTGTGTGGCAGGCGTGACAGTCGAGCTTGGCGTGCGCGCCAAGCAAGGTGTACTTTGCCTTCACGAAATGGTCGTACTCGAGGCCGCTCCAGCGATCATTGCCGTGGCAGTCGTTGCACTTGTCGCCGAATCGACCGGCGTGCGAATCATCTGCCCGGTGGCAACCGACGCAGGTATTCTCAATCTTGTCCTCGAAGCGCCCGCTCGTGTGACAGCTGCCGCACTCGAGCGAATTGTGTCGCCCGAGCAGCGCGAAGCCCGTCTCTTTGGCGTGATCGAATTTCGAGGTCTTCCAGTCTGTCTGCGTGTGGCACTCGGCGCAGTTTTCGCCGCGTGAACCACGATGCACGTCATCCGGCATGTGACAGGCTACACAGCGTGTCGGTGTCCCGTCGTACTTGCCGCCAACGTGACAGGCATTACAGCGCACTTCGCGGTGCGCGCCCTGTAGCGCAAAGTCTGTCTCGGCGTGATCGAACTTCGCGCCGCTCCAAGTCGCGGAATTATGGCAACTGCCGCAATCGTCCTTGAGTTGACCACGGTGCAGATCATCATCTTTGTGACAGGCTGCGCAGGTCCGCGGTGCATCACGCAGTTTCTTGTTAGGATTGTGGCAAGACACGCACGTCAGTCCACGATGAGCGCCTTCAAGATTGAAGTCCGTACCGGTGTGATCAAAGGTGGCGCGATCGAACTTGACGATGTCGGCCGCGCGCCCGGATGTTCGCTGTGACACGCCTTGCACTGCGTCGCCCCGATATTCTTCATCCGTCCGTGTAGCCCGACCTGCTTGACGATGTCACTCGCCGTCTCCTTGTGACAATCGAGGCACAGGCTGGTCTGGCGCGATCGATCGGTGCGGTCGTGGCACAGCGAGCAGTCTTCCTCGTACTTGGCATGTGGCTGGGACACTTTGCCAGGCATCAGCAAGGTCTCGACAGTCGCGGCATGCGCGGTCGAAAGCATCAGTCCCGATGTCGAGCAAAGCATCATGACAAAAACGAAGCCTCGGTCTCTCCAGGTCACACTTGCGAAATCCAGCTCAATCAATAAACGTGTACAGAGATGACGTGCACGATGCCCGCCACTAACAACAAAAAGAACAGCGGCAGATGCAGCATGTGCCACAGTGAGAACAACTTCTCATACGATTCGAATTCTGCCACCTGCCGAGTTGCCTGCAAGCGGCGACGGATGTACTGCTTAACGGCTAGCGCAAACTGGGTGTTTTGCCTGGCGAGCACGGGATTCGTTGCGGCAGCGGCGCGCAGTTCGTTGGTTGCGATTCGCGTCAGGGCCCAACGCTGCAATAGCATCACGCCAGTCACATAGACGGGGCGCGTAAACAGACGCAGCACCCCTCGCTTCTGCTTGAGCATCCGCGCCTCGGCGGCATCCAGCCGCGTCAGCAGGTCGGGGATGAAGCGCGATCCAGCCACCTTCGACTTGAGCTCTTCCGCTTGCACTTGCATCTCGGCGCGCGATGCCTTGCGGCCATATAGACCGAAGTGTATGCGCGTGTAGAAATAACGTCCGATGATGCCACTGCCTGACACGATCAGCATCGCGAACAGGGCAGCGTTGCTGTTAGTGGCGCCAAGCGAAAAGTTGGAGTGATAAAGCACAAACAACGGCCCGATAATGCCGAGTACCATATGCGCCTGAAACCACAGCTTGACTGTGCCGATGACTTTGAGCCAGCGAAAGCGCTTGCGCGCCGGATACAGCAGCAGCAACAACATGCCGCTGCCGCCGATGATGCCGAGCGCATAACCGATGCCGCTTTCCGGGGTGATGAAGCGTTCGGTGGGCGAGACGTACCCGACGTAGAGCAGGATCGCGGCGACCAGAAAGCCGACACGCGCCGGCGTAATCCATTTGCGCTGTGTTCTGCCGTCTGAGGGGTTTGGTGTTGTCGATGTTGCCGCCAGCAAGCGCTGGCGAGTGTTCGCGCGGCTGGTTCGGCTGACGGCTCTTTGGGCCGCACGACTCTTGCAGGCGTAGCGACTCGTTGCGCGTGCTCGGCGACAGACATCATATTTTTGGCGACTTTAGGCATAGGGGTCAGGCGCCGGGCTCAGCTGATTTCCTTCGAAATCACCAGTTGTAAGGCACCGGACGTGTGCGGGTCGAGCGCTGCGCTCACCGCTTGCAAATCGCCAGGTTGCGCCGCGGCATCGCCGCGGCGTGAGATGCGTGCCTCGACGATGACATTGCGAAAGTCCGACAGCTTGCGCGTTGGGATCATGGCCGAGCTGTCGTCGAGCACAAACTTCATTGGCCACTTGTCTGTCTTGGTGCGCCAAACGGCGAGTGGTGGCCCGCCTTCGCCCGCGGGTTTCGCGAACACAAACAATACCGAGCCCGGTGAAACGCTCTTGCGCCAGCGGTCGTCCAGTGAAATTTCGCCACGCAACGTGACAGTTTTTGCCGCACTCGGCGGCATCTCTGACAGTGCCGCACTGACAGTCTGCAGCGGCAGAGCAGGTGCACCGGTCTCGCCGAGCGCAGTGCGCGCCTCGGCAATATTAGCGCTGATGAGCTTCGCGTCGGACGACTCGGGCGGCAGGATACTGGCGAGCCGCTGCCAGGTGGCGAGCGCGCCGCGATAATCCTGTTGCTCTGTTTGGTAGCTGCCGCGTAGCCACAAGGCCTTCGGATGGCGCGAATCGAGTTTCAATGCTTCGGCGATGAAGCGCGCGCTTTGATCGTCGAGTGCGCCGCTGTTTGCACCGTGCGCATCCGCATAGTCCGCCCACAGGTCCGCACTCATCGCGTCAGTCTTGGCGAGCTTTGCAAACAGCTCCAGCGCCTCGGGGAACTGACGCTGACGACGTAGGGTTTCCGCCAGCAGAACCATCGCACTCGAGTCCTTGGGATTGTTCTCGACGCGCGCGCGCAACGCCGCGAGGTCTTCCGTATTGTTTCGCACGACCGACGGCATGGCCGCGCCACCCGCATTGGTCGCAGCGGTCATCGCCTCGTCGGGCGGGTCGACCGTTTCGCCGGACTCGACTCGCTCGGCACGCTGCGACGCTGTCTGCGCATCGGCCGTGCGGCCGGCAAATTCGTAGGACTGCGCCAGCAGGCGCCAGCCGCTAGCGTCACTGGGGTTTTGTGTGAGTTTGGCTTCCAATCGAGCCGTCGCAGCACCAAGATCCGTTGAGGCGTCGCCGGGTTGCAAGGGCCGAGCTCCCGGATGCGCGCCATCGTTGGCCGCGCTTATGGCCGTACCCGGACTGCCAAGCATTGACGGTGAGCCGATCAGTGAGTAGACGCCGAGCGCTGCCAGTGGAATCAATATTGTGCCGCCGAGCGCCATTGCCAGCGTGCTGCCTGTCAGCTTGGCCGGCTCACCGCTGCGGCGCAGCCAGACCATCGGGACTACGATCACAGCGGTGGCAGCAACTACCATCACGGTCGCAATCGTCCAAACATCGCTACGCTCATAAATTTAACATCCGTTGGCGTCGCGATTCAGCGACAGCAAGGCACTGAATTTGAGACTATTTTCGCACTCGCATACGCTTGACTGACAGTAGCAGTTCGCAAGTCCGGCGATTGCCCATTTTAGTGCTCCAAATCACAACCTAGCCTATCGGTACTGCGTACTGAACCTGTCTTCGATTACGGTTAAACAGTGTCTAACTTCTGGCTCTATTGCATCTATCTGGTACCGCTGGGCCTTGTCTGGCTATGGTACGCGCGTCGTCACCAACATGACGAACGTCGCAGCGTTGCGACGTTGGCGGAAGCGCGCGAGGCTGGACTAACAGAGCCGGTGTCGCTGCACCCCATCATCGATGCTAATCGCTGTCTCGGCTGCGGCGCTTGCGTCACGGCCTGCCCAGAGCAACCTGACCATCATGTGTTAGGGCTCATTGGTGGTAAGGCGCAGCTCATCGGTGCCACGGACTGCATCGGGCATGGCGCGTGCAAGATCGCGTGTCCAACCGACGCAATCAGTTTGGTCTTCGGCAGCGAGACTCGTGGCGTCACGATTCCTTTGTTGTCGCCGGAATTCGAAACGACTGTAGCGGGCATCTTTGTTGCGGGTGAGCTGGGTGGAATGGGACTCATTCGCAACGCATTGACGCAGGGACGGCAGGCGATCGAAGCCATTCACAGCAAGCTTGGGCCAACGCGCGGCAAGGAAATCGTAGATGTTGCTATCGTGGGCGCGGGTCCCGCCGGGTTCGGTGCCGCCATCACCGCAACTTCTCTCAAGATGAGTTTTGTGTGTATCGAACAGGAATCGTTAGGTGGCTGCGTGTTTCAATATCCGCGTGGCAAGGTCGTCATGACCTCGCCCGCCGAGTTGCCACTGCTCGGCAAGATCCAGTTCACCACCGCTTCCAAAGAGCAGCTGCTGGCATTTTGGCAGGCGGCTGAGCGCAAAGTCGGTCTGAAGATGAATTATCAGGAGCGGGTCATCAGTGTCACAGCGACGCCGCAGGGTAGTTTTGCCATCAAGACCTCGAAGGGCGACTACGAAGCGCAAAACGTGTTGCTGACGATCGGTCGGCGAGGCACGCCACGCAAGTTAGGCGTACCCGGTGAAGAGCTGGCCAAGGTGGTTTATCGGATGATTGATCCGGAGCAGTACGCCGGCCAAGAGGTGATGGTTGTAGGCGGTGGCGACAGCGCGCTCGAGGCCGCGGCCAGCATCGCCGAGACGGGTACGGCGCGGGTCGTGTTGTCCTATCGCAGCGAGGCATTTGGGCGCGCTAAGCAAAAGAACCGACAACGTTTGAAGCAGGGCGAAGACCAAGGACGCATCCGCGTACTGCTCAAGTCGCAGGTAAAGCAGATCGAGCCCGAATCGGTAACGCTCGAGTATGAGGGTAAGCTGGTGCGAATTCGCAACGACGCGGTCATCATCAATGCCGGTGGTGTACTACCGAACGATTTTCTGAAGTCCATGGGTATTCAAGTGGAAACCAAATATGGCACGGCGTAAGCGCGTCGCTCAGCAATGGCGAACGCCGATGCCGCTATTGTTGTTGATCATCGTCAGCATGGCTTGTGCCACGGTTGTCCATGCGGCGAACGACATTGAGGCTGCGCGCCTCGCAATCCGTACCAAACAATTTGCCGCCGCCGTGCGTTCATTAGAGCCGCTCGCTACCGGCGGCACGGCTGAGGCCCAGTATCTGTTAGGGCTCGCGCAGCAAGCAGGCCTCGGCACAGCGGAGGATTCAGCTGCGGCGGAGCGATCTCTGCGCGCAGCGGCGGGCCAGCAACATGCGGCCGCCGCCTACGCGCTGGCTGGCTTGCTAGCGACGCGCGATCCGCCGCAACGTGCTGAAGCAATGGAATGGGTCGAGCGCGCCGCCGCACTCGGCTATCCGGCCGCGACAGAGTCGCAGCGTACGGATACCTTGCCGCTCGCGGTTGAACGGCCGGGCACGACCTCGGAATTGACGCTGCGGCGCGCATTCGCATTCTTTGCAGCGCGCACCGACGATGCGGCGAACCTCGAGCGTGTCGGGCTCGCTGAGGTGCTCGGTGCGACTGACGAGTTTGGTCGCTCGTTGCTGTCGGTTGCGGCTGAATACGGCTCCATGACGGTGCTCGAGAAGTTAGTTGCAGAGAAGGTCGACATTAACGCGGTTGATCGGTTCGGGATCACGGCATTGATGCTGGCCGCGACGCAGTCCAAGTCCGAGACGACCGCCGCATTGCTGCGCGCTGGCGCAAAGATCGACCTCGTCGATCGCGCAGGACGCACGGCACTGATGCATGCTGCCTGGGCTGACCAGGCCGCGCAGATCGATGCCTTGGCCCAGGCAAGCGCGTCGCTCAATCTCGCTGACGCCCGCGGTTGGACCGCGCTCGATGTGGCCATCCAGCGCGAGCGTGCGCAGGCAGCCGAACGGCTGCGAGCCCTCGGCGCTGTTGCCAAACTGGGCCCGGCGCCGCAGGCACGCTCCGCCGGTGGCATGGATCCGGCGCGCACCGGCGTGCTCTATCAAGGTTGGGCACCGCTGTTAGTGGCTGTCAGTCGCGACGATCTCGAGACCATCAAGCGGCTGCGCGCGGCCGGTTCTGGGGTCAATTTGACAACGCCACAGGGCGACTCGGCCGTGCATGTTGCAATCGAATCCGGTGCGCTCGCGGCCTTGCGTGAATTGTTAGTGAATGGCGCTGATGTCAATAGCAAGAACAAGGGCTCGGAAACGCCGTTGATGGTTGCCGCAAGGCGCGATGATCTGGACGCGGTCCGCCTTATTCTGGACAAGTATCCCGATGCGGCGGGGCTCACCAGCGCGTTCGTCGCAGCCGCGCAGCGCGAGCATGGCGGCATGTTGACAGCGCTCTTTGCTGCTGGCGCGACCGCTAATGCCGTTGATGCAGGCAAAGTGCCGGTGCTCACACTCGCGGCTCGTGCTGCCAATGTCGACAACGTCGCCGCGCTGCTCGCAGCCGGCGCTAGAGCAGATGCGGCGGATCCGCGGGGCCGCACTGCATTGTGGTATGCAGCTGCCGGTGGATTGACAAGCATCATCGATCGGCTGTTACAGTCGCGCGCTACCGTTGACGCCGCCGACGCTGAGGGTATTACGCCATTGATTTCCGCCGCGGCCCGCGGACACACCAAAGTCGTCGCTCAATTGCTGGCGGCTGGTGCATCCGCCAAGAAAACGACCAAGGCCGGGGACACTGCGCTGCTGGCGGCGGCGAGTGCGGGGCAGGCCGGTGCGGTCGAGTTGCTACTGCGTGATCGGGGGCTAATCGACAAGGCTAACGAGTTTGGCGATACGCCCTTGATCGCGGCCAGTCGTGGGGGCTTTGCCGACGTGTGTACGCTGCTGCTGCGAGCCGGCGCCAATATCCGCTTGCGCAACAAGGACCGTTCGTCGGCGAGTGACGTCGCCGAATGGCGCGGGTTCAACGCGCTCGCCAAGCTTGTCGGTGGTTAAGCTCACACGCTACGACAATACCGAGACGTGACCGCGTGTGATCGCGTAGGCGATCGTTCAACGCCGATACACCTCGAAACATGCCCGACTTTAGTCAATTGCCGCCGCGATTCGCTCTCCGGGCAGCCCACAGCCTATTTCCAGCAGAGGGCTTTGCCCAACTGCTCCAGTTTGTGCGCGCCGTCCATGCGTACCATCGAATTCTTGTGCTACGATCATTAAATTAAACGATTCAATGATTATTTAATGTATGGCCGACCTGAACGAACTCGCGTGCTGGATGCGTGCCGCTGGCGATCCCGGCCGTCTGCGTATCCTGGCAATCTGCAGCGAAAAGCCAGCGAATGTCGCTGAAATAGCACGAATTCTCGCGCAAAGTGCGCCGCTCACCAGTCATCATCTTAAAGCGCTCCTGACGGCGGGCTTGCTGCAAAAGCAGCGCCGAGGACGGCGCGTTGAGTACTTCACTCCTTCGAGGGGCGCCGCTTCGGACTGGATCCGGGGGCTCTTCCGCCACGTGGATTCGAGCGAATCAGTCTGGCAGGGTGATCGCGAATCCTTGGCCCGGCTGACTTCCCACTCAGTCTTCAAGCGGAACGGCTCAGCAGACTTCTCGCGCATCGATCGCGCGCTCCTGACCTTGGTACGAGGGGCGTCGCTGGAACCAGGCGGCACCGCCAGCCGGCCCGGCTTGCGATCGCGGTGGTCACGTCTGCTGATCAGTACGTCGCGCAAGGCGATGGTGCTCGGCGGCTCCGACCTGGCTGATTCAATCGACGTGATGGTCGATAGTGCGGCCGACGCGGTCGCGCTACGCACGGCTCTCGCGAGTGCCGGGCTCGTCGACAGCCGCGTCGCGACGCGCCGTTCGCTCGATGCCGATTCGCGATTTCCAGCGCTGCTGCTCGACGCGCTCGATTTGGTCGGGAGCGCGGGCAACGGCGTTGCCGCCGAACGTCTCGTAGAGCGCTTGGTTGCTTGCGCGCCCCATCTCATGCGCGGCGCACAGCTTTGGGTGTTCGTCGACTACGACTTGCTCGATGCCGGCGGTGCTCGCGAGCATCCGCTGCTGCGCCTGCGTCGCCTGCTGTCCGAGCAGGGCTTTACCTGTGACCAGTTGCAGCCGATCGAGGCCGACGGCCGCCACATCCTGGCGGCAAGCGCGACGTTTCGTGCCGCAGCGACGCAAGTCGCCTGACCAGCAAGCCACTAACAAGATACTGCAACGAGAGCCAGCCACCATGAACGCCGCAACACAACCTGTTCAGGTCTCATTCGAATTTTTTCCGCCGGCTGACGCCGCGATGGAAGCCACGCTGTGGCAGTCGGTGCAGCGGCTGGCGCCGTTGGCGCCGCGGTTTGTGTCGGTTACCTACGGTGCGGATGGTTCGACGCGGGAACGCACGCACAATGTGGTGTCGCGCGTGCAGCGTGAAACCCGGTTGACGGGTGCACCGCATTTGACCTGTGTCGGCGCGCCGCGCGAGCAGATCCTGGCCATTGCGCGCGAATACTGGGCTGAGGGTATTCGGCACATCGTGGCCTTGCGCGGCGACCCGCCAAAGGGATCGCAGGGCTACCAACCCCATCCCGGCGGGTTTGCCTACGCTGCCGATCTGGTCGCGGCGCTGCGCTCGGTGGCTGATTTCGATATCTCGGTCGCGGCGTATCCCGAGACCCACCCGGAAGCGTCGTCGAGCGATGCGGACTTTGACAATCTCAAACGCAAGCTCGACGCGGGCGCCACGCGCGCCATCACGCAGTTCTTCTACGACACCGACGCGTACCTGCGTTTTCGAGATCGTGCTGCAGCAGCAGGGATCACCGCCAGCATCGTGCCCGGCATTCTGCCGATCACCCGCTTTCCGCAGGTGCTGCGTTTTGCGGCAATGTGTGGCGCGTCGGTGCCGGACTGGTTGCACGAGCGCTTCGCGGGGCTCGACGACGATCCGGACACGCGTCGCTTGATCGCGGCGAATGTCGCGATCGAACAAGTGTCGCGGTTGCGTCGCCACGGCGTGTCGGAGTTTCATTTCTACACGCTCAATCGGGCCGAGCTGACCTACGCTATCTGCCACGCCATCGGTGCGCGCGCGGCAACTGCGGTCTCATCGGCGAGCCAGAACAATCAACCTGGAACAAAAGCATGAGCAGGCAAACGCAACTAATAGCGGCGCTGGCCGAGCGGATCCTCGTGCTGGATGGTGCGATGGGCACCATGATTCAGCGCCACAAGCTGAGCGAGGAGCAGTTCCGTGGCACGCGACTGGCTGATGCCGAGCGGGACCTCAAGGGTAACAATGACATTCTCTCGCTGACGCAGCCTAAGCTGATCGCCGATATTCACCGCGAGTACCTGCAGGCCGGGGCGGACATTATCGAGACTAACACCTTCAGTTCCACGACCATCGCGCAGGCTGACTACGGGCTGGAGTCGTTGGCGGAGGAAATGAACCGCGAGTCGGCGCGCATCGCGCGCGAGGTTTGCGACGAATTCGAGCGCACGAGCGGCCGTCATGCCTTCGTCGCCGGCGCTTTGGGTCCGACCAACCGGACGGCGTCACTGTCGCCGGATGTCAACGATCCGGGCTTTCGCAACACCTCATTTGATCAATTGGTAGTCGCTTATTCCGAGGCGACCCGCGGTTTGATCGACGGTGGCGCAGATATCATTTTGATCGAGACGGTGTTCGACACGCTCAACGCGAAGGCGGCGTTGTTTGCGGTGCAGGCCGTGTTCGATGCGCTGGGGAGGCGACTGCCGATCATCGTTTCGGGCACGATCACCGACGCCTCCGGTCGGACGCTGTCCGGGCAGACGACCGAAGCGTTCTGGAATTCGATCCGCCATGGCGAGTTGCTGGCCATTGGGCTGAACTGCGCGCTGGGTGCGCGGCAACTGCGACCCTACGTGCAGGAGCTGGCGCGCATTGCCGATATAAACGTAGCGGCCTATCCCAATGCCGGCCTGCCAAACGCGTTTGGTGAGTACGACGAGACACCGGGGGAGACGGCTGAGATCCTGCGCGAGTTCGCCAGCTCCGGCCTGCTGAATATCGTCGGTGGCTGCTGCGGCACGACACCGGATCACATTCGCGCGATTGCCGACGCCGTGCGTGGCGTGGCGCCGCGCAAGCCGCCGACGGTGGCGCGGCAGTGCCGGCTCGCGGGTCTCGAACCATTGAACATCAGCGCGGACTCGCTGTTTGTCAATGTGGGCGAGCGCACTAACGTCACGGGCTCGGCCAAGTTCCGCAAACTGATCGAGGCTAACGACTACAACGCGGCACTGGACGTTGCGCGGCAACAGGTGGACAGCGGCGCGCAGGTGATCGACGTCAACATGGATGAGGGCATGCTCGATTCGGAAGCGGCCATGGTGCGCTTTCTCAATCTGATTGCCGCTGAGCCGGACGTGACCCGCGTCCCGGTGATGATCGATTCGTCGAAGTGGACGGTGATCGAGGCAGGCCTAAAGTGCGTGCAGGGCAAGCCGATCGTTAACTCGATCAGCTTGAAAGAAGGCGAGGCGGCGTTCATTAAGTATGCGCGACTCGTGCGGCGCTACGGGGCGGCCGTGGTCGTGATGGCCTTCGACGAGCAGGGGCAGGCGGATACGATCGAACGCAAAGTGAGCATCTGTACGCGCTCTTACAAAATTTTGACCGAAGTTGCCGGTTTCCCGCCGGAAGACATCATTTTCGATCCAAATATCTTTGCCGTGGCAACGTGTATCGAAGAACACAACAACTATTCAGTCGATTTCATCGAGGCGACGCGCGAGATCAAGCGCGCGCTACCGTTTGCGATGGTCTCGGGTGGTGTCAGCAACGTTTCGTTCTCGTTCCGAGGCAATGACCCGGTGCGCGAGGCGATGCACTCCGTGTTCCTCTACCACGCGATCAAAGCCGGCCTCGACATGGGTATTGTCAATGCGGGTCAGCTCGGCATCTATGCGGAGATCGAGCCCGGACTGCGCGAGGCGGCCGAAGACGTGATTCTGAATCGGCGCGCCGACGCGACCGAGCGGTTGCTGGAATTAGCCGCACACTTCAAGGGTGAGGGCGGCGCGAAGCGTCGCGACGATATCGAATGGCGCGGCTGGCCGGTGGAAAAGCGCCTTGAGCACGCGCTTGTCAAAGGCATTGACGAGTTTGTGGTCGAGGACACCGAGGCCGCACGACTCGCGGCCACACGGCCGCTCGATGTCATCGAGGGGCCCTTGATGGCCGGCATGAACGTGGTCGGCGATCTGTTCGGTGCCGGCAAGATGTTTTTGCCGCAAGTGGTCAAGAGCGCGCGAGTCATGAAGCGCGCCGTGGCGCACCTTATCCCGTTCATCGAGAAAGAGCAGGGCGGCGTTTCCCGTAGCAACGGCAAGATCGTGATGGCCACGGTCAAGGGCGATGTGCATGACATTGGCAAGAATATTGTCAGCGTTGTACTGCAATGTAACAACTTCGAGATCATCGATCTCGGGGTCATGGTCTCCTGTGACCGTATTCTCGAGACGGCCAGGCGCGAGAATGCCGATCTGATCGGGTTGTCTGGCCTGATCACACCGTCGCTCGATGAGATGGTGCACGTGGCAAGCGAGATGAAGCGTCTCGGTATGACGCAGCCGCTGTTGATCGGCGGCGCAACCACCTCGCCTGCGCACACGTCGGTCAAGATTGCGCCGCAGCGCGCCGAGCCTGTGATCTATGTGAAAGATGCGTCCCGATCGGTTGGCGTGTGTCAGTCGATCATCACGCCTGATAAGCGTGATGCATTCATCAAAACTATCGGTGACGAGCACGAGCGTCGCCGTGAACAGCACGCCAGAAAGACCGTCAAGGTGCCGCAGTTGTCGATTGCGCAGGCACGCGCCAATGCAGCGACGATCGATTGGACGAGTTACACGCCGCCGGTGCCGCTGCAGGGCGGCATTCAGGTGTTCAACGAGTACCCGCTGGCATCCCTGCTCGAATACATCGACTGGATGCCGTTCTTCAACGCCTGGGAATTCGCTGGCAAGTTCCCGGCAATTCTGACGGACCCTGTGGTGGGGGACGCTGCGAGCAATCTCTACGCCGATGCGCGTCGCATGCTGAAGCAGCTGTTGGCCGAGAAATGGTTGAGCGCACGCGCCGTCATCGGGTTGTTCCCGGCCAACTCCGTTGGCGATGATATCGAGGTGTATACCGATGAGTCCCGTTCCGAGGTGCTGACGCGGCTCTGTCACCTCAGGCAACAGAAAGAAAAACCGGCCGGTCAATCGCACGATTGCCTCGCGGACTACGTTGCGCCGCGTTCGAGCGGTAAATTGGACTACATTGGCGCGTTCGCCGTGACGGCTGGCGTCGGCATCGACGAGCATGTCAAACGGTTCGAGGCGGCGCATGACGACTACTCCAGCATCATGCTCAAAGCACTCGCCGATCGCTTCGCCGAGGCTGCCGCCGAGCACTTCCACGAGCGGGTGCGGCGGGAGTTCTGGGGCTATGCACCGGCCGAGACACTGTCGAACGAGCAACTGATACGCGAGGAGTACCGCGGCATCCGTCCAGCACCAGGCTATCCAGCGTGCCCCGACCATACCGAGAAAGCCAAACTGTGGCAGTTGTTAGATGTGGAACAGCGGGTCGGTATCAAGATCACCGAATCTTTCGCGATGTATCCCACGGCCGCGGTGAGCGGCTGGTACCTGGCGCATCCCGACGCCAAGTACCTAGTGCTCGGAAAAATCGCCCGTGATCAGGTCGAGGACTATGCGCGTCGCAAGGGCATGACGCTAGCCGAAGCGGAGCGCTGGCTCGCGCCTAACCTGGGCTATGAGCCGACCACAGCCGCCGCCTAGTCTGCGGCACGGAGCGTTTCGCGAGGGTCACTCTCGCCATTTGCGTCCAGCGCATCCAGATAGTTGGCGCCACCCAACGCCCGCATCTGTTGTTGAATCCAACGGCGCCTCTTCAGCACGTAGCGGGACGGGTTTTGTACTTTGAAGGTACGCGGGTTCGGCAGTACGGCGGCGAGCGTCGCGCTCTCCGGTCCGTTGAGCTTCGTGGCGGGCTTGCGGAAGTAGCGTTGCGCGGCCGCTTCAACGCCGTAAACGCCGTGACCGAACTCGGCGATATTGAGGTATACCTCAAGGATCCGTTCCTTGGGCCACAGCCACTCGATCAGCAGCGTGAAGTAGGCCTCTAGACCCTTGCGGAAATAGCTGCGCCCGGACCACAGAAAAAGGTTCTTCGCCACTTGCTGGCTGATCGTGCTGGCACCACGTAGCTGTTTGCTGTTGTTGTTAGCGCGGATAGCTTTGCGGATCGACTGGAAGTCAAACCCGGCATGAAACGGGAACTGCTGATCCTCCGCGGCGATCACCGCCAGCGCAGTGGTTGGGGCAATTTTCTCAAGCGGCACCCAGCGGTATTGGGTCTGATAGTCCTTTGTGCCTGCTCGCCATGCATCGATGCGCGCGTCGAGCATAAACGCACTGGACCACGGGTCCAGCCAGCGCAAGGCCACGACCGGCAGCACGGTCAGCAGCAGCAACGCGACTACGAGGAACGTTGCGACGCGCGCCAGCAGCCCCCGCCACGGTTTGGCCGTGCGCGACCGCGCGACGTTCGGCTGCCGCGAGCGCCGTTTGCGCCGCGCCATGGCTTCCCTCAGGGGGCGTTGCGACGCGCGTTCGTTACGACGATGTCCTCGAGCGGAACATTCTCGTGACCGCGCGACTTGCCAGTACCCGCCGCTGCCATCTTGTCGATGACGTCCATGCCTTCTATGACGCGACCAAACACTGCATAGCCGTAGTTCCGCTCGCCCTGGTGGTCGAGGAAGTCATTGTCGGCGACACTGATGAAGAACTGCGACGTCGCGCTGTCGACGACGTTGGTGCGAGCCATCGATAGTGTGCCGCGCAGATTCTTCAAGCCGTTGTTCGCTTCATTTTTAATCGGCGGCCGCGCCGCCTTCTGCTTGAGACCGGGCAGCATGCCGCCGCCTTGAATCATGAAGCCGGGAATGACGCGATGAAAAATCGTGCCGTCGAAGAAGCCGTCATCGACGTACTGGAGGAAATTAGCGACTGACACGGGGGCTTCTGTCGGGAACAGCTCCACGACAAACTCGCCGAGTGAGGTTTCAAATCGGACCATGAGAATCCTTCGAAAGTGATCTGGCGTAAACCCGCAGGGTATAGCGTTCAGCCGGGCCAGACTGCTTCGGTGACGCGGGGTAGACCTGCGAGATCAGGGTGCGAGCGTACGTGAATGAATCCACTGTCGACAAGTAGTTTGCGCACTGGTTCGTCCTGATCGCAGCCATGTTCCAGCACAATGACACCACCGGCAGACAGATGTGGCGGCGCCTGGGCGCAAATGTCCCGCAGCGCAGCCAGGCCGTCGTGGCCAGCGCGCAGTGCGATCATCGGTTCATGGCGCACGCCGTCGCTCGTCAGTGCCGGGTCAGCGTCGCGCACGTATGGCGGGTTGCTCACGATCAAGTCGAAATGCTCGTCAGCGACACTGTCGAACCAACTTCCCAAACGCCAATCGACACGCTGCAAACCCAGCCGCACGGCGTTGTGTCGGGCGACCTCCAAGGCCCCAGCGGACCGATCGATTGCCGTTATGCGCCAATCTGGCCGGTCGGTGGCGAGCGCCAACGCGATCGCGCCGGAGCCGGTGCCCAGATCGAGTGCGCGCGCGCGCGACAGTCGACACAGGGCGAGCGCGCGCTCGACCACCAGTTCGGTTTCCGGTCGTGGCACGAGCACATCGGCCGTCACTGCGAGCGTCAACGACCAGAACTCACGCAGGCCGGTGAGATAGGCGAGCGGTTCGCCGTTGGCGCGTCGTGCGAGAAGTTGCAGAAAATGCCCGGCATCGACTGCGCTCACCATGCGCATGGGATCGAGCAGGATTTTTGTACGACTGATCGCCAGAACATGCGCCAGTAGCAGTTCTGCGTCCCGCCGATCGCACGGTGCGGTGGCGCCAGTTGATACGCCGGTCGCGAGCAGTTGCTCACAGGTCTGGCCGCGCTCTGGCGGGCTGTCGGGTCTTGCGGTCATGCGGCAGCCAATTATGCGCTCTGCTACAGTCGTGTAGTTGCCAAGCCGACGAAATTCCGATGTTGCATAGCCTCGATCCCTTGCCACGGCCGCTGATGATCGGCGAAGTACTCGACGCGGGTTTCCGCTTGTTCCAGAACTCGCTGCTGCGGGTCTTGCCACTCTCGGCAGCACTGGTCATCGCCTCGCAATGGCCGAGTTTCTTCGACTCACTGCGCGGCACGTTGCGTGAACCGCTGGTGCAGAAGGACGTGCTGTGGTGGCTGGTCTATCTGCTTGCCGCCGCGTTTGGCGCCTGGATGGCCGGTGGCATCTTGCGCCGGCAAGTTGCCAGTACCGGCGCAGCCAGTGCCGGCGCAGAGAGTAGCCTGCGACATGTATTGCTAACGACCCTGCCGCGCGTACCGGGTGCCATCGTGCTAACGCTGCTGGTATCCGCGCTGTTGTTCGCGCCCGTGTTGCTGGGCCTTGCCGGACTGTTGCCCGCGGGCGTTCTGCTGGCCGCCACCGTGGCCTGTCTCTGGCTGTGCGGTCGGCTGGCACTTGCGCTGCCGTTATACTGGTGTGAGGGTCGCACCGTGGCGAGCGCGTTGCGGCGCAGTTTCTGGCTCGTGCGAGGTCACTATTGGCGGTTGTTTGCCATCGTGATCGTAGCGTTGACCGTCATGCTAGTGTTCTTCTTCATGTTAGCCATGATATCAACGGTGGTCGCGCCTATGGTCGGGCTGCGGGATCTCGCGGTGATTGGTGCGCTGCAGGCCTTGGTGGCGGTGGTAGTGGGCGCCGTGGCGGCGCCATTGGCAACCGCATTGGCCATCGTGGTGCTGCAGGATTTCAGTCGCCGCGCCATTGATGCGCAAGAGCAGCACATTGGCTAGGCAGTATAGTGTTTGCCTGGCATTGCTGTTGTTAGCCATGCCATCGCTGGCCGCGGTCGATGCAGACCGCCAGGCGCTGGAGGAATTGCGACGTTGCAGGGCCAGCCTCGATCCTATCGTGGACGTCGGTTTTGGGCGAATTGCACAACGCTGTCCAAACCTTGCGGCGTCGCTCGCTGCCGCGTCGTGGCACTCCTGGCTGCCTGCCGATTGGCAGCAACGCAGCGAATCACTCTCAGGCGCGAGTCTTGCGGCCTTGGAAGCGTTGGTGCGTGATGCCGCAGTCGATGAGCCGATGCGTGCCGCGCCGGATGTCACCGCGTTGGCCGCAGCTCTGGCGCCGCTCCGCGAACTCGCCAGCGACTCACTATCGCGCTGGGCACGGTTCAAGCGCAGGTTACAGCGCCTGCTTGATACGAGCGAGCGGGACGAGGGGGGTGTCCTCACCAGGTTGTCAGGCGCGCTCAGTCCGTCGGCCGGACCGGCGCGCTGGTTGACCAACCTGGGCTACCTGCTGCTGCTGGGGTTCGCAGGATTTATTGTCAGCCGGGAGCTGCAAGCGGCGGGCGCGATGGCAAGACGTCGATCGCGACCGAGCGCGATGTCACCACCGGCTTATGCTGCCACTAGCCCGCTTAGTTTGACTGCGATCGATTCGCTTGTATTGCGTGATCGACCTGGTGGCTTGCTGCAGTTGATCGTCGCGCGCTTGAGCCAGTTGCGCGGCAACCGTTCGTTGCCGGCCCTAACGACTCAGGAACTCCTCGCCCAGATGGGCGCGGCGGAACTAATATTGCGGTCGCAGCTCGCTCTCGTTGGCCGGACGGCGGAACATGTGCAGTATGCCGCTGAGGCCCCGAGTGAGGATGTCTTGAAGGGCGCGGAGCTCGCCGGGCGGGAGTTGCTGGCGACCTTGGGTCGGTCCAAACCTCTGGCAGTGCCGTGAAGGATCGGCTGCTCGCATTGCTGTTTGCGCTCGGCGCGCTGCTGCTGTTCTATCTGTTGTTCATTGGGTCGCCGGCGGGTCTGCGCGACTCGGTGACGCGTCCGACCAGCGATGCGGGCGATGCCAATGGCTATCTCGCGGCGCGGTCGTGGCTGCAGCAGCAGGGGGTGAGGGTAGGCTCACTCCGCGAACGCTATACACAATTGGATGAGCAGAGCCCGGCGGCAGCGGGGAATCTATTAGTCGTCACTGTGCCGGGTGTCGAGAGATTTCAGACTGACGAGCTGGCCGCACTCGATCGCTGGGTCCGAGCGGGTAACACGTTGCTGGTGCAAGCGGCTTTGATCGACGCGCCGGCCTGGGCCGACGAACGTACCGCTGAAGCACTGGCGGATCTGGAGTCACTGACGGGTCTGGAGTTCGAGCAAGCAGCGGCGCAAGCGCCGTCACGCAGCGACACTGCGGTGGTTGCCGATCACGTCGTTATACGCGCCGCGGGGAGTCATCCACTGACGCTTGGCGCTGAGGTGTTGGCTGTGAGCTCGGCTGAACCACCTCGATCCTGGCTGCTGCGCACGCCGTCCGATGCGTTCGCATTGGCGTTGGCAAGTGAGGTGCAAACTGGCGAAGGGGCATTGTTCGTACGGCAATCAGGCAGCGGCCGAATCCTTATCTTGACGACCGCAGCCGTGTTCGCCAACAGCAATATTGATCGCGCCGACAACGCCCGCTTGCTGGCGAATGTAGTGCAACACAGCATCGGCGCCGACGGTGTCATGCTGTTCGACGACCTGCGGCAAGGTGCCGTGCTCGGCTATGACGTCGCCCAGTTCTGGCGTGATCCGCGCTTGTCTGGGTCCTTGCTGGTGCTGATCGTCGCCTGGCTGATTTGGGTCACCGGTGGCACTCGTCTAGCGCTGCCACCTGAAGCCAATGCCGCGCCGAGCACGACGGACCTGCTCACCGCTGCAGGTGGTATGTTGTCGGCGCGCTTGCGCCCCGCGGCGGCTGCGGCGTGTATGTATGAGGCGTTCCTGCGGCGGGTGGCTCGACTGGCGGGCGCTGCCGAGGCGCGCTCGACCGAGCAATCTGCTGTGCTATGGAGTTGGTTGGCACGGCAACCGCGAGTATCGGCCGATGATCGACTGCAACTCGAACAGTGGTATAGCGCGGTGCTGGCTAACAAGCGCGTGCCGCTACGCGAGCTGCATAATTTGTTTTTGAGAGTCGACAGGCAGTTGTCTACATGAGTAACGAATTGGTTGAGTTCGAGCGGGCGGTCCAAACCCAGCTGGCGCGCGTCATGGTTGGTGCCGACAGCGTCGTCAGAGCCTTGGTGGTTGCCTTGATCGCCCGTGGGCATGTGTTGATTCAGGGCCCGCCCGGGCTCGGCAAGACGCTGCTGGCGAAGTGCTTCGCCAAAGTGATGGGGGGCGATTTCGAGCGTATCCAGGGCACGGCGGACCTGATGCCGAGCGATATCATCGGCGTGCACGTCTACGACGAGGCTCGCGCGCAGTTCGAATTTCGGCGCGGGCCTTTGTTCGCAGCCGTGTTGTTAGTGGATGAGATCAATCGAGCGGGGCCGAAGACGCAGTCAGCTCTGCTCGAGGCGATGGAAGAGCGGCAGGTCAGCACCGAGCGCGAGGTCTGGCCGTTGCCGGACGACTTTCTGGTGATCGCGACGCAGAACCCGCACGAGTACGAAGGGACTTACCCGCTACCGGAGTCGCAGCTCGATCGATTCATGTTGCGTCTCGATTTGACCTATCCGCAGGCGGCGGTGGAGCAGCAGATCCTGCTGCGCTACGGCGCGGATCTGGGCGGCGCAACCCAGGTGCCCGCGGACCTGGTAGTGATAGATCGGGACGTGGTGGCTGCCGTGCGTACGCAAGCGGAGCAGATTCATGTTGCCGTGAGCCTCATCGGCTACGTACTTGAGTTAGTCCGCGCATCGCGCGAGCATCCGCGGATCGAGCTGGGGCTTTCGACCCGCGGCGCGCTCGCCATGGTGCGCGCCGCGCGGGTGCTCGCCGGGCTGCGAGGCGCCGACTTCGCGACGGCGGACGATATCAAACAGGCTGCACGCTGGGCAATGCCGCATCGCTTGCGGCTGTCCCCGCAGGCGAGTATCGAAGGCGACACGGACACTGCGCTGGTGGAGAGTATCCTGAGCTCGACACCGGTGCCCCGCTGATCTGTTGCAGCTAGTCCGATGCATTTGGCAGAACGCGGCTATTTTCTCATTGCCCTGACCGGGCTGCTGGCGATCATTGGCATCTGGTCTGACGATGCGTCGCTGCAGTGGTCATGGTGTTGGCCGGCGCTCCTGCTGTGCCTCGGGCTGGCGCTGGAGGCCTGGCTGGCGCCACGCATCAGGCTGCACGCCGAGCTGACATTCGAGCAGCGGTTGTTGTTAGGCAGAAGTACCAGTGCCGTATTCCGCTTGCGCAACGATTATGCGCGGGCGGTGACGATTCAGTACGCGCGTGTCTTGCCCGCTGCGATGGTCGGCGATCAAACGGTGGTGAAGATTCGTGTGCCGGCTGGCGCCGTGGTCAGCCAGCGCTGGTTAGTTCGCCCAGCGCGCCTCGGCCCAGGAACATTCTCGCCATTGCCGGCGCGGCTGCTGGGTCGTCTCGGATTCGCGTGGTGGTCGGACCGCGTGGCGCTGCAGACACCGTTTAGTGTGGCACCTGATGCGCTCTCGGGTAGTCGGGAGCGCTTGCGTGGTGACGCTCGCGGCGAGGCAGCCCTGGCGGCTCCTGGTCATGGCAGCGAGCTGTTTCAGTTGCGCGCGTATCGCCCCGGCGACCCCTTCGCACGCATCGACTGGAAGGCGAGTGCGCGGGCGCGTGAGTTGATCTCGCGCGAAATGAGTGCCGATCGTAACCTCGCAATCGTGCTGGTAATTGATGCCGGGCGTATGTCTCGCATGGCTGCCGGCCAGCTCGACAGACTAGGCCTGGCGGCCAATATCGCAGCGCGTTTTGCCGAGCAGGCAGTGCGTATTGATGATCGGGTGGGCTTGATCGCCTATTCAGACCGCGTCTTGGCGCGTTGTGCACCGGATCGCGGCCGGCTGGCGGTGAGGCGCATCCGTGACGCGCTTGAACGACTCGTTACTGACGGCGCGGAATCGCAGCCGACGGTTGCGGCGCAGGCGCTGGCGCAGACGTTGCGCTCGCGCAGTCTGATCGTGTGGCTTGCCGATTTCGATGATCCGGCTAACACAGCTGCGTTGCACGCGGCGGTGGCGCCACTATTGCGGCGACACGTGGTCATCTGTGCGGCGGTCGACAGCGAGTCGATGCAAGCCTTGGTCACGCGACCCGCGCGCAACTGGCGCGACCCTTACATTGCGTTGGCGGCTGGCGCCGAGCTCGAGCGTATCGGGCGGCAGGCCGCCGCGTTGCGTGGCGCCGGGGCGCTCGTCGTCCGTGCCAGCGAGCAAGACCTCGAGAGCGCTGTCCTCAGGGCATATCGAGAACGGCGGCGCTTGCGTCAAATCTGAGCGCTGTTTTTGTGCATGTGCGACTCTGCATCAAACCGGCAGCGGCCGACGGTCGCGACTCCGGCCGGCCAGATCACCGCGCAGCAGCGCGACCATGAACAGGAAGTACCCGCAGCCAATAATGATGCGCGGCAGCAGTGGAATATCGGCATTTGGCGAGACAAAGCCCTCGATAAAACCGCAGCCCACCAATAGTAGACTAACAGCTACCAAAACCCGGCCACCGTCCTTGCTGGCCGCAGCGAACGCGCGGGCACGCTGACCGGGACCGCTTCGAAACAGCGATTCGCCCGCGTATGACCCGGCAGCCCCTGCAAGACAGATGCACGATAGTTCTACCGGTCCGTGCGCGACGATGAACTGAAACAAACGGTCATCGAGACCATGATGCGCCGTGAACGCAAACAGCGCACCGATCAGCAGGCCGTTGGTGCCGATGATGTATAGCGTGCCGAGTCCGAACAGAAATCCAGACACGAAAGCGAACAGCGCCACCACGATGTTGTTGGTCAGCAGATCGATCGACAACACCGATGGCGGCGTCACGTTCAGCAGACTATCGGTCCACAGCTCGCCGCGCTCGACGGTGGCGATCATGTCAGGCGAGGCAAACAGCGCGATCAAGTTGGGATGACTGCTGACCAGCCAGCCGCTGGCCAGCACGCACAGCAAGAACCAGAGTGTGACCCAGACAATATGCGCGCGCATCGCGACCAGTGCCGCCGGTATTTGATCGCGGAACAGACTCCAGAGGGCGTAGTCCCAGCGGATACGGCTCGAGTCGATCAGCGCATGGAGTTGGCCATAGCGCGACTCGAGCGTCGCTCGGGTTGCTGCAGCCTGGTCGCGGCGGGCGATCGCCACGTCATGCGCCAAGGCGCGATAGTCAGCGAGTGGTTGCAGCGCAGCGTCGAGTGTTTCGACGGGGTCGGTCGAGACCACCGGTTGCTCGCCTTCGTACACCAATACGGTGGCTGCTGCCAGATCGCCGATACGCACGTGACGGCGAGTGCCGAGCACGAATCCCAGCCCGACGACATAGCCGACCGGCATCGCGTCTACCAGCCGGAATACATTACGCAACAGCAGTGCGCCCACCGACGCGGTGCCACCTGACATCGCGACGACGCGCACGCCAGCCAGTCGTTTTCCCGGCGTGCGGCCGTGCGTCGCGACCTCCAGCACGATGTGGTACAAAAAGTAGATTGCGGAGGCGGGCACAGCCACGACCAAGTACCACAGCGTTTCGGCGTCGTCGGGAATACTCAGCGACACACTGCCGTTGATACCCCAGGCGGCTAACAAGTACCACGACGCTGCCAGGCTGGCGCGCATCACCCAGTCCATAAGAAAGGCGAACGACCGTACGCCGGGGCCGGCGAGCGGCAGGTGGACTGGTACGCCAGTGGCGGTATTGATCCGTAGTTCGGGTGCGAGTACCCAGTCGTGTGCCGATGGGACCGAGGTGGTCATCGTCAGGCGGCGCCAGCCCGCTCTTCCGCCGCTAGCAACTCCGCTTGATGCTCCTGCTGCAATGCGCCGATCAATTCATCGAGCTTGCCCTGCATCACATCGCCCAGTTTGTAGAGCGTGAGGTTGATGCGATGGTCTGTGACACGCCCTTGCGGGAAGTTGTAAGTGCGGATGCGTTCAGAGCGATCGCCGCTGCCCACCTGCGACTTGCGCTCGGCCGCTTCCGCCGCGTCACGTTTCTCGCGCTCTGCGGCCACCAGTCGCGCCTTGAGCAACGCCATCGCGCGCGAGCGATTCTTGTGTTGCGACCGTTCGTCCTGGCATTCCACCACGATGCCGGTAGGCAGATGGGTGATGCGAATCGCCGAGTCGGTCTTGTTGACGTGCTGTCCGCCGGCACCGCTCGCGCGGAAAGTATCGACCCGCAGTTCGGCCGGGTTGAGTTCGAGCTGCTCGCGCTCCTCCAGCTCCGGCAATATCGCCACCGTGCAGGCCGAAGTGTGGATGCGGCCTTGCGCTTCGGTCGCTGGGACTCGCTGTACGCGATGCGTGCCGGACTCGAATTTCAGCGAGGAAAACACGCCACTGCCCGCGATGCGCGCAATGATCTCCTTGTAGCCGCCATGCTCGCCCCGATTCTCTGACAGTGTTTCGACTTCAAAGCCGCGCGCCTCGGCGTAGCGCGCATACATCCGAAACAGATCGCCGGCAAAGATCGCCGCCTCATCGCCACCGGTGCCCGCACGAACCTCGAGGAATATGTTGCTGTCGTCACGCGGATCCCGCGGCACCATGAGCTTCTGCAGCTCCAGCTCCACACCGCTCAAGGCAGTGCCTAGCCGGACCATCTCCTCCGCACCCATCTGACGCATATCGGCGTCACCGTCGCTGCTCAGCTCGCGCGCCGATTCGAGTTCGCTTTCGAGCGTCCGGAAGGCTCCGAACCGCTCGGTGACCGGCGTCAGGCGTGCATATTCGACCGACAGTTCGCGGAACTGCCGCGTGTCATTGATGATCTGGGGTTCAGCCAGCAAGCGGCCCACCTCCTCGAATCGGTCGGTGATTTTCTCGAGGCGTGTCCGGATGGAGTCTTTCACGGCCAGCATTGTAATCTGGTGCCGGCGAGCTTGGGCTATAGTGTCGCCATGAACGTCAAGCACGACTCGCGCCCGACCACGGCGACTCTATTGGCTCTGCTGCTGCTGCTGTTGCCGGTGCACACAGCAGGTGCGCTCTCACAACAGACTGCCACCGATCCCGACCTCACGCTCGCCGAATTGACACTCACCAATGGCGATTGTCGCGCTGCCGCGGAGAAATTCCAGAAACTTGCCGTGCGTCGTCGCGAGGCAGCAGTGGCAGAGCGCGCTGCCGCAGTGGGGGCGCAATGCAGTCACCTCGATGCAGAACTGAAATCCGCACGGCGCTGGCAGGCACTCGACCCCAAGTCGCCCGATGCCGCGCGCGCGCGCGCGCTTGCCGCCATCAAACTGGGACGGACCGGTGAGGCACGTGATGCGCTCGGCGAGTTCCATCAAATGGTGACTGATCGAGGCGTGATCGAGGCGATACCGGTCGCGAGCGAAGCCGTCGGCGCTTGGCCGCTGTTTGCCGCGTTGACGCCAGTGTTCGATAGTCCGAAGGCTCGTTACGATTTGTTGATCGCGGCGTCCGATCTGGCGCTCGACGCGTTTGATTTCGCGGCGGCTGAGCGCTATGCGGACCGCGCGCTTGACGAAGACCCGGCGTCGGGCGAGGCGCGGGCTCGGCTCGCGACCACGCATGCCATGCGTGGCGAATCGATCGACGCGATCGCGCTGGCGCGAGAAGCGGTGGCGCTGGCGCCCGATGATCGGCGTTTTGCAGTCGTCGATACGCTGGTCCGGCTCGATCGTTTGGCAGAAGCGCGGCAGGAACTGACTTCGATGCAGGCAGACGGGATCGCCGCAGTCGAAGCCGAATTGCGACTAGCACGGCTCGACTTCCAGGCCGGGGATCTCGATGCGGCGCAGCGGCGATTCGGCGCACTGTTGCAGGCCAAAGACGCAGCGCCAGAAGCGTTTTATTTCCTCTCGATGATCGCCGAGCGGCAGAAAAAATTCGATGTTGCGCTGGAGGGCTATCAGCGACTGATCAGTGCGGGCGCTGGCGTCATGGTGCGCAGCCGCGCCGCGCGGTTGCTGCTCAAGCGCGGCGATCAGAATGATGCGTTCGCGCTGCTCGACGCGGTCGTCACTGCTGATCCGTCCGCAGGGCTTGAGGTGGAGCTAATCAAGGCGTCGCTGCTCGATGAGCAGAAACAAGGCGAGGCATCGCTCGCGATTCTCGACTCGGCCAGCGAGCGCTTTGCGAATCATCCTAGCGTCAGGTACCAGCGCGCCTTGGCGCTCGACAAGCTCGGCCAGTACCGTGATAGCTTCAAGCTGCTCGAAGTGCTGCTGAAAGATCGCCCTGACGATCCGACCATCATGAACGCCTACGGCTATTCGCTCGCCGACCGAAATCAACAATTGCCGCGTGCCGAGCAACTGATCGTCAAGGCGCTGGCCGCGGCGCCCGACAATCCGGCGGTGCTTGATAGCCTGGCCTGGGTGCGCTTTCGCCACGGCGACGCAGCCAGTGCTCTGCCATTGTTGGAACGCGCGTATCGAGTCTTCCCGGACGCTGAGATCGCGGCCCATTGGGGTGAGGTGTTGTGGGCGCTCGAGCGGCAGGCCGAGGCGCGCGTCATCTGGGCGCGGGCGTTGGCGCGCAGCCCGGACGCCGAGATCCTGCGTGCAACTATCGTGCGGCTCACGGGCGCCGAGCCGGTGCCGCCGCCGACGGAAGCGGCGACCACGATCTAGGGCGGCCGGCATGCGACCGCGTTCCCGGCCGGCCACCGCTGGCTCGTTAGTCTGGTTGTTAGTCATTGGTGCGGTGCTGGGCGGCTGTGTTGCGGAGCCACGACGCGCGAGTGCGGTGTTGTCCATTGCGGACGGATCCTGGCCGGAGCGTCGCGCCAGCCTGCAGGAGCTCGCGCAGTTTTCACTCTCTGGCCGTATTGCTATTGCTGCGGCAGAGCAGGGGTTCTCGGGCAATCTTCGCTTTGGGCAAGCTGGCCAACGCAGTGATTTGATGATTGATGGGCCCATGGGCATAGGTGGCCTGCACATCGGCTGGGACGGCGAAGCGATTGAGGTCGTCACTAGCCGTGGGCTTCGCCTGGATGGTGCGGCCGCACGTGCTGAGATCGAACGACGCTTGGGTTTCGCACTGCCATTGGCGGAGCTGCGTTATTGGCTGCTCGGTGTTCCCGCGCCAAACGCGCCGGCGCAGGAAACGCTGCGCGAGGTCGACGGCGTTGCCAAGAGATTGGCAGGTTTGCAGCAGAGCGACTGGGTGATCGACTATGCGAGCTACGGCACCGCACCGGCATTGCCAAACAAACTAACGGCGCGTCGGGCGGATACGCGGGTGCGCATTGTGGTCGATCGTTGGCAGCCATGACGCGCGCGCTGTGCTGATCAGCCCGCTTGACCCGTCCCAGCGAACCGAATGGCCGGCGCCGGCCAAGCTCAATCTGATGTTGCATGTCACGGGTCGCCGCGCCGACGGGTACCACGAGCTGCAAACGGTTTTTCAGCTGCTGGATCTCTGCGACACCGTCGCGATCACTCTGCGCGACGATGGGCGGATCGAGCGGCCGCAGGGCGCCATCGGAGTACCACCAGCCGCAGATTTGGCCGTGCGGGCCGCACAAGCGCTGCGTGAGCACACGGGTACGGCGCTCGGCGCAAATCTGTTCGTGACCAAGCGGATCCCGATGGGTGGCGGGCTCGGCGGCGGGAGCTCTGACGCGGCCACTACGCTGGTCGCTCTCAACCAGCTCTGGAGCACCGGGTTGGATTGCGATGAATTGGCGGCGCTGGGCGGCAAATTGGGCGCTGATGTGCCGGTTTTCGTCAGGGGGGCGTCCGCTTGGGCCGAAGGGACTGGCGAACGACTGCGGCCGCTCAGCCTGCCCGAGGCCTGGTATGTCATCGTCCATCCCGGTGTCTCCGTGCCCACAGGCGAGATCTTCCAGGCATCTGAATTGACAAGGAATTCCCCGCTCACGACAATACGCGGCTTTTTCGCGACGGGTGGCCGCAACGATTGCGAGCCTGTCGTACGATCACGGTATCCGGCCGTGGCGGACGCGCTGACGTGGCTGGCGCGCTGCGCGCCGGCGCGCCTCACCGGCACCGGGTCGTGTGTGTTCGCGCGTTTCGGCACGGCCGTTGAGGCGGAACGGGTCGCAGCACGAGTGCCGGACACGTGGAGCAGTTTTGTAGCGCGGGGCGTCGACGAGTCGCCCCTCATGATCGAGTTGCACCGGTGGGGTGTCGCCAAGTGGTAAGGCAGCGGGTTTTGATCCCGCCATTCGGAGGTTCGAATCCTTCCACCCCAGCCACTCGATGTTAGTCAGTAGGACGCAAGGAGCCAAGCAAGTTGGTTGATTCGGATACACCTGCACTGTTCGCTGGCAACGCCAATCCGTTGCTCGCGCAGGACATCGCGCGGCATCTGATGACGCCGCTCGGCCGCGCCACGGTGGGTCGGTTCTCCGACGGTGAGGTGAACGTTGAGATCATGGAGAACGTGCGCGGCCGCGACGTGTTCATCCTGCAGCCGACGTGCCCGCCCGCCAACGACCATCTGATGGAGCTATTGGTCATGGTCGATGCCTGTCGGCGCGCGTCCGCCGCGCGCATTACGGCAGTCGTACCGTACTTTGGTTACTCGCGGCAGGACCGCCGGCCCCGCGCCACGCGCGCGGCGATCACCGCGAAGCTCGTCGCCAATATGCTGCAGAGCGCCGGGGTTGATCGTTTGTTGACGATCGATCTGCACGCCGACCAGATCCAGGGTTTTTTCGACATTCCTGTGGATAACGTGTACGCCTCGCCGGTTTTGTTAGGCGACGCTTGGCGCCAGCGGCAAGACAAGATGATCGTCGTATCGCCCGACGTGGGCGGTGTGGTGCGCGCGCGCGCGCTGGCACGGCGTCTGGACGACGCCGATCTCGCCATCATCGACAAACGTCGGCCACGGCCGAACGAGTCGAAAGTGATGAACATCATCGGTGACGTGGTTGGCAAGAGCTGCGTGCTGGTCGATGACATGGTCGATACGGCCGGCACACTTTGCGCGGCGGCTCAGGCCTTGAAGGATGAAGGCGCGACGCGCGTCGTGGCCTACATCACGCACGCCGTGTTGTCCGGCAACGCGATCGAGAAGATCAGCAAGTCGACGCTCGATGAACTGGTGGTCACCGATACTATTCCCTTGTCATCCGCCGCGCGGGACTGTGGGCGCATCCGCCAGTTGTCAGTGGCTGCACTGTTGGCCGAGACGATTCGTCGCATCCGCGATGAGGAGTCGGTCAGCAGTCTCTACATTGACTGAAGTGTTTTTGGGTGATGCGCGTTGGTCGCGACGCGCATTCTGTTAGCTAATCATTGGAGTCACAATCATGCGAATTACTTTCGAACTCGACGCCGAGTTTCGCGAGATGCAAGGCAAGGGTGCGAGCCGCCGCCTGCGTCACGCGGGCAAGGTGCCGGCCATTCTCTATGGCGGTCATCTCGAACCACGCCAACTGGCGTTCAACCACCAGAAGCTGATGACGCTGGTGGAAAACGAGAAACTCTACTCGTCCATCATCAGCATCAATGTTGGTGAGGAAAAGCAGCCCGTCATTATCAAGGACATGCAAATGCACCCGGCCAAGAGCCGGGTCGTGCACATGGATTTGCAGCGCGTGCTCGAGAATGAGGTGATTCGCATCCATTTGCCGATTCACTTCAAGGGTGAAGCGGCCGCACCGGGCGTGAAGACGCAGGGCGGCGTGCTGGCCCATCGCATGTCAGATGTCGAAGTGGTCTGCCTGCCGGCGGATCTGCCCGAGTATCTCGAGCTCGACCTGACCGAAATGAACATCAACGAGTCCAAGCATTTGTCGGATTTGCCGCTCCCCAAGGGTGTGACGATTCCAGCGCTTGCAAAGACCGATTCGGTCGTTGTGTCGATCCACTCGCCACGCGCAGAGGAGCCGGAGGCAGTTGCCGCCGCCGCCGAGGGCGCTGTTGCGGCACCCGCTGCTGGTGCCGTTGGCGCTGCCGCGGCTCCGGCCGCGGCAGCTGGCGATGCCAAGAAAGACGCTGGCAAGAAGGACGCCGCCAAGAAGTAGTTGCCCGCAAATGTTCGTTCGGCACGCGCCGCGGTCTGTCATGTGCCCGCGGCGCGTGTTGCGCGAGCTTTGTGATGCGACCGCTTCCAGTCGTTAGTGACCATGGCTGGCGCAGTACTCAGGCTGATTGTGGGTCTCGGCAATCCGGGACCAGAGTACGAACAAACTCGTCACAATGCCGGGTTCTGGTTAGTGGACGAGCTGGCGCGTCGTCATGGCGGTGTATTTCGCAACGAGTCGAAGCATTCAGGGCAGCTCGCGCGAATCAAACTGGGTAGCGAGGACGTCTGGCTGCTGAAGCCGATGAGCTTCATGAATCGTAGTGGTGGCCCGGTGGCTAGCGTGCTGGGCTTTTACAAGCTCGTGGTCGCCGACGTGTTGGTCGCGCACGATGAGCTTGACCTGCCTGGCGGTGTCGTCCGACTGAAACACGCTGGCGGCCATGGTGGTCACAATGGGCTGCGCGACATCATCGCGACGCTCGGCAACGAATTCTGGCGCTTGCGTATCGGCGTCGGACATCCCGGTGTGCAGCGTGAAGTCGTTGACTACGTGCTCACGCGCGCCGCGAAGCAAGAGCAGGCGCTGCTCGACGAATCAGTCGTCGCCGGTGCCGATGCGATCGAACATCTATTGCGCGACGGCGCGCAGCAAGCCATGCACAAGCTGCACGCGCGGCCCGCGCCGCCAGCAACGGAGAAGTGAAGGAATGGGTATCAAGTGTGGCATCGTCGGTTTACCGAATGTCGGTAAGTCGACGCTCTTCAACGCGCTCACCAGAGCGCAGATCGCGGCTGAGAACTATCCGTTCTGCACGATCGATCCGAACGTGGGTATCGTGCCAGTGCCTGATCCGCGCCTCGACACACTGGCGACTATCGTCAAGCCGCAGAAGATCCTGCCGACCACGGTCGAGTTTGTGGATATCGCCGGGTTGGTGGCTGGTGCATCGCAGGGCGAAGGCCTGGGTAACAAGTTCCTGGCGCATATTCGTGAGTGTGACGCTCTTGCACACGTGGTGCGCTGCTTCGAGAACGCCGACGTCGTGCATGTCTCGGGGCGTGTGAATCCGATTTCCGACATTGAGATCATTGATACTGAGCTGGCATTGGCCGATTTGCAGAGCGTCGAGAAGGCGGCAGACCGCGCCGTCAAGGCAGCCAAGGGTGGCGACAAAGACGCGGTCCGCAAGCGCGAGTTGTTCGAGCGCGTCCGCAAGCATTTGGACGGCGCTCAGCCCGTCCGGTCGCTGACCTTGAGTGCCGACGAGCGACGGGATTTGCAGGAGCTGCACCTGCTCACCGCGAAACCGGTGATGTATGTGGCCAACGTGGATGAAAGCGGCTTCACCGACAATCCGCTGTTGGAGATGGTGCGCGCCCGCGCCGCCAATGAGAGCGCGGTGGTAGTCCCCGTCTGTGCAGCGATCGAGGCTGAGATCGCGCAGCTGGATGAGGCGGATCGGGTTGAGTTTCTCAAGGAGATGCAACTCGATGAGCCGGGTCTCAATCGCGTCATCCGCGCGGGCTATGAATTGTTAGGCCTGCAGACGTACTTCACGGCTGGGGAAAAAGAGGTGCGCGCTTGGACAGTCAAGGCGGGGTCCACCGCGCCGCAGGCGGCAGGCGCCATCCATACAGACTTCGAGCGTGGCTTCATCCGTGCAGAAGTGATTGCCTATGATGATTATGTGAAACACCGCGGCGAGGCGGGCTGCAAGGAAGCTGGGCGGTTGCGTCTCGAGGGCAAGGAGTATCTCGTCCGCGAGGGTGACGTGATGCATTTCCGTTTCAACGTGTAGCGGCACGATCTCAGGCGTGGCTTCGCACCGGCTGCGCTGCGCCAAGTGTGATCGCGTTCACTCAAGCGCCGGTACTCAAGGCCGATATCAAACCTGAATCGGTCTGTTGGTTTTTACGCGAGTACCGTCGCTATGTTCTTCATTATTGGCACCGTTGTTGTGTTGGGCAGTGTGGTCGGAGGATTTCTCTGGTCCGGCGGCAATCTGCTGCTGCTCTGGCACCCTTCCGAAGTCGTCGTGATCTGCGGCGCTGCGTTGGGCGCCTTCATGATCTCCAATCCCATGAAGATCGTGAAGGAGTCGTTCAGCGATGCGCTCGGCCTGTTCAAGGGCCCCAAGTACAAGCGCAGCGACTACGTCGATATTCTCAAGCTGATCTACGACATCCTCTCGAAGTTGCGCAAGGAAGGTGTGCTGGCGCTCGAGCAGCATATCGAGAAGCCCGAGAGCAGCGATCTGTTCAAGCAGTATCCGAACATACTCAGCGATCACCATCTCACGGAATTCATAACGGACTGCTTGCGTTTGATGGTGAGCGGCAATCTCGAGGCGCACGAACTGGAGAGCCTGCTCGAATATGAGCTCGAGACTCACCATCATGAAGCTGCGGCACCCTCACAGGCGGTACAGAAGGTGGCGGATGCGTTGCCGGGCTTTGGTATCGTCGCGGCGGTGCTGGGTATCGTCAATACCATGGCAGCTCTTGATGGCGCCGACACTAACACGATCGGCATGAAAGTCGGCGCGGCTCTGGTCGGAACCTTCCTCGGTATCTTCGTGGCTTATGGTCTTGTCGGCCCTATTTCGGCAGCGATGGAGCACCGCGCTAACGACGAGGGCAAGGCGTTCGAGATCGTCAAGATGGCGCTGGTAGCCAGCGTTCGCGGTTACGCGCCGCAGGTTGCGGTCGAGTTTGCCCGCAAGCTGTTATTCAGCGAAGTTCGTCCGTCGTTCGCGGATCTCGAGGCGCACCTCAAGAGCAAGGGCGGCAAGCCGGCCGACGCCGCCAAAGCCGCTTGATCCATTGCTAACTCGGACCAGCGACCATGCTAGACCCGGATAAACGCCCGATCATTATCGTCAAACGCCGCAAGAAGGGCGGTCATGCGCATCATGGTGGCGCTTGGAAAGTCGCCTACGCAGACTTCGTGACTGCGCTGATGGCGTTCTTCATGGTCATGTGGCTGGTGACAGCCGTGTCCGAAGAAGACAAGGCAGCGATTTTTGATTACTTCAAGAACCCCAGCATGGAGGACGGCAAGGCGCCGAAGCCTGCGCCCGGTCAGATGGGACCCGGTGGCGCGAGCACCAGCCCGATCAATCTCCGTGGTGGTATGGATGCGCCCAAGTCCGCGCCCAAGAAAGAAGACGAGGGACTCGGGGCGATCGTGAAGCCGCTGACGGCCGAGCAGATGATCGAGGAAGAAGAGGCGCGCAAGATCGCCGAGGCCGCCGAGCACAAACAGCTTGAGTCGCTGATGGAAGAGCTCAATGAGGCGATCGCCAAAAGCCAGGCATTGGCGCCCTTCAAGGACCAGTTGTTACTGGATATCACGCCCGAAGGACTGCGTATACAGATCGTCGATGAGCAGAACCGACCGATGTTTGATCTGGGCGGTGCCAAGCTCAAGGACTACTCAGATGGCATTTTGCGCGAGCTATCGACCTACCTGAACTCGGTCCCGAATCGCGTCAGCCTCACAGGCCATACGGACGTCAAAGGCTACGCGCGCAGGACCACCTATGGAAACTGGGAGTTGTCAGCCGATCGAGCCAACGCTGCGCGACGCGCGCTGGAGCAGGGCGGCCTGTCGGAAGAGAAGGTCGCTCGCGTCGTGGGCCTCGGTTCATCCGTGTTGTTCGACAAGTCACGCCCCGACAACCCCATCAACCGACGCATCAGCATTATCGTCATGACCAAGCGCGCTGAGGCCGCGGCGCTCAAGGGTGACGTCCCGACGTCCTTGCCGCTCGCGGACACACCGCCGGTTGCCGCGAATAACCCAACAGCGGCCAAGATGCCGTAGGGCGCGAAGCACTGCAAGATCTTGTAACTGATTGATTTGTTGGGGAATGGCTGCATTGCCGCCTTGACACGCGCGGGGCTGCCCGTGAGAATCGCGGCCCCCGCGTGGAAAGGTAGCTCAGCTGGTTAGAGCACGGCACTCATAATGCCGGGGTCGAGGGTTCGATTCCCTCCCTTTCCACCAGTTTTTTCCGATATCCGCCAGTAGCCCTGAATAGCTAAGTGTGCGGAAACACTACAAATTAAGCCTCCCCACGTCGCCCCTAATAACCGCTCATATCCGCGAGCGTGGTGACACAAGTGGTGACATGAAATCTTTGTGCTGGTAACGTAAATGGCAAGGCCGAGTGGCGCGCTAACGCCGACGCGGCCTCTACGTTCCACCTTGGAGGCACCAAGATGAGCCGCACAGCAAGCATACCCCGTCCCCTCTCTACAGGCGTCCTGTCCGAAGCGCGCGTCACCAGCGCCACGTACGACCCCGCAGGGCCATCTCGGCAAGTGCTTTGGGATTCGAAGGTTGCCGGTCTCGGCATTCGCCTAACACCTGCCGCACGCACTTCCGGCCTCAAGGGCAAGCAAGCCGTGTTGAGCTATCGACATGCTGGCAAAAAGCGGCTTGTGTCGCTGGGTTCTTTATCGCCCGACTGGCTCAACCGATCTACGGCAAGGCTGGATCTGGAATCACTTCGCCGCAAAGCGCAGCAGCTTCGTATTGATCACGCGCAGGCGGGCACCGACCCGGCACAAGCCAAACGCACCGAGCGCCGCGCCAAGGGCCTGGAAGGCGCGCCTATTGCCAAGCTTTGGGCGGAGTACGTTGCCGAGACGATCAGACTACGGGCACAACGGAGTTCGCGGCAAATCGCGCGGGCACGCGAGAACCTGCGTGTGCGAGGCAAGCCAGTACTGGCCGAGTTCGGCGCGCTTAACTGCTGCGCAGGTCAATCGACAAATGATACGCATCTGGTTTGTTGGCCTGACAAAGGGAGGGCACCCGTACGCGGCCAACCGCTCCCTGCAAGCGCTGAAAGCGTTCTACAATTGGCTATTGTCCGAGCAACTGGTGCCCGAGTCCGTGGGCAATCCGGCGCGCCTGATCAAGCTCAACCCAGAGCGTGCTCGCCAACGATACGTTCGAGATGAAGAAATGCCCGCGTTGCTTGCCGCAATCGATGCACGGCACGACCCGGTTGCGCGTATTTACTTTCGGCTGATTCTTGAGACTGGCGCGCGCAAGTCCGAACTGATCGCGGCTCGTTGGAACGACTACGACGCAGACAACAAGACGCTAACCCTGCGCAATACCAAAGCCGGGCACGACATCACGCTAGCCATGAGCGAAAGCGCTTGTGCGCTGGTCGCGGAGTTGCCGAGAGTGGACGGCTCGCCATGGATCTTTCCGAGCGATTCGCCGGATGAGCCGCGATTCAACTTTGCACGGGAGTGGAAAGAGATTCGCGATGCGTCGGGACTTCAGGATCTCCGATTACACGACCTGCGACGGACCCATGGAGCAATACTTGTGCGTGCCGGGGTATCACTACCGCTTGTCGCCGCGCGTCTCGGACACAAGGACATCACGACAACGCAGCAGCACTACGCACCGCTTGAGACTGAAGCTCAGCGCGCGCTGGCGGAGCGGGTCTCCGCAGCGCTTTCTCGTGGCCTCCCGCCCGTCGCGAAATGAACCCAGCTCGGCGTCGTGGAAAGCTGTTCAACATCGCGGCAAATCTGCGGATCGTCTACCTCGACGGCATTAGCCACTCGCGCGAGGTCGAGCTGCTAGAGGCCTGCGCAAAGGTTGTCGGACTTGCGCGGAGCTGGCTCTCGACCGTCTGCATTCCGCCGGAGAATGCCGAGCCCGACGACCATTTTGAAGTTGTCGGCGCAGCAGAAGACATGGCTAGCCTGGAAGTGATAGAGCGGTTTCAGGAACTTGAACCTCAGTTCCGCGCAGCACCCCCGAATGCTAAACGGCCTGCGGCACCAAATTTGAAAAGCCTTCTTCAGCCATTCCGAGGCCTTTCGAACACGCAGTTTTGTGCGCTTTGCGGACTATTGGACGCCGAAAACGATAACTTTGCAGGAGCGTCTTACGCACTCCAAGTCGTTAGCGAACCCTTTGACAAGCGGCAGAGAGGCTTGCAGAAGGGACCAGAATCGCGCAAGGCGACGGCAAAGCTCAAACCGTTGGTGGTTCAACTGTACGACGAGGAATGTAGTGCCGGATTGAATGGAAAGCCGAAGCGAGGTTTCTTGAAGCGTATCGAGACCGAAGTTCGCGAAAAGTCTCGAGGAGAACCCGAGAGAGTGGACGGCGACAATCTTGGGCAGCAGATAAGAAACATATGCGGGGCGCGTCGCAAGGAACTCAAGGAATCCGCCTCCGCGAAGAACAAGGGACCAATAGGTAACTAACTGGCCATTCCGTTACTAGAGCATCGGCAGGGACCATGCTGAACTAGCTTAAGTCGCACATAGCGAATTGACGCTAGGAGTAGTTAAATGGCCCTAATAGATCGCGAACTCTTTGATCGCACAACCCTTGAGTCCCAGCTCGGTCTCCCGGCTGGCAGCATCTTTAAGCTCGATCGGTCCGGTCGCGGACCCCAACGAACTCAAATTGGCCGCCGCGTATTCTATCGCCGAGGCGACGTTGTGACTTGGCTGGACAACCTCCGTGCTGCCGAACGTTCGGAGCCATAGCGCAACAGCTCAGAGCCTCTAAGCTCCCGCAGCGCGGCACGCCGCGCAATAGATTCAATCGATGGCCAGTGAAAACCCGTGCCAAAGAAATGGCCGGGGCAGTTAGTCGCTGCGCACCGGCCGAGGATTTTACCGTGAAGAATAGTAGCACAATCGCAAGCGAGGGACCTAACAAGGTATTGGCGGAAGCGCTACGCCTTGCGGCAAGCGGGGTACCCGTGTTTCCTTGCAAGGCTGACAAGTCGCCCCGTGTCTCGGGAGGCTTCAAAGTGGCGTCCAAAGACGAGGGACAAATCAGTCAGTGGTGGCGGAAGTGGCCTAACGCGCTAATCGGTGTGCCTACCGGCGCGCCGAGCGGACTTACAGGCGTTGACGTAGACCCTGTTGGCAAAATCTGGCTCGAACTAAACCGCGATCGCCTCTTGCCCAGCGTTGTGCACAAGTCTCCGCGCGGCGAACATTTTCTGTTCGAGCATGTAGAAGGCATGCGTAGTCGCGCAAACGCTCCTGTCAATGGCGTCGACATTCGCGCCGAAGGTGGCTATGTCATTTGGTGGCCGGCGCACGACCACACGTTCACTGGCGAACCTGGCTCCGTTGGCCCGATGCCTGGCTGGCTTCGCGACGATCTAATGTCTACGGAGACACCCGCAACGCTCGATTGCGCAGACGACCAGAGCGCGTCCACTGCTTCCAACCACTGGCTTAGCACCCTACCTGAGTGGTCTCGCCGGTTGATTCAGCTTGGGGATACTGACAATCGGTATGCGTCCAAGAGCGAGGCCATTGCCGCCGCTGAGAGAGCACTTATCGACGCGGGCGCATCAGACGACCAAATCGTTTCGACGATGCTCGCTCCTGAAAACAGAATCTCTATAGCCGTTCGTGCACATTCAACTCAGCCCGAGGAGTTCCTCCGGCGGGACATTGCGCGCATCCGACACAAGGCACGAAAGGCTGCGCCGCAATCCGAGTGCACATTCTCAGTTGAGTCCTGGGCCGAGATGCGAGACCGTCCGCCGATCGAGTGGCGAGTCGGTAGCCTGCTGCCGCAGCGGGGCGTCGCCCTCGTCTACGGCGAGTCGGGCATTGGCAAATCGCACCTGGCGCTTTCTCTCGGCGTCGCAATGGCTAGAGGTGAAGATTGGGCGGGACTCATCATCGACGCGGCACCCGTGCTGTACGTTCCTACCGAAGGGGAAGTACGTGATCGCCTACGAGCCACCGAGGCACACATCGGCCTGACGGCTCCGTATCCGCCATTTGTTCGTCTTACGTCTGCGCCTGCCCTCGACGACGTAGCCAAGTGTGACGCACTTGCCCAGTTTGCTCGCGAGCAGGGCTACCGGGTAGTAATTGTTGACGTTCTCGCCGACTCCCTCGGCGCTGCCGAGGAAAACTCAGCGAGCGACATGCGCACCGTCTTGAGCAATGTAAAGCGTCTAGCCAAGACAATCGATGGACTGGTGATCCTCGTGCATCACAGCGGCAAGTCAGGCACCAGTGAGCGCGGGTCGTCTGCCCTACGCGGAGCCGCGACAACCGTTCTGCGGCTCGAACGCGCAGGGACTCGGCTCAAGTTGATAGTTGAAAAGATGCGCGATGCGTCACCTTTAGAGCCGATGTATTTGCGGCTGCTACCGGTAGAGTTCGAAGGTGGCTCAAGTGTCGTTCTGGTCTCGGCAGACGCGCCCTCGCAGGATATCCCGGAGACAGTGGTCAAGTCGCTCCGCATTCTGCACGAGTGTGGGGGTAACACCGGCATGAAATTCAGTAGGTGGCGCGACTCGTGCACGCACGTGAGCCCGTCCAGCTTCAAAGGCAATCGCAACCAATCAGGGCACATTCGCAGGCTAGAGGACGCCGGCTTGGTCGAGGTGATCGGGACGCGCGGAAATCGCGGAACCCTGTATCGGCCGACTGCCGCCGCCCGAAAGCGGTTTCGCTTGAGTGAGTTGGGGGATTTACCCGCAAATGGATTAGAAATTGAGCAAGCGATCCCTGAAGGGCCAACGGGCCAAAGTCGGGCCAATCAGCC
Organism: Pseudomonadota bacterium; assembly: GCA_016703895.1. GTDB lineage: Bacteria > Pseudomonadota > Gammaproteobacteria > Steroidobacterales > Steroidobacteraceae > CADEED01. The sequence goes on from JADJBE010000006.1 coordinate 254,335, forward strand.
TAATAGCCTCACAGGCAATCGGGATGGGCTAAACCCCCACTCCAAGGGGTTAGCCCGTAGCCCAACCGAACCGCAAGCCGGAGATTCCCCGTGAGAAACAAAGTTGGTCGCCCGCACGGCCCCACGCCGGGTCGAGGCCGGAAGCCCTATGACCCAACGACGCTGACGCGAGAAGAGCAGCACGCATTGGTCGTCATTGCTGCAAATCCTAACGAGAAGCGAATCGACATCGATCGGTATGTTGTGCCCAGTCGATGTCGTCTCTCGACAGTGTCGAACTCACCCATCGGCCGTTGGATGCTCGACGAGCTGGAACACCTTCCGCCTGAGAAGCTTGAGCCCTACCGTCTTGCGAACCTCAAGACGATCAACAAGGATCGCCGCCGATCTTATCGCGACAAACTTGAACTACCACCACTGCCGTGGATACCAGCCGATGACGACACCCAAACCTGATCCTTTCGCGACCTTCTTGGCTGAGCGCCACCGCCCCCACGTGCAAGTTGTGCACCGGCCCCAAGGCCCTAAGCGGAAGCCGCCGAGGTGGCAGCGCCGCTACGAGCAGGTCTTTCAACTCGTGATGAACCAGCCCCAGCTCAGCAACAGCGAAATCGCGTGCGCTACCGGCTACTCGGTGTGGCACATCTCGCGAATCGTCGGCAGCCCCGATTTCCGCCAACGAGCTGAGCGCGCACGCGCTGCTAGGGATCTAGCGCACGCTCGAGTGCGCGCCCGTCGTGCTATTAGTCAAAGCCGATACTAATCTCGACAATTTGCTGCATCTCTGTGGAATTCTGCGCACATATGTCGACTGACGACCCGTAAACGTGTGACCGCAACCGGGTGGATGCGCGACTGTCGGGAAGTCTGTCGGCACCGCAGACATTGGCTCTTCTAACCAGAGAATATTCACCAGAAACGTCAAGTAGCGCGGCCGATGAAGCAACTTGGGAGGTGGTGCGAATCGCGCGCCGCGCCTCAAAAGAACTCGCGAACGTACGAGGTTGGCCGCCTATGGAATCAATCGTATTTTCCTGCGCGTAAAGATAGCCAAGATAGAAGGCGCCTAGCAGTTATAAGCAAGCTTTTTGCAATTTACCAAGAAGCGTAGAAGGTTCCGAGAGCCGACTCGATTCGGCATAACTTCGTTCAGGCTAATCGATCCCGAGAATGGGCCGCGACAGCTATCGCACGAAGCCCTCTATCCTCCATGGCCAAATGTGCGGCAACCATTCAGCGCTTCAATACTTCGACCAGGTTAGTTGGATTTCAATCAATTAGTTATTGTGCGCAGCGCGACGGTATCGGGCATGATTGGAACTGCCGCAGCGTCTTTAACGCCGAGTGTAACGGGACTACTGATGATTGGAATGCTCCAGATTCTGACATACATGTTCGCATTCTATCTCGTTATCAAAGGAATCGAAGTTCTTCAGATCGGCCTAGCCTCTAGCCGCACATCGCG
>JADJBE010000007.1 GCA_016703895.1 Pseudomonadota bacterium
CCTGCCCGGCGGCCTTCGTCAAGAACGCGAACGACTGAGTGAGAACGAACTCGAACGGTGCGGAGAGCAGCACGTTGTACATGCCGACCGTCGTCGGCGTCGCATACTCCTTGATACCAAGAATTGCGCCGAAACGCGTCTTTGTTGGTAATCGATACTCAATGGTCTCGCTACCGAAAATCATCCCTGTGGTCGCGAGCACCTCGTCGAGTGGCGCGGTTGGTAGCGGTACGGGCGCGAGATCTGCATTCACGAGTTGGCTGAAAAACTCCAGTACGCGCGAGTACCAGCGACCGTTGGTCTCATACACGCCCAGCCGCTCGGGATCGTAGCGGGCGAGCGAGGAGCTTACTGTTTGCGCCAGCTTCTCGCAGGCATCGAGCGCGTCGACGTGCTCCGCCAGCCGATGCTGGCTCGCCTTCGCGCTTGAGCAACCGCGCCACCAGGTTCGGCGCAGCTCCGGCAATCGGACGGTAGGCCGTCGACAGGTATAGCTCGTTCACCATCAAGGTTTCGGTGGACAACCGTGCTTGGTAACGAATCGACAGTCGCTCGGCGAAGTCTTCGGCCGTTGCATCGCTTGTATCACCGGAGCTCACCCGTTCGCGCCGGCGGATCACATGCACCCACAGCGCGACATTCGGCGCGGCAATATTGCGCCACAGGACATTGAGCCGTTCGTGCCAGTTGTTCAGCACCTCGTCATCGGCCGTCTCAAAGCTCGCGCCGTCGATCCGGAAGACCTGCACGTAGTCGCCCGCCTCCGTCCTCACAACATTGGGCGAGAGCTGCGCGCGATACGGGATACGGAATGCCACGGGCAGCTCGCGTCGCAGTGCCGTGCCACGTTTCATGCGAGTCGCACCGTCGCCTGTGCCTTGCGCCGACCACGACGATCCGGAAGATCGAGCAGCAGCGGGCTGTAGCTCGCTCCCTTCCAGAACCTAAGGCTGCAGAAGTACGCAAGCATGCGGGTCTTGGCCCACATCACGAGCAGGTCAAAGTAGCGGGCATCGCGAACGCAGAGCAGCATGCAGATGCCATGGACGGGTACTATCAACAGCAGAACTAACAAGTTCTTCGTGGAGGAGAAATACCTCCATCGTGAAAGCCGCGTTGAGCAGCAGCGCCGCATAGTCACGCCAAAGCGCATTGGCGGACGTGTCACTCCGACGAAGAGTGGATCGGCAGTAACCCCGGCATTGCGCGGTTCCACGGCCAGCACCCCTACACGCCGAACAGCGTTCGAATCCAGGCGACGATCTGCGGTGCGCCAAAGATCGCGGCGATGCCGATCAGCGCACCGATTACCCAGCCCCAGGAGATTCGACCGACGGCCGCGGCGATGGCGAGCGCGATGACGATCAGCACGGCGATTGGTGTCGCGATCGTCAAAGCAAACGTCACGAGGGAGTTAGCGCCCGTGTCGAAAGGGGATGCCTGAGCCCAGACCGCGCATGGCGCGAAGAGAACCGCTGCGCCAGCAAGGCGGGCGATCAGTCTGAGGCTGCGGCAAGACTGGATGCGCTGGTCCACGGGTCAACCCCTTTTTTTCTTGTGGGGATGCCATCGAATCACGCACACCGTCGGCGATGCAGTGCAGGTTTCCGGGGAAATTCACCCGAAACCCTGCAAGAACGTGAGTTACTTGCGCAGACGGTATTGTCAATCCTCCGGCGTCGTGTCCATCCTATTCCCCGCGACCAATGGCTCGGGGGCACTACCAGCAGATTGGGTATGAATCAGCTCTCCGCAGAAATGCAGCTTCGCCTCACGCCGAAGCTTCTCCAGTGCGGCCTCGTTTGGCTCGCGCGCCGCAATCAGCAGTTCACGCCAGAAGCGGGGATCGTTGTCCCAGCGGATGCGGAGACATTTCGCGCTCGCGACCGCCAAGGTCCGGACTTGCTGCATCGTGAGCACAGCGATGCAGTCGGCCACCGGCGGCGGCATGGCAAAGAGCATCGATGCGACTCCACGATCCTCGCGGGCCACCTGCCAGGCGAACATCAGGGTTTCGAGCGCGAGCCAATCCCAGCGCGTCGTAGGCGACACGCCGGCATGACTGCCTGGCGCCCGCGCGCCGTTGCCCGCGGCCATGCGCCACCACGCCACATCGCCAAATCTCAGGTCGACGATCACGAACGGAAAGAGCGCCAACCGCTTGCACGACGTTGGATCGAGATGGCTCCACAGTTCCCGGTGCAACGCGACCAGCGGAAACGGATTCCCAGACCGGGCATCGATGGAAAGCTCGCAGAACAGTTCGATGAATTGTTCGTTCAGCTGGTGCGCCAGACCGATCGACCGGGCACCCTTCCATCTGTGCTGCGAGAGCTGTTTGGCGTCTGCTCCTCCCCGTCGCCAGGATTCCATTGCGCACCGTCGCCAGATCTCCCATACAAAATGGCATTGTTGGGAGCCGGCACGGCGGAAACGCCCTCAGGTTTCCGGGGTATATATGGTAGAAACTTCAACAGGTTGATCTATGGGCAGCACCAGTAGCGACGCGCGGTTCGACCGCTATTACCGACGGATACAGTTGGGTCTTCGGTTGCTCGCGCACGGTGCCCGCGCGCAAACGGCCTGCGATTGGAGCGGCCTGACGCCGGACCGCCTCATCACCCTGAAACGGCGCTGGCTGCCTGATGCTGGCGATGGATTCCGGGGACCCGCGCCGACTTCCTTCCAGCCTTTTTTCCGGTCCGCGGTGCGCCTCGCTAATGCGACCGTGTTCGCCAGCATCCATCACAGCCTGTGCCAACGGTCCATTCCACCCGGCGAGTCTTGGGAACTGCAACCCGGGCTGGAGAACGGCGAGCGCCTCTGTTCGGCCTTTGAGATCTTCCGAGAGTGGGAACCGGACGCCGATCTGGAATTCGATCAGGCCGCGTTACTGGCGCGAGGCGCAGCCAATTCCGAGAACATTGAACTGCTGCGATGTCTGAAATGTCATAGCGCAATGCTGATCGACAAGTGGGCGCGGCGCCGCGAAGTCTGCTCGGGCTGCCGAAGTCGGCGTGATGCTAATCCCTAACAAGAGCCATCAGCGCAAGCTGATACAGGACGGCAAACAGGCCGAACGCCAGCGCGAGGCCGGCGACCTGCAGGAACGGGAACCGCGGTCCCACGGCGGAGATCTCGAACGCGATGGCAGCCACGAAGCCGCCGATCAGCATGAAGCCGCAAATGAAGTTCACGACCGGCTGCGCCAGCAACATGCCGGCAATGAGCGGGAAAGACACGACTTTCCAGGTCACTCGGGCCGATGTGCTCAACGCGGAATGGATCTGCGCCATGACCGCCTCCCGGTTTGGCTACCGTACGTATCGGTCACCGATTGTGGCAAGAGCATCTCATTCCAAAACTTCGCCATGACAATGGCTTACGGAATGCCTACTCTAGCGACCATGAGTGAGTCTAGGATTGAAAAAAGCTAAACACCTTCAGGTGTAGCTAAGGACGCCGCTACCGTCTCCAGCCGGTGGCAGCGCACTCACATTTGATGTGAATTATCGTGGACTTGGTCCTGGACTCGGCATGGGCAATAGTCTTGGCAGCGTTGCCTCGATACACCCGTCATCAGCCCCTCCCATCGCTCCGATCCTCCTGAGATGCAGGACATACCACGAGCTCCATACTGCGGACACGTAGCATCTGGGCTGCGGAATGAATGCAAAAGCAAATTGATCGCAGTCGGGCCCATTGCATGGGACGGGCAAACTGGAGCAGCCAATTAACTCCGCGAACTTCTCTCTGGACGCTACCGCTGGTGCTCCACTTGACGCGACTGTCCTCCTGTTCGCATCAGAAACTGCATCGGAAACTTTACTACAGTAAATCGGCGCCGAATTGAACAGTGCGGGTGACGGCGGCATATGCAAATTCTTAGGAAGTTGAATAAAGAGCTTCTGCGGCCCGTCAAGTGCTCTCGCAGCGTCTTCGCGACCCCGCGCATACCCATCTCGAAACAACTGTGAGTCGTCAGAATGGATTTCATTCAGAATTCGTCTCTGCAACCCCGTTTGCTCCGTGGCCAAGGTCTCGTAGAACGCCGCCTCACTAAGGTTCCTCAATTGTCCGAATGAAATGAAGTACATCTCCGCGGAGGTTGGAACCCAATCAGCCCCTTTGCGTTGCCACTTTATCTTTCGCTCATCTTCAATCGTGGCGTCTTTGTCTTCAGAGCTTTGACACTTACATACTCCCCACCTGCAGATTGCTTGGCATTCAACTTGTCGTTCGAACTCGATTCCAGCAGCAAATCGATATCCGATCGCGCGATAACGTATTTCACATCATTCAAGATCATCGTCGTTTGTCCCGCCGCGTCAGTCTGGAACTGAACAAGAACCGGATCGCGCTGATCGGTGGCCGCCTTGAACAATATGCTGATCATTGCCTGAGGAGCAACTGCCTCACTCTTGAACCTCTGCACAAAGCTTGCTTGTAGCGACTGGCTGGCTTCGGTCAACGCGCTCTGAATCAACGAACCAGAGATCGCCCGCGTTCTGTTATCGAATGGCGAAATCTCCGTAGATCCAGAAGAACTTCCCCCGAATAGGTTACCCGACAAGTTAAACCCAGCCTTCTTGCTTTTCGTTCTTTGGACAACTCCCTGCCTCCCGACGGCATTCTCGTGATTGACTAGTTCGACAACTGCCTCTCATGGTTCATTACGTCTCGAATCTGTACACGATAGGAATTTGTCTTCAGGAGGTCCCAAGGAACAAACATTTCACCCAAGAGACTCTTCTGCAGCGCAATCTTCCTTAGACTATGGCAGGAATCTGTTATAGCGACTGCCTTCTTTCCAAGTGTGTTGGAATTTGTGGCGTACGTTACTTCCGACATTCCTTCGCCGAATGTCACTGCACCATTCGCGGCCCCTTGTAGGGGAGGCGGAAAATATTGCCTGACCTTGAAGGGCAGGTCACCTTCGAAGCGCCCGCCTGTGGAGATTCGAATAAACACATATGGGTAGGGACCAATATCAGCGGAGGACTTAGGTGGGATCGTCAAGTCACGCAACTGGCGAAACGCATCCTCTCAGGCTGCGGCGAGTCGAAAATGATACTCAAAGAAAACCGTCGAAACAGGCTCCGCAGATGTCGACGACGCGCAGCTGCGTCAATGTCTTGAGAAAACTTCGTCCAATCGGGCTACGACCGGCTCCGTAGCAAAGCGGCCAGCACCATCGCCCCAGACGCTCACTATTTCACCGTTCAAAGACAGTAGCCACGTAGTGATGCCGCGATATACGCTCTGAATTGCCTTCAATTCTGGGCTTGCTGCGGAAATGGCCGGTCTCTCTGCCCCGCGTACGATTTGACTGGCGCATAGCAGCAAAGCACGCTATACCGAATACCTGACCGTTCCGATTGACCGCCACGACGTCTCTCCCCTAGTTAATCTGTGGTATCAGCGAACCTCAGGTACTTTCTCGACACGGGCTGAACGCAACACGGTACAACATTCCCTATACAACCCCTACAACAGTCACTACTTCTTGGTAGCCACTGGGTCAGTTCGAATCGACCGCCACCCGCAACCACCGCGATGCGGAGCAGCAGCACATTGCTGCATCTTATACGACTTCCTCGCGCCAGACTAGCGCCCTGCTGTTGCCATTTTTTGAAGCACTATCAACCAGCAGTCTCACGGTAGAATTCATCAAGCGGAGTGTTTATGCGGCCAGTTAGCTTGTTGATCTCGCTATGCTTCATGCAAACGGTGAGTCATGCGAGTGAATCACGAGTGTCGTTCAGCGCTGAGGACATTGCGGTTCTCAAGAGCATGGTTAAGAAAGAACATATTTCGTCCTCGGCAGAGAAGCTTATGGTGTCCGCTCCGGTCTGGGACTTGTTGGCGTCACCAAATCCGGTGGAAGTCTTTATCACTCTTTCCAGCTCGGATTGGGGCGCCGCACTGACCGGTGCAGCGAAACTTCGCAAAGTGACTAGCTGCGCAATTGCGAAAGACATTTCTTATCATCTCAATGACACGCTGAGCGAGCGCGTGCCCACCGGCGGAGCGCTCGCCTATTTCGAGAAGATGCAAAAAATTTACGATGACGCATGTGGTTAGCGCACGGGGGGCTCTCCGTCCGGACGAATTCATAAGGACGAACGGTACCGGGTTTGGCGTTCAGGTAGAACAGCTTTGCAATCGTCCAGAAAGTCAAACCCGGTAACGATCGCCCTCGCGAGTTCCTTGAATCGGTCGAGCGCGAAGCGCCCGACTTCAGCCTCAATGGACTTCCGCAGGCAGCCGACCTACCCGGTGTTCGTCGAAAGCTCTTCAACCTGCGCCAGCGCTCCGCGAAGAAGCGCGAAGCAGACCACGCACAACTAGTCGCTGCTATTCGTCGTTACAGTTCGAGCTGAGATCAGGGAATCAAGCGTCGAGTTTCCACCGTGCTCCACCTGAAAACGCCCACCGAGATCTACAACGGCAGGAAACTCGCGTCGCGTTTGGCCTATCTTTTCCCCTGAATCCCTGCGCTGCAATTCACGTCGTGATTACGCATTCTGTGCCCATCGGTCATCCGGATGGGGCAAACATATGGACACGCACACAGGCCGAAAGCAATTCAGTTGCCGACGCCACTCCCACTAACAGGCACGATGTTCATCTGCCACGTTGGGTAAACGAACCGCTTCCCGACGTACAATCGATTCTCAACGGCCGCGAAATCGCACGTCTTACTCGCCGCCCGCGATGGTTGCTGTTAGGCCTGGCTCGCTTGGGGCGATTCCCGAAGCGACGAACCCGTTGCGGCAAACCGATTGGCTGGCATCGCGCCGACGTGCTCGCCTGGCTGACACAGAACATGACGGTCGAACCGGACCGCCGACCTGAATCCTGGACCCGTCGGCAGACAAGACCCCGGCACGTTTGCCTTCCGCTCGAAATCACCCCGACCTGCAGAACGCGCAGTGAAGCGCATCGCCGCCACTCCGCTGGAGGACCGCTTCCGTGAACCCCAACCCACCTGTTATTGCAGCCGACTCGGCGCGCACATGCCAGCGTGCTGTGCGGCGCCGCGAGCTGCGCAAGATCGTGCCGCTCGCGGACACCACGATCTACGAGATGGAGCGGCGGGGAGAATTTCCGAAGCGCTTCTACCTCACAACGAAGTGCGTGGTGTGGGACCTAAACGAAGTCGAACAGTGGCTGACGGCGCGCCGCGAAGAATGCCATGCGGGGCGCGTGAGACGGGCCCCTGATCCCGATGTTCGTTCCCGCACGTAGACCCGTCGAGCGAATCACACCGTAGGAACGTGACTGCCCGTCATCGCACAAGAGCGGCAAAGCATTGATGGCGTCCGCCACATCTCGGAAGCCCATGCCACAAGTTCACGAAAACCGGAATCGACGTAGCCGATAATCCACAATTATTTCAATTGAGCCGAAACCTCTCAAGGCACTCCCGGCTGAACCTGAACCTGCGGAGCAATTCGCTCTCGAACTTCCTGTGGTAAATGGGCAAGCCGATTCCCTGCTCCACTTCAAGCGTAAGACAAAGTGCGAATCGAATCTTTGCCGTTAGATCACCGGCATCCGCTGCACAATTCACTTTGCATTCGATGTTCGTGCCGTCCAAATATGCAAGCGCATCCTCGCCTTCAAGAACCTCATGCTGCAGGGTGCCTCGTTGTGCGGCCTTGTCATAGACGCTGTTAGTACGCTTCACGGCCAACTCAGTCTGCGGCGGAGTCAGCCATAACTTGGCTCGGCGATAAGTTCGGTGCGCAGGATTGACAGGCGAGAACCACGCAAGCGTGACGGTGAGGCGACGAAAGACTGCCTTACCCGCAAGGCTGGGGGGAAGCGGCACGGCAAACACCAACGCCTCATCTGCAGTCACCTGACCTGTTCCGATAAGTGTTGCGCGCTCTGCGGTACATTGAACCACCCGTAGGACATCAACAGGCCCATAACCGATCCAGCGCGCAACGAGCTCTTTTTGCTGGCGCCAGTCAATCACGTCAGGGCGTCTAGCAAGAATCTCGGTGGCCAGCGGTCCCCCAACTCGCGCCGTGCGCTAAGAGCGCTTTAAGCAGCGCTCCATCGTGACTCGTCGGCAAAGTCGCCGGCTTCTGCGCGCGAAGATCTTGCAGGACTTCAAAGGCAGTGGCCGCCGCCCGACTGGCAAGCGCCGCCGCGTTGCTCGTCCCTCGGCTGTACGCCGTAAGGTTCTGTGGCTCGCCGGGGAGCGGTGGATACGCCACTTTGTGGCCGGGCGCCGCCTTGGCGGTAACTAGTTCCAAGACGGTTTCTGCTTGGCTGCCGCCGATGATCCTCCCTCGCAGCAGCGCGCGACCACCAGGCATGAGCACGTCTGGCTTGATCGCACGGCGAAATCCATGACCAACCCTAGAAATCGGGCTTGGCGATTTCTTGTCAAAGAGATCGAATCGGTCAGCCACGACCGGGGCCGTCGACTGGTCGGAGCTACTCGCGCCGACCGTCAACGCGTTCATCGACTCCGCGGGCGACAAAAGACGCCGCTGGACACCATCAGCCAGCACCGCATCAAACGCCAAAGCCTTTCGCCCGCTAAGTCCATGCCGCCGATGGTTTCCTGGGCTGCTGCCAAACGCAGGGGACGCCACGCTATTCCCTGCGCTTACAACAAACAGGACTCCGTATTTGAAGGACAGCCAGTCGAGGAGACGTGCCCAAGGTGACATGGCGCGATCAAAGATTCGCGTCTCGTCGCCAATGGAGATATTGATTACGCGAACCGTCGGCGCAACCGGCCCGGCACCCGCTTCACCCTCACAGATGCGCTTGACCGACCGATGCATCAAATCAATGAGCAGGACGTCGTCGGGAGTGTGCTCGACTCGTCGAGCATGATATGTGTCCGTTGGATCAGGACGCAGAACAGGGCGGACATAAATGGGCCGCGAAACCGCTGCAGCCGCCCCATCAAGCTCACCATGCAGGATCAACGACGCCATGGCTGTGCCGTGAACTCGATCCTTTGCTTCGTACCCCGCCTCCCAACCGTCCGGGTCATCCACAATCAGGCGCCCTGCTAGGAGCGGATGGTTCTGCATGGGCAGGCCATCGAGCAACGCAACCACCGGAGAGCCTTCCCCAATCTCCACGGCGTCGACGACATGTGGCAACGAATCGCCGTCTTCGTGAACATCACCAATCGACTGCGCCTTGGGTCGGAAGTACATCACTCGGTCCGACAGCACAAGTTCAGGAATCTCCCCGCCAGTATCCCGATCAATGTCGCCGTTGGCAGTTCGACAAGCAGACCGTGATAGCCGATATCAGGAATCAGCGCACTGCTAACGATCCGACCATTCAGCGCAGCGATGCGAGTTGCGATCTCCGCCCGCGCAGCCTCGTTCTTCTGTGCGGAGTTGATGTACCAGGCCTCGATTTCAAAGCGAACGGCAGGAGCCTGCTCATCGATTCGGTCCTGCCAGTACGCTCGGATCGTTGCCAACGCGATCCTCGACACCCCACGGCCGGATATCCTTCAGCTGAGCAAAGACATGTTTGAAGGGAGCCAACCCGCGCGCGAAAGCAGCCGTTGGATCCGCTTGGTAGTGATTCCAGAGTGACAATAGTTCATCGAGCGCCTGTCGATTGGTCGCAAGCATGAACAACTGGCCCGAGAGCTTCTTGTCGGGTGACTTCTCGTCGAAGAAGTCCTCATCCGGTGGAATGCCTTCTTCATCCCCTTCGACGAGCCACTCAAGGCCAGGGACGCGACGTACGGCATTTGCAAAGTTGTCGACCGATCCAATCGCCTCAATTACGAGAACGAGTTCCGGATTTTCTGTGGGAGCAATTTGCTGCAGCGTTAATCGTCGCGCATCGAACGCCTGATTGAGTGTCGCTAGTTTCGGACCTATGCGTTGTCGCTGGCGATCCAACGAAGGCCGATGCACAGGCGTACCGCCGCCATGACCCGCGTCGCGGTCGGCTTTGGTTGGCGTGGAAAACAGTAGCAGCGGGTGGTCCGGCATCCTTGTCGCTTATTCTTATTCGCGCGCCGCAAACCTACGCTGCCATTGCTTCAGCCTCTCCCCCACAATCCGTTTGACGTTCGAGTTTGGTAGCGCCAACACCTGTCGGCGTCGCACGTCCGCACAGAACTCTTCAAGTCGGAGAAGCTAGTCGCCTTGAGCTTCCCTGCAGGGCCTTTGGCGATTCCGAGCGGCTCCCCAGCGACACGGAAACCTCTCAAACCAGGCTTCCTTCTGGGAAACCGTAGGCGCTAGGAGCATCAGCCTCAATTGGAATCGTCGCCAGACGGCACGATCAAGCAGCTCGGCGTGGTTGGTTGCTGTTACGAAGACAACATGGCCAAGGAGAAGCGGTCAATCTGCAATAGCAGGGAGCTAACTACCCGCTTGATCTCGCCAGTCTCGTGCGTATCTCCGCGCTCCTTTCCGAGCGTATCGAACTCATCGAAGAAGAGGACGCATTGGTGAGTTCGAACGAAGTCGAAAAGTTTCTTAAGACGGCTACTGGTCTCCCCGAGAAAGCTGCCGATGACGGCCTCATATCGAACAACAAACAGGGGCGAAAGAAGCTCCGCTGCTAACGCCGCGGCAACGGACGTCTTCCCGTTCCCAGGAGGACCCGAAAGTAGTACCCGATGGCGAGGCTCAATGCCATAGGAACGAAGCAGGTCCTTCCGTTGCTGCTCCTCGACCAGCTCTCGGCACGCAGCCCGTGTCGCATCGTCAAGGAGAAGAGACTCGAGATTTCGTCGAGGCTCTACTTCGTAGAGCAGGCCACCGTGACCACCATCGAACGCGCGCGGAACGTCCGCGGGCTTTGCACGCGCAGCCGGAGCCCGCAGATTCTCCTCTAGCTTGCTAGCCAGTTGATGGTGCTGCTTGGCGCGCTCATCCGCCGCCATTGCCTCGACGGTCGTGCGGAATAGCTGCTGGTCGCCCTGGCTTCCGGCTTTGACTAGGCTAACTAATAGATCAGCTCGCGACATACGTTCTACCTAGGCAGCGACATGCCGAAATACTAGCAGCTCGGAGTGGCAAACTCGCACTCTGGCACAGGGAGAAAAACATAGCTCTGGTCAAGGATAACACGCGGATTTTAAAGGCGATTGCACCGGACGACGGGGTTGGACGCCCCGCCGCGGCGCAAGTGGTTCGCTGCTGAATTCCGCCCGTCGAGGGAGGCCAATCCAGCGCGCAAAGTACATCATACCGTCGTGCCTGCCCGAGGACCTAGGTAAGCGCCTGCGACGCAAGCACCTTCATCGACGACGGCAGCAGAACCGGCGTACGCGTCTTGCCCACCACCCACGCATCGATCATGTCGGCCCATTCCTGCAGCATGTGGCGCCGCTGCTCTGCGTACTGCGCCCGATTGTACGTGCCGCGCGAAGACTCATTCCGCTCGTGCGCGAGCGCCTTCTCGATCCAGTCTCGGTTAAATCCCATCTCGTTGAGGATCGTCGAGCCTGTCCGGCGGAGATCGTGAACGGTGAACATCTCTAGCGGCAGTTTCTCCGCCTTGGCCTTCTCGGCGATCTGGGTCGTGACGCGGTTGAGCGTGCTCTCCGCGATATGAACTTCCGAGTCGTAGCGCGATGGAAAGACGTACGGGGAACTGCCGGCCATGAGCTTCAGCGCCGTGAAGATTTCCAGCGCCTGGCGCGACAGATAGATGCTGTGCGGCCGCCGGGCCTTCATGCGCTCCTTGGGAATCGTCCAGATGCCCTTGTCGAAGTCGATCTCGGTCCACGTCGCCTTGGCCAGCTCGCTCTTGCGCACGAGGGTTAGCAGGATCATTCGCAGCGCCAGACGGTGGATGTGGGCGAACGACACCTTGTCGATCAGCGTGAAGGCGATGCGGATCTCGTCCGGGGAAAGTGCCCGCTCCCGCGGCTTGAACACGGCGATGGAAGTTGGTGCGACCTCGCTGGCCGGGTTCGGAACTTTGTGCCCGTGCAGGTTCGCGAAGTTGTAGATGCCCTTCACGATGTCCCGGACATGGATGGCGGTCGCGGGCGACCCGCGGTCCTTGATCTTCAGACACAGGGTGCGAACGTCATCGGACGACACTTCCGGCAGCCGGCGGTTCGAGAGCTCGGGCTCGACCTCGCGGCGGTAGATGCCCCGGCGCATCGTGCGGGTGCTCTCAGCCATTGGACCCTCGTCGAGCCACTTGGTCGCGAACTGCCCCAAGGTCTCGGCCGCCGCCAGCTGGCGCTTCTCCCGCTGCTTCACCCGGGCCGGCGAATGCCCCTGGGCGAGCGTGTTCCGGGCGGCAATGCATTTCTCCCGGGCGGCGGACAGGGAGAGCCCGGCCGGGCCATAGCGACCCAGGGTGAGGGTCTCGCGCCGGTTGCTGATCCGGTAGTCGAACCGGAACGTGATCGTCCCGGCGGTCGAGACCGTCACGTACATCCCGTCCCGGTCCGTCACTTTGTACGGCTTTTCCGCGGGTTTCAGCTTCTTCAGGGAGATGTCGGTAAGCATGGCGGGCCCCCGTTCTGGCGTGGCCCGAATTTTACCGTCAAAAACCTTTAAACCTCAAATCAGGAGGCATAAATCGCGGGTTTCTGCCATTTTTCCCAGGAAACTGCCGTATTTCTCTGCTCCCCTGGCGTCAATCCTGTGACGGTAAAAATGGACCTCTTCGGAACAGCCAAAAACTTTTACCGTCACTTTTACCGTCAAAGTGCGCCGCTTGGAGCGGATAGATGCCGATAGATCCGGAGAGGTTAGTTATTATTTATCAGTGACTTGGATATGTATTTCGCAGGGTGCCGATAGACCGCGAAAGGCTCCAAATCACTCCCACTCAATCGTCGCCGGTGGCTTGCCTGAAACGTCATATACCACACGCGACACACCGTCGATCTCGTTGACGATGCGCCGCGAGACGAGGTCGAGAAAATCGTAGGGGAGTCGGGCCCAGTGCGCCGTCATGAAGTCCACAGTCTCGACGGCGCGCAACGCGATCACGTAGTCATAGCGCCGCCCGTCGCCCATGACACCGACCGACTTCACCGGCAAAAAGACGGCGAACGCCTGACTGGTCTTGTCATACAGATCATGGCGCCGCAGCTCTTCGATGAATATCGCGTCAGCACGGCGTAACAACTCCGCATACGGCTTGCAAACTTCACCGAGTATGCGCACGCCGAGACCAGGTCCTGGGAACGGATGCCGGTAGACCATCTCGCGCGGCAGACCGAGTTCGACGCCAAGCTTACGAACCTCGTCCTTGAATAACTCGCGCAGCGGCTCGACTAACTTCATGCGCATGTTAGGCGGCAGGCCGCCAACGTTGTGATGGGACTTGATGACGTGAGCCTTGCCGGTCTTGCTACCAGCGGACTCGATCACGTCGGGATAAATCGTGCCCTGCGCCAGATAGTCAATACCCTGGAGTTTGCCGGCCTCCTCGTCAAACACCTCGACAAACAAGCGGCCGATGATCTTGCGCTTCTGCTCGGGGTCGGACACGCCCGCGAGCGCCGCGAGGCAACGCTCCTCGGCAGCGACGCGGATTACGCGCACGCCAAGATTCGCGGCAAACGTCTGCATCACCTGGTCGCCCTCGCCGAGGCGGAGCAAGCCGTGGTCGACGAACACACAGACGAGCTGATCACCGATGGCCTGATGCAGCAGCGCCGCAACCACTGACGAGTCAACACCACCGGACAGGCCTAACAAGACGCGGCCGGTGCCGACCTGCTCGCGCACACGGGCGATCGCATCGTCAATAATCCTGCCGGTACTCCACAGGGGGGCGCAACCGCAAATCTCGCGCACGAACCGCTCGAGCAGCCGCGCGCCTTGCAGTGTATGGGTTACCTCTGGATGGAATTGCACCGCGTAAAAATGCCGCGCTTCGTCGGCGATCGCTGCAAGCGGTGCGTTGGCACTGGCGCCTACTGCGATAAAGCCCTGCGGCAGACGAGTGACCCGGTCACCATGGCTCATCCACACGTCGAGCACGGCGCGACCCGCCGCATCGCGACGATCTGCCAGCCCCTCAAACAACCGGCATGCGCCCTGCAGCGACACCTCGGCGTACCCGAACTCGCGGTGATCAGCTGGCTCCACCTGCCCACCTAACTGCCGCGCCACGGTCTGCATGCCATAGCAGATGCCGAGCACGGGGACGCCGAGCGCAAACACCGCATCGGGTGCGCGTGGCGGCGTCGCAGCATTGACCGACTCGGGGCCGCCAGACAATACAATGCCGCGCGGCTTGAACGCCTGCACGTCGGCGTCTGCAACATCCCACGGATAGATTTCGCAATAGACGCCACTCTCGCGAATGCGACGGGCGATGAGCTGGGTGTACTGCGCGCCGAAATCGAGGATCAGGATACGGTCGGCATGGATGTCAGCTGGCGGCGCTGCGGCTGTGGCGGCACTCATGAGACGCGGTAGTTAGGCGCTTCCTTGGTGATCGCCACATCATGCACATGACTCTCGCGCATACCGGCGGTGGTCACTCGCACGAACTGCGGCCGCTTGCGCATCTGCTCGATGTCGTTGCTGCCGGTATAGCCCATTGCGGCGCGCAAGCCGCCGGCTAACTGATGCAGGATCGACACGAGGCTACCCTTGTACGGCACGCGGCCTTCGACGCCTTCGGGAACCAGCTTCTCCAGCTCGGTGGCCGCATCCTGAAAATACCGGTCAGCGGAGCCGTGTCGCTCACCCATCGCGCCGAGCGAGCCCATGCCGCGGTAAGCCTTGTAAGAGGCGCCCTGATAGAGCTCGACTTTGCCCGGCGACTCTTCCGTACCGGCAAACATGCTGCCAATCATGACCGCGTTTGCGCCGGCAACAATGGCTTTGGCGAGATCGCCGGAGAAACGAATGCCACCGTCAGCAATGACCGGGATTTCATCGCGCAGCGCCTCGGCGACATTCGCGACGGCCGATATTTGCGGCACGCCGACACCGGCAACAATACGCGTTGTGCAGATGGACCCTGGCCCAATGCCCACCTTGACGGCGTCAGCACCCGCGTTCAATAGATCGCGCGCAGCGTCCGCGGTGGCGATATTGCCGCCGATCACCTGCAAGTCCGAGTACTTCTTCTTGATGCGAGCAACCGTTTCGAGCACACCGCGCGAGTGGCCATGCGCCGTATCGACGACGACGACATCGACGCCGGCATCATAAAGCGCCGCCACTCGATCCAGCGTGTCGGGTGTGGTGCCGACCGCAGCGCCGACGCGCAGACGGCCCGTCGGGTCTTTGCAAGCGCGCGGAAATTCCTTGGCTTTCTGGAAGTCCTTTACGGTGATCAAACCCATGAGCTCCATCGCGTCGCTGACGACTAACACCTTCTCGATACGATGCTTGTGCAGAAGCAGCAGCACCTCTTCCTTGGGCGCGTTCTCACGCACCGTGACCAAGCGCTCCTTGGGAGTCATGACAGTTGAGACGGGCGCATCGAGCTGTTCTTCGAAGCGTAGATCACGGTGGGTCACGATGCCCATGACCTGCCTGCCCTGCACCACCGGCACGCCAGAGATGCCGTGCGCGCGGGTCAGATCGAGCACCTGGCGGATGGTCGTCTCGGGCGGCACGGTGATCGGATCTTTGATCACACCGCTCTCGAATTTCTTCACGCGCGCCACTTCGCGCGCTTGGCCTTCGATGGTGAGGCTCTTGTGGACGATACCGATACCGCCTTCCTGCGCGATCGTGATGGCGAGGCGCGCCTCGGTCACGGTATCCATCGCCGCGGAGACAATCGGCAGGCTGAGGCTGATACCGCGCGTAAGACGCGTGGTGAGATCCACCTCGCGCGGCAGCACCTCGGAGTACGCCGGGACGAGGAGAACATCGTCGAAGGTCAGTGCTTCTTCGAGAATACGCATGCGGCAACGGGGGTGGCTGACGGTGCGAGATTGTACGGTCCTGGCCGGCGGCGGTAAACCTTGGCGCCCGGCGTTGTCCACTCGCGATACACTAATACCATGAGTTTCTCCGTGCGCACGCCGCCCTCGCGCAGCGCTCCTGCCAATCAGCCGTCCGCGCGCGACATTTACTCCGTCGCCCGCCTCAATCGCGAAGTACGGTTGCTGCTCGAGTCCGGCATGCCCGTCATCTGGATCGAAGCGGAGCTGTCGAACCTCGCAGTCCCTGCCTCCGGCCATTGGTATTTCTCGCTCAAAGACGGGGCGGCACAGGTGCGCTGCGCCATGTGGAAGACCCGTAGCGCCGGCGTCAGGTTCAAACCCCGCGATGGCATGCAGGTGCTCGCGCGGGCTCGCGTGGGGCTGTACGAGCCGCGCGGCGAGTTTCAGCTCGTTGTTGAACACCTGGAAGAAGCGGGGCTGGGCGCGCTCAAGCGGGAGTTCGAACAACTGAAAGCCAAGCTCGCCGGCGAGGGCTTGTTCGATGCCGACCGCAAACGCCCGCTACCCCAGATCCCGCGGCGCATCGGGGTCGTGACCTCCCCATCCGGTGCCGCTATCCGTGACATCCTGCACGTCCTGGCGCGACGGTTTGCCGCCGTGCCAGTGATCATCTATCCGACCGCAGTTCAAGGCGCGGCGGCAACGACCGAGATCGTCGCGGCGATCGAGACTGCCGTGGCACGCGCGGAATGCGACGTGCTGATTGTGGCGCGCGGCGGCGGCTCGCTCGAAGATCTTTGGTGTTTCAACGACGAACGCGTCGCGCGTGCCATTGCCGCCTGCCCCATACCGGTAGTTAGTGGTGTTGGTCACGAGGTCGACGTGACGATCGCCGACTTCGTGGCGGACGTGCGCGCGCCAACCCCCTCAGCCGCAGCGCAGTTGGTCGTCCCGGACGGGCGTGCCTGGCTCACATCGCTTGCTCAAACGAAACAGCAGCTGCTGCGCGCCGTGCAGCGCGCGTTGCGCCAGCAAACCGATCGGCTGCGTAATCTCGAGCGACGACTGGCAATTTCACACCCCGGCGCGCGCCTGGCACAGCACGCACAGCGCCTCGACGATCTCGAATCAAGATTGATTGCCGCGCAGCGCAGCGTGTCGCTGCAGGCCCGGAATCGCTTGTCACAACTCACGGCGCGCTTTGCGGCTAACAATCCCGTCCATCGGATCGCAGCGATCGAGTCGCGTCGCGCGGCGCTCGAGCAGCGCCTGGTGCATGCCACGCGCACGCGAGTGGTGTCGCTGGGTCAACGGCTGTCGCTCGCGATGCGCAGCCTCAACGCTGTCAGTCCACTTGCGACCTTGGACCGTGGCTACGCGATCATCACCTACGGCGAGCAACAACAGATTCTGCTGGATGCGGCCGCGGTTGCGAGCGGTGCTACGATCCAGGCACGACTGGCGCGCGGCACGGTCACTGCCACGGTGACTGCCAAGACAAAAGGTACGCGACGTTGATCTACCGTGCTCGCGCGAAGACCGCAGCGTACGCCTGCCTAGGTCTGTTCGCCGCCTTGACGGCCAGCGCTGGCGGATTGCCACGGACCGCCAACGTACCGGGCGGCGTGGTCATCGTGCCGCTCGGCGCAAGGCCAGCGGCGCCGACTGTTCAGTTCAACGACCGCCCAGTCCTGGTGACCCAGGCTGGCGGCGAATGGCAGGCGGTGGTCGGCATCCCGCTCAGCGCCGAACCCGGCGAGCATCTGCTGTCAGTCAGCCGGGCAATTGTCGCCGGCAACCCAGCACCTAACACGGAAACCATTCGCTTCGAGGTCGAGGGCAAGAAATACCCGGCACAGTATCTCAAGGTGGCGCCACGTCAGGTCGATTTGTCGCCAAGCGACCTCGCGCGCTATGAGCGCGAGCGCGTCCTGCAAGCCGACGCACTCGCAACCTTCTCGTCGCAGAGTCCTGCCACGCTCGAGTTCGAATGGCCGGTGCGAGGTCGACTCTCCAGCCCGTTCGGCTTTCGACGTTACTTCAACAACCAGGCGCGTAACCCGCACTCGGGATTGGACATCGCCGCAGCGACGGCACAGCGGTCAAGGCGCCCGCGCCTGGTGTGGTAGTTGCAACCGGCGACTATTTTTTTAACGGCAAAACAATCTTCATTGATCATGGGCAGGGCTTCATCACGATGTACTGCCACCTGTCGCGCATCGAGGTGACGCCGGGCGCCACGATCAAGACCGGTCAAACGATCGGCGCGGTCGGCGCCACGGGGCGGGCCACGGGGCCGCACTTGCACTTCGGCGTGTCTTTGAACGGCGCAATGGTTGAGCCGTCGCTGTTCCTGGCGCAGCGCTGACGCGCTGCCTGACTAAGCGTCGCGTTTCTGTCGGGTCTTCTTGATGCGGCGCTCGCGACGCGCCACATTGAAGGTCTTGGTGCCACGCTTCTCCGCTGGCTTGTCGCGCAGGAACGGATTGGTGTCGCTGCGAAACTCGACCGCCACCGGGGTGGCGTACAGATCAAACTGCTCGCGGAACTGATTGGCGAGATAGCGCTTGTATGCTTCCGGCACGTTACCCGCCTGACTACCATGGACCACGATACGCGGCGGATTGCGACCGCCTTGATGTGCGTAGCGCAGTTTGATGCGTCGTCCGCGGGCGATCGGCGGCGCATTGCGAACGATTGCGGCCTCTAACGCCCGCGTGAGTTGCGGTGTCGGCATCTGGCGCATGGCGCCTTCATAGGCACGGATCACGGCGCCCATCAGATCGCCTACCGCCGTGCCATGTAGCGCCGAAACGAAGTACACCGGCGCGTAGGGTACGAAGTCCAACTTCAAGTCGAGCTGGCGACGGATCTCCTCGCGCTGCTCGATTTCGATGTTATCCCATTTGTTTACCGCGATGATCAGCGCCCGACCGCGTTGCAACGCGATCCCCAACACGCTGGCATCCTGCACGCCAATCGCATCGTGTGCATCGACCACCACCACCACCACATGCGCATAGTCGATCGCCTGCAAGGTGGCAGCAACACTGGCCAGCTCGAGCTCATCTTCCACTTTGGCGCGACGCCGCACGCCGGCGGTGTCGATCAACAGAAAGTCCCGATCATCGCGTCGGAACGGCACCAGAATGCTGTCGCGCGTGGTGCCAGGCGTATCACTCGCAATGACGCGCTCTTCACCTAACAATCGATTCAGGAGCGTCGACTTGCCGACGTTGGGCCGGCCAATGATGGCGAGACGGATCGAGCCGTCCTCCTCAGGTTCGGCAGCCGGCACGGCCTCGAAACCCTCGAGCACGCTCGTCATCAGCTTCTCGCAACCCGCGCCGCGTTTGGCGGAGATGCCCCATGGGTCGCCCAGGCCTAACGAGTAGAAATCAGCCCCTGCGATCGCGACATCTATGCCCTCCGCTTTGTTGACGGCAAGCAGCACCGGCTTGCCAGCCTTGCGCAGCTCCCGCGCGAACACATGGTCTTGCGGCGTGACGCCCTCGCGCGCGTCACCGATGAAGACGATCCGATCCGCCTCAGCAACAGCCCGCTCGGTCTGGATGCGCATGAGCGCGTCCATGCCGGACGGCTTCTCGACGAGCCCGCCGGTATCGATCACGACATACGGCACGGGGCCGAGACGGCCATAGCCGTACTGCCGATCGCGGGTGACACCGGGCACGTCCGCAACAATTGCGTCCTGTGTCCCGGTGAGCGTGTTGAAGAGCGTCGATTTGCCGACGTTCGGGCGCCCGACGAGCGCAACGACCGGCAGCATGGTTATCCCCTTCTGAGCCGCCGCAGCGGCCGTTAGTTTGACGTTGAGGAACGAGTGGCGCGTAACGCGCTGATACGACCGTTGTCAGATATCACATAAATCACATCATCGACCGCAACCAGCGGATTCGACACGCGCCCACCGACGCCACCGATACGCGCCACCGGCGCGCCGCTCGCCTTGTCGAACCAGTGCATGTAACCCTCGTAATCTGCCACGGCGACAAAATCGCCCACGGCAACTGGCGCCGAAAGCCGCCGAAACTTGAGCGTATCCTGCCGCCAGATCTCAACACCTGTCCGACGTCGTAGAGCTAACAACTCACCATTGGCAGCGGCGACATACATCGCCTCGGTGTCGATATCCACGCCCCGGTAGCTCGACACGTCGCGCGTCCACCAGATTTGCCCGGAGTCGATCGCCAGCATGGCAGCACGCCCTTGAAAGCCAGCCACGAAGACGTCTTCATCCGCGACCTTCACACCGGCATCGATATCCACGAGGCGCTCGAGTTCGGTGCGACCGGTCGGTGCACTGACCGGCGTTTCCCACCGTGTCACCGTCCGCCAATCCCACCGCCAGGACCTTGCCGCTATCGAACCCGGCAATCACGAGGTCCCCTCGCGATCACGGGTGCCGCTGTGCCGCGCAACGACAGCCGTGGCACTTGTTCTTCGGTCTCCCACTTCTGACTGCCGTCACTTGCGGCCAGCCCGCGCAGTCGACCGTCAACGGTGCGCACGACGACGGTGTCCGCACCGACTGCCGGTGCCGACAGAATCTCGCCCTTGACCTTCACGCGCCAGCGGTTGGCACCATCCGCCGCAGCGAGTGCGATCACGTCGCCTTCGCTCGAACCTACCACTACCAACTCGCCGCTAACCCCGGTCGCACCTGCCAGCGGCGCCTGCGTTCGGGTGCGCCAAACGGCCTTGCCCGACGCTCGCTCCAACGCGACCACCTCGCCGTTGTGACCCGCCGCGTAGACGCGGTCACCCTGCACGGCGAGCCCCAGCCCAAGACGCAGTACCTCATCGCTGCCACCGACGCTAGCGCTCCACAAGCGCTCAACTTTGGCACTCGCATTGAAATCAACCAGCTCAGACGGCATATCCACCGGCTTCTCTTTCGAACAGCCTGCTAACAACAGAAGCGCAGCAAGTGGGATGAGCTTGTTCATGGGACTACGTCAGCGGTCGGCGATTGCGACGCGACTTGTTCCTTGACCAGCGGCGTGCCGCCCAGATCACGGATTTTAAGATCGAGCAGCTCCAGATCGACCACACCCTCCTCGCCAGTGCTGAGCGCCTGCTGGTACGCCTGCAGCGCTCCCGCATTGTCGCCCTTGGCAAACAGGATATCGCCGCGCGCCTCCGCAAAGCGTGCTTCGAACTTACCTGCCTGAGCGCCATTCAAGGTGACGATGGCAGCATCGTGTTTTCCCTGCGCCGACTCGACGCGCGCCAAGCGCAAGCGCGCCAATAGTCGCAGCTCCGCATCCTTGGACCCGTTCATGACGGCCGCCAGACGCTCGGCGCCTTTGTCGAGTTCATTCGACTCGACGTGCGATCGAGCCGCGACCAGGGAAGCGAGGTCCGCATACGGCGTGGCGGCATAGTCACGCGTTAGCTCGTCCACCAGCGTGAACGCGCGGGTACGGTCGGCGCGATTGAAGGCGTCGACAGCCTGCTCGAAGCGGGTTCCCGCCTCCTCCGCCAAGCGCACTTGCCGCGCTTCCCAGGCGCGCCAACCCCAAAGGCCGCACACGCCAATCACGACGCCGGCCACTATACAGGGCAGAGTCTGCCACAGCCAGCGCTTGACCTCTTCCCATTGTTCCTGATCACTGAAATCGTTCACATAAACCTCACTTTCAATTCGTCAGCGCCGCGCTCTGATCGCGCACGGCAGCCTCGACCTGCGCCGGCAAGTCATTGAGATCCAGCTGCCGCTGTGGTGACTCGCCCCGTAGCGCCTTCCAGCTCGCCATACCCCGCGCAATCTCCTCATCGCCAATAACGAGCGCGAATGACGCGCCGCTCTTGTCGGCGCGCCGAAACTGCGCCTTGAAATTACCGCCGCCCAGATTCACATGAACAACCCGCTGCGGCAACGCCTCGCGCAGCTGTTCGGCAGCAACCAGCGCCGCACGAAGCGCCACGTCGCCCTGCGCAATCACGTAAATATCCGGCGGCCGGGCCGCTGACGCCGTGCCCACCTGACGCACGAGCTCCACCACGCGTTCCACACCCATCGCAAACCCGATCGCGGGTGTGGCATCGCCACCCAACTGCGAGATGAGCCCGTCGTAGCGGCCACCCGAACACACAGCGTCCTGCGAGCCGAGCGCGTCGGTGGTCCATTCGAACACCGTGCGCGAATAATAGTCGAGACCACGCACCAGCCGCGGATTGACTGCGTACGGGATGGCAAGCGCGTCAAGACCGGCGCGCAGCGCGGCAAAATGCTCAGCGGACTCCGCATCCAGATGCTCGGTCAACAGCGGTGCAGCAGCGATCAGCGCCTGCATGTCTGCGTTCTTGCTGTCGAGAATCCGCAACGGATTGCCCTCGAGCCGACGCAGGCTATCCACATCCAGCTCGCCGCGGTGTGCTCGAAAATACTCCTGCAGCAACTCGCGATACGCGCGCCGCGATTCCACCGTGCCGAGCGAATTGATCTGCAACTTGACACGCCCGACGCCGAGCTTGCGCCACAACCGTGCTGTTAGGGCGATCAGCTCAATATCGACATCGGGACCGGCAAAACCGATCGCCTCGACATCGACCTGATGGAACTGCCGGTAGCGGCCCTTTTGCGGCTTCTCATGCCGGAACATCGGCCCGATACACCACACCTTGAGTCGCGCACCGCGCAACAAGCCGTTGGAAATCGCCGCGCGTACCATCCCAGCCGTAGCTTCAGGCCGCAGTGTCAGACTGTCGCCACCGGTGTCGGTGAAGGTGTACATCTCTTTTTCGACAACATCGGTGAACTCACCAATGGCACGCTTGAAAAGCTGCGTCTGCTCGAGGACGGGCACGCGCATCTCTTCGTAACCATAGGCTGTCAGCAGCTCGGTGGCAGCGCGCTCGACAAACTGCCAGACCGCTATATCCCCGGCTAACACGTCGTTCATGCCGCGGACCGGCTGGATCTGATTGCTCATGCTATTTCGCTAGCCTTATCGATAGGCTCAGCGGGCAGGTGCGACGCTGCCGGTGGTACTGACAACCAGCGTGGCGACTTTGCCGCGCACCGCGCTAGCAGGAATAGCAACGTCGCGCCCGTCAACCGCAAGAGTCGCGGCGGAAAAATTGCCCAGCACGAGACGAATCGGCGCGCGACCTCGAAAAGACTGCACCGAACCACCGGTCGCAACGTCATGGTAGAGCTGGCGACCGCGCGCGTCGTAGACTTCGACCCAACTGTCAGCCGACAAACTAACACGCAGCTCGGTGGTGTTTGCTGCCGCCATTGGCGCGACCGTCGTTTGCGTCGGGACAGTAACGCCCGCGGCAGACGGCACGGTGGAAGGCGTCGGTGCGGCAGGCTCGCCCGCCGCTGACACCTCGGCCGCAGCGGCAGACTCCGGCAGGGAACCGAGCGGCGCAGTAACGTCCACCGCCGGCGACACAACTGTTGCCGCAGATTCGACCGGCTGCGGCGCCGGCTTGCGCAACAACCACCAGGCACCTGCCGCGAGCGCCACCGCCAGCAGAGCGGCCAACAGTGGGCCGCGCCATTTGCGCGGATCGGACGGTCGCTCCGCTTTCGCGATGCGCGTCAGATCAGGCCGCTGCTCGGCACTGGCATCCTTGCGGTAGTCTGCTAACAACTCAGCCGCTGGCAGCTCGAGAAATTCCGCGTACAACTTCAGGTGGCCGCGGACGTACACAGGCGAACCGATCGCTTCGAAACGGTCGGCCTCGAGCGCTGTGATCACCGTCGTGTCGAGATGGGTTTTCTCGGCTACACCCGCGACCGATTGGCCGAGTCGTTCGCGCGCCGCCATGAGTCGCTGACCGATGGTTGCGGACGTGTCCGTTTGCACGCTGTCGCTCATTACTCTAGTCCTGTCAGGAATCAGCCAGGATTGCGCGGCAGGTTAGCCAGCGACCGCGCTTGGGCGGAATCCGGGAAATCAACTTTGAGTCGCCGCGCAAAGCGCTCCTCTGCCCTGACGTCGCCGGTGGCACGGGACGCCTGCACGCCAAGCAGCAACAGATCAGCCGAGGCCGAGAAATTGGCGAGATAGCTGTCGACATGGGTTTTGGCGTCGGCCGGCCGGCCAAGCTGCAACAGCAGATTGCCAAGTTGCCACGCTCCCTCGGCATAGTTCGGCCGCACCGCCAAGGCACGGCGGTATAGCTGCTCAGCCGCCTCGAATCGCTGCGCCGATTGCTGACAGACGCCCGCGTTCGTGTAGGCCGCTTCTGGCGTGCGATAAAGACGGTTGTTAGCGACTTCCTGGAACCGCTTGACACCTTCATCGTGCCGCCCACGCTTGCATAAGTACACGGCATAGTTGTTGAGCACGTCGGGGTCGCGCGGCGCCAGTCGCAAGGCCGTGCGGAAGTGATCATCCGCGTCACGCGTGCGGTCGAGCCGGTCGTTTAACAAGCCGAGCGCCGTGTGAACATTGGGGTCCCGCGAATTCTGCTCGAGTGCGCGTTCGAGCTTTTCTTGCGCGAGCGTGAGATTGCCCTGCTGCAGATAAGCAATGCCCAGTTGCACATTGAATTCCGCGGCATTCTCACTATTGCTGGATTCAGCACGTTGCGGTGAGCTACTAACACAGCCCGTCGAAAGTAGCGCCAGCAGCAACGTGACCGACACGGCGGCCAGCGGCTTCGCAGTCTCGTAGCTGATCCGACTCATGCATGCACCTGCAAACCAAAACTCTTCGCGCCTAGACGGATCGTCGTCCGATCCTGCACCCGTCCTGCCAATTGTCCGCAGGCCGCATCGATGTCATCGCCGCGAGTCTTGCGTATCGTCGCGATCAGACCGCGCTGCAGGAGCCGATCCCGGAACTGGTGAATCACGGGCATCGCTGAGCGTCGATAGTCCGTGCCCGGAAAGGGATTGAACGGAATCAGGTTGATCTTGGCGGGACGATGCTGCAGCAAACGCGCCAGTTCATCAGCATCGGCCAAACTGTCGTTCACGCCTTCGAGCATGACGTATTCAAACGTGACGCTGCGGCCGTTCTGCTCATCCAGGTAGTGCCAGCAAGCTTCGAGCAACTCGGCAATGGGGTGCTTGCGGTTGATCGGCACGAGCTCGTTGCGCAGCCGATCATTGGCCGCATGCAGGGACACCGCCAGCGCACAATTCACTTCTTCAGCCAGCTTGTAAATCTGCGGCACCAGCCCCGAGGTCGACAGCGTCACACGGCGGCGCGAAATATCGAAACCGAAATCATCCAGAAACACGCGGATCGCCGGCACCACGTTGCGAAAATTGGCGAGCGGCTCACCCATCCCCATGAAAACGATATTGGTGATGATGCGCGGGTCATCCGGCGAGAAGCCCAACTCCTGATTCGCGAGCCATACCTGGCCAACGATTTCGGCCGCGGTGAGATTGCGATTGAACCCTTGTTGCGCCGTCGAGCAGAACGAGCAATCGAGGACACAGCCTACCTGCGAGGAAATACACAGCGTGCCGCGATCCACCTCCGGGATGAACACCATCTCGAACGCCTGCGAACTATCCGCCGATAACAACCACTTGCGCGTGCCATCGGCCGAATCCAGCCGCTTGATGACTTCCGGCACGCGCACTTCCGCGTGCGCGGCGAGCTGCGCGCGGAAGTCCTTGGCGAGATCCGTCATCGCGGCAATGTCGCCGACCTGACGCTTGTACAGCCAGCTCATTAGCTGGCGGGCACGAAAGGGCTTGCTGCCGAGACTGACGACGTAGTCGGCCAGTTCCGTCTGCGGCAGACCGAGCAAGTTCACCCGCGCGGACAAAGCTCGGTCTCGCGGAAAAAATATGCGATCTCGCGCGCAGCAGTGTCAGCGGCATCTGAGCCATGGACCGTATTGGCTTCGATACTCTCAGCGAGATCGGCACGGATCGTACCTGGCGCCGCTTTCTTGGGATCGGTGGCGCCCATGATGTCGCGATTCTTGACGATCGCATCCTCGCCCTCGAGCACTTGGATCATCACCGGCGCAGACGTCATGTAGCGCACCAGATCGTTGAAAAACGGGCGCGCGCGATGCACTTCGTAGAAGCCCTCGGCTTCACGCTGCGAAAGGTGGGCCATGCGCGCAGCAACGACCCGCAGGCCCGCCTTCTCAAAGCGTCGATAGACCTCGCCGATCAGATTACGAGTGACACCATCGGGCTTGACGATAGACAAAGTGCGCTCAAGCGCCATGACAGAACCTCAAAATGATTAGGTTGCGGGAAAGGGACGCGAGCCAATGCAGCGCCATACAGCCGCACATTGTACCGATGATTAGCCGGCAGCGGCAATCCGTGGGCACGTGGAAGTGCCGGTGAACAAAGGAAATTCCAGCCGCGGCAGCGCCGTCAGCGACTAGACGTTGAAGCTCTCGCCGCAGCCGCACTCGCCCTTGATATTGGGATTGTGGAAGCGAAACGCTTCGTTGAGGCCCTGCTTGACGAAATCCACCGTCGTGCCCTCGATCAGCTTGAGGCTGTCGGGATCCACAAAGACCTTAATGCCATGGTCTTCAAAAACAGCATCAGTGGCGTTTGACTCTTCGGCGAAATTCACCACATAGGCGAACCCGGAACAGCCCGTCTTGCGCACACCCAGACGCAGTCCGAGACCCGTGCCTCGCGCCGCGATGGAATGGCGGACGCGGTCGGCCGCCGATTGAGTCAAGTGGATAGCCATGACCTGATTTTACTCCGATCCTGCGCGCCCGAGGCTCGCATTCAATGCATCTTCGACCACCAGCAGCCGCCCAAGTTTCTCGAGCGGCACCGACATCTCGCGTGCCCAGTCGGCAGGGGCGCCGATTGCGGCTACCCGTTGCCCCGGCAGTTGCTCGGTCAACCAGGCACAGACCGCCAAAGTATGCGGGCAGCCGTAAGCCTGGAACCGTGCAGCAGTCACAACCCCGGCGGCCGTTGCCACCTGAAAACGCACGTGGGTACCGCCGTCCTGGGAACCCGCCTCGCCACTTTGTACGCCGGGGGCCGGGGGCAGCACGCCGGCATCGGGCAACTCGAGAAAGTACCGCCGTGCCCGGGTTGAAAGGCTCGACTCAAGCAGGGTCATGGTCATGGCGCCACCCGCCGCAGCCGCTCGACTTCGCGGCGGATGACCTCGGCTGCCAACGACAGATCAGCGGCGCTGGTGAAGCGGCCAAAACTGATCCTGAGCGAGCTCTGCGCCAGTTGCGTGCTGCGGCCCAGGGCACGCAATACATAGGACGCCCTCGCGACTGGCAGAACTGCAAGCCGAGCCCGTCGACACGGCAATCTCGGCGAGGCCCGTGACCAGACTCTCGCCTTCCACGCCCGCAAACGATGCATTTAGAATATTGGGCAGACGCTCGGTCGGATGGCCATTTAGATGAACGTCACCAATCGCCGCAAGGGAATGCCAGAGTGAGTCACGCAACGCCAGGCAGCGCCGCTGCTCCGTCTGCCAATCTGCTGCGATGAGCTCGGCAGCACGGCCGAACCCGGCGATCTGATGGGTCGGCAAGGTGCCACTGCGTAGCAGGCGCTCATGGCCACCGCCGAACATGATCGGCCCGATGCGCGGTCTGGCGGACTCACGTACATACAGGGCGCCCATCCCCTTTGGACCGTATATCTTGTGTGCGCTGAACGCCGCAAACTCGACCGACGTGCGCGCCACGTTGAAGTCCACTTTACCCACGCTCTGGCAGGCGTCTGTATGCAGCAGAACAGCCGCACGCCGACATTCATCAGCTAACACGTCCAGATTCTGCACGACACCCGTTTCGTTGTTCGCATGCATGATGCTCACCAGCTGCGTCTCGGCACGTAAAGCGTCACGCAGTGCCAACGGATCGATTAGCCCGTCACGGCCTGGCGTGAGATAGGTGACACTGGAATCCTTCGCGCTCGAGTCGACCCGCTGGGTCGAGCACCGCCTTGTGCTCAGTGCGCGACGTAATCAGGTGCCGACCACGGTCGGCATTAGCCCGCGCCACCCCCAGGATCGCCAAGTTGTTAGCCTCGGTGGCGCCCGACGTGAAGATGATCTCGCGCGGCGACGCACCGATCAGCGCTGCCACCTGCTCGCGCGCCCGCTCGACCCGACGCGCCGCCTCGATCCCAAAACCATGCGTGGTCGAGGCAGGATTGCCGAAAACCCCGTCCGCGCACAGACACTCGCTCATCGCAGCCGCTACGCGCGGATCCACGGGCGTCGTCGCTGCATAGTCAAGATAGACCGGCGCGCGGGCCGCGGCCGCGCTCATGCGGGCGGGTCGCCCGCGCGACGCCGCCGACGCTCCACCGCGGTCAGGATGCCGCGCAATATGTTCGCCTCGTTCGCATCGAGCTCAGCGCGCTGCAAGAACCTGCGAATCCGCGTCATCAGAAGCGTGCCATTCTGGGTGCGGTCCCGGAACTCAATCAGTTCCAGCACTGACTCGAGATGGGTATACATGCGCTCCATTTCCTCGCCAGTGGCTAGGGGTACAGCGGCCGCCGGCTGCTGGTAGTTAGCACCGCGGGCGCGATACAGCTCATAGGTGGTCAACTGAACTGCCATCGCCAGGTTCAGCGACGGGTACTCTGGATTAGCCGGGATGCGTGTCAGGACGTGCGCCAGGGCGAGTTCCTGGTTGGTCAGTCCCGTGCGCTCGGCACCGAACAGGATTGCAGCCGTACCCCGCGCCGCTTCAGCGACCAGACGCGCCGCGGCATCACGCAAGTCCAGCACGCGGAAATTATGCTCTCGCTCGCGCGAGGTGGTAGCGGCAACGAAACCGCAGTCGGCCACCGCCTCCTCGACGCTGCCGACCACGCGCGCACGCTCGAGGACATCACTCGCCGCGGAGGCGCGCGCCGTTGCCTCGGCATGCGGAAAATACTGCGGCCGAACCAGCACCAGATCGTCGATCGCCATCGTTTTCATGGCCCGCGCCACCGCGCCGATGTTCCCCGGATGCGAAGTCTCGACCAGAACAATACGCAACTGGCTCACGGACTGTATGATACTAGAAGGGTCTTGCACCTCGTCGCTACTTGAAAAACTATGCAGCCGTTACTCAATCTCGCGGTCAGCGCCGCACGCCGTGCGGGCGACGTGATCGTCCGCAGCCTGCCGAAACTCGACAGTCTCGATGTTTCGACCAAAGGCCGTCACGACTATGTTTCGGAGGTCGATCGCAACGCCGAAGAACAGATCATCGCCACGATTCGACGGCTGTACCCCGACCACGCGTTTCTCGCCGAAGAGAGTGGTGAGTCCGGCCGCGCCGGCGATGTCCGCTGGATCATCGATCCACTCGATGGCACCACCAATTTCCTGCACGGCTTCCCCACCTTCGCCGTGTCGATCGCCTGCGAAATTAGAGGAAGGCTTGAGCACGCCGTCGTGTTCGACCCCATGCGCCAGGAGATGTTCACCGCGTCGCGCGGCATCGGCGCCCAGCTCGAAGGCAAGAAGATCCGCGTCAGCAAGCAGCGCACGCTGGAAGGCTCGCTGATCGCCACCGGCTTTCCGTATCGCGCGGTAGAGCCCTATATGGATGATTACATGGCGATGCTGAAGGTGGTGATGTCGCAAACTGCCGGCGTGCGCCGCCCCGGTGCAGCAGCGCTCGACCTCGCCTACGTGGCCGCGGGCCGCGTCGATGCGTTCTGGGAGATGGGACTGCACGCCTGGGATACAGCTGCCGGCACGTTGTTAGTCATCGAAGCCGGCGGGCGGGTTGGCACACTCACTGGCGGGGACTATCAACAGGGCGGCAATATTGTCGCCGGCACGCAGCGCGTCTATACGGCGTTGATCGATGCGCTGGCGCCGCATGTTCCAGCAGGTCGCAAGGATACCTAGCACGGGCGTTTCTGCCTGGCGTGTGCTCGATGCCGGGTGTGAACACGAATCGAGCGCGCCTGCGGCGTACCCTTGCTCTGCCGCGGGTTGCATCTTCCCCCTGGCGAAGAGGTTGGTCGATAGGAGAACAGGAGCAACCCGCAGCAGAGCGGCGGCGCTCTTGACGTGTTCACACCTGGCACCGAGCACACGCCACATACGAACGTCCGCGCTGGGTGTTATCTGCTGTTTGGTAGGTACGCAATGTAGTCGGTCGTCCCAGGGTCGTAGCCGAGCTGAAACAGCAGCGTCGTCAGCTGGCCGCGGTGATGCGTTTGGTGGTTGAACATATGGGTGGCCGCCAGCCACACTGGGTGCTCCCGTACATGCCCTTTTGAGTTGTTATAGCGCATGGTCTGCGCCAAGACTGCATCTTCGAGCTCTTCGACCCAGCGATAAATCAGTTCGTCTGTCTCGCGACGTCCGACGCGAAGCTCGTCGAAGGAATCAAAAAGCTGTTGATCCAGAGACGAAAACTCATACACGAGATTCGCCGTTGCGAGCGAACGAAACGTCGGAATCGCTCGCGCAAACCGACCCAACCAGATGCGATCGGCCAACAGAATGTGATTGAGGGTGCCATGAATCGACCCAAAGAAAGCCCCAAGATCCTCCTTCCGCGCAATATCGGTTAGCCCCGCGATCTGTTCGTACAGTCGACAGTTAAACTCGCCGTTGTATTTCGCGAAGCCCCGCAATTGATCCTGATGCGTTCCCATGCAAGCCTCAACTTAGAAACACGCGCAGCGGAGGTCTTCCAAACCATACCGCCGCCGAACCTGTGACCAATAGGCGCCGCGGCTGATGCGCGCTCGGCAGGCCGGGCGAACGCGTGGAGAGCGCCGCCGCTCTGCCGCGGGTTGCTCCTGTTCCGTCAACAGCCTCACCACAACGCCAGGGGAAGATGCAACCCGCGGCAGAGCAGGGGTACGCCGCAGGCGCGCTCGATTCGCGTTCGCCCGGCCTGCCGAGCGCGCGTCAGCCGCGAACGTCTAACTCAGTCATCACCGGCGGCGGCACCGGTTTCGAAGGCGTCCGCTCATCCACAATAACCGCTGTCACAATATCCGACCCAACATTGACTGCCGTACGCGTCATATCCAGCAACCGATCCGCGCCCAGGATAATGCCGATACCCTCTGCTGGTATTCCGAAAGTAACTAACAAGCCGGCGATGAGCGGCAACGAACCACCCGGAATCGACGCCACAGCCACTGCGGACAGCACGGCGAGCACCAGCAAGGTGCCCTGCTCCGCCCAACCCAGATGCACACCAAACACCTGCGCGACGAACAAAACCACGCAGCCCTCGTAAAGCGCCGTGCCGGACATGTTCATCGTGGCGCCGAGCGGCAACACGAAACCTGCGGTCGTCGGCTTCACGCCTAACTGCTCGCGCGTCACGGCCAGCGACGCGGGCAGCGTGGCGCTGCTCGAGCTGGTGGAAAAAGCCGTGATCAGGACCGGGCGGACGATCTTCCAGAACTCCAGCGGCCGGCGAGTCGTCCATAGCTTGAGCCACAAGGACATGGTGCCAAACAGATGCAGCAGCAGCACGGCTAAACAGGCGAGTACGAACACGCCGAGCGCAATGACAATATCCCAGCCGACTTTGACGATGACACTGAAAATCATCGCTGGCACGGCATAGGGCGCCAGCTTGAGCGCAAACTGCACTATCCCCGTCATCAGCCGAGTCACGAGCTCGAGGGTGGCGACCACCTCATCTCGTTTGGTATCACCCAGACGGATTGCGGCTGCGCCAACCAGAATCGCGAACAGGATCAGCGGCAGCACCTCGCCAAGCGTGTTGCGATCGTTACCTACGAACGCGCCGAACAGGTTACGCGGCATGAACATGTCGACAATGGTCTGCGGGCTCATCGACGGACGTTGCGCACTGCGCTCGACGGTCTGTTGCGCAGCGCCACCGTACTCCTGCATCAACTGGGTCTTGGTCTCGGCATCCAGCGCATCGCCTGGCCGCACGACATTCATCATCACCAGGCCAAGCGCCACAGCGATCGACATATTGAGGATAAACAGCGTGAACGTACGCGTCGCCAGGGGTCCGAGGTCCTTGAGCTCACCGAGTTGGGCGACACCGGCGGCGAGCGACGCGAAGACGAGCGGGATGACTACGAAAAACAGCAGGCGCAAGAACACCTGGCCCAATGGATCGAGCGCAAGTTCGCTAGCCAACGCGCTCCGTCGAGTACCCCAGGTGCCACGGCGCCGATCAACAGCGTTGCCACGCCGGCAACGGCACCGACCGCAAGTCCGATCAGGATACGGTTGGCGAGTTTTGGATCGATATCTGACACTGGTAGTTAGCAGACCAGGCTGCTACTTGTTTGCTTGACGTGCAACTTCACGGCCAACGGGACTATTGCGATAGCCATAGAGGAAGTAGATCACGAGGCCAATCGCCGCCCAGCCAAAGAACGTCAGCTGGGTACGAAACGGCAGCGAGAAGAACAGAAATGCGCATCCCGCTAACGCCAGCGGCGCCATGACCCAGACGATGGGCGTGCGAAACGGCCGTGGACGGTCGGGGTCTTTGACGCGCAGTATCAACACACCCAAAGCAACGGCCATGAAAGCAAACAGCGTGCCACTGTTGGAAATATCGGCCAGCACACCTACCGGAAAGAACGAGGCGAACACCGTCACCGCCAGACCCGTGATGATCGTCACAACATGCGGCGTGTGATACTTCGGATGGATACGCGTCAGTAGCTCATTGAACGGCAGCAACTTGTCGCGCGCCATGACGAAGAAAATCCGCGTCTGACCAAACAACATCATCAGAATCACTGATGGCAGCGCCAGAAAAGCTGCCAAGCTGATCAGGCCCGAGATTGTCTTGTAGCCAATCGCATCCATCACCAGCGCCAGCGGCTCGCCACTACAGGCTAACTGCTCTGCGTTGTGGGTGTTCATGCAGGCGTCAGCCAGCTCCCGCGTACCAGGCTCATAAGCAAGACCGGTGTCTGGATTGAAAATTGGCTGGGCACCAATTGAGCCAATCGCGCCCGCCGCAACCAACACGTAGAAAATCGTGCAGATCGCCAGACTGCCGATCAGCCCGAATGGCACGTTGCGCTGTGGATCGCGGGTTTCTTCCGCCGCTGTCGAGACCGCATCGAAGCCAACATACGCAAAGAAAATCGACGCCGCAGCGCCGGCGATGCCCATACCCGAAATCTCGCCGAGGAAGCCGTTAGGCGAGAACGGTTCGAAGTTAGCACCATTGATTACCGGCACGGCAAGGATACAAAACACGGTCAGCGCCACCACCTTGATACTGACCAGCACCGCGTTGACGCGCGCGCTCTCGCGCGTACCGAGAATCAGCAGACCAGTCACTGCAAGCGCAATCACGGCGGCCGGTACATTCATGATGCCGCCCACGTGCGGGCCTTTGCTGAACAGGTCGGGAAAATCGAGGTTGAAAAAGCGCTCGACCGAGCCGACGAAATAGTTAGAC
This sequence comes from Pseudomonadota bacterium, assembly GCA_016703895.1. Taxonomy (GTDB): domain Bacteria; phylum Pseudomonadota; class Gammaproteobacteria; order Steroidobacterales; family Steroidobacteraceae; genus CADEED01. Next base: position 33,188 of record JADJBE010000007.1, read on the forward strand.
CACCCGACCGACACGGCGCTCGCGGCGACCGCATACTCCAGGATCAGGGCCCAGCCGACGAGCCAGGCCACGATCTCGCCCAGCACGGCGTATGAATAGGTATACGCGGAACCGGATACGGGGACCATCGAAGCGAGCTCGGCATAACAGAGCGCGGTGACGGCGCACACTGAACCCGCGATAATGAACGACACCATCATGCCGGGTCCGGCTTTTTGGGCAGCCTCTGCGGTCAGCACAAAAATACCGGTGCCGATAATGGCGCCAACACCCAGCATCATCAGCTGGAAGCCGCCGAGCGAACGATGCAGAGCCTTTTCCTCGGCCGTAGCAAGAATTTGATCGAGAGTCTTGGTACGCCAGTTCATCGAGCCCCCTGAGGAACGGTATGCCCGATGATACGGCGCTGGAGCCATCAGACGCCAGCGGAGTTAGCCCCCCTGGTCTTCCCGATCGCTCTGGCGACGCGCATCGAGCAATTGGCGCAGCCGCAGATTAACTATCTCAACGCCGACGGCAAAGGCCATGGCGAAGTAGAGGTAGCCCTTCGGCACCGAGAACGAAAAGGCCTCCGCCACCAGCACCGAAGCCGACCAGGATCAGGAACGGCAGCGCCAGCACCTTGATGGTCGGGATGCCGGTCGACGAACGCCGAGATGGGCCCGAGAGCCCACATCATCACCAGAATGGCGACGACAATGGCCGCAACCATGATCGGCACCTGATCAGGCCGCGCGAGGCCGCCCGCCGTAAACACGGAACCGAGTGAGAAGACGATGTCGATCAGCGCGATCTGCCCGACGATGGCAACGAAGTTGGCAAACACCCGCGTCTTGCGGTCGTCGGCCGCTCCCTCGAGCGTGTGGTGGATCTCGAGCACGCTCTTGGCGAGCAGAAAAAGTCCGCCTACCAGCAAGATCACGTCACGCCCAGAGAAAGTATGCTCAAACGCCGTGAACCAGGGCGCGGTCAAACCGGTCAACCAGACGATGGCAAACAACAACGCGATACGCGTGAACATCGCCAGCGCCAGACCCACTACCCGAGCCGCTTCACGCCGCTCAGGCGGCAAGCGGCTGACCAGAATCGAGATGAAGATGATGTTGTCGATGCCGAGCACGATCTCGAGCGCCGACAGCGTTGCAAAGGCGACCCAGGTGCCCGGATCGCTCAACATCTCGATCATCTGCGGTGCCTCGTCAACTCACTCAAGCGGCCGCTAACAGGTCGATCAGGGCAGATCGTCGAGGGGGTCTTTGCGCGCGATCGGAAACAGATGCTCACCCTTAAGCCCAGGTCGAGCGCCAGCGCACTAGCGACGTAAATCGAGGAATAAGTGCCGATGACGATGCCTACCACCAGCGCGATCGAGAAGCCCTCGAGCGCGGGACCACCCAGCGCGAACAGGACGAGCACCACAAGTAAAGTCGTTCCCGAGGTCATCACCGTGCGTGACAGCGTCTGATTGATCGACTGGTCGAGCACCGCTTCGGGCGAGGAACGCTGATTGTGCTCGAAGCGCTCGCGGATACGATCGAACACCACAACCGTATCGTTGAGCGAATAGCCGATGACCGCCAGGATGGCGGCGATCACCGACAGATCGAAGGGCAGCCAGGTCAGGCGGAAGAAGCCAAGCACCATCAACGGATCGTGCAAGGCCGCGAAAATGGCGCCGGTCGAAAGCTTGATGGTGTGGAAGCGGAGCGCACATAGATGAAGATCAGCAGGATGGTGAACGACAGCGCCCAGATCGCGCTTTCGAGCAGCTCACTACCTACCTGCGGCCCGACCACATCGAAACGTCGGATCTCGACCGCCGGCTCTACGGTACGCAGAGCGGCTTCTAGTTGCTGGCGTAGGTCGGCACCGGACTGGCCCGCGGCCAGCGGCGGCATCCGGATGACGATGTCACGCGAAGTGCCGAAGTTTTGCACTTGGGCACCCGCAATACCCGCCGCTGCCAGCGCCGTGCGCGCGGCTTCGATGTCAGCGGCTGCGGGATATGCCGCTTCGACCGTGACACCGCCCGTGAAGTCCACCGACAGGTTCAGACCGCGTGTGAATAACAGCACGAGTGAGCCGACCATCAAGACGATGGAAAGCACGTACCAGATCTTGCGCGTCTTCATGAACGCGAAACTGGTCGTCTTGCGGAAAAACTCCATTCGATGCAGCCCCTAACTTGTTATCAGATCGACAGGCTAGCGACCTTGCGCTTGCCGCCATACACCAAAGTGATCAGCGCGCGCGCGCCGAGCAACGCCGTGAACATCGAGGTGATGATGCCCAGCGTCAACACCACCGCGAACCCGCGGATCGCGCCGGTACCGAATATCCAAAGCACAACACCGGCGATAAGCGTGGTGATGTTGGCATCGGCAATCGACGACAAGGCTTTCTCGAAGCCTGCACGAATCGAGCTCTGCGGCGAATTGCCGTTGCGCAGTTCTTCGCGTATGCGCTCATAAATCAGGATATTGGCGTCGACCGCCATACCCACCGTCAAAATGATGCCCGCGATGCCCGGCAGTGACAGCGCCGCACCCAGGCCCGATAGCAGCGCGGCGAGCAACACAACGTTTGCTAACAACACCGCGCAAGCCACCAAACCGAAACCTTTGTAGTAGACCACCATGAATAAGAACACGACGGCCATGCCAATCATCAGCGCGCGCACGCCCTGCTCGATGTTCTGCTTGCCGAGCGACGGGCCAATCGCCCGCTCTTCGACGATAAAGATCGGCGCTGCCAGCGCGCCTGCACGCAGCAGCAAGGCAAGGTCCCGCGCTTCGGCGGTCGAGAGGCCCGTAATCTGGAACTGATTGCTGAACACGCCCTGGATGGTGGCGAGGCTGATCACTTTCTCGGACTTGATTTCGCGCGGCACCAGCTCGCCAGCGAGGTTCTTCTGCATTTCACGCGTGATCTCGATGAACACCACGCCCATGCGACGGCCGACGTTGGCGCGCGTGTTCTGCAGCATCTGCTCGCCACCCTGCGCGCTCAGCCGCACCGACACCGTGGGGCCATCCTGAGTGGAGGTGCTGGTGGCATCCGTCAACTGATCGCCGGTAACAATGATCTCGCGCTTGAGCAGCACGGGCTGTTGATTCTTGTCGCGATAGAGCTTCGAACCAAGCGGCGCACGACCGCGGCCCACGGCATCCGCAATCGAATTGGTCTCATCTGCCATGCGAAATTCGAGCGTCGCGACCTTGCTCAGCAGATCCTTCACGTCGGCCGAGTTCTGCACGCCCGGCAACTGCACAGCGATGCGTTCTGGTCCTTGCCGCTGCACGAGTGGCTCCGAGACACCCAGTTCGTTGACGCGGTGGCGCAGCGTGGTGATGTTCTGCTGGATGGCGTAGTTCTGGCGCATGCGGACCTGCTCGTCGGTCATCAGTGCTTCGATCGACGGCCCGCTGTCGGTGTCATTGCGCTTGAAGCTGAGATCCGTGAAACGTTCCTCGAGCAGTTTGAACGCGGGGCCAGCGTCGGCACCCCGTGGCAACACCACGCGCACACCATTCGGAATCTCGCTGTCGGCCGTGAACGTAGTCACGTCGCCGACCGGAATCTCCTGCTCACGCAAAGCGCGGCGGAAATCCTGCTCGTAGTTGGATAACAACTGCTCGACGGCACCGTTCACATCCACCTGAAACAATAGATACAGACCGCCGCGCAGATCGAGTCCCAGCGGCATGGGACGCAGCCCGACCTTGCGCAGAAACTCCGGCGCGCGTGGCGCAAACGACAATGCCGTGATGTATTCCTGACCAAGCCCGTCATTGACGGCGTCACGCGCCTGCAGCTGATCACCCACGTCCGCGAATCGGACCATGACTCGGCCAGCGTCGACGAAGGTCTTGGAAAAGGGCACTTGGCGCTCTTGCAAGAATGCTTCGACGGATTTCTGCGCCACGGCGTCCATGGTCGAGCGATCCTTGCGAGCTACCTGTAGCGCTGGGTCCTCACCAAAGAAATTCGGCAGCGCAAACACAAACGCCACTAACAGGACGGCGGCGACCAGCCAATACTTCCAACGAGCAAACTCAAGCATGTAGATCTGGCCTCAGGCGCTCTTGAGCGTGCCCTTGGGCACGAGCGAGGTCACCTGAAACCTCTGCACCTTGATGCGCACGCCGTCGGCAATCTCGACGGTGATGAACTGTTCACCCGCTTCGATGACCTTGCCGAGCACGCCGCCTGCGGTCACCACTTCATCGCCAGAGGCGAGCTTGGCCAACATCGCCTGGTGTTCCTTGGCCTTCTTCTGCTGTGGCCTGATCAACAGGAAGTAGAAGATGACAATGAAGACCACCATCATCAGCAATGGCGCAAAGAGCCGCCGGGGGCAGCGCCAGCGCCCTGCGCGTAGGCGTCAGAGATCAGCAGGTTCATAGCATCTCACCTTGCATAAAAACTTTGTAAATCAATAGTTTATGCGCCCGGCAGGTTGAATACGCGGGCGAATCAGCCGGCGATTATGCCACAGCCTCGGCCGAAGCCAGCCGTCGTGCGAAAAAGTTACGGGCAAATTGGGCCGTTTCGCCGCGCTCGATCGCGCCGCGCAGCTGGCGCATGAGATCCAGATAGAAGTGCAGATTGTGGAGCGTATTGAGTCGTGACCCCAGGATCTCGTTGCAGCGATCGAGGTGCCGCAGATAGGCACGCGAATAGTTGCGACAGGTGTAGCAACCGCAGCCGGGGTCGAGAGGGCCCGTGTCGCTCTGGTGGGCCGCGTTACGAATATTGACGACTCCCGTGCTCGTGAACAAATGGCCGTTGCGGGCGTGGCGGGTCGGCATGACGCAGTCGAACATGTCGACGCCTCGCAGAACTGCCTGGACGATATCCTCCGGGCGTCCCACGCCCATGAGGTAGCGCGGCCGATCGCGCGGCATGTGCGGCAGCACACCCTCGAGCACCGCAAGTCGTTCTGCTTCCGGCTCGCCAACTGCCAGGCCACCGATCGCGAGACCCGGAAAATCCAGCCGTTCGAGCGCCTCGAGCGAGGCGAGACGCAGCGGCAGATGCATACCGCCTTGCACAATGCCAAACAGTGCGCCCGGCGGTCCGTCGGGGGCGAGACCATCCGACACCGCAGGCAGACGAGCATAGTGGGTGGCACTGCGGGCCGCCCAGCGCATCGAGCGTTCCATCGACGCCCGGGCTTCGGCCTCGGTTGCCGGATAGGCCGTGCAATCGTCAAGCACCATAACGATGTCCGAGCGCAGCGCATGCTGCACATCCATGGAATCCTCTGGCTTCAGCCGCACGGCGGAGCCGTCGACGGGTGACTGGAAGCGCACGCCCTCTTCGCTGATCTTGCGCAACTCCGCCAGGCTGAAGACTTGAAAGCCGCCCGAGTCGGTGAGGATGGGATGCTGCCAATGCATGAAGCCGTGCAGGCCGCCATGGGCGGCGACGACCCCGGGACCAGGGCGCAACATCAGGTGAAACGTATTGCCCAGAACGATCTGTGCACCTAACGACTCGAGCTCCTCGGGGGTCATCGCCTTGACCGTGCCGTAAGTGCCTACCGGCATGAAGGCCGGCGTGTCGACGACTCCATGGCGCAACTGCAAACGGCCGCGGCGCGCGTCACCATCGATCGCCAGACATTCAAAGCTGGCGCTCATGCGTGCGCCTCGCGCGCAGGCTTGATGAACATCGCATCCCCGTAACTGAAAAACCGATAGCGCTGCGCAACCGCATGGCCATAGGCCGCCAAAATGTTCGCGCGCCCCGCGAACGCGCTTACCAGCATCAGCAAGGTCGACTCCGGCAGGTGGAAATTGGTAATCAATCGATCGACGACGTGGAAACGAAACCCCGGCATGACAAACAGGCTCGTATCACCTACGAACGGCTCAAGCCTACCCTGACCCGCAGCGGTCTCCAGCGCGCGTACAACTGTGGTGCCCACCGCGATCACCCGCCCACCCCGCTGGCGGCAGGCGGCGACGGCGGTGCACAGCGCCGCGCTCACCTCGGTGAACTCGGCATGCATCACATGCGCGCCTACCGACTCAGTGCGCACCGGTTGAAATGTACCAGCGCCAACATGCAGCGTGACGAACGCCGTGCTAACCCCCTTCGCCTCCAGTCTTGACACCAACAATTCGTCAAAGTGCAGACTGGCGGTTGGCGCTGCCACCGCCCCGGCGTGACGCGCGAAGCGACTCTGGTATCGATCACGATCCATGGCTGCCGGTGCACGCGTGATATAGGGCGGCAGGGGTACGTGGCCGTGTGTCTCAAAAAATTCGAGCGCCGCACGTGGCAATTTCGCAATCCAGAGGTCACCCTCACGAGTGAGCATCTCGACGTCGCCCCCGGCGGTTGCGATCCGCATCCCGGGCCGCACCGGCTTGCTGGCACGCGCATGGAGCAGCGCCCGGTCCTGTTCGAGTGGTCGCTCGAGCAGGAACTCGACCTGCCCACCACTGGGTTTGCGGCCGTAGAGGCGCGCCGGAATCACCCGCGTGTCGTTGAACACCAGCAGGTCTGCGGGCTCCAGCAGACCCGGCAGGTCAAGGATCTGCCGGTCGCTCACCTCGCCTGTCACGCCGTCGAGGCATAGCAGTCGGCTGGCAGACCGCTCGGGCAGCGGCTCCTGGGCGATCAGCTCGGCTGGCAGGTCATAGTGGAAATCGGCACGGCGCACCGACGCATGTTAGCAGGCGCCAATTCCTTTATACTTGGCGTTGCATATGCGACGACTGTTGTTCCTGCCCGAGTGGCGGAATTGGTAGACGCAGTGGACTCAGACAAATTTGAGCCCTCGAGGGAAACCTCGCAGGTGTAGCCCGTCAAAGTCGGTAGAGGCCCTGGACGCAAGTCCGCGCTAATGCCGAGCCAAGCCCAGTGATGAAAATCGCCGGGAAGGTGTAGAGAGCAGACGGCGGGCACCTACAGCCGTAAGGCCATGGTGAAGGCGTGCTCCAGACCACGAACGTCGTGCGAACGACGGCGGCCAAAGCCGAAGTGGTAAGAAAATCCACCGCCGTTAAAAGCGTGTCGGTTCGACTCCGACCTCGGGCACCAATTCGGTCCCCGGTCTTGGACAACCAAGGCCGGGGACCCAGCTTGGAAACTCATGAATTTTTGTAGCCAATGCGGCTCGCCGGTCGAGCACAAGATCCCTGCAGGCGACAACCTGCCGCGGCATGTCTGTGCGCGCTGCGGCACCGTGCACTACAGCAATCCGAAGCTCGTCGTCGGCTGCGTACCGGAATTCGACGGCAAGATCCTGCTGTGCAAACGCGGTATCGAGCCGCGGCTCGGCTATTGGACCGTCCCTGCTGGCTTCATGGAAAACGGCGAGACGCTGCAACAGGCCGCTGCCCGAGAAACCCAGGAAGAGGCCTTGAGCGAGGTTGAGGTGGGCTCCTTGATCGCAGTCGTGCACGTGACGCATGCCCATCAGGTGCATGTGTTTTTCCGGGCGCGCATGCTGCACGACAGATTTGGACCGACCGCCGAGAGTCTGGAAGTGAGATTGGTCGCAATCGAAGAAATCCCTTGGGATGATCTGGCCTTCCCCAGCACCGCGTTCACGCTGCGGCGGTATCTAGAGGACCGCGCAGCGGGCAGCTTAGGTCATCACTTTGTAGAGCTGACACGGCGCTTCAGCTGATTCGGCTCGCGCGTGGCAAAATGCGGCACCGGCCAAGTCGGTCCCATCGTTTTTGAGTCACAGGAATTGTTCAATGACCTTTGTCGTCACCGAAGCCTGCATCAAGTGCAAATACACCGATTGCGTGGAAGTGTGTCCGGTCGACTGCTTCCACGAGGGTCCGAATTTTCTGGTGATCGATCCGGATGAGTGCATCGACTGCACCCTGTGCGAACCGGAGTGCCCGGTCGAAGCGATTTTCTCAGAAGATGAAGTGCCGGCGGAGCAGAAGCAATTCACTCAGCTCAACGCAGACCTAGCCAAAAAATGGCCCGTGATCACCGCGATGAAGCCGGCACCAGCCGACGCCAAGCAGTGGGAAGGCGTCGCAGACAAACTCAAGCTGCTCGAGAAATAAGCGCGGCTCAACGCCGCGCGACGCTCTCGCGCAGTTTGTCGATAAGGCCTGCAGGCGGCAGGTAGCCCGGAATCAAGTCGCCATTCTCGAGCACGATGGCCGGCGTTCCGCGCAGCACCAGATCCTGTCCGAGCTCGTAATCGCGCGCAATGGCGGTGGCGGCGCATTTGGGAGCCTTGACCGTCTCACCGCGCTTGGCACGCGTCAGTGCAAGTTTGCGGTCCGGCGAACACCACACCTGCTCCGCTTTAACCCAGGCATCACTTCCCGGCCCGGTGCGGGGATAGAGCAAATACCGCACCGCAATGCCCAGCTTGTTGTACTCCGCAATCTCCGAATGCAGACGCTGACAATAACCACAGTCGATGTCTGTAAACACGGTCACCGTGTACTTGGGATCTTTCGGACCAAATATGATCATCTCAGCGGTCGGAATGTCGCCGATCAACTGCTTGCGCACCAGACGGCGGCGCGACTCCGACAGATTATTGTCAGTGTCCAGATCGAACATGTCGCCCGCAATCAGATAGCGAGCGTCGCTGGCGACGTAGGCCACCGCGCCGCCACGGGTCACTTCAAACACGCCCGGCACTGGCGAGGCACGCACGTCCTCGGGCTTGACGCCCTCGATTTTCTTGGCAATCGCTGCGCGTACGTCGAGCTTGGTCTTGTCGGCGGCAGGTTGTTGTGCAAACGACAGCGTCGCACAGAGCAACGACAAGCTGATCACAAGCAACCAGTTGGATTTAAACATTGGCAACGCCACCCATCCTAATTGAAACCCCGAGCAGGAATTACCGGGGCTGCGGAGCGTTTGGACCGCCCTGCGACAAGAAGGTTCGGGCCCGCAGGCCCGACCAGGCGCGCAGTCTAGCAGAGGAATGGGGACGCTCACGCCGCGCGGCAATCGGCGTCGGCAGCGGCAGTGATTCCGCGCAGACTAGCCGCGCGGATGGTGCTGCTGATGCATGTCCTTCAGACGCTCCCGAGCCACGTGGGTGTAGATCTGGGTCGTCGACAGGTCGCTGTGTCCGAGCAGCATCTGCACGACACGCAAGTCGGCACCATGGTTCAACAAGTGCGTTGCGAAAGCGTGCCGCATCGTGTGCGGTGACAGACCCTTGTCGATCTGTGCCTTGCGGGCATAGCGCTTGATGATGTGCCAGAAGGCCTGGCGAGTCATGCGGTCACCGCGGCGCGTGGGGAACAGAAAATCAGTGGTCCGATCCAACAGGATTTCGTTGCGCGGCCCGCGGACGAAATCAGTCAGCCAGCGCACAGCTTCCTCACCGAGGGGGATCAGGCGCTCGCGATTGCCCTTGCCGACGATGCGGATGACACCCTGATTGGTATTGATCTGACTATATTTGAGATTGACGAGCTCGGTGACCCGCAACCCTGTGGCATAGAGCACCTCGAGCATGGTGCGATCGCGATGACCGAGCGGATCGGAGATCAGCGGTGCATTGAGTAACGACTCGACTTCTTCTTCGCTCAGCGACTTCGGCAGTGAGCGGCCGATCTTTGGCATCGCGATCTGCGCCGTCGGGTCGTCACGCAGGATTCCTTCACGAACAAGATAGCGAAAGAAGCGGCGGAACGACGACAGCTGTCGTGCGGTCGATCGTGGTCGCGCACCATACTCGACGCGATAGGCGATGAACCCCAGCAGATCAGCGCGGGTCGTGCGAGTCAGCATGACCTCGCGATCCGCGAGCCAGCGCGACAAGGCCGTCAGGTCGGCGCGATATGCGGCGAGCGTATTTGCGGCAAGGCCTCGCTCCATCCACACAGCGTCGAGAAATTGCGAGACCGTGGGATCGATGGCTGCCGCCGTCGTCGATTCGGCAGTTGCAGTGGCGTGCTTGGCCAAGTGCGTACTCATTGATTGAAAGCGGAAAATTCCTGACCTGCAGTATGCGGATCGCTGCAGGGGCTTCGGCGTGATCACCTTCACAGGCCGCGAAAAGCATTAACATAAAGAGAACCAGTTCACATCAATTGGCCAGCAGACATAACCGACAATGCGCGATGACTGAAATCCCTGCCTCGCAGCCACAGCAAGCAAGTGCTTGGCTGGCGCCGCTACGCGTCCTGTACGGGGTATATGCACTCGCGGTTTTCGTCATCCTTGCGTTGCTCGCGCTCGCTTGCATTTTGCTGCTGCCGACGCTCCGTTGGCGCCGCACTGCAGCGCGCAACGCCGCACGCGCCAGCTTGTTTCTCACCGGCATGCCAGTCAACCTGCGCGGCGCATCCATGATTCCAAACAATCAATGTGTCGTCGTCGCCAATCACGCCAGTTATCTCGATGGCATTGTATTCACCGCCGTGCTACCGCCTAGATTTGGCTTTGTGGTCAAGCGCGAAATGGATTCCGTGCCGCTGGCGGGCCTATTGCTGCGACGCATCGGCTCCGAGTTCGTCGATCGCAGCAATCGCAACAAAAGCGCGAGTGACGCCCGACGGGTGCTGCGCACCGCATCCAATGGGCACTCGCTGGTGTTCTTTCCCGAAGGCACGTTTGCCAATGAACCCGGGCTGCTGAAGTTCCACACAGGCGCGTTCGCCATCGCGGCGCGGGCCGGCTGTCCGATCGTACCCGCAATCATTCGCGGTACACGTCACGTGCTACCGGGTTCGCGTTTTCTGCCGCTACCTGGCCCGATCCTGGTCGAGTTTCTCAATCCCATCACCACCAACGTAACCAACGGCGAACAGTCAGCGATCGAACTGCGCGACCGGTCACGACAACGCATTCTTGAGGAACTGGGCGAACCAGATTTGTCGAACGCTGCGTGATTGGGGAGACTGAGCATCGCGGTGGCCGTGTACGGCCGAGGGGCGCAAGTGTTCGAATCGAGCTACCAGTGGCTACGCCATTTGCCGCCGCGCGGCAGATTTATTGTTTGGTTAGCGATGCCGGTAACGTTAGCGCAAGGCTCACTGGCAGGGGGAGCGCGGCTCAGCACGCTGCGAGCGAAGTATGCCGTGACCACTGTCGAGCACTCGCTCCCCTCGACCGTACACGGCCACCGCGGCGCTCGCGCGCAATCACGCCGCGGTTTCGCTTACGAGTCTAGGGCCACCGAGTGTTTAAACTCTCGCGGTAAGTGATCGTGGTTGCCACGAGTTGTCTCGGGTGCGGGATGGGCCGTGGGGAAGCCGCGCACACCGCCTGCAGGGCACGCCATCACGAGTTATCAGCCGGCGCGCGCTCGGCGACTTCGATCCGCGGCACCTCGACCGAGACCGGCGTCTTTTTAAACAAAATCTCCGCGCGCGCCCCTTACTCCCGCACGCCAACTTCTCGACCGACCGCGGCTTCCCCACGGCCCATCCTGCGGCCGCCACTACCCAAGCAACCACAATCTACATATTGCGCCGGTATTGCCCACCCACCTTGTACAACGCGTTCGAAATCTGCCCTAACGAGCAGCAGACAACCGCGTCCATCAGTGCAGCGAACACGTTGCCACCGGTTGCGGCTGCACTCTGCAAATCTAACAAGCTGTCTGACACACGCCCGGCATTGCGCTGCTGAAACGCGCGCACTGCATCGACCTGATCCTGCTTCTCCTGCTCGGTGGAGCGGATCAAGGCAACTACCTGATGGTCTTGCGCGGCATCGCGCTCGGCGAGAAACGTGTTGACGCCGACGATGGGCAGGCTGCCGTCATGCTTGAGGGTTTCGTAGTAGAGGCTCTCGTCCTGGATCTTGCCGCGCTGATACATGGTCTCCATCGCACCGAGCACCCCGCCACGTTCAGACAGTGACTCAAACTCCTTGTAGACCGACTCCTCCACCATGTCCGTGAGCTGCTCGATCAGGAATGAGCCTTGCCACGGGTTCTGGGTCTTGTTGAGTCCCAACTCACGATTGATGATCAACTGAATCGCGACGGCTCGTCGGACGCTCTCCTCGGTCGGCGTCGTCAGTGCCTCGTCATAGGCATTGGTGTGCAAGCTGTTGCAGTTGTCGAACAGCGCATACATGGCCTGCAACGTCGTGCGGATATCGTTGAACTGGATCTCGCGGGCATGCAGCGAGCGCCCGGACGTCTGGATGTGGTACTTGAGCATTTGGCTACGCGGACTCGCGCCATAGCGATCACGCATCGCGCGCGCCCAGATCCGTCGTGCTACGCGACCGATCACCGCATATTCCGGATCCATCCCGTTGGAGAAAAAGAACGACAGGTTCGGCGCGAAATCATCGATCGCCATGCCCCGTGCAAGATAGTACTCGACGATGGTGAAGCCGTTGGCGAGCGTAAACGCGAGTTGTGAGATCGGATTCGCACCCGCTTCGGCGATGTGATAGCCGGAAATAGACACAGAGTAGAAGTTGCAGAACGTTGTTGTCGGCGAAAAACTGCTGCACGTCACCCATCATGCGAAGCGCGAATTCCGTGGAGAAAATGCAGGTGTTCTGCGCCTGGTCCTCTTTCAGGATATCGGCTTGCACGGTACCGCGTGCCAGCGACAACGCCTCAGAGCGGCACCGCTCGTACTCCTCGTTCGACAATACACCCGGCGCGACTAGCTGACGGGACGTCATCCCTAGCAACGCCAGGCCTGAGCCATCATGGCCCTCCGGCAGATCACCCTTATAGGTCGGGACTGTCGCACCGCTCGCCCTAATTCGGCTGTGTATCTCCGCAATAATTTTCTCCGCGGCCGTCCAACGGCCTGCGGTCTTCAGCATGCGCTCGACGCGCTGATCGATCACCGTATTCATGAACATCGCCAGCAGCATCGGTGCCGGGCCGTTTATGGTCATCGAGACAGACGTGTTGGCCGCACACAGATCAAAGCCGGAATAGAGCTTTTTCATGTCATCGAGCGTGGCGATCGACACGCCTGAGTTACCGGTGCGCCCATAAATATCGGGTCGCGTGTCAGGATCCTCGCCGTACAAGGTGGTTGAATCGAACGCGGTCGAGAGTCGCGTAGCAGCACTACCGCGCGCAAGATAGTGGAAACGTCGATTGGTGCGCTCGGGCGGACCCTCACCCGCGAACATGCGAATCGGATCTTCTTGCTCACGCCGATAGGGATATACGCCACCAGTGTAAGGATACGATCCCGGCAAGTTCTCCAAACTCACGAAGCGCAGGATCTCGCCCCAGTCCTTGAACTTGGGTGTGGCAATCTTGGCTACCGAATTGCGGCTCAGTGTCTCGGTATAGTTAGCACCCTTGATCTCGCGGTCGCGCACGCGATAGCAGTACTCGGACTCGGTGACAGCGGCAACTCGAGCTGGCCAGCGCCGCAGTTCACCCAAACCCTCATTGCCTATCGTATCGAGCGACGCGTTGTAGGCTGCCCGCAGGGCTACACGCGTCGCGTCAGCCGCCTGGTCGACACCCACTACCAACTGTTCGTCTGAGATAGCGCTCCAACGGAGCTGGCAGCGTCGCGTCGTGCAGGCTCTCGAGCGACCGATAAGCGCCATAGGCAAGACTCGCGGCCGCGGCGCGTTGCTCGATCTGCACGTCGCTGGCACGGCTCGCCTGCGCAATCTCGGCAAGATAACGCGCGCGCTGACCGGGGATGAGCGGGTCGCGCGTCATGAACTCGGTGGGGCCGAGATCGAGCGGCTCACCGTTGCGTTCCGCCCACGTGAGCGGCCCGATATGACGCGCGTCGAGCGCCCGCACGATCGCACCGAACAAGCGATTGACACCAGGATCGTTGAATCGGCTAGCGATGGTCGGGAATACCGGCGTGTCGGCATCCGTGATCTTCAGTCGCTCGATATGGTTACGGCGCCATTGCTTGCGAACATCACGCAGACTGTCCTCGGCACCCCGCTTCTCAAACTTGTTGAGAACGACCATGTCGGCGAAGTCGATCATGTCGATCTTCTCGAGCTGGCTGGCGGCGCCATACTCGTTAGTCATCACATAGAGAGACAGGTCCACAAGATCGATGATCTCGGTGTCGCTCTGACCGATGCCCGCAGTTTCAACGATGATCAGATCGAAGCCCGCCAGCTGGTAGAGCCCGATCACGTCTTTGAGTACCGCGCTGGTAGCGGCATTCTGGCGCCGCGTCGCCAACGAACGCATGAAGATGTTGTCCGCCGCCAACGAGTTCATGCGTATGCGATCGCCGAGCAGTGCACCGCCCGTGCGACGACGTGTCGGATCGACGGCCACCACCGCGATCTGTCGATCCGGAAAGTACCGCACGAATCGCTGTAACAACTCGTCGTTGAGACTGGATTTGCCAGCGCCGCCAGTACCGGTTAAACCAATGACCGGTACTCTTTTTATACCGGTGGTGGCCTGATGGTCGGCTATCGCCCGCAGGATCGCGGCGCGTGATCCATCGTCCTGGACCGCGTCTTCCAACGCAGTGATGGTGCGTGCGATATGCCGATGGTCGCGCGGACTGAGGGGCGCAAAATGGTAGCTCGGGCGGTGCGTCACGCGTACTCGCTCCAGCACGTCGTCGATCATGCCGGTCAACCCCAGCGTTCGACCATGCTCCGGCGTATAGATCTTCTCGATACCGTGTTGCTCCAGTGCGGCAATCTCAGCCGGGGCAAGCGTGCCGCCACCACCGACGACGACGCGGATATGCTCACTGTTCAATTCGCGCAGCATATCGACCATGTAAGCGAAGTACTCGTTGTGCCCTCCCTGGTAGGAACTAACAGCAATACCGTCGGCGTCCTCCTGGATGGCGGCGCGCACGATATCGGCAACGCTACGGTTGTGCCCAAGATGCACCACCTCGCCACCGCCGGCCTGCAGCAGACGCCGAATCATGTTGATCGCGGCATCGTGACCGTCGAACAACGATGCGGCGGTGACGAAACGCAACGTCTCGCGCGGCGACGTCGCCGCGCCGCCAGCGCGATCATGACCACGAAACGTAGACTGCGGTGTCGACATGTAGTGCTCCCGGTCACCATTGCTACGCAACTGGTTTTATAAGTTACCGGTTGGTAATATAATTACCGGTGAGTATCATGCGGCGGCTGCAAGATGTCAAAGGAGCCCTCCCCTATGCCCGGCAAACCTGGTTCCGGCAAATCGGTACGGAGAAAATCCGAGCTTGGCGCCGCGCGGTCGGCGGCGGTAGCCAGCGAGTCTCCCTGGGCGCGACCGCGACGACGCTCCCGCGAGCGTGAAATCAAGCGCGACGCGGTCATCCTGACAGCCGCGCGGGCCTTTCAGCGCCGGGGTTATCACAACACGTCACTCGATGATCTTGCAGCGCTCCTGGGCGTGACCAAACCGACGCTCTATCACTACGTGACCAATAAAGAAGAGATTCTGTTTGAGTGTTTCCGCACTGGGCTGGATCAGATCCGCGCGGGGCTACGCGAGGCCGATGCAAGCGACGCGCCGGCACGCGACCGTCTCGCGCTGGTCGTGCGGCGCTACGCGGCTGCTATCACCTCCGATTTCGGCTGGTGCATGGTCCGCGCCGAGGATCAAGACCTGAGCCACGAAATGGGCGCCGCCATCAAGGCACTCAAGTCGGAAATCGACCAGGGTCTGCGACGTCTGCTGCGTGCTGGCATTGGCGATGGCTCGATCGCGATAGCGACAGAGCCCAAACTGACGGCTTTCGCACTCGCTGGCGCGCTGAATTGGATGGGTCACTGGTACCGAGCCGGCGAAGCCCTCAGCTCGGATGAGGTGGCGGAAGGCTTTATGGTGCTGTTCGGCGTCGGGCCTGCCACAAAAGCGCAGCGAGGTCGATACAATGGTCGTTCCAAAACGGCCCAATCATCGGGTCGGAAAGAGTAAACAACATGTCAGACCACGTAGTTATCGTCGCCGCTAAACGCACGCCGGTCGGCGCCTTCATGGGTGCCCTCTCCGGCGCGACAGCGGTGCAACTGGGCGCAGCGGCCATCAAAGGTGCATTGGAGGCCGCGGGACTCGCGGGCAAAGACGTGCAAGAAGTCATTATGGGTTGTGTGCTGCCCGCGGGTCTCGGCCAGGCGCCGGCGCGTCAGGCGGCTCTGGCTGCCGGCATTCCAGTTGGTACGCCAGCCACGACTATCAATAAAATGTGCGGCTCCGGTTTGAAGGCCATCATGATGGCGGCCGATCAGATCCGTGCCGGCGATATAGACATCGCGGTTGCGGGCGGCTTGGAGTCAATGTCGAATGCTCCTTACTTGCTGCCCAAGGCGCGAGCCGGGATGCGGATGGGGCACGGTGAAGTACTCGATCACATGTTGTATGACGGCCTGCAAAGCCCGTTTGACGGGCAGTTGATGGGCTGCTTTGCCGACAACACTGCAGACAAATACAAGTTTACGCGCGCCGAGCAAGATGAATTTGCGGCGGAATCCACGCGGCGTGCGATGCGTGCCGTCGAAGCGGGTGACTTCGCTGCCGAAGTGGTTAGCGTGACGGTCAAGAGTCGCAAGGGCGAGACGGTGGTCGAGAAGGATGAAACACCCTACAACGTCGATCTCGCGAAGATCCCGAAACTCAAGGCGGCGTTTCGCAAGGATGGCACGGTCACGGCAGCCTCGTCTTCGTCGATCTCCGATGGCGCGGCTGCAGTGGTGCTGATGAGCGAGAAAGCAGCGCTGGCACGCGGACTCAAGCCACTGGCCCGTATCGTGGGGTATGCAAGTCATGCACACGAACCCGAGTGGTTCACCACCGCACCATCGGGCGCCATCAAGAAGACGCTCGATCGCCTGCAATGGCGCGCCGACCAAGTGGACCTTTACGAGGTGAATGAAGCCTTCGCAGTCGTCACGATGGCAGCGATGCGGGACATCGGCTTTGGTCACGACCGCACCAACGTGAATGGGGGTGCATGCGCCCTCGGCCATCCGGTCGGCGCGACAGGTGCGCGGATCATCACGACGCTGGTCCATGCTTTACGTAAGCGTGGCGGTAAACGCGGCTTGGCCTCGTTATGTATCGGCGGCGGCGAAGCAACCGCACTCGCGATCGAAATAGTCTGATAGGGATTTAGCAATGAAAATTCAAGACACTCTGGCGGTCATCACTGGTGGCGCTTCTGGACTCGGCAATTCAGTGGCGCAGCATCTGGTCGCACAGGGCGCGAAAGTGGCGCTGCTCGACGTACAAGAAGGTCCGGGACAAGCCGCCGCCACAGCGCTCGGTGCCAAGGCGAGTTTTGCCAAATGTGACGTCACCTCCGAAACCGAAGTGAACGCGGCGATGGCAATCGCGCGTGAGCGGATGGGCGGAATCAATCTGTTAGTCAACTGCGCCGGAGTGATTGGCGCCGGTCGTGTGCTTGGCAAGAATGGGCCGATGGCCGCCGATTTCTTCACCAAAGTCATCCATATCAATCTGATTGGCACTTTCCTGTGTGACAAAGCCGCGGCGGCCATCATGCAGCACAACACGCCCAACGCCGACGGTGAACGCGGTGTGCTGATACATACTTCCTCGGTTGCCGCATTCGAGGGGCAGATTGGCCAGGCCGCCTATGCCGCCACCAAGGCTGGTGTCGTGGGAATGGTATTACCGTTGGCGCGTGAGTTCGCCCAGTTTGGTATCCGAGTCTGTGCCATTGCACCCGGAATCTTCCGCACACCGATGGTCGCCGGGCTGCCGCAGGAAGCGCAGGACTCGCTTGGCAAGCAAGTGCCATTCCCGCCGCGTTTGGGAAAACCCGAAGAGTTTGCGCAGCTTGTGCAAACAATCGTCGAAATCGCCATGCTGAACGGCGAGACGATCCGCCTCGATGGCGCAATCCGTATGCAGCCTAAATAAGCCGCGCCGGATGCCGCTAACTAGAATTAGCCAAGGAGTGATTGGTCTATGAGTGACGCGATCGAACGCGACGTCATGGAATACGATGTCATCGTCGTCGGCGGCGGCCCGGCGGGCTTGGCCAGCGCGATCCGGCTCAAGCAACTCAAACCGGAGCTCAACGTCTGCCTGCTCGAAAAAGGTTCACAGGTCGGCGCGCACTCATTGTCTGGCGCAGTGATGGAACCCGGCCCGCTCGATGAGCTGCTGCCCGAGTGGCGCCAGGCCAAACTACCGATTTGCGTCCCGGCAGGCCGCGACGAGTTTCGACTGATGAACGCGCGCAGTAGTTACAAGCTGCCCTATATACCGCCGTCTTTGCACAACGTGGGCAACTTCATTGTTTCGCTGGGCGGTCTAAACGCATGGCTCGCCGAGCAGGCCGAAGCGTTGGGCGTCGACGTGTTCGCCGGTTACGCGGCCGCCAAAGTCCTGTTCGATGAGACGGGGGCGGTTGCGGGCGTACAGATCGGTGACATGGGCGTCGAGAAAAATGGCGAGCACGGCCCGAACTTCACACCCGGCCCCGAGGTGCGCGCCGGTCTCACAATTCTGGCGGAGGGCTGTCGTGGCAGTCTCACCAAACAACTCATCGCACACTACAAACTCGATGCGGACTCGGACCCCCAGAGCTACGCGCTCGGCTTCAAAGAACTGTGGCAACTCCCGGCGGGCCGCAACGAACCGGGACTGATCCAGCATTCTTTCGGTTGGCCGGTCGATAGCAAGACCTATGGTGGGAGTTTTCTTTATCACCTGGACAACGACCGCGTGTATGTCGGCTACGTCGCCGGGCTCGACTACGCCGATCCACGTTTTCGGCCCTTCGAGGCATTCCAACAGTTCAAGAATCACCCGGAGGTGAAGCCATTGCTGGCAGGCGGTGAGATCGTTGCAGCCGGCGCGCGCAGCATCGCCGCCGGTGGCTGGCAGTCGTTGCCGAAGATGGAAATGCCGGGTGCGTTGTTAGTCGGCGACACCGCGGGCACCCTCAACGTGCCGAAGATCAAGGGCATTCACCAAGCCATCCGCTGCGGCGCACTCGCCGCGGAGCATTTCGCCGCAACCGGGGCAGCCGCAGGTTTTGATGCGCGCTGGCGCGCGTCGCCCGGTGGCTTGGAGCTGAAAAAAGTCCGTAACGTCAAGCCGGCTTTCAAGCGTGGCCTGTGGGTAGGGCTGCTGAACGCGGGTCTCGAGACCGTGACGGCGGGCAAGATGCCCTGGACACTCAAGAATACAGCCAGCCACGCGGCCCTGCAGCGTTTGGACGAATTCAAGTCTCCCAACCGTGACTGGGAAGAGCGCACGCTGCCGCCACGCGATCGCTTGGCGTCGGTATTCTTCGCCACAACGACACACGATGAGAACCAACCTATCCATCTGCACGTGCGCGATACAACCATCTGCGCAACACGTTGCGCCCAGGAGTTCGACAACCCATGCACGCGCTTTTGCCCGGCCCATGTCTACGAAATGGTACCGGACGAAGCCGGTGGCAAGCGGCTGCAGATCAACGCCGCCAACTGCGTCCATTGCAAGGCCTGCGATATCAAAGACCCCTACCAGATAATCGATTGGGTGACGCCCGAAGGCGGCTCCGGACCTAACTACCAGACCTTGTGACCCGTTATGATGAGCGAACCGATCTGGCAGCCGTCGCCGCAGCGGATCTCCGACGCAAATCTCACGCGGTTTATCGACTGCGTCAACGCACGCCGTGGCGCCGAGATCTCGGACTACGCCGAGCTGTATCAATGGTCGATTGAGCAACCCGCCGATTTCTGGGTGGAGCTGGCACATTTTGCTGACGTGCAGGCCGACTGGGGCAGCGGCCTGGCACTGCTCGATGGCAAGCGGATGCCAGGCGCCAAGTGGTTCCCGGATGCCAAACTCAATTTCGCAGCCAATCTGTTGCGCCATCGCGATGCTACCGAAGCGCTGGTTTTCGTCGGTGAGCGGTGCGAGAGACGCTCCCTAACCTACCAACAGCTCTACCACGAAGTCGCGCGCGTTGCGCAGGGTCTGCGCGCCGTAGGTGTGGTCGCCGGCGACCGGGTTGCCGGCTTTCTGCCCAATATTCCTGAAGCCGCAGTGGCGATGCTGGCCACCGCCAGTATTGGCGCGATCTGGTCATCCTGTTCGCCAGAGTTCGGCGTCAACGGAGTGATCGATCGGTTTGGCCAGATCGAACCGAAGGTGCTGTTTACCGCTGATGGCTATTTTTACGGTGGCAAGACGCTGGACTCGCTTGGGTTGGTAGCCACGGTTGTCAGCAGGATTGCGTCGATTCAGCAAGTGATTGTCATACCGTTCGTGCAGTCAAGCCCGGACCTGTCGGCGGTTGAATCGGCCGTTCCATCGGCGCTACTATTCGAACGTTTCGGCACGTCGGCAACCGCGATCGACTTCGCCATGCTGCCGTTCGATCAGCCCCTCTACATCCTGTATTCCTCCGGCACCACAGGCGTGCCCAAGTGCATCGTGCACGGCGCCGGCGGCACGCTGCTGCAACATCGCAAAGAACACTTGCTGCATACGGATCTCAAGCGTAGCGATCGGTTGTTCTATTTCACGACCTGCGGCTGGATGATGTGGAACTGGCTGATGAGCGGTCTCGCGACCGGCGCGACGCTGGTGCTGTACGACGGTTCGCCGTTTTTTCCTGACAAGAACGTGCTCTGGCGACTGGCGGAGTCCGAGGCTGTCACCATCTTTGGCACCAGCGCCAAGTATCTCGCGGCACTGGAGAAAGCCGAAGCGCAGCCGGGTCCCGATCACGACCTGAAAGCGCTGCGGACAATTCTCTCGACGGGCTCACCGTTGCTGCCGGACAGCTACGACTATGTCTATCACCAGATCAAGGACGATGTGCTGCTCGCCTCGATTTCCGGCGGTACGGACATCGTCTCCTGTTTTTGTCTCGGCAATCCGCTGCTACCCGTGTACCGCGGCGAGATCCAGTGCCGCGGTCTCGGTATGCACACGGCGGTCGTGGATGATTCCGGCCAAGCAGTGCGGGGCGAACCTGGCGAGTTAGTCTGTACCGCGCCTTTTCCCTCGATGCCGCTCGGGTTTTGGCGTGACCCGGATGGCAAGCGCTACCACGCCGCGTATTTCGAGCGCTTCGGCAACGTCTGGCATCACGGCGACTATGCGATCCTCACCGAGCATGACGGCGTCGTGATTCTCGGGCGGTCGGACGCGGTGCTCAATCCGGGTGGCGTGCGCATCGGCACCGCAGAGATCTATCGTCAGGTTGAAACGCTCCCCGAAGTGCTTGAGTCGGTCGCTGTCGGACAGAACTGGCGCGGCGACGTGCGGATTATTCTGTTCGTGAAAATGCGGCCCGACGCTACGCTTGACGACAAGCTACGCGAGCGCATCAGAGGTGCGATCAGAGCAAACACGACACCGCGCCATGTGCCTGCCAAGATCATAGCCGTGGCCGATATTCCACGCACGATCTCCGGGAAGACGGTCGAACTAGCAGTACGCGACGTCATCCACGGTCGCGCTGTGCGCAATCTGGACGCCTTGGCAAACCCAGAAGCGCTCGACCACTTTCGCCACTTACCCGAACTCACAGACTAACAACTCATGCCGACCAGCAAACGCAAGTCGGTGCTCGCCGAGCGGTACGCTGCGGAAGCCGTCAAGCGCGGCTTTCAGCCAGATCCCGCCCAGCTCGCCGCACTGTTGCCGCTCGAGCGTCTGCGGCGCGAGCTGAGCAAGCCACAGCGTTCGCGCGGCATCACCGCTCGACTCACCAGTTTGTTGGGCAGTAAGCGTGTGGCGACAGCTCCGCGTGGCGTGTACCTTTGGGGCGAGGTCGGACGCGGCAAGACTTGGCTGATGGATCTTTTTTACGCCAGTCTCAACTTTGACGCGCGCCGGCGCAGTCATTTCTACCGTTTCATGCACGACGTGCATGCGGAACTCAAGGCCCTGTCGGGCACCGAGTCGCCACTTATCAGCGTGGCTGAGGGAATTGCGGCAAACACCCGCGTGCTGTGCTTTGATGAATTGTTCGTGTCAGACATCGCGGACGCGATGATTCTGGGCGGCCTGTTCGACGCTCTGATCGCGCACGGCGTCGCGCTGGTATTCACCTCCAACGTGCCGCCCGCTCGCCTTTATCACGATGGCCTGCAACGCCAACGGTTCCTGCCGGCGATCGCATTGCTCGAGCAGCATACGGAAGTGGTGCAGCTGCTGGGGCCGGTTGACTACCGCCTGAGTCAGCTGGCACGCGCGCAGCTCTACCTGCCGAGTGACGACCCCAATTCGACGCAGGCACTCGCCACCATTTATGACGACCTGTCTGATGACGACGTTGAAACAAGCGGCTGCATCGAAATCAATGGCCGCCAGATCCCGGTGCTGCGCGAAAGTGAGAACGTCGTCTGGTTCGAGTTCAGCGCGCTGTGCGACGGGCCTCGCGGCGCGTCGGACTACATCCATCTGGCGCGCGAGTATCAATCGGTACTGGTCTCCAACGTTCCCGTGTTCGACAAAACCAAAGAGAACGCGGCGCGGCGCTTCATTACGCTGGTCGATGAGTTCTATGACCGCGGCGTCAACCTGATTGTGTCCGCAGCCGTAGCTCCCCAGTTGCTATACCGGGGCGAGCGCCTCAAGTTTGAATTTGAACGGACTGCGAGCCGCCTGATCGAGATGCAGAGTCACGACTATCTTGCGCGCCAGCATGTGGCGACTTAGCTGAATACCGACCAATCGCACTGTCGGCTCACGGCTCACGATCCGGCTGATTGTCAGGAGCCGCTTGCACGAATGCGTCGACGCGATCGCACTCGCGGGCGATCCGACTAATTGTGCGATATGAATCGGGATCAACGCCGAAGCGGCGCGACGAAAAAACTTGTGGGTAGAGGCAGCAGTCAGCCAGCGTCGGCGTATCGCCATGGCAGAACTTGCCGGTGTTCGGACTGCTAGCAAGCTCGGCCTCGATCACGACCAGGCCGCGCCCAATCCACTCCCGCAGCCAGGCCTGGATCTGTGGCTTCTCGAGCCGGACCGTGTCAGACAGGTATTGCGTCACACTCGTGTTTTGCAGGGGTTGCACGTCACTGACGATGATCTGCGCCAGTGCACGCACTCGCGCGCGCCCGGCAGCGTCTGGCGGCAGCAGCGGCGGCATCGGAAATACCTCGTTCACGTATTCGAGTATCGCCATCGACTGCGTGACAACTTGTCCATCGTGCACCAGCGTCGGAACTCGCCCGTTTGGATTGAGGCGGCGATACTCGACTTTATTCTGCTCACCACCATTGCGCACGAGGTTGATGACACGCGGCTGATATGCAATGCCCTTGAGATTGAGTGCGATGCGCGCACGGAACGCTGCGGAACTGCGCCAGTAAGTATATAGCTCGACCATCAAATGACTCCGCGACGCTCCTGATCGAGCTCGATTGATTCGAATAGCGCCTTGAAGTTGCCTTCGCCGAAACCTTCGTTGCCTTTGCGCTGAATGATCTCAAAGAAGATCGGTCCGATGACGTTCTTCGTAAAAATTTGCAACAGCACACCCTCGTGGTTGGCCGGATTCCCGTCGATCAAGATTCGTCGCTTGCGCAGCTCGCCCAATGACTCACTGTGACCGACCACGCGCGCGTCGACTTGCTCGTAGTAAGCGTCGAGCGTGTCCTGAAACTGCACGCCACGCGCACGCAACGTGTCGACCGTCTGATAGATATCTTTGGCGGCCAAGGCAATATGCTGTATGCCTTCGCCTCGATATTCGCGCAGGTACTCCTCGATCTGTGACTTGTCATCCTGCGACTCGTTGATCGGAATACGGATCTTGCCGCAGGGGCTGGTCAGCGCACGACTGATCAGCCCGGTCTTCTTGCCTTCGATATCGAAGTAGCGGATCTCACGAAAGTTGAACAGCCGCTCGTAGAACCCCGCCCACTTGTCCATATTGCCGCGATGAACATTGTGGGTCAGATGGTCGATCACAGTCAGGCCACTTTGATCGGCGGACGGCGCTGGCGACACGGGACGAAAGTCGACGTCATAGATTGACTGATCACCGTAGCGATCGACGAAATACAACAACGAACCACCGATGCCTTCGATGGCCGGAATATTGAGCTCCATCGGGCCGACTTTGCCCGCATACGGCTTGGCGCCAAGCTCGACCGCGCGCGCAAACGCAGCGGCAGCGTCCCGCACTCGAAATCCCATTGCGCAGGCCGACGGCCCGTGGGCGCGCGCAAACTGCTGCGCAAACGATTCAGGCTCCGCATTGATAATGAAGTGCACGTCATTTTGGCTATGCAGGGTGACGTTCTTGCTGCGATGACGCGCAACCACCGGAAAGCCCAACTGCTCAAACAAGGTGCGTAACAACGTCGGATCGGGTGCGGTGTACTCCACGAACTCAAAGCCGTCGGTACCCATGGGATTCGCGATTGTCATGGCTCAACTCCGTTGCGCCGGGTCTGCGCATCAGGTTCGAATTAGTTACAATTGTAACTAATTCAGCGCTCGGCGCCAGCCTCGAACGGAGCAAAGTCGGATGCCACGTACTGCAGACCTGCAACTCGAACAGTTTCTGCCCTATCGGCTGTCGGTGCTCTCCAACACCATCAGCTCGGCTATTGCAACCGACTACTCGCGTCGCTTCGGGCTGACTATCCCGCAGTGGCGCGTGCTCGCTGTACTGGCAGACACCCCTAACCTCACGGCGGCACAAATCTCGACCCGCACGGCGATGGACAAGGTTGCCGTGAGCCGCGCAGTCGCGAGCTTGTTGGCGCGGTCAGCCATTGTGCGCTCGCCGGTTGCCAGCGATCGCCGCAAAGCTCACCTGCAGTTGTCAGCCGCCGGCACAAGCATGTACGCCGAGGTCGTCCCCGTCGCACGGCAATATGAACGCAACTTGCTCGATGGCCTGACAAGCAACGATCGCGCAGCGTTCGATCGTATCCTCAGCCTGCTGCTCAGCCGTGCCACTGAACTGGGCCCGGCGTAGGCGAATCTGCGCACTGTCGATTGAGACCTCGCGCCGGTGCGCGACACAGCCGGCTATACTGCGAACGACGTCAGGAGACTCACAACCATGCTCGGCAAGATTCCCGCCGCCCGCGTCGCGCTGATTGACGCCATCATCAGCGCCGCCCAAAGCTTGCGCCGCTTCAAGCAACGCAGCCTCGAACGCGACTACTTGCGCAGTTACTTTCATGGCGTCTCGGAGCACGATCTGCGTGCGCATGCGCCAACCAGCCTCGCGGCCGTCGCGCTTAGCCATCTGGATCTTGGCCGGACAAGGCGACGTGGTCAAACTTTGATCAAGCTCGCCGACGGACTCGACCGCCCGGAAGGCTCGCCCTACCGTGCCACCGTCGCGATCGTCAGCGACGACATGCCGTTTCTGGTGGATTCGCTCGGCATCGTCTTCAACCAACTCGGCATCGCGGTCCACTTGATCGTGCATCCAGTGGTCGACGCGCGCCGTGGCAAGACGGGTCGCTTGCTCGAAATCGGCGCACAGAGTCCAGGCGCCAAGCTCGAATCCTGGCAACTGATCGAAATCGATCGGCCACGCGACGAGGCCGCAGCCAAGGAACTCACGGCGAAGATCCGCTCGACACTCGCCGATGTGCATGCGGCGGTCAAAGACTTCGAGCAGCTCCGCGAGCAGACTTTGCGAGTGGCGCGCGAACTCGACGCGGGCTCGCTGCCTGTGCCGCGCGCCGAGGTCGCCGAAGCACGCGCACTCCTGACCTGGATGGAAGAGCGGCACTTTGTATTTCTCGGCTATCGCTACTATCAACTGCGTCGCGGTGCCAAGACCGACACATTGATTCGAGATCGAACCAGTGGTTTGGGCATTTTGCGTCCTGCGCGCGCCCGTGGTCGGGGCGCCGCCGCTAAAGTCTTGAGCGGCACGCTGCGTGACCATGCGCGTGCCAAGACCTTACTGGTGCTCACGAAAGCGAACTCGGTCTCAACGGTGCATCGCGCCAGCTACCTCGACTATGTGGGAGTCAAGACCTTCGATGAGCGCGGGCGCGCCAATGGTGAGCATCGCTTTCTCGGGCTTTGGACCTCGAGCGCGTATCACATGTCGCCGCGCGACATTCCACTGCTGCGCCACAAGGTGCAGACCGTGATCGCGCACTTCGGACTGCCAGCACATAGCCACGATGCCAAAGCACTCGCCAATGCGATCGAGACCTATCCACGCGACGAGCTCTTCCAAGCCGAGACCAGCGAGCTGATTCGCATACTGCGCGGCATCGTCAATCTCTACGAGCGTCATCAGGTGCGGCTGTTCGTGCGACGCGACGCCTATGAACGCTTTTATTCCTGCCTCGTCTACGCACCACGCGACCGTTACAACACGCAAGTTCGCGAGCGCATCGAAGCGATCATGCGCGACCGTTTTGCGGGTACGCATATCGAATCGCAAGTACAGATCTCCGAGTCCGCGTTGGCGCGATTACATTTACTGGTACGTACCAAGCCGGGTGCAACGCCGGTGCGCGACATCGGCGCGATCGAGCAGGAAATTGCCATCGCTGCCACGACCTGGGGCGACCGATTGCGCTCGTCACTACTGCAGCAGGCCGACGAAACCCGTGGTTTGGAATTAGCCAAACGCTACAACAATGCATTCTCGCCGGCCTATCAGGATGATATTGCGCCCTCGCAAACACTGGATGACATCGAAGATCTCGAAGCGCTAGCCAATCAGCCTGATCGACTCCGCCTGAATCTGTATCTTCCGCCGGCCGTCGAGCTTGCGAAGAATCCCCGCCTGCTCAATCTCAAGATTATCAAGAGCGGCAGCTCGATTCCTATCTCCGACGTATTGCCGATGCTCGAGAACTTCGGATTGCGTGTCTTGGCGGAACATCCCTACGAAGTGCTGCTGCCCAACGGGGCGCTCGACAGCATCCAGGATCTCGAGCTGGAAATGCACGATGCCAGCAACATAGATCTGGATCGCCTCGAGCCGATCTTCAAGCATGCTTTCCGCGCCACCTGGAACGGCGACAGCGAGAATGATGGTTTCAATCGCCTGTTGATGGCAGCAGGCCTTGAGCTAAGCGAGATCATCGTCTTGCGAGCCTACTGCCGCTACCTGCTGCAGACGGGGCTGCCATTCAGTCAGGCATCGATGGAGCGCGTACTCGCGACCCATGGCGCGATCACGCGGCAGCTTGCGCAGCTATTCTCGGCGCAGTTTCAACTCGAGACCAGCGACAAGCTCCGTGCCAAGCAATCGGCCAAGCTGGACGGCGCGATCGTCAAGTCGCTCACAGCGGTACGCAACGCGGACGATGATCGTATCCTGCGCGCGTACCTGTTGGCGATCCGGGCAACCCTCCGCACTAACTACCATCAGACACTGGCCGATGGCGCGCCGAAGCCTTGGCTGTCGCTCAAGTTCGACCCTCAGCGCCTGCCTGATCTGCCGCTGCCGCGGCCGAAGTTCGAGATCTTCGTTTACAGCCCGCGGGTCGAGGGCGTGCACCTGCGCATGGGCTACGTGGCACGCGGCGGTATCCGCTGGTCAGACCGGCGCGAGGACTTTCGCACTGAAGTGCTGGGCTTGATGAAGGCACAGAACGTCAAGAACACGTTGATCGTGCCGGTGGGAGCCAAAGGTGGCTTCGTACCAAAGCGGCTACCCGTTGGTGGCAGCCGCGAAGACGTTCAGCGCGAAGTGATCGCCAGCTATCAGACCTTCATCCGGGGTCTGCTCGATATCACCGACAATATTGTCGCCGGCAAGATCGTGCCCCGCGACCGGCTGGTACGTCGCGACAGCGACGACGCCTATCTGGTGGTCGCAGCTGACAAAGGTACCGCCACTTTTTCGGACATCGCCAATGCGATCTCGATCGAGTACGGCCATTGGCTGGGCGACGTGTTTGCGTCCGGTGGTTCGGCCGGCTATGACCACAAGAAAATGGGGATCACGGCGCGCGGCGCATGGGAATGCGTCAAGCGCCACTTTCGTGAGATGGACCTCGACACCCAGACGCAAGCGTTCACCGTTGCCGGCATAGGTGATATGTCAGGCGACGTGTTCGGCAACGGCATGCTGTTGTCGCAGCACATCCGCCTGCAGGCGGCATTCAATCACCTGCATATCTTCATCGATCCCGCGCCCGACACCGCGGCAAGCTGCAAGGAACGGCAGCGCCTGTTCGCGTTGCCACGCTCGAGCTGGTCTGACTACGATCGCAAGCGCATCTCCAAAGGTGGCGGCGTTTATGAACGCAACGCCAAGTCAGTTGCACTCTCGCCCGAGGCACGCGCACTCCTCGGCATCGACAATGCTGCGCCTACGCCGACCGAGGTCATCCGCGCGATCATTCGGATGCCGGTCGATCTGTTGTGGAATGGCGGCATCGGTACGTATGTCAAGGCGAGCGACGAGAGCCACGCCGACGTCGGTGACCGTGCCAACGACGCGATTCGCGCCGATGGCGACGAGCTGCATGCTCGGGTCGTTGGCGAAGGCGGCAACCTGGGTTGCACCCAGCGGGGTCGCATCGAATACGCGCGCGCGGGCGGACGGATCAATACCGACTTCATCGACAACTCGGCGGGCGTGAACACGTCCGACGTGGAAGTGAACCTGAAAATCCTCTTCACACAAGTGGAGAGCGCCGGCCGCCTCAAGCGACCAGCGCGCGATGCGCTGCTCAAGCGGATGACTGACGCAGTCGCCGAACTGGTACTGCGTAACAACTATCTGCAGAGTCAAGCGGTCTCCACGCTGGCGCTCAATTCTGCGGAAAGGCTGATTGAATACCAGAGCCTAATCCGATCGCTGGAGCGCGCCGGCGACCTGAACCGCGCCATTGAATACCTACCGACTGACGAGGAGTTCGGCGAGCGTCGCAAGCGCAAGGTCGGACTCACGCGGCCCGAGCTCGCCATCGCGCTCTCTTACAGCAAGATCTGGCTTTCCAACCAGCTGATCGAGTCGAACCTGCCCGAAGACCCCTACTTCGTGGCCGAGCTCGAACGCTACTTTCCGGACCCGGTGCGCAAGAAATTCCCGCGCGACGTCTCCAAACACCCCTTGCGCCGGGAAATCGTCACCACCGCCACGACTAACAGCATCATCAACCGCATGGGTCCGGTTTTTGTGCTACGGGCGCAGGAAGACACGGAGGCGGATCCAGCCCGCGTTGCACGTGCCTATACCATCGCCCGTGAATCGTTCGCAATGCGCGATGTCTGGGCCGATATCGAGGCGCTGGACAACAAAGTACCAGCACGGGTGCAGTACGCAATGATGTACGAGACAAGTCGCTTGCTACGCCACACCAGCTATTGGTTGCTGCGCGAACGACGACGCAGCCTCGAAGTGGACGTGGCGGTACGCGAGCTGCGCGACGGCGTTGCGGCACTTGCCAGCGGACTGGAAGACCTGTTAGGCGAAGCGGAAGGTGCCAGACTGAGGGCGCGCATTGAGGCGCTGACCGGCGAAGGCGTTCCGGCGTCAGTCGCCAAACGCATTGCGCGACTACCGTGGCTCGAATCCGCGTTTGACATAGTCGCGCTCGCCCGCGACCAGCGGCTGGCCGTGCACGAGGCGGCGCTGGTCTATTTCGGCATTGGCGCGGAGATTGGTCTCGACTGGCTGCACGACCGTATCGACCATCTGAGTGTCGACGGGCAGTGGCAGGCCATCGCACGCGCCGCGTTGCGTGAGAACGCCCGACGCGCACACCGCGACATTGCCGCTCGCGCCTTGAAACAAAGCCGCCAGCGCGGCGCCAAAGCCCGCATCGATGCCTGGGCGAAGTCAGTCGGCGACGAAATCACCGGCTGGAAGCGAACCTTGGTTGACATGCGCGCCAGCGGCGGCAGCGACTTCGCCACCTTGTCGGTGGGTGTCGAAGCGGTGCGTGGTTTGACAGTTAACGACTGATCTAGCGCGAGCTCAGCACGTGCGTACCACGCTCGTCATCAGCACCTACGAGCGACTAGATGCCCTGCGTGCGGTGCTCGACACAGTGGCGCGGCAGCGAGTCCTGCCGAGCGAGGTGATTATTGCAGACGATGGCTCCGGCCCGCCTACCGCCGACGTAGCGCGCATCTTTGCGCAGCGCTGCGGCGTCCCGCTGACGCATGTGCGGCAGGAACACCGCGGGTTTCGCCTGACACGCCTGCGGAACCTGGCGATCCGGGCCGCGAGTGGTGAGTATCTGATCTTCATCGACGGTGACATGCTGTTGCACCCCGAGTTCGTTGCCGACCATGTCCTGCTGGCGCGCAAGCACAATTTCACTCAGGGTGTGCGCATTCCACTCAACGCGCTAGTCACGGCGGACTGGCTAACAGGTGCAAGCGCGGTTGCCAAACCACCCGACACGCGCTCTGCCGGCATGCGACGACTGTACGGCTGGCACTCGCCGCCTATCGCCGCTCGGCTACGCCGGGCTGCCAACCACGTCATCGCAATCAAGGGGTGTAATCAAGCGTATTGGCGCCAGGATCTCATCGACGTGAATGGCTTCAATGAAGCTATCGAAGGTTGGGGTCCGGAGGACAAAGAGCTCGCAGCTCGGCTCCAACACGCCGGGGTCAAACGTCAGTCTCTGCTGTTCGGAGGCATTGCCTGGCACCTGCACCATCCGCCTGCGGCACGTGACCGGCGCACGGCCAACGAACAGCTCCTGCAAGCAACGCTTGCGAACGGCGTCACACGCTGCGAGCACGGTCTCGACAGCCAGTCGCCCGACAACCCGGTATCATAAGAAGGCTGTCACTGCGTTGGAGTAAAAAGCGTGCCGGGTAAATTGATTCTGCTGCGACATGGCCAGAGCACCTGGAATCTGGAGAATCTCTTTACGGGGTGGCACGACGTCGATCTGTCACCACAAGGCCTGATCGAGGCCCGCCAGGCGGGTGTCGAAATCAAGCGCGCCGGGCTTGCCCCAGAGATCTGTTTCACGTCCGTCCTCAAGCGGGCGATACGCACGCTGTGGATTGCACTGGATGAGATGGACATGATGTGGCTGCCCGTTGAACGCACCTGGCGCTTGAACGAGCGGCACTACGGCGCACTGCAGGGACTGAATAAAGCTCAGACGGTCGAAAAGCATGGCGATGCTCAGGTCAAGATCTGGCGTCGAAGCTACGATATTCCGCCGCCGCCACTAACCACCGACGATGAGCGTCATCCGCGGTTCGATCCGCGCTATGCAGGCGTCGACGCTGCGCTGCTGCCAGCCGCCGAGTCGCTCAAAGACACCTTGGCGCGTGTGCTGCCGTTCTGGAATGAACGCATCGCACCAACACTGCTCGCCAACAAGGATGTATTGGTGGCTGCGCACGGCAACAGCCTGCGCGCAATGGTCAAGATGCTGGACAACGTGCCAGAGCAGGAAATCGTGGAATTGAATATTCCGACCGGGATCCCGCTGCTCTATGAGCTGGATGCCAAACTGCAGCCGGTCGCCAGCCGCTACCTGGGTGATCAGGAGCGGATCAAGGCCGCCGCAGAAGCCGTCCGTCGTCAGACCGAGAAGAAGTAGTTAGCACCGTTACATTCAACTGATCAGTTCGGAGTTGTCGCCCTTGCGCTCGACGTGCGAGGCATTCCAGCCGTCGTAAGTGCCGCCCACCTCGGCCGCCAACTGGGTGAAGCGCCGGCTGATAGATTTCATTTCGGGCACGGACAGGCGCATGGTGCGCAGCGCGTGCAAGCTGAACGGCTGACTCGGATCCTCGCCCTTACGCTCAACATCGGTTCGATAGCCCTCTGCACTGAGCATGGCTGCGACCCGACTTGCGGTCGCCTCGTCGGGCATGCCAAAGAAGTAATCGACCTCGTGCGGCTGGAACGGATCCGAACCACTCTTGCGCAACTGGTCGATGACTTGCTCATCCCAACTGTCGTTGCGCACTTTACCAATCTTGCGCAACTGCCACAGGATCCGTCCGATCGCAGTGGCCGCAGCTAACAGTAGTATGCCTTCGATAGCTGTCATGACTGGTCAGGAAAACTTCGGCTTGCGCTTCTCGAGGAATGCACCCATCCCTTCGCGTCCCTCGGCGCTCTCGGCCTGACGTGCGATCACCTGACTCTCAAGCGCCATGTGCGCCTCCAGAGCACCCATGGACTGGGCCAGCAAACGCTTGGTCTCACCAAACGCACGTGTCGGTCCCGCCGCGAGGCGTTCCGCCATCTCAGTGGCACGCGCAACAACCTCAGCGTCAGGCACGACCGAATTCACCAAGCCCCAATCGAGCGCCTCGGCGGCACTCAGCACACGGTTGGTCAGAATAAGTTCTGCGGCTCGCTTGGACCCCACCACCCTCGGCAGGAAAAACGATGTGCTGCCATCCGGCGTGAGAGCCACGCCCGTGTAGGCCAGCGAGAATTTCGCACCTTCCGCTGCTATCGCCAGATCGCTCATGGCGACCAGGCCGACACCCGCGCCCGCCGCGGTCCCATTGACTGCCGCAACAACCGGCGCATCCATGCGCACAAAATGCGAGATGGCCATGTGCAGATGCGAAGTCAACTCGCGAAGGTAGGCTTCGATCGCTGCGCCGCCCGTGATCATGCCGCGCAGATCGCCCCCGAAGCAGAAATTCTTGCCAGCGCCAGTCAGCACGACGGCACGTACCGCAGGATTCGCCTCGCATTCGATCGCGGCGGCGGCCAGATCGCGACCCATCTGCATGTTCAGGGTGTTAGCACTCTCGGCTCGATTGAGTGTAACGACTGCGATAGAGCCGCGGACTTCGACGGTGACAGTTTTCTCGGTCATGGCGACTCCTGCTGTAGATGCGGGACAACTAGGCTCATTCGTCCGGCGCTATCGTGACACGCATGCCAGCCAATGAATCGGTCATCTCGACCTGGCAAGACAACCGCGAGTTGGCCTGGAAGTGTGCCAGCTCAGACAGCAACTCACGTTCATCGGACATCGGCGCCGGGATGCGGTCCGCCCAGTCGCGGTCAACGTAGACATGGCAAGTTGCACACGAACACATGCCACCACAAACCGCCGCGACCCCGTAGTCGAGTTCGCGCAAGGTTTCCATAATCTTGAGTCCCGACTTCGATTCGACCTCGTGCTCAACACCATCCCGATCCACAACTACAAGCTTCGTCATACTAATCCCTGATAACCATCTGAAAAATATAGACAATAATCGTTTTTTGCCATGCCTCGGTATGGCAGGCGACGGCATTTCGCGCGCAAGTCTGCCTAGGACACTGCCGAGATTCCACCTCGGCTATTGCGGCTATGCGGATTGTGCCGGAGTGTGGCTGCGCGATGGTCGATTTTTGTGCGCCGCGCGTCCAGTCAGCGCACCAGGCGCAGCCGCCGCAAAAAGCTCTGCTCGCGATCAACTTCGCCCGGCGCCGACACACCTTGGGCGCGTCTAAGCCGGTGCCAGAGACAGTCGATCAACAAGTGCCACTGCGTCAGCCAAAGCAGGTCCGCCGAAGTCGCTCCAAGCTCGGCAACACCCGATTCCGCCAGCAACAGTGGTACGTGCGGCTCGGCTTGCGGGTAGTAAGCAAGAATGCAGGCGATATCGATCAATGGATCGCTCACCGCTGCGTATTCCCAATCGAGCAGATACAGACTGTCCGCGAGGACCAGGTTGCTAGCGTGGAGATCATTGTGAATCACGGCAGCCGGTCGGGATCTAGAGCGGGCCATCTCCAGCGCACGATAACCATGCGACAGCAGTGGCTCGAGTGCCAGGCGTTCGACGGGGATAGTCTCCTCGAACGTATCGGCATACCTGCGCAGCACGTCAGCCGGGTCTGAGATCGGTATGGCCCTTGGCTCAATAAGATGCACACGACGCAAAAGGCTGGCGAGTGCCGACAAATCTGGCGCGCGCGAGAAACTTGCATCACTCCAGGCTCGACCGTCGATGAACTCGGTAATCAGAAACCGACTATCGAGATCGGCAGCCACAATTGCCGGGGCGATACCAGCCGACGCTGCGGCGCCGTGCAGGGCCAGCTCGATCGTCCGATCAACGCCAGCGGCGGTCGTTAGGCTTGCGTGCAGACGCACTGCGAAATGCCCAGCAGCCGTGGATACCTTGAACGCCCGATTGCTCAGGCCGCCGGTAAGAGGAGTGATGGACAAGGGTCGTTCGCCACCCTCACAACCGGGGACATGACAAAGCACGGTCGCCGGAATCACGCCACCGCTGCCTCGCGCCGGTACTGCCGAGTCCAAGTCACCAAGCCAAAACACGCAATCACGATATAGAGGAAGAAAAGCAGCGCGGCGAAATACAGGCCCTGGGAAGCGTACAGGAATACCAGCACCGTGTCGGTCACGATCCAGTACAACCAGTTCTCGATTCGCGCGCGCGCTACTAACAACGTGGCATACAGACTGAACCAGGTCACGGCCGAATCGAGCCGCGGCCACGCGGCATCTGTCTCAGCCGCCAGGTAAGTCGCGGTCAGCCAGGCCAACACAGCCAGTATCACCGCCGATCCGAGGTGCCAACGCAGCGGCCAATACCCGATCTTGATCGGCTCAGTGCCGGCCTGTCTGGACCAGTGCCAGAAACCGTACGCCGACATCAACACATAGTAGATTTGTAGCAGCGCCTGCATCGGCAACTGGCGACTGGCCGCAAGCCAGGCCAGCAACAGAGAACTGCCTGCGCCGGCGATCCAGCAGTAGCGATTTCGTCGCACCGCCAGCAGGGAATAAGTAACGCCCAGCACTAACGCCAGCACTTCCAGCGGTGAACTGGCGGCAAACCCAGCCAAGACTTTCTCTAGCATCGGGTGCGGCGCATCAGCCGCAGCTGCTTGCAACGAAGGATATTTGCTCGTGCTGCCGCCACACTCGCGGTTTTACTGCCAAACATAACGGAGTGTAATGCCAACTTGTCGCGGGTCACCGGCCTGGGTGTAGCGTTTCGACGCAAAATCAGGCGGTTCATTGCCGAAAAAGAATCCGCGCTGCGAGTACTCGACGTCGAACAGATTGCGCGCCCACAGTTCGACGGTCGTCGAGCGAGTGGCAAGGCCTAGCTTGATATTCGTCAGCGTGTACGGCCGCGAGCGCTCATCATGGCTGGCCGAGAAATAGAAAGCGTCACGCCCGGCGACATCCAAGCGAGCGAACCAGCCGCGTGGATGACGATAATCGCTGTACAGAGCGTACTGATGTTTCGGCGCGTGGGGCTGTTCGCGCCCCGCCAGGTCGCGACCTGCGTTGAGGTAGTTGCGGTAGGTGGCCTGCAGCAAACCGGCTGACCCGCCTAACGACCAGCGCGGCGTCAGGCGCCAATCCAGCGCGGCTTCAACGCCGCGATTACGCCCACGTGCCGCATTGTCCGTGAAGTAGACGAAACTCAGGGGTCTCCCAACACGAGTTGGGTCGAGCTCTCGACCTGTTGATCGCGACGTTCCATCCAGAATACCGCCACACTACCGCTCAAGCGTCCTTCCAAACCGCTCGTTCGCAGGCCCACCTCGGCACTATCGAGATACTCGGCCGTGTACTCGCGTTCCGCCAGCGGGATCGCCGCACCAATATTGAATCCGCCAGCTTTGTATCCTCTGCCGACTGTGGCATAGACAGTCCGCTGCGGTCCCCACGCACGCCGCAGTGTGGCACTGGCACCCCAGAGCGATTCCGTCGGTGCCAGCGCCTCGCCGTCGCTGTCCCGATACTGAGCTTGCCGCCGCTCTGCCCTGGCACCGAGCGACACCGTCGTGTCGGCACGCCAGTCATACGACAGCTCGCCATACAGGGCCGTGTTCACAGCGCGGTAGTCACTGCTCAGATCACGAAACGTATCGCCATTGTATCGATCGAGTTGCGTACCCTCTTCCGTCAGGCGCAGCGCATACGCACCGACCGTCCAGTCCAACAGCGAGGTCGGGGCTGAGCTCAACCTTATATCTTGACTCAGACTGCGGCGCTGTCGCGCAAACTCGGACGTGAAATCGTATGGTCCGTTCTCTCCCCAGGCGACATCGTTACCCCAGTCACCATCAAATGCGTAGTCGATCTGCGAGTCAGCGACCGCACTGACTGACCGCAATGTCGCCCATTGCCAGCCACCGTAGTCGAGGCGCGCGGAGGCGCCTGAATGACCGCTGCGCGTCACGGCCAGGCTTGTCCGACAAAGTGACGCGTGAATTGTCGATTGAAAACGCGTCATAGCCATTGTCAGTATCGACCCAAAACGCGATGAGATCGGCCGTCAGATTCTCGCCTGCTGCCAGACGCAAACGCCCGCGCAAGGTCGTCTCATCAAGGTCGTTAGTATCATTGCGCCCCAGGAAACGGTTGCGCCTAAAGCCGTTGCTGCGCGGGCGTTGCGCGACCAGCCGATACGCACCGTCGATCGATCCCGCGAGTGGCCCGCTCACGACCGCACCGAGTCCCAGCAAGCCGTAGTCACCTGCATCCGCCTGCAGTTGCGCCTCGAAGCGCTCGGTGGGCGCCCGCGACCGCACGGCAATCAACCCCGCTAGCGCGTTGGCGCCATACGCAACACCCTGCGGGCCGCGCAGCACCTCGATCTGCTCGACATCGAACAGGGTTGCCGGCATACCGACACCAGAGACATCGACGCCATCGATCAGAAAGCCTACCGACGGGTTCGGCGCGCCCTGCCATTGCTCCAGCTCACCGATGCCCCGCAGCTGGAAATAGCGTGGCCGGGAGCTGCCTGCGGCCCAATTGAGATTCGGCACCAGGCCCAGCACGTCCGCGAAATGCTGCTGCCCAGCCGCCTGCAGCGTCGCGGCTGTCAGCAGGGTGACACTAGCGGCAACCTGCGACACGGGCTCGTCACGCAGTCGCGCAGTGATCACCACTTCCTCAAGCGGCGCCGCTGACTGCGCCAGGCAAACGCCAACGGACGCCCAAGCGACAGCACCGAACAAACCAACAGCAAGCATTTGTGACTTCATATCCCTACGCCGGTATTAACCGGATCAGGTACTACGGGTCCGTCAGCCAAACTGACGTCTCAGGCCTGCGTTAAAACGGCCACCCCGACGAGTCCGCACATCGTAGTACCAAACGCTGCGGATGTGAAGAAATTCGTGCCAGCATTGTACCGGCGGTCAAAATGACTAAACTGCGCCGCTGATTGTCTAAACATCCAAAGCGAGTGACTACCGTGACCCGCAGCATGCAAGTCTTCCAGGTTGATGCGTTCACACGCACCCGCTTCACAGGCAATCCCGCCGGCGTCGTACTCGACGCCGACGCACTCAGTGACGCGGAAATGCTGGCTGTCGCACGTGAGCTCAACAATGCGGACACGGCATTCGTGCTGCAGCCGGACGGCGACGACCACGATCTGCGCGTGCGGTTTTTCACACCGCGCACGGAAAGCAGCTTCGTCGGCCACGCAACCGTTGCCGCGCACTATGTGCTGTCACGCGACGGTCGCGTGCGCCTACCGCTTCGGCAGAAGCAGAAGGCAGGCATTGTCACAGTCGACGTGCTGGGCACTGACGCTGCACGCAAGATCGCGATCAACCAACCCGCACCGTCGCTCGGCCGCGAACTAAATGACCGTGAGCGCATGGCCGTATTGGATGCGCTGGCACTCTCGACAGCGGATATCGACGCACGCTGTCCGCTTAGAATTGCCGGTAGCAGCAGTACACGCTTGCTGGTCGGCGTACGTGGCACAGAACAGCTCAAACAACTCAAGCCGGACTATGCGCGCCTGACTACCCTGTCCGCGCAACTGGGTGCTGCGGGCTTTTTCGTGTTTACGCTCGCCCCGAAAGTTGCCGCTGCAACGGTCGAATCGCGCATGTTCTGCCCGGCGCTGGGCATTCCCGAGGATCCGGTGAGCGGCAACGCGCACGGTCTCCTCGGCGCGTATCTCATTGCCAACAAACTACTGCCACACGACCAGCAGTCAGCGCGCTTCACCGGCGCCCAAGGGCATTACCTCAAGCGAGCTGGGCATGTGGATATCGAACTGGCACTCGTTGGGGACAAGCTCGCGGGCGTGCGCATCATTGGCCAGGCCGAGATCGTGTTTGAAACAATCCTGACGCTTTAGTCGCGCGCCGCAATCGTTCGCGGGTCACGGGCAAGCTGTGCCAGGTATTCCTTGGCACGGGCGCGGTAAATCTCGCCAGCGCGTCGAATCATGGCCAGGTCCCGCTCGCTGGTCTCACGAACGATTCGACCGGGCGCACCCATCACTACCGACCCATCCGGAATTGTCTTGTCGGGCGGCACGAGTGCACCCGCGGCAATTACACAATGCTTGCCGATGGTAACCCGGTCGAGCACCATCGCGCCGTTGGCGATCATCGATTCGTCGCCGACCGTGCAGCTATGCAGAAAAGCGCGATGACCGATGGTGACGCCAGCGCCCACGCGTGTCGGCGAACCCTCGTCAGTGTGAATGATTGTGCCGTCCTGTACGTTCGTACCGTCGCCAATCTCGATCCAGTCCGAGTCGCCGCGCAACACGCACTGAAACCAGACCGAGGCCGCGGCACCAAGCCGGACGCTACCAATGACATCCGCACTCGGCGCGACATACCAATCATCGCCCATCGTAACAACTCGCTTTTCGTTGAACGTGTAGATCATTCAGCAAGCTCTATTTGGACGACATTCGCACAACACTTCACAGCCGTCACGCCGACATGGCTTCCGCCACAATCTCGTACGAGCGGATGCGCGCCGCAGAATCGAAAATCCCACTAACGACAATCAATTCTTCCGCACGAGTGTCAGCCTGAATTCTGGCAATCCCTGCGCGCACTGTATCTGGCGAACCAACGACCGAGAACGCCAACATCTGTGTTGCCAATTGTTTCTCGGCTGGGCTCCAAAAACTCTCTATATCATCGAGCGGCGGCCGTTGCAGGCCACGCTCGCCACGACGTAACAAGGCGAACGACTGTTGCGTCGTCGTGAACAGTCGTCGAGCTTCAGCATCGGTCGCGGCGGCTACCACGTTGACGCCGACCATCGCGTAGGGCCGGTCACACTGTACCGAGGGCCGAAACCGCGCTCGATAGATGGCGAGTGCGTCATGCAGAGCGTCTGGCGCAAAGTGTGACGCGAACGCATAGGGCAAACCAAGCGCCGCTGCCAATTGGGCGCCGTAGAGACTCGACCCAAGTATCCACAGTGGGATATTGGTGCCGCCGCCGGGGACGGCCTGGACCGCCTGGCCAGCCACAACCGGCGCCAACAACGCCTGCAACTCCTGCACGTCATCCGGGAAATACTCGGCGCTTTGCGGGTCCCGCCGCAAAGCTCGAACTGTAGTTTGGTCGGTACCCGGCGCACGCCCAAGGCCGAGATCGATCCGTCCCGGATATAATGATGCCAGCGTACCAAACTGCTCGGCGATAACGAGCGGTGAGTGGTTAGGCAGCATGATGCCGCCCGCACCGATGCGGATCGAGCGGGTACCCGCCGCGAGATACGCCATCACGACTGACGTGGCGGCACTGGCGATACCGGGCATGTTGTGGTGCTCGGCCCCAGAAGCGCTGAAAACCCAAGCGCTCGGCGTGCTGTGCGAGCTCGAGACTACGCGGCAATGCCTCGCGCGGCGTCTCGCCGACCCGGACCGGTACCAAATCAAGTATGGAACGTGCCACCATATTTACTAGCCTAAATCTCGAGCCTGCCAACAGCGAGTTCGACGACGTCCCCGGCGACGAATATCTGTCGGTCGGCGTCAATCTCTAACGACAAAGTCGACGGTCTGGCGACGTACTCACCCTGTGAGATCTCCAGCTTCTGCGGTACTGGCTTAGCCATTGCCAACATCCAGCCACCCAGATTGGCGGTCGCCGAGCCTGTTGCGGGGTCTTCAATCACACTCTCGCCACTCGGAAAAAAGAACCGTGCCAAGGCTTTCCCCGGACCGATCTCTGCGAACACATAAACCATCCCTTGGCCGTCCTCGCTCACCAGGCGCTGGAGCAGCTGCGGACTCGGCTTCACACTGCGAACAGCGCGCTCACTTGTTAGCGGCACAACCAGCTGCTCTTTGCCCGCTTTGACCCAGAGTGGGCGCTGGTCGATATCCGCCTCGCCAAGTCCTAACAGGCTAGCGAGCTCAGCGAACGAGATCTCGACTTCGCGGTGCGACGCGGGTGCCGCCCGCAATCGCCAGCAATCACCATCTGCCGTCACGGCGATCCTGCCTGCTAGCATCTCCAATAACTGAGAGTCACCGCCAAGACCCAGCGCACGACAAACATGCGCCGTACCCAGGGTGGGATGCCCCGCAAACGGCAGTTCGAAATCAGGCGTGAATACCCGCACGCGCGCCGTCGCACCCGTAGTCGGCAGAATGAATGTGGTCTCGGAAAGATTGAACTGCCGTGCAAGTGCCTGCATCGTGGCCGCATCGAGCGCAGCGCCGTCCTCGAACACACACAGCGGATTACCCGTCAGCCGCCCACGATTGTGTGTAAAGACGTTGACGATCCGATAGGCGAGTTGCATTCGATCCTTGGCAGCAGTTACTTCTTGCGCCGCGCAACGTTACGCTTTGCCGGCGCACGTTTCGCCGACGCGCGCTTCGCACTTGCCGTCTTGCGCGCCGCTGTCTTGGCGCGCTTCGCGACCGACTTTTTAGCGGGTTTCCGCACGAGCTTGGTAGCCTGCTTGCGTACTGTCTTCTTCGCAGCGGTCTTCTTCTTGCGCGGCGCACTGCTACGCTTGCGCTTCGGGGTAGACGGCACAATCGGGTCGCGCGGCGGTGCGATCCCAGCGAGGCTGCTAATCACCTTGGCGCGTTCCGCCAGCGCGCTCTCGCCCTGGTACTCGACGACACCCGCCAGCGCCTTGACACCACCGGTCTTGACCGTACCCAACTGCGCGCCAGACGCCAGCTCGATTTTCAACACGTCGCCGGTGAAGAAGCTGCCCACATAGCCGTAGCGTCCATCAGTGGTGATATCCATGATCGCCCAGCCAAATCCTGGCAGAGCGATCTCACGCGTGGTCGCACCCTTGTCGTTAACAACCTCGATCCGACCACCTCGCAGCACATACAGCATGCCGTTCGGTGCGTACTCCATGGCAAAGAACATCGCGGGCGGGCCCTGCGTGGGCGCCTGGAACGACTGCAGATCGGGTAGTTGTTTGTCGTTCACGAGGTCGTAGCGCATCAGCCGCGGACCCGTCTCAGAACAATAGACCAGCGTCTTGCCATCCGGCGAGAGCGTCGACATCGTCACGCCAAGAAACCCACCCATGCCACCGTGCGTCTGGGTTGCATACTCCTTGATTAGCTTGCCGTCGGGCTTGAACTGCCAGACGTGACCATCACCGAACCGGTCCGTGCCGGGCATGAACGGCAGTTTGGTATGCATGCGCGCCGCGATCTCAGGCTTGATGGTCGAGCCCACCACGTGCTCGCCCAGCAAGAGTGTGCCGTCAGCTGCGAAATTGACGTGCGAAAAGGGTCGACGCGGGAATTCAGTGCGACGCACCACTTTGCCGTCGGAATGAATATTGAGTACCACGAACTCCTGACTATCAAACGCCCACAGCACGCCGCGCGGGTCGAACTTCAAGCCACCAACCAAGTGCGTGGTATCGCGCAGATACAACAGGCCTTTCTGATGGCCCGCAGCGTCATACTGGATAATCCGGCCACGGCCTGCATGGTCATCGTTCGGATCGTTCAACTCTGTGACTGCAACAAACAAGTCACCGCGGACGAAGGGCTGCAGACTGGATTCTTGCATGGGAGTTTCCTTTGCTGAGACCGCGACACCAAACATCGCAGACACAAATAAGACAGCTAATTGGGGTAAGCGCATCGTTAGCTTAGACGGTCAAACCGTAGCGTGACAGGATATCGCGCTTGCCGAACAACATGCCAACGCCGCGCCGCAGTAGCCGGCCGGTGGTGAGCCAAGTGATGTCACTGCCCTGCTTCGTATCGGCGAGCATGCGCGCCACGATCCATGGCGTCGTCGTCTCGACATGCTCGCCAATGAAGTTCAGGGGTTTGAGAACCTTGGCTCGATCAGCGGCTGGGACAGCGGCGATCTCACGCAGCATGCCCTCGGTCACGTTGACTCCGGGACTGATGGTGCCAATCAGCACCTGCGGCGACCGTTCCTTGGCTTCTTTGACCATCGCATTGGCAAAATAGCGCAGCGCGCGTTTGGTGGTGGAATAGACGCTCATGTTGGTCACGACCCGCCCTTTGCCACCGCCTCCCCCAGCGTCAGATAAATCCGTCCACTGCCTTGGCGCTTCATGCCATCCATGGCGACATCGCTGGCAAACAAGGTGCCAATGACATTGCTGCGGACCATCTGCTCGATGTCGTGCGGCGC
Organism: Pseudomonadota bacterium; assembly: GCA_016703895.1. Taxonomy (GTDB): domain Bacteria; phylum Pseudomonadota; class Gammaproteobacteria; order Steroidobacterales; family Steroidobacteraceae; genus CADEED01. Next base: position 75,319 of record JADJBE010000007.1, read on the forward strand.
TGTATTCAGGAACGACGCCCCGGTGCGCGCCAAACCGGCATTGTTCAGCCAGATATCGACCCGGCCAAACTCACGCGCTGCGAGGTCCCAGAGCGCCTGCACCTGCTGACGATCGGTCGTATCGCAGGCGGCACCCACAACGCGAGTGCCCTGCGTCGCGAGCGGCGCCAAGGTCGCGAGCGCCGCATCGACGTGCGCTGGGCTACGACTGCAAATCACGACATTGTGACCTCGTTGCAGCAACTCACGCGCATAGCCCAGGCCGAGCCCCTGCGTCCCACCTGTCACGACGACGGTCTTTGCTGCCACGTTCACTCCCCCTGCCGCAGATTGTTAAACAATAGGCGAAGCAGCACAGCTTTGCGATACTGCGGTGTCGACAGGAGCGCAGCATGGCCAAGACTTTCGTGATCACAGGGAGCACCCGCGGCATCGGCTTCGGGATCGCCGGGGATTTGTTGGCGCGCGGTCATAGCGTGGTCGTCAGCGGCAGACAGCAGTCGTCGGTAGATGCGGCGGTTGTTTCCTTGGCAAGCCACGCCACCGCAGGCGGCGGCAAGGCCCATGGAATTGCCTGCGACGTGACCCAGCGCGAGCAGTTGCAGCGGCTCTGGGACTCGGCGGCAGGCGCGCTGGGTCGGGTCGACGTTTGGGTCAACAACGCCGGCATCTCCAATCGACGCGAGCGTGTGGGTGAACTGGCGGAGAAGGACATACGAGGTGTGGTCGAAACAGACCTCCTCGGAATGATGCACGCGACGCAAATTGCCATGCACGGCATGCTGGCCCAAGGCGGCGGCACGATCTACAACATGGAAGGCTTTGGGTCTAACGGTATGACGACTCCCGGCATGAGCATCTACGGCGCGAGCAAGTTTGCCCTGACGTATTTCAACAAGTGCCTGATCGCCGAAGCACGCGACACGCCGGTCAAGATCTGTTACCTGAGTCCCGGCATCGTCATGACCGATCTACTCAAGACTGACATCGCCGGTACGAGTGGCGAGGACTGGGAACGCACCAAGCGCGTCTACAACATCCTGGCTGACCACGTCGAGACGGTGACGCCTTTCTTGGCCGACGGCATCGCCAAAGACCAACCACACGGCGCGCGCGTCGCGTGGCTAACCTCAGGAAAGGCTGCGCTGCGCTTCATGACCGCCAGTTTTCGCAAACGGCAGATACTGACCGACGCCGATCGACCCGCTGCTTGACCTGGCCGAGGCGCGCACGCAGTGCGTTTGCCGCTGGCGCCGGGTCACGCCAGCGCCAAAAACCGCGACGGTGTTGTTAGCGCTTCATGATCACGCCAGCCACGCAGCTGTGGTGCCACCAACCGATGCACGGTCGCGCTATAGAGCGGAATGACTGGGCAGTCGCGCAACAGAATGGTTTCCACCTCGCGATAGCGCGCGATGCGGGTGGTGGCGTCGAGCTGGCGCTCGGCGAGTGCGATCAGCCGATCGACCTCAGCGTTGCGGTAAAACATGAAGTTGAGGAAGGAATCGCTCGCGAAGCGACTAACAAACGTACCGATAGTCTGGATCGTCGCGAACGGCACGTAGTCCTGAATGTCGTAGTCGCCGGCGCGCAGTCGAATGCTGTAGGCGCGTGTCTCGAGGCCGATCAGTTCCACGTCGATGCCGAGTGGCCGCAACATGGCCCCGACAGCCAGGAACATGCGCTGCGTCAGGGGGTTGGCCGAATAGAGTGCCTGCAACTTCAACCGTTGCCGCGGACCGACACCGTGCTTGGCCAGCAGTTCTCGCGCGGCAGCCAAGCTTCTGGCGCGCGGCCAGCTCGCGTGTGCGGGTAACACCGGTGCGCCATACTCACCGACCGCCGCCGGCACGATTGACTGCCAGGGCTGCTCGTCGAGCTGCCGGACTTTCAACACTAACGTCTCGCGATCGATAGCGAGTGTCAGCGCGCGGCGAACGTCCGCCTCAGCCAGCTTGCCACGACGGCAGTTCAAGCCTAACCACCCCGCGCCCCAAGCTGGCGAAGTCCGTAGTTGCGCCGGCCGCTGCTGCTTGGCCAGTTTCAACGCCGTGCCGTCCGAGATCTGCGCCAGGTCGAGCTGGTCATTGAGATACAGCCGCATGCGGGTCGCATCGTCGATACCCGATATCCATTGCACCCGCGGCACTGTCACTTTGCTTGCCTGCCAAAAATACGGGTTGGCAGTCAGATCGATGGTCCCGCTTTGCGCCCAGGACCGAACTTGGTACGCGCCATTGGTCGCAATCAATTCAGGTTTGGCCCAGTCACGGCCATGCTTGTCGAGCAAATGGCGCGGCACGGGATACAGCGCGGCTAACAATGCCGGCAAATCTGTATCGGGCTGCGCCAGGTCAAATCGCACGGTACGCAGATCAGGTGCCGAAACCCCCAGCTGATCGGGCGCCAGTTTGCCGGCACGCACCGCGCTGCCATTGCGAATCGCATCGAATCTGAACGCCAACGTGGCCGCCGAAGCAGGCGACATGAAGCGCCGCGCCGAAAACAGGAAGTCTGCAGCACGCAGCGGTGTGCCGTCGGACCAAGCGCAGTCGTCACGCAGCTGGAATGTCCAAGTCAAGCCAGCCTGGCTGCGCTGCCACGACTTGGCGCAGCCTGCTACCAACTTGCCCGCTGCATCAGTGGTTGTCAGCGCCACGAACAGCTCGGCCGCGATCTCGGCGTCTAGCGACGAGCCCAGGCGGTGCGGATCGAGCGTCGTCAGCGTGCCGCCGCGCGACCGGCGCAGGACGCCAGTGGACGCGGCCCAGGCAGGTGGCACGCCGATTGCCACTGCAACGGCCGCCGCGTGCGATAGAAAAGTTCGGCGTTGAATGGGCAATTGAAGGCTCCTGAGTTGGCTCAGCGTCGCCCGGTCAATGCGCGCTACGTGCCCCTTGCGTGGGTTCGGGCACCTTGAGAATAAGCCAAAGTGCCGGCAGGCACAGCAACGTGGCGAGCACGAACGGCCCGGCATGACTCAGTCCCACATAAATGGGTCCCGATAACGCGGGCCCGAGCACTCGGCCCAGGCTACTACCGGACTGCACCACGCCCATGACGGCGCCGCGCTCCTGTGGCGAGGCCTGGAAGGAAGCAAGCGATGTGAAGGCCGGATTACTGAGGCCCAGCCCCAACCCCAGCATGACCAGCCCCGGCCACAGTGCCAGTGGCTGGTGCACAAAGCTAATGATGGCCAAGCCGAGACTGAATGCCAGCACGCCCAGAATGGCGACGCTCCGCTCACCCACCCGTTTGGCAAGCAGGCCGACGAGCCCGGCCTGTGCCACGACCGCCATGCTGGCGAGCACCGCAAACGCAATGCCCACCCACTTACTGTCATGCCCATGGGTGTCTGCTGCCCAGATCGGATACACCGATTGCATCATCGCAGCGGCAATGCCTAACAACAGCGTGGTACTGACAATCGAAACCAAAGCGGGACGACTGCGCAGGATCGCCAATGGCGACCCTGTGGACTTGTCAGCCTTGGCGCCAAGCGGCTTTCTATTTGCTGGCTCGAGGCTCTCACGCAACAAGAATACAGTCCCGAGGAACGCGAGCGCGGACAACGCGGCGGCCACGTAACCAGGCCAACGCAGCGAGATTTCCAAGCCGCCCATCGTCCCTAGAGGGCCGCCGATGAGCGGCCCCAACATAAAGCCCAGGCCAAATGCAGACGACAGTATCCCGATGGACTTGGCGCGATTCTTGGGCTCGCTGACATCTGCAACATAGGCGAACGCCGCGCCAATATTGCCCGACATGATGCCGCCGAGCGCCCGCGTAGCGATCAGCATCCCGACGGAATCGGCTTGCGCCATCATGAGATAGCTGATGAACGCGCCTAACATGCTCAGCATCAAGATCGGGCGGCGCCCATAGGCATCGCTCAAGCGACCCCAGATTGGCGTAAACACCAGCTGGAACAATGAATAAACGCCAGGACCTGCAAACGTCAGCCAGAACGGATCGGCATTCATCTGCTTGAGGACCAACGGAAATGATGGCGTGGTCAGACCAAAGCCAATCAGGTCGATCAGAATGATCAACCACAACACGCCGATATTCTTGTTCATCCTGACTTACGCTGCAGCCTGGTCGAGCTGCGGACCGGGCGCGACGCGCCGAACGACTAACGCCCAGATGAGCAAGACTCCATTCGCCACTGCCATGATCATGCACGGTGCCCCTGGCCACCAGCTATCAAACAGAGTCCCGCCCACGACTGACACGAACAGGATGCCAATCGCGCCAAAGAATCCGTAAACGCCGAGTACCGAGCCACTTGTCTCGCGTGGCGCTTCCTGGCCGATCAATACCTGGCTCGACAAGATCGCGCTCATTTGCCCGATGCCAAGCAACACACCCGGAATGATCGCAGCCGAGGAATTGGGATCTTCGACCATCGCAAACGCCGTGTAGCCGACGACCGCCAGGAACATCGCGATCGCCAACGCCGTGATCCGGTCGAACTTGGAGGCAATCCAGGCAAAAACACCAGCCCAAACCAGTGCAGCCGATTGCACGATCGCAATGAGGATGCCAGTGCGGGCCGCGGCCGTCGCCTCGTCGCTGCCGGACTGCATCGACGCGACGGTGGCCCACAGCGTCAAGAAGGTGCCAACCACCGCGATATCGCCGCGCGACGCAAATGCAGTGCCATAGGCGAGCGCGACGCGCGGGTTGCGGCCTGCCGAAAAGCCCTGGCGCATCAACATGAGCAGCGGCTCGCGCGCCGGCTTCTGTGTCGGCGTGCCCGGCTTCAGGCCACGCATCATGAGCGCGCTGAAAAAGCAAATGGCGCCGATCGTGAACAACGTACATCGCCCCGCCCAGATGGGCGTTGCGCCCGCGGCCTGGATCCAGGTGGGTAGTTTGGCGAGCACGACAGCGAACACCACCACACCGAGACCGTTCATGATGTAGACGAACGCCGTCAGGCTCTCGCGCGACCGGTCCTTGGGGTAGTCGACAAGTACGGTGGCGAGCATTGCGCCGGTGGCCGCCGACCCCAAGGCAAAGATGGCACGATACGCGGCGAACTCCGGGCAACGAATGCGCCAGCGGCAGCAGGTAGTAGCCGATGCCCAACAAGAAAAATCCCAGCGCAAACACGGGTCGTCGCCCGATTCGGTCGGCCAGTGCACCGAACGCACCGATCGTGGCAATGATCACAAGTTCGGCCAGCACCTCGAGCCAGCCGCTCACGCTCCCCTGCTCGGCTATCGGCACCTGCAACGTCACGTTGAACAGGTAGGGCTGCATCGTCTTCAGGAACGTGAGCAACCCGATGGCGACGAAAGCGCCATACAACAACGTCAGAACATTGCGTGTCTGAACTCCCGGCTGCAGAAATACCGGGCCAAACTTTCGCTCTTCACCAGACCAGCCCGGCGAACTCACTCAGCTGCGCCCTGCTTGAGGCTTGTTAGCGGTACTCGTTGCAGTACAAAGCTACCATCGCTGCGCCCTGGGGATGGCAGCGAACACGCCCGTCTGCCGACGAACTCGGCTTCGAGCTGTGCCGTGTCCACCTTCCAGCCGCGCTGCTCGAGCGCTCGCACCTTGCGCCGGTAAGCCACCTGCAAGCCATCGGTCTTGACAGTCAGTTCATCGCGCAGACTGTCAGGCACGAGTTCAGGCTTCAGGAACTGGATGATCTCGGCGTCTTCCGCAAAGATCTTGACGTTGCGTTTGATCGTGTCTTTGTCGAAGAACTTGGCTTTCATGAAGTTACGGCCCATGAGCCACCACGACTTGGTCGTGTATTCATCGACCGGGGTGTGCGCCGAGCGCAGCCAGATGCGCCAACCCTCGCGCGGAAACAGCTCCAGTCCGACGATCGGTCCTGACAGATGAAACCAGGGTCGCGCCTCGACCTGCCGGATCGCCGGGTTGTTCTTCTTCGAGCCCAGACTCCACAGACCACGCGATCGGTGTGGCACGGACATGATCATGCGTGAGCGCGCACTCCATTCGGCTTCCTCGACACTGAAATCGCTGATCTGCGGGCGCTCGCGATCGCCGAAGGTGGACCCATGCACGAAAGGTGCATGCGCGAAGTCAAGTCCGTTCTCCACGGCACGGTGGTAGTTGACCCGCCAATTCCATTCACCGCGTACCCAGCGTATCGCCGGATCATCGTACTCCGGCATATCCGGAATCGGTGCTCGCGAGTGCTCCGGTTCATCACCGAGGAACACCCATATCCAACCGTACTTCTCCACTGTCGGGTAGGCATCGATGCGCGCGCGGGCCGGAATTTTGGCGTCTGGCTCGGCCGGGATCTTCGTCACCCGACCGTCGCGATCATAGCGCCAGCCGTGATAAGGACACTCCACACACCCATCGACCGTGCGGCCGCGGGACAGCGCGGCACCGCGATGGATGCAGATGTCCGAGAGGCACGCGAGCTTGCCCGTGGCATCGCGGAACACGACCAGATCCTGCCCCAGCAGTCGAACCATTACAGGCGCGGTCGTAACAGCTGCCGCCTCGCCTGCCACATACCATTGATTCGTCAGCATCTTGGATAGTCTCCGGCCACCTTTGGTGCACCAATCGTTAGGCTAATCGTCGCATCATTCGCTGCGGCTGCGGCAGCCACGCAAGCGGCAGACCGCGTGGCGAGCGCGGCGAGACACGCTGCCGGCCCCAAAACCCGCAACGTACTGTACAACGCCTAGAACCGCCGAGCCTTGCCGACACGCAGCCGCAACCGACCTGTCACCCGGCGCGGCCACTCCAGCGTGTTATGAGTCGCCAGCACACAGGCACCCCCCGCGGCGACAAAGCGCTCCACCCGGTCCAGCAGGTCGGCACGTGTCACGGGATCGAGCCCCGCAAAAGGCTCGTCAAGCAGCGCGAAGCGCGGTTCACCTACCCAGCCCCTGGCAAACAACACGCGACGCAGTTGTCCGTACGAGAGCTCGGCCAGCCTGCGCGTTGCCAGATGCTGCGCATCGAAAACACGCAATGCCCGCTGCGCGGCGGTTCGATCCGCAGGCGTGAGTGCCTCGTTCAGACCAATGCTCGCATAACGCCCCGACGCCACGACTTCCAGCACCGTCAGCGAGCGCGGCTGGTCCGTTTGCAGATGCGGTGCCACATAGGCAATGCGCTGCTTGAACTCATCGAGCGGTACGCCGGCGGTCACGCCGCAGCGCTCGATACTGCCGCTGTCCGCCACGCCATGGTCGCCGTAGAGCGTGCGCAGCAAGGTCGTCTTGCCACTGCCGTTCGCACCTGTGATTACCCAGAAATCGCCCGGCCGAACAGTCATCGACACGCTGCGCAGCGCCGGATGTCCGTCCAGAAAAACCGACGCCTGTCGCAAGCGCACCAGCGGCGCGTTCGATGTCGAGCTAGTTGCGTTGGACGACACGTGCCGCCGCAACCGTCGCTGCGGGAGATCGGCGCAGGTCGCGCGCGCGGCTTCGGCGCGGGCGAGCACCCGGCGCAGCGTGGGCAACTTGGCGGGCTGTTGACTGACAATTCGACCGCGCTGCAGCGTCAGAGCATGCGTGACGCAAGCGGGTATGTCGGCTGCCTGATGTGTGCTCAACACCCAGGTCAGCGGCGTACGCACCGTCGCCTCGAGCCAGCGCAACCATTTGCCATGGTGCTCCGCATCGAGGCCATTGGTGGCCTCGTCCAACAACAGCAACCGCGGCCGTGTCGCCATCGCTCGCGCTAACAAGACCAGCCTGCGCTCGCCATACGACAGCGTCAGAAACCGGCGTTTCGCCAGCACCGCCACACTGAGCTGGGCCAGCACGCGTTTGCTCTCCCGACGATCCGCAGCCGACAACTTGTCGAGCGGTATATCGGTGCGATACAGCCCAGTACCAACGACTGCTTCTGCCGTGAAGTTCCACCCATAGCGCTCATAACGATCCTGTCTTTCTGCGCCAATGTAGGCAATTTCATCGAGCACACCCGCAGGCGCCTCGAACACCTCACCCTCGAGTAGATAACGCCGCACCGCGCGACCCGTGGGTGTGGGCCAAAGCGCGCCGCTGACCAACTTCATGAGCTGCGTCTTGCCAGCACCATTGTCGCCGGTGAGCACCCAGCGCTGCCCAGGCGTGATAGTCCAGTTGATATCGTGCAGCACCGCCCGATCGCCGCGATGGAGATCGACGTGCCGCAGCTCCACGCCCAAGCCGTGGCGCGTCACGCGGACCAAACCCTTGTATCTTGTGTGTCTTGTGTGTCTTGTGCGTCTTGCAGGCCGTGCTGGCGGCAACGACCATCTCGCTCGAGCTTGATCAAGTGGGCCTCGAGCGAGCAGCGTGCAAACCGCTGCAAGGCCGTCGGTACATGTCGGTAGATCTGCGGCAGCAGCGCATCGATACTCACCGCACCGACGGCATGCAACGCGGCCAGCACTTCGCGTTCGCGCGTGAGTCGATGTGCGATGACCGCATCGATCGCCTGCATCGGCGCACCGTACAGGCCACCGTGGCCTGGGGCGATCTGCTCGAGGGGATAACTCTTCAGTCGCTCGAGTGAATCCAGATACGCTGCCATATCGCCATCGGGGGCGAGAATCACCGGTGTCACACCTTCCAATAGATGGTCGCCCGAGAACAGCAGTCCGCCGGGCTGCAACAGATAGCACACGTGGTTTGACGCATGGCCCGGCGTGTCAATGGCCTTCAGCGCAAGCTCACCCAAGTCGAAGATTTGGTCGCGCACAGGCTGCGTATCCGGGCGGAACGACAGGTCCTGACGACCATCGTCCGGCGGCAACCGCCCGATCTGCTCAGCACCCAATCGCTCGCCCACGACACGCGCGGCAGGTGAATGGTCCGCGTGAGTATGCGTGACGAACACGCACCGTGCCTGCGGCGCAAAAGCCAAGATTGCCGCAATATGACCGGCGTCATTGGGACCCGGATCGATGATCGCGACCACCGGATCACCCAGTAGATAAGTGTTAGTCCCGGGCCCGGTCATTAAAGATGCGTTTGGCGCAACGAGGCGACGCACTAACGGCGCCACGGGTGTCAAAACCCCGGGTTTGAAAGCCGACGCGGTGCCCTCTAGCCTACCGCCCCCTGCACCATCGTGTCTCGCTGCCATGCTGCAGACGAGCTTAACGGGACCGCGCCCGGCGCGAAACCAGGAACATCGCTCCACGCGGCAAACAGGGCGCCAAAATCTGCGCCCAACACGGTATCGAACAACTCATCAAAGCTGCCCAACACAAAATACGTTTTCTGAAAAGCATCGATCAGATAGTCCGTGCGCAGGACGGTTTGCAGATCGAACGCCACCCGCTGTGGATTGGCGCCACGGAGCGCAAACACGGTCTCACCGCTGGAGGAGAGAATGCCAGCACCATAGGCGTGCAGTTCAGCATCGCTCTTGATCAAGCCAAACTCCACCGTATACCAATACAGCCGCGCCAACATCTTGAGCGCCCCGAGATGCGGCGCACGCGTCCCAAGCACACCATACGCTTGCACGTAGTCGGCGAACACAGGGTGCGCAAGCATCGGCAAGTGACCGAAGAAATCATGAAACAAGTCCGGCTCTACCAGATAGTCGAGTTCCTCCCGACGACGCATCCAAACCGTTACCGGAAAACGACGGGCAGCCAAGTGCGCAAAAAAAACATCTTCGGGTATTAACCCGGGAACGCCGATCACCTGCCAACCCGTGAGCTGCTGCAACCGCTCACTAACTTCCTCCAGTCGGGGGATCTGCTCTGACGAGGCCTGCAGGCGAGCGAGGCCCGCAACGAATTCCGGTGCGGCGTATTCCGGCAGCAGCTTCAGCTGGCCGGCATAGAGCTCGCGCCAGATCGCCTGCTCGTCCGCCGCGTAGTGCGAGTAATTCTGCGGCACCCGATAGTCCGCGGTCGCAACTTCGTAATTGCCGCGCAAGGCGACTATCGTTTGTGTCGGGGCTGTTGGGGGCTGAACCATGGGAGTATTTTGCGGCGATTTGGGCAGTGGATTCGCTAGAAATGTGCTAAATGGTTGTCATACATTGGCGCTTTATTGTTTCTTTAGGTCTATAAATGGCTGATTCCTCTAATGCAAAGCTCGATAAGACCGACCTACGAATACTGGACACCCTGCAGCAGGACGGCCGCATGCCGATCGTGGACCTCGCCACCAAAGTGGGATTGACGGCGACCCCGTGTGCGCGACGAGTGCGCCAACTCGAGGAAAGCGGCGTCATCGAAGGTTACGCGGCGATCGTTGACCCCAAGAAAGTGGGGCACACGGTTCAAGCCATCGTGGAAATCAAACTACAGCAGCACACCGACGAGATCGTCGAACGGTTTCGTCATGAGCTGCAGGCACGGCCCGAAGTACTCGCGTGTTATGCGATGGCTGGCGAAATGGACTTTCTACTCCACGTTGTCGCTCACAACGTGGACGAACTCTCGGAGTTCACGCTGCGCCGCCTGCTACGCATGCCCGGGGTTCGTGACGTCCGCTCCAGCATCGTGCTCGAAACGCTCAAACGCTCGGTTCGCGTGCCGGTTAGGCCCGGCTAACAGCCGACTATCTCCGTAGCCGCGCGCACCAAAGATATGTCGCTGGCCACCACCAGGCTTGCCCGCATAGTCAGCGAATGCGCTGGTGGAATCGAAGCCCGCCGCGATGATGGACTTTTTCATGTCCGTCTCAGCAAAGCCCATCCAGAACGGCTCGCCGTTCCAACGGACTTGCCACTCATTCATGATCTGATCTGCCACCGACTGATGAGCCACCTGGGTGGCGACATCGAGATGAAACATCACACCCCCAGACGCCAGTACGCGACGGCACTCACGCAACACGGCCGGTAGTTTGTCGTGATTAGTTTCATGAAACAGAATGCTGGAGACGACCAGATCGAAGTACCCGTCGGGGTAGCCCGTGGTCGCAGCGTCGCGCTGCTTGTAATGGATCGGCGTGCCCTGCTCTTCGGCAAATAGATGCCCGAATCGCAGCAGACCGGGCGCCACGTCGACACCATGTATCTCGACGCCCGGAAACTCGCGCGCCATACCGTGGGTCGACATACCCATGCCGCAGCCGAGATCCAAGATGCGTTTGGGCTTGATCCCCGCAAATCGCTCTTTGATGAGCTTAGCTAACTGCAGGCCGCGGGCGTCGAGACCCGCTCCGGAGGCACCCTTGCCGGGTGAGTAGATCTGGCCGCTGCCGAGGTAGCGCAAGCCCGCGGTGAGATCGTTGGGCGAACCGTCCGACACATAGCCCACCGGCTGACGGTGAATCTCGGTGTCGCCAATTGGATGGGGAATATCGAGCCTTGGATCGAGCTCAAGTGAACCCGCACGCTGAGCGGCCGGTGGTAGTGCCGCAAAGCGCTGCGCTGCCGCGTTTGCAACGCGCTGGGTGGTGGCCTCGATCGCGCGCCACATCATCGACTGCGAGCTGTGCGTGAGTGCGGCCCACTGGCGAAATGCCAGCGTTTGCGACAGTGGCACAGCGAGCGCAGCGCGACTCGGCTCGCGACCGAGCGCCTTGACGGCCGGTGCAGTCTCTTGCTGACACACCTCGCGCACCACATTCTGCACGCGACCATTGACTAACAGTTTCACGCCAAGCACGAAATCCTGACGGAGCTTTTCATCACCGACAGGCTCATAGACCGAAGTCTGCAGTTGCATCGTACACCTCATTCGCTCACGATGACTTGCACAACATCGTCCATCAGATCTGGCCGAAAGACAATAACCTGAGTGCTGCAGGCCAACGCTACTGCGACGAAGTCATGGCGTCAGCGGGCAGCCAACGGTCCATGACGACACAAGCCGCAAGATCGCCGGCGACATTGATCGCCGTGCGCAGCATATCAAGTATTCGGTCTACCCCGATGATGCGCGCGATGCCAGCCGGCGGCACGCCAATTCCGGCCACGATCGTCGCCAAAATGACGATACCCACACCTGGCGTGCTGGGCGAACCAATGGATGCACCAACTGTCGTTACCGCCAGTAGTAACAACTGACCAGCACTGAGATCGATACCGTAGACCTGCGTCAAGAACAAGGCTGCGACGACTTGATAGAGCGCCGTCCGATCCATATTGACAGTTGCTCCCAAGGGTACAATGAACTGAGCGACCGACGATCGTACGCCAAGTGAAGTCTGCGCTGTCTGCATTGACAATGGCATGACGGCCGCAGAGCTCGACGTCGAAAATGCGAGCGACTGAACTTCACGCACGGCCGTCAGGAACTGCCAAGGATTGCGCCGAGCCAGTAACACAACGATCAACAGATAGAACACGACCAACGACGCCAGACCGAGAATGATCGATGACAGCACCAGCAGAATGACGATCATCTGAATGAGCGCCAGAAACACCTGCCCTGGCAGCGCCAGCCAGCCGGCGATCGTATCGGCTGGGGCCGCTGAAACCCACGCGCCGCCACTCGGCGACAAGCCCAGCCCAAGCGCAATGCCAGCAATCATTGCCACCAGAATCTGCGCCCAGAGTCGCGAACGCAGCAGATAATCTAGCCGGCGCGCCAGCGATTCGACGCGCATCGGCCGCAAAGCTGCGGTGTTGGTCGGTGTGATCGTTGCGTGTGTCGGCGAAATACACTGCGCCGGTCAGGCACCGACGAGATTACCCGCATCAACAGGCAAGAAGACTCCGGTGATGTTGGCGCTGGCACGGTCGGACAGAAACAGCACAGCGTGAGCGACGACGTCAGCCGGTGTGGCGAGCCTCTGCAATGCACTGAACTGCCCTAACGACTGAATCAGTTCATCCTCGGTCTGATCGGCGACGAGATTGCCGCGCAGCATGGCGGTGGGAACGGGTCCTGGCGACACGGCGTTGACTCGAATGCTGTAAGCGCCAGCGGCGGCTGCCGCCGTTCGGGTGGTCATCAGCACAGCAGCTTTAGAACCGCAGTACGCGCTCGCGGTTGCGATCGCCTTGATAGACATACCAGAGCCAATGTTCACAATCGCACCGCCACGCTGCTTCATCCTCTGGATGCCATGCTTGCAGCCGAGAAACACGCCGTCGGCATTGATCGCGAAGTGCTTGCGCCATAGCGCGAGCGGCATCTCTTCAAACGGCACGTTGGGTTGGTAGTAGCCAGCACAATTGACAAGCACATCCAGCCCACCGTACTCTCGATCAACGCTATCGAGCACGCTGATCCAACTCGATTCGTCGGTAACGTCGAGCGGCAGGTAGCGCGCAGACTTTCCAAGCTCAGCAACGAGCAGCTGGGCTGCCGCAACGGCCACGTCTGCAACGACTACTTGACCGCCCGCAGCCACGAACGCTTTTGCAATCCCGGCGCCTATGCCGCCAGCACCACCAGTCACGACGATCGTCTGGTCGCCAAATCGATCAATACTCACAGTAGTCGCCCTCTTCCGCCTTCTAGAACGGAATGCGCTCGCCATCCCAAGCGTAAAAGCCACCCGATGCGTTGGCGTCGAGGTGATCGATTACCGCCAGCAGCTGACTTGCAGCCAATGCGGGGGGAAACAGCTTACCCGCAGGCACGTTCGTCTGGAAAGGGCGCGACAGCGCTGTGTCTACCGTCCCAGGATGCAGACTGACGCAGATTGCGTTTGCGTTACGGCGCGCCAGCTCAATTGAGCAGGTACGCATCAGCATGTTGAGTGCCGCCTTGGAGGCCCGATAAGCGTGCCAACCGCCGAGTCTATTGTCTTCGATCGACCCAACTCGGGCCGACAAAACCGCAAAGACGCTCTTGCGTTGAGATGTCAGCAAAGCCATGAAATGCTTCGCAACCAATGCTGGCCCGATTGCGTTGACCTTGAATGAATGCGCAAGCGCTTCGCCGTCGAGTGACTTCCAGCTCTTCTCAGGCTGCAAGTCGGCACTGTCATGCAGCACACCTGTCGCGACTAATACTATATCCAGCGGGCCATCCTGCCGACATCGCGCTGCGAGCTCGACAATGGATTGTTCGTCCGTCACATCCATCTGGCAACGCGTCACCTTGTGCTGCGATCCGGGCTCGCTGGTCCACGCCGCCGGCCTCGCGGTCGCATAGACGCGCGCGACGCGCGGCGAAGCCGCCAACGCACTGACAAGCGCCGCACCGATGCCACCATTCGCACCCACGACCACCGCGCGCAAATCGGCGCCGAAAGACTCCAATGTCAGCGACGTACTCGTCATTCTGCGCGCGCGAAGTCCCCGGCGAGAGCCTTATAAAGAACCGCCAGCGACGTGGCGCGGACAACAGAGCCTTGAGTAAAGCGATCCTCGACATCCAACTGCGTGCGCTCCGCATCCAGTACAGCCAGATAGTCACCGGCGCCGCGTCAAATCTCGCGCGGGCGATCTCAGCAGCTTCGCGCGCGGCCGCCAACCCGACATCCAATGCTGCTAACACGGCCGTGGCGGAGCGATAGCCGGCAAGCGCGTTCTCAGTCTCCTCCAGCGCACGCAGTACCGTCTCATCGTAGAACGCCAGTGCTTCGCGAGCCCGCGCCTTCGCACCCTGCACGCGCTGACGTACCCGCCCTACGTCGAGGAAGCTCCACGACAACGTCGGCCCGTAACTGAGTCGCTGCGTTGCCGCTTCGAATAGCTCGCCGCGCGACTGCGCCGTGTAACCAAACGAGCCCGTCAATGATAAACGCGGCAGGAAATTAGCCTGTTCGACGCCGATACGCGCCGTTGCCGCGGCCAGCCGTCGCTCGGCCGCCGCCACATCGGGCCGACGCTGCAGCCAAGCCACAGGATCGCCCGTTGCAACCAGTGACGGTGGCTCGGGCAGCGCTTTCTCGGCGACGAGCCATTTATCCCGCAACTCCACAACCGGCAACACGGTCAACACGGCCAACCGCTGCTCTTGGCGGATCACTTCGGCTTCCAATACGGGCACTTGCGCAGCAACCGAGGCTAATAACGTGCGCTGTCGTGCGGTATCGAGCGCGGTACCGCGCCCCGCCTCGAGTCGCGCCTCGAGAATCCGCTGGTCCTCGCGCAGATTGGCGAGATTGCGCCGTTGGATGGCCAGCCGCTGTTCGGCACCCCGCAACGCGAACCATGTTTGCGCGACTTCCGCAATTGTTGCAAGCCTGACTGCGGCCTGATCGGCCGCAGTAGCGTCAAAATCCCGGCGCGTTGCCTCCGCGGCACGCCGCGCTCCGCCAAACACATCGATCTCCCAACTCGCGTCAAAACCAGCGCGATACACCGCCGTGGGTCCCTGTCCTGGCGGCAAGAATGGGTCGCTGCCACTCGGCTCGCTACGCTCGCGGCTAGCTGCTGCGGTGACTGTTGGCAGTAGCCCGAAGATCGTCAGGCCACGCAAGGCACGCGCCTGGTCCAAACGTGCCACCGCTTGCGCGAGGCTGCGATTCTCCTGCGAGGCTCGCACGATCAACGCGTCAAGCTCCGGCTCGTCGAAGCTGCTCCATAAATCACTAACAACCGGCTTGGTCGTGTTATAGATGGGCCCGGAAGCCTGCGACATTTCGACAGGCACCGGCGGCACAGGACGCTCAAAGTCTGGACCGATCGCACAACCTGCCAACAGGCAGGAATAACGGTCACTGCTATGCAACGGCGATCAAACATGGCCAGCTCGTGCAGCGCGGCGGTCTTTGCGGGTTGCCAAGCGCCGTAGCAAGACATAGAACACCGGCGTCAGGAACAGACCGAAGAACGTCACGCCCAGCATACCCAGGAACACCGTCACGCCCATCACGTAGCGAATCTCGGACCCCGCGCCGGTTGCGAACACCAGTGGCACGACGCCCATGATGAATGCAAAGCTGGTCATCAAGATGGGTCGCAGGCGTAGACGCGAGGCCTCGATCGCCGCAGCCACCGTATCGCGGCCCTGATGCTCGAGCTCACGCGCGAACTCCACGATCAGGATGGCGTTCTTGCAAGCTAACCCCATCAGTACAACTAACCCGATCTGCGTGAAAATATTGTTGTCGAGAAACGTTGGCGGACCTGAACTGCCGAAGATGCCCAACCAGACACCATGCAGCAGATTCAGCAGCCACGTGCCGCCGATCGCCGCCAGCAGGCAAAGCGGGACGATCAATATGACGGCGAGCGGCAACGTCCAGCTTTCGTACAAGGCCGCTAGCACCAGAAACACGAGTAAGACACACAGCGGATAGACCAGCAGCGCCGCATTTCCCTGGATTGACTGTTGATAGGACAGACCGGACCACTCGAAGGTCAGTCCTTTGGCGAGCGTTTCGTTGGCCAGTCGTGCAACAGTCTGCAAGGCCTGGTCCGACGACATCTCGGCGGTGGTGGCACCGGAAACGTCCGCTGCAGGATAGCCATTGAACCGCACCACGGGATCGGGCCCGAACGACTGTCGGACACTCAACCAGCCCGCCAACCGACACCATGCCACCCGCACTGTTGCGCACCTTGAGTCGGGCAATGTCGGCAATGTCATCGCGGAACTGCGAGTCCGCCTGCGCGTAGACGGTATACGTGCGACCGAAGAGATTGAAGTCGTTGACGTAGGCCGAGCCGAGATAGATCTGCAAGGTGTCGAACAGGTCATTGAGTGCGACGCCTTGCTGCTTGGCCTTGGTGCGATCGACGGTCGCTTCAAGCTGCGGGACGTTCGGTTGGAATGAAGAGAGAATCGAAAAGGGGTCGAAGCCAGGTGTCTGCCGCAGTTGGCCAGTTAGCGCCTGCACATTATTGTTGAGCTCGCCGAAGCCCACATTGGCACGGTCTTGCACGAACATCTCGAACCCGGCAGCGTTGCCCAAGCCGATCACGGCGGGCGGCATCAGCGCAAAACCCAACCCTTCCTTGATGCCGCTGTACGCGTAGCCGAGCCGCTGCACGAGCTCGGTCGCTTTGATGCTGCGTTCCGACGGTGGCTTAAGACCAATAAACACAGTGGCAAAGTTTGGTGTGTTCGCGTTTTGCAGCGCGTTGAGTCCGGGCAAGGCAACTACCTTGTCGACGCCCGGCATCTGCAGCGCAATCTCGGTCAGCTTGCGAGTAACTGCCTCGGTTCGATCGAGCGACGCACCTTCGGGTAGTAAGGCGCCCGCGAACAGATATTGCTTGTCCTGTGTTGGAATGAACCCGGCAGGGACAGCACGGAAGGCCAGCACTGCCAGCACCAACATCACGACATAGCCGGCTACCGCGTAACGTCGTTTGCCGATCAGCGCCGTCACGCGCCGGGCATAGCCCACGCTCGAACGCGAGAAGAAACGATTGAAGGGGCGAAATGCCCAGCCAAACATCGTGTCCACCCAGCCCGTCACGCGATCTTTCGGTGCGTCGTGCTCGCGTAGCAGAACAGCCGCTAACGCCGGCGACAAGGTCAGCGAGTTGATGGTGGAAATGATCGTGGCAATTGCAATGGTCACGGCGAACTGGCGGTAGAACTGCCCGGTTACGCCGCCAATGAATGCGATCGGCACGAACACCGCAGTGAGTACCAGTCCGATGGCAATGATCGGACCCGATACTTCCTCCATGGCCCGATGCGCTGCATCCCTCGGCCTGAGCCCTGCTTCGATATTCCGCTCGACATTCTCGACGACGACAATCGCATCGTCCACCACGATGCCAATAGCAAGCACCATCGCGAACAAAGTCAGCGTGTTGATCGAAAAGCCGAACAACAGCAGCACAGCAAATGTTCCCACGATGGAGACGGGCACCGCCAACAACGGGATGATCGACGCGCGCCAGGTCTGAAGAAACACGATCACGACAACTACAACCAGCAGTATGGCTTCCAGCAGTGTGGTCACGACGGATCTGATCGATTGTCGGACGAACGTCGTGGGATCGTAGTCCACCGACCAGTACATGCCGGGGGGGAACTCTCGCGCCAATCGGGCCATCGTCGCCCGTACGTCGTCCGATACGGCGATGCTGTTCGCGCCCGGCGCCTCAAAGATGATTAGCGCGAAGCTGCGTACGTTGTTGCTGAGCGCTCGCAGCGCATACTCCGATGCTCCTAACTCGACTCGGCCGACGTCATTGACGCGCGTCAGTTGGCCAGCGGCACCGGTCTTGACGATGACGTCACCAAATTCCTCAACCGTGCTCAACCGTCCTTGCACATTAATCGCCATCTGCGTATCGACGCTGCGCGCCTGCGGCGGCCCGCCGATCGAGCCAGCTGACACCTGGATATTCTGCTCGCGCAGTGCCCCAACTACATCGCTCGCTGCGATATCGCGCGCCGCGAGTTTGTCCGGATCAAGCCAGACACGCATTGAGTAGTCCCCGCCGCCAAGCGAAAAGACCTGCCCGACGCCCTCGATCCGATTGAGCTCATCACGCACGTGCAGCCCAGCGTAATTACGCAGATACAAATCGTCGTATTTTGGATCGTCGGACTTCAGGAACACGGCCATCGTGAGTGTCGACGATGCTTTGACGGTCGACACGCCGAGTTGACGCACCGCTTCGGGCAACCGCGGCAACGCTTGCGCGACACGGTTCTGGACCTGCACCTGCGCAAGATCGACGTCAGTGCCAATCGCGAACACAACGTCGAGCGTCATGACGCCGTCGGATGCTGCCACCGACTTAAGGTAGATCATGTTGTCGACGCCGTTAACCACCTCTTCGAGTGGCGCGGCGACGGTCTGTGACAACACAGTGGGATTGGCGCCCGGATACACGGCGCGCACTTGGACCGTGGGCGGTGTGACTTCGGGATACTCACTGATCGGTAGCGCCGGGATAGCGAGCAGGCCAGCAACAAAAATAACAATCGACAATACGCCCGCAAAGATCGGGCGATCGATAAAGAAGCGGGCCGCGTCTAGCTTCATGGAGCGGCAGCGGATTGTGCCGCGGGAGCAGCTGGTGCGGTAACAAGTTCCGGCTGATCCATCGGCACCAGAAACGGTTTCACGGGCATCCCAGGAAAAAAGATTTTCCGAACGCCGTTGACGATAATGCGATCAGTCGCAGTAAGACCATCTTGAACGACTCGCATGCCCTCCACTTGCACGCCGAGGGTAATATCCTTACGCATCGCCGTGTTGTCGTTGCCTACGACAAATACATATTTCCGATCCTGGTCGGTAACGATGGCGCGTTCGTTGATCAGCAACGCGCGGCGCTTGCCACTGCCTAACAACTGCACTCGGGCAAACAACCCCGGTGTGAACACGCGGTCTTTGTTGTCGAGGATGGCGCGAGCACGGATCGTTCCAGTGCCAGGGTCTAGCGCATTGTCCACAAACACCATTTCGCCCTCGTGCGGGAAGCCCTGCTCATCGGCAAGACCCACTCGCACCGGATTGCGTGTGTCGCGTGAACTGCCGCGTTCACCGGCGCGGGCCATTTCCTGATACTTCAGGTACATGCGCTCGTCACCCTGGAATTCGACATAGATCGGATCGATCGAGACGACGGTCGTTAGGAGCGCACTGGCAGCCGTCACCAGGTTACCGGGACGCACCGCAGCGGCTCCCGCGAAGCCCGCGATCGGCGACTTGATGCGGGTGAACTCGACATTGAGTGCGGCCTGCTGCTCACCCGCCCGCGCCGCCTGCAAATCGGCAGTTGCTTGGCTCACCTCACCGCGCCGAGTCTCGATCTCCTCCTGCGAGACAGCGCGGATTGCGAGCAGTTTCTCGGAGCGCTGCAACTCGGCTCGCGCCACCTCAAGTCTGGTCGCAGCGCGTGCAGTGTTCGCCTTTGCGCTGGCGAGCGCAGCGCGATACTCACGATCGTCCACCGTGAACAACAGCGCACCTTTGGCGACTTCTCCACCCTCGCGAAAAGGTACGCCGGCCAAATAGCCGGTGACCCGCGAGCGGCTCTCGACCGATTCGATCGCTGCGATGCGGCCGTCGAATGCATCCCATTCCGTTATCTCGCGATCGACGACCAGCGCGACGTTGACCTCGGGTGGCGGAAACTCTGGCGGTCCGCCTTGCGGCGTGCAGGCGGAAATAGCCAAGGCAACGGCAAGCCAAAGCAGGGCTTTGCGGCGCGATGGCAATGCGCCAAGACAAGAGTGAGTCATAGTGGTCGTCGTCCGGTAGGCCGAGCGGTTGGTTACGCGCGCGCGCGGGCCGCGGTATTCTAGCCCAGAAATTTACCCCGAAATCCCGTTGATCGAATGGTTGGAGGCAAGCACATGACGATTAGTGAAATTCGCAAGGCAACAGTGGCGGTACGCGATCTGGATTTGGCGCGTCGCTATTATGAGACGACTTTTGACTACATCAGTCACGGTGAGGCCGATGTCGCCGGCACCGGCTACGAATCCTTGTGGAACATGCCGGCTGGGATGACGGGAAAAGCGGCGCTACTAGGTCCTGCAGGCGCAACCACCGATTGCTGCAATTGGTGCAGTTTGACCAACCCGGGAAGCGGATCTGGGGTGATTACCAACATCCTGAGAACTACGGCCACTACGCGCTCAACATACGCGTACCGAAGATCCAGCCAGCGATCGACAAGATCCTCGAGCACGGCGGTCGGTCCAAAGCAAAGCCTACGCACTGGACTGTCTCCGCGGAAATATCCGCGTGGGACTCACTGTCATACGACCCGGACGGCAATATCCTCGACGTCTTCGAACTGGAGCCTGCCCCAGGTTCCCTCCTGGCCGCCTACGACGGCCGGTGTTCGTCACTACAGACCGTCGCGTTGCATGTCAGCGACGCACGTCGCTCAGCACGATTCTATGCCGCACTCGGTTACCGACCCTGGTACGACAAAATGCTCGAGAACATGGAATCATTTTTCAACATCCCCAAAGGCACGTCGCTGCACAACATCAACATGGTGCGGGGCGATGCTTCTTTGGGACGGATCGAAATCGCACAGTACGTTGGTTGGCCGGGCCAATCACAACGAACTATTGCCGTACCGCCTAACACCGGCATTCTGTCGATCGCGATGGAAACCGACAATCTCGACGCCACGATGCAACTGCTGACAAGCATCGGGACGGAGCCTTGTAGCGCCGCAGTCGAAGTGCGTGCCCCGCTGTTAGGCAACGTCAGGGCACGCAGCTACTACGGCCCTGACGATGAGCTGCTCGAGTTCTATCAGCGCATCTAACTGATAGGGCCAATCAGAGTTAGGAGGGCACCTGCCTATTCAATCACAGCGTCCGCTCGAGAAGCTCGAGTATCGCCCGGTCGGCAGACTCCATGGCTCCCTCCATGCCGCGCTCGAGACGCGCGGTATGCTCGCCAGCGAAGTGGATCCGGCCGTGGATCTGGCTGATCTGATTGGCAAAGGCAGTGATCTGGCCCGGCGCCCAGGAGGCCCACGTACCACCCGTGTAGCGTTCCTGTTGCCAGGAAAATACCTTGATTGGTGTTAGAGCTTTGGCGGCTTTCGGGCGAATGCGCTTCAGCACTGCCATGCTCCGCTCCACCAGAGCTGAGTGCGAGAGTTTGTCTGCCTCAAGGGCGGCGACTCCCGATATCCAGAGTGAAGCGGATTGCGTGGCGCCAGCCGGGCCATACGGAAATGCTAACAACTGACCGATTTCCGTGTCGGACCAGATTGTTGGCGGCAGGCCGTCCTGTTCCCAATAGGCGTCGTCGACGCGAAACAACACCTGCGTCGAGGTGCTGTAGGTCAGCGTATCGATCCCGAGGCGCTGCGCCCGCGGCGGCTCCGGCGTGATCTTGATATGCCGCAGAGCCGTGCATGGCACACTCACCAGGACGCGTTTAGCCTCGAGCGCTCCGTGCGCCGTCTCCACTGTCACGCCTTTGCCATGATCGTGCAGCGCAAATACCGGGCAAGATTGTTCGACCGGTTCCTTCAGCGCCTTCGCCATGGCCTCCGGCATACGCTGATTCCCGCCTTTGATGTGAAAATAGACATCACCGCGCTGCCGCTGATGCTTGGCCCAAGCGAGCAGCTGCAACAGATGCAGTGTGGAAACAGTGGTCGGCGATTGACCATAAGCCTGGTTCAAGGCGACGCCCATGGCGATGCCGGCATCCGACAGTCCCATCTGCTTGAGCGTCGTAGCAAGCGGCACGTCATACTTGCTCGCTTGCGGCGTGAGCCAGTCGTCTAGCTGCTCGAGCGGGTTGTTAGCCCCCAGCATGGCGAGATCCAAGCTCCATGGCGGCGTTGAGCGAAACGCTTGCGGAAACGGGTTACCGTCGAACGTCGGCCAATCATCAAAGCGCAAATAACGGCCTTTGAGATGAAACACCACGCGCTCTTGCAGCTCATTCGGTGGATTCTCGAGCGGTTCGCGCGGGCGCATTGGCTCAAGATCCAAGCCAAACCGCTTGATAGTGTCCTGCACGCGCGCATACAGGCCACCTATCACGCTGCCACCCGCCTCCGGACCATTGGGCACATCGTCGTGTGTGTAGAGGCGCCCGCCGATCCGATTCCGTGCCTCGAGCACTTTCACCGTCAAGCCCTGCGTCTCGAGCTCCAGTGCAGTCCGCAAACCCGAAATACCCGCTCCCACGACAATGACGTCCCAACGTGGCGTATTCGCGCGCAGTCGATTGCTCATCAAAGACAACGCGCCCAAGCCGCCGACCACCTGCCGTCGATTGACTGTACTCACAACACCAGCTCCACCTTGCCGCCCGTTGGTTGACTATTCAACACGGATCAAGACTCCGGTTCGATCACGCCGAGATCACGCAGCCGAACAATCACTGCCGCCTGCTGTGCTCTGAAATGCTCTCGCGATGGCTCGCTATCAACCAAGTTGTTAGCGGGATAGAAATCCTTGCGTGCATAGGTGTCCGCATAGAGCTCCATCCGCATGCGCGACAGGAAGTTGTTCTGCTGCGCCTTGTTGCGTTCACGGCGTAATGCGCTGATGTTGATATCGGCGTAGGCGACCGCGGACTCGCCCGGTCCAGCCTCCACTAACACCCGACCGTGAAAATCGATGATCTTCGACAGACCGTCGCAGGTCGCCTCGAGATATGGGATCTTATCGATACCCGCCGTGTTAGCAGAAACGACATATGCCAGATTCTCGATCGCCCGCGCCCGCTTAGCGATGTCCTTGGGTGTCAGCCCCATCATTAATGGCTCAGAGCTCGGGTGACATAAAACCTCAGCTCCGCGTAGCGCAAAACAGCACCACCCGGGGTACAGAATTTCTCAGACGCTATCACCGCCAGTTGCCAATCGGGGTGCGTGAGACGGGGAAGATCGAATCACGACCGTAGATCGCCAAATACCGATCCCAGTAGTCATGCGGCGTCGGCGAGAACATTGACGTCAGCCGGCGATACGTCAGGACACGCTTGCCGGTCGGATCGAAGACGAAACAAGCCTGGAAGAAAATGCCGGGAAAGTGCGGGTCCGTCTCGTACGCGTTACCGCAGAGATAAATCCCGTATTTGGAGGCCATTTGCGCAAGCGCCTGATACTCGGCGCCCTGCGGATCGAACGCAGCGCGCTTCGCCCACTCCGGCACCGAGATACCGAGTGGAAAGCCTGTAAACAGATACTCCGGCAGCACGACGAGCTTGACGTCCTCGCCAGCGATGATCCGCAGGCCGTCGAGCGCTGGATCGAGACGCGCCAGATTCGCGTTGATGATCTCCCGAGACTCCGTCACCCCAACCGCACGGTTGATGGGATAACATCTTAACTGCAGCGCGACCGCCCGGTACTGCAGCACGTTAGTTGCCGGGCTTCAGGTTGCCGGGCTTCAGTGATAACCCGTCTGGGCTCGGCGTATCAATATCGCGGTAGAGTCGCCAGGCGCCGCTCTTATCCTTGCGCACGACAATGAGATAGTAGCCTGGGTCCTCGACTCTTTTGCTGAGATCTACCGCCAGGAACTTGCCGGTCACGAACGCGGCATCGCCAAACACGCGCAGCCTGACATCGACGCGTAAAGCTTGCGCCTGACTTCACCGCATAATATTGGCTGTAGAATTCGCGCACGCCCTTGTGCCTGACGTATTCAGCCTGATCGCGCGTCATGATGCGCATCTCGGGATGGTATATCGCTACCACCCTTCAACATCACCTGCGTCCCGCGCCTTAGCCCACTCGGTGAACACCGCCAGAATCGCGTCGATTTCTTTCGTGGCCCTTCGAATGCGGTCTTTGTTCCGCATACACAGGCGCCATGAGGCTGAAGGCAAATAGCGTTACGGCAATCGTTAGTCGCATTTCTTAACTCCCAAAGTGAGGCTTGGTCGGGTCGACATCCGCCGACGGCTGGTCAAAGTCCATGAAAATTCGCCACTTGACATCCTCGCAATGCCGCAGCACGACGATGAAACGACCAAACAGGTTCGTGACCACCGAACCATCGCGCGGGTGTCAGGGTGATCCACGATCGTCCGTACACATAGCCCCAGTTCGCTCTCGCGTTCGGCCCGGTCAAACCGAACCGTGACTCGACGGTCATATTTCACGAGCGACGCGCGCAACAACTCCGCAATCGCCGTGCCGCGCGCTGACGGTCGCGCGGCTTTGCACAGCGACCACCGCGTCCGCCGTAGAGATCGATGACGCGCTCGGCATCGTCACCTTCATAGGCCTTCACCCAGTCCTCGATGACTGCAATCAACTCATTGTTTAGTTTGCTCATAGATCCTCACCCATTCAGTCTGGTTTCAGAACACCAGAATCGCCACGGCCGCAATGAACACCCAACAACACCAGGATGGCGGTTGAGCGCACGTAGACATGGCGAATGATGGCGTTCGTCTCGGCAGTGGGGCCGTCGCGTTCCATGGCGGCCCAGGTTCGAAAATGCCCGATCAACGAGAGGCGTATACCGACACCGCAAGCCATGACACCCGCGAAACAGGCCAGCTTCCAGCGCAGCCACCCGGGCATTGACCAGCCACCCCCAATCAGGCCTAACGCAGTCGCCACCAGAACGGCCATCAGCACATAGCGCGACCCGCGGTCGAACGCGGCCAGTCGCTTGCCAAGGGTGGCTTGACAGCGAGCTGGTGCACGACTTCGACAAATGACAGCCCAGAACACCGACGACGGCCGCAACCGTCATCAAGGTCGTGCCGCCGGGGATGTAGCCGAGATAGGCCGCGAGCATCGTGCCGAGACTCGCCTGCAAGACCAGCGCGTAGCGCACATGCTGATCGACATGCATGACGTGCCCCATGAGGCGCGTTCGCCAGCGAGCGGCATCCCATCGTGGTAGAAAACGTAGCGGTAGGTGGAATTGATTACGAGCTCGGAGCCGAGCCAGTACCCTAGTACAGCAATATGTGCCGCTAACAACCACTGATAAGTCATGTCGGTCTATGCCCTCACTTCAATACGGCTGCGTGATACCGGAGCCGCTTCATTGTGACAATCAGCGCCCAGAACACGAACGCCGCATACTTGGCGCGGCGTCGGCCGTCGCTGAACAATGCATCGATATCCGGCCCGCTCTCACCCTGGCGCAGCCGAATGAAGCCCAGGCGCCAGCCGCGAATGCTGACGCGCAGATATAGCCCGACCATCAACAAGGCGGCGTACACCAGCAATTTGACAGCAATCCACTTGGCCGTGAAAGGTGCGCCGCGCAACAGCGAGCTCACCCCGAGCACCCACAATATGACAATGAGCACCACGCGCCAAGACACATCAATCCGCTGCCAGAACGGCCCCGTCGGCTCGCGGGTTTTCAGGTAGGCCATCCAGACGACCGCGAGCCAGACAAATCCGACTGACCACGCCACAACCAGCGTTGCGCTGGATAGGTCGATTGAACCACGCATCGACGCCATCTGCAGCCCCACGAATGGCAGCAGAACGATGGCGGTGCGCGGCATGATATCAATGGCGAGCAGGGCCTCGAGGAACTGCCTCGCGCTCCGCGAGCGGCAAGTCAGGCCGCACGATATAGCGGGAACACGAAAACACCGAAATCGGCACCCAGCCAATAGGCGAACAAGACCACATGCAGGACGACTAACAGGAAATACGGTTCGAACATAGGATCAGACAGTCTTTCTCGGCCCCTAAGCGTGTTGCGCTTGATTCAGAGTGCCTAGCGGGATCGCTGGGGTGAAACAACTTTAGGTTGATGCCGGACAGCCAGTGGTTGCAGGCGCTATCATTAAGGAATGCGACTGCAGCAATTGCGATATTTCCTGGCGGTGATCGACGAGGGTGGCTTCACGCGCGCGGCTCAGCACCTCGGACGCACGCAGCAAGCCGTCAGCAAGGCGCTCGGCCTGCTGGAGCAGGAGCTGGGGGTGCGATTGCTCGATCGTGAGTCCGGATCGCCTGGGCCAACCCTGTTTGGTCGCGAGCTGGCGAGCTTTGGCGGATAGGAAATTCAAACCACCGGCCCTCCGCGGTCTACTGCGAGTGTGAAGGAGTAGAAAGATCGCCTCATGAGACAGTCGGTCATCACGTCGACTGAATTGACGGCCGACGGTCGCAGTAGCATCCCTGTGGGGCAGCTTTCATCGACATGTTGCCTGTATTCGCGGCAAGCGGGGCCGAACCAAGAACAGGTTGGCGAGTGCCACAGTTACTTCGAGCCGGAAGCGATTCTTGGCGAGGCCTCGATAGCGGACCCTATCAAAGCCGAAGGCCCGCTTGGCATGCTGGCGGATGACCGCGGCCTGTCCGCCATAGCCTTGGTCGCCCCACACCCAAGTCTCCTTGCCATGCAACAGGTGTAGCAGGGCATTCTTGTCGGCGACTTTGACCTACGAGGCCAGAATCGTGTGACTGAGCTTGTGTCGGCCATCCCCGCCGATATGCGCCTTCATACCGTACTACCATTGTTTGCCCTTGGTGGTCTGATGCATATCGGGATCTCGCTCGCCACTGCGGGTCTTCGTCGAGACCACATTTGCGTCTCATCGGCACCGACAGCAGCGCACTCAAGATAATCGGGTGCCGAATCGATTCGACCGCCGGGATAAAAATTATTATCCCTAGTCCGTCGACACTATGCTAAGGCATGTATCGGATCTCTCGGTGATCTGAGTGAAACGACTTGTGGTAATGCCAGTCTTGCTTGATCATTGGCCCGATACATACCTACACGATGAGAAATCCGGGCTAACATATGATTGGTTCAACCAAAAGACGTGATGTGCTGCGTGGACTGGCCGTGGCGGCAGCCGGAACCACCACTCTCCCTGCTGTTGTCTGGGGCCAAGTCGTTCCGGCGCCCGCGGACCATGCAGGGCGCCAGCCGGAAAAAGCCATGTCTGCCAAAGGCGCAGTGGTGCTGGTAACCGGCTCTAACCGTGGCATCGGGCTGGGCTTCGTCCAGGCGTTGCTGGAGCGCGGTGCTTTACGTGTTTACGCAACGGCCCGTGAGGCTAACAGCCTGCGCGACGTAAGCGCACTCGATCCGGATCGGATCAAGCCGCTCGTACTCGATGTCAATGATCCGAAACAGAGGCAAGCGGCTGCCGAGCAAGCTCGCGACGTGACCTGGCTGATCAACAATGCGGGTGTTCCTGGCAGCCGGGACGAGAAAAGCCGCATTCTGGCGGCACCCGATCTGGACGAGGCACGCTTGGTCATGCAGACTAACTGCTGGTCCCCGGCAGAGCTCTGCCGTTTGTTCGCGCCGATCATTCTGAAAAATGGGGGTGGTGCGATCACCAATGTACTGTCGGTCGGCGCTTGGTACTGCGTACCTGAGGTGACTACCTACAGCATGTCTAAGGCTGCAGCAGCCATGATGACGGCTGGCGTTCGAGCTGAGCTCGATCGCGGTCCCATATTGGTCTCTGGCGTCTACACCGCCGGCGTCGCCACTCGCATGTCGGGCAATCAAGGCATGGATCCTGTAGCGCATGGCCGTCAAGTGCTGGAAGCGGCTGCGCGTGGCGACACCGACATTCTCAGCGGCGCGGGTGTCGAGCGGTTACGCGACGAAGTTCGTGCCGATCCCAAAGCGGTTGAGCGTGCGCGTATCGAGCGGCTTCACGCGGCGAAAGCGAAGGCCTGATCTGAATTCCGGGTGACGGACAACCGCTCGCGGGCTGCGATGACGGTGGGCGCCGTCAGCTGAATTTAAAGTATGTCTCCCTTCAAATCTTAGTGCGTTAGCTTAGGGAACCTGGTACGGACTCGTCCCTGGTTGCAAGGATCCTCGATCTGGATGGATCGGTCTGATTGCACGCCTGTATCCGTGCATACGTTGAGATCGGCGTGTGACCTCTGGCCCCGTCTGCGTTGGCAGGACGCGCTTGCTGAGCGAAATTCAGTCCCTACGCCGCTGTTCCCGACTATGCTGAGTGGCTGATCCGCGATCTGATCGAGAAGGATAACCAGTTTTTCGCGGCTGCTGGTCGATGCCGCCCTCGACGTCGAGACGCAATTCCGGGTGTTGTTGGACGAATGCCGCGATGCGCCGCCCAGGTGTCTCTCCAGCCGGGAGAGGCTCTTGGACAATGCGTGCTGCATCAAGCCTGTCCGGACAGAAGTGCCGGTAAGGCTGCCCGATTCGGCCACTGCCGGCACGTGTTCCACGTGTCGCAGTTCCACAGCAAGATACAACCACAGGTTGAATCAATTCACAGCCATTGGTTTGATTTGGACGCCAGACTATGTTTCCGTGCGTCGTCCCTATCACCGATTGCCGGAGTAACAGACGTGGCAAGTTTGAATAGCGTTAAAGCGTGGGATGAAGAATGCGACGTCTTGATTTGTGGGTTCGGTTGCGCCGGCGCCACCGCGGCGATTGAAGCGTATGACGCCGAACCCGATGCGCACATTCTGTTGATCGAAAAGGCGCCGCCCGAGTTCGTCGGCGGTAATGCGCGTGTATCCGGGCAGTCGCTGCTGATATCAAAGAATGCCGAGGCGCTGAAGTCCTATCACCGTGCGATGAGCGCGGCCAACCCCGTCCCGGAAGATTTGCTCGACGATTGGGCCAACCGCATGGTCAATCTCGAGCCCTGGATCCAAAAAATGGCTGCTGATGTCGGCGCTGAGTACCTGCATGGCGCGGGCTGGTCAAGCCGTGATGTGGTTCTGGAATTTCCCGAGTTCGGCGCACGTGCAGCGGTGGCGCATACCGCCACCATTCTGCCTGTGCCTTCGGGTGTCTGGTTGGCGCTGAAGGCCAATGTAGACAAGCGCAACATTCCGGTCTGGTACGAATCACCGATCGTCGATCTGATCCAGGATCCGGATACCCTCGAAGTGTATGGCGCATGGGTTGAGCGCCAGGGCGAACGCAAAGCAGTGCGCGCCGTGCGCGGCGTCATCCTGACCACTGGCGGTTACGAGGCCGACCCCTATCTGCAGAAAAATTACTACGGCCTGGGCAACGTCAAGCCGCTGGGTACGCCTTACAACACCGGGGACGGTGTTCGCCTGATGCAAAAGGCAGGTGCGGAAATGTGGCATTTGCGCAATCAGGGGCAGTCGGGCGGGATCTGGCCAGGCATTCATGATCCCAGACAGGAGACGTCCTACCTGCGGAATTTCATGCTGCCGTCATTTTCGTGGATAGACGTCAACTCCGAAGGTCACCGCTTCTACGCCGAGACCAATGAATTGCAGCTCACGCACTACAAAATGAAGTCTAACGGGACCTGGGTGGACGTCCCGCTGCACGTGGCTGACCCGGTGCACATGATCTTCGACGAGACCACCCGGCAAGCCGGGAAGCTGGTCATGCAGATCATGACCTGGAGTGCGTTAGTGAACGATCCGCTGAATGGGCGTGAGTGGAGCGAAGACAATTCTGCGGAAATCGAAGCCGGACTGCTGCAGCGCGCCGACAGCATCGCCGAGCTGGCAGCGAAAATTAGTCTCGATCCCGCTGTGCTCGCTGGCGAAGTCGAAGCGTATAACGCAAGCTGTGCTGAAGGGGTTGACCGGGCGTACGGGCGCAACGCGGAGACACTGCAGCCCATCGATAACGGGCCGTACTACGCGGTACGGATCACGCCGGCCATCGTCTGCACCGGCGGCGGCGCCCGTCGTGACATGGATGGTCGAGTGTATGATCATCATGGGAAGGTCATTCCGCGCTTGTTCGAGGCCGGTGAGCTCGGCTCATTTGTTTCCGACCTCTACCAGAACGGTTCCTACCTGACCGAAGCCATGATCACTGGCCGCGGTGCGGCACGGTTCGCGCTCGCGCTGGATCCGTCCATTCTGGAGTGAGTCATGCTGGTCAAAACGCCTGCTATCAAATTTGGTGTTGCAGTGCGCAAGGTGGAAGCCCGCGACGCAATGCTGGTGATGTCCGGCGTTGCCGGCGCGATGCCGTGCACCATAGAAATCAGTGGCAAGGAACTGCTGAGCCTGGCCGGCCGCATGATGCGTCCTGCCGTGCTGAGTCTGATGTTGAAAGCGCTGTTCAGCAAAGCAGATTAAGGACTCATGCTAAAGACAAATTCCGGCTCATTGGCGTAATAGCAACATCAGTGGTGTCCCAACGTCAATCTAATCAATTCATCTGGCTATGCGCTTCGGACGAATTGTTATCGGTGCGAAATTATGCAAGTAGCTCCTACCGAGGCATTTGCTCGCAGAGGGTGAGGCTAGGTAGTCGCCACTGACAAAGCTTTCTTGCCCTACATGAAGGGTCAGTAAAACCCCATCCAACGCTCCTTATCTCGCTCATCAGCGGAAAAAAACGCTGCCTGGATTGTCCATCTGTGCCACTGATGAATTTTGTGAGGCCGAACCACAAAGCCCGCAAGGGCCTTTTTTCTATCCCTGGCTTGGCTGGCACCGGTACCAAGTCCAAGTATAGAGATCAGAATTTGAAATTGAAGCGCAAGCCTAGTTCACGCTTATCCAGCGGTGCCACATTCACGCCTTGGAACCCAGTGAGAAGCGCGAGCTGCGTCGGTCTGGCGAAATTTGTCCGGCGCGCCCCAGACTGCCAAGCTTTCTCGTCGAAAAGATTGGTGACAAAGAACTCCACCAACCATTCTTCATTCAGATTCATACCGAAGCGTGCGTTCACGATGTTGTATGAATCGATATACGCCAAGTTGGACTCGTCCACAAACTGCTTGCCGGTGTATTTCCAGTCACCGCGCACATAGGAACTCCGAGCGAACAAGGTCGTGTTCCATGTCAAATCGGCACTAGCGCCCCACTTAGGCTGGCGCGGAGTACTGTTCCCCGCCATTTGTGAGTAGCCAGCTACGGGTTTAACAAAATTGAACACATAGTCATCGAATTTGGAATCGATATACGACACACCCAACTGACCGCTCAAGCTTTCGGTAAAGCGGAACCACATCTCGAGTTCTGCGCCATTGATGGTAGCGTTTCCGGGTAGCAGCAAATTTTTAGTATTGTAAAAAAGTATCAAATTGCCGTCCGGCCCGGGGATCTGCTTCGGATCGCCCGCCGCAATGCCATTTCTCGGATTGCACTCGGCAAGAACATTAACATCGCCCGGCTTGCAGGTCTCATTAACAGGAAATGATGAGCGGCCCTTGATGTTTTCCCCAAGTGTAGTGATAAGCAGCCAAATTGATCTGGCCGCGACTTTCTGCAAAACCCTGTTTCCAGCCGATCTCCCACGCATCAAGTGTTTCAGCGTCGAGTGCCGCAGTGAGTCTCGGCTCTATAGCCACGAGCTGTGCGCGCTCATAAGCATTGGCGTTGATGAACGCTGCGTTAAAATCACCCGGTATCTGACCCTTGGAGTAGTTAACCCAAAGACTGGTCGCAGCGGTCGGTCGGTAGCGTAGAATCACGCGCGGCAGAAAATCATCGTACGACTCGGAAAGTATCGTTGCTCCCGGAATATTCACACCAGCGCCCTTGGTTATTTTGTCTTCTTGCAAGCGACCTTCGAAGATCGCTGTCCATTTCTCCGTGATGTCAAAGTCGATCGAGCCGAAGAAGCCCTGAACGTCCGCTCGGTCCGAATTTTCCAGCGTGTTCGGAGAGTAGATGACAAAGGCCCCTGGAACACCACCGACGCAATCAGCGGGGTAGCGTTCGGACGCAGACGCAGGAGTCTGTCGGGTGGCATAACAAGATATTGAGAAGTCACCACCGGCGCCATTTCCATAGAATGTCTGTTCGTATTTATTAAAACCGATCAGCCAGCGGAAACGCCGGTCCATCGCGCTGGCCAGCCGAACCTCATAACTTTTGTCTTGTAGATCCTGCGGGTCACGGGCGAACCACACCACTCGATCCGAAAGGTCAAAATCATGGACATAGTTGGTCTGTTGTCTGTTACTGCCGAAGTTTGCATTGATCGAATAACCATTATCCCATTCGTACGTGCCGAAGAGACT
Organism: Pseudomonadota bacterium; assembly: GCA_016703895.1. Taxonomy (GTDB): domain Bacteria; phylum Pseudomonadota; class Gammaproteobacteria; order Steroidobacterales; family Steroidobacteraceae; genus CADEED01. The sequence goes on from JADJBE010000007.1 coordinate 107,460, forward strand.
GAAGCGCTTGCTTTCACGCTTGATGCCCATATCGGACTGGTGAGGTACCCCGGGCAAGGTCCCGCTGGAGTCTGCAAGAAGATCGTCTAGGTAAGCGTTGCGAGCCGCCACGAAAAAGTGCGGAATGGACGTGTTGGAGGAAATTTCTCCGGTTCCTGGCTGGCCAGGAATTCCAGGAGCATAAGGCACTTTTCCACAAATATAGTTTTTAGGCTGAACCATCCCCTCGGCGCTGTTGACCGTCGTGCCGGTACAGGTATCGTAAATCGAACCAGAAATAAAGGCCTGCGCTGGGACGCCATCGTCATCTTCCGAATAGCTGTAACGCGTTTTGAACGACAACTTTTCGGTAGGTTCCCATTTGATCACGGCATTGATCGTATTGGTCTTCTCGTTGCCCATGCGTCCGCCATCGGTGGCCACATATTGACCTTTTTTATCGTAAGAACGTCCGCTGAGACTGTACGACAGCCGGCCGGGTAGAATGGGCCCTTCTATAAGCGCATTGACTTCATTGTTGCCGCGGTCCGTCACTCGGAGGTTCGCCTCTGCGGCGAATTTCTCCATGTTGGGGTCGCGGGTGATCAAGTTGACGGCGCCGCCAAAAGTACTGCGTCCAAAGTACGCTGCTTGCGGGCCCTTGATAACTTCAACCTGCTGCACATCCATCAGGGACAGCGAGGTCCCGCCGTTCAGCACAAAGACTCCGTCAATAAACAGGGCGCCAGTGGCGAAGCTGGGTGAAAACTGCGACGTTGTCATGCCACGAAACTTGAGTTGCGTGTTCAGCCTGCCCGTCTCCTGATTGCCCTGATTGTTATACTGGAATCCTGGCGTGAAATTGGAAACGTCGTTCAGACTACGGATATCACGCTTCAAAAGGTCATCCGCGCTGAAGACTGATATGGTGAGCGGGATCTCCTGCAGGGATTCCTCGCGCTTTCGTGCCGTTACAATGACCTCTTCGAGCATCGAGGTGCCGGCTTCCAGGGGCGGATTTGTCTCCGTCTCCGTCTGCGCCAGCGCCTGTGTGGCTGGCCACACCAACGCCCCCGTCAGTATTAGTTGATAAAAGCGGTGATGCAGTGTGACCATTATTTACCCCTGAAGACCTAACAGCCTGTCGGACTTGACCAAAACGAACGGACAAATCGCATTCTTTTCTCGCGAGCACGGTGGAATTTTGCCATTGGACTCGATGCCGCAATTGCTACAACACCGCCCGAAACCCACCAAGCCGCTGTCTTTTAAGTAACCTGAACTCGCCGCCTACAGCGTCCTATCCAGAATTCTGGTTAGGTCCGACAGATTGCAAGAATTACCCGTTGAAATTTGTTAGGTATCGCACACGAACTATGATTCGCCCGTGCGATACGATTCCAGAGCGTCCCTAAAAGAATATAGCGCTAGTGATTACTGGCTGTCAACGCCCGAAGTCTTCGCTCGGGGGCATTGTACAAAACAGTCGCTTGCACCTGCCCTCTACTAATTGCTCTGACTCACGAACTGGAACCCTGGTGTCGAATCGAAAGCATCTGCGACATCGCGAATCTCGCCTTTCAAGACATCATCCGAGCCGAACACTCAATCGTGGAACGATTGTCATTCCGAAGTGCCATGACTTGAAGAATCAGAAAACCCTCGACTGAAGAAAATCGTGGTCGAGCAGGCATTGGCCACCGACAGGCTGTGAGAGATGCTGGAAAAAGTACTGACGCCGTTGCAACGGCGCGCAGCGATTCATGTGACGAAGAACAACGGTTTCACAGCCGAGCTGCACGCTATTGCGTGAGCTCGTCACGAACGGTGTCAACTGACAGCTTAATAGACCACAACGGGATACCCAGTTGAAGCGACAGGTTCATTGTGCGTAAAAAAATACAGCCAAGAAAGCCGCAGCTTCCTGAGGATGATCCGCAGATTGTGACCGGCAGCTGCCAAGATCGCATTCATCGCATCGCCGGTAGTGCCTTTGAGATAATTGCGGCCCATCAAACCATCGCATTGGGTGTGCCCGATGATCGGTTCGATGGCATTGCGGCGTTTCAGGGCACGGCGCAGTGCTTGCGTTAGGCCGCGCTTTTGTCCGGCGATGTACACCTCGGTGTCCTGGCTGCCGTGACCGCGATAACCGCGATCCACAAAGCAGCGCTGGGCTTTCTGACCTGTGAGCCGTTCGACTTGCTTGAGCGCCGCTTGCAGCGTGTGGCCATCGAAAGGATTGCCCGGTAGTGCGAGCGAGCCGACGATAAAGTTGTCGCGCTGTGTCGCGGCCAGCGACACTTTGATGCCGAACTCGTATTTCTTGTGCGCTTTGCCTTTGCCGATGCACTCTACTTCCGGCGCATGCAAGCTGTAGAGTTTCTTTTTATCGTTACGCTGTTGGGCGAGCAAGCGCGCGACGCATGCCATCGGTTCTGCGAAGCGTTGCTGCACCTGGGCCGATTGTGCGGCGAGTTTGCGCTGTAAATCCCGATACACGCGGCCCAGGAAGATCTTCGAGCGTTTCAATTCCCGCTGTGCGCGGCGCATCTGGCGGGTGGCGCCATAGCGGTGCTGCATAAACAATGCCTGCTTGCCGCGGCGGCGGTAACTCTGGCGCAGCTCGATGCCATGATGCTTCGCCAGGCGCACCAGCCACTCGCGCCCTGTGTAATACAGCCGCCCATCGGTCGTGAAGGCAATCACTTTCTCTTGCACCGTCCTATCGACGGTGACGTTAGCCAGACTGGAGAGTTTTACCGCTTGCGTTGCCAGCCCCGCGCGGATCGTCAGTGCCAACAGCTGCTCGCATCCCACTTCACCAAGGCGGGTGCGACAGCGCGTCATCTGCGACGGATCGATCGGCAACCGATGCTGGAAAAACTCCTCCCCGCAGAAGTACTGCCAGTACGGGTTCTCGATCCAGCTCTTCACTACTAACTTCATCTGACAGCTCGTGCGCATGCTTGAGATAGTTCAGGCCGACCATTAATCGGATCGGTACCCCAGGGCGGCCCGCCTCGGCGTACAACGCGCCGAACTCATCGACCAGTGCCTGCCAGGGAAGCTTCTGCGCTAGGCGGCACAGCTCGTGCCGCAGATCAATCAGGTTCACCAATTTCAAGCGAAACAAATCGCTCAGCGGTGTCGCCGTTCGCTCATCGGGTCGCATCAAAACCCCCAGATATTGCCCATCCGAACATCGTTATCTTGCAAACTCTGACACCTCAACGCAGCAACAATCCCCTATATTTAAAGCGCTTTTATGTGCCTTTCAGGGGCGACCAATTAGTGGCGGTGCTGGATCGGTTCGGTCGCATTACGCTCAACGGAAGTGCGGCATGACCCGCTCCGCGATGTGGCGCATGGCCACTTTCGGTTCTTCGTAAAGCCTCAGGCAAAACGTTGTCAGGCCGGTGTCGCGGTAGGCCTGCAGATGGCTGATCAGACCGTCGAGGTTATCAGGTGTCCCCGTCAGGGTCAGGTGTTCGACCAGCTTTTCAGTGACGGCCGGGTCGACGCCAGCGATGTGGTCAAGCCGCTGGGTAAAGGCATCCACGAAGGCCTGCCGATGACCCATGACTTCGGCCACTTCTGCGGGTTCCAGGAAAGTTTCGAGTACCCAGGGACGAAACAGGCCGCGCACCAGCAACCAGCGCCTCGCCTCGGCCCGAGCCCTTTGGAGTTCGGGGTAGACATGCCACGCCATGAAGTTGCCGAACCAGAACGATTCCGGATCACGGGCGTGCGTGCGCGCTGAAGCTTTGGCCTTGTCGATTGCCGCCCGGGCCAGTACGGGCGGCATGTCGCTGAGCATGACGCCGGTCGCACCGCACCCGGACATGCGCAGCATCTGATCCATGTTCGCGCCAACGAAAACGCTGGGGGCGGGAGCCGTGAGCCATCCCAGGCCGTAGCCGTGTACGTTGAAAATCTCGCCGCTGTAGTCGAAGCGTTTACGGGCGGAGGCGAGTTGGATGATGTCAACCGCTTCGCGCACGGTCCGCACCCGCCGGTGTGCTTCGATTCCTAACGCCTCCAGCGCCTCGCCGCCTCCGCCGAGTACGATTCGTGCGCGCCCACCGGCGAGCTCATTCAGTGTATGTAGCGCGCTGCTAATGCGCACCGGGTGCATGTCGTAGGGATTCACCGCGATTGGTCCCAGTGCGACGGTGCGGGTCGCGCGCGCTGCCACCGACAGGTTTGCGAACGGGTCGCGGCCATCCAGCAGGCTGGAAACCCAGATGCCCGAGAAACCCAGTTTCTCGGCTAACGAGGCCTGCTCCGCAAGGTCGTCGGCGGAGGCGCGTGAGTCAAGAATGAGATCGATTTGCATTGCGTTTAGCCTAGTCAACAGCGGCAATCGCGCTGCCGCGTACTTTATCCAAGAGAAAGTGTACCGTTATGTTTCTAAGCGTTTTAAGCTTGCCCGTAAATTACTACGCCGCATAAGGCCCGTCCCAACATTACGCACTATTTAATACACTGATCAGTAATTCGACACAGTCGGCAAGCTCAGAAGAAGACCGAGCATTGATTTATGAACAGGTAGGAAATGCTATGACGGAGCGCGAAGGGTCCATTCAAGTCACTGAGGCAGTGCGCAGAATCTTGGCGGATTATGGCGTTACGTCCGTATTCTCCCTGGCAGGCGCTTCTCAATCCGCCCTGCTCAACGAACTGGATCTTGCCGGCATCCGTATCGTATCGACGCGCCACGAGACAGCTGCGGTAGGGGCGGCGGACGGCTACGCGCGCGTTCGCAGGCAAGTCGGCGTGGCATTTATCAATGCAGATCAAGGGCTGGCTAATGCCGTAACCGGAATTCAGTCGGCGTTCGAGTCCTGCTCTCCGGTTGTGATTCTCGTGGGGCTAGAGTCGCGCACCTGGTTCGAACCGGAAGACGTGATCGACCACGACGCGCTGGCTTATGTGCGTCATATTACGAAGTGGGCGCGCACCTGCCAGAGCGGCAGTCGGTTGGCTGAATACGTCGAGGCTGCCTGTCGCAAATCATTGAGCGGGCGGCCCGGCCCATGCCTGGTTGCGTATCCGAAGGACATCCTGCGGCACATCGTTCGATTCAACGCACGCCCCGGTGCCGGACCCTCACCCACAACCTCCGGACACTCAGTAGCCCATCATCTGCTCGTGCAGGAGGCCGCGCAGGAGATTGCTGGAAGCCAACGGCCAATCGTTATTGCCGGAGCGGGCGCGTGGTATTCGGATGCGCAAGAGGCGCTGCGTGCCCTGATGGACCGGTACGGTATTCCCGTGATCACCAACGCTCTGGGTCGAGGTATCGTGCCGGAGGACGAGCGCTTGGGATTCCCATGGCCTATAGCGCAAACCGCAGTAAAAGACGCCGATCTCGTGATATGGGCAGGCGCCCGCTTGAAGCGGCGGCTGGGCTACGGTCTTACACCCCGCTTCGATGCAAATGCGAAGATGATCCAGATTGAGACTTGTCCGGAGGAAATGGGGCGGAATCGACCCATGAATGTCTGTCTGGAAGGTGATGTTGCACTCAATCTGAAAGCCTTGGTCGCCGAACTTAATTCCCGCGAGCAGTCTGCGTTTGATGCTGCATGGCTGCGCAAGAGCCTGACCGATCGGATTCAGTACATCCGAGAACGGGCCAGCCTGGGTACCAAGAACGTCAATCCCTACCTGCTTGGAACTCGAGTCCAACCGCATATCGACAAAGGCAATATCATCTTCATCAGCGACGGCGCATTGATTCTGGTTCGCATGTTCGGGGTGGTGCGTGCAAAGCAGGCGGGTTCATACATCGATACCTATCCGCTGGGCTCCATGGGCATGGGAACGCCAATGGCGCTTGGTGCCGCCATTGCCGAGCGCGACCTCGCCTCGCAGCAAGGGCGCCAGCCGCGTCGGGTCGTACTGGTGACCGGCGATGGGTCGCTGGGTTTCTACGTTAGCGAGCTGGCCAGTGCTGCTATGGAGCAAGTGGCATTGACGGTACTGGTCGCCAATAACGGCGGTTGGGGAAATGAACTGGTGAACCAGCCGCTGCGCATTGGACGTACGGTCAATGCCCATCTTGGTGATATTGATTACGCGACCGTCGCGCGCGGATTTGGCCTTAAAGCGGAGCGTGTGGCCCGTACCGACGACCTTGCCAGTCGCATCGATTGGGCACTGGCGCAAAATGGCCCCAGCCTGCTCGATATCGTTGTTGAGGATATGGAATTAACTGCTGAAGAACTTACGATTTTCTATAGTGACCTCGAACAAACGCGCGAAAAGCACTACCTAGTGGTCCCTGAAACACCTTCGAAAGTACTTTAAATATAGGTACTTATTGCTGCATTGAGGCGTTAGATATTACAAGACAACGATGTTCGGACGCGCAATATCTGGGGGTTTTGATGCGACCCAATGTGCGAACGGCGACAGCGCAGAGCGATTTGTTTCGCTTGAAGACAAGTGAACCTGATTGATCTGCGGCACGAGCTGTGCAGCCTGGCGCAGAAGCTTCGCCGGCAGGCACTGATCGATGAGTTCGGCGCGTTGTACGCCGAAACGGGCCGCCCTGAGCTACCAATCCGATTAATGGTCGGCCTGAACTATCTCAAGCATGCGCACGAGCTGAGCTTTCCGCCGCAGCGTGTGCAGGTGTTGATCTCGATGCCAAAGCGCGCGTCGCACCGTTGAGTGTGGCGTCCGATCTAACGACTGCGTCGAAGGCACGCTTGTCGTATCTTCTCGAGAATGGACTCGAAACTACGCGACTGAAACAGACCCTGAGCGCGGTTGGTGCGCCGGCGGCTGCCGCCGGAGCACTCGATCTCGAACCGGGGGCACCCGTACTCAGCCTGATACGCCGCTCGTATAACAAATCGGATGCTGGCGAGAATCTAATGGACTACCGTCGCGTGCCGTACCACGCGGAACGCGTTCAGTATCGTATGGATCTGACGCTCGACTCCTGAATTCACCGCTCTGAGTTCGTGGTCATCGCAGCGGGCGGCAACGTGATGGTCGGTACCGAACTGGGCGACTCGCTGCTGGCGGGCCTTCGCGCTTCCTACCGCCTAACCCCGATGTGTTAAGGCGATTCGACAGTTCCAGTATCGGCATGCGTGACTTGCTTCACTGCAAAGCTTATTGTTATCGCATTGATGATTCGTAGCGGGTTGAGCGGGCAAAAATAGCCGGTGCGGTAAGGATACCGCGGCCGCCAGCCCGCCCGCATTGACACCTTCATGTTTTGGGGAACACGAATTCGATGAGTACTGACCCGATCGCTTCGCCCCCAGCAACCCACACGCTGAAAGTTCGCAATCCCCGAACGGGCGAAGCCGATTTCGAGCTGATTGTCATGACGGGAGCGGACATTGAGCCGATTGCCCAATCCATGCGAACGGCTCAAGTGGAGTGGAAGGCCCTTGGTGTGATTGGCCGCACCAAAGTGCTGCGAGCTTTCCGCGAAGCGATTGGAAATCACCGGGACGCCATCATCACCGCGCTGGAAGCGGATACCGGACGGCACCGGATCACCACAACCGAAGTTGATGCGGTACAGGGCTTCATCGATGCCTGGGCACAACTTGCCCCGGGCCTGGTGGAGAATCATGCCGAGCGCCCGGCCGGCGGACTGCCCAAAGTGGGCGTGCGGCAACGGTTGCAACCCTACCCGCTTCTGGGCGCCATTGCACCCTGGAACTTCCCGTTGCTGCTGTCATTTATCGATGCCATTCCCGCCCTTTTCGCCGGCTGCGCGGTACTGATCAAACCCAGCGAAGTCACACCCCGATTCTCAGTGGCCATCGAGCGTTGTATCGCCACGGTACCCGTGCTGCGGGATGTGCTGGGCTTCATTCGTGGCGATGGGCGTTCCGGTGCCGCGTTGATCGAACATGTCGACGTCGTCGCCTTCACTGGCAGCGTGGCCACCGGCCAGAAGGTTGCGGCCGCCGCCGCTGCCGCGTTCATTCCAGTGTTCCTGGAACTGGGCGGAAAAGATCCAGTGATCGTATTACCGGGCAGCGATCTGGATCGCGCCTCGACCTCCATTCTGCGCGCATCCGTACTCGCCACGGGCCAAGCCTGCCAGTCGCTGGAGCGTATCTACGTGCACGAAAGCCAGCACGACGAGTTCGTCGAACTGTTGGCAGCAAAAGCTCGTGCCGCCAAATTGAGCTATCCGGACGTTTCGCAGGGCATCATTGGCCCGCTCATTTTTGACCGCCAGGCGGAAATCATTCGCCAACACATAGAAGATGCGGTCGCCAAAGGCGCTCACATTGTTACCGGTGGCGAGATCAAGAAACTGGATGGCGGCATGTGGATTGAGCCTACCGTCCTGACCAACGTCGATCATTCAATGCTCGTAATGACGGAGGAGACTTTCGGTCCCGTCATGCCGGTCATGATGTACACCGACGAAGCGGAGGCGATCAGATTGGCCAACGATACGATTTTCGGGCTATCCGCCGCCATTTTTGGCCCGACCGAGGAAGACGCAATCCGCGTGGCTGAGCAGATCGATGCCGGCGGCATTAGTATCAATGATGCCGGCATGACCACGATGGTGTTCGATGCGTGCAAGATGGCGTTTCGTAGTTCCGGCATGGGGCCCTCGCGTATGGGCACCACCGGTTTGAGTCGATTTCTGCGCCAGCAAGCCTTGTATATCAACCGCGGCGCAGTGGTTCCGATCGAAGCCGTGGCTGAGGGCCGGTCGGATGCGGACTGGCTGGCAACAATGTCGCGTTGAACGATTCAGCCGAGTGTTGGCAAACGAGTTCCATACTCGCCAAGGGCCTGAAGCGGACCGCGCAGCAAACCCTAGCCGACCGACCGGAAATACGCGTCCCCGGTTGGTTGACAGGAGTACGACTTGACACATTCGCATCGGCCCTACCCACCCCGAAGCTACGCCTGGTACATGGTCATCATGTTGATGATCGCGTACATCCTGTCCTTCGTGGACCGCTACGTGCTGGGGCTCATGGTCGAACCCATCAAAGCGGATCTCGGGCTTACCGATACCCAGATGGGCTGGCTTCTCGGCTTGTCGTTCGCGATTTTCTACACCACGATGGGCATTCCCCTTGGGTATCTCGCTGACCGGAAGCGGCGCACCTGGCTGATTTCCATCGGCATCACGGTCTGGTCCATCGCCGCGTTTACCTCCGGCCTGGCGCGCAATTTCTGGCATCTGTTCTTTGCGCGCATGTCGATCGGGGCCGGTGAAGCCACACTGAGCCCGTCCGCCATTTCAATAATTAGTGACAGCTTCCCGCAGGAAGAACGCGGCAAGCCGATCGCCGTTTACTCCGCCGCACTGGGCATTGGCGCGGGTGTCGCCTCGCTGGTTGGCGCGGGTGTGCTCTCTTGGGCCAAGTCGGTTCCGGAAATCACCGTTCCGATCCTCGGCGTCGTCGCGCCGTGGCAGGTCACGTTTTTCATCGTCGGCGCGCCGGGCCTGTTGATGGGCATCCTGTTCCTGTTCATGCGCGAACCCGTACGGCACAGAGAGGGCATGGGACAGGAGGGCGAGGGATTCTCCGATTAGATCAGCTACATCTGGAAACGTCGCGCGACGTATCTCAGCTATGTCAGCCCGATGTGCGTGACCACCATCATCGGCTACAGTTGGGGCTGGTTCGCCGCGATGTTCGAACGCACCTGGGGATGGGCGCCCGAAACCTTTGCCGTGGCATTTGGCTTGATGACACTCATACTTGCCCCGATCTCGGTGCTGTTCGCCGGCTGGCTCAATGACCGGTGGTTCGCCGCTGGCCGGGAAGACGCCGCCATGCGCATCATGATCATTGCGGTTTCAATCGAGATTCCGATGGCGATACTGACTCCGCTGATGCCTACACCCGGGTTCGCTCTGGCCGTTTTATCCGTTGCCATCATTGGCAACGCCATGACCACGGCCGCCGCTCCGGCCGGCCTCGTGCACATCACACCCTCCAAGTCTCGCGGCCTGCTCATCGCCATGTATTACATGGTCATCAGCCTGACCGGACTGGTGCTGGGTCCGGGTTGCGTTGGCTGGCTGTCCGACAACATATTCGGCAACGATCATCTCAACTATGCGGTGGCCGCGACGTCGGCAATTTTCGGCATTCCGGTACTGTTGTTGCTCCCATACGGCCTGCACCGGTTTCGTGATGAACTCGTACGGCGAAGGGCCCAACAATCGGCGTAGCGGAACTCGCGCGACCGACGCCCACGGTTGAAACGAGCCTTGTAATCAGAAAAACGAGAATAGCCATGACTTCAAAATTCGAATCCGTCCCGGTGATCCGTTACGCCGCGCTGGCGCTTCAGACCCGTTGTGACACCGTGAATCGATTCGAACGCGCAGGCGCGCGGTTAGCCATGCTGGATGCCATCGCCCGGATTGGCGACCAAGTGCGCACGGCGCGGCGCTTCATCGGTCAACAGCTGCGGTTGGTGGTGCTGCCAGAATATTTCATGACAGGCTTTCCAATGGGCGAAAGTATCCAGGGCTGGGCCGACAAGGCGTGCGTAGACCCCGATGGCGTGGAAATGGGAAAGCTGAGTGAGGTCGCACAGTCCGCTGACGTCTACCTGAGTGGCAACCTGTACGAACTGGATCGGCATTTTCCCGGCCTGTATTTCCAGACCTGTTTCATACTGGACCCATCCGGCAACGTCATACTGCGCTACCGACGTATGATTTCCATGTACGCGCCTACGCCTCACGACGTATGGGACCGTTACCTGGACATCTACGGTATTGAGGCTGTTTTTCCGGTGGCAGACACCGAACTCGGCCGCTTGGCCTGCTGCGCTTCCGAAGAAATCCTGTTTCCGGAGATCTGCCGCGCTCATGCCCTGCGCGGAGCCGAAGTCATCCTGCATCCGACCAGCGAGGTAGCCAGCCCCGACCTCACGCCCAAGGACATCGCCAAGCGCGCGCGCGCAATCGAAAACCAAGCGTACGTAGTATCGGCCAACACAGCCGGCATCTTCGGCACCGGAATTCCCTCCGCTTCCGCTGATGCCATGTCCAAGGTGGTGGACTACAAAGGCCATGTCATGGCCTGCGCCGACGCTGGCGAATCGCTGGTCGCCTCAGCCGATATCGACATTGCCGCACTCCGTGCCGCACGACACCAAGTGGGCATGCCCGCCTACCTGTCGCGCCAACGGCTGGAAGCCTTCGCCAGCACCTACGCTAGCTTCTCAGTTTATCCGCCCAATTCGTTGTTGCGCGACGGCCAGGCGTTCGTGCCAGAACGGTCACATTTCCTGAACACGCACCAAAAGGTTATTGAACGCCTGGACTCAGCGGGCCTGATTTGAACCGCTGATCCAAGCATGCCGGATTGGGTGATCGGCCATGCTGACGCTACAATGAAATTCTGTTCACGGAAGACTATTCGTGTTCAATTTATCTGAGGTACGTTAGATTTCCGGTCCGAAGCGAGCAGCCGCTACCAAGGCACCTGCAAGCCGGTATAGCGGATGAATTGTCCGGACTGCTCGGGCGTAAAGGCGTTAATAATGGGTATCAGACCGCTGATACTTTCCTGTGGCGTAATTTTCTGGGCGTCCAGGTCTGCGGTCAAGTCGGTAGCCACCACGCCAGGCGACAACACGCCAACGATGACCCCGCGCTGTGCGACATCACGAGCCAAGCTTGCCATGGCCATGTTGACTGCCGACTTGGAGCATCGGTAGAAGAAACTGCCGCCGGTGGTGCTAGATATGGAACCGAGGGCGCTACTGATGGTCATGATCTTGCGTTGCGCTGAGGCAGCAACGTGTTCTAGAAACGCTTCAGCCATGCGTAGCGGACCGAACAGGTTGGTCTCCATGGTTTCGTGGCCAACCCGATAATCCAGAACGCCCAGTGACTTGGCGGTCGATTCGCCCGGCAATCCCGGCATTGTTGAGCAGCACATCAATCGTGGTGCCATCCAACACCTCGGCAAGCGACCGCACGCTTTTGTCCTGCGTCACATCGAGCGCATGCAAGCACATCGACGGGTGGCGCTCCGACAGTTCTCGCAGGGCCGATGCGCGGTCCGGCTCGCGGCAGGTAGAAAGAACATGCCAGCCCAACTCGGCATACTGGCGTGCGAATTCCAGCCCCAATCCCCGGCTGGCGCCTGTGATCAGAACCGTCGGCATGACTTCACGGGCGCAGTCGGGCATCGGTTATCACTCCACTTTACGTTACGCTCGTTAGGAAATTCCCGGTACGCGCCCAGGAACAGTAACGGCGATGAACCCGCCAGCAGCAACACTGCGATCAGGCGCAGCACGAAATCGTAGCTACCCTTGGATTCTTACAGCGCACTAAAGACCGCCGACCCAACGCTCGCACCCAGCGCAAAAGCGGCGCGGATAAAACCGTATATTGCTGCATCAGTATTTCTACCGTGTTATTACTGAATCTGCTCGCCCAGTCGGCACAGCTCGTGCAGCAGATCGATCAGGTTCACTCGCCTTCAAGCGAAACAAATCGCTCTGCGGTGTCGCCGTTCGCTCATTGGGTCGCATCAAGACCCCCAGATATTGCCCGGCCGAACGTCGTTATTTTGCAGTATCTAACGCCTCAATGCAGCAAGAGTCCCCTATATTTAAAGCGCTTTCGAACGCGGCATCGCCAAACACGCGCAGCTCCGACATCGACGCGTAAAGCTTGCGCTCTGACTTCACCGCATAATATTGGCTGTAGAATTCGCGCACGCCCTTGTGCCCGACGTATTCAGCCTGATCGCGCGTCATGATGCGCATCTCGGGATGGTATATCGCTACCACTCCTTCAACATCACCTGCGTCCCGCGCCTTAGCCCACTCGGTGAACACCGCCAGTATCGCGTCGATTTCTTTCTGTGGCCCTTCGAATGCGGTCTTTTGTTCCGCATACACAGGCGCCATGAGGCCGAAGGCAAATAGCGTTACGGCAATCGTTAGTCGCATTTCTTCAACTCCCAAAGTGAGGCTTGGTCGGGTCGACATCCGCCGACGGCTGGTCAAAGTCCATGAAAATTCGCCACTTGCCATCCTCGCAATGCCGCAGCACGACGATGAAACGACCAAACAGGTTCGTGACCACCGAACCATCGCGCGGTGTCAGGGTGATCCACGATCGTCCGTACACATAGCCCCAGTTCGCCTCGCGTTCGGCCCGGTCAAACCGAACCGTGACTCGACGGTCATATTTCACGAGCGACGCGCGCAACAACTCCGCAATCGCCGTGCCGCCGTTGACGGTCGCGCGGCCTTGCACAGCGACCACCGCGTCCGCCGTGTAGAGATCGATGACGCGCTCGGCATCGTCACCTTCATAGGCCTTCACCCAGTCCTCGATGACTGCAATCAACTCATTGTTTAGTTTGCTCATAGATCTCACCTATTCAGTCTGGTTTCAGAACACTCAGAATCGCCACGGCCGCAATGAACACCCACAACAACACCAGGATGGCGGTTGAGCGCACGTAGACATGGCGAATGATGGCGTTCGTCTCGGCAGTGGGGCCGTCGCGTTCCATGGCGGCCCAGGTTCGAAAATGCCCGATCAACGAGAGGCGTATACCGACACCGCAAGCCATGACACCCGCGAAACAGGCCAGCTTCCAGCGCAGCCACCCGGGCATTGACCAGCCACCCCCAATCAGGCCTAACGCAGTCGCCACCAGAACGGCCATCAGCACATAGCGCGACCCGCGGTCGAACGCGGCCAGTCGCTTGCCAAGTGGCTTGGCAGCGAGCTGGTGCACGACTTCGACGAATAACAGCCACAGAACACCGACGACGGCCGCAACCGTCATCAAGGTCGTGCCGCCGGGGATGTAGCCGAGATAGGCCGCGAGCATCGTGCCGAGACTCGCCTGCAAGACCAGCGCGTAGCGCACATGCTGATCGACATGCATGACGTGCCCCATGAGGCGCGTTCGCTCAGCGAGCGGCATCCCATCGTGGTAGCAAACGTAGCGGTAGGTGGAATTGATTACGAGCTCGGAGCCGAGCCAGTACCCTAGTACAGCAATATGTGCCGCTAACAACCACTGATAAGTCATGTCGGTCTATGCCCTCACTTCTCAATACGGCTGCGTGATACCGAGCCAAGCCATTGTGACAATCAGCGCCCAGAACACGAACGCCGCATACTTGGCGCGGCGTCGGCCGTCGCTGAACAATGCATCGATATCCGGCCCGCTCTCACCCTGGCGCAGCCGAATGAAGCCAGGCGCCAGCCGCGAATGCTGACGCGCAGATATAGCCCGACCATCAACAAGGCGGCGTACACCAGCAATTTGACAGCAATCCACTTGGCCGTGAAAGGTGCGCCGCGCAACAGCGAGCTCACCCCTGAGCACCCACAATATGACAATGAGCACCACGCGCCAAGACACATCAATCCGCTGCCAGAACGGCCCCGTCGGCTCGCGGGTTTTCAGGTAGGCCATCCAGACGACCGCGAGCCAGACAAATCCGACTGACCACGCTACAACCAGCGTTGCGCTGGATAGGTCGATTGAACCACGCATCGACGCCATCTGCAGCCCCACGAATGGCAGCAGAACGATGGCGGTGCGCGGCATGATATCAATGGCGAGCAGGGCCTCGAGGAACCGCTCGCGCTCCGCGAGCGGCAAGTCAGGCCGCACGATATAGCGGGAACACGTGAAAACACCGAAATCGGCACCCAGCCAATAGGCGAACAAGACCACATGCAGGACGACTAACAGGAAATACGGTTCGAACATAGGATCAGACAGTCTTTCTCGGCCCCTAAGCGTGTTGCGCTTGATTCAGAGTGCCTAGCGGGATCGCTGGGTGAAACAACTTTAGGTTGATGCCGGACAGCCAGTGGTTGCAGGCGCTATCATTAAGGAATGCGACTGCAGCAATTGCGATATTTCCTGGCGGTGATCGACGAGGGTGGCTTCACGCGCGCGGCTCAGCACCTCGGACGCACGCAGCAAGCCGTCAGCAAGGCGCTCGGCCTGCTGGAGCAGGAGCTGGGGGTGCGATTGCTCGATCGTGAGTCCGGATCGCCTGGGCCAACCCTGTTTGGTCGCGAGCTGGCGAGCTTTGCCCGTCGTGTCCTCCACGACGAGGCTGAGCTAAAGATGCGCCTGTCGGCCGTAGCAATGCCCAATGCAGGCAGCGTGCGGATCGGCGCGAGTCCAACGGTGTCGGCATCGCTCATCGCTCCCGCGGTTGCCACGCTCGCTGCCCGGCATCCCGCGTTAGCGGTCGAAGTTCTCGATGGCGTCCAGGCAAAGCTGCTGCAGAACTTGATCGACGGCCTAGCCGATGTGGCCGTCTACATCCGCACCGTCAACAAGGCTAACGCGGACGCGCGGATTGTCAGCGAAATCCTAACCCACGAAGACTACCGGATCATCGCTGCTCCTTCTCATCCGCTCGCACAACGGCCCGGCTCGATCAGCACACGTGAGCTTGCAGCCGTGTCCTGGCTGCTGGGCTCCGACAGCGGTGATGTGGATGCCGCCTGGCGCGAGGCGTTCGAGTCCGCTGGCCTGGCGCCGCCGTCGGCTCGCGCCCTAACAACCTCGGTGGAGTTTGCACGCAGTTTACTGCTGAACGGTACGCACATCATGATTTTGCCGCTAGGGCTGGTCGCAGCGGCCATCGAGCGCCGCGAACTGGTGGCTATCGACGCGCCGCAATTCGCGTGGCAACGGCCTGTCGTCATGAGTTACCGCGCGGAGCCCGCGCCGGCCCCGGCTGTGCTGGCCGCAGTTCACGCCCTGCAGCTCGCGGCCGACCCGCTGTTGGCACCGGGCTGCCATTCCTGCTAACGTCGCGCCCCTCCCAACTGGACGACCTGCTGAAGTACCGCGCTGTTGCGGACTTCTGCTGTGCGATAACGCGATGCTTGCCACTTCCAATCTCTCCATCCAATTCGGCGCCAAGCCGCTGTTCGAGAACGTCACCGTCAAATTTGCCGACGGCAACCGCTATGGGTTGATCGGCGCCAACGGCTGCGGCAAGTCGACACTCATGAAGATACTGGGCGGGGAGCTCGAGCAGAGCTCGGGCGAGGTGATGCTGCCGCCCGGCATGCGGCTTGGGAAGCTGAACCAGAACCAGTTCGCCTACGAGGACGAGCGGGTGCTCGATGTGGTGATGCAGGGCCACGTCGAAATGTGGCGAGCGATGCAACAGCGTGACGCGATTTACGCCAATCCGGACTCAACCGAAAACGACTACATGCGCGCCGCGGACCTCGAGGCAAAGTTTGCCGAATACGGCGGCTACAACGCCGAGGCGCGTGCGAGCAGTATTCTCGCCGGCGCGGGCATCGAGGAAGCACTGCATCACGGACCGATGCGCGAAGTGGCGCCCGGCTGGAAGCTGCGCGTGTTGCTCGCGCAGGCGCTATTTTCGCGTCCCGACGTGCTGCTGCTCGATGAACCCACTAATAATCTCGACATCAACTCGATCCGCTGGCTCGAGAATGAGCTCAACGACTATGACGCCACCATGGTCATCATCAGCCACGATCGCCATTTCCTCAATCAGGTCTGTACCCACATCGCCGACCTCGACTTTGGCGAGCTCAGGATCTATCCCGGCAATTATGACGACTTCATGCTGGCTTCGACTCAGGCGCGCGAACGTGTTGCCGCCGCGAACGCTAAAGCCAAAGATCGTGTGGCAGAGCTGCAGGAGTTCGTGCGCCGCTTCTCCGCCAACGCTTCCAAGGCTCGCCAGGCAACGTCGCGCCGCAAGCAGATCGAGAAAATCAAGATCGAGGACATCAAGCCCTCCTCGCGACAAAACCCCTACATTCGTTTCGAGCAGGCCAAGAAGCTCTATCGGTCGTGTGTCGGCATCGAAGCTGAGCTTCACCTACCCGGGTGCCGACGCGTCCGTGCTCAACAACGTCAATATTGAGATAGAAGCGGGCGAGCGAGTCGCCATTATCGGCCCCAACGGCATCGGCAAGACGACGCTGCTGCGCGTCCTCAGCGGTGAGTTGACGCCTACCAAGGGCGAGGTCAAGTGGGTCGAGAACGCCGCACTCGGTTACATGCCGCAGGACCCGCAAGCAGAGTTCGCCCGCAAGGTGAGCCTGTTCGACTGGATGATGGAATGGCAGGTGCCGAGCAACGAACAGATCGTGCGCGCGACGCTCGGGCGCATGTTGTTCTCGGGTGACGAGACGAAGAAGTCGGTCACTGTGCTGTCGGGCGGCGAGAAGGGCCGCATGATTTACGGCAAACTGACATTGACCAAGCCCAACGTGCTGTTGCTCGATGAGCCCACTAACCACATGGATATGGAAACAATCGAGTCGCTGCAGATTGCGCTCGAGAAATATCCTGGCACCCTGCTGTTTGTCTCACACGACCGTGAGCTCGTCGGCAGTCTCGCCACGCGTATTCTCGAACTGCAAGCCGGCGGCAAACTAGTCGACTTCCGTGGCAGCTACGACGACTATCTCAAATCGCAAGGTGTCGCCACCTGAACATCATTAACGAGCCGCCTTGCCCTCCACCGCCTCGAGTCTCTTTCGCAAACGCAAAGAACGATCGCCGTGGAGCCTATTTCACGATGATCGCGCCGAGATAAACACTCTCACCCGCAACGTCAAAATCGATCGACGCACTCTGCCCAGCGCCATGCTTGACGACCAACCGGTAGCGCCCGCTGTTAGGCGCCAGCTTGTCGACCTTGAACTCGCCGAACAGATCCGTTGTTGCACTCGCGACCTCGCGACCATCTTGCTGCACGGAAACCTCGGCACCCTCAGCGCATTCCTCGACACCAGCGACCGCGACGACCACCGCCCCGGCGGCGAAGCAAGTCGTCATCAAGTGTAGGTTCTTGTAATACACGCGCGGCTTAGTGCCTAGCTCAGGCTGCAGAACATCCAAGCCCTCTTCCGCCTGGATACGCTGCATATCCGAGTCGTCTACCTTAAGTGCACGAAACACGTTGGTCGGGCAGCTCTGCTCCATCCGCGGCTGGCGCCAACCCTGGTCCAACAAATGCGCGTCAAAAATCCACGCCTGTGGTATCTGCAGCTCCTCGTTCCAGTAGACCGCACCGTAGGGACACGCATCGACGATTGCACGCTGACCCTTGGCTTTCACCGGATCAATGATCACGATGCCATCGTCGCGCTTTTTGATGGCATTGTCCTTGGCCACCTTCATGCAAGGCGCATCGTCGCAGTGATTGCACATGGTCGGCATGAAGTTAGCTTCGACCACGGGCCAGGTACCACGCTCCTTGCGTTCGATGTCTACCCAGCTAGCCCCGTGCGTCGGCTGCGGTGCCGCGTAGCCAGGAAAATCGTTGCCGATATGCTCATCCTTGGTCGCAAGAAAACAGTTGCGGCAGTTGTCACACCGCTCGACATCAACGATCAGATTCCATTTAGCGGCCATCACACTGCCTTTGCGCTTTGCCAGGTATCCACACCAGTCCATTTCTCGATCTGGATGAGCGTGGTATTCGGTTTGATACTATGCGTCTGCTCGGTGATCGCCTTGCTGGGATTGAGCATGTTGACGCAGCCACCGAGGTCGGTGGAATTCCCCGGCTCGCCCACCGGGCGGTACTGTGCCGATGCCGTGGACGCACTAACGACTCCGGCCCGTAGCCGCTCGGTCACATATGCCGCGCAGACGACCGAGCCGCGATTGTTGCACAGCCGGATGAGATCATCGCTCTTGATGTCGCGAGCCTCGGCATCCTGCCGATTGATTCGCGCCACCAGATAGTAGTGTCCGTCGACCAGCACCCGGTGATCCTTGATGTCATTCAGCGCGGTATCGGAGTCGTCCCCCATCACGTGGAACGGATAACGCGAATGTGGCGTGAGTAGTTGCAAGGGGTAGCCCGCGAGTGCCTTGTCCTTGCGCGGATCCTCATAGTTTGGCATGTACTTGTTCAGCGGCGGGCGGCCCGGGTCGTCGATCCGCTTCAATGTGTTCGCGACAAACTCGAACTTTCCCGATGGCGTCTGCAGGCCCTTGCCATATTCGCCCAGGTAATCCGACGGCAACGGATATGGCTCCGGCACGTCTTTCGCGCGACCTTCGTAAAACCATTTGTAGGCCGTCGGCGCGCGCGTGGCTTCCGGCTCTGGCGGTACGACGAAATAGCCTTTCTCGAGGAACTTGCTCCACGTCATGTGTTTCGCGAGGTCGGACGAATCGAACACCCGCTTGCACCAGTCGAGCTCGGTATTGCCGCCCTCGGAGTACATGGCGCCCATGCCAAGCCGCTCAGCAATCGCCAGAAAAATATCGTAGTCCGACTTCGACTCGCCCATCGGCTCGATCGCTTTGTGCTGCATCGAGATGACGCGGTGATTGTTCATCGAATACATGTGATGCACGTAACCCGCACCCACGTTGTACCACTCACTGATATCCCAGCGCTCGAACACCGTGCAGGCCGGCAGGATCACGTCGGAGAAGCGCGTCTCGCCCTCGTTCCACACCGACTGATTGACGACGAACGGCAGATTCTCATGCTGATACATCTTCACCCAGCGATTCGATTCGACCATCGTGCCGAACGAGGCGCTACCGTACTTGTACATCATCTCGATCCTGGCGCAGCCCGGCGCCGGATAGCCGATGCGTTGGAACTGGCCGTGCACCGACGCGACGTCGGTCAGGTAGCCCAGTGCCTTGCCCTCCATGATCGCCTCAGGCAGGTAGATGCGTGGAATACTCTGCCGCACCGAACTCATGGTCACGATGTGCGGCATGCGCTGGTAGTTGTTAGCAGCGTTGGCGCTGTATTGCAAGTCGCCCGACATGCTGCCTTCGGCATAGCCCGGAAAGTAGAAGTTGAAGTCTAGCGGGGCGCCAAACTGCGGATTGCCAAAGTTCACGCCCGGCCGGCCCATGCCCTGCATGGCACCCAGAATCGTCATCATGCGCGCCCACTGGATACCCATCGGTCCGCGACAGGCGCCACCAATACCGCCGCCCCACGCGCCTGGGCCGAGATAGGTCTTCTTGGTGCCCCATTCGCGCGCCAAGGCACGGACTTCGCGCGCCGGCACGCCCGTCTCAGCCTCCTGCCACTCAGGGGTTTTTGGCGTGCCGTCACTCTTGCCCAGGACGTAGTCACGCCATTCTTCAAAGCCTTCGGTGCGATCCGCCACGAACTTCTTGTCGTACAGACCCTCGGTAATCCACACAAAGCACAGCGCCTGCGCCAGCGCCGAATCCGTGCCCGGCTTGGGCGCGATCCACTTGCCGCCCAGGTGCGCAGCGGTGTGATTGAGGTACGGATCGATGTGCACCATCTTGATGCCGAGTTGTTTGGCCCATTCGCGCCGCGTCGTGCCGTCGAACCCATAGGTCGCGTCCGGATCGCTCGACCAGAACACGATCATCTCGGCTTCTTTGAGACAATCCTCAACCGTGCCATAGAACTCGGCCGTACCGAGCCGCATGCTGTTGCCCCAGTGATGCATCGCACCCCAGTACCAGCCTTCCCAGCTATCTGGGTTGTGGTGCAGCTTGCTAACACCAATCAGATTCCAGAACCGGTTGAACGCACTGAGGTAGTGCCCCAAGTTGCCCCACTGATGGTGCGAGCCATTCGCAACCAACACTGCGCCCGGCCCCTTGGCTTTGGCGCGCTTGATCTCCTTGACGACGATGTCGAGCGCTTCATCCCAACTGATGCGCACAAACTCTGACTTACCGCGATTCTGAATATTGCGGTTGCCGTCGGGGTCAAAGTCGACGCGCTTCATGGGGTACAAGACGCGCTGGTCGGAATAGACCATCGACTTCTGCACCATGCCGTGTGGCGCCAAGGTCGTGCGCCGCGGCGGTGTGAAGGTCTTGCCACGCGCATTGATAGACCACGGCGCGGCATCCTCGTCGTCAAACTCGATCGGCGTGATGCGCACGATCTTGCCGTCTTTGACATAGACAAAAATCGGGCCACCGTTGGTGCCATTGGTGTAGCGCACCGTGCCGTCCGGCATCTGCGTGCCGCTCTTCCAGCGGATCGTCTGCATCCGCGTCAGCGTGGCCATGAACCACACCGCGAGCTCGTCCTTGCCTTCCAGCGTCACCTTGAAGTTCTTTGCCGCATCGATCCGAATCAGTTGATCGAAGGGCGGTGTGAGGAATTCCTCGGCGATCGCCTTGTTCTTGAAGCCGATGGTGAGGTCCGGCTTGTCATGGATACCTTTGCCGGTGCTGATTTTGCCGCTTGCCAGCTTGATCCACCGACCTTCGGGCTGGTCCTTCAGGCGGAACTGCGCCACCAGATCACGCTCCTTGAGGTGCGCAGCGAACTCAGGATACTGGGTCTTGGTGACGCGGAGCGCCTGCACCATGCCCCATAGCAAGAACGAAAAATTCATTTAAACCTCTCCAGATGTGGACGCGACCACCCTGACTGACTGTCGATTGTAGTGGGTCAGCGGCGAAAGTGGGCGCGGTAGATGTACTGCGTTCTACAGGCAGCCGCCATGGCGCCTATTTGACGTACCCAGTCCAGGGGCGCGTGCCAGGCAAAAAAGTTTGACAAGCGAAGGGACTCGCGACGGCGCCGCGCCTTGGCCAGTCCCGCATCGAGATGACCCATGACCTCCGGAAAGTGCGGCTCGACGACATCGCTCAGCATCACGCCGTCGGCCACTTCGCCCGCAAGTTGCAACATCTGCGGACCGTTCGCCGCCACATAAATCAGCGGCGCTGGTAGTCCAGCCGCCCAAGGCGCTGCATAGTTGTTGGCTTGGTAGAGTTGGCCCTTGAAGTCAAAAGGCGTCGTTGCCGTTGCGCAGCTCGCGGCGACCGCACCGCGCAATATGGCGACACATTCCCGCACTGCGGTGACGCGCCGCTCGGGCACAAGGCCGGTCGCGCGCATCACCGACTTACCCATGCCACCCACCAGAATTGACGCGCGGCCCCGCGACATGTCGTGCAGTGTTAGCAGCGAGTCCGCAAGCTTGACGGGGTGCTTCTCGTACGGGCTCCACGGCATGACCCCAAGCCGCACCCTTGATGTTGCCCTCGCCGCGGCAACCAGCGTCATGAACGGATCGCGCTGCGCCGGGAAGTTAGACGTCCAGACACCGTGCAAGCCGTACTGTTCTGACAGCTCCGCAACTCGGCATACCGTGTCCGCGTCAGCGCCAGGTTCAAGAATGACGTCAACTAGCATCGGCGCGGTCTCTCGTCTGTGTCACCGCGATCGGTCCAATAGTCTTCCGCATGCGACCGGAACGGACCCTGAAATAACTGGCGCGCCCGGAGAGATTCGAACTCCCGACCAACTGGTTCGAAGCCAGCTACTCTATCCAACTGAGCTACGGGCGCGCGGTGTACTCAACATGAAATCGTACTGGTTTCCGACGAGTTTTGCAGGACTCCGGCAGCACATGGTTTCTGGCCCCGCTGCAGCAAGGTACGCGTTGCTGCTTGCAGCCGTCGTGAGCGGCGGCTGCGCCAGCCTGAGTCCCACGGCTTGCGCGCGAGGCGCGATCGAGCCGGTGGATTTCGCGGGCATGTACGACAAACAGGCCCATTGCATCGCCTCGGGACTGATCACCCGACGGTGCGGCGCGCGTTATGCCCGCCTAGCCGGGACCGGCAAGGAATGGCTCGATGCCGTCGGCGGTGGCGATGCGTCGCGGCAGGATTTGCGGGCAAATGCCGACGGCCGCGCCTGCGCACTGCAGGCGGCCACGGCTGAATCTACGCCTGACGAGACGCAGTTTCGCGTTGCAATCAGCGCCTGCTGTCGACAGCGGTGGCCGGAAACGGCGGCGTCTGCGGCAAGTGCATCCGCCGATTGACGCGACCCAATTGACGCAAGCGATCCATCCGGCAAGATGCAGCGATGTCATGGCGTCTCCTTGCACCTCAACATTGGCCCACCTGGATCGGTCTGGCGCTGCTGCGTGTACTTGAACCTCTGCCGTATGGTCTGCTTATGCGCCTCGGTCGCGGTCTGGGACGCGGCGTGCGGCCGTTGCTGGCCGGGCATCGGCGGATCGCGAGGCGCAACCTGGCGCTCTGCCTTCCCGACCAAACCGCAAGCGAACGCGAGGCTTTGTTGCGACAGCACTTTGCGAGTCTTGGTTGCGCGCTGTTAGAAACCGCAGTCTCCTGGTGGAGCACCGACGAGCGCATCCGCTCGCTCACCAGCGTCGACGGCCTCGAGCATGTGGAGCGTGCCCAACAGAGCGGCCGCGGAATCCTGCTGCTGTCGGCGCATTTCACGACGATCGAGATCGGTTGTCGCGCGCTCGCTGCCCGACTGCCGCTCAACGTAATGTATCGCCCGGCCGAGAACCCGGTGTTAGCTCACTTGTTGACACGCAGTCGCAGCCGCCAGGCAAGGCGCGCAATTCCTCGCGACGATGTGCGCACCTTGATCAAGGCACTGAAAGCCGGTGAAATTGTCTGGTATGCACCGGATCAGAGCTACCGGAAAAAAGGCGCCGAAATGGTGCCCTTCTTCGGCGTGCCAGCCGCGACCAACACGGCAACATCACGTATCGTCGCTATGACCAACGCGGTCGTCATGCCGTACTTCGTCGAACGATCCAGCGATGGTCGGCACTATCGCGGCGTCATCGGTGCGCCGCTCGCGGACTTCCCCACCGAGTCGAGCAGCGCGGATGCCCTGCGGTTCAATCAACTGATCGAAACCCACGTGCGCCGCGTGCCGGAGCAGTACCTGTGGATCCATCGGCGCTTCAAGGGGCTCGACGCAGCCTACCCTAACTACTATGCCCGTCGCCCACCTGCGGTCGGCTGATCTGCGCCCGATATGGCCGGTCGTCACAACGACGGAAATTGTCAAATAATGCTCATCGGGCTGGCGAGCTGGGGGCGTTCAGGATGAGTTCAGGCGCCAAAGCTTTTCATGACAAGCAGCCAAGTTTGCCGGATCTAGCCCGGCGCATTTACTATAGTGACCAGGACACTGGCCCGTATCAACTGCCGAGGATTGTATAATGATTAAGACTGTCGCCTCACTGCTCCTGGTCGCCGCCGCCTGGATGGCACCGCAGGCCTACGCGGGCTGCACGTACCCGACCGCGCCCGAGAAGATTCCGGACGGTAACTCTGCCACGCTCGAAGAAATGACTGCGGCGAAGACGCAGGTGGTGCAATACAACAAGGACATGGAAGCCTACCTGTCGTGCCTGAAACTCGAGAACGAGGGCAAGATTGCCGAAGCGGGTGACTCGATCACCCCGGATCAAAAGAAGGAGCTCGAGCGCATGCAGGTGCAGAAGCACAATGCGGCGATCGACGAGCTGGAGGCGGTCGCGACGCAGTTCAATGAGCAACTGCGCGCCTATAACGGCAAGAACAAGAAGAAGTAGTTCTATAGCTGGCGCAGCGCCGGGCTTGCCCGGCGCTGCCCAATTCAGCATCATCCCGAGGATGCTGACACCCGCGGAAGCCGAATCGCTGATTGGCCAGCATCTCACTGGCTTGCCGATCGAATCCCCTGCCGCTGACCCAGGCTATCGGCTCGATCCTGCGGGAAAACATCTACGCTGAGCGCGACGCGCCCCCCTTTGACCGGGTGGCAATGGATGGTATTGCGCTCAACTCCTCGGGTTGCAAACGTGGCCCACAGGACCTCGTGGTGCAGGCGATGCAGCCCGCGGGTGCGGCGCCGCTGACGCTCACGCAGGACAGTCACTGTATCGAAATCATGACCGGCGCCATGCTGCCGAACGGCTGCGACGCCGTGGTTCCCGTCGAGCAAATCACCCTCGCGAATGGCCGCGCACGGCTAGCGGCCGAGGTGAACGTCACACCCTACCTCAACGTCCATCGTCGCGGCTCCGACTCGCGCCAGGGCGCATTGTTGCTGTCATCAGGCGCATGCTTGACGGCGCCCGATATTGCCGTGGCCGCCAGTGCGGGCATGGCGCGCCTACGTGTCAGCGCGCGCAACCGGCGATCGTCGTCGTCTCGACCGGCGACGAATTGATCGAACCCGGTGAGTCGATCCTGCCCTATCAAGTCCGTCGCTCCAACGTATATGGCGTTGTGGCTGCGCTGAAAGCGCGCGGCTTCGTTCGAGTGGCCGACGATCACGTGCGTGATGATGCCAATGAGATTGCCGCACGCCTCAAGCAGCACTTGGCGACGCATGACACGGTGATTCTCTCCGG
Organism: Pseudomonadota bacterium; assembly: GCA_016703895.1. Lineage (GTDB taxonomy): Bacteria > Pseudomonadota > Gammaproteobacteria > Steroidobacterales > Steroidobacteraceae > CADEED01. Next base: position 132,574 of record JADJBE010000007.1, read on the forward strand.
CGGCGTGTCGATGGGCCAGCTCGATCTCGTCCCGAAGGTGCTGGCGGATCTTGGCGTGCGGCAAGTTTTCCATAAGATCGCGCAGCGACCGGGCAAACCGATGTGGTTCGGCGTCGCGCCCTCGGGTGCCACCGTGTTCGCGTTGCCAGGCAACCCGGTCTCGACGCTGGTCTGCCTGGCGCGGTACGTCGTGCCCGCTCTGTATCGCGCCATGCAATGGCAGGCGCCTGCGCCCGAACGGCTGGCACTCGCCAAGCCCTTTGAAACCCGGCATGCGCTCAGCTTTTTTCTACCGGTAAAGCTTGCCGTGGATGAATGGGGCCGCCGTTGGGCGCATCCCAGTCCGACCAATGGATCGGGCGATTTCACCGCGCTCGTCGGCACGGACGGCTTTGTCGAGCTGCCGCCAGGCCCTGCGGAGCGGCCCAAGGGCTTTGTAGCGACTATGTATCGCTGGTAAGTGCCCCGGCTGCTACGCTAGGGAACTGTGAAAGAGACGATCGTTTCCATCAATCGCGCGACGCGGCAAGGGTCGGCTAGCTCCGCCGACATGGGCCCGAAGGACGGCCTCGGTCGGCCGCTACATGATCTGCGCATCTCGGTGATGGACCGGTGCAATTTTCGCTGCCCCTATTGCATGCCGCGCGACACATTTCACGACGGCTACAAGTTCCTCAAGTCCACCGAACGTCTGAGCTTTGAGGAAATCACCCGCCTCGCCCGGGTGTTCGTCCGCCTGGGCGTCAAGAAACTCAGGATCACGGGCGGCGAACCCTTGCTACGCCCCAACCTCACGGACCTGATCGGCGATCTCAGCACGATTGCCGGTCTTGAAGATCTCGCGCTAACGACCAACGGCGTGTTGCTGTCCAAGTACGCCACCGAGCTCGCAGCCGCCGGGCTGCAGCGCTTGACCGTCAGCCTTGACAGCCTCGACCCCGAGATCTTCGCGCGCATGAGTGGTGGCTTCGGTGGCGTCGACGAGGTTCTCGACGGCATCGACCATGCGCAGCGCGCCGGCCTCGCGCCGATCAAGATCAATGCGGTGATTCAACGTGGTATCAACGATCACACCGTCCTGGGTCTGGTGGAGCGCTTTCGCGGCACCGGCGTGATCGTGCGCTTTATCGAGTACATGGACGTCGGCAATCGCAACGACTGGCGCCGCGATCTCGTCGTACCATCCGCCGAGCTTGTCAGCCAGATTGCGGCTCGCTGGCCGATCGAACCCCGCCAGCCTAACTATCGAGGCGAAGTCGCCGAGCGCTATGTGTTTGCCGATGGCGCCGGCGAAGTGGGGTTCATCTCCTCGGTCTCACAGCCATTCTGCGGTGACTGCTCGCGCGCCCGGCTCTCGTCTGATGGCGGCTTGTTTACCTGTCTGTTTGCCTCGCAGGGCACGAGCCTGCGCGAGCCGCTGCGCAGCGGCGCCACGGACGATGAATTGGTGGAGATGGTGCGAGCCATCTGGAATAAACGTGTTGACCGTTACAGCGAGCTGCGCGCGGCCGTGCGTGCACGAGCGGCGGCCGCACAAGACGATGCCGATCGCAAGATCGAAATGTTCTACATCGGTGGCTGACTGACATGCCCGTCAACAATCCACGCAAGCGTTCGACAGTGGCGCGCCTCGTGCCAGCACGCAAGCTGACACATCTCGATGCGAGCAATCGCCCAGCCATGGTCAATGTGGGTGACAAGTCCGTCAGCTACCGTGAAGCGACTGCCGAAGCGATCATTACGCTGCCAACCGCGGTCGCGCGTGAGTTGGCACGGACGGGGCATCGAGCCAAGAAGGGCCCAGTTTTTGATACTGCCATCATTGCCGGCGTGCTGGCGGCCAAACGCACGCACGAGTTGATCCCCTTCTGCCATCCGCTGCCGATCGAACGGTGCGATGTCACCGTGGCCGCACAACGCGGCGGCCAACTGCGGGTCTTGTGCACGGTGGCAGCAACGCACAAGACCGGCGTCGAGATGGAGGCGCTGACGGGTGCCAGTGTTGCGGCGCTCACGGTCTACGATATGTGCAAAGCGCTGTCACACGATATCGTCATCGGACCGGTTAGGTTGTTAGCCAAGCGCGGTGGCAAGCGCGACTTCAGCCGACCATGACAGCACAGTTGTTGGGTCTGGTGCTGGCGGGCGGCCGCAGCACGCGAATGCAGCGTGACAAAGCCGCGCTGCAGTATCGCGATGGGCAGACCCAGTTAGCGGCGGCGGTCGCCGCGCTGCGACCGTTCGTGGCCGACGTTTTTGTATCCGTGCGCGCGGATCAGCGCGACGATTCGACGCGGCGCGAATTCAAGCAGATCGTCGATCAGATCGACTCGGCCGGCCCGATCGCCGGCATCACGGCGGCCCAAGCGGAACACCCGCAGGCCGCTTGGTGGGTGCTCGCCTGCGACCTGCCATTTCTGGACGCGGCGACGCTCGACCACCTCGCAGCGCAGCGCGACTCATCATGCGATGCGACCGCGTATCGGTCTAGTCACGACGGCTTGCCCGAGCCACTGTGCGCCATCTATGAGCCGCGCAGCCGCGAACCGCTGGCGGCGTTCCTCGCCGCCGGACGTCAGTGCCCGCGCAAGTTCTTGCTGCAGGCCAACACCAGGCTATTGGCGGCACCGCATGCGCACGCGCTCGACAATGCCAATACGTCCGAGGATTATTGGCAGGCCATGGCCAAACTGAACCCGACGCAAGCCGACACGGCGCGCGACATCCACGTGCAATATTTCGCCTTGTTGCGCGAACAGGCCGGCCGTCGCGAGCAGACCCTGACGACGACCGCGCGCACACCGCGCGAGTTATATGACGAACTGCGCCAGCAGTACCCGTTCACGCTGTCACCCGACGTGCTGCGTGTCGCGGTCAACGGCGAGTTCGCCGACTGGTCACGGCCATTGTCGACCGCTGACGCCGTCGTGTTCATTCCACCGGTAGCTGGCGGATGACTCGTTTCTCGTTCAGCTCGACGCCGCTAGACATCGCCGCGCTGCAAGGTTCGTTGCGCGATGTCACCTGCGGCGGCTTCGTTGCGTTTGAAGGCTGGGTACGCAATCACAACGAAGGGCAGCGCGTCACGCAGCTCGAATACGAAGCTTTTGAAGCGTTGGCGGTCAAAGAAGGCGAGCAAGTCATCGCCGAAGCGCGAGCCCGGTTCGGCATCGAGAATGCGCGCTGCGTGCATCGCGTGGGCACACTTGACCTCACCGACGTGGCTGTCTGGGTCGGGGTGAGCGCGCCGCATCGCGACGAGGCGTTTCGCGCCTGTCGTTACATCATCGATGAAGTCAAACACCGGCTGCCGATCTGGAAGAAAGAGCACTATGAGAATGGCGACTCGGGCTGGGTCAACTGCGAGCGCTGCGCCGCAGCGGCACATGATCACCCTGAACACGACCATGCGCATGCGCATGCGTAGCGTACCAACTGGAGAATGACGACGTGACGCTGACTGCAACCGAGAAACAGCGCTACGCGCGCCATCTGTCACTACCCGAGATCGGAGCAACCGGCCAGAGCCGTTTGAAGAACGCCAAAGTTCTCGTCATCGGTGCTGGCGGGCTGGGCTCGCCCTGCACGCTCTATCTCGCCGCGGCAGGCGTTGGCCGGCTCGGGCTGGTTGATCACGACGTTGTCGATCTATCCAACCTGCAGCGGCAGGTACTGTTTGCCAATGAGGATGTCTCGCTCAGCAAGACCAGCGCTGCCACCAAGCGACTGAGCGCACTGAACCCCGACATCGAGGTTGTCGCGCACGAAATCAAACTGACCGCTGAGAACATCCTCGATGCGCTGCGCGACTACGATGTAGTCGTCGACGGTACCGATCGAGTGGCTACGCGTTACTTGATCAACGACGCGTGCGTGATTCTGGGCAAGCCACTAGTTAGTGCTGCGATTCATCGGTTCGAAGGCCAGGCGATTACCTATGTACCCGGTCGTTCGGCATGCTATCGCTGCTCGTTTCCAAACGCCAAAGACAGTCATGTTCCCAATTGCGCGGACGCCGGCGTACTCGGCGTCTTGCCGGGTGTGATGGGCGCCATTCAGGCGACCGAGGCGATCAAGCTAGTGACCGGCATCGGTGAGCTACTAGCTGGGAGACTGCTCACTTATGATGCACTGACGATGCGATTCGCTGAATTCACGGTTGCACGCCGCACTGACTGCGCCGTGTGCGGCGAGAATCCCACTATCCTGACACCCGAGGATGCGACTCCGACCTCGCGCACGACTGCGGCACAGCGTTCGCTGATCTCGCACGCGACGCCTCGACAGCTGAATCTACGCCTCGTGGCAGCACGTGAAAGCTCGACACCAATCCTGCTAGTCGATGTGCGCGAGTCACACGAATATGGCAAGGGCAGTTTACCGGAGAGCATCAACGTGCCGATCGGCGAGCTTCAGGCGCGTACCGCTGAACTGGCTAACAAGCTAACAGAAGCCGCCCGCGGCCGCACTTCCCGTCCCGACGTCGTATTCATTTGTCGCAGCGGTGGTCGTAGCTTGCAGGCTTGCGAGCTCGCTGTGAGCGCTGGATTGACCGCCGTGCCGATCAACCTCGACGGCGGCTTGCTCGCCTGGTCGCGCGACGTCGACCATGAGTTCGTGGTCGCGGCAGTCTAGGCGCTACCTACCGCGCCGTCGCCGTGACGCCGTCAACACTATTGGCAATCCAGTCCTGCGCCATGTCGGGATCATGATCGCGGATTGCTTTGGCGAAGCGCAGCACTTCGGCGTTCAACTGCGCGACGGCCTGCTCGGCCGCGGCATCGGTGGGCTTGAGCCGGCCGTAAGCACCGTTGAAGTAATGGTCCATCGCCTCGAACACCAGCGCATACGCCTTGCCCGCTGGCGCCGCGTTATAGGAGGCCATGTGCAGGCTCCATTCGGGCGCCATGCCCGGCACGACGTCGGTGGTCCCTGAGACCACCAACTGCGGCACAGAGACCTTGCTCCAGCCAGCACTGGTCACATAGTTAGGAATGGGACCAGGTGGTGAAATTGCTATCACGGCCAACGGTAGCGGCGAGCGCGTCACGATCGGCGCAAAAGCTGCATCCAGCCGCGCTCCGCCCGCAATCTGCGCGATCAAGGCGCCATAGGAATGGCCGGCGGCGATGACCTCGCCAGAGAACGCCACGCCGGGCAGAGGACTGGCAGACTCTTTGCCTGAATAACGACTGACGATCAGATCGTAGTCTTCGAGACGCATGCGGAGCGAGTCACTTTGCTGATACTTGCTGCGCTCCGGATGTTCCTCAGAGTCAACGTGCAACGGTGCAGCGACGACCCAACCGCCCGTGGCCCAGGCACGCAGCAGCACGTCGTACCGGCCAGGGGATGCATTGGCGCCATGCGAGAAAACGATCAAACCGCAGGCATTACAGACCGCGGGGCGCAACACACGCACGGCAACTTGTCGGCCTGATGACGCGACCAGCGTCTCGTTAGTATCAATCAGGCTCTGGGTAGTCGCGGGAGCCGGTGCCGGGACGGCCGCCCCAGCAGCAGCCTGTGCGGGCGGCTGCGCGGCCGGGTCTGTCGCGGGCTGCACCGCACAGCCCACCAGCAGCAATTGCAATCCAAGCGCTAAAGCACCCCTGATCACAGCCCCTGCGAACAACCTCATCCGGACCGCGTGCCGTGCTTGACGACTTCGTCGAGCGTCTTGCGATGCCCGGCACCAACAATACGCGCCACCATCCGATCGGCGTCGCCCTTGAGCTTGGCAGCAAACTCAGTCCCTGGTGAGTACTGATCCACTTGGTCTGCTTGCAACACTCCGGACTCAGTCAGCAGTTGCTCGAGCACCAGCACGCGATCGCGCAGGACCCACAGTTCGGACATCATCTCCGCGTGCATGCGGCCCAGCGAATCAAGCTCGGAAGAGCTCAGGTAGGAACGATCCGGCAGTTTGGTAGTTCTGGCCATTTCAGCCGGCCTTCTTCGCGGGCTTGCGGCCACGGGTCACCCAAGGATAGCCAGTGTCCTGCAAGGCATACTCCTCGACATCGACAAAACCCGCCTCGCGCATTAATTGCGGCAGATTCGTGATGCCAGATTCAATGAAGTAGGGCTCGCCACGATTGTCAGCTTCCCAAGCCAAGAGCGCGGCATTGAACGGTGGCACTGCACGAAACGGTGGCGGATCGGAAATTACCATGTCACCACCCGGCTCGAGAATCCGGTACATCTCGTTGATGACTTCCCGGGCGGCGGACTCTGGCAGCTCATGATGCACGGCATAAGAAATCACGCCGTCGACGCTGTTGTCAGGCTCCGCGACATGCCGCGCATCTTCCTGTCGGAAATGGATATTCCACCCCATGCGCTCGCTCATGGCGAGACCATCGCGCAGCGCGCGGGCCGAAAAATCGCCGCCAATCAGCTCGGCATCCGCAAATCGCTCGCGACAAATCCCCAGTGTGCCCGCACCGCCGCAACCCGGCTCATAGATGCGACGGTATTTCGCCTTCGGGAACTGCTTGATGACTTCCCGGCGCTGCTGAAGGATGTTGTCGTGCACGGCAACGGCGGCAAAGCCCCCGCGACCAAACACATACGGCAGGATGCCGAGCGCGAACATCGGGCCATACAAATCGTGACCGTCCATGCCGCCTGGCTGCAGGTGCCACTCGACGCCTTGGTAGAAGTCAGGAATCTGCAGCGCCGGATCGAGCTTGAGCTTCTCGGACGGCTGTTTTTTGGCGGCCGCGAAGACCGGCTCCAACTCAGCGCGCTTGCGCTCCACCGCCGCTGCAGACTTCACCCAGATTTCTTCAGCCACGTAGCGTTGATAGAGGCGGTTGAAGCGATAGGCTTTGGACCGCTCTGCGACATCGCGCGCGCGATCGAGACGCTCGGGCCAGCGATCGCGCGTCGTATCCTTGGCAAACTCCTGGGCCAAGCCCTTGGCCTCCGGCTGTCGCTCGAAGTCTTCTTGCGCCTGCTGCTGCAACGCGCTCGACGAGTACACCTGTAGTGAGCCTAGAAACTGCATTGCAGCGCGGCCTTGTTGATCCAGATTCATTTTGCAGCTCCTTGCTGTGCCATCGAACCATCGCGTCCCAAGGCACCGATCAGTTTCCATTCGCCCTGCTCGCGCGTCCAGACATGGATGACATGAAACCGCTGGTCGGTGGCCGCACCGCCAGGCAGTCGGGTGCGATGGGTACCGTAATAGATCACCCCAGTATCGCCCGAGAGCGTGAAACCGGTCAGATCCATCGTGAGTTCCTCGCCCGACTGGCCTTTCATTTGGGCTGCACCCGCACGGAGTTAGTCCTGCCCCGAGGGTTTGTCCCAACCCGGCGGCCATCCCATGTGATGCAGCGACGTGTTGGCGAGATACGTTTCGAGATCGCCCTTGCCGCGAGCGGCATAAATGGCCAGTTCTTTGGCCCAGATGGCCTCACGGGCTTGGTCGATATCGGCCTTTGAATCAGGTTGCACGGAACTCACGGCACAACCGGTTGTGAGTACCGTACCTAGTAGGGCTATACCTGTGACGAGAAACGAACAGGGTCGCTGCATGGACTACGCTCCACTATTTAAACCCGCGGTTGGGCGAGTGGCTATAGCCTACAACAGCGCCAGCGCAGCCCAGCCTCGCTCAATGACCGGCGACTAAACGCAACAACTGCCCAGTCACCCAGGCGCCGTAAGTGCCGAGCGCATACCCCAATACCGCCAGCAACACACCCACTGGTGCGAGTGACGGATGAAACGCCGCTGCCACCACCGGCGCACTGGCGGCACCCCCAATATTCGCTTGGCTTGCGATCGCAAGATAGAACGTCGGTGCGCGCAGCAGCCGCGTCATGCCAATCAGCAACAACGCATGGATCGCAATCCAAGTCAGACCCACGCCGAATAACGAGGGATTGGTCAAGATCGCGCCCAGGTTCATTTGCATACCAATTGCAGCGACTAGTATGTACAACAAAGCCGAGCCCACCTTGGACGCGCCGGCGCCTTCGAGATCCCGAGCACGGGTCATCGACAGCAATAGACCGAAAGACGTAGCCAGCACGACAATCCAGAAGAACTCGCTTGCCAGCGACAGCCGCTCGGCCCACGCAAAACCTGCAAAAAAACTTGCTAAGGGCGTAGCCAGACCATGCGCAAGGCCCGTGACACCAAACCCGATCGCCACGATGTACATGAGATCCGGGAGCCTGGGGATACGCGCCCTCTCGGCCTCCAGTCGCTCGACTTGCTTACGTAATGCAGTTAGCGCCGACACGTCTGCGCCGCGCCGCTCGTCAAGGCGCTGCTGATTGGCAGCCATCCACAGCAGCACCGCCATCCAGATGTTGGCGACGATGACGTCGACCGCGACCATCGTGCCAAACAGGTTGTTATCAATCTCGAAGATCTCTTTCATGGCAGCCTGGTTCGCGCCACCCCCGATCCAGCTGCCGGCGACAGCAGTCAGACCGCGCCAGACTTCACCCGCTACCGCGTCGGGTGCTAGCCATTGCCACAGCAGCAGCGCCAGCGGCCCGCCGAGCATGACGCCAACGGTCGCGGTGCAGAACAAGATCAACAACTTCGGCCCCAGACGCAGAATGCCACGCAGATCGATCGCGATCGTCAGCAAAACGAGCGTCGCTGGCAGTAGGTAGCGTGACGCTACGAAGTAGAGCTGCGACGACTCCCCGTCGATGAAACCCAAGGTGTTGTAAATGGCCGGGAGCAGGTAGCACAGCAATAGCGCCGGCACGTACTTGTAGAATGCGCGCCAGAATGGCGCCTGCGATTCGGTGCTCCAGAAAACCGCACCGAGTGTAGCCGCCAACAGGCCTAGTACGACCGCGTCGTTCGAGATCAGGGCTGACTCAGCCAACCTGCTGCATTTCCTTGGCGCTCATCGCCAAGGCGGCGGCACGTACGTTCTCCTCGAGGTGCTTCAGCTTGCCCGTTCCGGGGATCGGCAGCATCACGGGTGACTTCGCTAGTAACCACGCCAGGGTCGCCTGCGGCATCGAAATCCCCCGTTGTGCGGCCACCGCCTGCAGCGCGGCGATTCGCGGCTCGACACTGTCGGCAGCCTGGGCACGCTGCGCCAACGGTCCCCAGGGGATGAACGCGATGCCGTCCCGCTCACAGACTTGCAACACGGGTTCCGAGTCTCGATCCGCAACGTTATAGCGATTCTGCACCGACACCACCTTGACGATGGCGCGCGCCTCGGCCAACTGCTCGACGCCGACATTCGACACGCCGATATGACGGATCTTGCCCTCACGCTGCAGTCGTCCTAATTCCCCAACCGACTCGGCATAGGGCACTTTGGAATCGACCGCATGCAGTTGGTAGAGCTCGTGGCGCTCGATCCCAAGGCGTTGCAAACTCGCGTCGCAGGCTAGGCGTAAATGTTCGGGACGACAGTCCGCTGCCCAGCGGTTGGGGCCCTGACGCGTCATCCCGCCTTTTGTCGTCACCACAAAGCCAGCGGGATACGGGTGCAACGCCTGGTGGATTAGCTCTTCGCTCACATCGGGACCATAGGCATCCGCGGTATCGATAAAATTGACGCCCAGCGCCTGGGCGCGTTTCAAGACCGTGAGCGCCGCCTCCACATCGGGCGGCGGGCCCCAGATGCCATCGCCGGTGATACGCATGGCACCGAAACCCATACGGCTGACTTCGAGATCGCCACCCAGCAACAGGGTTCCGGCTGCAGCAGCGGGTAACGGGATTTTGCTTGCAGATGCTCTGGTGGTCATGCTCACTCCTCCGGCAACCACAGCAGTCGCGCCGAGAAAGCCCAGAAAATGTCGTCGTTCGAGATTCGCGCGTGGCATACGGCTGATTAGACCACGTATCGCGAGGCGGCGGTACACTGCCCCGAGTCCGCAACAAAGCCCGTACAGATCAACGCGTACAGACCGAAACAAGTGGAGACCAACAACGATGCAACCGCAGCCACACCTAACACCGCTACCGCGTGAAGCCCTCAATCCGGCAATGCAGCAATCGTTTGATCGCGCCATGGCCGAACGTGGCGACGCAACGTTCGTGGCGGTGGCTGGCCATGCGCCCGAGGTGTTCGAGTGGTACGGGCAGTTCTATCAGCAGGTATTTTACGGCGGCCGTGTGCCCGTCCGTTACAAGGAATTAGCGCGGCTGCGACTCTCCACTGCGCACGGCTGCGCATTCTGCAACAAAGGCAACCGACTGGACGCACAACGCGCCGGACTCACTGCGGCGCATTTGGCCGCCATCGAGCATCCCGAAGATCCCATCTGGACTGACGCGGAACGTGCGTTGCTGGAGCTGGCAGGCGAGATGCTGCTGACGAATCCATCGGGGTATCTGACTGCGACGCTCCATGCCCGCCTGCGACCGCACTTCGACGACGCCCAGTTGTTCGAGCTCGGCATGACGCTCGCCGTGCTCGCAGGCATGGCCAAGTTCCTGTTCGTCTATGATCTGGTCGAAAAAGAGCCGTATTGTCAGATCGGGGCAGTGCCACGCTGATCTTCTGGCGACTTTTCGATACGTTGACGTCCAGAACAATAGGTGGATACTCACGTAATGGATCGAACCAGCAACTTCTCTGCCAACTGTGACGCGATTGCGTCGCGCTGCGCGTTGTTCGCGACGCGCCGACTTGCGCGCACACTCACACGATTGTACGACGCCGAGCTCACGGCAACTGGCCTGCGCGGCACGCAGTTCAATGTACTCGTTGCGATAGCACGTAGTCGCGGTCGTACGCTAACCGAGCTGGGTGACGCACTTGGTATGGATCGCACGACATTGACGCATGCACTTCGACCGCTGCGACGCGCGCACCTGGTGCGCGACGCTAACAACATTGATCGGCGCGTCCGAACGGTTGAGCTGACCTCACTTGGCAAGCAGCGGGTCAGTGCCGGGATGGTCGGCTGGCAGCGCGCACAAGAACAAGTTGAGGCGACGCGCAGCGCTGTGGATTGGAGCGAGCTGAACGCACAGTTGCGTCGATTGAACAGACTACTGATTGTTGACGGCCAATCCCAATAATTTGAGCGGCACTACCGGTACGGCTAGAAAGGCACAATTACAAGGAGATCGACTATGGATACGTCACAAGCGATGACAAACCTAAACTGGTTCGCAGTCTTTGCGGCGGCTGCATCGGGCTTCCTCGTCGGCGGGCTTTGGTACGGACCACTGTTTGGCAAGGCGTGGATGGCCGCATCCGGCATGACCGAAGAGAAAATGAAAGCCAGTAACCCCGCGAAGACTTACGGCCTTACGTTCCTGCTGAGCCTGATCGCAGCATTCAGCCTCGCGATGTTCGTTGGCGGAGGTGATCTGAGTTTCGGCATGTTTGCAGGATTCATGACAGGGCTGACGTTCGTCGCCGTCGCGCTCGGCATTACCTACTTGTTCGAGCAGCGCTCGCTCAAACTGTGGTTGATCAACTCCGGTTATCAGATCGTATTTTTCACGGTGATGGGCACCATACTCGGCGTGTGGCACTAGTCCCAACACTGCTTGATCGCCTGATCTTCCGGTTTTGGCTGGCGGACGCGCGCCATCAACCGGCGTTGCTGTCTGCCGACGGCGGTCAGCGTTAGACATAATTGCTGTGGTTTGCAACCATAGGGAAACTAAGTCAAGTTATCGAGACTCGGCTCGGACTCCAGAACACGCGGACTCAAGAACAAAAGATGCGCTCAATTTTCAAGCTTAATGCGACCTACAAACTCGCACTGTTCATTGTTTTCGCTGCGTCGCTCGCGTCGTGTGGCGGCGGCTCTAGTGGGGAGGCAGCACCGAACGTAAACCCGAACTCTGCTCCGCCCGGACCCACGGTAACCTTTGCGGCTACACCGACGTCGGTCGCATCGGGCGGCGCTGCCAACCTGAGCTGGTCGTCGACCGGCGCGACGAGTTGCACCGCGAGTGGTGCCTGGGGCGGCGCACGCGCAACAACGGGCACGGCGAGCACCGGCGCGCTCACCAGTGCTAATAATACGTTCACCCTGAGCTGCACCGGTGCAGGCGGCTCCGCCAATCAATCCGCAACGGTGACCGTCACGACGTCGACGCCCGCGCCTACCGTATTGATCTCGGCCGCGCCCACGACGGTCGCGTCAGGCGGCACGTCGAATCTGACTTGGTCGTCAACTGACGCGACCAGTTGCACCGCGAGTGGCGCCTGGAGCGGCTTGCAGGCGACGTCCGGCACAGCGAGCACCGGTACGCTCACCAATGCTAACAATACATTCACCCTGAGCTGCACCGGCGCAGGCGGCTCCGCCAATCAATCCGCAACGGTGACCGTCACGACGTCGGCGCCCGCGCCTACCGTATCGATCTCGGCCACACCCACGACGGTCGCGTCCGGCGGCAGCTCTAGCCTGACTTGGTCGTCGACTAATGCGTCCAGTTGCACCGCGAGTGGCGCCTGGAGCGGCTCGAAAGCGACGTCCGGCACGGCCAGCACTGGCGCGCTCACCAGTCCTAACAATACGTTCACCCTCACATGCACCGGCGCCGGTGGCTCCGCAAATGACAGTGCGACGGTGTCGGTCAGCGGTGCTGGCGGCCCGACGACTGGCCTCGACTTTGGTGGTAATGATTCAACCACCGGCACGGTTCGATTCCGTTTCACCAATCCGCCAGCCATGTATCCGGCTACCTACATCTGGCGCGTGCTCCCGCGCCGACAGGCGGGCTATTACACCGCGTTCTTCTGGGGCAACGACGGCACGTTCTTCTGGGACAATGGCAACCCGAACAGCTACTACGGCGCGCATCCGTATCCGCAACCGGCACCGAATGGCTCCGATCACAAATGGGAAATCTCAGTGAACGGTCGTGACGTTCTCAGTCCGGAGTTCGTCGAGTACGGCCGTTGGCACACCCAGGCGCTGCGCGTCTGGTCGGATGGCAACGGTAAACATCACGAGTACTATTGGGACTGGCCGAATATGTCCCGCATGATCCGCCAGACTGAAGACGTGAGTTATGCCAATGTGCGCCCGACCAATGCTGCACTGACCTTCGGCGATGCGCCGTGGGCGCCGTCCACCGAGATCATGAACGGCATCATGCGCGGCATCCAGGTTTATTCGACCCTGCTGTCGCCCAGTGAGATAGGTGCGGAAATCAACAACCCGCGCTCAACGTCCCCCGGCAGCTCGAACATCTGGTATCTGAATCTCAATCCCACGCCGACTGACATCAGCGACAAGTCTGGCGCGGGTAACAACCCGGAATGGGTGGGCGCAGAACGAGCGCAGCTTTGGACCGGGCCTTGAGACAGGAGCCGAAACGTAGCTAGCTGCCCGGGCTAAGCGTCAGCGGCGAATTCATCCCAAAACACTTCCATACGCTTGCGCTGATCGGCGTCTGGTAGCCGACCACGAGCCGCACCTAGATTGTCCGCAAGATTTGCCAGCCGCGTCATGCCGGGAATCGCACAGGTCACCGCAGGGTGCGACAACACGTACTTCAAGAAAAACTGCCCCCAGCTCGTCGCATCGAATTCGCCAGCCCAAGATGGCAGTGGCCTATCGCGGACGCGCGCAAACAGATTGCCATCGCGCCGGCCGCCAAACGGCAGATTGATCAGGACAGCCGTCGTGCGCTCCGCGGCCAGAGGCAGAATCTCGGCAGCGGCGGACCGATTCGCGATCGAATAGTCCACCTGGATGAAATCGAGCGGTGTCGACCGCATTATCCCAAGCATCTCGGCATACTGCTCATCACGCGAGGTCGTGATGCCGACATAGCGAATGCGCTGCTCTCGCTGCCATTCACGCAACACCGGCAACATGGCCGTAGCGCCAATCAGATTGTGCACCTGCACGAGATCCAATACCTCAGAGCGCAGTCGCCGCATGGACTCCTGCAACATAGCCTCGCCCTCGGCGCGCTCACCGCTTTGCGCCGTGACTTTGGTCGCCAGAAACACCTTATCGCGGTTGCCGATCTCGGCCAGTAGCTCACCAATGACACGTTCAGAATCTCGATAGAGGGGCGCGGTATCAATCACGCTGGCCCCGGCTGCGGTCAGTTCCTGCAGCACTTGTTTGCGCGTCGCACGCTCCTGCGGCGTGGTGGGACTGTAGTTGTTGGTACCGACGCCGAGCATCGGTAGCAGTTCACCGCTCACCGGTATCGGTCGGCGAATCAAATCAGCGACGGCCGTCGTCACTGGCCGCGTTGCCGCCGCGCCAACTTCGGCAGCATTTGCGTTACGGAGCAACGATCGACCACCTTCGAGCCATGCGGCACCCGCCGCAAGCAAAGATCCGCGAATGACATCCCGTCGCTGCATGGCGTGCTCCTTCGACTTTGGCGCTGGTGCGCAACTGCGATCCACTGCCAGCAGAGGGTACACCGCGCGCCAGGCTCGGTCACGGCCAACTGGGTAACATCCCGACGACGCGCGTGAAACCCTTATGCGGCGTCAACGTCAAGTGCTGCCACTTGCGGCCGGTGGCCCGCCTGCGGCGCGACAGACTCGCCGACCGACCAACTGACTGGCGCTGTGCGCAACCGCTCCGTTGCGTGCAAGTAGCCAGCCTCAACCGCGATCTGGTAGGCCTTCCAATTGAGCAGATCGACTTGTTCGAGTGGCGGCTGCAACAGCAGGTCGGTCTGGTCCCGACGTGCAGCGGAGGCTCACCGGTAGATTATTGATCGTCGCGCCGTCCACATAAACCTCGCCGCCACGCATAACCGGCGGCAATACGCCCGGGATCGAAACCGAGGCACGCAGCCAGCGCCATAGCTCACCGCTACGGTGTACAGCGGCGACACCTGTCGTTAGATTTGATGAGACGCAATAGAACGGCAGCGGCAAGTCTTCGATCGCAACGTCACCGAATTCGTTGCGCAAGCGCTGCGTCACTCGCCGCCCGGATACCAGCGAGACGATTGGCAACGTGTAGTCCGCCAACGGGTTGCTGTCGACGAAAGTACGGCGGAAAACGTCGAGCAGTTGGTCATCCTCCCAGCCGTGGGCAATGGCGGCACCCATGATGGCGCCGATACTGGTACCACCGACGAGATCGATCGGAATGCGTCGCTCGCGCAGCGCCCGGACCACACCCAGATGCGCAAAGCCGCGCGCGCCGCCGCCGGACAACACCAGGCCGATGGCGTTTCCCGTGACGATGCGAGCGACACGCTGCACGTCGCCAGCAGCGCAAACATGATGATGCGCTACGCCGGGCAGCGTTTGCGTCCAGCGCTCTGCCGCGCCTCGCTGCAGACGGTCGTCGTGCAGCAGCACAAGTTCAGCGCGTTGCGTCATCGAGCCGCTGTCCGCCGCCTGCGTGAGCGCAGCCCACGGCGCCGCAGCCGCACCTGCGTTGGCCAACAACAAGAGAGTGTCTGCCTGGCGCACACAGAGTTTGCTCCAGGTACTGACTTGGTGATCCGCTACGTACACGACAAAGTCGTTAGCGGCTTCAATCTTATTGAACCAATGGCTGGTGTGATCAGCGCCGCGTACGCTCCAGACCAACTCCACATGACCGTACGGCCGCAACGCGGCGACGAACTCGGTCGCGAACGCTGCGACGTCGACATCGAGACCCTGGGGAATCAGGGTGAAGGTGCGCGACATCGGTGCGCGGCCGCGCGCAGCGGTCGGACCAGTCGACTGCTCCAGGCGCGCCACCGTCAAGCGCGCAATGCTGAGCATGGCCTCTGGGTGACGACTGAAGACCGTGTCGAACGCCTCGCGCGACAGACGCACCAGTTCACTGTCGCGTACTGCCACAACCGCAGCCGATCGAGGCCGGCCCGAGATCAAGCCCATCTCGCCGACGGTTTCGCCAGGAGCCACACGTCCTAACCACTTCCGCCGGTCAGTGCTGCGCGAGATCGTGCCAAGTCCGCCCGACAACAACACATACATTGCGTCGGACGGCTCGGCGGCGTCGAATAGCGTCGCTCCGCCCGGCAGCGACAGCCAGACGCATTCAGCCGCAATCGCTTCAATCGTCTCGGCCGACAGCGACTCGAAGATCGAGAGACGCGCGAGTACGAACCGCAAGTCACTGCGGACTCTCAGCGTTTCCTCTGGGACATCGAATTCCATTGCGCGGTGCCTTGGCTAACCAAGTAAGTTATGCCTCGGTCGACCACTCGTCGAGCTTGACCGGTCGGGTTCTGCGACGCCCGTCACGCTATCAGCTGACGTAAATATATGGCGCAGCAGCCGCCGACTCCGCCGCACGTTCAACCACGTCCCCAATCGCCACAAAACCCTTGGCCATCAGGCTGTCGACATTTGTGCTTGCCACCGTGGCTAACAATCCGCCCGACGTTTGCGGGTCGGTGAGTAGCGCGCGTATTGCTGGCGTCACGCCCGCGCCCCACTCGACAGCGGCCGGCTGCAACGAATGGTCGCTATCGCGGTGTGCGGAGGTACGTATGCCACGCTCTGCCACCTCCCTCGCACCGTCGAGCAACGGTACATCCTGCCAGCGAACATGCAACGCGACAGCAGATTGGCTTGCCATTTCGATCCCATGGCCGAGCAGACCATAGCCGCTGATATCGGTCGCTGCACTCGGCCGTACTGCGAGGTGGTTCAACGCGTCTGCCGCCAGCCGATTGGTCGTGCGCATAGATCGCACTGCTACCCGCTCGTAGCGCGGTTCGCGCGCCGAGAGCAGTACGCCGGTGCCCAGCGGCTTGGACAAGACCAGCACGTCGCCCACGCGCGCACCGCGCTTGCGCCATATTCGGTCGGGATGCACGAAGCCGATCACGCAGAGTCCGAAGATCGGCTCGGCACACCGAATTGTGTGGCCGCCGACAATCATACCGCCGCAGGCCCGAACTGTTTCCGCCGCACCGCGCAGTACCGTGCTAACGACAGTTTCCGGCACGCTGGCGGGAAAGCCCGCAATGGCCAACGCGAAGGCGACTGATCCGCCCATCGCATACACGTCGCTCACGGCATTGGCGGCCGCCACGGCGCCGTAGTCATACGGGTCGTCGACGAGCGGCGGAAAATAATCGACCGTCGCGACTAACGCGCGTTCTGCATCGAGCGCATAGACCGCCGCGTCGTCGGACGGCGTTAGCCCCACCAGCAGCGCCGGATCAATCCCGGCAGCCGGCGCTACCAGCCCTGCCAGTGCGGCTACCAGTTCGGGCGACGCCTTGGCCGCACAGCCGCCACAGCCAGCTAGCGCACGCAAGCTGAACGGCGGCGTTCCGTGGTCCGCCTCGGCAAGCGACTCGTTAGCCACCTGCCGCCTTCGGCGCGGACTTGGACGCGTCGAAGCGCAAGCCCAGCGTCTCGGCAATTGTCGTGCGCTGCACTTCGTCCGTACCACCGGGGATGCGCAAATTGCGCGCAATCTGAAACAGCTTATTGATCGGATTGTTGCGCATGACACCGGATCCACCATGCACTTGCAAGGCCCGATCTGCGACCCGATAGAATGACTCGTCGTTGCTCACCTTGAGCGCGCAGATGCGACGGATCTCGTCTTTGGGACGCGGCATCCGATACCACGGCCCCGGGTTATCAATGGTCCGCGCCACCTCGAGCGACAGCGAACGCGTTTGCAGCCAGTCGACATACATATCTGCCAGCAGCCATTGAATGCCCTGATTGGCGCCCAGCGGTCGCTCGCCGACGATACGTGACTGCACCCGCTCGAGGCTCCGCTCGATCAGATACTTCGACCAGCCCGAACACATACCGGCACGACGCATCCGCGTGTAGTTGAACGACATGACTGCGATATCGAACCCCTGCCCGACCTCGCCGATCACTGCGCTCTCGGGCAATACCATGTCGTCAAAGAAGATCTCGCCAGTGTAGCCATCGCCAAACATGGTTTGGTAGACGCGCCCAGGCCGATACCCTTTCTGCAGGTACTCGCGCGTATCAAACATGAAGTAGGTGAAAGTGCGACGGCCTGCACCAGCCTCGGTAACCGCCAGCACCTGCGCGACGTCGGCATCGAAAGCATTGGTGATGTATGCCTTCGTCCCACTCAGAATCCAATCACGGCCGCGTCGCTTGGCATGGGTCTTCATATCGAAGAGATTGGAGCCAGCGCCAATCTCCGTCACGGCATGCAGACTAGTCTTCTCACCGCGCACCAGCGGGTCGACGAACTGCTCCCGCTGATGGTCGTGGCAATACAGGAGTCGCGGCGTTGCCCCCTCGGACCAGGACAGCAACGCAGGATTCAGACCACAACCGTAGCCATAGACTTTCTCTTCGACATAGATCATGTCGGTACGCCCGAGGCCACGACCGCCGAGACGTTCCGGCAGATGCGCGCTGTACACGTTCTTCTTGCCAGCGGCACGCATGATCTCGCGGCGCGCAGCAAGGATCTCGGGATGCAGTTTGCCATCAGTGTCCAGGAACTGACTCTCGTCAGCCAGCCGATGGGCCAGCGCCGCTTCGCGCGGCGCCACCTCGTCGCGATACAAAGCGCCAACGTCAGCCAGTATCGGCTTGAGATGCGCCGGAGGATGCAACTCTTGGTCGAGCGGTGACAATGCAGCTGTAGCCATAATCTTCACTCCAATCAATTAGTCCAGGGGCATGAAATCAGGGGTGGCGGGCATTGCAACTGAACGCCGGGCGCCGGGGCGATGGCCCAGGAAAAAAGGTCGGTTGGCAAACCCCACTAACAGCGGCAACACGTCGGCTGCCGCGAGGCGTCCCTGCTCGCCGCGCAGCGCGGCGCGCTCGCCGAACGACACAACGTCGTCGGGGCGCAGACCCGGTGCGGCCACTACGAATGGCGTCGGGTCGCCACTATGCAGCAGCGAGCCAGTCGACGGCGAGGCGTGATCGCCGGTCACCGCCACGACTGCGCGAGTGCTCAGCGCTAATAAGTCCTGCAGACCCGCATCCGTTGCGGTGATCACGTCGCGCTTGAAGGCCGGCCGCTTGGTGTGCGCAGCCTCATCGGTCGCCTTCACGTGTACGTGCACGAAATCGTGTGTCTCGAGCAGTCCCGCGGCGGCCGACAGGCGGCGCTGCATATCACCCGCCGGGTCCGAGGAGTCGTAAGGGATATCGACGAGCGACATGTCGAGAACGCGAGCCAGGCCACGATACAGCGCAGTGTCAGTGACTGCCGCACCGCGTAGACCCGTTTGCGTCGCAAAATCCGGCATCGCAGGATCGAGGTAGCTCGCCCACTTCGTGACGGCAACATCGAGCGGTTGTTGACCACTCGCGACCCGCGCCAGATTCAAAGGATGCGCGCGCAGGATGCGCCGGCTCCCCCGTAGCCACTGTTCCAGCGTCAATGCAAAATTTTGGGCGGCGACAGGATCAGCAGCTTCGACCAATGGCAATGGCCGTATCCAGGCGTGCAGATGCTCGAACAGGGCGTCCGTGTCACTGACATCCCGCGTCGCCGCGCCCCGCGCGATCAAGACCGCCTCACCCGTGCGTAGCGGCAGCTGCTCAAAACGAACGCCGTTGATGCTGCGCCCGTCGAGCGCCGCCAATAGCTCGGCGGCTAACGACGCATCCTCGCGAGGCCGGGCACGGCCGCCCAGTTGTAAGGCCCCAGCGCGCACCTCAGTTGCTCGCAATGCGAGATGAAACATCGGCTCGCTGCGTGGCGGATGCTGCCCCACGCCCAGCGCTTCGATCGCGGCTCGACCCGGAAACGGAATTTCATTGAAACCAAACAGGGACCAATGCGCATGCTCGCTCGAAGTGGCCCGCCCAGGCCCAAACGGCACCAGTACACCACTGCTACCCTGCCGTACCAGCCCATCGAGATGCGGCGTCGCCGCGGCTTCACAGGGCGTTTGCCCATCCAGCTCAGCACAAGCCCGGTCACCGAGCCCGTCCAGAATGACCAGCAAGATTGGCAATCGATCATCCGTGGTCGGCTTGGTAGTCTTGACGCTCATTGATCAGGACTCGGCCATTGCCACAGCAGCGCATCGCCAGTTCGCTAACAGCTCGCGCGTACCCGGCGGCACCCAGTGTTGCCACGGTTTATCTTGCGCAAGCGCCTGACGAATGTCGGTGGCTGAAATGCGCCGCGCCAGATCGCCCTCGAGCACGACCGTCAGATAACCCGCTGACTCGAAGCGTCGTACCTTTTCTCGCTCCCAGTCCGAGAACACTCGGACGATTTGCGCGGCGCCCGGCGGTACGATTGCCGGCCAAGCAGCCGGCTCATCGAGCGGGAACGCGACAATCTCATAGCGCGACGCCGGGATAGCCGCAGCCGCCAGCGCCGCGGCGATCAACTGTTTGCGCTCCTCATAACTGAACGGATTCGCGCGCGCCAGATGACGATGCGCGTTCGTCGGATGCGCCTGCCGCGCCGCTGGATCGGCATTGGTAATGCCGATCACCACCCGCGCCGCGCGCCCAAGCGCGAACTGCACCAACTGCAAGTGATCATTGTGAAACGGCTGGAAGCGGCCGGTGATGACCAGCAAATTGTGTGGCTGCTCTGGCACGACTATCTTCGCAATTTGGGCGACATCCGCTCGGGAGACCGGAGTGTATCGTCAAATGTCCGGACATTACACCTCTTTAGCCGGCTCATATTGGCAGATCTAGGCGACCGATCGGTAGACCATCCGGCCGGCCACGATGAGCAGAAATACGCCGAAAGCTGCGCTTAACGTCCGCCGTGGCAATCGGTGCGCTAGTCTCGCGCCGATCGGCGCCATCAGGATGGCGGTCGGCACGAGCAGTACAAAGCTCGACAAACTGACCAGACCCACAGTCAAAGCCGGCGCCCGTGCAGGCGTCGGGCTTGCTAACAAATAGATCAGCGTACCCGGAATTGCGATTGCCAGGCCCAGGAGGTTCGCAGTTCCCACCGCCCGATGCACGGGCATACTCATTAAGGTTAGCGTCGGCACACTGAGCGTGCCGCCGCCTATTCCCATCATCGATGACAAACTACCAATCGCGGCGGGGACGAGTTGGCCGAGGAGACCACCTGGCACTTTTGGCCAAAACGTCCACTGATCCAGCGGCAACAACATTTTGATCGCCACGACAGCGGCGACCACACCGAAAACGACCGTCAGGACGGCGCCGTCGACTCGCGTAGCCAACAGACTACCCAGCACCGCGCCGATACCGATTGCCAGCGCCCAGCCCCTCGCCACCGCCAGGTCGACCGCGCCGCGCTGGTGGTGCGCTCGTGCGGATGCGATCGAGGTCGGCACGACCGTTGCGAGCGACGTCGCAACCGCCATCCTCATACTCGTCTCTACCGGTACGCCCGCCAAGATCAGCGCGGTATCGAGCACCGGGACCATGATGATGCCGCCGCCAACGCCGAACAGGCCAGACAGCGTGCCGACAATCGCCCCGGTCGCCATGGCGGCAACCAGCAAAAACACCCACCCGGACTCCAAAATCGCCTCCTCGCAGCATTCGCCGCGGGTGCAGCGATGCCTAAGCGTCTATTCTAAAGAGATCTTGGATTGGCGAGGAGCCGACCGTGACGATTTCACCACCGCTCGATTTGCAACGTTGGATCGAGGAGCACCGCCACCTGTTGCAACCGCCGGTCGGCAATTCATTGGTATGGACCGATACAGATTTCATTGTGCAAGCTGTCGGTGGGCCGAATCAGCGGCACGACTATCATGATGATCCGTATGAAGAGTTCTTCTATCAAGTGCATGGCAATATGCACTTGCGGATCATCGAGAATGGCGTGATCTCCGACGTACCGATTTGCGCAGGTAGTATCTTCTTGCTGCCGGCTCACGTACGCCACTCGCCGCAGCGCCCCGAGCCCGGCAGTGTCGGCCTCGTCATCGAGCGGCAGCGCCCGCCTGGGGTGCTCGACGGATTCGAGTGGTACTGCCTGGAATGCAACGCACTGGTCCACCGGACAGAGGTGCAACTACGGAATATCGTCGCGGACCTGCCGCCTCTATTCGAGCAGTTCTACTCGAGCACCGACCTCAGACGATGTCGCGAGTGCGACGCAATCCACCCCGGACGATTCGCAGCGCTTACCTAACTGCTAACGCTCAACCTAGAGCACAGCACTGCCGCAAAATCAGCCGCTATCGCCGCAACTTCTGTAGGCCCGCCCAGCTCGCTCAGCTGCGTCATCTCGAGCCCCGGGTAGCCGCATGGATTGATGCGCTGAAACGGCTCGAGATCCATGTTCACATTCAATGCGAGACCATGGTAGCTCGCGCCGCGGCGTATGCGGATGCCAACACTCGCCAGCTTCTTGTCGGCAACGTAGACGCCCGGTGCGCCCTTGTGAGTGGTAGCTTCGATATCGAAGCCTCGCACGTACTCGATCACGCTCTGCTCGAGCGCGGT
Organism: Pseudomonadota bacterium; assembly: GCA_016703895.1. Classification (GTDB taxonomy): domain Bacteria; phylum Pseudomonadota; class Gammaproteobacteria; order Steroidobacterales; family Steroidobacteraceae; genus CADEED01. The sequence goes on from JADJBE010000007.1 coordinate 154,865, forward strand.
GACGAGATCACGTACACCAAAATTGGCGCGGCGAACATCAATCAGCGGATAGACGACTAACTGCCCAGGACCGTGGTAAGTGACCTGACCACCGCGGTCGATCTTGACAATCGGAATGTCGCCCGGCGTCAACAGATGCTCAGGCCCGGCATTCATGCCGAGCGTAAAAACGGGTGGATGCTCGAGTAACCAGAGCTCATCGGGCGTCGCTGCGTTACGCTCATCGGTGAACTGTTGCATCGCCCGCCAGGTGGGCTCGTACTCAACCAATCCTAACCACTTGACCAACGGCGCGGTCGACAGCCGCATCGTCACAGCAGTGCCGAATTATCGAGGCCCGCGTTATTGCCAGCCAGGGCTTGTTCGGCACGATAACTGGAGCGCACCAACGGGCCTGCCACGCATTCCCGAAAGCCGAGGCCAAGCGCTTGGCGCCGGTAATCATCGAACTGCTGCGGCGATACGAAGCGCTCGACTGGCAGGTGATTGACGGTGGGACGCAGGTACTGCCCTAGCGTCAGGATATCGACATCGATGGCGCGCAAGTCACGCAGGGTTGCGAGGATCCCATCGTCCGTCTCCCCCAAACCCAACATCAAACTCGTCTTGGTGAGGACGTCCTGTCGATGTTGTTTGGCGTGCGCCAACACCGCGAGTGTCTGCTGGTAGCTGGCGCGCGGATCGCGGACGGGATGCGTCAGTCGTGCGACCGTTTCGACGTTCTGCGCAAAGACATCGAGCCCTGAGTCGACGACGATCTCGACGTCCGGCAGCACGCCTTCGAAATCGGGTGTCAGGGCTTCGACCGCGACTTGCGGCGTGCGCCGCTTGATGGCGCGGATGGCCGCGGCATAGTGAGCCGCGCCGCCGTCCGGCAAATCATCGCGATTCACGGAAGTGAGTACGATGTACTTGAGTCCCATGAGCTCGACACTCCGCGCCGTGTTCTCTGGCTCTTCGGCATCTAACCAGCCGCGCGGGTTGCCGGTGTCGACGGCACAGAAACGACAGGCACGCGTGCACACGGCGCCCATCAGCATGATGGTGGCGGTGCCGGCATTCCAGCACTCACCGATGTTTGGGCACTTGGCCTCTTCGCAGACCGTGGCAAGGCGGTGCTCGCGCACGTTGCGCTTGACCTCGTCAAAGCCTTTGCCGGCGGGCATGGGCGCCTTGAGCCAGCGGGGTTTGCCCGCAAGCGCAGCGCGATCAACCGCACCGCGCGTTTTGACACCGTCCTTGATCGCCGCAAAGCCCTGCGCGGTAACGTACTTGGCGCCGCTCTTGACGCCGCCTTGGGCAGGCGCGCTGTCGGTGACCACGGGAATGCCTTTGAGGTCCGCCATGGCCTCTATTCTACGCGGGAGGCGCGATCGCCGCGCAGCTCTAGGTCGAGTTGTGTGAGCCGCTCGGGAGTACCGATGTCGTACCAACGCCCGGAGTGAACCTGCCCAGTCAGTGCTTGGCTCGCGATCGCGCGCCGCAAGATTGGCAACAACGGAAACTTGCCAGGCAAACAGCCAGCGAAAAAGCCGCGTGTATAGATCCCCACGCCGGAATAAGTCCAGCGCCGCCCCATCGCATCCTCGTCGATGCGCCCACCATGCAACGAGAAATCACCCGTCGGGTGTTGCGGCGGGTTCTGGACGAGCACCAGATGAGCAAGCGAGCGGGCGGGCAACTGCACGCCCGCGTAATCGACGTCGGTCCAGACGTCGCCATTCACCAGCAGAAACGGGTCATCCCCTAGCAATGGCAGAGCCTTAAAAACGCCACCGCCCGTCTCGAGCGCAGTGGGCCGCTCGTGACTGTATTGAATCGACACCCCGTAGCGCTCACCGCTGCCTAACACCACCGGCAACAGATCTCCCAGCCATGCAGTGTTGATGACGATTTCGCGAAAACCTGCTGCGGCCAGGCGGTGCAAGTGATACTCGATCAAGCGCTGTCCCGCCACTAACAAAAGCGGCTTGGGCAGAATATCGGTGCGCGGCCGCATTCGCTCGCCACGCCCGGCAGCCAGGATCATTGCTTTCATCAGGTCGCTTTCAGCACGACATGGCGCTGTGGGCGATCATTTGGCGCACCGCGCGGTCTTGCGCTTTGGCTTTGGCTTTGGCTTTGGCTTTGGCTTTGGCTTTGGCTGGCTTTGGCTTTGGGCTTGGGCTTGGGCTTGGGCTTGGGCTTCGTTTCAGCCTTGCGCGTGGGCGTGGCGTTGCGCTGCGGAAGTCGCGCCAGTACGCGTGCATTGGCCGGCGCCACGCGTGGCACGATCCGCAGCTCCAGCCACCGCACGAATTCCGTAAGCTCCACGTAGCGCGCGCAGGTATCGAGCACATAATCCAGCGTCAGCGGCAAGTCTGCCAAATATCCAGACTTGCCATCGCGATACCAGAGCCGTGCAAAGATGCCCAACACCTTGAGGTGACGCTGCACACCGACCAGATCGAACCAGCGAATGAACTGCTGGTCATCAACGCCGACATCCAGATCGCGGCCTTGCACTGCGCGTCGATAGGCTCGCAGCCAGGACTCTACTTGGGCGCGCGGCCAGGCAATGTAGCAATCCTTCAGGAGCGACGCGAGGTCGTAACCGATCGGACCCCGCAACGCGTCCTGAAAATCCAGCACCCCCGGGTTGTTAGCAGGCGTGACCATCAGGTTACGCGAGTGGTAGTCCCGGTGGACAAACACCGTGGGTTGATCCAGCACCTCCGACATGAGGAACTCGAAGGTGACGGTGATGAGCGCCCGCTCTTCGGGCGTGAGCTTGAGACGCAGATGGCGCTCCAGAAACCACTCCGGCATCAAGCCTAGTTCGCGTGACAGCGGCGCGCGATCGTAGGGCTGCAATTGCTGAGCTGCTTCCAGCCCGTTGATTTGCAGGCGGGCCAGCGTATTGAGCGCATCGCCGTAGAGCTGGTTGGCATCGCCGCCAGCTTGCAGCCGCGACAGATACTGCACGTCTCCGAGGTCCTCGAGCACGATAAAGCCACTGGCCAGGTCTGATTCATAGACGTGCGGGACGTGGATACCGACCGACTCAAGCAGCCGCGATACCTTGAGATATGGCGCGCTGTCTTCTTTATCCGGCGGAGCGTCCATCACAACGCAGCTGCCACCCTTGCGCCAGACACGGAAATAGCGGCGAAAACTTGCGTCGGCTGAGGCTGGGGCGAGTCGCTCGACACGCCAGCCGAGCCCGGTTGTCAGCCAATGCTGCAGTTCAGCGAGTCGCGGGTCTTTCTTGGGCATGGTTTGGTCGGCGGGCAAGTGAAGCGCACATTATAATGTGTCGCATCATGCGGGACATTGGCTTGAGCCGCGGCTTTTTGGCTGCGATGGGCGTCGGTTTGTTGTTGGGTGCGCCTTGGGCCACCGCGGCCGACCCCGCATGCACGCCGGTTGTAGTCCCTCGCAACGAAGCACTGACCGCACTCTCACCGGACGACGCCAGCACTAATCCCGCGGAAGATGATCGCATTGTCATCTCAAGCGACGTGGCCGACCTCGAAGTGTCCGGTGATGCGGAGTTATCGGGCAATGTCGAGGTACGCCAGGGCGACAAGCGCATTCGCGCCGATGAGGTCACCTACGACGCCAAGTCGCAGAAGTTCGACGTACGCGGCGCGGTGCAGTACGAAGACACGTTGGTGCGCGCGACGGGCGGCAGCGGCAGTTATTCACAGGTCCTCGGGGTTGAGTTCGAAGGTGCCGAGTTCGAGCTACTGGAGCGTAACGCACGCGGCAAGGCGCGCGCGTTACGCATGGAACCGGGCGGTCGATTCGATTTCGAGGATGTGACTTTCACCTCCTGCCCAGCGGACGATGAAGCCTGGCTCATTCGGGCTGGGCAGATTTCGCTCGACCCGAAGACACGCAACGGCACTGGGCGCAATGCGCGGATCGAGTTCAAAGGCGTGCCGATTCTATATACGCCCTGGATTTCCTTTCCACTCGGCCCACAGCGCAAGAGTGGCTTCCTGTTCCCTGACATTGGCTTGTCGTCCCGCAATGGCGCCGAGCTCACCGTACCTTACTACTGGAACATCGCGCCGAACATGGACTTCACGTTCGCGCCGGCGGTCTACGCCAAGCGCGGGCTGGACCTCAGCGGTGAATTCCGCTTCATGAGCACTCGCCAGGAAGCACTGGTCGATTTTAATTTTCTGCCGCGGGATCGGCTCACCGATAGTGATCGTGGTCGCATCTATGTCGAACAACGCTACCAACTCCCGTCGCGCTGGCAGTTTACCGCCAATGCGACGCACGTGAGTGACGGGCAGTACTACGAGGACTTCGCCGCCGGCGCAGAAAATACCAGTATTCCGTTTGCGGAGCGCTTCGCGGAGCTGTCCTATCGCGACCTGCATTGGACCCTGCGGGCGCAGGCCCAGAATTTCCAGATCCTCGACGCCGCACTGCCTGCGGCAGATCGCCCCTATACGCGCTTGCCTCGGCTGGTCGCAGCTGGCGACTGGACTCTGGGTGGCAAGCGCGGGCTCGCTTGGGGCTTCGACTCGGAACTCGTGAATTTCGACCGCAATACCGGCGTGACCGGTTGGCGGTTTGACGCGGCGCCGCGGATCGGCCTCGACTGGAGCGGCCCAGGTTATTTTCTGCGGCCGCAGGCCGGCTATCGTTATACGTCCTACTCACTTGGCAATACGTCACCTGACACTAACGACTCACCCGATCGCCAGCTGCCTTTCGTGACGGTCGACAGTGGCGTGGTGCTGGAAAGACCGTCCGGTTCGCGCGGCCAACGTCGAATCACGCTCGAGCCGCGCGCGCTTTATCTTTACACGCCGTTTCGCAACCAGGACGAACTGCCGGTGTTCGACACCATCGTCCCCGATCTCAACACGGTGCAACTGTTCCGCACCACACGCTACACCGGGGCGGACCGTGTTAGTGACGCCAACCAGCTAAGTATAGGCGTCACCAGCCGACTGTTTGAAACTGCTACCGGCACGCAGTTTGTTGCGCTGACACTCGGCCAGGCGTTCTATTTCGAACGCACACGTGTCTCGCTGCCGGACGAGACCACGCCGAATCGAAACAAGTCCGACTTCGTCGGCCAGCTCGCACTGACCGCTTACCGCAACTGGTCCCTGGACGGCGCTCTGCAGTTCAACCCGGAAGACAATCGCAGTGAGCGGCTGCAGTTTTCGCTGCAATATCGCCCCGGCAATGATCGCGTCGTGAATCTCGCCTACCGTTCACAGCGCAACAGTATCGAGCAAGCCGAAGTGTCGGCCGCCTGGCCGATTGGGAAGCGTTGGTCGGCGTTCGCCAGGATGGTCTATTCGTTGCGCGAGAACGAATCACTGGATCAATTTGCAGGCTTTGAGTACCGGGCGTGCTGTTGGCGCGTACGCACGGTGGCGCGCCGGTTCGTGTCGTCGCGGACCGGCGAGCAGGACACCGGCATCTTCTTGCAACTGGAACTCACCGGTCTGGCCAGTGTCGGAACTCCAGCCGACGCTTTCCTCGAGCGGTCGATTCGAGGATACTCGCCCGACAAGAGGTCACGTTGATCCGTAAGTGTCTGAGCGATAAAGAAATGTCGCCGCATCAATCCTTGGGAACTACACATGTACTTTGAGATTCGCCCGATTGCCTGGTATTTGCTGCTCGCCGCTTTGCCGCTGCTCGCCTCGACATCCTTTGCCCAGACGCGCGATCTCGGCACCAAAGGAGAGCTACTAGATCGAGTGGCCGCGGTGGTCAATGAAGGCATCGTGCTGCAGAGCGACCTTGACGAACAGGTGACGCTGATCTCCCAGAGATTGAGCGCACAGAAACTGGAAATGCCGCCACAGAACGTCCTGCGCCAGCAGGTGCTCGAACGGTTGGTGATGCAGGAGCTACAGATGCAGCGCGCCGACCGCGGTGGCATCCGCGTGTCTGATGAGCAGCTCAACAATGCGTTGCGTGATGTCGCAGCACGCAACAACATTCCGTTGGCGCAGTTGCCAACAGCGCTGGAATCTCAGGGCATCGACTACGCGGCCTATCGCGATGGCATCCGCAAGGAGATCACGCTGCAGATGCTGCGGCAGCGCGACGTGATTGCGCGCATCAACGTGTCGCCACGCGAGTTGCAGCAGTACGTCGACAAACAGAGCAAACTGCCGTCCAACGACAACGAATACAACGTCTCGCACATTCTGATTGCAGTCCCGCAAGCTGCCACGCCAGACCAGCTCGATGCGGCGGCCAAGCGATCTGACGACGTCTACCAGCAGGCGACCAAAGGCGAAGACTTCGCGCGTCTGGCGGTGCAGTTCTCCAACTCGCAGACGGCGCTCGACGGCGGCACGCTTGGCTGGCGCAAAGGCCCTGAGCTACCCACTTTCCTCGCCGAGCTCGTCGCCAAGATGAAAGCAGGCGACGTGAGTGAACCGCTGCGCACGCCGTCCGGCTACCACATCATTCGTCTGAACGAAGTGCGCGGCAATACGCAGACGATCGTCGAACAGACTCACGCTCGGCACATCCTGCTGAAGCCCACGGAGCTCCTTGACGACGCCACCGTGAAACTGCGGCTCGAGGCGATCCGCGAGCGACTCCTGAAGGGCGAGGACTTTGGCGCGATTGCCCAGGCGACCTCGGAAGACCCTGGCTCGGCAGTCGAGGGTGGTGATCTGGGCTGGACCGGGCCTGGCACTTTTGTGCCGGAGTTCGAACAGACCTTGCAAGCCCTGCAGGTGGATGAGATCAGCCAGCCGTTTCGCACGCAGTTTGGTTGGCACATCGTGCAGTTGCTGGGCAAACGCGAGTTCGACAGCACCGACGAACTGCGTCAGCAACGCGCCTTCGCGCAATTGCGCGAGAGCAAGGCGGACGAGGAGACTGAGTTGTGGCTGCGCCGACTGCGTGACGAAGCCTACGTCGAATACAAGTTGTAATAATCTGGCGTCCGCGATGCGCCCGCGTATTGTCGTGACTTCCGGCGAGCCGGCAGGAATCGGACCAGACATCTGTGCTGCGCTCGGCGAGGTTGCATTCGACGCGGAGATCACCGTGCTGGGTGATCTGTCGCTGCTGCAACAACGCGCCGGCGAGATCGGTTCCAAGACCATTTTTTCGCAATGTTCACCGGCTGGCACGAGCAGCACTCGTGCAGGGTCTGTGCCGGTCTGGCACGAGCCTGTTGCGGAACGCGTGGTCGCCGGGCAACTCAATCCAGGCAACGCACGCTATGTACTGCGACTGCTCGACCTGGCGTTAGCTGGCATCGCCGAAGGCCGCTTCGACGCCATGGTCACGGCACCCGTCCAGAAGAGCGTCATCAACGAGATCGGTGTGCCTTTCAGTGGCCATACAGAGTATCTGGCCGAGCGACTGCATGCCGCGCGACCGGTGATGTTGTTAGTGTCAAAGAATATGCGCGTCGCGCTGGCCACTACTCACTTGCCGCTGCGCGCGGTTGCGGCTGCCATCGTGCCGCAATTGCTCGATGAAGTCCTGCAAATTCTGGCGGCTGATCTGACTCGACTATGGGGCATCGCACGACCGCGCATCGCGGTTTGCGGCTTGAATCCGCATGCCGGCGAAAGCGGCCATCTCGGTGACGAAGAGCAGCGGGTTATTAGTCCTGCGATCGCGCGGGCGCAGGCGGCGGGTCTCGACGTCACCGGCCCAGTGGCTGCGGACACGATCTTTGTCGCGCGCAACCTCGCGGCCTTCGATGCAGTGCTTGCGATGTATCACGACCAAGGTCTACCGGTCCTGAAGCACGCCAGTTTTGGGCACGCGGTCAATGTCACGCTGGGCCTGCCGGTCATCCGGACGTCGGTTGACCATGGCACAGCGCTTGATCTCGCGGCGACCAGTCGCGCCGACAGTGGCAGCCTCATCGAGGCGACGCGGCTCGCCGTCGATTTGGCCGCCAATCTGGCACAACGCGCGCTCGCACGGCGCGCCCGGTGAGTCTCGCGCGCAAGCGCTTTGGTCAGCACTTCCTGCATGATCGCGGCTCGATCGAGCGGATTGTGCAGGTGGTTGCACCGCAAGTTGGCGAGCGATTGGTCGAGATCGGTCCTGGACGCGGCGCAATAACTGCGGCGCTACTGGCGCAGGCCGGCTCGCTCGATGCAATCGAAATCGACCGTGACCTGGCTGCCAGACTGCGCGAGCAGTTCGCAGCGACTCCAGGTTTCCGCCTGCATGTCGCCGACGCGCTGAAGTTCGACTTTGCGTCTCTCGCGACCGCACGTGGCGGACCGCTCAGAGTCGTCGGCAATCTGCCGTATAACATCTCGACCCCGCTCATTTTTCATCTGCTCGAGCAACGCGCCGCGATTGCCGACTTGCACGTGATGCTGCAAAAAGAAGTCGTCGATCGCATGGTCGCTGCGCCGGGCTCAAAAGACTACGGTCGTTTGACGGTGATGTTGGCGCCGTACACCGAGATCTCGCGGCTCTTCGAAATCGGGCCAGGTGCGTTCACACCACCCCCTGCCGTGTGGTCGTCGGTAGTCCGGCTCACCATGCTGTCGCAACCCGCCTTTGCCACGCCGCCTGCGTTTGCCCGACTGGTGGCGGCCGCGTTTTCGCAGCGCCGCAAGACGCTGCGCAACGGCCTGCGCGGCCTGCTCGACATCCCCGACATCGAGGCCTGCGGGATCGACCCGGGATGCCGGGCCGAAACGCTCGCGCCGGCCGCCTTCGCTCAACTGGCTGCGCGCTGCCGCGCAGAATCCAGGCCAGATTCTGCGCTAGACTCAGCGGTACCATGACAGAGACCATCTGCAAGATCCTGATCGACGTCGAGACCGCCTATCTCGAGGAACAGTCCGAGCCCAAGGACCATCGCTACGTGTTTGCGTACACGATCACGATCCGCAACGAAGGGCCGCAGCCGGCACAGCTGCTGACGCGCCATTGGATCATCACAGACGCCAACGGCAAGGTGCAGGAAGTCCGTGGCGACGGCGTGGTCGGTGAACAGCCGCATCTGGCGCCAGGCCAGGGCTTTCGGTACTCGAGCGGTGCGGTGCTCGAAACACCGGTGGGCGCGATGCATGGCAGCTACCAAATGGTGGCCGACGATGGCGTGCAGTTTGACGCGCCGATCCCGGCGTTCCGGCTGGCGATCCCCGGCGTCCTACACTAGCGTCCTGCACTAGCGTCCCGCACCGATGGCGCGCTATGCCGTGGGCGATGTGCAGGGCTGCCGCGCCGAACTCGAACAGCTGTTAGCCAAGCTGCAATTCAATGCGGACCGCGACGAGCTCTTGTTTGCGGGTGATATCGTCAACCGCGGGCCCGACTCACTGGGCGCCTTGCAGCTGGTTCGGTCGCTGGATGCCAACGCAACCGTAGTGCTCGGCAATCACGATCTGCACCTGCTCGCAGTCTATTTTGGTGCACCTCGCCAATTGAAGAAAGGCGACACACTGGATGCGTTGTTAGCAAGCGCCGAGCATGCGTCGTTGCTGGAGTGGCTAGTACAGCGGCCGCTGCTGCAGTATGACGAGCGCCGCAATGAGCTGCTGGTGCACGCCGGCCTAGTGCCGCAATGGTCCGCCGAACTCGCGGCTCAGTTGGCTGCCGAGACGCAGACAGCACTGCGCGCCAATCCGCTCGAGTTCTTCGCTAACATGTATGGCAACAAGCCGGACCGCTGGCAAGACACGTTGACCGGGCACGATCGCCACCGTTTCGTGATCAATGTGCTAACACGCCTCAGGATCTGCAGGGCCGACGGGCGAGTCGATCTGAAGTTCAAGGGCGCGCCAGATGAGGCGCCGCCCGACTATGCGCCGTGGTTTGCGCACGCAGATCGAGCCAGCGCAGCGACGCGCATCGTCTTCGGACATTGGTCGACGCTCGGACTGCTGCGCCGTCCCATGCTGTTAGGACTGGACACTGGCTGCGTCTGGGGCGGCTCGCTGACCGCCGTCGATCTCGATGACGCAGAGCGGCCGCCGATACAAGTTGGCTGCAGTGGCTATCGCCGGCCGGGATCGATCTAAGTGCCGGCTGGCGCTTCGCGGTTGCGCCAACTGATCGTGAGCCCCGGCGTATCGCGTCGATAGACGCCCGGCGGCAACTCCAGATCGATAGGCGCCGTGCCGTCAACGGCGACTGGCAGTATCAGCCGCTGCGCACCCACCACTTCGAGCTCGCCGACGCTGCCCGGCCGTACCCGCAGCACAACGCGCGACGGCCAGCGATAGCCCTCGGCAAGCTGCGCTACGACCGTGCCACTGCCGGTCAGACCTTGCAGGTCCATGACCACAGCGTTGCGCTGCCAAAACTGCGGCACGCTCGGGCCACCGCCCCCGACCACAAAGACGGCAGCGGTTTCGGGCACCAGCGGCGCCTTCTTGCCAAACGGCCAGATGCGGTGGCCAGCGCAACCGCTCAGTGACAAGGACAACAACAGGACCAGCAAAATACGTAACAAGTAAACCTCCAGCACAACGCAGCCGTGTGCTGCACGGCGCCAGTTTGCGATACACCTAAGATTACGCGGATGGGACGAAGGCCGCGAGTCCCTGACGCCGCACAGCGACAACGACGCGTTCAGGTGGGTGAGATCCCACCAGCAAGCGCTTACCATTGCGTTGCAGCGCCACCGCACGGCCGCGCGCTCTGCAATAGTTTTGCCATGTCTGCACCGAAAGCCTGATAACCGACCATGATCGCCAAACTCACTATCGCTGGCCAGGAACACGCCTTCGCGCTCGACCGCGGTGTCTCACTGGCGATTGCGACCGACTTCCAGACTGTCGGGCCACACCACTTTGGCGCGCCACTGGCCGCTTCCCAACCACTGGCAGTTGGCGCCTTTACCGGCGAGGTGGCCACCGGTGCGAGCGCCAATTGTCGCACCATCTCGCTGACACCCCACTGCACCGGCACACACACCGAAACAGTCGCGCATCTGTTGCGCGCGCCCGGCGATGCGTGGCGAGTCATACCGAAGACTCTGCTGCCTGCGGCCTTGATCACCGTGGCGCCAGAGCCCGCGCGCGAGACCCGCGAGTCAACCGTACCGGCGCCTTGGGGCACAGACAACTTGATCACCGAGCGGCGCCTGCGCGCGGCGTTCATGCGAAATCGACCGTTCGAACCGCGTGCCTTGATCATTCGCACCCTCCCGAATGACCCAGCCAAGCACTCAACTAACGCCACCGAGACTGTGCCGCCCTACTTCACACAGGAAGCCGCACACTGGTTGGTAGCGCAAAATTTCCAGCACGTGGTGCTGGATATCCCGTCCTTCGACCGCATGCAAGACGAAGGCAAGCTCACGGGGCATCGTATTTTTTTTGGTCTACCAGCCACCAGCCGCGACCAAGCAGACGTAGCCCGCCCCTCCTGTACGATCACCGAGTTGGCGTACGTACCGGACGAAGTGGTGGACGGCAATTACGCGCTGTTGTTAGCAGTGCCCGCGATCGGCGGCGATGCCGTACCGAGCCAGCCCGTCGTCTACCCGTACTGCAAATGAACGCCGCAGAACAAGCCATCATTCAGCAGGCTGCTGCCTTGGACCGCGCGGATACACTCGCGCCGTGGCGGCAGAAGTTTGCCCTGCCGCGAAAAGCGGGTGGCGAGCCGTTGCTCTACTTCGCTGGCCACTCCTTGGGCCTCGCGCCACTGGCTGCGCTCGATCTCGTCAGCGAAGAACTCGCAGACTGGTCACGACTCGCGGTGCTCGGCCATCACACCGCGCATCGACCCTGGATCGACTACCACACGTTCGCGACGCGCGGCTTACAACACCTCACCGGTGCAAAACCCTGCGAAGTCGTGGCGATGAATTCGCTGACCGTGAATCTGCATCTGATGATGGCGAGCTTCTACCGACCCAGCGCCGAGCGACCTAAGATACTCATCGAGGCCGGCGCCTTCTCGTCGGACCATCTGGCCGTCAGCTCACAACTGGCGTGGCACGGCTTTGACCCAGCGACACACCTGGAACTCGTCGCACCGCGGCCCGGCGAGGATACGCTGCGCCACGAGGACATCGAATCGACCATCGAGCGACTCGGCTCATCACTCGCGCTGGTGCTATGGCCCGGTGTGCAATTTCGCACTGGCCAGGCGTTCGACTGCGGCCGCATTGCCGCCGCTGCCAAACGCGTTGGCGCTACGGTCGGCTTTGATATGGGCCATGCGATCGGCAATCTGCCACTGGCGCTACACGATTGGGACGCCGATTTCGCCGCCTGGTGCAGTTATAAGTACCTGAACGCCGGCCCCGGAGCAGTGGGCGGTTGCTTCGTCCACGAGCGTCACGTCGCGCGGCGCGATCTGCCGCGCCTCGCCGGTTGGTGGGGCCACGAACCGGCGACGCGTTTTCAGATGCGCGCCGATTTCGTGCCGAGCCGCGATGCGGCTGGTTGGGCGATCAGCAACCCGCCGGTGCTGGCGACTGCGCCGTTGATCGCCTCGCTCGAGCTGTTCCGTGAGGCTGATATTGCCAAGCTGCGCGACAAGTCGCTGCGACTAACAGGATTCCTGCTCGAACTTCTGCAGCGGCACACTGAGCGCGGCCTGCGCATCGTCACACCGACCCATGCTGACGAGCGTGGCTGCCAGGTTTCCATGCGTGTGGTCGGCGGCAGCTCACGTGGACGCCGAGTTTTCGATGCACTGGGCGATAAAGACGTCATTTGCGATTGGCGCGAGCCAGACTTGATTCGCGTGGCGCCTGTCCCCTTCTATAACTCGTTTGCAGACGTGCAGCAATTTGTCGCGCGGCTCGCCACCAGCCTGCGAGAAGTCCCGTGAGTATTGCACCAGCACCGGTCACCGTGATTGGCGCAGGCCTCTCTGGTGCGCTCGTCGCGCTGTTGTTCGCCCGCCGCGGCTTCACTGTCACGGTGTATGAACGTCGTCCCGACCCGCGGCTCGAACCAAGCGACGCGGGCCGCTCAATCAACCTGGCACTCGCGACGCGCGGACTGCGCGCTTTGGAACGTGCGGGACTTGCTGAGCAAGTGCAACCACTGCTAACGCCAATGCGCGGCCGGATGGTGCATGGTCGAGATGGCACGACGTCCCTGTTGCCCTACGGGCAGACAGCGCGAGAGGTCATCTATTCCGTCGAGCGTGACCAGCTCAACACGCTGTTGATCGACGCGGCCGACTCGCACCCCAACGTGAGCTTTCGGTTCCGTCACGCCTGTCTCGGTGCACGACCGGCCGAAGGAGCTTTGTTGATTCGCGACCAACAGGCCGAGCACGGCTACGAAGTCGCACTCACAGCGACGATTGCAACCGATGGCGCCGGCTCCGCCGTGCGCACGTCGCTCGCCGCGGCCGGCTATCTCAACGCTCGCGAGGAACTGCTCGACCATGATTACAAGGAACTGACGATTCCCGCCGTCGATGGGGCGCATGCCATCGAGCGCCACGCGCTGCATGTCTGGCCGCGCGGCGACTACATGCTGATCGCGCTGCCAAACCCCAGTGGCACATTCACCGCAACGCTGTTCATGGCTAAATCCGGTGCGCAGAGCTTTGCTGCGCTCGCAGCGCCGGCGCAAGTGGCCCAGCTCTTTGCACGGGACTTCGCCGATGCCGCGGCCTTGATGCCCAACCACGTCGAGCAGTTTGCCGCGCATCCGCAGGGCATCATGGGCACCGTGTACTGTGATCGCTGGCACGTCGGCGGCCAGGTTTTGTTGTTAGGTGATGCAGCACATGCCATTGTGCCTTTTCATGGCCAAGGCATGAACTGCGCCTTTGAGGACTGTACGGCGCTGGATCGGCTGCTGGACGACTCCGTCACCTGGCAGGAATTGTTTGCGCGTTTCGCCGCGGAGCGTAAGCCCAACGCGGATGCGATCGCCGCCATGGCGCTGGAAAACTACGTTGAGATGCGCGCCAGTGTTCTCGATCCGGCCTTCGTTCGGCAGCGGCAGTTGGGCCATGCGCTCGAGCGTAGCTATCCTGAGCGATTCATCCCGCGCTACTCGATGGTGATGTTCCACCCGGAAATCGGCTACCGCCAAGCCTGGGAACGCGGCCAGCGACAAAGTGAGATTCTGCAATCGCTGGACGCGGCAGGTCATACCGCCGATAGCCCAGCGGCCAAACAACTGGTCGAAGCAAAGCTCTCGTTGTTAGCCGGCCACTGAACGCCGCTGCAGCGTTATGAACGTGAATCCATATTCGTGACGCTCGTCCGGCGCATGGTACTCAGCAGCCGTCTCCACCCAGAACTGGTCAACGATCGGCAGCATGACCGTGTCGCCCGCTGGCTGCGCATGCACCCGCGTGAGATGGATAGCGTCGGCGCGTGGTAGCGCGGCTCGATACAGTGCGGCGCCGCCGATGATCGCGACCTCGGGCGCCGCCCCCGCCGCGTCGAGCGCCGCATCGAAGCTTCCGACCACCGTGACACCCGGGGGTGCAAAGCCAGCCGTCCGCGACACCACGATATTGAGACGCCCCGGCAGCGGTCGGCCGATAGACTCGTAGGTATGTCGTCCCATGACAATCGGCTTGCCGAGCGTCAATTGCTTGAAATGCTTGAGATCGTCGGGCAGATGCCACGGCAGCGCGTTATCACGCCCGATGACATTGTTTTCGGCTGCTGCCACGACCACTACGATGCGCGGCACCATACTGCCGCTCGGGTGTGATCCAGTTCGCAGTTCAGTTGACATATTGGCGCTGCCTGTGACCCTTGCACGCACGCCCAGCGCCGTACCTTTTAGTCTAGACAGATGATTGTACCGGTCGGCCGCGCGCTCCGGGGCTGGCGACAGCTACGGGCCATTGTTCTTGCCTGCGCCTTGCTATGCGCCTGGGCGGGAACGGCGCTTGCGCAGTCCACACCGATCAGCCGTGCGGTCCGCATCACGGGCAACATCAACTTCGTGACCACCGGCGGCTCGCTACGCACCCAAGCGAATGGCGGCAATGCTTGTGCCGTCGGTCCGACCAGCACAGAGAACCTCAGCGGCGTACCCGCGGGCACCACCATACAGGCGGCCTATCTCTACTGGGGCGGCTCTGGCCCGACCGTCGACTCGACCGTCAGCCTCAATGGGTCGACCGTGAACGCCAACCGCACCTTCACGGCCGTGTTCAACAACGCAGGCACGAATTTCCCGTACTTCGGTGGCGTTGCGGATGTCACACCATTGGTCACCGGCAACGGCAGCTACACGTTCGGCAATCTGACCGTCAACACCGGCGCGCCCCACTGTAATTCCAGCGCGGTATTGTCGGGTTGGGGGTTGATCGTGATCTATCAAGGCGCGGCGGAGCGCCTGCGCGCGATCAACATCTTCGACGGTCTGCAGTTCTTCCGTGGTAGTTCGCTCACGCTCACGCCGGATGGCTTCCGTATTCCACCGACCAATATTGACGGCCGAATCGCGGTGATCACCTGGGAAGGTGACCCAGACAATTCGACCCCGCTCGGCGGTTTCAGTGAGAGCCTCAGTTTCAATGGCACACTGCTCGATGACGGCCTCGTGCCGCCAGGCTCTGTGCCTACTGTCCAGCAGTACGACGGCACGATCAGCTCGCAGGGCACGCTGACGAGTTACGGTGTCGACGTCGACAGCTACGACGTATCGGGCGCATTGGCTCCTGGCCAAACGACCGCGACCACGAACTATTCGGCTGGTGGTGACTTGGTGCTATTGACCGCGCAAGTCGTCAGT
Source organism: Pseudomonadota bacterium (assembly GCA_016703895.1). Lineage (GTDB taxonomy): Bacteria > Pseudomonadota > Gammaproteobacteria > Steroidobacterales > Steroidobacteraceae > CADEED01. The sequence continues at coordinate 170,512 of JADJBE010000007.1, forward strand.
GTAACGACCGAGCCGGTCGTGGACCTCGCCGTCACCAAATCGCACGTCGGCGATTTCATCGTCGGCACGACGGGTAGCTACACGATTACCGTGAGCAACAGCGCGGGCGTTGAGAAAGAAGACAATACGATCATCGTCACCGACGTCCTGCCAGCGGGGCTCACGTTCAATTCAGCCAGCGGTACCGGCTGGAGCTGCAGTGCGAGTGGCCAGACGGTGACCTGCAACCATCCGCCACCGTTGTTGGCTGGCAGCTCCCTGCCACCCCTAACGATCGAGGTACAAGTCGGTCCTGCTGCCTACCCCAGCGTCACCAACCAGGTCAGCGTGGCGTCGGCGAGCCTGGACAACACGCCAGGCAACGACTCGGCCAGCGACCCGACCAACGTGCGCAGACCGGACCTGTCGACCTCGACCAAGACCGTGCAGGACTTGAATGGTGGTGAAGCACAGCCCGGCGATGTACTGCGCTACACCATCACCCTGCTGGAGAGTGGTGGCGCAGCTGCCACGGGCGTCAATGTGACGGACGACATACCCGCCAACAGCACGGGCTTCACCGTTACAACCCTCCCACCAGGTGTCGTGAATACTTCGACCGGCTCAGGTACGGGCGCCAATGGCACGGGTTTACTCGACGTGTCGGCCATCATCGTGCCAGCCAACGGTTCGGTAATTGTAGCTTTCGACGTAGTCGTGCCTACCGCCGCAACCGCCGGTACGCCGATCGACAACACCGCGACGATCACGCAACCCAATGGACCCGGGGCAACGCCCGCGGCACCCACTGTCATTGTCTTGGCTTCGCAGATACCCGGTGCCGGCCGCAAACCCCTTTACTTGCGACGGCTACCCGCCTTGCAGCTATCGCGTAATCCACCCGCGCCGTCCGAGAGCTACGAGACGATCACGGGTGGCACGAGCGCAGCCTGGGTGCTGGCGCCGGTGCTGCAGGCGCCGATCACCATTCCGGCGAACGACATCTCGATACGCTTGTGGCTGCGCCGTGCCGGTGACGGTGGCTCGAGTCGTCAACTATCGGTCACGCTCGCCAACACCGTGACGGGTGTGGTCGGCAGCAACACGCGCAGCTATACGGTACCGAGCGGCTCCACCGCCGAGTTTCAGTTTGTCATTCCGAACAGCGCGTTGCTGTCCTTCCCCGCTGGCTCGGCGCTGACTCTGACCGTTCAACAGGTGTCGCCAACCTCCAGTGGTAGCTCTACCCGGATCTATCCCAACGGGACTGGCGCGAGTAGCTACTCGCGTGTCGAGCTCGACAGCAACACGGTCATCAATGTTGATAGCGTCGACGCCTACGACGCCCCGTTGCCCGCGGGCGTCGTCCCGCCGACCTTCGCGCCCGGTGTGACGGCCTACCTGCGGGCGGGGATCAGCGATCCTTTCGGTAGCTTCGACATCGCCAGTGCCACCGTGACGGTGATCGACCCGCTCAATGTTGCGGTGATTAGCAATGTGCCGATGGTCCAGGTGGCCGACTCAGGCGCCGCCACTGCCACTTATGAGCTGCCGTTTGTCGTACCCGCCAACGCCGCCGCCGGCACTTGGACCGTGCGCGTCATCGGCACGGAGGGCACAGAAGCGGTGGTGACCGATCTCGGCATCGGCACGTTCGTAGTGCAACTGCCTACGCCCGCATTGCGGGTGCAAAAAACCTCAACCGCACTCTCGGACCCCATCAACAACACGACCGATCCCAAGCGCATTCCGCGCGGCGTCGTTCGCTACGAGATCGCGGTGACCAACACCGGGCCGGGAGCAGTGGATTCGAGCTCACTCGTGATCGCCGACCGCATACCTGACAATACCGCGCTTTACATCGCGGCAGCGGGCGGCCCACCGGTGGAATTCATCGACGGCGTGCCAGCGAGTGGTCTCGCCTACAACTATGCGACGCAGGTGAACTATTCAAACCAGCCAACCGGTGGCGCACCGTTCAACTACACACCCACGCCTGATGCTGATGGCTTCGATGCCGCGGTACGCGGCGTGCGTGTGGCGCCCGCCGGCACCATGACAGGTGCGACGGGCGCCGGGCAGCCCTCGTTCACGATCCGGCTGCGGGTCCGCATCGACTAACCAGCGCGACCGTCAGCGTCCCGCTTGTTTGCGCTTGCCAGCTTTGGTCTTGCCACTCTTCTTGGTCGGCTTCTTCTTGGCCGACTTCTTCTTGCTAACTTTCTTCTTGCGCGCCACCGGCCGCTTGGCCGGATACAACATCGTGCCGCGGCAGGTCTTCGCACCACAACGGCAAGCGAAAATCTCGTCGACGTTCGGCGGATCGTCCTTCTCACGGCCGATCTGATAGTCGTAGCCCAGCTCCTCGCCCGGCTTGATATTGCGGATCGCGTCGATGAACACGCGCTGATCCTCGATCTCCGACTCGCAGTTCGCCTCGCACTTGTGATTGATGAATCGCGCGGCATTGCCACGGACGCCAGCATCGATCAGCGTGCGCTTGTCGACGATGAACAGGAACGTGTGGTTGTCGTTCTCGTCGTGGCCCTCGTAACGCTTGTCGGCCGCTTTGTGCGAGACCCGGTCGCCCAGATACTCAATGATGCGCGTGCCCTTCTTGATCGGCTTGACGGCAAAGACACCGTTGCCATGGACTTTGGAGCGGCGCACCTTGACGAGCGGTGAGCTCACGATCTTGGGACCACCTGGCAGAACTTCGTCATTCTGGTCAGCGGGGTATTGAGGCTTACGTTTAGTTGCTGTTGGCATGACTCACACGGCCACGGGGGCCTTGATGGGTGGATGAAACTGGTAGTCGCGAAACTCGAAGTCCGCAAACTGATAATCAAATATCGACGCCGGCTTGCGCAACAAGGCAAGCTGCGGCAGGCCGTAAGGCTGGCGTGCCAGCTGCAACTCCACCTGCTCCAGGTGATTCAAGTAGAGGTGACAGTCGCCGCCCGTCCAGACGAAGTCCCCCACCTCGAGCGCGCACTGCTGCGCCAGCATCTGCGTGAGCAATGCGTAGGATGCAATGTTGAACGGCACGCCGAGAAAGACATCAGCGCTACGCTGATAGAGCTGGCAGGACAAGCGGCCGTCAGCCACATAGAACTGAAACAGGGCATGACAAGGCAGCAAGGCCATCTGGTCCAATTCGCCCACGTTCCAGGCGCTCACCATGATGCGACGCGAATTTGGGTTGCTGCGCAACTGCTCGACCACAGTCGTGATCTGGTCCACGTGCTTGCCACCGGGCGTGGGCCATGAACGCCACTGTTTCCCGTACACCGGGCCGAGTTCACCGTCGGCGTCAGCCCACTCATCCCAGATGGTCACACCCTGCTCGCGCAGATAGCGCGTATTGGTGTCGCCGCGGAGAAACCACAGCAGCTCGTGCACCACCGACTTCAGATGGATGCGCTTGGTAGTGACCAGCGGAAAGCCAGCTGCGAGATCAAAGCGCATTTGATAACCAAACACCGAGAGCGTGCCCGTACCGGTGCGATCATCTTTTCGGGCGCCATGGTCGCGTACGTGGCGCATGAGCTCGAGATACTGCTTCATGCAGCGCTGGTCACCACATTGCCACTCGGCTCGCGACGCTTGTACGCCATTATCATGAGCGCCGCACCGATCAGCACCATCGGCGCGGACAACACCATGCCCATGGTGACCCAGTCACCCAGTAGGTAGCTCAAGTGCTGGTCGGGCACACGCCAGAACTCTACCGTGATGCGCGCTAGGCCATATAAAATCAGAAACAGACCCGAGGGCGCGAGGCGCGGCCGCGGCTTGGACGTGAACCACCATAGGATCAGAAACAGCAGCAGGCCTTCGAGCGCCGCTTCGTAGAGCTGCGTCGCGTGCCGCACTTCACCGTTCACCTGGAAGCCCCAAGGCACCGTGGTCGTCTTACCCCACAGCTCACCATTGATGAAATTACCGAAGCGTCCCGCCATCAGCCCGAGGCCTGGAAAGGGCGCGGCAAAGTCAAACACGTCCGCAATCTTGCGCTTGCGCCGCACCGCATAGATCGCGATCGCCAGCATCACGCCAAGCAGACCGCCATGGAACGACATGCCACCGTCCCAGATCTTGATCGGATACCAAGGGTCTTGCGCCCAGAAGCCCAAGCCATAGAACAGCACGTACCCGACTCGGCCGCCGAGAATCACACCGAGCATCGCAAAGAACAGGAAGTCATCGACGTCGAGCGGCTTCCAGGTGGAACCGGGGCGGCGCGCACGATAACGACCCAACCACCAGGCTGTAGCAAACGCCACCAGATAGGTGATGCCATACCAGTGGACCTTGATGGGCCCGAGCTGGATGGCGATGGGATCGAAGCCAGGGTACTGAAGCATGGCGGGGATTCTACCGTTTCAAGGCAGAAGAGTTACGATTGCCGACTGGCATCGGCGGCACTGTCGTCAGTGACACGGCAAAACAGTGCCTTCAGATAGCGTGTCTCGAAGACGGCCGGATGCAGCGGATGGTCCGGCGCCTGACCGCCAGACTCGAGCACTTGCACAAAACGTCCACTCTGGCGCGCAGCGCCCTGCACGGCATGCATCAATTCCTCGACGCTCAAGTGATACGAGCACGAACACGACACCAGTAAACCGCCGTCCTCGAGCAAGGCGAGCGCAAGCTGATTGAGCTTGCGATAGGCGGCCTGGCCTTGCGGCGCGTCTTTCCGGCGCTTGATGAACGCCGGCGGATCGAGAATCACGACGTCGAACCGCGCACGCTCGGCGGCCAAGGTACGCAGCGCGTCGAAAGCATCCGCCTTGCGGGTGCGGACACGCACCGAGTTGGCCACGGCATTGCGCTCGGCATATTCCAGCGCCTGCGTGGAAGAGTCGACGCACAGGGCATCACTCGCACCAGCCACCAGTGCGCTCACTGCCCACGCACCGACATAACTACAAACATCCAGCACCCGCGCACCAGCGGGTAGGTAGCGCAGCAAGCGGTCGCGGTTTATCGCTTGATCATAAAACCAGCCGGTCTTTTGGCCATCGGTCAGCGGCGCAGTGAATGTGGCAGCACCTTCGTGCACAGTCACATCACGCGGTACCGCACCCGCAGCCGCTTCAACGAACTGCGCCAACCCCTCAAGCGCGCGAGCACCCGAGTCGTTCTTCCACACGAGACGATGCTCACCGACGGCAGCCGCCAGTGCGGCCTCGATCGCCGGTCGCAGCGCGTCCATCCCAGCCGTCGCACTCTGTGCGACCAGCAGGTCGCCGTAGCGGTCGACCACCAGACCGGGCAGCCGATCCGACTCACCAAACACCAGTCGATAGTAGGGCCGTTGATACAGCGATTCGCGCAACCGCAGCGCACTCGCCACGCGCCGGTGTAGCAACGCGCTGTCCAGCGGCTGTGAGGCATCGCGACTGACGATGCGCGCGGCGATCAGACTGTTCGGGTTGACGTAGGCATAGCCAATGAACTCATCGCGGTCCGTGTGCACCCGCACACTCGCACCGCGCTCAAAGCCGGTCAGCGGCGTCGCTTTGGTATCCACTTCGTTGCTGAACACCCAGAGATGGCCGGCGCGCACGCGATGGTCCTCGCCGCGCTTCAACTTCAATACGGGAACCCTGTCGGCAGAACGGGAATCGGCCGGGACAGCATCAGCCGGGCTTGAATCAGAATGAGTCGACATGCGAGGTTCCTCCGCGGCGGGGCAGCGCCATAGCGAAGGCCCATTGACGTATATTGGACCCCATTCTAGCGGCACCCGGTGAATTAAGCATGTCCCACGCGACGCGCGACGCGTCCGGCAATCGTCCTGCCAACGCACTGGCAACGGAGACGAGCCCTTATCTTCTGCAGCACGCGCACAATCCCGTGGACTGGCACCCGTGGGGGCCCGCGGCGCTGGCACTTGCGCGCACCACTGGCAAGCCGATCCTGCTCTCGATCGGCTATTCCGCCTGTCACTGGTGCCATGTGATGGCACATGAATCCTTCGAGGACGCCGCAACCGCGCAAGTGATGAACGAACTGTTCGTCAATATCAAGGTGGACCGCGAGGAACGCCCCGACCTCGACCGTATCTACCAACTCGCGCATCAGATGCTGACGCAGCGTGGCGGTGGCTGGCCACTGACGATGTTTCTCACGCACGATGACCAGCGCCCGTTCTTCGGCGGCACCTATTTTCCGGACAAACCGCGCCATGGCATGCCGGCGTTCGTACAGGTGATCCAGCGTGTCGCGCAGTACTACCGCGAACAGGCCAGCGAGATGCGCCAGCAGAATGACGCGCTGATGACCGCATTTGCAGCCATGACCCCGCCGGTCGAGTTGGATCGCGATCTCACGGACCAACCGCTCGCCGCTGGCCGCCAGCAACTGGCAGAGCAGTTTGATAAACACTATGGAGGTTTTGGGTCAGCCCCCAAGTTTCCGCATCCGGGCTCGATCGAGTTTCTCCTGCAACAGTGGTACACGACGGCGGCAACGCCCGAGCCGGATCTACACGCGCTCTATATGTCGACGCTCACACTGACGCGCATGGCCGAGGGCGGCCTCTATGACCAACTCGGCGGTGGCTTTGCGCGCTACTCAGTCGATGACTATTGGATGATCCCGCATTTTGAGAAGATGCTGTACGACAATGCCGCCTTGCTCGCGAGCTACGCCGATGCCTACCTCGCCACCAGCGAACCGTTGTTTGGGCGGATTGCGGGCGACACCGCCGACTGGTTGATCCGCGACATGCAGTCGCCCGCAGGCGGCTTTTATTCCAGCTACGACGCCGACTCCGAAGGCCACGAAGGCACCTTCTATGTATGGGATCAGCAGGTCGTGCGCGCGCTGCTGCCGGCGGCAGACTATGCGGTATTCAGTCGCCGTTTCGGACTCGATCGCGACGCGAACTTCGAGGGCCGCTGGCACCTGCATGTCTGTCGTACACTGGACGACATTGCAGCGGAACTGTCATGCGAGGTGCATACGGTTACCGCACAGCTCGAGTCCGCTCGCCAACGTTTGCTTGGCGTGCGGAACGAGCGCGTCTGGCCCGCACGCGACGACAAGGTGCTTACCAGCTGGAACGCGCTGGCGATACGTGCACTGGCACGGGCCGCGCGGGCGCTGCGTCGTGACGATCTGATGGTCGCGGCGGACCGTGCAATCGACTTTCTGGTCAGCACGGTCTGGCGCGATAGTCGCCTGCTCGCTACCTACAAAGATGGCAAAGCGCACCTCAACGCCTATCTCGATGACTACGCATTTCTGGCAGATGCGCTGCTGGAGTTGCTGCAGCTACGCTGGCGGGAATCCGACGCACTAATGCTGCAGCAGCTGTGCGATACGCTGCTGGCACAGTTCGAGGACCGCGAACACGGCGGGTTCTTTTTCACCTCCAACGATCATGAGACCTTGATCCATCGCGCCAAATCGCTGAGCGACGACGCGACGCCATCGGGCAACGGCATTGCCGCGCAAGTCTTGCTGCGCACGGGTTACTTGCTGGGTGAGACTCGCTATCTCGTCGCCGCCGAACGCGCACTGCGCGCAGCCTGGCGCGCGCTCGAAAAGTATCCGCAGGCGCATGTGAGCCTGCTGACAGCGTTGCGCGAACAACTGTCGCCCCCCGAGATCATCATCCTGCGTGGCCAGCCGACGGCAACGCAAGCTTGGCAGCGCGAGCTGGCGCTCGTGTACGCACCGCATCGGATGAGTTTCGCCATCCCTGCCGACGCCGCCGACCTCGCACCTGCACTCGCCAGCAAGACAGTGCGCGCTTCGACCGCGGCCTACATTTGCCGCGGCACGCAGTGTTCTGCACCCATCGAGTCGCTGACTGAGCTAGTACGCGCCACACGGCTGCGGCTCGCCGAGAATTGAGGCTAGCGGTGAGCCGGGTCATTGCCTTTGCGCCGTTGCTCGGCCGAGCACCACGGGTTCTGGTTTTGGGTAGCCTGCCGAGCGTCGCATCCTTGGCTGCCAACCAGTACTACGCGCATCCGCGCAATACCTTCTGGCGGATCATGGGCGAGCTAACTGGCTGCCCGGCGGGCGCCGCCTATGCAGAGCGCAGCCTGGCGGCACAGCGCGCAGGCATCGCGATCTGGGACGTCCTCGCCGCCGCCTCGCGCCCTGGCAGCCTGGATTCAGCCATCGATCGGCGGACCGTTATCACTAACGACTTTGCCGCACTATTGCGACATCGATCGACGCTCGCGCTGATCGCCTGCAATGGGCAGACAGCGGCGCAGTTGTTTGACCGGCACGTACAACCCAGTCTGCGTGGCCGGGCAGCTACGCTGGCGCGAGTGACACTACCGTCCACCAGCCCCGCCAATGCCAGCCTGTCTTTGGATGCGAAAGCAGCGCTGTGGTGCGCGGCACTACGCCCAGCGCTGCGCGCTGCATTGATCGTTAGTCCGGCCGCACCAGATCTTCGGTGATCGCGGCGACCGATTCGCAGCCGGCCAAGGCCATGGCGATATCGAACTCTGCTCGCAACAGATTGAGAACGTGACGCACGCCGGCCTGTCCGCCAACCGTTAGCCCCCAGAGCGCGGGCCGGCCAATCAGCGCCGCGTTGGCGCCGAGGGCCAGCGCTTTCAACAGATCCGTGCCACGCCGGATGCCGCCGTCCACCAGCACCGCGGCCCGATCGCCGACCAAGGTGGCGATCTCAGGCAGCACTACCGCCGTCGCCGGCGCGCTGTCGAGTTGTCGGCCACCGTGGTTCGAGACAATGATGCCGCGCGCGCCATGCTCGACCGCGGTCAGCGCGTCATCCCCTCGGACGACACCTTTGACGAGCACTGGCACGGTGCTGGTCGCGCAGAGCCAATCCAGATCGCGCCAGTTGAGCGACGGGTCGAGCATCTCGTTCACGTAGCCCATGAAGCCGCCCTGCGCAAGGTCGGGCTTGGAATAACGTTCGCCGGCCGGCAGCAGATTGCTCATCGGCAGCTCAACCGGGAACGCAAACTGGTTACGCACGTCCCGCTCACGCCGTGCACCGACCGGCGCATCGACCGTGACCGCAATGGCGCCACAGCCGGCCGCGATCGCACGCGACACCAGATCGCGGGTAATGCCGCGGTCCTTGTACACATACAGCTGGAACCACCAACCGCGCGTTGCGGCCTTAGCCACCTGCTCCATCGGGTAGTTAGACAAGGTCGAGAGCACCAATGCTGTACCACAGTCAGCGGCCGCACGCGCTGTCGCCACCTCGCCATCAGGATGCGCCATCTGATGATAGGCGGTCGGCGCGATCATCAACGGCCAGTCCAGAGCGGTGCCGAGCACCTGTGCACGGTGGTCCCGCTTAGCGACGTCGCGCATGACTCGGTAGTGAATCGACCACTGGTCCCACGCAGCACGGTTGGCGCGCAAGGTCAGCTCATCGGCTGCGCCGCCAGCGTAGTAGTCCCGTGGGCCCGCCGGGAGCTGCGCAAGTGCTGCACGCTCGATGTCGGCCAGATTGATTAGTTCATTCATGACAGTTGCAGATCGACCAGGCGCGACAACTCAGGTCACCGGCTGACCAACACGCTCACCCGGCGCGTACCGCATCGGACGCGACACACCCATGCGAGTGAGCTCACGACGAATCGCCTCGGCTAGCTCCTCGAACGCAGCCGGCTCATACGGTGTGGCCGCTAGCCAATCGTAGGCCCACGGATGCTGCGTACGCAGCTCGTCGGCCTCGTCCGCAAAGCGCGGCATTACATGCGCATGCAACGCCGGCTCCTGATTGCCCAAGATCGCGTAGTTGATACGTACGGCATTGGTGGCGCGTAGCACCGCATCGCCCAAGCGCGCCATGTCCTGCAGGTAGTGAGACCGCGCTTCGGCCGATAGAACGTTCAACTGCGGCACCACCGGGTCCGGCAGCAGCAGACAATAGCCCCGCACGAACTGCTGCTGCGCAAACAGCGCCCAGCCAGAGCCAAGACGCGCGATCACCGCGGGTTCCCGACCATCGCGTGCCGCAGCCACGCGACGATGGATGACTGTCTCGACTTCCGTATCTTGAGTCTTCATCGGCTCATTCTCGCGCAGCGGCGCAAAACGCCAATGCCGGGCTCCGTGGCGGCCGAACTACCCTCTTCAGGGGTAGTCAGACGCAGCGCAAAGTCGTATGCATCCACCGTCGTGCGGGGCACGTCAATGGCCACGACGACATCCGTAACTTCGATCTGCATCGCTGCAAAAGTTTACAGATTCGTTAGACTGCCGTCCGTATGCAGCCAATTCGATCGATTCGCATTCTCTTAGTCAGTGTATTGCTCGCTACAACACCCTGGCCGGCCATTGCGGACCCTAGCGACTCGCAGTCATCGAGCGCATCAACTGCCATCGATCAAGCGCTCATGACTCGCGCCGCAGGCGGTATTGCATTGGGGGACGTCTCCCGCTGGGCGGAACCCGTCCGTGCGCTATACGCCACTCACACTCACGCCGAGTCGACTACCGCTGACGGCGCTATCTGGTCCCGAAGCGGCGCGCTGACCGCCAGCGGCCGGGCGCTGCTCGAGCAGATCCGGCTCGCCGACCAGTTCGGCCTGCACTCCACGGACTATCCGGCCAATGCCATCATCTATCGCGCGTTCGCCATCACCGGCACCGCCGCCGAACCTGCGGATTGGCTGGCACTCGACGTCGCGCTGAGCTTTACGGCGGCGCGCTTCGTGACGCATCTGCACTCCGGTCGAATCGACCCGCGTACTGTGGGCCATGATCTCGATGTGCTACACGCCGCGCTTGATCTAACAACCGTGCTGGCAGCGCTGGCTAACACGACGGACGTGCCGGCTGTGCTGTCTGACTATGAGCCCGCCTTTCGGCACTATGAATTATTGCGCCGCGCGCTGTTTCAGTATCGACAACTGGCACAGCAACCCGAGCTCACCGCGCTGCCACCGCTACCCGCCCGTAGCGTGCGCGGCGGCGAACGCTACGACGGCATGACCCCACTACGCCGATTGCTGGTGGCTTTAGGTGATTTGCCCGGCACTCCGCCAGACAGCAGCGACGACACGCTGGATCAGGCCACCTTCGCAGCACTGCAACGCTTCCAGGAACGCCATGGACTCGAGCCGGACGGCACGCTCGGTCGCGGGACGTACACCGAGCTCACGACACCGTTCAGCCGGCGGGTGCAGCAAATCGAGCTCGCGATCGAGCGGTCCCGCTGGCTACCGGCTAAGCTCGACAGTCCACCGATCGTCGTGAACATCCCGCAGTTCAAGCTGTTCGCGTTCCGCACGGTCGAGGACCGCGAGAGCGACATGCTGCATATGAATGTCGTGGTGGGAAAAGTCTTTCCGCAGAACAAGACACCCGTGTTTGCAGCCGATCTGCGCTACATCGTGATCCGGCCCTACTGGGACGCACCGCGCAGCATCATCGTCAACGAATTGCTGCCCTCCATCCGCGCCAACCCTGCCTGGCTCGCGCGTAACCACTTCGAGATCGTGCAAGGCGACAGCGACACCAGCCCCGTGCTGGCGCCGTCACCCGAGAGCATCGCTGCAGTCGCGCGCGGTGCGGCGCGGCTGCGGCAGAAACCGGGACCGGACAACTCGCTCGGCAACTTCAAGTTCCTGTTTCCCAACCGCTACAACGTCTACCTGCATGACACACCCGCTCGCGGCCTGTTTGCCCGTGCGCAGCGGGCGGCCAGCCACGGTTGCGTGCGCATTGAAGATCCACGCGCGCTGGCGAATCAATTGTTAGCCAATGAAACCGGCTGGACGGATGCGGAGGAACGCAGTGCCAAAATCAACAGCGCACTCGCCAAGACAACGCCCACCCGTGTCACGCTCAAGCGCCCCGTACGGGTATTTCTGATGTATGCCACGGCCATCGCGGTCGAAGACGGACGCGTATTGTTCTTCGACGACATCTACGGCCACGACGCCAAGCTCGTGCAAGCGCTTGGCAGCGCACGCAACTGAGCAGGGCCCGCGAGGTTGGGCCATTTGCACGAATTAGGCCGCGACCCGCGCCACCAAAGGCATACAATCCCGCCCCGCCCGCGATTACGAGTTCCGCCGATGAAGCCCGCCGCCGATATCGATTCTGTCGCCTTTGCCGATCTCGGCCTGTCCGAGGCGGTTGTCAAATCCGTCGTGGCCATCGGCTACGAGGCCGCCACGCCCATCCAGGCAGCGACTATTCCAGCCATGCTCACCGGCCAGGACATACTGGGCCAGGCGCAGACCGGCACGGGCAAGACGGCCGCTTTTGCCCTGCCAATCCTTAGCAAATTGGATATCAAACAGCGCGTACCGCAGGCGCTGGTGCTGGTGCCCACGCGTGAGCTCGCGATCCAGGTGTCGGAGGCGTTTCAGAAGTACGCCGGCGGCCTACCCGGCTTCCATGTACTACCGATCTACGGTGGCCAGAGCTACACGCCGCAATTGACGGCGCTGAAGCGCGGCCCGCAGGTGATCGTCGGCACCCCGGGGCGCATCATCGATCATCTGGAGCGCGGCACGTTGTCACTTGCAAGCCTGCGCACCGTCGTGCTCGATGAAGCGGACGAGATGCTCGACATGGGCTTCGCCGATGCGATGGACGCCATCCTCTCGCAGACGCCGCCCGAGCGTCAGGTGGCGCTGTTCTCGGCCACGATTGCGCCGAAGATCCGCGCTATTGCACAGCGGCATCTGAAGAAGCCGCTTGAGATTGTCATCAAGGGCAAGACCGGCACGGCCGCTAACATCACCCAGACTTACTGGATGGTCAGTGGTCTGCACAAGCTCGATGCGCTGACACGTATCGTCGAAGTCGCTGACTTTGACGCCATGCTGGTATTCGTTCGGACTAAACAATCCACCGTCGAGTTAGCCGACAAACTCCAGGCACGCGGCTTTGCGGCCGTGGCACTGAACGGCGATGTGCCACAGGCACTGCGCGAGAAGACTGTCACGCAGCTCAAGAACGGCAAGATAGACATCCTCGTCGCCACCGACGTCGCCGCACGCGGGCTCGACGTAGAGCGGATCACGCATGTCGTGAATTTCGACGTGCCCTACGACACCGAGTCGTATGTGCACCGCATCGGCCGCACCGGCCGCGCTGGGCGCAGCGGTGAGGCGATCCTGTTCATCGCGCCGCGCGAACGCAATTTGCTGCGGCTGATCGAACGTGCCACGCGCCAGACCATCGAGCCGCTCAAACTACCCACCGTCGAGGACGTCAACACGCGCCGACTGGCCAAGTTTAAGGCGCGCATCGGCGAAGCAATCAAAACTGGCCCGGCCGAGTTTTATCGCAAAGCCGTGCAGGAAGTTGCGCTCGAGACCGGCGCTGATCTGCTGAATGTCGCAGCCGCGATTGCTTCGCTCGTCGAAGGCGATGCGCCAGTACCTGTCAAGGACCGAGGTGCACCCCACGCCGAGACTGCCTCATTCGAACCCGATTCCGATCGCAAGCCGCGCCGAGAAAAGAACGTCCACTTGCGTGACAAGGCAGCGGACTTCGAGGACGATGGCAAACAAGTCACCTACCGACTACACGTGGGCAAAAGTCACGGTGTACAGCCCGGCAACATCGTCGGCGCGATTGCGAATGAGGCCAATCTCGACGGCTCGCAAATCAACGGCCTCGATATTCGTGCGTTCTACAGCCTCGTACGGTTGCCCGCCGGACTACCGCAACAAGTGATCGACCGGCTCTCGAAAGTGGTCGTCCGCGGCCAGCCGCTGAGCCTCAAGCTTGATTCGTCGGTGCCAATGCGGGCCAAGAAGCCGTTTCGCAAGGATCGCAAGCGTTAGACCCAGACCGCTTAAGCATCGCCGACCAGAAAGGCGATGAAGTCCTTGTCGCGCTCGGCAACGGGAACGGAATCGATACGCTCGCGAAATGCGCGTTCGTTCGTAATGCTGGTCATCGCCCTTAGTGCATCTATGTAGTGCGCGATCGGACCGTGGAACGCACCGTATCCACAGCAAGAATAGTCGCAACCCGCTCGACAAGCGCCGTGGTCACGTACTCCGCGCGAGCGCCCAAGGATGCGAGCGCTACCAACGCCGACCGCTCGACTGCAAGGACCGGCGAGGACGCACACTTCGCGACGCGGACGATGGAGCGCTCACTCAACGAATCGATGCTAGCCAGCGCCTTGATAGCGCTGCAGATCCGAAAATGATCCGCGCTCTCGAGCTCGGCGAGGTACTTCTGCTCCGGAGTCATATCGTTGCACCATGACCCGCAGTGAACGTCGCGTGCCAGTTCAATCTGCTCGAACCCAACGCTCGCATTAACACACTGACCGTATCGTCGACACCGACCGACGACAGTTTGTCGAGAGGTCACGCTTTTTTCTAGTTGTCACTGACTCAGTCATTCCGACTGACCACGTAGTTAGGCGACGGGCGCCCATTCATGGTGTAAAGTCTCCACGCCCCTGCGGGTATTGCTGCTCCCACTCTTGCCCATTGAACTGAGTGATCATGAGTTCTACAACGGTGCCTGGATCAAGGCACCGAGCGTTGACACTGAAGCCATCAGGATGGGAGCGGGGCACATAGAACGATTTGATACCACAGTGCTTACAGAACAGGTGCTTTGCGGTATAGGTATTGAAACCGTAGGTTGAGAGGGACTCCTGGCCAGATACCAGCTTGAAGCGGTCTGCAGGAACAATGAGGTGCAAGTAGCCCGACCTACTGCACATAGAGCAGTTGCACTCTGAAACCTGAATCTGTGACGGAGCAACGGCCTCGAATCTGACCTTGCCGCAGTGACAACCGCCTGAATGTGTAATCACAGCTGACCTTGTTTCCTAACGCGGCTGTAGAAAAAACATAGTTGCGCCCTTCTCGTCATTAACACAAGGAGCATTTTCAGGTGATTCTGACCGCTCCATGCTGTTGTCATACGGCTCCACGCAGACGCGTCTCATAAGCTCTACCAATCTTGTCTACCAACTCGGAATCTCCGCACAGATCAGCGATGCCAGCGGCCGCGAGCCAAGATAGAGCAGACGCGGAAGAGAGAACTGCTAATATTTCATCGTCGCTGTAGTTGGACCGCACTTCGTCGCGAGTGAGGCGACGCTGTATCTGCGCCGAACCGCCGTGAGTGAAATCACAGAGTTTGGCCCACGCCTTTTCTTTGTATTCCTTGAGACCAGCTCCCTCGAATGCATCAACGGACCCGAGCGCAGCAAGCATTCAGCTAGCCGATGGAGGCTCTCCGCCACGTGCGAATGCATCGACCTCCTCTTCGCTTGCGCAGTGCCGTGCCGTGCCCAAGCACCCCGAGTGAAAGCCTCAAATTGAAGTCTGTATAGCGCAAATGCTGATCCGTAGAACCCGAACTCTATTAGCACATGAATCGCTCTGTGGTGTTCGATGCATAGGTGGTGAAGGGCGACGCTCAGTCGAGAACGAGTACTAGACGGGAATGACGCACCTTCGAGCAAGACCGCACAGGCTTCGATCCACGACCTTGACGCTTGCTGCTGCTCAGAGAGCCCCATAAAGACCGCGCAGTATCGCCGCCGAATACCACAGCGACGAGGGCACCGCCAGCGGGCTTCGCCAGCTGGCGGCAGTCGACTCGAGCGCGATGTTAGGCGCTGCCCTACTGTTGTACGCGGAATTCAAGTGAATCTTAAGACCAGCGCTGAACTGCTTCCGCGCTGTCATCAGGCCGGGAATTGAAGCAGATCCTGGCTTGTGGAGCGTGTTCGTGGACAACGTTGATCAGCTTCTCAAAGAACAGAAGGTTCTTGGGGATTGATCGTACTCCGGCTCCGATCAGGACGCAGTCATAGCGGTTCCGCTTTATGCTATCCGTAACGATGACTGCAGCAGACGCGGGATCGGAATCAGTTAGGCATAGCTCCGCCTCGTAGCCGAGTGCGCTGAGCTTGGCCACATCCTGATCCAATCCCGCCTGAACTTTTTCCGCGTCCAGATGGGCGAAGGGGGCGTAAGCCGGATCAGAACAGTCGATTTTGGTGGGCTCCAAACCTATGAGGACAACCTTCTTCGTCATGAGCAATCTCCTTACGGTCAGCTGAATGAGACTACGATATTGCAACCACGTTCAGTCGCCTATCGCCTGAATTAAGTCGGGTCGTGAAGCGACGTTGGCTTAAACGAATTGTTAGGTGGCACCGATGGCCGCCCATGACAAAAAACCCACGGCGCCAAGGGCAACCCAGCCGGGATGGCGCCCACGAGTACCCACTAGTACGAGCAGTGCGCCTGCCAGGAAACCAGCTGCCGAGGCACCCAGCACTGAACTTGCTGACAAAGCGACTCCCGGATTTTGCGCGAGTTGCCACAGTAACCCGGCAAAGGCCCAACCGAACACCGATGCGAGATGCCACGTAACCCACAAGATCCGCACATTGCGCCCCTGCAGCAGTGGGCCAGGCAGGGAACGAACAAGTGAGGACTGCCGCAGGTGCCGAAAGATTAGCCGCTCCCCCAGCAGCGAGTGCACAACGCCGGTGACAATTGCGAGAACAGCGGCAGTAGCGAGTAGTGGCTGCATGGTCATCCTGATGTTTGTTGTGCCGCCAAGCGGCTAAGTTCAGCCGCAGCGAGCCGGCTTTTCAGCACGCGAGCGAGCCGCGATGAGGTGAGTGCTCGGTGTCCTCGCTCGCGGCGGAGAACTCTATCGATAGTGGCCCGCTCTCGAGAAAGATGATCGAGCCACCGAGTGCGCTTACGCCGACGAGGGCAAGTACTGAGATCATGATTCGCATGCGCTACGCATCGTGTCGTCTAATACGGGGATAAACGGCCGGCTGCCGTGGATTCGATTGACACTTTGTCCCACTCGGACCGCTTCTTCCTGACGTTGAAGCTGTAGAACAATCTGTTTTGAGCACGCCGCGCGCAGGTGCCATGACAACGCACCTTATCGGTCACGCGTGCGCTCCAGAAAATGGTTAGACGCCAACTACTTTTGGACACGTGCGTACTGCTCTTTGAGCTGGGGAAGCACGAAGCGAAAATTATTCACCAAATCCTCAACGGTGCGAGTTGGACGAGGAAACCATATTGCATATACACCCCAGCGCTCAGAATCGGGTGCCAAGATCTCTTGGAGGGGGTCGCTACCAACCTCCCATACCAGTCCCGCTCTTGCACCGTCCGGGGCAATCACAAAAGCATCCCCGCTCGTGCACCCGACTGGGTGTTCGAATTCCGTGATCGAACCAAGACACCAACCATCGAGGCAGGTCTCGGGAACGACCACAAAGCCGTGATATACCGGACTACCGGCGGGCCGAGCGAGAAATCCCGGCAAGCTGTGATCGCTCGACGAAGCGTCTGGATCGTTAGTGATGCGTCGGCCGTTCATTTCGTTTAACGCCCAGCATCAGCGGCGGCGCTCAGCGCCGTCCGCTGCATGCTGTTGTTGGGCCGCCAACCGGTATCCAATTATTCATCGTTCCCAAACGCTATATCCGAATGCAGCGGGCCGTCTCGATCAATGATCATCACTTGAACGAAGCGTATTCGCAGTGTCACCGTCGTACCATCGGGCGAGGATGGCAATTTATCTTCCAACGCCGCGACCTGTGTCGCAGAAGGTGGGTTCGGGCCGCGCACCACCGCTCTCACAATGGTTGTCCCCGGTACCTTCTCAATGCGTATTCCCGTCACGTGACTTCCCAAAGAGGAATTAATTTCCTGTTCCAAGGTGAATCGAGTTTTCGTCTCGAAGAGTTGCTCGGCAATCGCATGGCTGGAACTAACTGACAGCGAGACGCCGAGCGTCGCCAGGATGACAATGCTCAGCAGATTCTGCTTTAGGAACTTTGTGATGGGTTCCCCGGAGGTGCGGGTAACGCGACGGAAACCGGTTAGCCACAGAACGACAGAGGCAGAAAACTGGATCGCGACCAGGTTAACAACGGCCAGTTCAAGGGCGCCAAACGCCAGGGTGATCTCGCCGCGTGCGAGCAGAATACCCGCAGAAGACAACGGCGGCACCAAGGCGGTCGCGATGGCAACGCCCACAAGGGCAAAGCTCAACCGAAAAGAAACGGTTGCATAAGCACCTGCCGCACCGCCTGCCAACGCAATCATTAGATCCAGAAAATTGGGGACGGTCCGCGCCATAATCTCGCTGGTAATGGGTATGTCCCTATGGACAATTCCAATGATGAATGCGGTAGCAAGTACCGCGACTGCTCCAGAAAGCAGTGATAACAAGCTCTTCAGTAGAATCTTTGGATCGCTGTCCACCAACGCCAATGAGACGCCTACAATAGGCCCCAACAACATAGCGACGATCATGGCGCCAATGACGACGGCCGGACTATTGGCAAACAATCCATAACTGGCAATCGTGGCAGCCAGGGCGTTCATCAACAGGTGCGCCTTGCTGAACGAGGCGTCTTCGCGGATGTTCACGCGTACGGTTTCTTGCCATTGGCTTTTCGGATCTGTTGTGGACAACGCTTCTTTCCTATCCTTTATCAAGCTGTGGCATCAACGCGCGGGTCGTGGAGGCCCAACGCCCAAGCTGAGCGCCGCGCTCGCAGACGCCATGTATTGAGCATTTATCGTTCATGCGTGCGCTCAAATACGAATTGTTAGGCGGCACTGAGCTTGAGACGCTCAACCTTACTAAGGTCGACATCGCGCCTGGCCTGCCACAGATCGTGACTGTGCTGCATTGCCAGCCAGCTCTCAGGCGAGCGCCCCAAGGACTTCGAGAGGCGCAGAGCCATCTGCGGGCTCACACCGCTCTTACCAGTGAGGACGCGATTCAGCGTAGAAGCCGATACCCCGAGCAAGGAGGCAAGCTCCCGGCCCGTGACACCATTGGGCTCAAGGTATACCCCGGCAATGAATTCACCAGGGTGAGGAGGGTTGTGCATGGCCATCAGTGGTAGTCCTCGTAATCAAGCACATAGGCGTGACCCTCACGGAACTCAAAGGTAACGCGCCAATTTCCATTGACCCAGACAGACCAGCGCCCCTTTCCCCTCCCCTTTAGTGGATGAAGATTGAAGCCAGGAACATCCATATCATCAACGGTCTGCGCCGTATCCAGAGCGACCAAGACCATCCGCAAGCGCTGGGCGTGCTTGGGCTGAATCCCTGCTGCGGTGCCAGATTCATAGAAGCGGCGAAGTCCCTTGTGCCGAAACGACTGGATCACAGGCCGAGTGTACCGCGTTGCGCGACGCGCATCAAGTGCCGCCTAACGTTTGAGGTAAGCCGCGTGCCGTAGGCACGTCGGCTTGACCGAATGGTTAGGCGTAACTCGGGACCTCCACTGCCGGATGGCTCGAGAAGTCATGGCGTACCTTCTTTGTTCATGCCGGTCTCGCTCAGGCAACGCGTCTAGGCGATGCCCGTCTCTACATGAATGTCGAGCAGGCGGGCCAACTCAGTTGGATGCGTCGCCGGCAGGAAGTGGCTGCCTCCGGCGACCGTCTGCAGACGGGCGTGCGGAATGAACTCAGCCAGGATCTCAGCGATGCGCATCATCGCCGGGTGGCCATCGCCGCCGCGCACGACGAGCGTCGATACGGCGATCTGCTGGTAAGCGGACCGTGGATGCTCGAAAGTCGTGCCTGACGACCAGTCGCGAATGTTGGCGGGCGTCGTCTTGACGACGTAGTCGCGAATTTTCGCAGGAAACGCGGCGAAGGTCCCTTCACCGCCGTAGAAGTCGATCACGTGGCGCGCCGCGTCCGGCCGACCGGCTTCGAACTCTGCAAAGTAGTCGCGCGTCATCGCACCGAACATCGCATAGAGGTCGTTTTCCCCCCATGTCTTCAACAGGCCTAGAGGATTGGCTTCGACCAGCATGAGACTTGCCGGCTTGACCGCGCCTTCGATTGCATGCACAAGCGCCGCAAGGCCACCGAAAGAGTGGCCGACCACGTGTGCTGGCTCGCCAATCCGTTCAAGGATGCGGTCGATGACTTCTGTCTGCTGCCGCATAGTCGAGTTGCCTAGAGGACGGCGTTCGGCAGTCGCACCGTAGCCGAGCAGGCTCGTTGTCACGATACGGTAGCTTCGGGCGAGCCGATCGGTGACGGTCTTCCATCCTGAGCCTGTTCCGAAACTTCCCGGTAGCAGCAAGAGCACAGGTCCTTCGCCCCGCTCGGAATATTCAACATCGGCAGGAAAGTCGTGCATCAGTCACCTCGCTCAGGTTCTGAGTTGTCGCTGAGCAGTTTGGGGCTGCATTGTGCGACGGGAAGGGGCGGCTTCGGGCCCGGGCTGGTATTTCGGCTTGAGGGCATGCAGTCGTGCTCTGACGCCTAACGCCTGAATTAAGCGGCGTGCCGAAGGCACGTCCGCTTGAATGAATTGTTAGGCGCATCCTACGGAAGCACGATTTTGAGTGTGCAGAAATATAGGACTACGCAAAACGCCCAGAAAGCCCACAAGCCAAGCCGGATGACCGAATTGTGCTGCGCCCACCGACAAAAAGATGCGCCTATGCCAAGGAATGCTACGCCGCCAGTGATTAAAGACAAGCCCGCTAAGACTGCGTGGTGGCCATGTAGCGTGTCTTGCCCAAATAGCCAGAAACCAAAATCTGGCCCCATCATTGGTGGAAGCACAGTCGTAATGACTGCCTTTAGACCTGGCACGATGAGAAGAAGAGCAAAGGGAGAGACGATCAGCATGACGAGGGACGTATGTGCCCAAGTAGGAAGATCTTCGTCTCGGACTTGCCAGATCGGCATATGCGCCTAACGCTGGAGTTCACCGGCGCTTGAGGGCGGCGCGGGTTTGCGACAGCAAGACAAGCCGCGGTCAAGCGTCCGGTGCAACGACTTGTTAGAGGCCGACATCGGTAACAGTGCCTTTGACGGCTACCGGTATAACTTTAAGAATTCCCGGAAGGAGTGCCAACAAATCTGCCAAGCGATTGCTGTGCGCGTGAACGAGTACAACGGCCAAGGCAAATCTCGGCAGGTGCTGCTGAAACATTAGGTTTCGGTCAATCGTAAGAAAGACATCGTACTCCCGCTCAGCGAGCGCCAAGAGCTTCCCATTTGTAGTGCCAGCCCAGCCATGGTCGTGTACCGTGCGGGCTTCGAATCCCACAAGGTGCGGCGCCAGTCGCGCATCGACACACTCGTCCAGCAGCACCTTCACGCGGCGGCGTTTACCGCGAGGTCCGTGGCGTGCTCCAAGAATGCCACCACCTGGCCTCGCGAGACGGTTGGAAATCCCGCCAGAAACTCATCAATGCTGTCTCCAGCCTCGAGATAGTCTAAAAGCGTCTGCACGGGCACGCGGGTACCGACAAATACCGCGGTGCCGCCCATTATGTCGCTTGATGTGCTGATGACGGAACTAGCCATCCGACTACTCTAGCTCGAACCACGATGTCTGTCCAAATCGGCCTCTAACTATATATTAGGCTGCAAAAGTGTCCGATAACATCCTGACGACCTGGGTGAATAAGGTACTGGTTTGGCTGCAACATGTTGATTCCACTACATCGCGATTCGAATAGCGCGTCAATTGTCGCGATTGGTTAGACCGCATGCTAGCGAACCCCGCTTCGCCTCGCGTCTTGGACCCAGTCGCGAAACCAAAGCCCCGCCGGCGCCAGGATAGCCGTCGTGCCGAGCAGACATATGTCGGAAGTATTGGAGCACCGCCGTGTGTTTGGCATCTCCTTGTGGCAGCGAAATCCGTGTGCGTCGGTGTTGCGACTTGGTATAGACCTAGTCCCTTCCCTGCGCCGCCGCCGCTCTGGCCATGCCACCCCGAGCAGCCAACACATGCTCGTCATAGCGCATCGGCATCGTAGTGGCCTTCCACCGACCTGCTTGCATCACGGACGCCGGATCAATATTTGGCGCTAACAGGTCTTGTGTAGCACCCACCGAGAGCAACCACGGCCGTTTCGTCCATACGCCATGAGGAACCTGGCGGCCGCGCGAAACGTGCCCAACGACGCTCATACTCCAGCACATACCGCAGCAGCCAGCGCATGATGGTTGTGTGAGAAACGACGATCTCGCGCTCGGCCATCATCGCGACCAGTTCCCGATAGCTCAGCGCGCGCGTGATGCACCAGCGAACACAGAGTTCGATGGTTCCTGGCGAGAAGCGACGACGCCGATAAAGGGGTCGCGTGAGCGTGGCATGGAAGGCGCGATGGAATCTGCAGACCGGGGGTTCAGGAGATCCTCCTTGAGCGCACGCTCTAAGGATCCGGACAGCAATCACCCTGGCTGTCGCGCGACGCTCAAGCGCTATAGCCGTAATATCATCTCGCTAAAATGGCCCTCGCCGCGCGCTCGCCACTTTCCAGCGCACCCTCGATCCCGGATGAAGTCTGCGCGAGATGCTCGCCCGCGAAATGGAGGCGTTGGCCGGCATATTGGGCCACCGCGGCCAGATCAGCGGCTTGCCCTGCGCCAATGTGATGGTAGATCCCGCGCGCATACGGATCCTTCTGCCAACTGAACAGACGCAGCAACTTTAGTTTTCCCTTTGCCGATGGTCTGGCAATCTCGATCCGCCTGATGATTTCGGCACCGGCAGTGGCCGGGTCCATCGAATCGATCCGGTCTGCGGCAGGGCCATTGATCCAGGCTTTGAGCATTGCCGGTTCATCACCCAGCACAAAGACGCGTCCGATCATCGGGTCATCACTCCACAGGGTTTCAGCAAATCCATCGCTGCGCCAGAAGGGCTCTGACGCGGCGATATAAGCAAAGGTCGCATGCGTGTAAGGGATGTTTGCAATCATGCGCTTAACCGGCGACGGCAATCGCGCGCTTATTTTCACTTCGCGCAAGGCGGCAAAAGGCACCGTGCAAATACAATGCGCCGCCGAAATCTGCCGCCCGTTGGCCAGGGCTATGCGGATGCCGCCTTTCTGTACGGCGATGCCTGCGACGGGACTGCCAAGCTGAGCCTCAGTCTTCAGCGCTGCCGCCATCGCATCTGTCATGCGTTGCGATCCCCCACGCACAAACTGCACTGGCCCGCGCGCACCGTGAAATATGGCGAGCGTGCGAAGGACGTGAAGGGTGGAGAGTGTCGTGACTGAGTAGCCGTTAAGGTTCGCATCGATCAAGCTGATTGCCTGGTCGCTTGCGCCGCGCAATCCAAGGTGTCCAGCAATGGGACATCAGGGCGCTGAACTGCGGATCCATCCATTGGGCAGGCAGGTCAAGGCTGGGCAAGTCAACCAGGAAAGAAAAAAGTAGCAGGTCTGGCAACAGCGCTTTTTCTTTTCGCGCAAGCATGTTTTGCGCTGCGCCCGGCCATTGCCCGGCGGTGAACGTTGCTCCACCGATACGATAGAGCGAACCACCCTCACCGCTTGCAGGGACAAAGCGTTCAACCCCGAGGCGATCAGCAATGGCGTGGAAACGCGCATAGCCCGGGCCAACATGAATACCGCCAGCGTCCGGGCACCCTGGCAGATCATCGAGTGTGAGCATTCGCCCGCCCACATGGTCCTTGGCTTCGACAAGGGCGACTTTCAATCCCGCCTGTTCCAGCAACATCGTGGCATTGAGTCCGGCCAGTCCTGCGCCAATCACGATGACCTCGGCCTCGCTCTGGCCCCGGCTTTGGCGCGGCGCGGCGCTGGAGAGCTCAGGCTGGTGAATCTTCATCTGGACAGTTGACACAGCGGGTGATGAACCACGCAAGTTATCTTTCCGGAAAATGCGATAAAGGAATTTGAAATGTCGAGCTCACCCACTATCGTGGACGGGTAGTTGTCTAAATCCTGCTCTCGTTGCTGACTGTTAGTCTCCTCTCAAAGTTGTTCGGCGACAAGCGACCGATCGACGAATGACGCCGATGTGGGTTGTACACAGCGACCGATCCTCGAACCGAGTCCGGCACCCAAGCGCGGCTTGCCCTCGGATCTGGCGCATGACACCCGCCGGACGCCGATGGTTGGTCGAGCGGCGGCGCAATTCACCACCCCACGACATTCAGCACCGCGGGATCGATCTGAGCCCAATCACTGATATAGCAGCGCAATAGACCGTTTTGACGGCCAGGTTCAGCCGCGTGCGCGCCGAAGGCGTGCACGTCGGCTGGAACCACCAGTTGAACCCGATGCCTTTTACGCGACTGTCACCACCTCAGACGTGCTGATCGAAGAGAATCGTATTTCCGTCAGGGTCCACTGCCATGAAACTGGCGGGGCCCGTCGTGCTCTCATCTGCCTCGCTCATGAGCTGCACGCCATTCGCTTTGAGCTGGCGCTGAAGTTCGCGCACGTCTGTGAAAGTGGCTAGTTTTTGGGCGTTTTGGTCCCAGCCAGGGTTGAAGGCGAGTATGTTCTTGTCGAACATCCCTTGAAACAGACCAATGACGTGATCGCCGTTCTTCAAGATCAGCCAGTTCTTTGTAGCATCTCCTGCGAAGGCCTTGAAACCGAATTTCTCATAAAACGCCCTCGAAGCTTCGAGGTCCTTGACAGCCAGGCTGATTGAGAACGCGCCGAGTTGCATGTCTTTCTCCCTTGTGTGAGAAGTCGCAGAGCGCTGTGCTTCTTCGTGATTGGCGGATTTGTTGCTTCCGGTTGGAATACCACCGCTCTGCTTTCCACAGCCGACGAGCGGCAGATCGGCCGCACCTACAGCGGCTACAGCAAAACGAATCAATGATCTTCTTCGCATGAGACCTCCGGAGTTGCGAAACGTGTTGCCCACCTATCACGTCTTCACAGGGTCTAACGTTTGAGCTAAGCGGGCGACAGCGGCATGCCGGTAACGGTCCGCTTGAGCGAAGGGTTAGGCGCCATCATGCATTGAGCCCTTCGATCTGAAGTGGCTTGGCACCCACGTGCAGGTGGCCGGACTCTGGACGTGACCTACGCGCGGGAGCAATGGCGAACCCCGGTGCGTCGTGCAGTTAGGCAGACGCGTCACGACGAACCAGCAGCGCTGAAAACAGGAAACTCATCCCCGCCACCGTTAGGACGGTTCGCACCGTATGGAGTAGCCACCATTTCTCACTTAGGTCTGTCCAATTTGACGGGGGCGCGTTGATGCTCCAAGTCAAGATTTGCTTGTTGATCGGAACGTTGCCGAAAACAGTGGTTAGGACGCCCGCAATGAGGCAGGCGCACGCAGCAAGAAGTAGATAGAAGCTCAGACGATCGTGTCTGGCATAGATAGTTGAAGCACCTGTGAACAGCAGACCCAGAGTTGCTATTACGGGCAATGGAACAGTAAGCACCCGAATTGAATGCTGCATCTTCTCGACAAAGAAGGTCGACGACATGCCTGCAAAGCTGCTGTCGAGCCATACAGCAAGTGATGCTCCAGATATTAGAGCGACGAAGAATAGAGCCAGAAATCGAACGAAGTCTCGTGTCATTTTGCACTCCGATGGTGGAAGAACTCTTGGCGCCTAACGACTGAATTAAGCCGAGCCGCGATGCGGCTTCGGCTTGAATGAATTGGCAGGCCGCCGCGGCACCCAACGTCAATGACACTGCGGAGGTTTGAGCCCGCAGCACCGCGAGAACCGGACCTGCGCCCCGACGCAACTCACAACTGGAACTGCCAGACGCCGTGATGTCACACGACGTGAACTCCACAGCGCAGGCGCGACGTTGCGTCCGCGAACCTGCCGAAGAGCGTGATGCGGTCCAACGGTGCGACACTAAAACCAGCCTAAGCGGCGGAACGCCACATCGCATCAGTGTTGCAAATTTTGAGAAGGCAAAAGCGGCCTAACGCCGGAGTTAAGGAGACAAAAATGTGCATCTACGCCGAAAGAGCGGTAATGAATTGATCCGAACCTGAGACCCAACCCAATAATGTTTTAATTACCAGTAGAGAGGCTTCGTGATTGCTTCTCGGAAAACTATGTCCGACTGGCTCGCCTGTACAATCTGCCAGCAACACAGGCAAATAGTCTCTGAACATCGCGTCTCTGATCGTCGACTCAACACATACACTCGTGGTGCAGCCGGTGAAGACAAGATGCTTGGCCCCGAGCGTTTTCAGCGTGGCATCCAATTCGGTTTGGTAGAAACCGCTAAATCGATGCTTGTAGATAACGACATCGTCAGCCATCGGTTTTAGCTCAGGAACAATATCGGTGCCCCAGTTGTCGCGAATCAGAATCCGACTTTCTCTACCATCGGGGGCACGAACGCTCTCTCCGACCTTGAACCCCTCCAGGTGTCGCACCCTATTCACAGAGTCGGCAGCACCCAGGTCCGAGAGATCAGGACGAAATCCCATTTTAAGATAGACGATTTTGACGCCTGCGTGGCGGGCCGAAGCCAGGACTTTCGCGGTTGGCCCGACAGCTGCCTGAATCATAGAGATGTCAATTCCGGCGCGGTCGAACATGCCGCCCTTGGCACCGAAGTCATTTTGCATGTCGCATACAATTATCACAGTCTTGCTGACATCAATGTTGATCGGCGCCGTCACGCTCCGTTGGCCATCTCGGCTGACCTGCGCATCGAATTCGACAACGCGACTCGGGGAAGCAGATCGCTCGCCGCTGCTCGCAAAGGCGTTCGACTTAACCAGTGGGTACGCCGCCAATCCAGCAAGAGTCAAACGTCGCCGTTGCTCATCAATTTCTGGTTTCATTTGAAAATTCCCTATGGGTGATAAGGACAGAGAACACAGGCTTTCGCAATATCAATGTCGTTCGCCTTGAGGCCTAACGACCGCGGTTCAGCGGCGGCACGCTGACCTATGTGATTTGGTACTTTATCCATGACCGTCCGCTGCAACCGCTTGCTAGGCTGCGGCTGACTGACCGTTCATCGTTGGACTCTCTATCATCGCGAAGAAGGGGCGGGCCTTCGGACTTTGATCTGGTCTCCCACTTCGATGACCATCAAATCCTCGCCTACCTCCAGCGGCCCTGAGTATGTCCTGCGGGTTGGGGGAACGAGGTCCTGCTCAAGCGCTGTCGGCATGCAGACGTGCGAATAGACTGCCAGTTTCGGCTTCGCGCGCGTAAACACTTCACCGGCCTGCTCAGGCGTCACGTGATAATCGATGATCTTCTTGGCACGCTCCGGGGGGACACCCGCTCGCTGAAGGGTTTCCGGAACGAACACCTCATGGACCAACACATCGACTCCTTGCGCATGCCGGATAAGGTTCTCCGACAAGCGCGTGTCACCAGAGAGCACAATGGACCGCCCCGCGTAATCGATGCGGTAACCCAACGCCGGTTTAACGGGAGCATGATCCACTTCAAATGCTGTAACCTTCGCGCCGCGACGGTCATACACGACACCCTCGCCAATATCCTGTGCCCGGAGCAGGACGCCGTCAGGCGACGCGCCATCGTTCGCAATGCGAATGCGAATGTCGTACTCGTAGGCTTGCTCAAGGTGGGACATCATCTGCGCGGTGCCGCTCGGGCCCCAGACCGGAAGGGGCACGTTTCACCCAGGCACTATCAACCAACCCGTCAACCACAGGTCCGGAAACCCGACGACGTGGTCGGAGTGCAGGTGGGTCAGAAAGACGCCTTCCACATCCTGCCAACGCACGCCAAGTTGCACTAGGCGTTGCAGAGCGCCGCGACCTGCGTCAAACAGGAATTTCTGCTGCCCGGCCTCCACCAGCGTACTCGGTCCGAAGCGGTTCATGACCGCCGGTGGACAGCCGGTGCCTAGCAAACTGATCGTGATCTTCGGATCTTCCGCCCCTGCCGGGCCAGCAGCTACGGCAAGCAGTAAGAGCGCAAGTAGTCGGAAAAGAGTGGTCGTCATATTCCTTCTTCTCAATTTGAGGCGGAGTTGCCGAGGTGCCGCCTAACGTCCGCGTTCAGCGGCGTGCGAAGCGTGTCCGCTGCAACGCGTTGTTAGGCGTCGAAATTGCGGCGCCAGGAACATCAAGCGGCCACGCCAAAGAGCGCCCCCACCCCGGCCGTCAATGCCATTGCCAAGGCACCCCAGAAAGTGACGCGTGAGGCGGCCGGTATCAGGGCTGCGCCGCCGGCACGCGCAGATAGCGAACCCAACAGTGCAAGAAACAAAAGCGAACTACCTGAGACGGCCCACATAAGTACGGTAACCGGAAACGAGACGACGACCAGTAGCGGGAGAGCTGCACCCACCGCAAATGTGCTGGCGGAGGCAAGTGAGGCCTGGATGGGCCGAGCTGCCAAGGTATCGGAGATGCCCAATTCATCGCGTGCATGTGCACCGAGCGCATCATGCTGCATCAATTGGGTGGCGACGTTGGACGCAAGTGCCGCGTCCAGCCCGCGCTTGACGTAAATCGCCGTTAGCTCTGCGTGCTCGTGCTCCGGGTCAGCGGCGAGTTCTTTTCTTTCCCGGGCCAGATCGGCGCGCTCGGTATCAGCCTGTGAACTGACCGAGACATACTCGCCGGCAGCCATCGACATGGCGCCAGCGACGAGGCCGGCAACCCCAGCGACCAAGATGCCCTGAGAATTAGCCCCCGCTGCGGTAACCCCTAGGACGAGGCTCGCTGTGGAGACGATTCCGTCATTTGCGCCAAGAACAGCTGCCCGAAGCCAGCCGGTACGGTGTGTTCTATGTCTTTCGGCATGTCTCATTCGGCCGTTCCTTGTAGCGGGATGTTGGTGACGACGACTAACGCCGTCGATGAGCGCACCAGGCGCCGACAACGACTACGGGCGCTTTATGGTTCATGGTTGCGCTCCATCGACTTGTTAGATGTCACTATCCAGACCGGCTGAGACGATCCGCCATGCGTGTTTGCCAACCGGGACCCGTCGACTTCCAACGCTCAATCACATCCGCAGGAAGACGAATCGTGATCAGCTTCCGTGGGTTATCGGAAACGGGACGGCCCCCTTTCTTGACGACCGCACTCGCAAGCATTCTTGACGTGAGCTCCGGCAACTCTTCATATTCATTCTTTCGAATCACGTGAGCGTCGACGCGAGCCAGATCAGACTTTAATTTTTGGCGCGACACGCGCTTCTTCGCGAGCATTGGCTTTCCTCATACTAAAAACGTGACGATCGGCACCCCGGGGCGTGTAGCCAATCACGACTATACGAGCCCCAAGATATCCGTAACAGATAATTCGGGTCTCGCCATAGTCTTTGCGTGTATCTTCCACTTCGAGCGTGAAGCCTGCAAAGACCAGATCGGCGTCCTTAAAATCTAGGCCACGCGATGCGAAAGTCTTCGCTCGCTTTGCCGGATCGTAAGTGAGCACCACAGGTTATTGTAACTACAATAACTTTAGGACGTCAAGTGATTTCGCGCACGTGTCAAAGCGGCATCTAACGCTAGCGATCAGCGGACGCACGAAAACGTACGCTGCGCGCC
>JADJBE010000008.1 GCA_016703895.1 Pseudomonadota bacterium
TGCGAATAGGTTGATAGGTCCTGCTCGACCGGCAGGTGGTAGCAAGTGGTAGAGACTCGCGAAACTACCAAACACCTGCTCCGCCAACTGCTCAGCACTGTGCTTCCAGTCCAGCATCGCGACTTTTCGCACCACGGAGTAGGTGCCTCGCAATGCCTGCACGGCCGCTAGCGAACCGAAGTTGGGCGTGCCGAGCAAGACAACGCGGGTGACTTTCGTCTGGCCTGGCAAGGTGAGTGCATGTCGCGCGACCAGCCCGCCCATGCTGTGCGCCACCAGCAGAATCTCGCGCGCCGGATCTTCGCGCAGCTGGGCGGCGAGGCGACGGCCGGAATCGTCGATGCTGCGGCGCCAGTCGTAGTCCCACAGGACTGGATCGAAGCCGGCACGTTGCAGCTTGAGTTGCAGCTTGATGTATCCGTAGAGCAGCACGCCGAGGGAAACCACCGCTGAGCGCTCGGTCAGCGTGAGTTTCGTCAGACGACCGAAGGCAATATCGATCGGATCGACCCATAGAACGTCCGGCGGTTTGGGGCGGGCGCGCATCAAACCGAGTTGTGAGCCCATGATGCCCGGCAGGACGTAGACGCGCTTGCCGCCGCGCGTACGCGTCTTCGCTACCTCTTGCGCCAGCCCAGTCAGCTCTTGATAGAGTGCGGACCCGAAGAAATCGGTCAGTACCGCCTGGGCTGCGCCGCTCGCGAGCATCCCGGTGAGCGTCTCGGCGTCGAACGACAATTTGTCATACGGAGTGATGTGCGGCTTGGTTTCCCGGATCTTCGTCATGCGTTGAGTATGCCAGAGTCGATTGTCGGGCCTTGGGCACTGGCTCGCGGTCTTACGTACACAGAAGCGCGTGCGATGGTGGGTGTCGCGCGCGGCTGGATCGATCGCGCCCTGCGGGCGTGCCCTGGCACGAACATGGCGCGCATCTTGCCCCGATGTCGAGGCCAGCCTGCAATGGGCACAGGAGCGCGCCATGATCGTGCTGCGGCGATCTCAACAGCCGCGTGCAACCGCCACCATCGCGCGCGCTTCTGTGTACGCCAACCTGTGCACGATACTCCGCACGTAGCGGCACTCGTTAGTGTGTGTAGCGACATAGGGCTGTGCCACGTCATCTGTGGAGATCGCCGTAGTTGATATCCGGCGCGCTCCTGAGCGGTCGGTCCCTGGCCGTGACGCCGGAGAAAAATGCGCGCCGGATGTCGACAAGGAAACGCCCGCAGGGCGCGATCGATTCAGATGGCGTGGCACAGCCCTATGTCGCTACGTGCTCGCTACCGAGTTTGCCGCACCACTACGCGAACGCGTGCTTCGCAATCTCCGTTGCAAGCGCCGCGATTGCCGCCTTGCGCGCACTCGACTTGCGCCATACCGCGCCAATAGTGCGCACCGGAGCAGGGTGAGCGAAGGGTCGTATGCTCACGCCACGAGCACCACCGTATGCACCACGGCTCGCAAGTTCGGGCAGCAGCGTGATGCCGGAGCCAGCGGCAACCATCTGGCGCAGGGTTTCGAGGCTGGTGGCGCGAAAGTCCTGCTTCTCGTTCACCGGCAGATGGCTGCACACCTCGAGCGCCTGGTCTCGAAGGCAGTGACCGTCCTCGAGCAACAGCAGTGTCTCGCCTTCCAGGTCATCGATACGAATCGACTTCCGATTGGTGAGCGCATGGCGCGCTGGCATGGCCACCGTGAAGGGTTCGCGATAGAGCTCCCGGGTGTCGAGGCCGTCGAGATCGACAGGTAGTGCGAGGATACCGACGTCAAGCTCGCCCGCCTGCAGCTTCTCCAGCATGGGTCCGGTCTGATACTCGTACAGCATCAGTTCGAGGCGCGGCAGGCTCTTGCGAATGCGCGGTGCGACGTGTGGCAGTAGGTAGGGCCCGATGGTGGGCAACAACGCTAGTTTGATTCGACCGGCGAGCGGGTCCTGGCTGCTACGCGCCAGAGATACGATTTCGTCGCTTGCCGCGATCATCTGGCGTGCCCGCGCCACGATCGCCTCGCCGGTTGGCGTGAGTGCGATCCGCTTGGGTGAGCGCTCGATCAGCTGCACACCGAGATAGTCCTCGAGCTTTTTCAACTGTGCGGACAGCGTCGGCTGGCTGACGAATGTTTGCTCGGCTGCCCGTCCGAAGTGCCGGGTATCGGCGACCGCCACGAGATAGCGCAAGTCCTTGAGTTTGATGTCCGCCATGGTGCGCGTATTCCATAGATAAAACCTATCGAAATTATATATTCAATCGATTGGATCATGCACAGACCAATACCTATGCTGTGCCCCATCGATCAAGCACTTTAGATCAGGAGACAGCAATGTTAGGTATCGGACAGAAACTCCCCCATACGCGCTCACCGGCGTCGTTTCCGCTGACATGAACAAGGCCTTCCAGCCATTCGACAATCAGAGCTTCAAGGGCAAGTGGCAAGTGTTGTTCTTTTGGCCCAAGGACTTCACTTTCGTCTGCCCCACGGAGATCGCAGCGTTCGGCAAACTCGACAAGGAGTTCAAGGCGCGAGACGCGCAGTTACTGGGTGTTTCCATTGACAGCGAGTTTGTTCACCACGCCTGGCGCGTGGCCAAAGACGAACTGCGCGACTTGCCATTCCCGATGCTCTCAGACATCAAGCGGGAGTTGTCCCAGGCGTTAGGCATCTTGGACGCCGACGCGGGTGTCGCGCAGCGCGCCACGTATATCGTCGATCCGGCGGGAATCATCCGCTTCGTGTACGTAACCGACCTGAATGTTGGCCGCAGCCCGCAAGAAGTCCTGCGGGTGCTCGACGCTCTGCAGACGGATGAATTGTGCCCCTGCAATTTGGCAGCCGGGCGACGACACGCAGGCCGCCTAAGGCAAAGGAGATAATCCATGACACTCGAAAATATCCGCGAAGCACTACCAGACTACGCCAAGGACATTCGGCTGAATCTGGGCAGCGTGCTAACGCCCCAAGGGGCACCGGGTTTGTCCGACCAGCAGATCTGGTCGATCGCGGTCGCTGCCGCTCTCGCCTCGCGCCAAATGCCGTTCGCGCGGCAAATCGAACAGCTTGCCAGCGCGTATCTTGCGCCGACCGACATCACTGGCGCCAAGGCGGCAGCGGCAATCATGGGTATGAACAACATCTACTATCGCTTCGTGCATCTGGTGGAAGATAGTGAGTACCAGACTCTGCCGGCGCGGCTGCGTATGAATGTGATGGCAAATCCGGGCATCGACAAGCTCGACTTCGAATTGCTATCGCTCGCTGTGTCGGCGATCAACGGCTGCGGTCTGTGTATTACATCGCACGAAAAAAAGCTGCGCCAGCACGGGGTATCCCGCGAAGCGATTCAAAGCGTTGTGCGTATCGCCGCCACGGTCCATGCGGCCGCTGTCGTACTGGCGGCAGAGGCTGACGGCGCGGCTGGTATGGTGGAGGCCGCCGCCGCTTAAGGTCCTGGCGTGCGCTCCTCACGACTCGCGCGGAGTGCTTGCAACTCTTGTCGCAGTGCTTTCAGCTCAATCAGAATTTGACCGCGCTCGTCGTGCGCCTCCAGTTCGCTAGCGACCCGATCTGCTTCATGTTGCGATTGCATCGCGTTGACTACGACCGCGATAAACAGATTCAGAATCATGAAGGTCGCGATCAGAATGAAGGGCACGAAGAAGGCCCACGCGAAGGGGAAAATCTCCATGACAGGCCGTACGATGCCCATCGACCAGCTTTCCAGCGTCATGATCTGAAACAGTGAATACAAGCTGGCGCCGATGGACCCAAACCAGTCTGGAAAGGCAGTCGAGAACAGTTTGGTTGCCATGACTGCGGCGACGTAAAAGATCAGCGCCAGCAGCGCCACGATCGAGCTGATGCCGGGAATGGCGGTGAGCAGTGCCTGCACAACCATCCGCATCCGCGGTACTGCAGAGATGATGCGCAATGCCCGCAGCACGCGCAGGGCGCGCAATACAGAGAAGCCCTCGGTAGCAGGAATCAGTGCGATGCTAACGACCAGAAAGTCGAACACACTCCAGGGATCACGGAAAAACCGCCAGCCGTGCGCCAAGAGTCGCAGCGTGACCTCGATGACGAAGACTGTGAGCGCAAGTCGATCGATCGCAATGATCAGCGGTCCCGCATGTTGCATCGCCAGCGGCCAGGTCTCGAGTCCGAGCGTGACGGCATTCAAGACGATGATCGCCAGCATGCTGTGCTGGAAGCGACGACTCTCAACCAACGGCAGCAATTGCGGCAACATTACGCACTCCGGACGGACAGTTTGGTCACCCGTCCGATGGTCAGCCCTTGTACCAGGATCGAAAACAAGACGACGCAGTAGGTGAGCGCCAGCACCAAGTCTCGCTCTGCGCCCGCCGGTAAAGATAATGCCAGTGCCACCGAGATACCGCCGCGCAGCCCGCCCCAGG
The DNA here is from genome assembly GCA_016703895.1 of Pseudomonadota bacterium. GTDB lineage: Bacteria > Pseudomonadota > Gammaproteobacteria > Steroidobacterales > Steroidobacteraceae > CADEED01. Next base: position 4,413 of record JADJBE010000008.1, read on the forward strand.
TCAGGACTTTCCAGGCGCCCGTGGGTAGTTTTAAACTGCTGGCGAAAGCCGCCACCGGCATACCCACCGTCAGCAGTCTCGCAACCAGTGTCACCAGGATGGCGACGCTCGCGGCTAACAAGATGTTCCAGGATATCGTGATTAGAATAACTTCCATGCCGATCAGAACAAATAGCACGGCGTTGAGTATCTCGTCGACCAGCTCCCAAAACATGTCGAGATAGCGGCGTGTCGTGTCGGACATGGCGCGTGCGCGCCCATGGTTGCCGATCATGAGCCCGACAACGACCATCGCCAGCGGCCCGGATACGTGCAAGGTGCTGGCGAACGCGTAGCCGCCGAGAACCGCAGCCAGGGTCAGCAAGATCTCGACCTGATAGTTGTCGATGCTATGCAACAAACGAAACAGCACATAGCCCACTGCGAGTCCGAAGAGGATCCCCCCTGCTGCTTCGTGCAACAGCAGTTCAAGTCCCTCGCCAAGGCTTGGAGTTGTGCCACTCGCAAGTGTGGCGAGGAGCATGGAGAACACGACGACGCCAACGCCGTCGTTGAACAAGGATTCGCCTGAGATCACCAGTTCCAGGTTTTTGGGTGCTCGTGCAGACTTGAGTATGCCCATCACGGCAATCGGATCAGTCGGCGAAATCAGCGCGCCAAACAGCAGGCAGTAGATGAGCGGCAGATCGAAACCAACCAGTGGCAGCAGCAGCCACATTCCAAGGCCGACTACGGCGGTCGAGACGACAGTGCCCACCAGCGCCAGTGCGCCCACCTGCCAACGGTACGCTCGCAACTCGCTTAGATCGACGTGCAGTGCACTGGCGAACAGCAGCAGCGACAGCATTCCTTGCATCAGTACTTTGGAAAAATCGATCGAGCGCAGCAAGGACTCTTCGTAGTCGCGCAATTCGGTGGCGATACCCACCGCATCGAGCGCAATGAGGACCAGCGATAGCAGGAGTGCCGTCGCCATGACCCCGATGGTCGTCGGCAAGCCGATGAAGCGATGGTTGATATAGGCCAGCAGGGCGGTAACGACCAAGCAGGCGGCGGCGATATCGAGCATGGTGGATTCTAAACGCTGTGAGTCCCGCGTGCCGTGGCATTGTGGCTGAAGTCGCGCTATCTTTCGAGACGCGCGCAAATCTTTAGGCATTACAACGAGGAGTCTGACCACATGAGCGAGCCGGTGGGACCCATACAGGAAAGAGCTCCAGGCACCGGGATCGTGGTGCTCTGCTTCGATGGCGCGAATGGTGAGCGGGCGCGTGCGGCGGCGACCGTAGACCACCTCAAGTATGTCGAGGCGATCCTGCACGAGATAAACGTGGCTGGTCCGTTGTTCGACCCGAGCGGTATGCAGACAATTGGTAGTCTGTATGTGCTGCAGACGACGGACGAGACCGAGGCCCGCCAAATCGTCGAAAACGACCCGTACTTCAAGGCCGGCGCTTTTGCGGAAGTTCGCTACCAGCGGTTTCTGCCCGCCGCGGGCCACTACATTGGCGGCAAGATCTGGTGAGTCTGCTGTCGCTCGCAGGGGACAGTTAGCCGAGCTTATGTAATGGTCCAAGCGAATAAATTCGCTATCACTCACTACTTTTTCTGAACTCCGTCACACTCTCGTAAACGTGGGCTAGCAATGTGTGAGCGCAGTCTCATGGCGCGGCATACAACGGTCCTGTCGCCATTTGCGTACGCCTCAAGCTATTGCAGCAGACGTCACACAGTGGCCAAATCATGCTGCTTGCGTGTGGGTGCGGGTGTTCTTTATGAAATTGCGGAGTGCGCGCCAGACTATGTTTGTCGATATTTTGCTTGCCTCGTCCCCACGACTTGCCTCGTCCCCACGACGATTCGCCGCGCTCGCGCTGCTCTCAGCAGCCTCCGTCCTAACAGGCTGCGATCCGAAGTTCGCCTCTGACGACATCAAGCGCGAAGCGGCCGGTGCTCCCAAGATCACGCTCGAAGCGACTGCGACCAAAGTCCAGCCTGGCCGCTCGGTGCAGCTGACCTGGTCAGCGTCGCGCGCAACAGTCTGCGCAGCCACCGGTGCCTGGAGTGGTCCGCAGGAAACCGTGGGAACCATCACGACGCCGCCACTGCTGGTCGGCACTAACACCTTTGCGCTCGCTTGTTCGGGACCTGGCGGTTCCGACAGTGAGGCGTTGACCGTAACGGTTGACGACGCGCGACTCATTCCGCCGCCTTTGATTACGCTGACCGCGGTGCCCGCCAGTGTCACTGCTGGTGGGGTCGCCACGTTAACCTGGAACGCCGAGGGCGCCACCGCCTGTACCGCCAGCGGCGCGTGGAGTGGTGATCGCTCGGTCGCCGGTGTGGCCGTGAGTGAACCTTTGACGGCGGCGGAGAATGCGTTCGCGCTGTCTTGCGCTGGACCGGGCGGCAACGCCAATCGCAGTGTCATGGTGACGGCGACGGAGTCCCCCGTAGTCCCAACGCCGCCGGTTGCGCCAACCGTCACCCTGTCGGCCAGCCCCACGAGCGTTGGCGTCGGCGGGTCGTCGACTCTGACCTGGTCTTCGACCGATAGCACCAATTGCACTGCATCGGGCGGCTGGAGCGGCAGCCAGCCAACGGCCGGCAGCGTCGGTATAGGTGCACTCACTGCCACTAACAGCACGTTTACGCTGACTTGTGAGGGGGCAGGCGGTTCGGCCAGCCAGACGACCAATGTCGCCGTCGATGCACCGCCACCACCACCGTCGCCGACGGTATCGCTCAGCGCCAGTCCGACCTCAGTCACCAGCGGCAATGGGTCTACGTTGTCCTGGTCGTCAACCAATGCCACCAGTTGTATGGCGAGCAATGGCTGGAGCGGCAGCCGCCCGGTTACAGGCAATGCCGGCACCGGCGCGCTGACTGCCACTAACAATACATTTACGCTCACTTGTATGGGAGCAGGTGGATCTGCGAGCCAGAGTGCCAACGTAATGGTCACTGCAGCGCCACCGCCGCCGACCCCCGCGCCGACCGTGTCGTTGTCGGCCTCGCCCGCGAGTGTCGCCAGTGGCGCCGTCGCGACCCTCTCTTGGTCGTCGAGCAATGCGACGAGCTGCAGCGCGAGTGGCGCCTGGAGCGGCAACCGTTCGACATCGGGCAGTGCTAGTACTAGCGCGCTCACCAATCCGAATAACATCTTTACTCTCACCTGCACCGGTGCTGGCGGATCTGCCAGTCAGAGCGCGAGCGTGATGGTCGAGGCACCGCCGCCATCGCCGCCGACGGTTGCACTGTCGGTAAACCCGGCGACCGTCATAGCGGGTTCTGCCGCTACGCTCAACTGGTCGTCGAACAATGCGACCAGCTGCGTAGCGAGTGGCGGCTGGAGTGGCAACCGCCCGGTGTCGGGTGCCGCCAGCACCGGCGCGCTGACCGCAACCAACAATAGCTATACCCTGACCTGCAATGGCGCCGGTGGCTCGGCGAGTCAGAGTGCGAGCGTGACGGTCGATGCACCGCCGCCGCCGCCAGCGCCGAGCGTGTCGCTCAGTGCGAACCCCGGCAATGTTGATAGCGGTGGCAGCTCGACTTTGAGCTGGTCATCGAACAGCGCGACCAGTTGCACAGCCAGCGGGGGCTGGAGTGGTAGCCGCCCTGTCTCTGGTAGCGCCAGCACCGGCGCGCTTACCGTCACTAACAACACCTTCACGCTGACCTGCAATGGTGCGGGGGGTTCTGCGAGTCAGAGCGCCAATGTGGTCGTCAATGCTCCGCCGCCCGCGCCGACTGTTTCGCTTGCGGCGAATCCCGCAAATGTCGACAGTGGTCAGAGCGCGACGCTCAATTGGTCATCCATCAATACGACTAGCTGCAGCGCGAGTGGCGCCTGGAGCGGCGCGCGGGCGACTTCCGGCAGCGTCAGTACGGGTGCGCTGACCGATGCGAACAATACTTTCACGCTGACTTGCGCAGGTGCCGGGGGCTCGGCGAGCCAGAGCACCAATGTTGCGGTCAATACACCGCCGCCGCCGCTACCCACCGTGTCGTTGGCGGCCAATCCAAACGTGGTCGACAGCGGCAGCAGCGCAACGCTCAGTTGGTCGTCGACCAATGCCACCAGCTGCAGTGCTAGCGGCGGCTGGAGCGGTAGTCGGCCGACGTCCGGCAGCGCGACGACCGGCAATCTGACCAGCAGCAGCAACTTTGCACTCGCCTGCACTGGTCCAGGTGGATCAAGCAGTCAGAGCGTCACGATAGCCGTCAATCCGCCGCCGCCGCCATCAGCGCCGACTGTTTCGCTGGCCGCGAATCCCACTAGTGTCGACAGTGGCAGCAGCGCGACGCTCAACTGGTCCTCGACCAATGCAACCAGCTGCGTGGCCGGCGGGGCGTGGGGCGGTAGCCGCCCGACCTCGGGCAGTGCCAGCACGGGTGCGTTGACCAATCCTAACAATACTTTCACGTTGGCCTGCACAGGTCCGGGCGGCGGTGCTAACCAGGCGGTCACGGTGACAGTCAATGCCGTTGCCCCAAGCGCAACCGTTCAGCTGTCCGCCAATCCAGCTTCGGTTCCAAGTGGCGGCAGCTCTAGCCTCACCTGGTCGTCCACGAACGCGACGAGCTGCACGGCGAGCGGTGGCTGGAGCGGCAGCCGTGCCACGTCCGGGACGGCCAGTACCGGCGCACTGTCGGCAGCGAACACGACCTTCAGCTTGAGCTGCTCGGGTGATGGTGGCTCGGCGAGCGCGTCGACGTCGGTTGCGGCTGTGCCCGTGACGCCTGCGCCGACGGTGTCGATCGCCGCCAACCCCACGTCCGTGACGAGCGGCGCAAGTTCAACGCTTACCTGGTCATCGACGAATGCCAGTAGTTGTACCGCGAGTGGCGCCTGGAGCGGTTCCAAAGCGACGTCCGGCACGGCAAGCACCGGCGCGCTCACCAATTCCAGCAACACGTTCGCGTTGCGTTGCGATGGACTAGGCGGCTCGTCTAACCAGAGTGCGGCGGTCACTGTTACCGGGAACAACGGCGGTGGCGGAACGAGTGGGCTCGACTTTCGCGGCAATGACTCAACCACTGGCACCGTGCGGTTCCGCTTTACCAATCCGCCTGCCATGTATCCGGCTACCTACATCTGGCGCGTGCTCCCGCGCCGACAGGCGGGCTATTACACCGCGTTCTTCTGGGGCAACGACGGCACGTTCTTCTGGGACAATGGCAACCCGAACAGCTACTACGGCGCGCATCCATATCCGCAGCCGGCGCCCAATGGCTCCGATCACAAGTGGGAAATCTCGGTCAACGGCCGAGACGTTCTCAGTCCGGAGTTCGTCGAGTACGGCCGTTGGCACACCCAGGCGCTGCGCGTCTGGTCTGACGGCAACGGCAAGCACCACGAGTACTATTGGGACTGGCCGAACACGTCGCGCGTGATCCGCCAGACTGAAGACGTGAGCTATGCCAACGTGCGCCCGACCAATGCCGCGCTGACCTTCGGCGATGCGCCGTGGGCACCGTCCACCGAGATCATGAACGGTGTCATGCGCGGACTGCAGGTCTACTCCACCTTGCTGTCAGTGAGCGACGTGGGGGCTGAGATCAACAACCCGAAGTCGACCGCCACAGGCGCGTCGAACATCTGGTATCTCAATCTCAACCCCACACCCACTGACATCAGCGACAAGTCGGGCGCCGGCAACAACCCGCAGTGGGTTGGCGGCGAGCGGCCGCTGCTCTGGACCGGACCCTAAGCTAGGCGGCCAGGCTCAGCCGGCGTTTGCGCGTAAACGCAACGCCTGCGAGTCCGATCGCCAGCAGCGCAATCGTGCTGGGCTCGGGCACGCTGTTGAGCGAGAGGCTGCCCGTGCCGCCCGTGAACGCCAGTGGTTGCTGCGCCGACTGCGCAGCAATCTGTGCGAATGCCGCTGTTCCCGCGCCTTGCTGAGCCGCAAACACGCCGTCGCCACCGAGCACGGCTAGGCTGATGTCCCACGTGGTGCCAGTGATCGCAACACTCAGATCACCAAACAGCGAGTCACCTAGCGTGCTGGTCGCAGACCAGCTGCCCGTGCCGGTGTTGGCGGCGATCTGCAACGATCCGATCGACCAGGACCAGTTACTGACGAAGCCATCGTCTGTGTTGATGGCAACTACGGTAGCGTCGACGGAATACGTCTGACAACCCGCGCCGCAAGCCGCGCCCGGCGTTACAGTGCCATCGGTTGTCAACGTGATGATCCCCGCCGTCGCGAATGGCGAGCTGAGTGCAAGCAGCGAGATGGCCAGAGTCCTTTTGACCATGGTTGTAAACATTTGTTAAGTCCTAATCAGTTAGCAAAGACACGGCTCAACATGCAGATCGCATGCCATTGCTATTGCGGTATTGCAAATCAGCAACTTGAGCTGGCGCCGCTCCAGCATGCTACTAACAGTGTATAGCCCACCGACAAGCGGGCTTCTCAGGCCGATACCAGAACTGTGAACTAGATCGAGGCGGCCGACGCAGCGTTCTAGTCGCGCCCATTGCTGGCGGGAACATCGATCGATGGCGGAATCAGTTTGTAGACGACTGGCGTGACGAGACGAGCCAGCAAGGTCGAGCTGATCAAGCCGCCGATGATCACCCAAGCCATCGGCGAATAGAGACCGATGTTCTGCACCGCGAGCGGCAACAAGCCACCGATGGCGGTTGCCGAGGTAAGCAGAATGGGTAGGAAGCGAATTTCTCCGGCACGTTCGATCGCTTCGTCGAGTGCTACACCTTGTTCGCGGAGCTGGTTGGTAAAGTCGACCAGTAGAATCGAGTTCTTGATCTCGATGCCAATGAGCGCGACGAAACCGATGCTGGCAACAAAAGAGATGTCATTGCGCGATACCAACAGCATCAACAGACCCCCGAGCACACCTAGTGGCACAACGGTTAGCACGATCAGGGTTGATTTAAAATTGCCAAACTCCAGTACCAGTACAGCGAATATTCCGAACACGGCCACCAGGATCGCAATACCAATGCCGCCGAAGGACTCGGCGCTGGCTTCTGCGTCACCGGCGAGCTTGTAACGGTAGCCTCGTGGCCAGTCGATCTGCTCGAGCTGTGCCACCACTTGAGTGGTGAGCCGTGCTGTGTTGTAGCCCGCTTGCACGTCGGCATTCACATTGATGGAGCGCTCGCGATTGAAGCGCTGAATCAGCGTGGGGGCCTGTTCGAACTCCAGCGTCGCGAGTTGTGCAACTGGCAGGCTGCCGCCTTGCAGCGTGGGTACCCGAATCTGTTGGATCGCGTCAAAGTCAGCGCGCTCAGCGACCGGTGTGCGCAAGATAATGTCGTATTGCTCACCGCTGTCATCCTTGAAAGTGCCTGCTGGAATGCCGGACACGGCGAGCCGCACGGCCTGGTCGAACTCGATGCTGGGCACGCCGAGCAGTCGACTCTTCTGCGTATCGATAGCGAATCTCAGGTTGGTCCGCGGGATCTTGAGCGGATTGCTGACATCGCGGGTGCCTTCGGTGTTCTCCAGCAAGCGCTCCACTTGGTGCGCCAGGCGATCGAGTATCGCAAGGTCGGGTCCGATCAGACGCACCGAGATCGGTGCCGAGATCGGCGGTCCATTGGTGAATTCCTTGACGCGAAAACGCGCGTTGGGATAGTCGTCCAGTCGCTTGCGCAGCGCTTGCAACTTGCGTGTTGTGCTGCGCGTATCGTAGCGATGCAGTTGGACAAACAGCTCCGCGTAGTTAGTCGATTCGTTGCGCGTGATGTGATTGTAGTAGATCTGTGGATTGCCATGTCCCAGGTTGGCGAACCAGGTCTTCACTTCCGGCATACGCCCAAGCTCGCGTTCCACAAAACGCAGTGCACGGTCCGTCTCATCGAGACTGGTGCCATTTGGCGTGCTGACCTCGATCAGGAACTGTGGCGTATCCGCCTTTGGAAAGACACTCGTACCGATCAGCGGCACCATCAAGGCGGACAATGCCAACGACCCTCCCAGCGCCACGATCACCGTGCGTCGCGGTCGCGCCAGGCAGTAGTGCAGTGCGGGACGATAGTAGCGATGGATCGCGCTCATCACGCGCTGCAGAAAGCGATTGCCCTCTGGGTTGGCATCCTCGCGCAGTATCCGGCTGGCGAGAAACGGAATGATGAACAGCGCGATCAGCAACGACCCCAGAATCGTCGCAACCACCGTCACGGGCAGCACCCGGATGAACTTGCCGGCGTTGCCCGGTAGCGCGATCAACGGCACGAATGCAAATACCAGCGCAGCGGTACACCCCAGGACCGCGACCGCGATCTGCCGCGTGCCGGCGAGCGCCGCCTGCGCACGCGTATAACCCATGCGTAAATGGCGGGCGATGTTCTCTACAGCGACAATCGAATCGTCGACCAACAGGCCTAGCGCGACGACGAATCCCGCGATCGATAGCTGGTTAAGTGAGTAGCCCAGGAAATATAGTGAAGTGAGGCCGAAAGCGAGCGCAAGCGGTATCGAGATCATGACGATGCCAGCGGCCCGCAAACCGAGTGGCAGCAGGGTCAGCATGACGATCGCGATCGCGATTCCGAAGTCGATGTACAGCCGCTTGAGCCGAGTACGAACGTTCTGCGACTGATCGAAGCCCGTCACCAGTGTCACGCGCTTGGGCAATGATTGGGAAAAACGCTCGGTCACTGCTGCGATGTCCGCGCGGACCTGCAGGATGTTGTAGCCTTCCTTCTGGTTAGCAGTGACGAATACTGCGCGCTTACCTGAAAAACGCCCGACGTAGGTGAGGGGCGCGTTTTCCCATTCAACCCGTGCGACGTCGCGGATGCGGACGACACGCGCGCCTGCGGCGGTGATAACCGTATTGCGAATTTGGTCGAGCGATGTGTACGCACCGGACGTCTTCAAGCTGAAGCTACGTGGACCGAGATCTACGATGCCGGCCGGGACGTTAGCGTTCTCACTCTGGATGGCGGCGAGCACTTGGGCGGGACGGAGGTTCAGTTCCGCCAGTCGATTCTGATCGAGTTCGATCCTGAGCTCGCGATCCGGGTAGGCCCAGGTCTCGGCGGTCCGGATCCCGTCAACTGTCTTCAGGCCGTCCTTGAGTTCGCGGGCGTAGTCTTCCAGTTCGCGGTACGGCGCCTCCTCTGAGACCAGCGCGAACTGTACGGTGTTGACCAATGCGGGCGAGAGCTTGCGAATCTCGAGGTTCAGGACTTCGGCGGGCAACACGGGCCGTAGCGCGTTGATCTCGCGAGTGAGCTCGTCGAACTTCTTGTCTGGGTCAGCGTTGGCTTCGAATTCAATGGCGGTGAACGACACGCCGTCGCGAATCGACGTCTCCATCTTGCGGACGTCGTCCAGCTCCGCAATGCGGTCCTCGATCGGCTTTGAAACTAGTCTTTCCAGATCCTTCGGGTCGGCCCCCGGGAATATGGCGATGACAAAAAACCCAGGGATCTTGAAGTACGGATCCTCCTCCCGCGGCATGCTGGCAAAGCTGTACCAGCCGAGAGCGATCAGACACAGAAATGTGACCAGCGTGAACTGATAGCGGCGGATCGGGAATTCGAGCAAGGACATTTTCAGGCTTCGCCAGGTTCGCCTGCTGCTAGTACGCGGATTCGCTCGCCATCCTCGAGATAAAGCGAGCCATCCGTGATCACCGTGACACCGGGTGCCAAACCACTGGCGAGTGCCACTGAGTCAGCCGCGATGAACGCGACGACGACTTCGCGTTTGCGGGCAGTGCCGTCTTCGAGCACAAAGACGCTGGCCCGATCGCGATTGCCCTCGACCAGGGCTGCGATCGGAATATAGGTGAGTTCGCTGGCAGCGCCGGCTGACGGTGACAGCTGGATCTTGGCCACCAGCCCGCCAACCAACCGGGCAGGGGCAGCGTCGAGACGCAGCTCGATATCAAACAGCCTGGTGGCGGGATCGGCGGCGCTCGCAATTTCTGACACGGTGGCGGCGTAGGCGATACCGGGAAATGCATCCAGTCGAATCGTGGCGCGGTCGCCCAACTTCAGTTGCACGATCTCGCGGTCAGCCAGCGCGCTCTGCACGACGTAACCACGGTCAGTATTGCCGACGACGAGCACCGGCTGCCCCGGTGGTACCAGCTCCCGTTCCTCAGCCAACCGCCTCAGTACCACGCCGTCAGTCGGCGCCGTGATCTGTGCATAGCCACGGTTGAACTCGGCCGATTGCAACTGCGCTCGAGCGAGTGCGGTTTGCGTTCTGAGATTCTGCAACTGCTCCAGGCTGATGACTTGATCGGCATACAGATTCTCGCCACGCGTCAGATCACGCTGAGCTTTCAGGGCCAGTTGTCGCGCTTGCTCGACTTGCGCGTTGACCTCGGCCAACTCGATCTCCGCCAGCTTCTGCCCCGCCTTGACCACCATACCTTCCTGCACGGTGATGTTGCGAATGACGCCGCCGACTTTGAATGACAGGCGCATCTCATCCTTGCTCGCGACGATGCCATTCGCCGCGATTGCCGGCGCTGCAGGTCCGGAGGTTGTCTGGGCAGCGCGCACAGCAGTGGCAGCTGTGATCGATGGCGGCGCAGACTGATCGGCGAAGCCGCAGCCCCTCAGCACCGTCAGAGCAAGCGGCACTAATATAAAGAGTCTGTAGTTAGCGACTGCCATGCAAGATCCTATTGGGCGAAAGCGACCGGTAGCTCGCCAGTAGCTGTTGCAAAATCGAGGTCAGCCTGGCGGGCCAGCAACGCAAAGCGCGTGACGTTCAGATTGAGTTGCGCGGCGGCGAGGCTCGCGCGGGCATCGATGAATTCAACCTGGCTGATTGCGCCGGCGTCGCGCTTGCGCGAGGCGATCAGGAAGGCGGCGTCTGCCGCTGCGACACGGGCCTCCGCGGTCGTCAGCGAATCATTGGCGGTGAGCAATCGATCCAGTGCCTGTTGCACCTCGAGTTCGATCTGGCGGGCCGTTTGCTCGCTCTGCAGTTGCGTCTGTCGGAAGCCGACGACCGCTTGTCGCTCGTTCGCGGCGCGCGCACCGCCGTCGAATAGTGACCAATTGATTAGCAGTGACAGCGTGACAAAGTTGCGGCCGCTGCCAAATTCGTAGGCCTCGCCTTGAATTCCTGCGTCGACACCGAGTGCAAGGGTCGGCCAGCGTGCTGCGCGCGCGATCCGGATTTGTGCGCTACTGGCGTCCTCCAGCCGCTCGAGTTGCGCCAGTTCAGGACGGCGCGCCAGCGCGGTCGCCCGCATTTGCACGAGATCAGCGCGTGCGGCAGCCAGCGTCGTTGCCGGTTCGCTTATCTCGAGCGAGTCGTCGAGTGGGCGATTCAGCAGGAAATTAAGATAACTCTGGGCTTGCGAGCCGCCGTTCTCGGCTTCGCGCAATTGCTGCGTCACCGCTAACAATTCCGCCTTGGCGCGCAGCACCTGGTCTTGAGTTATCTTGCCATTGCGAAACAGCGATTCATTGACACGGAAATTCTCCTCGAGAAGCGCGAGGCTGGAGCGTACGATGCCGACCGTTCTGGCTGCAGCCAGCCAGTCCAGGTAGGCAACTGAGATGTCGCGTTGCAGTCGACGTGCGAAAGCCGCTCGCGCATAGCGGCGCGCGCCCAGCAGATCGCGGCTCGCACGGACGGCGGCGGGAATCGCCGGCGCGAACAGCGGTTGTCGCAGACTGACGCGCGTATCTTGCTCCCGCTCGCGAATCAGATTAAAGCCGCGATCTTCGATTTGTGGCAGGCCCGCGGGCCTGCCGTCGGCTGTCAACAACTCATTCAAAGTCGTGTAGACGGGGTTGAGTGCGTCGGCCAGTGGCACGACGATTTGGCGCCCGCCTTCGGCCCAGGTGTAGCGGGCGAGAAAATCGAGCTGTGGGAAGTAGTTTGCCCGTGCAGCGTCGAGTGCGGCGGTTGCCCGCTCGAGTTCCAGTGTTTGCGAGCGCAAGGCCAGATTCGACTCCAAGCCTTGGTTCACATACTCATCGATCACCTGCGCGACGACGCGCTGCGAGTTATCTTGTGCCAGGCAAACGGGAACCATGCCAAGCATCGCTAACAACACGAGCGGCATCGCAGCCAAACTTGCCCGGCGCGCTGCACTCATTGCCGATCTCTCGGTTGCTCTCGTTGTTTCACTCGTTGTTGCTCTCGTTTTTCTCTGGGGCGACGAGCGAGCGTGTCGCCATTGCGAGTGCCTGCTCGAACAGGCTCTGGGCGGCAACCCCATCGTGAGCGAGTACGTTGGTCTTGGTGGCGGCGAGTTGAATGACGCCGTGCATGAAGCCCCACAGCGTGATGCTGACCAGCATCGGCGGTCCGACGTCGGCGCGGATCGAGCCGTCGCGCACACCGGCGTCGATGGCGGCGATCATGACCTGATGGACGCTGTCACCACTCTGCACGCAGGCCGCTTCGGCGCCGGTTGCGTGTTCCACGGCGGGTGAATGCAGCTCGAAGCGCGCCAAGGCTTCGAACAGCGTAGGGCATTCCTGCGAAAAGGAGAGATAGGCGCGACCCATCTCGCGGATCTGATCGAGGCCAGTCGCTTGGCTCTTGGCACAGTCGCTGAAGCGACCCTGCAGCGCGGCCAGCGCCCGATCCGCGAGCGCGAAGACGAGGTCTGATTTGTCTTTGAAATAGACGTACAGCAAGGCACGCGACAGGCGTGCCGTGCGCGCGACTTCGTCCATCGTCAATGCATCGAGTCCGACTTGCCGGGAAGCCGACTCCGCCGCGTCGATGATCTCCGTGCGCCGCCGTTCTTTCTCCTCAATGCGGCGATCAGCGACGAGATTCATCGACCAAGTTTAAGGAGAGTTTTGACAGAGTGTCAATAACTGGATGCTTGTCTAGAATAGTCGTTAAAGTACGTAGACGCGTCCGACCGTCGGTGACAGCTTCACAAATAAGAACTCTTCTCATTTACAACCGACTGTGCAGAGCCGATACTCCGCTCAACGTGGCAAATACAATTCGACCTGCGCTGCTGTCTGACCTCATCAAAGGTGAGAGCGCCTCTGTGGTGGCGCTGGATGACACGGCCGAAGGCGTCGTGATTGCACAACGCTTGCGGGATCTCGGCTTCGTGCCGGGTGCCACCTGTGAGGTGGTTGCCCGTATGTCGCCCGGCGGTGATCCGATGGCTGTGCGCGTTGCAGGGTCGACTTTTGCCCTGCGTCGTCGCGAGGCCGGCGTGATTGCCGTGCAGCGCCATACCTTGGCCGACGACGCGCGAGCTCCTCTGCCGCAGCCATGAACGGCCGTACGACCATGCCCGATGTGGCAGAAGCCGGTCCTCGGCACCATGCGTCGTCGCCCGACGCTAGCGTGACCTCTTGCGAGCCGCTTCGCGTCGCGCTTGTCGGCGTACCAAATTGCGGCAAGTCAGCGCTCTTTAATCGACTCACGGGTAGCCGACAGAAGGTGGCTAACTATCCGGGTGTCACTGTGGAGCGCAAGGTCGGCGAGCTGGTTGGCACGACTGGGCGCCGATATCGCATTGTCGACCTACCAGGCACGTATAGCCTTACACCGACAACACTCGATGAGGCGATCACGCGTGACGTCATTCTCGGCCGCTTGGCGAGTGAACCCGCGCCGCAATTGATCGTCTGCGTTGCCGACACGGTTCATCTGCCCGTCGGGCTCAAGCTGTTGCTCGATGTCAAACGGCTCGGCTTGCCGATGATCGTGGTGTTGAACCGCGCGGATGCGGCCGAGCGAGCGCAAGTCCAGATCGATACCCGCCGGCTGTCTGCCGAGTTGGGCGTGCCGGTTGTCTCCACGGTCGCGATTGAGAAGGCTGGCGCCACCGCGCTGCTCGAGGCGCTCGAGCGGCACGCCATACCCGCGGAGCGCGACCTGCCGATAACCTGGCAGGCGCCCAGCGCCGAGGATACGCTGCAAACACAGAGTGACGTACGGGCGCTGTTGAATGTTTGTGGTTACCGCGAGCCTGCGATCAAGCGTTGGCAGCGCCAGCTCGATTCGGTCGTGTTGCATCCAGTGTTTGGCATGCTGTTGCTGGCGGCACTGTTGTTTGTCGTATTTCAGGCTGTCTTCAGTTGGGCGGCCATGCCGATGGATCTCATTACCGGCGGCGTCGGCGCGGTTGGTGAGTGGGTCAGTAGCGCGCTCGCGCCTGGCCCGTTACGCAGTCTGTTAGTCAATGGCGTGATTGCCGGCGCCGGCAGTGTGTTGGTGTTTCTGCCGCAGATTCTTATTCTCTTCCTGTTCATTCTCGCGCTGGAAGATAGCGGCTACCTGCCGCGAGCGGCGTATCTGCTTGATCGCGTCATGGGCGGCGTGGGCCTGTCGGGGCGCGCCTTTATTCCCTTGTTGTCGAGCTTTGCATGCGCCATCCCCGGGCTCATGGCGGCGCCCACCATTCCTCCATGGCGTGATCGGATCTCGACGATCATGGTCGCGCCCCTGATGACTTGTTCCGCCCGGCTACCGGTGTATGCCTTGCTGATCGCTGCGTTTATTCCGGCGCGCTCGGTCGGGCCGTTCAACTTCCAGGGGCTGGTGTTGTTCGGCTTGTACTTCGCCGGTATCGGTAGTGCACTGGCGGTCGCCTATGTTCTGAAACGCACCGTGCGACGAACTGAGTACTCGCCGCTGCTGCTCGAACTGCCCGACTATCAATGGCCGAATGGCAGTAACTTGCTGCATGGATTGTTGGAGCGTGTCCGCATCTTCCTGCGCCGCGTCGGCGGCATCATTCTCGCGCTGATGATCGTGCTGTGGTTCCTGTCGAGCTACCCCGGTGCGCCGGCGGATGCGACCCAGCCGCCAATCTATTACAGCTTTGCCGGCATGATCGGCCGAACGCTCGAGTACGTTTTCGCGCCACTGGGGTTCAATTGGCAAATATCCATCGCGCTGGTGCCGGGCATGGCCGCCCGCGAAGTTGCGATTGGCGCGTTGGGCACCGTCTATGCGATGTCAGCCACGGGTGACGAACTGTCGACCTCGCTGGCGCCGATCATCAGCGTTTCATGGAGTCTGGCCACCGCCTGCTCGCTGTTGGCGTGGTATGTGTTCGCGCCGCAGTGCTTGTCGACACTTGCCGTGGTCAAGCGTGAGACGAATTCGTGGCGTTATCCGCTCATCATGGCCGGCTATCTGTTCGGCTTGGCCTATCTCGCCGCCTTCGTGACTTATCGTCTAGTTAGTGCATTGAGCTGAGCGCAGCAGTATGTACTCCGCAGCAGAAGCTATCGCCGTCATTTCGATTGTCTGTGTCGCCGCGTGCTATGCGGTTTGGTCCTTGCTGCCCGCGCCACGGCGTCTCAAAGTGCTTATGGCGTTGGATAAACAGAGCGAAGGACGGTATTGGCTGTCCGGCTTTCGTCACCGGGTGCTGGAGCCGCTGCTGCGACGCGCGGTAAAGCGCAGCGGCTCGTGTAGCGATTGCTCACCGCGCAAGCTCGGCTGACGCACGGCCGACGTTGTCCGAATCCAGGCCCCGCCTCAGTCTCGAAAATTCTGAAATTGCAGTGGCCGGTCGAAGTCGCTCTTGCGCAACAGCTGGATCGCTTCCTGCAGGTCATCGCGCTTCTTGCCAGTGACGCGGACTTTGTCACCCTGGATACTCGCCTGCACCTTTAGTTTGGCGTCCTTGATCAGACGCGTGATCTTCTTGCCCGATTCGACGTCGATGCCATGGCGTAGCAGCACGGTCTGCCGGGCTCTGGCCAGATTGCTCTGCGGATCCTGCGCTTCCATGCACTTGGGATCGAGGCTACGTTTGGCCAGCCGAGTTGTCAGTATGTCCAGCATCTGTTTGAGTTGAAACTCGGCTGGTGCTTCGAGCAAGATCGTATTCTCGTCGAGTGTGAAGACCGCGCCGCTGTCCTTGAAATCGAAGCGCTGCGCCAGTTCCCGGTTTGCCTGGTCCACAGCATTCGCAACTTCATGCGAGTCGAGTTCTGAAACCACGTCGAAAGTTGGCATGCGAAAATCTCCCTAAGTGCCGCTCGGTGTGTTGTTCGGCGCATTGTTCAGCACGCTGCCAGACTCATTGAGCAGTTGCTCGGTGATCGTGTCGAACTCCTCCAATACCTGCCGTTGCCGTTCGGCTGCCGCCGCGCTAAGGAATCCCATATGAATCCGGCGCATGCGGCCTTGGCGATCAATGAACAG
Source organism: Pseudomonadota bacterium (assembly GCA_016703895.1). Taxonomy (GTDB): domain Bacteria; phylum Pseudomonadota; class Gammaproteobacteria; order Steroidobacterales; family Steroidobacteraceae; genus CADEED01. Next base: position 20,513 of record JADJBE010000008.1, read on the forward strand.
CGTGGTGGGGAAAGTATAAACGCCCGTCAATTGCGGCAGTGCCGCGCTGGCATCATCGAGACCGGACTTGCCTGCCAGGAGTGTTGGGTATGTGATGCCGAACTGCTGGCGAAAGTTCTGCACGCTCGTGGTCGCAGCCACAAATCGTGATTCATGCTCGAACATCAGCGCGATGACTTCAAGCCCGCGACTGCGATTGCGCTCCAGCCAAGGAGTGAGAAACTCCGCCTGATCGCGGCAGTTAGCACACCAGCTGCTGCCTATCACCACCAATACAACTTTGCCCGCGAAGCGCTGGTCCGTCAGGCTGACGGGCTTGCCATCCAGATCCGGAAAAGTGAAGTTGAATCGCGGCGCATCAGCCCGCACCTGAGTGGTCACTGCCGACTCGGTCAGTTCCGCGGCATCGTCACGATGTGCCGAGAAATGTTGCACGCCATCCAGCGTGGTCCAGCAGTCACCGGCCATCTCTCCCTCACGGTCGATGCGACCACGGCAAAGCGACGCACGACTGCCGTCGAAGCTCGAAAGCTGCAGAAGATCATCGCGCACGTCGCCAGCCAGATAGCGGAAGTCTGCCAGGGGTGTGACAAACGTTCCCTGCACCGAATGGTGGCGTTGCTCAAACTCGGCGATCGCTGCAGAGGATTCCCCGTCACGCTCGAATGTCACATTCCAGCGCCCAGAGACGTCGGCGTTGTCGGTGAGTGGCGCCTGTTCGAACCGAAAGTCTTCACCGGCGGTCGCGGTCAACGGCAGAACCTGCTGTTGATCGTTGTGGCCGACCAATACGAGCTCGCCGTCAAGACCGGTTGGCAAGATACGGGCCTGAATTCGGCTCGCCAGTCCGGGCATGAGTATCTCGATGCGACCGTCTTTGACGGTCATTTCAGGTACTCGAACGCGCTCGGTGCCGTTGATCAAGTCAGCGGTATACCGACCATTGTCACGCGCGATCTCCAGTCCAAACGGTAGCTCGGCGTTGGTTGGCAGGGTAACGGTCGCGCGCCACAGTCCTAGGGTCAGGGCCTCACTGACAGGTGCAGCCGCGGCGCCCATTGCCGGTTCTGGCGTCTCATTGCTTGTCACTTCTGCATCGCGGCTGCCGCAAGCGGCAAGCATGGCGACCAGCAGCAAGAGCGATGCCCGCATGGATCGACTCACTCGAACGCTCGCGTCGGAAAACCATCGGCACCCGTGCGCCACGGCGTCCAAACGAGTGAGACGTTAGCCACGGCGATGTCGGCTTTGCGCGGCGCCACCTCAACTTTGCGTAGCTCAATCGAAGTCGGATCGAGTGCTGTGGTTAGCGCGGCAATTTCGGCTGCGCAGTCTTGCTGCAAAACGACTAGACGCTGCTGCAACAGTTCAAGACTCTCCTCCGCTTGCGCCACGTCCTGTTGCTCGCTACCGACTCGTTTGGCTTTGTTGATCGCCGTGGCGGCGCGACCTACGCTGGTGGCGGAAATCGTTTTGCGACCAAACAACGCGCCGAGCACGGTGGTACCAATCGAGACTGCGGTTTGCAACCGCTGTGATGAGAGCTGACTCTTCTCGCGCGCGTGTTTATCCTCAGCACGCCGAATCTGATCCTCAAGTTTCTGCGTCTTGAGCGCGTACTTTGCGCGCAGGTCGGCAACGGCTGTATCACGCTGCTCGCGTGTGGCGTGTGCCAGCCGGACCCGAAAATCGCCTTCGGTCTCTGGGGGCATGGACACGGTCTTCAGGCTGTCGGCAACCCATACATCGACACGCTGTTGCTCATAGAGATGGGCCGCAAGCTGTTTGCCGTAGTCCTTGTACGTCGCGGCACGCATCGCAGGCCCCGGCAGTTCACTGTAGCTCGCGACCGATTCGTCGCCCAGTATTGTGACGACGCGTGCGGCGAAATCGGTATCTGGCAGCGCCTCCGACCAAAGAATCCGCTTGCCGTCATCGCTGATCGGCGCCAGAAAGCTCAGTGTCTGCCAGTGATCCAGTTTCAGTTTGCTATCGACGAAATGGAGTTTTGCAACGCCGAGCGCCATCGCCCGGTAGGCCAGATTGCGATTGGCAAGGGCGCCACTGCCGGTACTTGGCGGTAGAAATTTCTCCGCGATCTCGCCAGCAATGCTCGGGCGAACCGCCGCTTTGGAATCAGCGTGTGCGGCTGGCGGAGCCGAGTTGTTACTAGTAGCGGTTGAGCTAGCTGACGCATTGGTCTTGCGCGGTGCCATCAGCCGCGCGATCTCGGTGCCCGTCAAGGGGCCGCGCAGATACGACAACGCCCAGCGGCTCTGCATCAGCACGGGCGCATCCTCGTGGACGTTGCGCAGCAGAAAAACGCGTTGCGTGAGGCTCGAGATCATCCGATCCAGCTGGCTGCGATCGAACCCCACACCCGCCAAGGCGCTTTCGAGTCCTTCAAGCACCCGCATTTTGTCGCGCTCGGTTTGCAGCCGCCCGATCAGCCACGTGCCGCAGTTCGCCAAGCCTTTGTAATCGAGATCAACGGGATTCTGGGTCGCCAGTACGCAGCCGAGACCAAATGCCCGAGCTTGCTTGAGCAGCGTCAGCATCGGTTGTTTGCTGGGCGGATTGGCGGTTGGCGGGAAGTAGCCGAAAATTTCGTCCATGTAAAGCAGAGCCCGCAACGATGAGGTACCCGCTTGGGTCCGCATCCAGGCGATCATTTCGTTGAGAACGAGCGTCACTACGAACATCCGCTCGCTGTCTGACAGATGCGCGATCGAGATGATCGCGATGCGCGGCTTGCCGTCGGGCGTGAACAACAGTCGCCCTGCATCGAGCGGTTCACCGCTCAGCCAGCTGCTGAACCCTGGCGAGGCGAGCAGATTGTTGATCTGCATTGCAAGCTTGAGACGGTCTTTGGCAGGAAAGAAAGTTTCCAGATCGAACGCACCGACCCGGTCGAAGTCCGGCTTCTGCACCGCATGGACGAGACCACCGATATCAAGTGTCTTGCCATCGCGCCATGCCGTTTCGATGATATTCGCGAGCAGGATCTGTTCACGACTCGTGAGTGGATCGGCATCGACGCCGAGCAGACTCAACAGGCCCGCCACCACGGCGCTGATGCGATCACGCAACGCCGCACCGTCGGCGAGCTGTTCGGGTGGCGGTGCCGCGAACGAGCGTAGTACCGAGAGCGGCAAGCCTGTCTCGGCGCCTGGCGTATAGATGGCAACATCCGCGGCCGCGCGAAAGCGCGCGACACGGTCGGCAGACTGATCCCAGTCCGCGAGTCCTTGCTTCCATTTGTCAGCCGTCTGTTGCGCCAGCTGTGCAGTGCTGACACCTTTGCGGGCAGCGTCGGCTGAGTCCATCCACGGCTCAAAGCTCTGCGGCGCGAGATCCGGGAACGCGAGCAACAGATTGCCGAGATCGCCTTTGGGGTCGATACAAATCGCCGGTATGCCATCGATCGCGGCTTCTTCGAGTAGCGCGAGACACAAACCTGTCTTGCCGCTACCGGTCATGCCCACGCAGACCGCGTGAGTTGTCAGATCCTTGGAGTCATAGAGCACGAGTTCATCGCGCAACTGATTGGTCGCGGCGTCAAACTCCTTGCCCAGATAGAAAACGCCCAGCTTTTCGTAGTCGACAGCCATGTCTTGCTCCTGCCGGCGAGCACCGCGAGTGGCGACGCCGTCAAGGCACGATTCTACAACGTACGATGCTGCGTCGCAGCGCTCAAGCGCGCCGTCGCTTCGATCTCTATCTTGATGCGAGGATCGATTAGCTGCACGACCATCATGGTCGCGGCCGGAGGGGCCGCCCCGAACGCTGCTCGCAGTAGCGGCCAACAGGGCTCGAAATCTGCAGCTCGCGGCATCAGGTAGCGTACCCGCACGACATCCGCAAAGTGCGCATCCGCTGCCGCTAGCGCCGCAGCCAAGTTCTCAAGCGCTTGCCCGCATTGAGTTACCACATCGTCCGCGATCGACATGTCACGGTAGTCGAAGCCAGTGGTACCCGACACGTGGATCCAGTCGCCATCGATCACCGCACGCGAGTAGCCAATTTGCGCCTCGAATGATGAGCCGGACGAGATGTAGCGACGTTGCATAATGTGCCTGGTTCCTAATGCTGACCTGCCGGTGCGACGTCGACTTTACATCATCCGTCGGCGCTCGCCGACAGTGATCCTAACAAATCGACATTATCGCTGCAGCGAACAATCTCTGTCGTGTACTAACGACGCTGCAGAGGCTTCCAGAGACACATGCAGATACTGCATAGTAGCAGCGTACGGACATGGAGGTTCCCAGATGTCACTTGAGCGCTCATCCGATACTAACGACCACAACGAATCGGCAGAGCTGTCGACCCTGGACGCACGGCCCTCGATGCCGCCCGGTCGCCGGCAAGCTTTTTGGGCAATGGCCAGGCCTTGCCGCTGGTCAGTTAGATGAGGGTGATCTGGCGATCACCACGGACTACCGCGCCGTGGTCACCGAGATCATGACCACCTTGCGGCCCGGCAGCAGCGCTACCAGCCTGTTCCCAGGCTTTGCCACCCCGTCGCCGCTGGGATTGATCGCCTGAGGGTAGCGCGGCTCGCAGCGACTTGACGCCCGCCGCTCGCGGCGGAGATACTCCACCCATGCAACTTCATAACGGTGTGACGATTGGGTGGTGGCGCTACTCCTGACGGAGAGGGCGCTGGTCGCGTTTAGTTGCAATAGTTCACGCCAGAACCCATCTCCGGCAGGCCTTCCCGGGATGGGTTTTTTATTGCCTGTAGACAATGAAACGGAACATGACTCATGAAACCGCCCTTTGATATAGCCGGTGATCTAGACACGCCGGTGTCGGCCTATGCGAAGCTGGCCAGCTTCGCGCCGCGGTTTCTACTCGAGAGTGTCGAAGGCGGCGAGCGCCTGGGGCGCTACTCTTTCATTGGTTTCGGTAAATCACAGGAGGTCCGTCTCGACGCGACGGGTCTCTGGCTCGATGGCAAGCAGCTGCCACGTCCCAGCAGTCGGGTGGAGTTGTTAGCCATGTTGCGTGCGGCGCTGGCGGGGGCGCCACGCCTGCAGCCTGAAGTCGCGGCGATCCCGCTGGCTGGTGGATTGGTTGGCTATTCCGCCTATGACCTGGTGCGCTACTTCGAACGCTTGCCCGATCACGCCAACGATTCCGAGCGGGTGCCCGATTTGCACTACGTTGCGCCAGAGTCGTTACTTGTTTTCGATCACCTGACCCGGGCCATTGCTTTGCTGCACTCGGGTAGTGAAGCGCAACGTCAGTCGTTGCGCACCGCAGTGATTCAAGCCCTGCGAGGTGGCTTGGCGCATCCCAGGCACGACGCGGTGCGCTATGGTAAGGCTACAGGTTCGCTGACGCGCGATGCCTACATCGAACGCGTTCATCGCGTGAAGGAATATATCGCGGCGGGTGACGTCTACCAACTGGTGCTGGCGTCGCGTTTCTCGGGGCAGCACTCGCTCGAGCCGTTTCAGGTGTATCGCGCGCTCCGGCTCATCAACCCTTCGCCGTATATGTATTTCTGTGAGTTGGGCGACGTCACGGTGGTCGGTTCGTCGCCCGAGGCACTGGTGAAGCTGCACGCGGGGCGGGCCGAGTTGCGGCCGATCGCCGGTACGCGACCCCGTGCCGATGACGCCAGTGTCGACAACGCACGCGAGGTGGAGTTGCTCGCTGATGTCAAGGAGAACGCCGAGCACGTGATGCTGGTGGACTTGGCTCGCAACGATCTCGGTCGCGTGGCACGAGCCGGTAGCGTAGTGGTCGATCCGTACCGCGTGATCGAGCGCTACAGTCACGTCATGCATATCGTGAGTGGCGTAAAAGGCGAGCTGGCCACAGGTTACGATGCCTTCGATTTGTTTGCCGCTACGTTTCCTGCCGGCACGCTCGTTGGCGCTCCCAAGGTCCGCGCGATGCAGATCATTGACGAGTTGGAGCCAGTGCGCCGCGGCTTGTATGGCGGTACCGTCGGCTATTTCGGTGCGCGCGGGGATCTCGATCAAGCGATTACGATTCGCACCCTGGTATTCCGTGGCGACGAATATAGCTACCAGGCGGGAGCGGGCATCGTCGCCGATAGCGTTCCGCAAGCGGAGTACGACGAGATCATCGCCAAGAGCGGCGCAATGGCCCGTGCCCTGGATATGGCGGCGGAGGGGCTATGAGTACTCCGAGACTACTGCTGATCGACAACTACGATTCGTTCACCTACAACCTCGTGCAGGCCTTCCTGGTGCTGGGAGCCGAGGTGATAGTGCATCGGAATGATGCGTTGACGGTGAGCGACGCGCGCGCGCTCAAGCCGACCCATCTATGTATTTCCCCCGGCCCGGGAACGCCGCAGCGCGCCGGTGTCTCGATTGACATGATTCGTGCATTCGTTGGGGTCGTGCCCGTGTTTGGTGTTTGCCTGGGTCATCAATCGATCGTCGAAGCATTCGGTGGCGTGGTTGTACGCGCGGGACGATTGATGCACGGCAAGACGTCGAGCATCACTCACGATGGCCGGGGCTTGTTCGCCGGGCTGCCGCAACCCTGCGAGGTGGGTCGTTACCATTCGCTGTTGGCGGCGCCAGAAAAGCTACCCGCCGAGTTGCTCGTGACCGCGCAGACCGCTGAGGGTGAGATCATGGGTGTGCGGCATCGCGACTATCTGGTCGAAGGCGTGCAGTTCCATCCGGAGAGTGTGCTGACACCCGATGGGCCGCGTCTTATGGAGAACTTCCTGGCGCTGCGTGGCGCTTGATCTTTAGATGGACTTCTATGAATACTAACAATGCTGCCATACTCGTTCCGATGCGCGGCTTCCTGGAGACACTGCTGGAGCATCGCGACCTTACTGAGAAACAGTCAGTGGAGTTGCTGCGTGGACTAACGAATGCCGATACGCCGCCGGCCCTCGCCGGCGCCATCCTGGCGGCGTTGCGTGCCAAAGGCGTCGTCGCAGCGGAATTGCGAGGCTTTGCAGTTGCGATGCGTGCGCTGGCCCGCCGCCCCGCCATTGCGGCGGACGTGGACGCCGTCGATATCGTGGGCACAGGCGGTGACGTGTCGGGCAGCTTCAATCTCTCAACAGGCGCTGCGCTGCTCACCGCGGCCTGCGGTCTTGGTGTTATCAAACATGGCAATCGCTCGGTGTCCAGTCGCTCTGGCAGCGCGGACGTATTGGAGCAACTCGGTTTACGGCTGCCGCTCGATGAGTCGGCGGCCGGTCGATGCTTTGCACAAACGCAATTCACGTTCCTGTTTGCACCTCACTACCACCCGGCCATGAAAGCGGTCGCGCCAGTCCGTCAGGCGCTGGGTGTCAGGACGGCATTCAACATCCTCGGGCCGCTCACCAACCCCGCGCAGCCGCCGTTTCATGTGCTTGGCGCCTACGACCTTGCGACTGCCAGATTGATGGCTGAGACACTAGCAGGCCTGCCAATGCGGCGCAGTTTCGTGATCCACGGCGCTGCGGGCTGGGATGAGCCGACGCCCATCGGGCCGTTCGTGCTGTTAGACGTTCGTAGTGGCACTGTGCAGGAAACAACGCGCACGCCAGAGGACTATGGACTCGCTCGTTGTACCAGCGAGTCGTTGGCCGGCGGCGATGCTGCTTACAACGCAGCCGCGCTGCGTGCGGCCTTGACTGGTGTCGATCGCGGGCCGCATCGGGACGCTCTGTTGTTAGGAGCGGCGTTGGCACTCGAGGTCGCGGGCCAGGTCGCTGGCCCGGCTGAGGGTATGGACCGTGCAGCGCGTGCGATCGATTCCGGCGCCGCCAATCGCCTGCTGCGCCAATTACAGGAGTTCAGTCACGCATGAGCGATGATTTTCTGCAAGCCATGGCGGTCGCCAGTCGCGCGCGTGCGGACGCCGCTGCGGCCCAACTGCCGCCGGCCGAATTGCGGGCGCGGATCCAGGAACTGCCGCGCGCGCCGGCGCTGCGGCGTAGCGGTCGCTTTGATTTGATCGCCGAGGTGAAACTGCGTTCGCCGGCTGTCGGCCAGCTGCAGTCAGCCGATGGCGCCAGCGCTGCCGAACGCGCGCTGGCCTACGCCAAGGCCGGTGCCGCCGCGGTCTCGGTGCTCACGGAGCCCAGTCGGTTCGACGGCTCCATGGCGGATCTGGTTGCTGTCGCTGCGAGTCTGACATCGGTTGCCGTGCCCGCGATGCGCAAGGACTTTCTGGTTGATTCTTATCAGGTGCTCGAAGCGCGCGCTGCGGGCGCGGGCGGGGTGTTGGTCATTCTGCGCATGTTGCGACGCAATGTGCTGGCGCAATTGATCGATACGGCCGTTGAGCAGGGCTTGTTCGTGTTGCTCGAAGCTTTCGATGAGCAGGATATCGAACTCGCGGAGAGCTTGGTTACTGAGCGTGCCGCGGCAAAGCAGCAGTTGTTAGTGGGCGTCAATTGCCGTGATCTCGTGACTCTGCAAGTGGTTCCTGGCCGGCTCGAGGCGCTCGCGCCAAGACTCCCTGCGAACATCTTGCGGGTGGCTGAGAGCGGCGTCACGACTGAGAGTGACGCGGCGCGCATGGCGGCGTGCGGCTATGACCTCGCGCTCGTCGGGAGTGCATTGATGACACACGCCAATCCGGCCGCACTGCTTGCCAATATGCTTGCGGCTGCGCGGCGATGATGGCCACTGCTCCCCTGTGGATCAAGATCTGTGGCATGACCACCGCGGCGGCGATCGAGGCGGCTTTGGCAGCGCGCGTTGATGCGGTCGGTTTCGTCTTTGCAGAGTCCATACGGCGTGTAACAACGTCACGTGCTTGCGAGCTTGCGGCGCCGATTCGCGGCAAACTGCGTTGCGTGGCGGTAACACGTCACCCCTTACCGGAAGAGGTGGCGACGATCCTGGCCGAGTTCGCACCGGATATATTGCAGACCGACTATGCCGACCTTGCGACGCTACAATTGCCGGTAACGCTTGAGGTTTTGCCCGTGCTGCGTGCCGCTGGCCCACTGCCGACGATGCTGCCGTCGCGCGCACTGTTCGAGGGTCCGCAAAGTGGCACCGGCGCGGCAACTGATTGGCAGCAAGCCAGTCGAATTGCCGCGCGCACCCAGACTGTTCTGGCGGGTGGTCTCAATGCAGAGAATGTCGGCGCTGCGATCCGCACTGTCCGGCCGTTTGGTGTCGATGTGTCGAGTGGTGTCGAAGCTGCCCCGGCGGTGAAGAGCGTGATGAGAATTGCCGAATTTGTGGCGGCGGCCAGGCAGGCCGCCGCGGAGATTGATCGATGAAGCCAACCCATGTCCAGGCCGACACGGCCCGCTTGTTAGCAGATGAGATCGCTGGCAAGTTTCCCGATGCTCGCGGCCGGTTCGGCCCGTACGGTGGTCGGTACGTGCCGGAGACCCTGATCCCGGCGCTCGATCGACTCGAGGCTGGCATTAAGCAGTATCTATACAGTGCCGCCTTTCAACAGGAAATGACTCAAGAGCTCGCCACGTGGGTGGGTAGGCCAACCGCACTGAGTTACGCCAGGCATCTGTCGGCCAGTTGGGGCGCGGAGGTCTGGCTGAAGCGCGAAGATCTGGCGCATACCGGCGCGCATAAGATCAACAACTCCTTGGGCCAGGCGCTGCTCGCCAAGCGGCTCGGTGCCAAACGCGTCATCGCGGAGACGGGTGCAGGACAACATGGGGTTGCCACAGCTGCCGCGTGCGCGCGGATTGGGTTGCCGTGCATCGTTTATATGGGCGCGGTCGACATGGAGCGTCAGGCTCCCAATGTCGGGCGAATGAAGCTGTTAGGAGCTGAGGTCGTCGCTGTCACGGGTGGTGACAAGACCCTGCGTGCCGCAATCGATGAGGCGCTGCGCGATTGGGTCGCGGATCCCACCGATACTTACTATCTGCTGGGGTCGGCGTTGGGCCCGCATCCTTATCCTTTGCTGGTGCGGGAGCTGCAAGCCGTCATTGGACGCGAGGCGCGTGCGCAGATGCTGACGCAAGCGGGCGGGTTACCAAACGCGGTATTCGCCTGTGTCGGCGGTGGTTCGAATGCCATTGGCACGTTTGTGCCCTTCGTTGCTGACGAGAGCGTGGAGATCGTTGGCGTTGAAGCCGGCGGTACGAGCAGTGCGCTGGGCCGCAATGCGGCGACGCTGGTCTATGGGCGTCCCGGTGTACTGCAAGGAACTTATTCGCTGTTGTTGCAGGATGACGACGGTCAGATTCAGGAGACTGAATCTGTTTCCGCGGGGCTCGACTATCCGGGCGTCGGGCCCGAACATGCGCTGTTGATGTTAGCAGGTCGTGCGCGTTACGAGAGCGCCACTGACGCTGAGGCGCTAGCCGCGTTGGCAGAGTGTTCACGGCAAGAGGGTATCTTGCCAGCCATCGAGAGTGCGCATGCGTTCGTCGGCGCGAAGCGCTGGGCCAGGGAAAACCCCGGCAAACGCGTGCTGATCACTCTCTCGGGGCGAGGCGACAAAGACATGTCGACGCTGCAGCGGACGTTGCTGGGCAGCGGTGCAGCGGGAGCCTCCCGATGACAGAGCAGCGTAGCAAGTCAGCTGAGCAACGACCGCACGACCGCATTACGGCGGCAATCGTGGCGGCCAACCAACGTGGCGACACGGCCATCGTCGCTTTTCTCACCGCTGGCTATCCAAAGCGTGACCAGTTTCGTGCCCAGCTCATGGCCATTGGTGCCGCCGCCGACGTGGTTGAGATTGGTGTGCCATTCACCGACCCGATGGCTGACGGGATGACGATCCAACGCTCGAGCGAGGGCGCGTTGGCGCAGGGAGTTAGCTTGCGTTGGTTGCTGAGCGAGCTCGAGACCATGCAGCGACCACCGGCACCGCTGGTTTTGATGAGCTACCTCAATCCGTTGCTGGCCTTTGGCTTTGAGCAGTTGCCCGCCGCCGCACGACGTGCCGGCGTCTGCGGATTCATCGTCCCAGACTTGCCTTACGACGAAGGTGAAGAATTTCGGGCGGCGCTTGCGGCGCAAGGGCTAGCCCTGATTCAGATGGTGACGCCGGTCACTACGCCGCAGCGCCTCGCCGATATCGCGGCTGTTAGCCAGGGCTTTCTCTATGCCGTGACGATGACAGGTACCACTGGCAAGGCGGTAGCAGTTCCCGCTGAGGTTACAACCTACCTCGATCGTGTCACGGCAGTCTCGCCCGTGCCGGTGTGTGCAGGCTTTGGGATTCGCTCGGCCGCCCAGGTGAGCAAACTGCAGTCGCATGTCGCCGGGGTAATCGTCGGCTCGGCGCTGGTCGAAGTACTGGAGCAGGGTGGCGATCCCGCGGCATTTCTTCGTTCGCTGCGCTCGTCGGTGTGAGCTCCGCCTACCAAGCACCCACCCGGGGTTCTGCGTATCTCGGTTTGGCGGCACTGCTCGCGGGTCTGTCGATGGTTAGCCCCTTTTCGATCGATACCTTTTTCCCAGCGTTCAAGGCCATGGAGCGGGAGTTTGGTGTCGCCGATTGGCAGATGCAGCAAACCCTGACGGCCTATATGTTGCCGTACGCTTTCAGTGCGGTTTTCTTCGGGCCGCTTGCCGATGCGATCGGGCGCCGCCCGGTCATTCTGTGGGGGCTCAGTGTCTATACGCTGGGTTCGCTGGCTTGCGTACTCACATCGAGCTTTGGCTCGCTACTGGCTTTCCGCGCCGTGCAAGGCGCGACAGCGGGTGTGGGCATGGTCGTCGGACGTGCGATCGTGCGAGATTTGTATCACGGCCCACAGGCGCAGCGCCTGATGAGCCTCATCTCGCTGCTGTTCGGGGTGGCACCGGCCATCGCGCCAGTGGTCGGCGGCTGGATCCATGTGGCGTTAGGCTGGCGTGCGGTGTTCGGTTTCATGGCGTTGTTAGGCGTGACATTGGTTGTGACTTCGGCGCTGAAGTTGCCCGAAACACATCCGCCGCAAAGGCGCGTCGAGTTTTCCGTTCGCACGCTCACCACTATCTCGCTGCGTGTCATCAGAGACCGTGAGTTCCTGCTGTTGGCATTCGCTGCCAGTCTGATGTTCGCCGGCGTGTTCTGCTTTATCGGCTCTGCGCCGACGATCGTGCTCGACCACTGGGGTCTTGATGAGACACAGTTTATCTGGCTATTTCTGCCCGTCGTCGCGGGTTTCACGGTTGGTGCCGCGTTGTCGGGACGATTGGCGGGCCGCATCGCCCCAATGCGCCAAGCGGCTATTGGCTTTGCAATCGCGGCTCTCGCCTGTTCCGTGCGACTGTTGCTGCATTGGCAGTTCTCGCCGCTACCGATCGCCGTACAGCAAGGTCTATTGTTCCTGACCGGCATTGCGACTCAGTTGGTATTCCCGGTTTTGACGCTACGGATGCTCGATCTGTTTCCTGAAGCGCGGGGCGCTGCAGCCTCGATGCAGACATTCGTGTCGCTGCTGGTCGCTAGTGCGACGATTGGCCTACTGGTGCCGTTGGTGCAGAAGAATCTCACCAGCCTTGCCATGCTGTCAGCGTGTAGTGTCTGGTTGGCCCTGATTCTATGGCGGTTGGCTTGTCACCGTGCCGCTGGAGAGGCTGGCAGGGTGGATGTTGTCGAGCGTCACTGATCGCGAGGAGAATCGAGTATGTTGCAAGGTGTGCATCACCTGAACTTTCTGGTTCATGACGTGGATGCAGCAGCTAACAAGTATGCTGCCTTGTTTGGCGTTGCTGTGGGTGAGCGCGAGGAATTGATTGCCCGCGGTGTCGTAACGCGTCGCTTTCGTTGCGGTACTACCTGGATCGTGCTGGTGCAGCCCACGCGTGCGGATTCGTTGCCGGCGCGGCGGCTCGCAGCACGTGGTGAGGGCCTGTTCCTGGTGTCATTCGCGGTAGCCGATGTCGATGTGGCTGCCGCTGCGGTTCGCGCAGCCGGTGGGCAGACCACGACCGATGAGCCACGCACCGGACTTGATTGCTGGCGGATCATCGATATCGATCCCGGCGATTTGTTTGGCGCTGACGTGCAGCTCTGTGAGGAGCGCCGATGAGCGAAACGCTACCGTCAGTCACCGCAGTAGGCGCGCATCCTGTCAGGATTGCGCACCGTTTCCGCGGCCCGGCTACGTCATCGAACGGCGGCTATTGCGCGGGTTTGATGGCGACGCACGTGCCTGCACCCGTCGTGACGGTCCGATTGCTCAAGCCGCCGCCGCTCGAGCGCGACCTTGTGCTGCGACCGCTGGCGGGAGATACCTCTGGGACCCTGCAGTTAGTCGAGACGACGAATAGTGAGTCGTCCGGGAGCGAGCGGGTTATCGCCATCGCGCGCGCATCGAACATCCAACTGCGTGTGCCAAAACCTATCAGCTATCCAGAGGCGCTGGCCGCGTCGCGGCATTTTACCGGGCGCAGTCAGCACATCTTTCCGGAATGCTTCGTCTGCGGCACGCAGCGTGAACGCGGCGACGGGCTGCGTCTGTTTGCAGGGCCGCTGGACTCGATGCGTGTCGCGGCGCCGTGGATACCGGATCCTTCGCTCGCGGATGAACACGGTAAAGTTCGTACAGAATTTCTCTGGGCTGCGCTCGACTGTCCAGGCTACTTTGCGGCAGCCCCGGACGGGCGCGTGATTCTGCTCGGCGAGATGACGGCACAGGTGTTGCGCAGCGTACCGGTCGACGAGTCGTGCACAGTGTTGGCGTGGCGCATTTCAGTGAGTGGCCGTCGCCACGAGGTGGGTACGGCGCTGTTCGACGGTGATCATGAGCCCTGCGCTGTCGCGCATGCCTGGTGGATCGAGCCGCGCGAGACCGCTGCGTTTACCGTCGCCTGATCCGCCATACGAGTGCGGCGATGGCTGCGGCCGTGAGCAGCCAACCCGGCCAGCTTGGCGTGCGCTCGACAGCCAGCCAGATGATGCCGCCTAACAGCAAGACCGCTGCGATCAGCACGACGTCGCGTTGCGTATGGGTCGCCTGCACAGTCCGCTTAAGCTCTTCAAGCTCTTGCGACTCAATCCCGAGCCGCAGCCGGCCGTCTTCAGCGCGCTGCGCGGCGACACGCAGTAGCGGCGGCAAGGCGCGCAGAGTGTCGATGACGTCGGGTATCTGCCGCTGCATCGATTGCAATACCGACCGTGCACTGAAGCGGTCCTGCATCCAGCGACGCAGAATCGGACTTGCGGTCTGCCAGATGTCGAGGTCCGGATACAAGTCCCGGCCTAGGCCCTCGATGTTGAGCAGAGTCTTCTGTAACAGAATCAACTGCGGCTGCACCGTCATGTTGAAGCGCCGCGAAATCTCGAACAACCGTAGCAACACGGTGCCGAAGGAGATTTCCTTGAGCGGCTTGTCGAAGATTGGCTCGCACACCGTGCGAATGGCTGATTCCATCTCATCGACGCGCGTGTCGCGTGGCACCCAACCGGATTCGACATGCAGGACAGCGACCTTGCGGTAGTCGCGATCAAAAACTGCCAGAAAGTTCTCTGCCAGGTAGCGCTGATCCCGCAGGTCGAGCGTGCCGACGATACCGAAGTCGACCGCCGCATAGACCGGGTTCGCTGGGTCGTCCGCGAGCACGAAGATATTGCCGGGATGCATATCCGCGTGGAAGAAGTTGTGTCGGAACACCTGCGTGAAAAAAATCTCCACACCGTTTTCGGCGAGTTTGCGAATATCGACGTTCAGTTCCCTGAGCCGAGTCATATTGCTGATCTGGATGCCGCGTATGCGCTCCATCACCATCACATTACCGCGACATAGGTCCCAATAGATCTCCGGCACGTAGAGCAGGGTCGAGCCGGCAAAATTTCGTCGCAGCTGCGCGGCATTCGCCGCTTCGCGCATCAAGTCGAGTTCATCGAGGATCGTCTTCTCGTACTCATCGACGACTTCCGCCGGTCGCAGCCGCTTGCTCTCGGGCCACCAACGCTCCGCCTGTTGCGCCAGCGCGTGCAGCACTTCGAGATCGCGTTGGATCATCTCGCGCATGCCGGGGCGCAGCACTTTGATGATCACCTCTTTGTTAGCTTGGCCACCCGGTGGTTGTAGATTGGCGGTGTGCACTTGAGCGATGGAGGCGGCCGCGAGGGGTGTGACATCGAAGTTCGAGAACAATTCGCTGGTTGACTTGCCGAGCGCGCTCTCGATGAGTCCGCGCGCCACCTCACCGTCGAACGGCGGCACTCGATCCTGCAATTTCGCCAGTTCGTCGGCGATGTCGACGGGCAACAGGTCCCGCCGTGTCGACAATGCCTGCCCGAACTTGACAAATATCGGTCCCAACTCTTGCAAAGCGAGTCGCAACCGCTCGGCACGCGAGCCGCCGCGACGCCGTTGAAACCACACCCAGGGCGACAGCAGGAAGATGAAACGCAGGGGTCGGTAGAGGTGGGTGGCGCGGACGAATTCATCCAGTCCGTGGCGGACGAGAACGCGTTGGATCTCGATCAGTCGCAGTGCCGCGCGCAGCTTCATGGTGCAGCTTTCTGCGCGGTATCATTGGCGCTGTCGAGTTGTGCGATGCGCGCATCGAGTCGGTCGAGATCTTCGCGCAGCCGATCGATGCCCGAGTACAGATCCTCTGCTTCCGCTTTGGGCACCAGATCGCGACTCTCGTGGGCGAAAAACTCCGCTGTATTGCGCACAGTCGTGCGAGTCGCGCGCTCACCGAATGCCAATGCGCCGCGTGCCAGTCGCAGTAGCTGACGCGCCGGTGAGTCGCCGATCAGGCGCGACAGTTCTTCCTCGGCGTCCGGGCGCAACAGCTGCAGGACCTGCTGAAACTTCTCTGCGACCTCCGCGTCGCCGTCGATCTGCACGTCGCCGCGTTGGATCACCGCCGTCGCTGCGGCGCCGGCCAGCGCCACGAGTGATAAGGGTGTGCCTGCAATGGTTGCGTGAATCTCCGGGCTGTCGTCCGGTGCACTACCGTCGGTTTCGGCACTCCGTCTACTAGTTAGTTTGAGCGACGTGCACAGTGATTCCATGTCAAGCTGCCAACCCGCACCGGTGGCGCTGACGCGCAGCCGCTTGCCAGTCAGTTCGCCACAGAGCTGCCTCGCTCGTGGCGACTGTGACAGATTGCGATTCAGCACGTTTTCGATCGATTGGGTGAGCATACTTAAGCGCGGTAGCCCCGATGCACGGCGACGATCCCGCCGCTCAAATTGTGGTAGCGACACTGCTCAAGACCCGCGTCGCGCAGCATGCCAAGCAGCGTCTCCTGATCGGGATGCATGCGTATAGACTCGGCGAGATACTGGTAACTATTCGCATCACGCGCGATCCACTTGCCGAGCAGCGGCAAGATTTTGAACGAATAGGCGTCGTAGAGTGGTTGCAAGCCCGGCACGACGGGTTTGGAGAACTCCAGTACCAGCAGCTGGCCGCCGGGTTTCAAGACGCGGCACATCGAGCGCAACGCGGCTGGCTTGTCAGTGACATTGCGCAGGCCAAAGCCGATGGTCACGCAATCAAAGACGCTGTCGCGAAACGGCAGACGTTCAGCGTCGGCCTGGGCGAAATCAAGATTCGTCACGTGCCCCGCATCCAGCAGCCGATCGCGGCCTAGCGCCAACATGGAGGCGTTGATATCGGAGAGGACCACGAGACCTTGCCGACCGACCTGTTGCGCGAGTCCGCGCGCCAGGTCGCCAGTGCCACCCGCGACGTCCAGCGCCCGCTGCCCATTCGCGAGCCCCGTCAGTGACAGTACGAAATGCTTCCACAGCCGATGCGCGCCGCCTGACATCAGGTCATTCATCAAATCGTAGTTGCCGGCTACCGAGTCGAACACACCGCGCACGCGTCCGGCCTTCTCACCGAGCGGCACGCGCTCGTAGCCAAAGTCCGTATCCTGCGATCGATCGTTCAATGCTTGAGTCCTCTGGTTGTTCTGCGGGGCGCTGTCCCGTGGTCCTGCAAGCGTGACGCAGGTCGCATGGCGTGGCAAATATTTTAGAACCCGTCTAGTGCTGCGGCGATACGAACTTTCAGCCGCAAAAAGGGCTGGCAATCGAGTCCACGATGGTTTAAAACAAAACGACGTTCCCAAGTCCTCAAGTATGAGGGCTGACCGAACGGGGGTCTTGTAAGTTAGGCCGGGTTCGCAAGAACCCGGCCTTTTTCTTTGCTTGCGTGGATTTGAGAGGCAGCCGAACGTGTTCAAGGGCTTGCAAGAAGTCATCGCCAGCGTCAGCGACATCGCGCGTATCGCGCGTATCTTCACGCATATTGCTAACTACCGGGCCGTACGTCTGGCCGACGCGCCACGCGAGCAATGGGCCGCTTGGCGGGTGCCACGCAGCGTCATGCGTATCGAGCAGTGTCTGCTGGTGCCGCCGGGACAAAACAAGGGTGCAATCCGGCTCGTCAAGTTCCATGGTGGCCGGCAACGCGTCATGCGCTCCAGTGCGCACACCTGGGATCCGGGTGGCATATTCGATATCGACGTCTACACGCGCGATGCGCGCAAGGTCTATCGCGCCTTGCAGGCCGCGGGCTGGAGCGCCTACGGTGAGCCAACCGACTATTCCTGGGGTGGTTTCGATGTCTGCGAAGTGGTGGCGACCGGTCCCGATGGTCTCGTTATCGCACTGATCGAGCCAGCCAAGGTGCCGCCTGGGTTCCAAGGCTTCAAGGGCTTTACTCGCGCCTTCAACTCCGCACAGATCGTCAGTGACTATGATCGGACGCTAAGCTTCTTCACCGACAAGTTGGCGTGGCAGGTGTTCGTCGACACCCAGGTGCATGGCGCCGAGGAGCCGGGCGCCGAAGTGCTTGGCATTCCGCGCGCCTTCGCTAACAACGTCCTGCGCCGTATTGGCATCGTGCACCCGGATGGCACTAACGACGGCTCGCTGGAGCCGATCTCCATGCCCGAGCTCGACGGCCGCGATTGCAGTGACCATTGCGTCGCGCCGAACCTGGGCTGGCTAAGCTACCGTATGCCGGTGGCTGATGCCGCTGCGTACGCGGGCGACCTACGCAAGCGCAAGGTCGAGCTCTACGCGCCATTGCGACGGTTGCGCGTTGCGCCCTATGGTGAGCTTGACGTGTTCAGTGTGCGCACGCCGGACGGGGCGACCATTGAGTTTTACTCATCAGTGGCTCAACGCCGCCAGGTATAGACGTTCGATACGGCGAAGTTCCATACGGCGCCAACCAGAATGCCGGCGAGGGCTGCCACTTGCCAGGCTGACGCGCGCTCGAACATAAAACTTGCCACACCGACATTGGCTATTGCGCCGACACTGCAGATGGCGGCAAACGACAGCAGTCCGGTGAACCAGCGGCTGCCGCGTCGGGGCCGATCGACATACGTCAAAACATTATTGAGCGTGTAGTTGTAAACGATGGCCGTGCCGGTGGCGATCGCCTGGGCGGCGAGAAACGCCACGCCCAAGCCTTTCAGTAAAGCTGTCAGCACAAAAAAATGTACGGCGACGCCGAGTGCGCCGACGAAGGCAAATGACAAGAACCGCACCGGCACCCAACGCCCGACGAGTTTGTCGGCAAGTAGCAGTGCGAATTCCCAGGCGACGTTGGTCGTTAGCTTGCTCTCGCCCGCGTGTCGCTTGCCGAACACGAGCGGCAATTCGAGCGTCTTGAGCGGCGGCTTGGCGGTTGCGACGATGTCGAGCAGAATCTTGAAGCCCATCGACGACAGCCGTGGCGCAAGTTGCTCGAATCGCTCACGGCGCAACATGAAGTAGCCACTCATCGGGTCAGCGATCGGTTGGTGGGTAACGAGTCCGGCGAGCCGAGTGGCAAGCTTGCTGATCGCAAGCCGCTGCTCCTGCCAGTCCCCCACTTCACCACCAGTCACATAACGACTACCAATGACAAGCTCAGCCTGGCCGCGGCGCAATGTCGTGAGCATCGACAATAACAACGCTGGATCATGCTGCAAATCCGCATCCATCACCGCAACGTAGGTCGCGCTTGAGGCGAGCATGCCTTCGATGCAGGCGGACGACAGTCCGCGGCGTCGCAGTCGACGCATGCAACGCACGCGTGGATCGCGCTGTGCCAGTGATCGCAACACCTGTGCCGTTTGGTCCGGCGAATCGTCATCGACGAAAATCGCTTCCCACGCGATGCCGCCAAGCGCCTGTTCCAGTCGCGCGATCAACTCGCTGACATTGTCGCGCTCGTTGAACGTCGGGATGACAATGCTGAGCTCAGGCACGGTCGACGCGCGTCGCGTCACGGACTCGCTCGAGGTACTGGCGCCAGCGCTGCTCGCGCTCAGATCCAAGCTCATAGAGATACTTCCAAGAATAAAGTCCGGTGTCGTGACCGTCGTCGAACACGAGCTTCACCGCATACTGGCCCACAGGCTCGACCGCGCGAATACCCACATCCTGCTTGCCGAGCACCAGCACTTCCTGACCAGGGCCGTGGCCCTTCACTTCGGCCGACGGGGAGTGTACCCGCAGATACTCAAACGGCAGTTCGAACCGCAGACCGTCGTTGAAAGTGACTTCCAACAGGCGGGAGCGGGTGCGTAGCTTGATCTCGGTCGCGATTGGGGCCATGGCCTTGAGGCTAACGGTCTGGCCAGCTTGACGCCACTGCCGCGTTGCATTGCAGCACTTGGCCGGAATGTGAAGATGGTCGCTGCAATAAGTCAAAGCACAGCGTCTGTGACGTCATCGGCTGACGCACTCGGCCGTTGATGCAGTGAAACGGGAGCTCAAAGACCATGTTGATCACAGTGCGAATGGCCGCCGTACGGCGCGTCGGAGCAGCGTTAGCCTTGTCAGTCACGCTGGCCGGTGTTGGCGTCGCACCCGTCGGTGCGGACCCGCTCAACTATTCTGCATCGCTCACGACCCAGTTTGCCGACGTCGGCGGCACTGATTTGGCGCTGGGACTAGGCGTCTCGTCACCAACGGGCTATTTCGTTGACGGCTATGTCGCGCGCTCCGATACACGTTCAACGTCGGAGCCGCTGGATCCCCGATTTTGGAGTGCGACCGTGGGGAAGCGGTTCGGCGCCTGGTCGGTGAGCGTCGGTTACCGCGATTTCGAGGACGGCCTGCAAGTTGCGACGCAAGACGTCGCGGCCGAGCTTGGCTGGCTGACCAATCGCACCATTTTGTCGCTCTCCGTCAGCCAAGGCGCTGCGGACGAGACCTACGAAATCGTGACCGTAAACCGCACCCTGGCACGCACGGTTGCCACCGACCGCTTGGCCGTTGGGTTGAATGGGGCTGTCGATGTGTCCGAACGCCTGACCTTGAGCGCGGGCATGAAACGTTACGAGTACGACCAGCCAGAAGCGCCACTCGCAAGTTTACCCCGCCTGCAGGCGTTGCTCCGCAGCAACGTTTTTACCGCGCAGCAGGGTCTCATCGACTTGAGCTGGAACGCGGGCGCTAGCTGGCGATTCAACCGTCTCTCGGTGTCGGCAGACTTCGGGCGCAGTCGGTCGCGCGACGATGGGATCGAGTCCGATGACCTGTCTATTGTTCTCGACGTGCCAATTTCGATCCGCTGGTCTTTGTCACTGGGGGCAGGACGATACACGACGCCGGATTTCGAGCCGACAAACTACGCTTCGGTCGGAATCCGCCTCCGCGGTCCCTGACAGACGTTACAGCGGGGCTCTATACTGGCGCCTTGGCGGTCGCGCCACAGCGATCGCGAGCCACGGAGAGCTATGGAACCGACAAACACCGGGCATCCGGACTACTTTCATAAAGTGGTCGACTGTCAGTGGGCCTGCCCGGCCCACACCGACGTTCCGGAATACATCCGGCTCATCGCTCAGGGTCGGTTCACCGACGCCTACCTCGTCAATCGAAAGTCCAACGTCTTCCCGGGCATCCTCGGTCGCGTCTGCGACCGGCCATGTGAGCCGGCTTGTCGCCGCACTCGGGTGGAAGAGAAGCCGGTCGCCATTTGTCGGCTGAAGCGTGTCGCGGCCGACCAGCGTGACGATGTCACGCCGCTATTGCCCAAAGTGCCGCAACTGAAGAACGGCAAGCGCATCGCCTGCGTTGGCGCCGGTTGTGCCTCGCTCACCGTTGCTAACGACTTACTCCCGCTGGGCTATGAGATCACGATGTTCGAGCAGTGGGGTCAGGCCGGCGGCCTGATGCGCACCAACATCCCCTCCTTTCGGCTGCCTGCGCAGGTGTTGAACGAAGAGATCGCGATGATCGTCGATCGTGGCGTCGACTTGCAGCTTGGCGCGCGGATCGAGTCGATGCAGAAACTGCTGTCCGACGGCGGCTTCGACGCAGTGTTCGTCGGCACCGGCGCACCCAAAGGCAAGGAACTCGACCTGCCGGGACGTAAAGAGGGCACAGCCAACATCCATGTTGGTATCGACTGGCTGGAATCGCTCGCCTTTGGGCATGTCGACTCGATTGGCAAGCGGGTGCTGATTATCGGCGTCGGCAACACTGCCATGGACTGCTGCCGCTCGTCGCTGCGTCTGGGTGCCGCGGACGTCAAGGTGATGGCGCGTAAGCCGCGGCAGTATTTCAAGGCCTCGGCATGGGAGCTCGAGGACGCCGAGGAAGAGCGCGTCGAGATCGTGGTCAATCATTCGCCGCGGCGCTTCGTGCTCGAGAACGGTCGGCTCACGGGCATGGTATTCGACGTGCTCGAATACGAACTCGACGCCGCCGGACGTATCACCAGTGAGCGTGTTCTGCGCGAGGAATTTATCGCGGCTGATGACGTGATACTCGCCATTGGTCAGGAGAACGCATTCCCCTGGATCGAGCGCGATCTCGGCATCGAATTCGACGTTTGGGATGTCCCCAAGGTCGACGTCAAGACCTTTCAGTCGACCCGCGCCGGGGTGTTTTTCGGTGGTGACTCCGCGTTTGGTCCGAAGAACATCATCTGGGCGGTGGAGCACGGACACCAGGCCGCGATCTCGATCCACAACCACTGCCAGGGGAAGGCTCTCGACGTTCGTCTTGCGCCAGGCGTTAATCTGCAGTCGCGCAAGATGGGTATGCATGAGTGGTCGTACGCTAACGACTACAACCCAGCCGAACGGCGTCTGATGCCGCACGTGTCGCTCAAGGAACGGTTCAAGAAGATCGATATAGAGGTCGAACTAGGCTTTACCGCCGAGCAGGTGGTGGCGGAAGTGCAGCGTTGCCTCAACTGCGATGTGCAGACGGTATTTGCCGCCAAGCTTTGTATCGAATGCGATGCCTGTATCGACATCTGCCCGGTGGACTGTCTTACCATGACGCCCAATGGTACTGAGACGGAGCTGCGTGGCCGACTCAAGGCACCGGCCACTAATTTGACGCAGGCGCTGTACGTGTCGGAGCCGCTCAAGTTCACGCAGCGGGTCATGGTGAAAGACGAAGATTTGTGTGTGCACTGCGGCCTGTGTGCCGAGCGGTGCCCGACCGCCGCCTGGGACATGCAGAAATCCACTATCCAATGGCCGCATGCGGTGGATGGGACCGAGGCCGACCAAAAGGCGCAGCCGCGCGTCGCCTGATCCACGGCGCCACTTAACCTTACGACGAGCCAATCCATGCAAGACCGCACTAACGATTTCGCGCTCAAGATTGCGACCGTGAACGGCACAGGTTCCGCCAGTGCCAATACGCTGCTGATGAAGTCGATCTTCCGCAGCGGTATTCCGGTCATGGGCAAGAATTACTTCCCGTCCAACATTCAAGGTTTGCCGACCTGGTATGAAATCCGTGTGTCGCATAATGGCTATGTAGCACGCTCCGGACAGATCGATCTGATGGTTGCCATGAACGCGGAGACCTACGCACGTGATGTGCGCGAGGTAGCATCCGGCGGCTACTTGCTCTATGACTCCACGTGGCCACGCCCGACCGTGTTCAATCGCCAGGATATAACGATCCTTGGCGTGCCCTTGGCGCAGATGTGCAATGAGAACTTCGACGGGTTGCGGACACGCATTCTGATGAAGAACATTTGCTACGCTGGTGTCCTGGCGGCGCTGCTCGATCTGGACCTGGAGCGTATCCGCGAGCTGTTGGCAGAGACTTACGCCAAGAAGCCAAAGTTGGTCGATGCCAATATGCGCGCTATCGACCTGGGGTACGGCTACGCTCGCAAGCACTTGCATTGTCCTTTGCCATTGAAAGTTGCGCCGCTGTCGCAAACCGCTAATCACATCATGATCGACGGCAATACCGCAGCCGGTCTTGGTTGTCTGTATGCCGGGGCGACCGTCGCGGCCTGGTATCCGATCACGCCGTCGACCTCGCTGATGGATGCTTACAAGGCGTTCGCGGACAAGTGGCGCGTCGATAAGGCGACCGGTAAGAAGAACTTCGCTTTCATCCAGGCGGAAGACGAACTTGCGGCGATCGGCATGGTGTTAGGTGCCGCCTGGAATGGCGCGCGCGCTTTTACCGCCACTTCTGGGCCCGGCATTTCCTTGATGGGCGAGTTCATCGGTTTGGCGTATTACGCCGAGGTGCCAGCGGTCATTTTCGATGTTCAGCGGGTGGGGCCCTCGACCGGCATGCCAACGCGGACGCAACAATGCGACGTGCTGAGCGCAGCCTACGCATCGCACGGCGATACGAAGCACGTGCTGCTCTTGCCGCGCGATCCGGAGGAGTGTTTCTACTTCGCACGCGATGCGTTTGATCTCGCTGAGCGCCTGCAGACGCCCGTCATGGTGCTCTCCGATCTTGACATCGGCATGAACGACTGGCCGTGTCCCGATCTCAAGTGGGACGACTCCTACCAACCGGACCGTGGCAAGGTGTTGTCGGCCGAACAGATCTCGAAGCTCGAGAAGTTCCAGCGCTACCTCGATGCAGATGGCGACGGCATACCGTACCGCACCTTGCCAGGAGCGCATCCGAAGGGCGCTTACTTCACGCGTGGTTCTGGGCACAACCAGTATGGTGGGTACACCGAGGACGCCGCGGAATACCAGCTCGTGATCGATCGTCTGGTCCACAAGTTCCAAACCGCCAAGACCTTGGTGCCGCGACCAGTGGTCGACAGGAATCCGCGCGTCGATATCGGCTTGATTGCCTACGGCAGTTCTGACGGTGCGGTGCGAGAAGCACGCGATTTGTTGCGCGCCCGAGGCATCAACATCAATTACCTGCGCGTCCGTGCCTTTCCGTTCGGCGAGGAAGTCGAGCAGTTTCTGGAGCAGCACCGCTTGCTATTCGTCGTCGATCAGAATCGCGATGCGCAGATGCGATCTTTGCTGACGCTCGAGACCCGGGTCGAAAAGGCCAAGCTCCGTTCCTTGTTGCATTACAGCGGTCTGCCCATTTCATCGGAATTCATCGTTGCCGGTGTGCTGGCCGAAGTTGGTACAGCCGCTCGCGTGGTAGGAGTCAGCGCATGACATTTCTCGCCAAGCCCAAAGTCCGCCATCCGAGTCTGCCGAAGAATTCCCTCGGTCTGACTCGTCGCGACTACGAAGGCAGCATGTCGACGCTGTGCGCAGGATGCGGTCACGACTCGATCACGGCGGCAGTCATCGAAGCCTGCTGGGGGCTGGCGCTCGAGCCGCAAAACCTGGTGAAGCTCTCCGGTATAGGCTGTTCCTCGAAGACCACGGCCTATTTCGTTGGCGGCGGACACGGCTTCAATTCAGTCCATGGTCGTATGCCCTCGATCGCGATGGGCGCCAATGCCGCGAACCGCGATCTCACTTATATTGGTGTTTCAGGCGATGGCGATACTTTATCGATCGGTCTGGGGCAGTTCTGCCACGCCATCCGGCGCAATCTCAACATGCTCTACATCATCGAGAACAACGGCGTGTACGGGCTCACGAAGGGCCAGTTTTCAGCCTCGGCTGATGTCGGTACCCAGGCCAAGCGTGGCGAGGTCAATCGGCAGCCACCGATCGATCCGGTGCTGCTGGCCCTGACTCTGGGTGCGCCGTTCGTGGCGCGTAGTTTCTCTGGTGACAAACAGCAACTCGTGCCCCTTATCCAGGCTGGCATTCGCCACCGTGGCTTCGCCATGATCGATGTCTTGTCACCTTGCGTGACCTTCAATGATCATGAAGGCTCGACCAAGAGCTACGCCTATGCGCGCGAGCATTACGATCCAGCGGTGAACGCCGACTTTGTCCCATTCGCGCGCGAGATAACTGCTGACTACAGCGCGGGTGAGTCGTTACCTATCGTCATGCATGATGGTAGCCGGATCGTTCTTAAGAAGATCGCGCCAGACTATGACCCCACCGATCGCATTGCAGCGATGGCGAAAATTCAGGCTGGCATGCGCCGACAGGAGTTTTTGACCGGAATGCTGTATCTTGGGCGGGGCGACCGCGAGTTCCATGACCTGAATGAGATGCCTCAGACACCTCTGAATGCCATTCCGTATGGTCAATTGACGCCTGGCAGCAAGGGCCTCGACAAAATCCTCGCGCGATTTCGCTAACTACGTTAAGGTTACGCCCCAAACGACTGGCAGGAGTTGTAAATGACCGAAGAGAAGACCCAGAAATTCACCGCCAAGGTCCGACGTGGACTCACTTGGGTGGATACTGTCGCGAGCGCGGAATTGATGCGCCTTAAGACAGAGTCCGGTGGTGGCCGAATTGCAGGAATGACGGCAGCGCAGCTGTCGGATCTGGAATCCGCTCTGTTGTGGATTCAGCAGAACAAAGAGGCCCAGTCTTAAGACTGGTGCCGGTTTAGCGTTGGGAGTTTTGATACATGGGTAAGGGTGATCGGCGTACTGCTCGCGGCAAGATTTACGCGGGTTCTTTCGGCAAGTCGCGACCAAAAGATCCGACGAAAAAGAAAGCGCAGGTAGCCAAGACGGCGCCTAAGAAGAAAAAAGCCTGACGATTTCGATAATGCACAGGTCGTGAAAGACCCGCACGAAGTTATTCGTGCGGGTCTTTTCTTTTCATCACGTCGCGGATCAGTTCGAGCCCAGTCATACGACAGGGCGGTAACTCGACCTCGCTGATGCCGAGCGGCACGACACGTTCGCCCCAACGAATTACGTGGGCGCAGAACGTCAGACCGCCACCGAAACCAGGCAATAGCAGTGTCGCCCCTGGTTTGACGCGCCCTTGTTCAACGGCTTCACACAAGGCCACGGCGACGGTCGCCGCCGACATGTTGCCGTACTGCTCGATGTTCAGAAAAACGCGCTCGGCCGGTACTCCGACACGCTTTCCCACTGCTTCGATAATGCGTAGATTCGCCTGGTGGGGTATCAGTACATCGACGTCCGCTGCTGTTAGGCCGAGTTTGGCAAGCGCAGTTTCACTCGCCTGGTTCATGCCATGGACCGCCTTCTTGAAGATCTCCTGACCTTCGAATTGCCAACGCGTGATGCCGTAGAACTGACCTTGATTGGCATACGCCCCGCCCATGCCATGGACTCGCAGGATTTCGCGCGAGTCGCCATAACAACCTAAATGCTCCGCGAGCAGACCCTCGTTTCGGTCAGTAGCTTGTAGAACGACTGCGGCTGCACCATCACCAAACAACACGGCAACGTTGCGATCAGTCCAATCCATGAACGGCGTAATCAACTCGGCACCGACCACGAGCGCATTGCGAATGACGCCAGTGCGGATCAACGCTGTCGCAGTCGATAAGCCGTACAGAAAGCTGGTACAGGCGGTATTGATGTCCATCGCCCCGCCGCCGTTCGCGCCGATACGCTGCTGCAAACCAGACGCCATGTTGGGAACCTGATCGTCATGACTGCAAGTTCCAAACACGATCATCTCGATGTCTTTGCCCGCTATGCCCGCACAGGCGAGGGCGCGTGCTGCGGCGACATACGCCATCTCGCCGAGTGACACGTGCGAGGCGCGCCGCGAACCGATGCCGGTCCGCGACCGGATCCACTCATCATTAGTCTCGAACAACTGTGACAAGTCGTGGTTCGTGAGTACCGCCGGTGGCAGACACTTGCCCCAGCCAATGATCGCGGCGTTAGTCACGGATGCTCGTCCTAGTGCGCTAGGAGGATGGACAAGCATACGACTTGTTGAGAAAAAGTTCGAACGGCTCGCGATTTTCAATTTCTCAATTGCGGCGTGCTAGCGCTAATCCGTAGACTAGTGGCATGACTGACACCAACTTTTCCCGCTGGCGCCCGCATCCCTGGCATGGGCTCGACGTCGGTGTGGATGCGCCACGCATCGTCAACGCCTATATCGAAATCACGCCCTTCGATGCCATCAAGTACGAGATCGACAAGGCCACGGGATACCTGCGGGTCGACCGTCCGCAGCGCAGTTCCTCGCATCCACCAGCGCTCTACGGCTTCGTACCCCAGACTTACTGCGGCGAGCGAGTAGCAAAACTTGCGCCCGAATCAAGCGGCGGGGATGGTGATCCACTTGATATCTGCGTGGTCAGCGAACGGCCTATTGAGCGGTCCGAGGTGTTGTTGCGTGCTCGCGTGGTCGGCGGCATCAAGCTCATCGATCGCGGCGAGGCGGATGACAAGATCATCGCGGTACTGGAAGGTGACTACGTCTGGGACAAGGTTGAGGAGATCACGGCGTTGCCGCCGGTGCTAGTCGAGCGGCTGGAGCACTACTTCAGCACCTACAAAATGGTCCCCGGCCAGCCGAACAAAATGCAGATCGTGGGCACTTACGGCTATGCGCACGCCGCAGCCGTGATTCAGGCTTCCTGCCTCGACTACATCGACAAATTTGGCACGCCAGATGTTGACCGACGTCGCCCGACTAGTTAGAACTGTAGGCGCTTAAAGATCTCTTCCGGCAGCAGCTTCACGACTGTCATTATGACGCGCCACTGCCACGGATAGACGACTAGCTGGCGCCGGTCGATCGCGCGTTTGATCAGCCGAGCGCAGGCGATATCGCTGGCAGTCAGCGCTGGCGGTAGGTCCATCCCAGCGGTCATGCGCGTGTTCACAAAGCCTGGCTTGACGGTGATGACTGTTGTCTGCGATCGGGTCAGGCGTTGTCTGAGGCCGGACAAGAAAGCCGAGAAACCCGCTTTTGCCGCGCCATAGTAGTAGTTGCGTGCGCGGCCACGATCGCCTGCAACCGAGCTAACACCGACAATCGTAGTGGGTGCATCGATGCCCGCCATCACGTCGGCCACCGCCTCCAGGATTGCGGCGGGCCCCGTGAAGTTGCTTTCAATCACGATGCGCGCCTGGTCGGGATCACGCTGCTGCTGTTGCTGATCCCCTAACAAGCCAACCAAACAGACCGCGATATGGGGTGGCGGCGTCAACGCGGCTATCGTGCGCCGCGCTTCCGGCACGTGCAATACATCGATAGCCACGAGTTGCACCGCGACGCTGTGTCGAATCGAGAGGTCGCTCGCGAGCGGCTCGAGCACTTCGGTTTCACGCGCGGTCAGGATCAATGGATGTCCGGCACGGGCAAACTCCCGCGCAAGCTGCATCCCAATGTCGGATGAAGCACCGATCAGCAGGACGGGAGGCAGCACCTTGGGTTCTGTCATAGGCCGAGCCGTTCGGACAGCCGGGATTGGAATACTGCTGCGGCGCCCGACGCGGCACGCGCGTCGCGAAATTCCGCTACACGCGGCTGCATACGCTCGAAGTTGGCGCGCGTAACGCGGGCGTCCTTGGCGAGATACAAATGTCCACCGTACTTAATAACGATCTCATCTAGTCGCAGCATGAGCGTCGCGACTGTCTGCGACCACGGAAAATCGAGCGCCAGGGTGTAGCCTTCGGTCGGAAACGAGAGCGCCCCGGTGCTCGGGCCGAGTCGCTTCAGTACCGACAAGAACGAGCCGCAGCGTGAGTCTGCGATCTCCCGCAAGAGTTCGCCCAGGCCGGCTTCGGCGTTGGCAAGTGGCAAGACGCACTGGTACTGCGCAAAGCCGTGGCGCCCGTACAGCCGATTCCAGTGTGCAATCGAGTCGAGCGGATAAAACCATTGCTGGTAGTCCAGCAGTTTGGTGGTTGCGGCACGCTTGCCAGCACCATAGTACAGCGCATTGAACGCGCTCACAGTCAACGAATTCAGTGGTGAGAAGGGTGGCGTGAACGGCAACACCAAGGCCGTATGCGGGCGAACTTGGAACGGGCGGTCGCGTGATGGCGGTGGCAGCTCACGCGCATCGGCATGCTCCGCCACGTCCACCAATGCCCGACCAAGTGTTGCACCGCGCTGTAGGCAATCGATCCATGCGACACGGTAGCTGGCCGCTTCGGTGCGCTGAAACGTGGCCAGCGTCTCGACCAGATTGTTAGTCACGACGCGGGATCGATTGAGATAAGCACTCGAGATGCGCATCAACCGGATGCAGCAGCGGAGTATCACGCCCGTCAGACCCATCCCACCCAGGGTGGCCGCGAACAGGGCTGCCTGCGAGTCACGTGAACAGCGCACGATGTCGCCATTGGCGACGATCACATCCAGCCATTGCACGTATGACCCGAATGAGCCGGCGATGGGGTGGTTCTTGCCATGGACGTCAGCGGCGACCATGCCACCGAGCGTGACATAGCGCGTTCCTGGCGAGACTGGCGGGAACCAACCGCGTGGCACGAACACGCCAAGCAGATCATCCAACAACAAGCCCGCCTCGCTTACAAGCACTCCCGTGGTGGCATCGAACGCCAGCAGCCGATCGAAGTGCAACATCGAGACGGTACCCTCGGCATTGATGCCTGCATCACCATAGGCTCGACCGTTGCCGCGTGCAATCAACGGCCGACCTGACCGGACACGCTGGCAGAGTTCGTCGATCGAGCGGAGTTGCTCGATGTCTCCGTCGATGACGGGGTGCCTGCCCCAGCCTGTCAGTCGAGCGCGCGCCATGAGCGGTTGTCAAAGCAGAACGCTGGCTGCGATCACGGCGATGATCGCGGCGCCGACCAGGTAGCTGACGCGATCGCGTGCCGTATGGACGATGGGATCGTCATGTACTTTGCCCCGATTGGCGAGGATCAGCATGCGGCTGATCCAGAACAGCAGCAGTGGACAGATGCCCCACAGCAACTGCGGCGAGCGGTACAGGCTCAGCGCTTCGGGGCTGTTGAAATACAGTGCCAGCACCAGTACCGAGAGATACCCTGATGCGGCGCCGAGCGCCTGGATCATGCTGAGATCTTCGACCCAATAGTCACGCTTGTGACCGCGAGTGTGGTTGGTGCGAATAACGGTTTGTAGTTCCACCAGTCGTTTGACGACCGCCAAGGCCAGAAAGAAGAACATCGAAAACGCTAACAACCAGGGTGAGACGCTGATGCCGATCGCAACCGCGCCCGCGATAATACGGATCGTATACAGCCCGGCTAACACGAAAATATCGAGAAAAACCTTTCGCTTGAGCCACAAGGAGTAACTCAGTGTGGTGACGAAGTACAAGGTGAGCACTGCGTCGAAGGCGAGCGGTAGGGTTAGTAAGGCAACTACGCCCGCAATTGCCGCCAGCGCAAATGCGGCGAACCCCCCGCGTCGCAGCGACAGGTCACCTGCGGCCAACGGACGATGTCGCTTGCGCGGGTGAGCCCGATCCGCATCCAGATCGAACAAGTCGTTGACGAGATAGGCACTCGAGGCCGTCAGGCTGAACGCCACGAACGCGATCAGCGCGGCGACACCGTGCCCGAGATCAAACGAGTGGCCTGCCAGCAACGGCGCGAAGACGAGGACATTCTTGACCCACTGGTGTGGACGCAGTGCGCGCCACAATGGCAGGAACCATGCCGCAATGCTGGCAGGCGTAGGTGCCAAGTGTACGATGTCGGAATTGGCGCTGGCCGCATTCTGTTGCAGTCGCGGCGAACTGCCGAGCGTATAGGCGCGCCGCGCTGTCTGCCAGGCTGGCAGGTCGGTCTGACTATCGCCAATATAGTCGAAGCCGCGCTCGCCAAACAGGTCTACCAAGAACCGCGCCTTGTTAGCGCCAGACAGGTCAGTGTCTCGATTGGAGCCATGCCATTCGTCGAACAAGCCGGTCTGTTGGGCCACTGCGGCGACGATGCGGCTATCGGCAGCGGCGATCAATACGATGCGCGCGCCGGCGGCGCGGCGTTCGACGATCAAGCCAACACAGTCTGGATTGAGAGGCAGGTTGTGGGTGTCCGGCAGGGCGACATCGGCCATGTTTGCCCGGCAGATGTTGCGCGGCTGCAGCAGCCAGCCGGGCAGCTTCAAAAGCACCTCTGGCGAATGGGCAGCCATGGCCAACAGATTGGCGTAGCTCATGTCGCTGCGCAGCAGCGTGCCATCCATATCGACGATCAGCGGCAGCACTGCAGTGGACTCCATTTTGGTAGCCCGTTGTTCTGTCAATGTTGCTGGCTCGACCAAGCGATGCGTCCGTTGCTGTCCCAAAATCGTCCTTAAGGGCCGCCCTCGGCCGGTTTGCGACTGGCTAGCGTCGCATATCGGCCCGCGCCGGGGGTGCCAAGAGCTTGATCCAGTTCGCAAAATTTTGACATAGTCGCCTTAGGCTCTGGCTAGCGGTAGCCACGGCTGGGTAGTCTGGGCATAGTCCTTCAAGGCAGCGCGCTTGCGGACCGGCAGCGCGCCTCACTCGGAAGTCCAGGCCAAGCGAACGGAATGCAACGCTATATTCCCCTGATCCTCATTGTCGTGCTCGCCAACGCGCTGTCACAGGCGCTGTTGAAAGCGGGCATGGCTGGCATCGGCGCGTTCCGATTGACGCAGGCTACGGCTGGCGCGACCGTCCTGCGTATCCTGCTCGATCCTTACGTGCTCGGCGGACTCACGTTGATGGTCGTGTCGATGGCGGGGCACTTGTATGTCCTGTCACGTGTGCCGCTCAGCTTTGCTTTCCCGTTCATCTCGCTGTCCTACGTCGTCGTGCTGGCTATTAGCTGGTACTTCTTTGGTGAGCGACTGAATACTTACCACTTTGCCGGCACCTTCTTTATCTGCGTCGGAGTCCTGTTCATCGCGCGTGCGGGTGGTGAGGTGCCAGAGTCGCTATCCTCATTGGCCGCGCCTGATGAGCGCACGCAATGAAACACATCATTTTTGGCGGTGATGGCTTTGTCGGTCGCTATATCGCCCGCGATCTGTTGGCTGCCGGCCATCAAGTGCTCCTCTGCGATCGCAACCGCAGCGATTTACCGGTATACCGCTTTGCCGACTACCTGCCGGTCGATGTACGCGACGCCGCTGCCGTGGCTACTGTGCCGATCGCGGCTGATGATATTGTCTACAATATGGCGGCGCGGTTGCTCATGCCGCCAGTCAAGAAATCGCTGCGCTACCAGGCGTATTTTCCAGTCCATGTCGACGGCACGCGCAATATCCTCACCCATATGTACGCCGCCGGTGCTAACCACCTGGTGCAGTTCTCGACTGATATGGTGTACGGACCGAGCGTCACGCCGCCGCCGATCCGCACCGATCATCCGCGCAATCCAATCGATGCCTATGGCAAGTCGAAGCTAGCCTGCGAGGACCTCTGCCGCGAGTGGCGACAGCGCGGCATGCAGATTTCGTTGTTTCGTCCCCGGATGGTCATGGGCCCCGGACGGTTGGGCCTGCTGCAGAATCTGTTTCGTCTGATCGAAGCCAACTTGCCGGTGCCGACAATCGGGTCCGGTAGCAACCGCTATCAATTCGTGTCGGTGTTCGACTGCGCATCCTTTGCCATCCAGGCCGCTCAGATGGGCTGCCCCAACGGCGAATGGAATCTCGGTTCCGTCGGCGCACCCTCGGTACGGGAATTGCTAAAAGGGCTGGTGCGCCACGCTGGCTCACGCTCGCTGGTGATACCCACGCCAGCTTTTGCCGTGAAGGCCGTGCTGGCGACGCTCGACACGGTTGGTCTGACACTCATGACGCGCGAGCAGTATGCGATCGCCGACGAGGATTACGTCGTGGATGTCGAGGATCTGCGCGCCGTCTACGGACGGGTTCCGGAAGGCACGGACGAGCAGATGTTGACGGCGGCGTTCGATGAATACCGCCGCAATCGTGACCCGAATCAGCTCGCCAACGTCTTTACTGCCGATTCGGCGTGGGCAGCCTTTACGGCCAGCCGCGCTCGGGTCTAACTACTGGTCAGGCGACTACCCCTAACACCTCTAGCGAGACACGTTCGGCCGACTCCAGCGCGCCTTCCATGCCGCGCGAACTTAGCGCGGTATGTTCGCCGCAGAAGAACAGTCGTTGATGAGGCTTGGCCAGTTCATTCGCAAACTGCGTTACCTGGCCGGGTGCATAAATCGCCCAGTCGCCGGCAGCGAAAGGATCCATGCCCCACGAATGCACCGCGGCAACTTCGAGCTTGCCCTTGGCGGCAGGCCGCATTTTCTCGAGCTCCGAGATGATCAGGCGCTTGGCATCCTCGGCGCTGAGCCGATCGACATACTGGGCCGCCAGGCCCCGCGACCAGGTCGTTAGGCTCGTCACCTCGTCGTCACTGGCGCCGAAGCGCTGTGCTAACACGATGCCGAGCACGCTGTCAGTCCACATGTTGGGATGCAAACCGTCGTCCAGCCAGTAAGTCTGCTTCGGTACCACGTGGAACTGCGTAATCGGAATGTAATTGAGCGTCTGGATAGCGGCGTTCTGCACCGGCGGCGGCGCCGGATTGATAGCAACATTGCGCAGCACCGAGTAGGGTAGTGAGCTGACGACAGCCTTGGCGCGGTAACTCGAGCCATCCCGACAAACGACGGTTGCGCCGCTTGCGTCGATGTCGATCGCCGCCACTACCTTGCCCATGAGGACGTCGCCTTTGAGTCGCTTCGCCATCGCGATGGGCAGGTTCTGGTTGCCACCCTTGAAGGCGCCAATGAACAGACCGGGTGGCACCGACCTTGCGGCACCTCGTTCCGTCGGTGCTGAGCCCGGCGTGACAGGCCCTGAAGGCCCTGCGGGCGCGGCTGTGGGTGTCGGTCCTTTGTCAGCGCCTTGCGCGGCGGCAGCGCCGCTGCGCGAGAACGCACCGAGCGCACTGCGATTCACCTTCTGCCAGTAGTCGGCAAAGGCCTGCATCAGTAGTGACACGTCGCGCGACGTGGTGCCATAGGCAATGTTGGTATCGAAGCCGAGCCGGATCGCCTCTTCGCTGGCGCCGAGTTTGGCGAGAAAGTCGTGTACTGAGATGTCGAACTGGGCAAAGCGCGGGTCGTACCACTGCTCGAGCTCTTTGAAGGGAAAGTCGTTCTTGAAGAACGCGTCGGCCCACGCCCAGGGGGCCAGCGCCCGTTGCTCGCCCGCAAACGGATTGCGCCGATGGCCGGGCCAGTCTTTGAGCGCAATGTGCTCGCCACTGAGAAACAGCTCCTGGCCAGCACGCGCCATGAAGCGCGGCGCGAGATTCACCTTTTCCACCGCGTATTTGTCGCCGGCGGCGATCATGCGGCCGTAGGCGGGTGCCATCGTGTTGCCACCAGCCTCCGGATGTCCGGGCACGTCGAACAAGGTGAGCACGCGCCCACCAATGCGTTGGCTACCTTCTAACAACAGGACCCGCTGGCCGTTTTCCTCCAGCGTCACTGCCGTCTCCAGCCCGGACAAACCCGCACCGATCACAATGACATCGATCGGCGCCGCCGCCTGTGTGTAGGCGACCCGCGGCAGACCAGCCGCTGCAGCAATGGCCGCCGTGCTGGCGACGAAGTGGCGACGCGAGAGGGTCAAATCGGCTGGCATGGGCGCAATTCCTTGAGGCTTGAACGGTGACTAGCGGCTGCTGGCTTGGCGTACACTGTAACGCATGACGCCCGCGGCCAAAATGGCCGCCGCCGGCGCAACGCAATAGGCAACTACATGCAAGTGATTGGGCACGGTGTGGCCCCAAATCAGTCCGAGCAGCAGCGCTGGAACGCCGGCGACTAAGCCGTGAACGAGTGGACTGCCGGCACCCGTGACGCCAGCCCACGCACCCGCTACAAATTGCACGAAAGCCCAGGCGGCACCGGGATCGATCTGGCCGGGAGCCGCACGCGCCCAGTCGTACCGCGCGAGCAGCGCCAAGCCGCCGACTGTCGAAATGGCAGTGCCAATGACCATCGCGAGAGGCCGGATACCGCGCGGCTTGCCGCGCGAGGAATTGGCCGCAGCGATGTCAGGATCGGTCATGAGCGCTTGCAAATGAGTAGTTTGGGCGCAGTGATCGACCCGATGACGAACTTGTTGTCATAAGGTGCCGCGACACTGCCGGCGGAAATCTCCGTGCCATGGTTGACATAGATAGCTGTGAGGCGAGCACCGTCGCTGGCGCTCGGATCATAGCGCAACACCATTGTCGGGGCCGGAGTCGAGGCGTTGAAGAAATGCCGGACGAGTGCCAGGCTGCGCGGGTGTACGGCAATCCACACCGAGCCATCCGCAGCGACACTGAGATTGTCTGGCGAGCCGTTGATCGCGACGCGCTCCAGTAGTTCGATCGCACCGGTGGCTAGATCACGCTTGTAGACACGCAATGCCTTGCCATTGGTTTCAGACGCGTAGAGCCGCATGAGATCGGCTGACAAGGCGATACCCGCAACCGACCGCAGGCGATCATCGACGACACGTGCGCTGTCGCCCGTGTAGTAGACGATGCTGGATAGACCGCGCCGGAACAGGACTTCCTGCACGCGCTCGAACCAGTTGCGCGCGCCGGAATCATTGGCGACGTAAAACTGCCGCGGCCCGATTGCAGCAATGGCATTGGGGCGCACGAACAGTGGATCCTCGATGGTCGCGATCGGCGCGAAGTCACCGTTGATGGTTTGCTCGAACAGTTCAACGTGGTGGTTTGGCTGTGCTGGATGGCTGATGACAAACAGTCGCGCGGCAGCGTCTGCTGGCAAATACAGGCTCATGCCGTGTGGCCGAAATCCGGCTGGGTCGAAACTGAGCGCGGCGCGCGCCTGCAGCAATTCCTGGCCGAGATCCAGCCGCAGTACCGTGCCACTGACATTCTCCCCGGCAATTTGTGCCCGGCGGTCCAAGGACGAGAGATACGCGATGCCGCGGGCATGGTCGATCTGGATGTCCTCGGCACTGCCAGCCAACTCGACCGTGCGGCAGTCGTTGGTCGATTGCGGTGGCAAGTCCACGAACTGCCCACCATGGCGCAAGAAATCGAACGCGAGCGCCGCCAGCGCCAGCAATACAAGCCCAAAGGGAATACCAACAATATTGCGCATTTTCATCGCTCGATGGGGTTTGCTGCGCTATAAAGTGCTCATGAACAATATGATGCCGCAATCGCGACTGTTATGCGCGGCCGTGACTACCTTGTTGCTGGTGTTTGCGACCGCGGCCGCCGCACAAGACAGCAAGCGTGCGATCACCCATGAAGATCTGTGGCTGATGAAGCGGGTCGGTGCGCCGCAGCCCAGCCCCGACGGTCGTTGGCTGGTGGTGCCAGTCACCGACCCTGCCTATGATCAGAGCAAGGTGATGAGCGATTTGTGGCTGATTGCGACCGATGGACGCACACCAGCACGTCGGCTGACGTCGACTCGTCGCGGCGAAGCCGGCGTCGTCTGGAGTGACGACAGCAAGCGGATTGCATTCAGTACGCAGCGTGACGGCGATGATGCGCCGCAGATCTATCTGCTCGATCTCAGCGCTGGCGGTGAAGCGCAGCGGCTCACTTCGATGGTGACGGGCGCTACCGATCCCGTGTTCGCCCCGGATGGGCGCCGGTTGGCCTTCCAGAGCCTGGTGTATCCCGGTGCGACGTCGCGAGAAGACAACGAGCGTTTGCACAAGGAGCGTGCCGAGCGCAAGTGGAACGCTCGCATCTATGACGGGTTTCCGATCCGCAACTGGGACAAGTGGCGTGACGATCGACGCGCGCGCTTGTTCATCCTCGCTCTGAATGCGGACGGCACACCGCAGGGTTTGGCGATCAATTTGTTTGCCACCAGCAGTCTCGCTGCGGCGCCCGGTTTCGCCGGCCGCAACACTAACGACGGTGAGGCTTTTGATGTCGTCTTCACGCCGGACGGCCAGTCACTGGTGTTCGTTGCCACTAACAATCAGGATGCTGCTGCATACGAGTTCGTGCGTACCGCGCTCTACAGGCAGGACCTCGCCGGAGGTGAGCCACGTTTGCTGACGCCGGGCGAAGACAGCTTCGAGACGCCGCGCTTCAGCCCTGACGGCCGCACACTGTTCGCCCGCCGCGAGCCACGTACCGACAAGGTGTATAACTCGATGCGCTTGGTGGCTTCCCCGTGGGGCACAGCGCTCGCCTTTCGCCCCGTCAGTGCGGCGCTCGACCGTTCGGTCGACAGCTATGCAATCGCACCGGATTCCCGGCGTGTGTTTTTCACGGCTGACGATGCCGGCAATCAGAAACTCTATGCCGTTGCCGCCAGCGGCGGTGCGGTGCGCGAGTTGTTTGCCGTGGGCAACGGCAGTCTCCACGATATCGCCATCCCCGAGCGGGCGCAGCGGCTCGCACTCTATGGCAACTGGGAGAGTGCCGCGGTTCCAGCTGAAGTAGTGGCGATCAATCCCGCGGCGGGTTCCGTCGTCCCATTGACCCAGTTCAATCGTGAGCGGGTGGCGGCACTCGATCTACCGCCGGTTGAGCATTTCTGGTTTGAGAGTGCGCAGGGTCGGCGCGTCCATAGTCTGGTGGTGCGTCCGGCCGGCTTCGATCCGAGCAAGAAAAACCCGCTGCTTGTCCTGATACACGGTGGCCCGCACTCCAGTTGGAGCGATCAGTGGGTGTTGCGCTGGAATTACCATCTGCTGGCGGCCCCCGGCTATGTGCTGTTATTGACTAACTACACGGGCTCGGTCGGGTTCGGTGAGCAGTTCGCGCAGAGCATTCAGGGCGACCCGCTGAAAACGCCTGGCGATGAGATCAATCAGGCTGCTGACGAGGCCATCAAGCGCTTCGCGTTCATCGACTCATCGCGGCAATGCGCGGGCGGCGCCAGTTACGGCGGCCACCTCTCCAATTGGTTGCAGGGCACGACGACCCGCTACCGTTGTCTGCTGAGCCATGCCGGGTTGGTCAATCTGGAGGCTCAGTGGGGCACCAGCGATGTCACCTACCCGCGCGAAGTGAACAACGGTGGACCGCCGTGGGAGCAAGGCGCAGTTTGGCGTGAGCAGAACCCCATACGTCTTGCCGCCAAGTGGCGAACGCCCGTGCTGCTGACAGTGGGTGAGCAGGACTTTCGCGTGCCGCTCAACAACACGCTCGAGTACTGGAGTGCCTTGCAGCGTATGCAGGTGCCCAGCCGCTTGGTTGTGTTCCCCGACGAGAACCATTGGATACTGAGCGGCGAGAACAGCAGGCTGTTCTACAACGAAATTGATACCTGGCTCGCCAAGTGGTTGGCGCCCCAAGCGCTGCCGAGCAGGGCTAACTAGAACTTCTCGAGTATCGAGCCGTAGCCGGTGATGCGGTCGTCGATGCCGCAGCGGCGCAGCGCGTCCCAGTAGGTCACGGTGTTGATCGCGAGTACTGGTTTGCCGAACCAGCGTTCGGCTTCGGCCGCCAGCTTCGCGGCCGGCAGGTTGGTGCCGACTTGTACGATCGCGTCGATGTCATCGCCATCGAGTTGACGCAGGGCGCCGATCAGTTCGGCCTCGGTCGTGTGGGCGATGCGCATAGGTGATGAGCACTTGAGGCCGATGAGCCGCTTCACCGTGAAGCCGTCTTCTTCAAAGTAGCCTTGCACCATTGCATCGCCGCGCGGCTGATGCGGGGTGAGGATAGCAATGGTCTTGGCGCCAAGTTTCCTGAGCGCAGCGACGGTGGCAGTGGAGCCCATCGACACGCCGACTCCCGCACGCTGCATGAGTTCGGACTGCAGCGCGTCGGCTTGTGCGATCCCGCCCCAGAATGCCTCCAGTGCGACGCCCATGATCAAGTGGTCCGGCTGGCAGGTCATGACTTGATCGATCGCACCACGAATGCCTTCGCGCATCGCTTTCACGTGCTCGAGAAACGCCTGATCGCTCGTCAATGGTCGCTCGACGATCGTGATGCGCGCGACATGGTTAGTGACACCCGCTGGGCGCAGCAGCTCGCACTCCGGCTGGCAGGTGGTGTTCGTCGAGGGGACGACGATACCGATCTTTTTCCGATACCCCAGGTAATCAACCATCGCTGTGTCCCGTGGCGCGGTCATGCCGCACGCGGCGCACGGTCATGAGGATGAATGCAGTGATGACACCAATCAGAGCGGTCATCAACACGCCGAGCCACCAGTGAAAACGACTGGCCTCGACAATGCCCCAGACTACCCCGATGGGCGTGGTCACGAGCA
This sequence comes from Pseudomonadota bacterium, assembly GCA_016703895.1. GTDB lineage: Bacteria > Pseudomonadota > Gammaproteobacteria > Steroidobacterales > Steroidobacteraceae > CADEED01. The sequence goes on from JADJBE010000008.1 coordinate 59,583, forward strand.
GCATGGGACGCGCGATTCGCATGGCGCCAATTATGCCTCGCTAGAGCTCGCGCAGTCCGCTCGTGATGGGCGTACGAGCCGCCCGGATACTCGGCAACAGGCCGGCGATGAAGGTCAGGATCAGTCCGTACACGATGCCGGTGACCATCAGGCGGGGCGTCACTGTGAATGCGTAAGTGATCTGGCTGAAACTTTGGAAATTGAGCGTCGAGCTGCGCATGCCATTCAGCAGCAGATAAGCCAATAGCCCGCCTAACAGCCCGCCGAGTGCGCCCAGGATCAGCGCCTCGATCAGGACCGAGACAATGACGGGCGTGGCACCAAATCCCATCGCCCGCAGCGTTGCGGATTTCGCGCACGCGGCTCGCGACCGCGTTGTACATAGTATTGAGGGCCGCCAGAATGGCGCCGAGCCCCATCATGAGTGCGAGTGTCCAGCCGACCCCAGACACGAGGCTTTGCATCAGTTGCTGCTGCTCGGCATAGAACACGGGTTCGCGCTCAATGCGCAGCGTGACCCGCGGGTCACGGCCAAGCGCGTCGCTAAACTGCTGGAAGGCGTCGATACTCGTCAGTTTGACCCGGACAGATTGGTAGCTGTTGCCGCGATTAAAGACTTGCTGAACGACACGCGCGTCGCCCCAGACTTCTGATTCGGCGATTCCGCCGCCGTCGCCGAAGCGGCCGACAATCTGCCAGTCGTTAGAGCCCCAGCGCACCGTGCGCCCGACAGCCAGTCCCTCATACTGCTGCGCGACACCGTTGCCAATCATCACCTCGCTGGTGCCCTCGCGGGCGAGCCGACCTTCTAGCAGCTCAAAGCTCTTCCGCAGCTTCGGTGCCATAGGCGTTACGCCCCGCAGTGGGGCGTTCGCCGACGCGTCTTTGTTGCGCAGTTTTGCGTCGACGATTACAAACAATTCCGGCGATGCCATTGCGATGCCATCGGTCGTGCGCCGAATGCCGGGCGCATCCGTGATAACAGGGATGTTATCCCGGCTCAGGCCACTCGTCAGTTCGTCGGTAGAGCCACTGCGCAAAACAATCGCAACGTCCTCAGAGCCCGAGAATTCGAGTGCGGCGCGAAAACCCTCAGCGATCGACAGTATGGCAACGAGTACCAGGCTGACGCCGGCTATGCCGACTATGGCTACCAGCGCTGACGTCCATCGTGCCGGGATGTTACGCAAGTTCATCACGGTGACAGCTTGAATCTGGGCGAAAGTGTTGGCCACGCGCGCTGCCTCAACCGCCACGTCGAAGGGCGTCGGTGATTTTGAGCCGCATCGCCGTGGCTGCCGGCCAGGCGCCCGCCACGAGTCCCATCGCTACCATCAAGGCGAGTGCGACAACCAGTGTATGCAGGCTGATACCGAACAGCGGCAGGAATTGCTCGACGGTATTGGCCAGACCCTGCGCAGCGAAATAGGCGAGCAGCATGCCGAGACTACCGCCCACGATTGTCAGCAGCAGCGACTCGCTCAGTACCAGCAACAGAATCGACCGGTCAGCGAACCCCAGAGTCTTCATGACACCGAATTCGTTAGTGCGCTCTCGTACAGATTGGGCAATTGTATTGGCAGTCACTAACAACATAGTGAAGAATACCGCCGAGACAACTGATACCAGAATCGCGCCAATGTTGCCGATTTGTTCCGTCGCCTGCTTGATGAACGCGCGTTCGGTGGCCGTCTTGGTCTCAGCACTGGAGTTTTCAAACAGAGCGTCGACATCGTTAGCAACTCGCTCGGCCTGGGCCGGGTCCGCAACCTTGACGATCAACCAGCCGATGCTATCGCGCCCGAACTGCAATGACTCATTGAAGTAGTCATAGTGGAACACCACGCTGGCCTTGTCCCAGCTGGCGCTGCCGACAACGTCGTAGATCCCATGGATGGTGAATGTCCAGGTGTCGTTGCCGTCCTCCTGTCGGTAGATCGCCGAGCGTAGCGGTATGCGATCGCCGACCCGCCAGCCATACTCGTTTGCCAGCAGAGGTCCCACGATTGCCCCTTGTCTGTCGGCTAGCCAGGCGGCTCGCTCCGCGGCCGTGATTTTGACTTCCGTGTACATATCGAGAAAGCCGGCCGGATCGGTTGCGTAGACCGGAATCTGCGTGCGGCCGTCCTTGACGACGCCGCCAAACCAATGAAACGGTGCGACCGTAGCGACTCCGGGAACACCGCGCGCTTTCTCGAGATAGGCTCTCGGCAGTGGCTGGATCATGGAGACTTTATTCATCGCCACCAGGCGATCGGCGCCGGCTAACGACACAGCGCCAGCGAGACTACCTCGCAAGGCCTCCAGTAAACCGAACATGACGAACGCGATGACGATCGAGGCGAGCGTGAAGAACAAACGCAGCTTGCGTCGCGTCAGGTTGGCCCAGACCAGCGACAGCCATGGCATCAGTGGGTCTCCCGCTCCAGCCGGCCCTTGTCGAGGTGTAGCGTCCGGTTGGCGCGTTCGGCCGCGCGCGGGTCATGTGTCACCATAATGATGGTCTTGCCAAACTCTCTGTTCAGAGCCTGCAAGAGGTCGAGTACCTCGTCACCCGACTTGCGATCCAGGTCACCGGTGGGTTCATCGCATAACAACAGCGTCGGGTCGGTGACAATCGCGCGCGCAATTCCCACGCGCTGCTCCTGGCCCCCTGACAACTCGCGTGGTCGGTGCTTGGCGCGCTCTTCGAGGCCCACCAGCGCGAGCGCCGTATGGACGCGCTGCATCCGGTCGGCCTTGGATAGGTTGGTGAGCAACAGCGGCAGTTCGACATTGCGCTCAGCCGAGAGTACTGGCAGCAGGTTGTACATCTGAAAGATGAAGCCGACATGATCAGCGCGCCAGCGGCCAAGCGCGGCGTTCGACAACCGGTCAATCGCGAGTCCATCGACCTCGATCGAGCCTTCTGTAGGCCGGTCGAGTCCACCGATTAAATTCAGCAGCGTGGTTTTGCCAGAGCCGGATGGCCCCATGAGTGCGACGAAGTCACCGCGTGGCAGGTCGAGGTCCAACTTCTCAAGTACGCGCACGACTTCGCCGCCGCGCGAGTACTGCTTTGTGACGCCTCGCAGCCGAACGACATCGTCGGTGGTACGGGCAACATCAGTCATTAGTTAGCCTTGCGGCGAACCGTTGCGCCGTCTGACAGACCATCGACGATCGGCGCCACGATCTCCTCGCCAGCGCGCAAGCCTGCGGCGATTTCGATTTGCCCGTCGCGCTCGTTGCCGAGTGTGACGGCTCTGCGCTCGAGTTTTCCCTGACTAACGATCCAGACGCTGGCAGCGTCGCCAGCGCCCACAACCGCATTAGCCGGAATCCGCACAGACTGCAGTTTGCGTGCACTGTTAGCGACGGCATCGTCCAGGAAGCGGACCTTGATACCCATGTCCGGCAGAATCCGCGGATCGAGTGCGTCGAATGCGATGCGTACGCGCACCGTTGCCTTCTGTCGATCGGCCGTCGGGACTATATTGATGACCCGCCCATTGAAATCGACGTCCGGATACGCATCCAGCGTCGCTTCAACGCGTTGACCGCTCGAAACTCGATTGATGAACGCCTCGTTCACGTCCACTTCAATCTCGCGCGAATCCATATCGACGATCGTCGCGATGCCGGTACGCGTGAAGCCACCACCTGCGGAAATCGGTGAGACCATCTCGCCCGGCTGTGCATCCTTGGAGATCACGACACCGGCGAAGGGCGCGCGGATTTCTAGATCCGCCAAGTCCTGCCGCCGCAGTGCGAGGCCACTCGCGGCCACCTTGCGCTGCGCCTCCTGGGCGTTGAGCCGCGCTGCGAGCGCTTCGACATCCGCGCGCGCCGTGTCGAGCGCAGTTTCACTAACGAGCGCCTGCTCGCGCAGCTTCTCGGTGCGCGTCAATTGGCGTCGCGCCTCAGTCAAGCGTACCCGTGTTTCGTCGAGCGTGCGTCCGGCCGCCGCCAACTCGCGCTCGGCGAACTCGACCTGAGCCTGCGACGTCGCCGGATCGAGGCGAGCGAGAATCTGGTTGTTCTCCACGCTAGCACCTTCCTCGATCAGTACTTCCGTGACGCGGCCAGTCACTTTGGAAGAGACGGTCGAGATACGGCGGGCGACAACGTAGCCTGAGGCGTTGAGTACCGCGCTACCGGCGGAGCCGGCAGGTGCCTCGACCGTGATGGTCGCAACTTCGGGGGTTTGGTGACCGAACAGGAAAAATGTCGCGATCGCGGCGAGGACGACCCCCGCCCCAATCCACCAGCCATAACGGCGTTCGGATTCGTATTGCGACGCATCGGTACTGCGATCAATGCGTAGTGACTTTAGAGCGTCGGTATTGAGGGCCATCGGTTGCTCGTGCGGAAAATCAGTTATTCATGTTCAATTTCAAGGTTAGCATAGCCACCGTAGGTGTCTGCGTATGTAGCGAACGCGCGCCGAGACACTGTGGGTAGATAAACGACGGGAACAAATTCAGGCGGAGTATGCAATGGAGATCAACAGTCAGACACTTGAGAGACATTGGCTACCCTTTTCCGATAACCGTAGTTTCAAGCGCGAGCCTCGTTTGTTTGTGCGCGCCGAGGGTATGTACTACTGGAGCCATGATGGTCGGAAGATCCTGGATGGTAGCTCGGGGCTTTTTACGAGTGCGGCGGGTCATTGTCGTCCGGAGATCGCTACCGCGGTTGGCGAGCAATTGAGAACGCTCGATTTCACATCATCGTTCATGCGCAGCCATCCAGGCGCTTTCGAACTCGCCAATCAGGTGGCGGCGCTGACACCCACTGGTTTAGATCATGTGTTCTTCTGTAACTCGGGTTCGGAGGCGATCGATACAGCGATCAAAATTGCCTTCGCTTACCATCTTGCGCGAAACGAATCCCAGCGCACTTATCTGGTGTCACGAGAACGCGCCTATCACGGTGTCAACATCGGCGGTACCGCTTTGAGTGGCATCGTCAAGAATCGTGAGGCCTTCGGCGCGCTTATGCCGGGTGTGTTGCATCTACGGCACACCCTGTTGCCCGCAAATCGTAACAAGCCCGGTATGGGCGACGTCGGCGCCGACCTCGCTGAGGACTTGCAGCGTTTCGTGCAGTTGGTCGGTGAGAAGCGCATTGCCGCTGTTTTTGTCGAGCCGATCGCAGGGTCCACCGGTGTAATCGTGCCACCCACGGGCTATCTTGAGCGTATTCGTGAGATCTGCACGCGCTACGGGATTTTGTTAGTTTTTGATGAGGTGATCTGCGGCTTCGGCCGTACCGGTGAGGCATTCGCCGCGCAATCATTCGGGGTTACACCGGACATAATCACGATGGCCAAGGCGCTGACGAACGGCGCGCAGCCGATGGGTGCCGTGGCTGTCCACACGACGATCTATCAGCAGATCGTCAACAGCGCGACCCAAAACGCACCAGAGTTCTTCCACGGCTACACGTACTCTGCGCATCCTGCAGCGTGCGCAGCAGGACTGGCAACGCTCGAAATCTACCGCAAGGAAGACTTGTTTCATCAAGCCCGAGCGCTGTCCGCCTACTTTCAGGATGCCATGTTCGATCTGCAGGACTTGCCGGTTGTGGCAGATATCCGTGGTTACGGGCTGTTAGCCGGCGTCGAGGTCAAGCCGGCGGGTACCCCGGGCACGCGCGGAACTGACTTGCAGGGGAAGTTGTTCGAGCGCGGATTGCATATCAAGACGACGGCAGATGTCGCAATTGTCGCGCCGCCATTTATCGCGACTCGTTCGGATGTCGATACGATCGCCGCCACGCTGCGCGATGCTTTGCGCGAGTACTGATTCGGGTGATTAGGCCTTTCCTTTAGCCTGCTGTCGCTGCAGCCGGCGCGCCAACGACCACAGGTGCACTTCGGTTGGGCCGTCATAGATGCGAAACGCGCGGATCTCATTGAAGATCCTCGCTACCTGCGTGTCCGCTGTGATGCCGAGTCCACCTAACACCTGCACACATCGGTCGACGATCTGGAACAGCGTCTCCGCGCTGCTCATCTTCGCCATGCTCGATTCACTGGTGCCGCGCGCGCCTTGATCCAGTGTCCAGGCCGTGTAGTCGATCAACAGCTGTGTTTGCAGCAACTCGACCTGATTGCGCGCCAGCATGAAGCCGACGCCCTCATGCTCGATCAGCGGCTTGCCAAAAGCTTTGCGCTGGCAGGCGTACTCCGTCGCGATGTCGTGCGCACGCCGCGCGGCACCCCACCAGCGCATGCAGTGTGTGAGCCTCGCCGGCGCCAGCCGCACTTGTGCATAGCGGAAGCCTTCGCCGACGGTACCTAGCACTTGCGAGGCGGGTACTCTTAGACCCTCGAGCCGTATGACCGAGTGGCCACCTGGAATGGCCTGATCCAGGGTGTCGAGCACGCGCTCGATGGTAATGCCGGGCGCATCCATCTCCGTCAGAAACATGGTTGCGCCCTCAGGTGTGCGTGCCATCACGATACCGAAGCGGGCGCCGATGGCGCCGGTGATCAGCCACTTGCGGCCGTCGATGATCCAGTCGCTACCGACAGCTCGCGCCGTAGTCGCGAGCATGTCGGGGTCCGAGCCCGCGCCACCGTCTGGTTCCGTCATCAAGAACGCTGAGCGGATCTCGCCTGCGGCAAGCGGCGCCAAGTATTGGATCTTTTGTGCTTCGGTAGCTACGACGTCGAGCAGATGCATATTGCCTTCATCGGGCGCCATGCAGTTCATGGCCACAGGTCCGAGGAGTGAGTAGCCAGAGGCACGCAGGACGGTAGCGGTTTCGCGGTGGGTCAGGCCATAGCCACCCCAGCGCTCCGCCACTTGTGGCGCAAGCAACCCAGCGGCGCGAGCTTTACTGCGTAGTTCTGCAACGAACTCCGGTGCCGGGCCATGGGTTGTCTGTCGCGGGTCGCGTTCTGCTGGAATGATGACGTTTCGAATGAATGCCTGTGTCCGCGCTTCCAATTCCAGTTCGCGATCGCTGCGCGCAAAATCTACCATCCCCGACTCCCGACTGTGAAACAGCCGCAAAACTACCATGCGAACCGCTGGCCCATGCAAAAAAAAACGGGAGCAGCGTGAGCTGCTCCCGTCGCATCGAAGGTCGCGAAATAGGGCTGCTGGGACTAGTTAGGAATCAGCACCCGGTCGATCGCGTGAATGACGCCGTTGGAGGCATCGACATCGGCCGTGATACGGGCGTCGTTGACGCGCAGACGACCACGGACCAGCGCCGTACGCAGGTCCTCGCCGCCGACGGTACCAACAGAACGTACGCGCTTGAGGGAGTTCTGATCCATGGCTTTGCCGGGGATCACGTGCAGACTCAGAATGCGCACCAGCTTGTCCTTGTTCTCGGGCTGCAGCAACGCTGCGAGGTCTGCGGCTGGCAGTTTGCCGAATGCCTCATCCGTGGGCGCGAAAACGGTGAACGGCCCTTTGCCGGCCAAAGTCTCACTGAGCCCAGCCGCTTCTAACGCTTTTACAAGAAACGTGAAGTTGCCGGCGTGCTTGGCGGTTGCCACGACATCGCCGCTGCCTCGCGAGGCGCCGTCGGCCGCCAGCGTGGCGCCCGATACGGTCAATAGGGTGGTGGCTAGCAATACAGACAATGTAGAGGCGGCTTTGCGGTTCATCTTTGTTAAGGCTCCATTGATCGATCGCTGCTGGGACTGATCGCCCGCGGCGCTAGTGGTTTTGAACGGGGGGGGGTATTCGACGACCTAGGATGACAATGATCCGCAAGTATGTCAAGCTGTTGTACAGCTTGAAGCTATACAGAAGGTAAACAAGATGTCCAGCCTGAACAGTCACACCAATCACTTCTCCATCAAGGCCGTATCCCAGGCGACGGGTGTTTCCGTCGAGACGTTGCGGGCTTGGGAGCGCCGTTATGAAGTTGTAGCACCCAGTCGCGATGGGGCCGGTCGCCGCGCCTACAGTGCAACGGACGTGGCAAGACTGCGTCTGTTGCGGGCGGCAACCGAGCTTGGCCATACCATTAGCAAGATGGCGCCGCTCTCGGACAGTGAATTAGGCACGCTGATGCAACAATCAGTGGGCCAAGCGCGGCCTTTGTCGCGCTCGGCGCCGTTTGTCGAGCGCGCGCTGGAAGCAGCTGCCGCGTCTGACTCGACTGGGGTCGAGGACATCCTGATTTCGCCGATCGCGCTGCTGCCACCCAGCGAAGTGGCGCACCACGTCATCGCGCCGCTGGTCCATGCGATTGGCGAGCGTTGGCACACCGGCCAGATCACCATTGCGCAGGAGCACATGGTGACCGACATTATCCGTCGGCTGGTGATCTCCGTGTCGCGAGGTTATCTACAGCGCGAAAACGCGCCGCGACTCGTGTTGGCAACGATGTCTGACGAGCGGCATGAACTCGGCATCCTGATGTGCGGCTGGTTGGCCGCGGCACGCCGGATTCGCACCCAATACCTCGGTATCGATTGTCCGCCGGCCGAAATCGCGCGCTTTGCCCGCGACGTCGACGCCAGTGCCGTGCTGATCAGCATCGTGTTTCCCGATGCGCTTGGCACGACCTCGAAACAATTGCACGAACTAGCGCGTGACCTGGACGAACACTGCGAAATCTGGCTGGGTGGTGCCGCTGCCAGCCTGCTTCCCACCGAACAGCTCCCGCCACGCAGCGTGGTGCTGCCGACGGCATTTGACTTTGAACAACGACTCGACTTAATACCTCTGTCTGCTTGAGAGAGCTGTTGCAGTTTCCGTACGTCGGTTTTTGGCGACCTTGGCGACTAACAGCCTGCCGAGTCAACCTGCGTGCCAGTTGAGCGTTGAACACAGCTAGCCGCAGGGCAAGCGCAGGCTCGGTAGTCAGGGAGGCAACATGGTTGGTTCACGTTCAATAATTGCAGCATTGCTGCTGGCGAGTTTGTCACTCGTGTCCGGCTGCGGTGGCGGCGGCGAGTCCAGTGATCCGCCGCCGGTGAGCAATCCGCCACCCGTGGCGCCGCCAGTCACCCCGCCGGTGACACCGCCGGTGACGCCGCCCGTGACACCGCCCGTGACACTGCCGGCTGTCAGCAAAGCCGAGGCGTTTCGCTTTCTGAATCAGGCAACGTTCGGTGCGACCGAGGCGGATGCAACCGCGCTGATAGCCCTGGGCAACTCGAGCACTGCCTACGCGCAGTGGATCGATAGCCAACTGGGTAAGCCTGTCTCGCTACAGCTGCCGGCGGTCAAGGCGGCCTACGACGCGCTGCCCCGCCCGATCAACAACATTGGCCAGTTACAAAACAACCGCGTCGACGCGTGGTATGACCACGCCCTGACAGCCGATGATCAGTTGCGCCAGCGCGTTGCCTGGGCTCTGTCACAGATCGTGGTGATCGGTCAGTCGCCCTTGCAGGGTCTGCCATATGCAACAACCGACTACTACGACATGCTGGCGCGCAACGCGTTTGCTAACTATCGTAAGTTGTTGGAAGACGTCACGCTGCATCCGGCGATGGGCACTTACCTGTCCATGTTGGGCAACCGCAAGCCGAACGCCGCACTCAATATCCGCCCGGATGAGAACTACGCCCGCGAAGTGATGCAGTTGTTTGCGATCGGGCTCGTGCGCCTGAATCCCGATGGTTCCACCATGCTCGATTCGCAGAGCCAGCCGATCCCTACCTACGACCAGTCGGTCATCGAGGGCTTTGCGCACGTCTTTACAGGCTGGCGCTGGGCTGGCGGAACCAATTTCAATAACGCTCGCTCGACGCTCGACACGCAAGTTCAGCCGATGCAGGCGTACCCGGAGCAGCACGACGTCGGCGCGAAGAAGATCCTGTCGTATCCGGGCGCCGTGATGACGCAGATACCGGCGCGCAACCCGGCGCAACCGGAGGAAGATCTGCGCAACGCGCTTGATAGCCTGTTCAACCATCCCAACGTCGGCCCGTTCATTGCCAAACAACTCATTCAGCGCTTGGTAACCAGCAACCCCACACCTGCCTACGTCCAGCGCGCGACTCAGGTCTTCAATAGCAACGCGCAGGGTGTGCGTGGCGACCTGGGCGCGGTGGTCAAGGCGATCCTGCTCGATTCCGAGGCTCGCAGTGCGCCGCTCAACGAAGCAGCCGGCAAAATGCAGGAGCCGTTGCTGCGCGTCACCCAGCTGTGGCGCGCCTATGACGCCAAGGCCGCGAGCGGCCGCTACACGCCTGGTTTCAATGCCGGCTCCACGCTCGCACAGGGCCCGTTGCAATCCCCATCGGTATTCAACTATTACAGTCCGTTCTTTGCCCCCGCCGGTGAAATTGCGGCCAGCAATCTGGTGGCGCCCGAATTGCAGCTCGCGACCGAGTATCAGAACGCGGTTGTTACCAACTTCTTCTACTCGCAGGCGTTCTTTCGCAATAACGTGTCTTACACGGGCACCAACACCAATACGATCCTGATCAATATCGACGAGGAAGTCGCATTGGCCGATAACCCTGCGCAACTCGTCACCAGGATCGCTGACAAATTGCTGGGCGGCGAGATCTCGACGCCGCTGCGCACTGAAGCGCAGGCGCTGGCCAACCGCATTACCTTGAACGGTACGACGCCGCAGGCCCTGCTCACTCAGAAAGGCCAGCGCGTATCTGAAGCGCTTTGGTTGATCTCATCATCCCCCGAATACGCGTTGCAGCGCTAGCCAGGAGTCAGGCAATGGATAGCATCACTCGTCGAAAGTTTCTGCGCGCGGCCGCTGCCGGCGGCACTGCCTATGCGATGGCTCACACGCCCGGCGTCAGCTTCGCGCAGATGGCCGGTGGCGGTGCGCTCCCGGGTTATAAGGCACTTGTCTGCATCTTTCTGTTCGGTGGCAATGATTCATGGAATGCGCTCGTGCCACACAGTCAGGCCGAATACGATGTCTATGCCGCGACTCGCGGCGGCTCGCAATCGACTGGTGGGCTGGCGGTCGATCGCAGTGCGTTGCTACCACTGAATCTTGCGACAGCTGATCCGCGCGGCTGGCAGTATGGCCTACATCCGGCGATGACTGGCCTTGCCAGCCTGTTCAATGCTGGTCGAGCGGCGGCGGTGGCGAACATCGCGCCGCTGATACGGCCGACCACGCTTGAGCAGTATCGCAACAAGTCGGTCGAGTTGCCGCCACAGATCTTTTCCCACAACGACCAGCAGGACCAGTGGCTTTCGCTGCGCGGGCAGTCACCGTCGAAATCCGGCTGGGCCGGGCGCATTGCCGACGTACTGGCCGGCAACCTCGGCGCGCAACAAACGCCGATGAATATCTCGCTCGCCGGACAGACGCTGTTCCAGACTGGTGAACAGAGCATTCCTTACACGATGGGCAGTGGCGGCCCGGTGACATTTTCCGGGTTTGGCAACACCGGCCAAGCGCTGGCGCGCCGCACCGCGTTCGCCAATGTCCTCAACGCCAGCTATAGTTCAGTCTATGCGCGCGGCTATGCGACTGTGCAGAAGCGGGCGTTGCAGCAGGCCGAAAATATCAACTCGGCCCTGAATCCAACGCCACCGCTGCCGGACCTTGTCGCTCTGCCTAACAACCCAGCCACACCACTGTCTGGACTCGCCACGCAGCTGAGGACTGTGGCCAAGATGATTGCGGCGCGGGATGCGCTCGATATGTCGCGGCAGGTGTTTTTCGTCTCGACCGGCGGTTTTGATACCCACGACGACCAGAATGAAAATCAGCCGGGGCTGCTCGGTGTCGTTAGCGATGCCATGAAGCGCTTCTATGACGCAACGGTCGAGCTTGGTATCGCGCAGAACGTCGTGACATTCACGCAGTCGGACTTCGGCCGCACACTAACGTCCAATGGTGATGGTACAGACCACGCCTGGGGAGGCGTGCAGTTCGTTGCCGGTGGCCCGGTGCAGGGGGGGCGTATCGTCGGCACCTACCCACTGCTCAAAGTGGGTGCCATACGCGCGACCGATGGTGCCGATGATGTCGGCGCAGGTCGGTTTATCCCGACGCTGTCGTCTGATCAATACGCCGCAACCTTGGCGCGCTGGTTTGGTGTCAGCGATGGCAATTTGGTGAGGATTGCACCGGCGATCAACAACTTCAGTCAGCGGGATCTCGGTTTTCTGGTTTGAGGGCGCCGGCTTCAATCTGGCGCGCAAGTAGTATGACGGCGGCGGGGATACCCTGACTGTCAGCGTCGTAACTAGGCGACTGACGAGTCGGTAGTCGGCTGCTGGAGATACCACAGTGGTAGGTTGCGCGGCCGGCGCGTAGCCTGATGTCGTCCGCTGCCGCGAGCCTCGTGCCGCTTGCCTGATCGCGTAGCGTATAGCTGTCAACTTGGGTCTGAAACCAGCGTGAGTTTTCCCGCAGTCGCGAATCCTTGCTGACCGATACGGTCACACCGTCGCGCACCGCTGCGAGGCTAGCGCTTGCAATTCGCGGTTCGGCGTAGGCAAGGCACAGTGGCTTTAGATGCGCCGCACCACTCCAGGCCCATAACGTCGCAAAGGCGAACGGCAGAGCTGGTAACAACAGTAGCAATGCTGCGATACGGAAAAGTCGATGCCGTGCGAGACGTGAGCGCCACTGTGCTGGCAGCAGATCGGCGGCTGCAAAAAGGGCGATCGACAGCGGGACCGCCGCTAGAACGGCGACAATCGCCCCTAGTGCGAGATCGTTCACAGTGGGGGCGTTCCAGCTTGGACAGCGAGCGGGGACATAATGCACAAGACTGTACGTGAAATCGCTGCCGGTCGGAATTTCGCTGCTGCGAGCGGGCGATCTGGCAGCGGACGTGGCATGCTTCGCACTATGAGAGCCGCGTTGTTATCAAAATTGCATGGATCGCTGTCAGCTTGGCTTGCGACTCTGTTAGTCATGAGCTTGTTGACCCTGTCCGCCTGCACGGGTGTCGGTGGTGGTGGTGGTGACGAAGAGGCGATCGGCAATAACCCGCCGCGTATCACGTCATTGTCTTTCACGGTGGCGCGTGGCGCCACCTTGAACGGACAGTTGGTGGCGACCGATCTCGACGGCGGGCCGCTCGTGTTCGCGGTGATCGCGAGCACTACCAATGGCACGCTGGCTGTCCAGCCCAGCGGTGCGTTTACCTATACGCCAAACGCCAACTTTACGGGTCCGGATACCTTTGTGGCGCGCGTCACCGATCCGCCAGGCGCGGCGACGTCGGCCACCGTCACGATCACGGTTACCGCGCCAGTCAACCGCGCACCGACGCTAACGACCACGACGTTCACCGTGCAGGCGGGCATGACGCTGAACGGCCAACTGATCGGCGTCGACCCGGAGGGTGGCGCCGTGACGTTCGCAGTGGTCACGACGACCGCGAATGGCACGTTGGTGCTGCAGCCCACCGGCGCGTTCACCTACACACCGAATGCCGGCTTCACCGGGCCTGATCCATTTACCGTCAGGCTCACGGACCCGCAGGGGACGGCCTTCACCGGCACGGTGACCATTACGGTCACCGCCGCGCCCAATACGCCGCCCACCTTGACCTCAACCGCGTTCACGGTGGTCAGCGACCGGCCGTACAACGGGCAGCTGACGGCCACTGATCTTGAGAACAACCTGCCGATCACCTTCGCGCGTGAGAGCAATCCGGCGAACGGCACGGTCACGGTGGCAGCTGATGGTACGTTCACCTATACGCCCAACGCCGCGTTTGTTGGTACAGACACGTTTCAGGTGCGGGTGACTGATGCACTCGGCGCCTCGAGCGTCGGCACCGTGACCATGACGGTTACCGCCAACCGGGCGCCGGTCGCAGTCGACGATGAATTCACCTATCCGACCGGCAGCGAGGTGACGCTGCCAGTAACTGACAATGACAGCGACCCGGACAACGATCCGCTGACGGTCGAGATTCAAGGTACGCCGTTCGGTGGCACCGCCACGGTTGTCGGTGGCACCTCGATCCGCTTTCAACTGCCGGTCCCCAACTTCCAGGGCTTCGTGCGCGCGCAGTACCTGGTTCGCGATCCCGGCGGTCTCGCATCCAACATCGCGACAGCGGTCGCATTCGTCGGTACGCCGCCGTTTCAGATCGCCTGGCTCGGCGACGAGTTTACCGCTGGCACTAATGAGCTGGCGCTGGCCGACTTGTTAGTGCCGCCGCGCCGTGTGAATGGGCCGCTGGCATCCGGCAGTGTCGATCGATTTATTGTGGCCGACAACGCGAGTACCTTCGCATACACGGTTGGCAACCGGCAGGCGTTCTTTGCGACGGCCGCCGCGCTGGGTACCGGCAACCCGCTCTATGGGCCAATCGTTGCACCATCGCAGCACGTACGAACGACCGTGAGTGCCGACGGCGCGCGCATCTGCTCTACCTACTTTGATTCCGGCGGTGCCGGTACCTTCCGCAGTTTCGTGTTTGCTACGGCGAGTCCGGGCGCCGGCACAACAGTAGCCACAACCAACCATCCGATTTGCTTTGAGTTTTCCCCCGCTGGCAGCGATCTCCTGTTTCTGGGGCAGTCCGCGGCAGTGGGCACGGACCCTGCCATCTACCGCGCAACCGCTGCCGCGCCCAGTACGCAGACACGTCTGACGCGGCCGACGGGCTTCTACACCGACGGCGGTTGGCAGACCGACCAGGTATTTGTGGCGCCGGATTTCTCACGCGTACTTTTCCGCCAGACGCGCGCGTCGAACAATCTGCGCGCTGTCTATGAACTCACCATCGCCAATCCGCAGAATGAGTCTCTGCTGAGCGAGGAGTTCACGGGCTTCGGTCGGCCGGTGGCGTCGCGCGACCGCAATCGGATCACGTTTGCCACGGCCACAGCCAGCCCGGAGATCTACGGCTACGACCGCGTCGCGCCGCAGAGCCGCGTAACGCTCTATCCGGGTGGTCCGAATCTCGCGCCCACGATCCCGGTGTTTGCCAATGACGGCTCTCGCGTCGCGTTCGTCGAGCAGGATCTTGCGAACTTCGGCACGCCGCCAGTACTTTGCGATACCGCTTTCGTCGGGCCCTTTGGCTGCACCTCGCTGCTAACAGGGTATTTCATCAACTCGACGGGTCTGCAATACGACGCCAACGGTTCGTCCATCCTGTTCGCTGGCTTGCAGACCAGCGGTGACTTCCGTCTGCTGGAGCTACCGCGCAACACCCCGGGTGTACCGACCACCCTGTCGCCGAACGCACTATTCACGCCTCCCAGCCACCAGTTCGCACAAACCGACGATTCGGCCGTGATCGCGGTGGCGCTGCGTGCGACGGCCACAGGCCCGTTGCAGGTTTACTTGATCAACCGCGCGGTGCCGGGCGAAGCGCTGCTGATCAGCAATGCAGGCGCGGCCAGCATCGCGGCCAGTTCGATTCGCTTTGTCGCGCGCTAACTGCCGTTTACTCGATCGTCGCTCGCTTGGACGAGCGCGAGCGCGGCTTCGATCGAAGGCGCGTAGCGCACTGAAGGCTCCGCCAGACCTTGGGCGACGAGGTCGCTTTGCACACTGGTCCCCGCGCCAGACAGCACGACGCTGACGCCGCGTTGCGCGGCGCGTCGGACCAGGCCGTCGATGGTGTTGGCAGCGGTGGAGTCGACAAAAGGTACAGCCGAGAAATCAATGATCAGATGGCGATGCTGATCACCAATCCGTTCGAGTATCGAGCCGATTGAAGCTGCGGCGCCGAAGAAGAACGCACCGCTGATCCGATAGATCAGTACCTTTGGATCGGCCGTTTCGCGACTATCGTAAGGGCTGCGGCCGCCAGCCGCGTTGTCAGCGGTGTCTTCAGCCACAAACGGTGTGTGCGTCTCGACGGCGGTCGTCTCCGACATGCGCTTGATGAACAGCAACATGCCCAGCACCGAGCCGACAATGATCGCCTCGGCGAGATCACGAAATATCGTCAGCGCCAGGGTCGCCAAGACAACGATCGCATCGCCCCAGGACGCGCGAACCAAAGTCGCCAACGCCTGCTTTTCCACCATGTTCCAGGCAACCACCACGAGCACGCCCGCCAGGCACGCCAACGGGATGTAGCTCGCGAGCGGGGCGGCGACCAGGATGAACAGCAGCAGAAACAGCGCATGCAGCATGCCGGCGATCGGACCGTGCGCACCGGCACGGACATTGGTGGCGGTGCGGGCAATCGTACCCGTGACACAGATGCCGCCAAATAGCGGCGAGGCGACGTTCGCGACGCCTTGCGCGACGAGCTCGCAGTTGGAGCGGTGGCGGCGGCCGGTCATCCCATCCGCGACCACCGCCGAGAGCAACGATTCGATCGCGCCCAACAACGCGAAGGCGACTGCGCTGGGGAATACTGCCACAAGCTTGGCGAGATTCCAGTCGGGTAGCCGCGGCATTGGAAAACTTGCGGCAATACCTCCAAACCGGCTGCCTATGGTCTCGATCGGCAATTGCCACAAGGCCGCTGCTGCACCCGCCGTGGCGACCGCGATCAACATCCCAGGCCAATTGGGGCGCAGGCGCTTCAGGCTTGCAATGCCAGCAATGGTCAACAGCGAGACGGCGACCGTGGCGGGATTGAGCGTTGGCAGGGCGTGCCAGAAGACAGGTAGTTTGTCCCACAGCAACGCGGGTTCAGCCGAGTCTAGCGTGAGCCCAAGGAGATCCTTGATCTGCGAAATGAAGATGATGACCGCGATGCCGCTCGTGAAGCCGACCGTCACAGGATACGGAATGAACTTGATGTAGGTGCCGAGCCGCAGCAGACCGATCGCACACAACATCAGGCCCGCCAACAGCGTCGCTAGCAATGCACCGTCCATCCCGTGTGTATGGACGGTTGCCGCGACCAGCACGATGAACGCGCCGGCTGGTCCGCCAATCTGAAAGCGACTCCCACCGAGTGCCGAGACGAGAAAGCCGCCAATGATTGCCGTATAGAGACCTTGAGCCGGTGTTGCGCCGGAGGCAATCGCGATTGCCATTGACAAGGGCAACGCCACGATCGCCACTGTTAGCCCGGCCAATGCGTCGGCGCGCAAGTGCGAGAGGCGATAGCCCTCGCGCAGGACAGTGACCAGTTTGGGAGTAAAGAGCTCGGCGAACGTTGGCCGCGGCGTCATAAAATGTAGCGGCTGAGATCCTCGTCCTTGGCCAGATCCCCGAGATGCTGGTCGACGTAGTCGGCATCGACCACCAGCGACTGGCCGGGTACGTCGGAGGCGTCGTAAGACACCGTCTCCAGCAGACGCTCCATCACGGTATGTAGCCGGCGGGCGCCGATATTCTCGGTCCTCTCATTGACGCTGAACGCGATCTCGGCCAAGCGCCGCACGCCAGCCGGAGCAAACTCCACTTGCAGTTTTTCGGTCGCGAGCAGCGCCTGATATTGGGTTGTCAGCGAGGCGTCCGGCTCGGTCAGAATGCGCACGAAATCCTCGACCACCAGCGGTCGTAACTCGACCCGAATCGGAAACCGGCCTTGCAATTCCGGAATCAGATCTGAGGGCTTGGAGGTGTGAAAAGCACCGGACGCGATAAACAAAATGTGATCGGTCTTGATCGGCCCGTACTTGGTCGCCACGGTACTACCTTCTACCAACGGCAGGAGGTCCCGCTGCACGCCTTCGCGCGAGACGTCCGCGCCCATCGTGTCCTGGCGACGCGCAATCTTGTCGACCTCGTCCAGGAAAACAATACCGTTTTGTTCGGCGTTCACCAATGCACGGGCCTTGAGCTCATCTTCGTTGACGAGTTTGGCCGCTTCTTCGTCTGTCAGGAGCTTGAGCGCTTCCTTCACTTTGACCTTGCGTGTACGTGTACGGCCATTGCCAAGATTCTGAAACATCGACTGCAGCTGCTGTTGCATTTCTTCCATGCCAGGCGGCGCCATGATCTCGACACCGGCCGGCAGCGCACGCAGGTCGATGTCGATGTCGCGCTCATCGAGTTGGTGCTCGCGCAGCATTTTGCGGAATTTCTGGCGTGTCTCGGCGTCGCGTGGCGCAAGCTCCGCGTCGGTCGAGAAGCCCGTCATCTTGGGTTGCGGCAGGAGCGCGTCCAGCACGCGTTCCTCGGCCGCGTCGGAGGCGCGGTTGCGTACCTTCGCGGTTTCTTCCTCGCGCGCCATCTTCACGGCGACATCGGCGAGGTCCTTGATGATCGAGTCGACCTCGCGACCAACATAGCCCACTTCGGTGAATTTGGTCGCCTCCACCTTGACGAAGGGGGCGTTGGCCAGCCGCGCTAACCGTCTTGCGATCTCGGTCTTGCCGCAACCGGTGGGGCCGATCATCAGGATGTTCTTCGGCGTGATCTCGCTGCGCAATGGCTCTTCGATCTGCATGCGCCGCCAGCGGTTTCTGAGCGCGATCGCCACCGCGCGCTTGGCGTCCGACTGACCGACGATGTGTTTGTCGAGCTCGCTCGCGATCTCGCGGGGTGTCAGGTCTTTCATACCGATTTCAATTCTTCGATGACGAGATTGCGATTGGTGTAGATGCAGACGTCGGCCGCAATGGTGAGCGAACGCTCGACGATCTCCCGTGCCGCGAGTTCGGTGTTCTGCAACAGGGCACGTCCGGCCGACAAGGCGAACATCGAGCCGGAGCCGATTGCCGCGACGTCGTCGTCTGGCTCGATCACGTCGCCGTTACCGGAGATCACAAAAATATTTTTCGGGTCACCTACCAACAACAGCGCCTCGAGCTTGCGCAGATAGCGGTCGCCGCGCCAGTCTTTGGCGAGCTCGATCGCCGCACGCGTAACGTTGCCGAACTTATCCAGCTTGCCTTCGAAGCGTTCGAACAGCGTGAACGCGTCGGCGGTGCCGCCGGCGAATCCGGCCAGCACTTTGCCGCCGCCCAAGGGTCGCACTTTACGGGCGTTGCCCTTCATCACGGTGTTGCCGAGGGTCACCTGGCCGTCGCCACCGAGCGCGATCGCGCCGTTGCGACGGACCGCCAGTATCGTGGTGCCGTGGGGATCGAAGCTAGTCTGCATGGCCTGCCTGTCGTCCGGACTTAACGGTCCTTCTTGCGCGCGCGCGGATGCGCAGCGTCGTAGATGCGGGCCAGATGCTGAAAATCAAGGTGTGTATAGATCTGCGTGGTCGCGATGTCGGCGTGGCCAAGCAATTCCTGCACGCCACGCAGGTCGCGGCTCGATTCCAGCAGATGAGTGGCAAACGAGTGCCGGAACAGGTGCGGATGGACCCGTTGCGGCAAGCCGCGTCGGCGCGCCCAGTGCTGGATGCGCTGCTGCACAGCTCGAGCTCCCAGGCGGCTGCCATTGCGCCCGACAAACAGGGCCGGTTCGTCCGCTTTTGCCAAGGCGCCGCGTTCGCGCCGCCAGGCCGTGATCGCGCTGCAAGCCACGCGCCCGACCGGCACGATCCGCGTCTTGCCGCCTTTGCCCAGCACCCGCACGGTGCGATCGCGCAAGTCGACACTGGTCAGATCCAGGCCGACCAGTTCGGCAAGGCGCAGGCCGACGAGTAGAACAGCTCCATCATGGCGCGGTCGCGGACCGCGATGGCGTCGTCGGTCGGAATCTCCAGCAGCTGGAAGATTTGATCGACATCCAGCGTGTTGGGCAGGCGCTTCGGTGCTTTGGGCGCACGGATTTCCACCGCCAGGTTGCTGCGCAGCTCGCCTTCGCGAATCAGATAACGGAAAAAGCTGCGCGCGGCAGATAGCTGCCGCTGCACGCTGCGCGGACCGAGCCCGCCCGCGTGCGAGCGCGCCGCGAACTGCCGTACATGCTGACTATCGAGCTTGCGCCATTGGTCGATGCCGAGTGACTCGCAATAGTCGACCAGTGCGTTGAGGTCGCGCGCGTAGTTAGTGCTGGTGTGAGTGGAGAGGCGACGCTCGTTCGTCAGATGCCCGACGAAGCGCAGGGGCCAGGCCCGCAGTTCGTCGCCTGCAGCGGTTGGCACGTTAGCGATGCGTGAGCGCGTCGGCAATCAGCTCGCCCATGCGCTGCAAGAACTCGGTGCTCATACCCGGATGAAACCGCTCACGTTCCGCACTACCGAGTGCCAGCAGGCCGATCGGGTTGGCACCCGCCGACAACGGCACCAGTGCCACAGAGCCGATCTCGGAAGCGTCCGAACCGAATAGAAAAGCCCGCTGAGAATCGCGCACCTGGCCGCAGCGCGGTTTGGCGACGCCAAACAGATTCTCGAAGCTCTTCAGCTGCGGGTCATCCAGCGAGACTTGTCGCAGGAAACGTTCGCCAGCCGCTTGCGCCATGGCGGGCTCGACCTCCGTCAAAATGAGCGTGGCGTGGAATGAATCGAAGTCCTCGCGCAGCGAGGCTTCCAGCGCGGTTACCACATGCACCTTGTCGGTGGCGCGCATCAAGCGGCGCGTGAAACGATGAATACGGTCTGACAGTTGATCGTTGGCGCGCGCAACGCTGACAAACTCGGCCAACTTGCGGTCCGTGGTCTGGCGCTGTTCGCGCAGCACTTCCACTTGCCGCTCGATCAGTGAAATCGAACTGCTGCCGCGTGCATGGGGCAGGCGCAGGCGGGCCAGCAAGGGCGTCTGCTGTTCAAAAAAATCCGGGTGCTGGGTGAGGTGGCGGATGACTCGCTCCTCGTCGGTTTCCTCGACAGGCAATCCCCGCGCGGTCTGTGTCGTCATGAAAAAGCCATCCCCTGATCTGTGCTAAAGCGCGACTGTACCCGTGAACGATACTGCTGTCGGCCCTTTGAGCCAAATGTGTTCAGTCGGCGACGGCCAGGAGACTTCGAGGCGCCCGCCGGGCAGATCGACTTGCACGAGCGAGTCTACTTGGTTGCGTCGCCTCGCGACGGCGACGGCCGCGCAGGCACCGGTGCCACACGCGAGCGTTTCACCGGCGCCGCGCTCAAAAACGCGTAGCCGAATATGCTCGCGCGACACTACTTCCATAAAGCCCACATTGACACGCCGCGCGAAGCGCTCGTGTTGTTCGATCGCCGCACCTAAGCGCGTGACTGGCGCCGTTGCGACGTCGTCGACCTGCAAAACGGCGTGCGGATTGCCCATCGAAACCGCGCCAATCGTCACGCTTTCGCCGCCGCCTAGCGCCAGCTCGTAAGTCGCCGCACTCATTGGCGCGGCGAACGGCAATGCGCTTGGCTCGAAGTTCGGCAGGCCCATATCGACGGCAACCACGCCGGCCTCGAAGACGCGCGCGGTGACCAACCCGGCCGGGCTGTCCATGGCGATGGACCCCGCTGTGACTCGACCCTTGCGATGCAGGTAGGCCGCAATGCAACGTGCACCGTTGCCACACTGTTCGACTTCGCCGCCGTCCGCGTTGAATATTCGATAGAAGACGCTGGTGTTCGGCTGCCGGGCTGGCTCGAGTACCAGAGCTTGATCGAAGCCAATGCCCGTGTGTCGGTCGGCCAGTTGCCGCCAGGTGTCCCCAGACGGTAACTGCAAACCAGCGGGCATTTCAATGACCACGAAGTCATTGCCGAGACCATGCATTTTGGTGAATTCAAGCAGCATTGTTAGTGCGTCAGCATTAGTCTGCTAGTGCGGCGCGGTCCCGGTAGATGCAGCGGTCCATCACAGTAAAGATGCCAGCTCGTGCAGCGCGCGCGGCGGCCTCGTGGTCGATCACGCCATCCTGCAACCACAACGCCGGTAGTTCAAGGCGAATGCAATCGTCGACGATCGCGGCCACATGCTGCGGTTGCCGGAACACATCGACGATGTCGATTTGTGTTTCACCCAGCGCCGCGACGGCCTGATCCAATGATGCAAAACACAGTTCGTCGAGAATTGGACCGGTCGTAGGCGTGATCGGCACGATGCGATAGCCAAACCGCTGCAGCGACAGGGCGACCCCATGGCTCGGGCGCGCCGCATTCGCCGACAGGCCAACCACGGCAATCGTGCGCGCGGCCCGCAAGCGGGTTTCGATATCTTGTGGGTCGGGGTTCAGATACATGACGCCGCACAATAACAAAGGGCCAGGGAGCATGGATCGCAGGTCGGTTACCACTAGGGAAGCAAATGCGGCGAAGTCGCAGCAGGCACCGGGCTGATCTGTAATGATTCAGCGTGACCGATAGTTCTGCCAGCGACCACGACGTACGGATTTTCCCCGGCGATCGCACGATCCGCGTTGCCGCGGGGGAAAACGTTCTGGCCGCGGCCCTCGCGGCTGGTATCAATCTGCCACATAGCTGCAAGTCGGGGCATTGCGCCTCCTGTCGTGCCCGGCTCATTAGCGGCCAGATCGATTACCCGCGTGGCACGCCAATCGGCCTGACGCCAGCCGAGGCTGTCGCCGGCGCGGTGCTGTTGTGCCAGGCTCGCGCGTTGACTGACCTCGTGGTCGAAGCGCGCCGGGTACGTAGCGTCGAGCAGGCGGAGATCAAGACGTTACCGGCGCGTATCGCGCGACTCGACCGACTGGGAACGGACGTCATGCGGCTGATGCTCCGCCTGCCGGCGGTCGAACCGTTGCGATTCCAGGCAGGACAGTACCTCGACGTGCTGCTCGACGGCGGTCGGCGGCGCAGCTTCTCGATCGCCAGTCCGCCTCACGACAGTGAACTCGTCGAGTTGCACGTGCGCCTCGCGCCGGGTGGTGGGTTCAGCGAATGGTTGTTCCGCGAGGCGACAGTGGGCACGCTGCTCAGAATCGAGGGGCCGATTAGTCAGTTTGTATATCAGGATTCCGACCGACCGAAGCTGTTAGTGGCTGGCGGTACAGGGTTTGCGCCGCTCAAGTCGATCCTGCGGCACATGCTCGAGCGGCGCCTGGCCGGTATGCCGCGCGCGGTTCGGCGGCTCGAGTTCTTCTGGGGAGCGCGCACGGTAGATGATATCTACGAACTGCCGTTGCTCGCGCAGTGGGCTGCGCGCCATCCGGAGCTGACCGTGACGCCGGTGTTGAGTGACGACTTAGCGCGGTCAGCAAGGGGCAGTTGGTGGACACACTGCATCTACATGGCTTAGTGCACCAGGCAGTGCTGGCGGCGGGGCTCGAGCTGGCCCAGTACGACATCTACGCGGCAGGACCACCGGCGATGATCGAGGCGATTCGCGCCGACTTCCCGCGCGCTGGTGCGTTGAGCGACCGGCTATTCTTTGATTCGTTCGACTACGCACCGCGTTAGTCGCGCGACCGGTTCAGATTCGAAAACGGTCTTTCAAGTCGCCAGCCATTCGGCGGCTGACTGCCAATCGTTCGGTCGTGCCGCGCAGGTGCACGAAGTGCTGGCCATCTGCAGTGCGCTCGATCCGCTCGAGATGGCGCGAGTGCACCAGGGTGTTGCGATGGATGCGCACAAACGCCGCACCCAACTCCTCCTCCAGTGACTTGAGTGAGTCGTCGATCAAGTCCTCGCCCTGCCGGTGTTTGATGGTCGTGTATTTCTGGTCGGCGACGAAATACAGCACGTCTTCGACCGGCACGAGCCGAAGACCGTTGCGATCACGCACCGCGATGTGCGTGCGTTGTTCGGCAAACCGTGCGGCGACTGCCGCCTGCTGCAGTTGCGGCCGGGTCAGTCGACCGGCCTGCGCCAGCGCGGCAGACAGCTTCTCTGCGCGGATCGGTTTCAGTAGGTAGGCGATCGCGTGCGAGTCGAACGCCTGCAATGCGTACTCATCGAAAGCCGTCGTGAAGATCACGGCCGGTGGTTCTGTCAGCGTCGCAAGATGTCGCGCGACCTGCAGCCCATCGATACCAGGCATACGAATGTCGAGCAAGACGATGTCCGGGTTGAGCTCGGTGACGAGCGTCAGCGCTTGTGGACCGTTTTCGGCTTCGCCGAGGATCTCCACGCCGCCAATCTCACCGAGTTGCAAGCGTAAGCGCTCACGCGCCGGCGCTTCGTCGTCCACGATCAGCACACGCATCGTCAGCGCTGCTCCGCTGCGGGCGCTGCCTTGAAGGGGAAGCGCAAGGTGACGATGTACTCGGCGTCGAAGCGACCGCTCTTGACCGTGGCCTGTTCACCGTACATGAGTTCCAGCCGTTCCCGAATATTGGCTAGTGCGAGTCGATTGCCCTCGCGTACCGTCAGATTGTCCGCTGGCAAGGGATTGCGCACGACCAGCGTGATCATGCCCTTGTTGAATTCGCCCAGCACATGGACTGCGCCGCCATCGGGCCGTGGTTCTATGCCGTGATAGATCGCATTCTCCAATAGCGGCTGCAGTACCAGACCGGGTACCAGCGCGTGCAACGGCAGGGCATCAATCTGCCACTCGACCGTGAGCCGATCACCGAGACGCAGCGCCTCCATCCGTTGATAGGTGCGCGCGACTTCGATCTCTTCGGCCAGCGCGATTGTATTGCGCTTCTCGGACAAGGTTGCGCGGAACAGATCGGCGAGATCCTGGACGGCCGTCTCGGCCCGCAGCGGGTTGCTGCGCGTGAGGGCCGCGATCGTGTTCATGCTGTTGAACAGAAAGTGCGGGCGGATGCGCGCCTGCAGGGCATGGACCCGCGCCTGCGCCTGTAGTTCGACGTTGTGGCGCCATTCGTGTGTCACATAGAAATAGCGCAGCGCCAGGGCGGTCACGATCAACGCGATCGTCACATTGCGCGCGACGAACGACCAGGGCGTCACTGACTGACTGTCGCCAAGGCCCGTATATGGGCCGACATCGAAGGTGCTGACCCACAGCGCAACGATCGAAATGATCGCGACCAACAGACCGCTCACGGCCAACACGAAAACTGAACCGCGACCGACCGATTGACCATTGAGATAGCCGCGCAACGCGCAGAGTGAGCCGGCACCGGCAAGACCGATCCAGAGCAGAAAGAAAGATGTGCGGGCCAGGTCGGTCCAGAAGTCTATGCCACTCGAGGCGCGACCGAGGGTGATGACGAACGCCGTGAGTTCGACGATCAGAATGGTTATCAGCACAGCGCGGGAGCTGCAGAAATTGGGCAGGTAGAACGGTGTCGCCTGTGCGGTGTCGGCGGTCTTGACGGCGGCTAACAAGGCGTTCTCAATCCGGCTGTCGCTCGAACAGTTCAGCCTTCAAGCGGTAAGCGGTGGAGATGTCCTCATCGCCGTGACCGCGCGCGATGAGCTCGCCGTACTCCTGCAGCATGGCCTCGACCACCGGCAACTCGACGCCGTGCTGAGCTGCCATGGCGCGGCAGATCGCCAGATCTTTGGCGTGCAACCGGACGCGGAAGCCGGCCGGGTAATGATTGCGAATCATGTTGGGTGCGCGGTTGACGAAGTACCAACTAGACCCGGCGCCTTGACCCAGTGTTGCGACTACCTTGTCGAGCGGCAGCTCGTGCGCTTTGGCGAACGCCATCGCCTCGGCCACGGCGCGGATGATCCCGGCGCACATGATCTGGTTAGTTGCCTTGGTCGCCTGGCCAGAGCCGGTGGCCCCGAAATGGCTGATCGTCTTGCCCATTGCCTGCAGGATAGGCTGTGCACGCTCGAACGCCTGCTCGCTACCACCGACCATGATCGCCAGCGTACCGCGCTCGGCACCTTCGATGCCGCCGCTGACGGGGGCGTCGAGAAAATCTACTTGGCGCGTTGCCAGCGTGGCCGCCGCTGCATGCGCAGTCGCCGCGCTCACGGTGGAGCAGTCGATGACCAACGCACCGGGGTGTAACGCCGGCGCGAGTTCGTCTACGACGGCAAGGACGTCGGCATCTGCCGCGACACAGAGCACGACGGCATCGGCGTCGTGAGCAAGGTCGGCGAGGCTGGCGGCGGCGCGGACCTCGAGTTGCGCCGCAAGGGCTTGCGAGCGCGCAGCGGTTCGATTCCAAACTGCTTGCAGCAAGCCGGCGCGATGTAAATTGGTCGCCATCGGCGCACCCATGGCGCCCAGACCGGCGAAACCCACTTTCACTGCAGCATCCCCCGACCGGATGCTACGGGCTGCCTGTACCGCAGGCCTCTTCCATTGCCTGACGCGCCTGCAAGCGCGTCTGATCGGCTTCTGCGTCCGAAATGAAGACGCGATTGCCCTTGTCGTCCGTCTTGTACATCCGCCGTGCGGTAATGGCTTTGTCGTAGCGCTCCTTGGCGCTCTTGCACTGCTCGGCACGCTTACTGGCAACGTCCTGGTTCATTGCCCGTGCCGCCGCTTCGGCCGCCAGCCGTTGGTTGGCGTTACTCTGGTTGCTGTTGCCTTGGTTGCCGCTAACAGCAGGTGTATTGCTCGCGGCCGCAGTTCGGCTCGGTGTGCCGGTCCCGCTCTTGACCAGTTCGGCGCCCGGGCGCCAGCGATCTGTGAAATGTATCTGGCCGCGGTCGTCGGTGTACCGATAGACGTCGCCATTCGCCTGCGCGATGCCGATGAAGCCCGTCAGCGCGAGCAAACAGAATGTCAGGTGCCGCATAACCTTCTCCATGAAACCCCAGTATCGCGCGTCAGCACTCCAGCAATATTTGAAGTGCGTCACAGACAGCCGGATGGAGTTTACACGTTGGCACGAAAACCGCTGCCGCCGCACATTTGCGACAGCGGCTCCGTGCCAGAGAGGCCAGCCGAAGCTAGCTAATTGTAGGCGCGCTCGCCGTGCGACGCAGTATCGAGCCCCTCGCGTTCCTTCTCCTCTGACACCCTGAGGCCGAGGGTCATGTCGGCTAGCTTGAAGGCGACAAATGCCACCGACCCAGACCAGAGGATCGTCACCGCCACGCCGACGAACTGTGACCATAGCTGTGCGCCCATCGCGTAGCCGGTCTCGCCGGTCACGTAGTCGAGCACGCCGGTGCCGCCGAGCGACGGCGCGTTGAAGACGCCAGTGAGCAGGGCGCCGACGATACCGCCGATGCAGTGAACACCGAACACGTCAAGTGAGTCGTCATAGCCTAGCTTGCGCTTCAGGCCCGAGCACGCCCAGAGGCACAGCAAGCCGGCGGCGAGGCCAATGACGATTGCGCCCATGGGCCCGACCCAGCCACAGGCGGGGGTGATCGCGACCAGGCCGGCGACGGCGCCCGAGGCAGCGCCCAGCATGGTCGGGCTACCGCGCGTCGCCCACTCCACGAACACCCAGGCGAGTGTGGCTGCGGCCGTTGCTAACAAGGTGTTCGCGAACACCAGACCGGCGAAACTATTGGCCTCCAGATTGCTGCCGACGTTGAAGCCAAACCAGCCCACCCAAAGTAGCGAGGCGCCAATCATGACCATTGGCAGGTTGTGCGGTGGCATCGCGGCGGCGCCGTAGCCCACACGTTTGCCAATCACCAGCGCGCCTACCAATCCGGCTATGCCGGCATTGATGTGTACGACCGTGCCGCCGGCGAAATCGAGCGCACCTTGCTGAAACAGAAAGCCGGCAGTTGCATTCGCTGCTGCCGCTGCCGCGCTATCGGTGTAAGCATCCGGGCCAGCCCAGAACCAAACCATATGCGCGACGGGCAGGTAGGCGAACGTGAACCAGATGACGATAAACAGCAACAGCGCCGAGAATTTCACGCGCTCTGCGAATGCGCCCACGATCAAGCACGGCGTGATCGCGGCGAATGTCAGTTGAAAGCAGAAATAGACGTATTCCGGGAATATAGACACCCTTGCTGAAGGTGGCTGCCAGCGAGTCGACGGTCAAGCCAGCGAGAAACACACGGTCGAAGCCGCCGAAAAACGCGTTGCCAGTCGTGAAAGCAATGCTGTAGCCGTAGATCGTCCAGAGCAGGGCGACCAGACAGAAGGTGACGAGCACCTGCATCAGCACCGAGAGCACGTTTTTGCTGCGGACCATGCCACCGTAAAAGAGTGCGAGCCCGGGGATGGTCATCAGGATGACCAGCACTGTGCAGGTCATGATCCAGCCGATGTCACCTTTGTCTGGCGTGGGCGTGTCGGCGGCCCAGCCAATCGCTGGCGCCAGCGCGCACAACAGTAGAACGAATGACGCCTTGATCGCGGAACTGAACATGCTGCTACTCCCCGGCAAATGGATTCAGTGCATTTATGGGTCTATTGGCCCGATTGTGGCGGACGGCATCGGCAGGCTGCGGGTATGCTTTGCTGCTGTCGAAACGCAATTGCAGCTTCTGTGCCAACGCCGATTGCCGTGGGCGGGCCGTGCTTGGGTGGTGCGTGAATTGCGGCGCACCGAATTGGCGCGTAGTCGCGCCGGGCGCATCAATACAGGGCGGCCGGCGCCAGCGGTTTCTGTCACTCATTCACGAGGAGTCTTAGCGGTGCAAAGCTCACGTATTGAAGATCTGCTGGGCGGTTTGCTGCAGAGCTTGCCGCCGGGCGTGGCGCACTTGCGGCAAGATCTGGAGAACAACTTCCGCGCCGTGTTGCGCGCCAATCTCGCCAAGCTCGATCTCGCCGGGCGTGACCAGTTCGATGCCCAGCGCAAAGTGTTGGAGCGCACGCGCGCTCGGCTCGAGGCGCTCGAGTCGCGCGTCGCTGAGCTGGAAGCGCGGCTCGCCGGCAGTGGGCAGCATAGCGACCAGTAGCTCGTGAAGACTAGTCGCTCGTGACGAACGCGCAGCCGACCTCCGTGGCGCGCGTCGCTAGCCGCGCACAGCTTGGGCTCGCGGCGCCGCCGGTGGGTGTGGAGGTGCACCTCGGCAACGGTCTACCCACGTTCTCGATTGTTGGCTTACCGGCCACTGCGGTGAAAGAGAGCAAAGAGCGTGTCAGAGCCGCGCTCGCCAATTCTGGCTTCGATTGGCCAGCGGGCCGAATCACCGTGAATCTCTCGCCGGCCGATCTGCCCAAGGAAGGTTGCCGCTACGACTTGCCCATCGCGCTCGGCATCTTGATCGCATCTGGGCAACTCAAGCCCAGCGCTGCCGCTGCACAGCACGAGTATTACGGCGAGCTCGGTCTGGGCGGCGAACTCAAACCCATCAAGGGCTTGTTGTCGGCGGCTGTTGCGGCAGATAGAGCTGCGCACACGGTCGTGGTGCCGAGTGCCAATGTCCTCGAGGTGTCGATTGCCGCCGATGCGCAGCGAGTCTGCGGCGCTGCCGACCTATCGGCCGTTTGTGGCATCGCCAGCGGTCGACTGCCGCTTGCGCCGGACGCCAGCCGTTTGGCAGCGAACGAGCCTGCGCCGTTGCGCGGTGCCGACGGGCGTGCGGCGTCGGCGAGCAGTCTCGATATTGCCGACGTCCGGGGCCAGGTCGCTGCCAAGCGCGCGCTGGTCATTGCGGCAGCAGGTGAGCACAGTCTGCTCTTGATCGGCCCGCCTGGCACCGGCAAGAGCATGCTCGCGCGGCGTTTGCCGGGACTCCTGCCGCCGTTGACACGTGCGCAAGCCATCGACGTGGCGGCTATTGCATCAACCAGCGCCGCCGGCTTCGATGTGGCCACATTTGGCGTACGGCGCTTGCGTGCGCCCCATCACACGGCATCCGCGAGTGCCATTATCGGCGGCGGCCCGGGTGCGCAACCGGGCGAGCTGAGCCTTGCACATCACGGGGTGTTGTTTCTCGACGAACTACCCGAGTTCGATCGACGTGTGCTCGAGTCGCTGCGCGAACCGCTCGAGACCGGTGTGATTGCCATAGCGCGGGCCGCGTTTCGTGTCGAGTACCCAGCCTCGGTGCAGCTCATTGCGGCGATGAACCCGTGCCCGTGCGGTTACCTCGGTGATGCATCGGGACGTTGCCGTTGTCCGCCACCGCTGATTGCCCGCTATCGGTCGCGCGTTTCCGGGCCATTGCTCGATCGTATCGATCTGCGGGTTGAAGTGCCGCGCGTCGCGGACGATGACTTGCTCGACTCGCCGCTAGCGCACAGTGAGACGCCGAGCCCTCTCTGCACCGCGGTCTTGGCTGCCAAGGTAGCTGCGGCTCGCGATCGCCAGCAGGCCCGCTGTGGTAAAGTGAATTCAAAACTAACGACTCGAGAACTGAGCGAGCATTGTCGTCTGGATCGCAACTGCCGTCGGCTGGTAGCGCAAGCGCGCGCCAAACTATCCCTGTCGGCACGGGGTGTGCACCGCGTATTGCGCGTCGCTCGTACGATCGCCGATCTGGCGTCGGCAGTCGAAATCGCACCGATGCATCTGGCGGAGGCGATCCAGCTACGGCGTGAAGTCAACGCTTGAATCAGGCCGATTTAGTTGGACCGCCTGGCGATCCAGCACAACAGCCACCCGAAACGTCGGCCCAGACTCGCACTTGAACGGTAGAATCGCCACACCATGCCAAGTCGCCGCAAAGTCATCCTGGGTGTCGTCGGTCTCGCCGCCGTCGGTGTTGGCGCTGCCGCAATGCTGCGCCGCAAGCCACCGCCGGTCCGTCCGGCGGGCGTGCCCCTCAGTGCGTTCGATGCCGAGTCGACCGCCGAAGAGGTGACCGCGGGCGTCGACCTCACGGGCAAGACCGCGCTGGTCACGGGTGTCACTTCCGGCATTGGTCTTGAGACGATGCGGGTGCTGGCGCTGCGCGGCGCGCATGTGATTGGCACGGGGCGGACTCTGGAGAAGGCAACCGCAGCCTGTGCTGGCGTGGTTGGGCGCACGAGACCGCTGGCGCTCGAACTGACCGACTTTCCTTCCGTCGTCGCCTGCGCCAGTGCCGTCCAAGCGCTAGGGGTGCCGCTGGATATACTCGTCTGCAATGCCGGGATCATGGCGCTGCCGAATCTTGAGCAGGTATATGGCCTCGAGAAGCAGTTCGTCACCAATCATCTCGGGCATTTTTTGCTCGTGAACCACCTGTTGGCGCAGGTGCAGTCCGCGCCCCAGGGACGCGTCGTGGTCGTCTCGAGCAGCGCGCTAAAGTGGGCCGACGAGACCGCGATCGAGTGGGACAACCTGTCCGGCGAGCGGGACTACAGCGCGAACCGCGCCTACGGTCAGTCCAAGCTCGCCAATTCTTTGTTCTCCCTGCAGCTCGCGCGCCGCATGGCAGGCACGGCCACGACTTCGAACTCGATGAATCCGGGTGCCGTGCTGACTCAGCTGCAGCGCCATGCGCCCGCTTGGGCGGTGTCGCTCGGCAATGTGGTCGGACCCGCGTTCATGAAAAGCCCCGCGGAGGGCGCGTCGACGGCCTGCTACCTGGCGGCAAATCCTGCCGTTGAGAAGGTCAGCGGCCGATATTTCATCGACTGTAATCCAGTCGTGATCGGTGGCAATAGCGAGAACCCAGAGTTAGCCGAGAAACTATGGCAGGTGTCGGCCGATCTCGTGCGAGAGTACCTCGTCTAGCGACCTGACTAACTGCCGGGCGCTAACTATTTGTTGATCTCGACCATGTGGTCCACGGCGGCGCGGATGATCTCGTCCGGCCAAGCGGTGCGACCACCTTTGGCAGGCATCATGCCAGCCGTGCCGGTGAAGCCTTCGATGGCGTGCTTGTAAAGCGTGTCGTTGCCTTTTGCGATGCGCGGCGCCCAGCTTGCTCGATCGCCAGACTTGGGTGCCCCGGCAATGCCGGCGCCGTGGCAGCTCTTGCAGGCCATCTCGTAGGCAGCGTTGCCATCTTCGGGTAAAGCCGGCCCGGAACCGGCGCTAGCCTTGGTATCGACAATGACGAGTGCGCTGTTGTCCTGCCCGGCAACCGCAACCCGCGCGAATGGCACAATGCTCTCGGCAACGCCGGCCACATATTTCGGATCAACGCGCTGATGTACCACCTGCGTATTCGCGCCGACGACTCGTGCGAGCGCCAACAGCAAGATGGTGATAACGACCAACAAGCCGATGATGACGCTGAAGGTATTGAAGAAGTGCGAATCCTGCTGGCTCACGAGACTTAGATCCTGGCAATCGCCGTTTGGAAAACCTGGCAAATTATACCGTGAGAAGCTGAGAATGGCGCGCCCGGCAGGAGTCGAACCTGCGACCTACGGCTTCGGAAGCCGCCACTCTATCCAGCTGAGCTACGGGCGCGCAGACCGCCGTAGTCTACCCCAACGGCCATCGGTTGACGTGGCGTTGCGGGCGACTACAACCAGCCCTTACGCTTGAAAAAGACAAACGGCACGATGGCGGCGAGGCCCATCAGCCCCATCGCTGCACCAAATCCCCACGGCTCCCGGAGCCAGGGCATGGTGGCGAAATTCATGCCGAACACGGCCGCGATGACCGAGGGCGGCAGCAAGAACACTGTGACCATCGAGAAGATCTTCAAGATATTGTTCTGGTCGATATTGATCATACCGAGGGTGGCGTCGAGGATGAACGAGGTCTTTGTGCCGAGGAAGGACGCGTGATCGCTCAACGCCAGCACGTCCCGCGCCACGCTGCGAAAGCGCGCGCGAGTGTCCTGCGTCATCGGCACGGTGCTCGACTGCTGCAGAAAGGCTAACAAGCGCCCTAAGCTGACCAACGACTCGCGGGCCTTGGAGACGAGTTCGCCGTCCTGACCGAGGTTCTCGAGCACCCTGCGGAAGTCCCGGGCCGCACCGCGGCGGCGTTTGGAGGCGGCAAAGACCTCCGCCGAGGCCGCATCCAGATCGGTCGCCACACGTTCGATCACGTCGGCGATGCGGTTGACGATTGCCTCGAGCAGGCCAGCCAGACAACCTTGCGCTGTGCCGCAGGAGTTAGGGTGGCGCGCGGCATAGGCGATGAAGCGGCGGAAAGGCAGCGGATCGACATAACGATTGGTGACCAGCTTGTTAGCCGGCATTAGAATGAACGTCACCTGGCTGTTTTCCGGCAGTTCGGTTTCGAGCTTGGTCACGACGGTCGCCGTCATGTAAAGCGCGCCGTCCTCTTCGTACAAGCGGTTGGACGCCTCGATTTCACGCATCTCGTCGCGCGTGGGGACATCGATAGACAAGTGGGATTCGACGCGCTGCTCTTCAGTCGGTGTGGGCTCGATCAGATCAAACCAGACGGCGTCGCTTGGCAACACCGCGTCGGCCGGTAGCTCGACCCGCGTCAGACCCTGCGCTTGCGGCGAGAACGCGCTCAGCACGGGTTTTTAGGGGGCGTCAGCTACCGCGGCGGCTGGCCGCGAGATCGTTGATCACTGCGAGCAAATTGCTATTGCCACCCGCTTGGCCCAGATCGGTGCTGTACTGCCCGTCGACGATCACGATGGGCACACCTTCAACCCGATAACGCTTGGTCAGCTCCTCGGCACGCTGCAGGTTGGTATTCATGCTGAACGAATCATAAGCGGCATTGAAATCCTGCTCACTGACACCGTTGGCCTTCATGAAGTCCCATTGCAGCTTGCGCGCCTCTTCTTCCGACTGCGCGGCGAGCATATTGCCCTTGCGATGGATTTCATCGAAGGCTTTGGTATGCAGGTCAGGTCGCTTGAGAGTCTGGATGGCGTAGTAAAGCCGCGCATGCTGCTTGTGCGCCGGTCCCCAGATGACTGGCAGCCTCACGAACTCGATATAGTCCGGCTTGTTCTTCTTCCAGCTCTCGAGGAACGGGTCGAGCTGGTAGCAGTGGCCGCAGCCGTACCAGAATATTTCGACCACTTCTACCTTGCCTGAGGATACGCCTGTGGGTTGCGCCGGGGATAGCTGTGAGTAGTTAGTGCCAAGTTTCCAGCGACCACCGGCTCCGACCGAGGCGGCCACGCTGGTGGTGGCACTCGTCGCATCGGCCACAACGACGTTCGGTTGAGCGGTATTCGGTTCCGCGGCAGGCACGGTGAAGCTCTGGGTTACTACCGGCGGAGTTTCTGGCTGGGCCGCGCTGACACTGGCAGCGGGCTCACGCGCGCAGGCGACCAGTGTGATACTCGCTAACACGGAGAGAAGACTGAAGCCACGGATCACTTGCATTGGAGCACCCTCGCCACAAAACGGATTAGCGCAGACCCTGCATGTACGATGCCAGATTCCGGATGTCCTCAGCCGTGAGCCGGGCCGCAATTGTTGCCATCATCTGCCCGTTGCGCGATTGGTACTGCTTGACGTTCTCAGGGTCGGTGGCGTCCTGATAGCGCGTTCCATTTGCATACGCCTGCAATTGGTTCGAGGCGTACACGGAGTGCTGCGCTCTGATCGCTGGGTAGCCGTTGGCCGGGTTGCCGGCACCGACCGGACCATGGCAGGCGGCGCAGGCGGGAATGCCGCGCTTGGCGTCGCCAGCTCGATAGAGTGCCTCGCCAGCCTGCCAATATGACGGATCAGCTTCGAGGCCAGTCGGCGTTAGAGTGGCGTAATAGGCGGCGATGTCCGCGACATCTTGCGGCGCCAGGTCCGACACCATCGGGTACATCAGGTCGTTGACCCGCTTGCTGCTGATGAACAGGCTCAGCTGCTCCCGGAGATAGGCGGCATTTTGCCCCGCCAAGCTGGGCCAATCCGGGTTGACGCTGTTGCCGTCGACGCCATGACAGGCCGCGCAGACCGCAGTCTTGTTGGCACCCGCTTCCGCGCTACCGACGAGCGTGGCATTGCCGGCGGGGGTTTGCGCGAGGGCCGTGAATGGCAACAGTAGTGCCATGGCCATAGCGGTCAAGCCAAGTCGGGCTTGCTGGACGAATTCGGCAGGGGAACGGGTGATCATGGGGAACTCGGGCTCCGCGGAAAGGCCCGAAATTGTACACCAGAGCCCATGCCGGCTTCCTGCTCGTATACTGGTCGCCGCGCCTGCCACCCGGATCGCCCTGCCATGAGCCGATTTCCAAAAGCGCATTTCCTACTCTCCGTTGCCGGTAGCGCTCAGTTTCCTGCGGACAGCGGCCATGAGGTGGCGTTCGCTGGCCGCTCAAATGCGGGTAAATCAAGCGCAATCAACGCATTGACCGAGCGTAAGGCGTTGGCGCGTACCAGCAAGGCGCCGGGCCAGACCCGGCTGTTGAATTTCTTCGAAGTTGCGCCCCTGCAGCGCATCGTCGACCTGCCGGGCTATGGCTATGCTTCGGTTGCGGCTACAGAACGACGCCTATGGGTAGCGTTGATTGATGCATTGCGCGCCCGGCAATCGTTGGTGGGTCTGTTCTTGATCGTCGACGTGCGTCGCGGCGTTGGTAGCCGTGACGCGCAGTTGATCGACTGGGCGCGCGACGCGGATAAGAAAGTGCATGTGTTGCTATCGAAGGCGGATAAATCGACCCGCTTGGAGCGGACCGTGGCACTCAAGACCGCGCACAATCTGCTTGGCAGCGAGGCCAGCGTGCAGCTCTTATCGGTGCACGACAACACCGGTGTGACGGCGGCGCAAGACTTGATGGTCGCGTGGTTGTCGGCTTCGGCCGCTAGTTCGGACTAACCAAAAGAATGCCCCGATGGCTTGCGCCATCGGGGCTAGGAAAACCCGGCACAGGTCTCATGCAACCGGGTTATGCCCGCTCAGGGAGGGAAGCGGGGAGCGCTTGGGGCGCTCAGGGAATTAGAGGCAGGACATGCTCAAAGGTTCCGTGGGTTCCAAAAATTAAAAACCTTAAAATTCAATGGGTTGCAATTCTGCCTGTCGTTTCGACGCTACAGAAATGTCCAACTGACGCCGAGCGAATAGAGCGTCGCACCAGTCGTGTTCTCGACCTCGAAACTCTCATATTCGAGCCGCAGCGCGAGACTGCCGAGGCGCGCCTGCACGCCTGCCCCATACGCAAATTCGTTGCCGTCCTGCGCCAGGTTGACGTTGCCTAGCGCGCTACCAAGGTCGCCCTCGAGGCGCCAGCGTGCCAGGCCGGCTTTGACAAACAGGTCGATCGGCGCTGGATCGAGGCCCAGGTAGCCAACGGCAAAGGCGGCCAGCGCCCGGCTCTTGACGCGAGTGGTGCCGAGTGCCGTGCTCGTGTCGTCGCGCCCTAGATCGAAGTAATTGAGTTCGGCGCCCAGCCAGTCGAGCGGCCGTAGGCCGGCGATGAGCTTGAATCGCGTGTCATTGAGGTCGACGCTGCCGCCGATATTGTCGAGTTTCGACTCGGTAATGCCAGCGCCGAGATAAAAGCCATTGTCCGCGGCCATTGTTGGCGCCGCGACAGGCGCGCTGATGATGCAAAGCACCACGATCACTCTGCGAGCCCGGCTCGCGAACCCAATGCGCATTGCGTAAACCCTTGGTGACACACTAAGTAGTTAGTGCAAGGGATGGTAATATCGTCGGATCAGTTTGTCGCCCTGTCGTCGCGTCGCGACCACCAGCGCGGCGCAGCACGCGCTGTCGCCGATTGGCGATGTCGGCGATTACCTACTGAATTTCTGCAACGCTAACATCTAGACTCGCGGCGAGCTAGTTGCCATGCCACAGCAGCATTGCCAGTATGCGAGACAGACGTGTTAGCCAAAAAGACTTGTCAATCGAGACACTGCGCGGTGTGGCGATCTTGCTCGTCGTGGCCTATAACGTCATTTCTGTTAGTAGGCTACCTGGACTACCGCCAACTGTTGCGTACCTGCCGGGGCTGGCAGCTGACGTTCCTGCTCGCCGTAGCCGTCAACATTTTTGTGCCGCGGATCGCACTGCTCAGTCTCGGTGCGGCTTGTTACCTGCTGCCGTTCTTCGTGTTGGGTTATGGATTGAAGCGATTCGCCGCGGCGCTGGCTCGACCTGGTGTGGTGGCGAGCTATGCGGTACTGTTCACCGCAGCAATGGCTGTGCAGCAACTCGCGTACTTCGACTATCTAAGTAGCGACGGCAGTATCGACGGTTACGTCCAAACAGCGCTGATTGTCGCTGTCGGGCTGTCCGCCAACGTGCTGATCCTTCGCCATCGTCGTGCTTGGCAGCCGTTGGCCTTGATCGGCGGCTTTGCCTTCACGATCTATCTGTTCCACCCTTTTTCAGTGGGCATCGGGACGCGGCTGGCGGCCGCGCTCGTCGATGTTGCGCAACATCGCGGCGTGCATTTCGACATCTGCATGGTCGTTGGCATCGGCCTGCCGATCGCACTGCAGACGGTGTTGGGTGGCTATCGCTGGTTCAGCCTGCCATTCCTGGGCTTGCGGCCGGTACACTAGCGCCATGCGTACCGGTTGGCTGGCGATTTCGGTGACCACAGTATTGTTGAGCTTGCAGGCGGTGCTGCCTGTCAGTGCGGCCACGGTGCTGATCACGGGCGCAAATCGCGGCATCGGGCTCGAATTTGCCAAGGAGTACGCGGCACTCGGTTGGACCGTGATCGCGACTTACCGAGGTCAAGACCTGCCAGGGTCGCTCGCCGAGTTAGCGCGGCAACATCCCGAACGCGTATTGGCCGCGCGCATGGATGTCACGGATCTTGGCGAGATAGACCGCCTCGCGCAGCAGTACCGCGGCAAGCCGATAGACGTGTTGATCAATAACGCGGCGATCGTTGGCGATCTGCGAGACGCTCGACCGCAGCAGTTTGGCAGCCTCGATCATGAGCTGTTCAACACCTTCATGCAGACCAATGTGCGCGGTCCGCTCAAAGTATCGGAAGCTTTTCTCGAGAACGTGGCGAGCAGCGAGCGCAAGGTGATTGTTGTCATTTCATCGCTGGCCGGGTCGTTTGGCGCGGCCGCGCAGAATCTGCCGGGGCGCGTCTATTACAAGACCAGCAAGGCGGCCGTGAACATGGCGATGACCAGCATGGCGGTCGCAACCCAGGCGCGCGGCATCACGGTTGTCAGTATCCATCCCGGTGGCGTGAAGGTGGAGAAACTCCAGGACTTCGACGTGCCTGGGTTCATGCAACCTGAAGAGAGTGTCTCGAGCATGATCCGGGTGATCGGCGAGTTGCAGCCGTCACAAACAGGCTCATTCCTGAATTTCGACGGCAAAGTGCTGCCATGGTAGCGGCGACGACTCAGGTCGTCGCCGCACCCAAGCCTTGCTAGGCTTCCTTGACGCTGGCATCGCCAGCATTCGTCTTCACCGATGCGATGCCGTTCTCCATGGCCGCGGCGGATTGATACATTTCGCTCTTGCCGACCGTCTGGCCGTTGGCCGCAGAATTCAGTACGAAGTAGGGTGAGCCGTCGCTAGCTGTCTTGCGTTCGAAGTTGGCGTCGTCAGCGGCGTTCTTGCGCACTGACTCGATGCCGCCTTCCGCAGCCGCTTTGCTGCTGTAGAGCTGGCTGGTGAGTATGGTTTCGTGGTTGCCAGCCTTGAGATTGAACATGTACTGTCCGCTTGCCGACTGCTTGAGCTGAAAATATCCGGCCATGTTGTCGTGCCTCTGGTTGCGTAGAAGTTCTTACGTGTAGCGTCGAACACGCGACTTGCCCGCGCGCCGACAGCGCTATTTTACGACCGGTGGCTAGTGGGCAGGGCCAATCAGCGGACTGAATTGCAAAAAGATGTAATCAATGGAGTGCCCTCAATGAACGTTGCCGCCAGGCGCGTGCGTTTCTCGCCTGTGTTGAGTCTGGCGTTGCTGGCGTGTGGAGGTTTGGTTTACGCAGCGACGCCGCCTGATCCGCGCGCGTTCATCGACACTCAAATCGCTGCGCGTGCCGGACTGACGGGCAGCTATGTGCTCGATCGTGGCGAAGAAGCCTTGCTGGCGCGTGCCTGGTTGGTCGAGCACGCACGCCGCACTATCGAGGTGCAGTATTTCATCTGGAGTACGGACAACATCGGTACGCTCGCCACTGAAGCGCTGCTGCGGGCCGCCGATCGCGGTGTCCGTGTCCGCGTGATCGTGGATGACTTGCTGATCGATGCACCCGACGATTCGCTGCTGGCGTTGGCTCTGCATCCCAATATCGACATCCGTATCTACAATCCAGTCCATTCGGTTGGCGTGCCGTTGCACCGGAGAATCGTCAACATCCTCACCGACTTCCGCGGTTCTAACCAGCGCATGCATGACAAGACCTTCATCGTCGACGGGCAGATTGCAATCACGGGTGGTCGCAACATGGCCGATGAGTATTTCGACTTCGATCACCAATACAACTTTCGTGATCGTGACGTGCTGGTGTTAGGGGCAGTGGTGCCGTCGATGCGCAGCAGTTTCGAGCAATTCTGGAACAGCAGCTACGCGGTGCCGGTCGAGCGGCTCTATGAGCGAATCGGCGTGCTGCAGAAGGGTTTGACGGCCGACGCGGCGCCGGTGCGCCAGATGTACCGTACGCTGCGAGGCTATGCCACCTCGCCGGCGAACTTTGCACCCGAGATCCGTGCGACCTTGGCAGATATCCCGAGCGGCTTTCAGGCGCTGGCGGCCAAAGTGACCTGGGGCCGGGTGGAATTCCTGAGCGACGAGCCGGGCAAGAACGCGGGTCGAGACGGGCTAGCCGGCGGTGGTCGGACGACTACTGCACTAGCGACTCTAGTGGAAAATGCCCGCAGTGAGGTGCTCATTCAGTCGCCCTACCTGGTGCTGTCCGATGCTGCAATCGAGTTGTTTAGACGAGCGCGGACGCGCGGCGTGCGCATTCGTATCAGCACCAATTCGCTCGGCTCAACGGACAATTTGCAGGCGTTCAGCGGCTATCGCAATCAGCGCAGCGAACTGCTCGCGATGGGGCTCGAGATTTTTGAGTACCGTCCGGATCCGGCGGTTCGTACCACGGTGATGCAGCGGTATATCGCCTTGCGAGAGCAGTCGCCAGTGTTTGCGCTACACGCCAAGACCATGGTCATCGACGCCGAGAAGGTGTACGTCGGCACCTTCAACCTGGATCCGCGTTCGGAGAATCTCAACACCGAGGTTGGCGTGGTGATCCACGACTCGTCGCAGGCGCGACTCGTCGCCGAGTCCATCGCCACCGACATGCTACCCACTAACAGTTGGCGTGCCGCAGAAGATGTGGATCGTTACGCGCCGTGGAGCAAACGGCTGCGAGTGGCATTCTGGCAGTGGATGCCGATTAAGCCGCTGCTCTGACGACGGCGCTGTTCAGTGCGCCTCGTCCCAGTTGGCGCCGGTGCCGATGTCGACTTTGAGCGGTACCCGTAGCTCGGCCGCGGTGGCCATGTGCTCGCGGACGGCCGCGCGCACCGTCTCGATCTCGTCGTGCCGAACTTCCAGTACCAACTCGTCATGCACTTGCATGATCAGCCGGGCACGCCCTGGTTCTCGTCGGCACCATGCATCGACACTCAACATCGCCTTCTTGATGATGTCGGCCGCTGTCCCCTGCATGGGTGCGTTGATCGCCGTGCGTTCCGCGTACTGCTGTAATTGCCGATTGCGCGCGCGGATATCGGGCAGATAGAGACGTCTGCCGAACACCGTCTCGACAAAGCCTGCCTCTTTGGCGTGCGCGCGGGTCTCGTCCATATAGCGCTTGACCCCCGGATAGCGATCGAAATAGAGCTCGACGTAGTTAGCGGCGGAGCCTCGATCGATTCCCAATTGACGCGCCAGACCAAACGCGCTCATGCCATAAATCAGGCCGAAGTTGATAGCCTTGGCAGAGCGACGTTGTTCACTGCTGACCGCATCGATGTCGACTGCGAATACCTCCGCCGCAGTGGCTCGATGGATATCTTGATCACTCGCGAAGGCCTGCAGAAGACCCTCGTCCTCGGACAGATGCGCCATGATCCGCAGCTCGATCTGCGAGTAGTCAGCCGCCATCAACACATAGTCTGGCGGCGCGATAAATGCCTGCCGGATGCGGCGACCTTCAGCGGTGCGGATCGGAATATTCTGCAGGTTGGGGTCGGTGGAGGACAAGCGGCCGGTCTGCGCCACAGCCTGGTGATAAGACGTGTGGACGCGACCCGTGCGCTCATTGATCTGCCCCGGCAGTTTGTCAGTATAGGTCGAGCGCAGTTTGGCCAAGCCCCGGTATTCGAGAATCAGTTTGGGTAGCGGATAGCTGGCGGCGAGTTCCTCGAGTACGTCTTCGGCCGTGGATGGCTGGCCTTTTGGCGTCTTGCGCATGACCGGCAGGTTCAGCTTCTCGAACAGAATCTGCTGCAGTTGTTTGGGCGAGTCGAGGTTGAACTCCTGACCAGCCTCTGCATGCGCTTCGCTCTCGAGCTCGAGTAGCCGCTTGGCGAGCTCGGTACTCTGTGTCTGCAGCATCTTGCGATCGATGAGAACGCCGGTGGCTTCCATGCCCAGCAGCACTTGGACCAGCGGTTGCTCGATCTCTTCGTAGAGCTTTTGCAGCGCCGGTATGGTCTGAATCTGCGGCCAGAGTGCTTGATGCAACTGCAGCGTGACGTCGGAGTCCTCTGCAGCGTAGGCACTGGCTACTTCGATCGGCACCTGACTGAAGCCGATCTGCTTGGCGCCTTTGCCGGCGACGTCCTCGTAGTGGATCGTAGTGACACCCAGATAGGTGAGGGCGACCGAATCCATGTCGTGTCGCGTGGCGACACTGTTCCAGACGTACGATTCGAGCATCGAGTCGTAGCGCATGCCGCCGAGTGCGATGCCGTGATTGGCGAGTACGTGTGCGTCGTACTTGAGGTGATGACCGATCTTGCCGGGTGAACTCGCTTCCAGCAACGGCTTCAGCTTTGCCAGCGTCGCGTCCCGATCGAGCTGTGGTGGCGCGCCGGCGTAGTCGTGGCCCAGCGGCACGTACGCCGCCTTGCCCGGCTCGATGCAGAACGACACGCCCACGATCTGGGCCTGCATGTAATCGAGGCTCGTCGTCTCGGTATCGAAGGCAAACAACTCGCAGTTGGTTAGGCGCGTGAGCCAGTCAGTCAACGAGGCTGCCGTCGTGATCATCTCGTAGTGTCGCGGCGGCGTCGCACGCTGCGGCTGGGCGGGTGACGTGTTCGCCTGACTGTGTGGCGCGACCGGGGCAGCGTCGGCCGGTGCGATGCCAACATCGAGTTGCTTCAGCAGCGAGCGTAGCTCCAAGCGTGTGTAGAGCTGGCGTAACCCATCAGTGTCGATCGCGCCGCGCGTGAGTTGATCGAATTCGACCGGCAACTCGACGTCGGTGCGGATCGTTGCCAGCTTGCGCGCCAATTCCAGTGTGTCGAGACCCGCGCGCAGATTCTCGCCCACCTTGCCGGGAATATCGGCCGCATGTGCGACGATCGCGTCGACGGTCTCGTACTGCCCTAACCACTTGGCCGCAGTCTTGGGGCCAACTTTGTCGATTCCCGGGATGTTGTCCGAGCTGTCGCCGACGAGGGCGAGATAGTCGATGATCTGTTCCGGCCAGACGTCGAATTTGCGCTTGACGCCATCCCGATCGAGGACCGTGTTGCTCATCGTATTGATCAGCGTGACGTGCGCGTCGACGAGCTGCGCCATGTCCTTGTCGCCTGTGGATATCAGCACCTGCAGGCCCTTAGCAGCGGCAGTGCAGGCCAGCGTGCCAATCACGTCGTCGGCTTCGACGCCCGTGAGCTGGACTACAGGCAGGCCCAGACCCCGGACCGCCTCGAGCAAGGGCTCGATCTGCGACCGCAAGTCGTCCGGCATCGGCGGGCGGTGTGCCTTGTATTCGGCAAATAGCTCGTCGCGAAAAGTCTTGCCGGGCGCATCGAAGACGACGGCGATTCGCTCGACCGGATACTCCTTGAGGAATTTGGTGAGCATGTTCAGTACGCCTAATACGGCACCGGTCGGTTCACCGCGTGAGCTGGTGAACGGCGGCAAGGCGTGAAACGCGCGATACAGATACGACGAGCCGTCGATCAGCACGAGGTCGGGCTTATTCATGGTGTCGCAAGTATAGCGATCGCACGCTGACGATCGAGTGTCTGCGCTCTACTGCGGGCGCGGTGGCTCGTCCGGTGTCGTGGCATCCGGCGCTGGCGTCTCAGTCGTTGCGTCTGGCGACTGCGTCGCTGCGGGTGTCTGCGTCGGCCGCGTGATGATTTCACTCTCGGCTTGCGGCAGATACAGTGCGCCCTTCTGGCCGCAAGCAATGGTTGCCAGCGCCGCGAACAGTAGGGCCAACCTGATGAGTCCCCGCACGTTGTTAGACATACATCGGTCGGGCGTCACGCAGCGCGAGCCAGCCGCGCACGACCCGATACAGCACCCAGACACCGAGCGCCCCAAAGCCGAGAAAAAACGTCAAGAAGCCAAGCCCCAATAGCAGCACCAGCGGGAACGATATCACCGAGATGACGACCGCCCAGACGAGCGTGTACCAGAACGTGCGGATTTGCCAGGTGAAATGCGACTCCAGCAAGGTGCCGCGCACATCGTTGCGTCGCGCGTAGTTCATCACCACGGCAATGATTGACGGCACGCTCCAGACAAACGTGCCCACGATGGTTGCGGCAGACGTCAGGCCGATCACCACGGCAAGCGCGTGCAAGCCATAAATGACGTGCGTATAAGTGACCAGGGACTGATCGACGGGTTTTGCGGAATCGAGCACAGTGGTGTTCATGGTCACTCCTGGCGCGGCCCCTGATTACCAGCGGCCGCCTGCTTGATGACAGACAACTTGACGACAGACAAGGTACAGCGCGCCACGCAAATCCTGCGGCCACGCTCATCGTCAATCTCGACGCCCCATACCTGGCTGCGAGCACCCAAGTGATGGGGTCGTGCTGTGCCAATTACAAGCCCTGGCAGCCCCGGACGCAAGTGATTGGCGTTACTCTCCTGCACAACGCACTCGTACTGCGACACGTCGATCGTGCAGTGCGCTGCGGCAGCCGCTAGCGTCTCAGCGAACATCATCGAGACGCCGCCGTGCAGAACGCCCATCGGTTGAATGGTACGCGGGTCCACCGGTAGCGTGGCGCGCAGGAAGTCCTCGCCGAGTTCGGTGAAGACAACTCCGACGTGTGCGGCCATGGTGTTGGTATGGCTGGCATTGATGGCCGCGAGTGTTAGCTCGCCATGCCACAGCCGCGTCGATCGGCTCACGGCTTGCGCTTTGTGCCCACGCGCTGGTAGGCCTCACGGAAGGGAATGCCCTCTTCGACGACCAATGCGTTCGCTTCTTCGGCGGCGTGGAGCGCGGGATCGAGCGTGATGTCGCGGGCAAACTGCACGCCCGCCAAAAGTGCCGTCATGATCGCGCAGCTCTGCAGCACGCTGTCGATACCGCGAAACAATGGTGCCTTCAGCAGTTGCAGATCACGCTGATAGCCCGACGGCAGTTTGGCATAGATCGCGAGTGCCTCGAGCAGCGCGGCTTGGGCCGTTGCGGT
Organism: Pseudomonadota bacterium; assembly: GCA_016703895.1. GTDB lineage: Bacteria > Pseudomonadota > Gammaproteobacteria > Steroidobacterales > Steroidobacteraceae > CADEED01. The sequence continues at coordinate 103,317 of JADJBE010000008.1, forward strand.
ACGACCGCGTACCAGTTCACAGACGTCTGGATTGCGCTTCTGCGGCATGATCGACGAGCCGGTGGTGAAATCATCCGGCAATTTGATGAACGCGAACTCCTGCGTGTAAAACAGCAGCAGATCAGCAGCCAGGCGGCCCAGGTCCTGTGCTAACAACGTGCACTCGAACAGCAACTGCGCTTCCGCCTTGCCGCGCGAGAGCTGCACGGCCGTCACCGGCTGCTGCGGCTGATCAAAACCGAGCGCGGCGGCAGTTGCCGCGCGGTCGATCGGTAGTCCTGGCGTGCCGTAACCCGCAGCCGAGCCTAGCGGGGAACTCGCCAGCCGGCGCTGCACGCTCGTAACACCGGCCGCATCATCGCGTAACTCGGCGGCGAAGCCGCCGGCCCACAGCGCCACGCTGCTCGGCATCGCCTGCTGCATGTGGGTGTAGCCGGGGAGGACGACTGCATCGTGGCGGGCTGCCAGCGCATCGAGCGCTGCCGCCACCGCATCGGCCTGCGTACCTAGTTCACGCGTGGCCTCACGCATATAGAGGCGCAGCGCCGTGAGTACCTGATCGTTGCGCGAGCGACCGAGGTGCACGCGGCCACCGGCGGTTCCGATCCGCGCGGTCAAGCGTGACTCGAGGGCTGTCTGGCCGTCTTCGTCTGCGAGGCTGATGCACCACTCGCCGCGCGCGTGTTGCGCGCCGAGTTCCGTCAAGCCGTTCTTGATCGCCGCGTAGTCATCGGCTGATAACAACTGCTGGGCATGCAACATTGCCGCATGGGCCAGCGACGCCTGCACGTCGTACTGCACCAGCCGTTCGTCGAGCGCATAGTCCTCGCCTGCGGTGAACTGTAGTACGCGCTGATCGAGCGGCGCGCCCTTGTCCCACAAGCGTGTCATCAGTCAGCTGCTCGCATTCTGTTCAGCCGGTGTCAGCGCGTTGACATCCGCCACGACGAGCGTACCGGTACCTTCGTTAGTAAACACTTCCGTGAGAATACCCTCAGGCGCCTGGTAGGAAATCACATGGACACGCCGCACGCCGCCGCGGATCGCATCTTCAATCGCCTTCGCCTTCGGCAACATGCCGTCGACAATCGAACCATCCTCGCGCATCTTTTTCAGGCCCCGCAGATCGGTGTATGAAATGACTGAAGAGGGATCTTCGACACGCTCGAGAATGCCGGGCGCGCCGGTGCAGAGAATCAGTTTCTCGGCGGACAACGCGGCACCGATTGCAGCCGCCACGGTGTCAGCATTGATATTCAGGAGCGTGCCGTGGCTGTCGGCGGAGAGTGGACTGATGACCGGCATCAAACCGTTGTCGAGCAGCTTGCGGATCACCGTTGGATCGACGGCGTCGATGTCGCCGACGAAGCCAAAGTCGACCGTTTCACCGTCGCTCATCGTCACCGGCGGTCGCCGATGCGCGCGCACCAACCCGGCATCGACGCCGCTGATGCCGACCGCGTCGATATCCAGATCGCGGCAGATCGCGAGGATGCGGGTATTGACGAGGCCGTTCAGAACCATCGACGTGGCATCAATCGACTTCTGATCGGTGATGCGTCGGCCTTGCACCATCCGCGTGGGTACGCCCAGCGCTTCGGTGATCTCGGTCAGTTGCGGTCCGCCGCCATGCACGAACACCACTCGCACGCCGAAGTAGTGCAGGATCGCGATCTGTTCGATCAGACCGCGGGTCGCTTCGGGATCGCCAAACACGCCACCGCCCGCTTTGACGACAAAGACTTTGCCCTTGAACATCCGAATGTATGGCGCCGCGCTGCGCAAGCTGCGAATGGTCGCGGTCGGATCGGAACGGTGCATCATCACATTCATGGTGTTGGAACTCGTCGGTGGTTAGGTCTGACGACCCGATAAGAGGGAATGCAGGACGGCCATCTGCACCGTCATGCGATTGTACGCCTCGCGTTGCACGACGCTACGTGCACTATCGAGTACTTCGTCGGCTACCGCGACGTTGCGGCGCACTGGCAGGCAGTGCATCAGGCGACAGTCGGCAAGCGTGTGCTCGAACCAGCTATCGCGCACACACCAGTCGATGAGCTTGCTGCGCAGCTCACGATCGACGTCGGCATTGCCGTAGTGCGAGGTGCAGCCCCATTCTTTGGCATAGACGACCTGCGCTCCTGCGAGCGCCTCGGCGCGGTTACTGGTCTCACGCAGCGTGCCGCCAGCAGAATCCGCCGCCGCACGTGCTTTGGCCATGATGGCGTCTGGCAACGCAAACCCCTCGGGCCGCAGCACGACCACATCCATGCCGCGCATCGCAGCCATATGGACCGTGGCCGATGGCACCGCGAGTGGCAAGGCGCGCGGATGGTTGACCCACGACAGCACGAACTTCGCCCGCTGTGGCAAGCCGAGATCGTCCATCGTCTTCCAATCCGCGAGTGCCTGGCACGGATGGTTGACCGCTGACTCCATATTGATCACGGGCTTGGCGACCAGGCTCGTCATCTCCCGGAAGCTGGTCTCGGCCAGATCCTCATTCAGATTCGTGCCGCCAGCGAACGCGCGGATGCCGAGCACGTCACAGTAGTGAGACAGTACTGGCACGCCTTCGCGAACGTGCTCCGCCGCCACACCATCCATGATGGCGCCGCGCCGTGTTTCGAGTTGCCAGGTGCCATTGCCAGCTGAGATCACAAAGGACGAACCGCCGAGTCGGGCCATGCCAGCCTGGAAGGACGACATCGTTCGCAAGCTGGGATTGAAGAACAACAACCCGAGAATCTTGCCCGCAAGGGCTTGCGGTTCGGGGTGCTGCTCAAGGCGTTTCGCCAGCGCCAGCAGCGCGGCGATTTCCTCGCCAGAATGATCAGCCAAGTCGAGAAAGCTGTGCATGACTAACTGCTCAAATGGTCTGTAGCGCGGCTGTCAGTAGATCGACGTGCTGCCGCTCCAGTGTGTACGGTGGCAACAGGCGTACGACCTGCGGGTCGCCGCTGGTGCCGGTCAGAATGTTCTGTGCCAGTAGCGCCGCCTGCACTTCCTTGGCGGGCCGGCTGGTCTTGAGGCCGAGCAAAAAGCCCGCGCCCTGCGAGCCGACCACCGGACCCACCACGCAAGTCTGGCGGATGTAGGCCGACACGTCCTTGACGTTGTCCAACAGTTTGCCTGATTCGATCGCCTCGACCACCGCTTCGACCACTGCGCAGGCCATCGGGCCGCCGCCGAAAGTGGTGCCGAGACCTTCCAGTTTGAGCGCCTGCGTGACTGCCGGGCTCATCAGCAACGCGGCCACGGGGAAGCCATTGCCGAGTGCTTTGGCGGTGGTGACCATATCGGGCCTGACGCCAAAGTAGTTAGCGCCGAACGGCTGGCCGGTGCGACCCATGCCGCACTGGACTTCATCGAGAATGAGTAGTGCACCGACGGCATCGCAGCGCTCGCGCAGCGCCTGCAGATACTCGGCGCCAAGATCGAAGGCGCCGCCGACACCTTGTACGGGCTCCGCAATCACGGCCGCCGTGTTGTCAGTGACGTGCTGTGCGATAGCGGCTGGATCAGCGCGTGGGATCCAGCTGACGTCAAATGGCGCGCGGGGCAGGTGATACCACTTGGCGGCGGCGCCCCAGGTAGTAGCGGCTGCGGCGTCGGTGCGGCCATGAAAGCTATGTTCGATCGCGGCGATATGCGTGCGGCCCGCGCGCATCTTGAACGCCATCTTGAAGGCGTTTTCATTGGCTTCTGCACCCGAGTTGATAAAGAACACGCTGTCGAGCGGTAGCTGCGCAAACTGCAGCAGTCGCTGCGCGGCACGCGCTCGCACCTCCATCGCGACAGCGTTGCTCTGAAAGGCGGCGCTGCCGGCCTGCTGCGTAAGCGCCTGTAGCCAGCCGCGATGGCCGTAGCCGAGTGCCGCGACGGCATGGCCACCATAGAGATCGAGCACACGGCGACCATCGCGGGTGTGCAACCACACGCCGTCCGCGCGCGTGACTTCGAGCGGATATTGGGAGTAAACCGGCGCCAGCCCATCGGCGGGCGAGAGGTTAGTGTCAATGACGGCGTTCATGGCTGTGCATTTCTTGCTTGGCTTGAGTTGGTAGAATTGACATCAGGTCCAGCCCGCAGCCGGTGCGGTGAGTCCGGTCGTCTCAGGCAGCGAAAACAGTCGGTTCATCCACTGAACTGCGCCGCCCGCCGCGCCCTTGTTGAGATTGTCGACGACGCTCATAACGGCGACGGTGCGACCATTGGCGCTGGCCGACAGATGCGCATAGTTGCTGGCGACAATATCCTTCATGCGCGGTGCCGTATCGAGTACCCGCACGAATGGTGCGTGTTGATAGTAGTCGCGCAGCATTCCGATCACCTGCTTGGCATCGCGCGGTGACTTGAGCGTCGCCTGCACCGTAGCGTGAATGCCGCGCGCAAACGGACCTGAATGCGGTACGAACGCAAAGTCCGCGCTGACACCGCTCGCCGCTGCGGCACAGGCGGTGATCTCCGGGATGTGTCGGTGCACGAGCGCGTTGTAGGAGTACAGGTCGCTGTGTCGCAGCGGATGGTGTGTGCTCTCGGTCGCCTTGCGCCCTGAGCCGGTGCTACCGGTGACCGCGGCGACGAATAACGTCGGCTCCACCCAGCCCGACGCTAACAACGGGACGCTGGCAAGCAGGGTTGCGGTCGAGAAGCAGCCGGGATGACCGATGTGCTGCGTTGACGGCTTGCCCAGGTGCTCTGGCACCGCGCAACTGAACTGCGCTAGCCGTGCGGGAGCGCCGTGGGGGTGTTTGTAGACCGCTTCATAGGCCGCCGCCGTCGAATAGCGGAAATCTGCCGAGATATCGACGACTCGCGGGCGCGTGCCGGCGGTCTCGGCGCGCGTCAGCAGGCTATCGATGAGCGCTGCGGACGCACCATGCGGCGCTGCCGAGAACAGTGCCGACTGCGGCAGCGTGCCGACCAGCTGCGCGATCTCGACCTGCGACTTGAACGTCGCGCCGTCCAACACGGCGGCGAGATGCGGAAAGGCTTTGCCGATCGATTCGCCAGGTTGGCTGTCGGACAGCACACCGGCCAGCTCGAACTGCGGATGGCCCGCAATCAGGCGCAACAACTCGCCCGACACATAGCCCGTGCCGCCGAGAACAATTGCGGGGATGCGCTGCGTCATTCGCTGTTGCCCGACTCGACCGGTTTAGCCCGCGTCAGCTTGAGTGCGTCGATCACCGCGTCGCCGAGTGCGGCGCCGGCTGCGAGCGCGTTGAACGCGCGCACTTTGAGCTGCTCCTCGATAATCTGCACGCCCACTGCGTTGTCCGTGGCTGGCCCCGTGACGACGATGGGTTCGATCTTGAAGCGTTCGCGCAGGATATCCACGCCGCCATAGGCCGCCACCGGGTCATTGGCTGACAGCACGACTCCCGTCAGCGCCGCACGAATATCCTCACAGGCGAGAATCGAATCGACTCCATATGTGCCTAACAAGCCGTCGCCCAGTTCGAACACAATGACGTCCGGCCGCTTGTCCGACAACTCCGAGATCATCGTGCGGGTCAGTGCAGGGCCGACTGCGCGAGTGGTCGAGACCACGCCGAAATCAGTAAATATAAGCGTGTTGCGCGCGCCGGCATCCTCGAACGCGAGGATGTCCCGGCGCAGTGACACACCAGTGGCCTTGAAAGCATCGATCAGCAGACCGCGATGCCGCATACGGCTGATGATGGCCGCCGCCGCCGCCGTCTTACCCGCCTCCATGCAGGTGCCGGCCAGGGCCAGTACTGGCACGCCATGCGTCTCGAGTTTGGCGGCCTGGTCTAGCTGCCGATAACCCACACGTGCCGGCACACCGATGCGTTCGCCAAGATAAGGGAACTGCAGGACGCCGCCGATGACGCGACAGTCGAACGGCTTGCCCTTGTCGGGATTCACCGAGTCGCAGATACCCAGCACGCCGCCGATATTGAGCATCTGAATGACGTCGCCTGCCTTGACGCTCTTCGGCACATGACCGGAGTACCCAAACAGCGCGTTACGATGTCCTAACGCGCCCACGACAATGTCGCCCTTGACGCACTTGGCCATCCGACCGCTAGTCAGTTCGATCGCGTTGTAGTTGGACTTATTAGTGAGGATCTCGACCACGACTACCACGCCTTCCCTCGGCGGGAATGCTGTCGGTTGCAACGCGCACTTCGTTGCCGAGCCCACAGGCCTGGGTGACGGAGGCAACTTTATCGACGATCACGGTTCGCATGCGTTGAGTACCTTATTGACGGCCAGCACGCGCATGGAACATGCCCGTGAGCGAGACGATCTTGGAAAATCCGAGCGCGTCAGCCGGTGTCCATTCGCCCGCCGCCTCGCCGTAGACGCCTTTCGAGGCCGTCATCAACGAGTGTACCGAGTCGACGCCGTCGACGAACAGGCTGCCGGGGCGGAAGGTCACGTGCACGGTGCCGGTGACACGCTCCTGGGATGAGACTAACAGCGCCTCGATGTCGCGGCATACCGGATCGAGTAACTGGCCTTCGTGCACCCAGTCGCCATAAGGCCCGGCGAGCGATTCCTTGATGCGCTGCTGGCGCCCGGTGAGCACCAGCTTCTCGAGCTCGCGGTGCGCCACTAACAAGGTCTCGGCAGCGGGCGCTTCGAAGGCCACGCGGCCTTTGGTGCCGATGATGGTGTCGCCCAGATGGATCCCGCGACCAATGCCGTACGGTGCGGCCAACGCTTCAAGCTGCTCTATCACAGCGACCGGTGACAGCTGCACGCCGTCGACGCCGACGGGCCGGCCCTTGTCGAACTGAATACTGTGTTGCGTGGCGGCGCGTGGTTTGCTGAACGCGTCTTTGGACAACACCCAGGCGCTGTCGGGGATGCTACCAGTGGAGGTGAGCGTTTCCTTGCCGCCGATCGTTACACCCCACAGGCCGCGGTTGACGGAGTACGCAGCGCCGTAGGGTGGCACCGGCAGTTTGCGCGCTTCGAGAAATTCGAGCTCCTGCTGCCTGCTGAACGCGTGGTCGCGCACCGGTGCGATCACTTCCAGCTCCGGCGCTAGCGTGCGCAGCGCAACTTCGAAGCGCACTTGGTCGTTGCCGGCTGCAGTACAGCCATGAGCAATCGAGTTCGTGCCGAGTTTGCGCGCCATGTGGGCAATCGTCTGGGCCTGCATCACCCGCTCCGCGCCGACGCACAAAGGATAGAGCTGACCACGACGGACGTTGCCCATAATCAGGTACTGCAGCACCTGCTCGAAGTAAGCGGCGCGCGCGTCGATCTGATGATGCGCTACCGCGCCCAAGGCGATCGCTCGCTCCTCAAGCTGTTTGGCCGCCGCGGCATCAATGCCACCGGTGTCGACCGTCACTGTGATGATGGGTCGACCGTGTTGCTCGGCGAGCCACGGCACGAGAAAAGAGGTGTCGAGACCGCCGGAACAGGCGAGCACGATAGGCTGGACGCCCCTTGGGGAGCTTTGTTAGTCGTCATGTTGAACTCAGACTCGGAAGATTCGGTTGAGACGCTCGACCAGCCGCACTTGCGCATTGCCATCGGCGGTGGCGAGGAACAGAGTGTCGTCGCCCGATACGGTGCCCACGACCTCCGGCCATTCGCTCTTGTCGATGGCAGCCGCCACGCTCTGCGCGGCACCGACCGTGCATTTCACGACGGTGAGCGACGGACCCGCCGTGCGCACGTCGCGCACGAACTGCGCCAAGGCGCCGAAGTCGTCCCGCGTATGCCCAGCAGTGTCCGCATCGCCCGGCAGCACATAGCGATCGCTGGCTTTCAACGCACCTAGCTCGCGCAGATCACGGCTGATCGACGATTGCGTGACGGCATGGCCCTCACGCTGCAACAGTCGCGCGAGCTCCGCCTGCTTGCGCACTGGCGCCTGGCGCAACAGGCGCACGATGGCCGAGCGCCGGGTTTCACGGTGATGGTCGTTCAGCATGATGATTGGCATGGGTGCATAATATCCTATTATCTTTGCATAAAAATGCGAAGCCCGTCAAATAGGGGCTTTTTTTGGCTTTTGACGGCCTAATTATGCTGTTTCCGCATAAAGCTAGCGCTGTGAGTTGCGCGTATACCAAACATGGACAAAGTACGGCACGACCCAGCCAAGGCCAATAACCCAGTGCGCCAGCGAGGTCCACTCGCGCCACTGTGTGCTGCCGATATAGTAGAGCGCGACTCCCGTGAGCGTGAGCCACGCGACGCCGCCGAACAGCCAGCCCCCGGAGGTTCGACGGATCTTGGCACGCCAGCCGCCCAAAACATGGCCCGGCCACAGCACGCCGAACATCCAGGCGGCCGCGACTGCAAAGATGCCATGGGCGACTAGCCAGTATTGCTGCTGTGGATGGATGTTCTCGAAGCCGAACTGATCAACGCTGCGGATAAAGTAGTGATACAGCAACCATACGGCACCGGTTAGCCACACACCCAGCGCAATGACGTACAGCGTGGTGCGTCGGCGCGCTGCGATCACCCCGACCCGCGATCGGCTTTTGCCCGGCTTCAAATTTTGCCTCCCAGCGTGCGCCAACCCTCGTGGTGACCATGCAGCCGGCGATCATACAGATAGGCGGTTGCGTCGTACCGCTGTAGCACTGCTGCAGCGCCGTCGGCGTCGATCAAAACAATCTTGGTGAGCGCATCCGCGATCACGCAGCGCGGTGCGACGACCGCGACGAACCGCCCGGTGCGAAGCGTGTGGCGCTCGCGCCCGTGAATGTAGGGGCTTGATGCCGCGATCTGATTTTCTTTTGGAGCGGGCGTACCGCTGCTGGCCAGACTCGCATTCGCCAGCTCAACGGTGGGTAGTTGAGCCGCGGGATGGTCGGGCACACTGAGCATCACCCGATCGCGCCAAGCTCCAGCCACGCGGAGGTCTCCGCCGGCATTGATCCGGCACCGCAACGAGTCACGCTGCACGATCTCGGTTGCCTGATCGACGGCATAACCCTTGGCAATTCCGCCGACGTCAATCCACAACGGCCGCCTGAAACGAATCAACGGCGGCGCCAGTAGTTCGATGTCCTGCCACGACGCCAGTGGGTCGGGTGCGGGCGCAAGGGACGGGCGAGGCAGTAGACCCTGCGCGACTAATTGGTTAGCGACAGTTATGTCGAACAAGCCGGCCGATGCAGCGGCGATCTCGAGCGCAAGTCGAATTACCTCATAGGTGTGGTCGCTGACCCGCACTGGTGTGATGGCAGCCTCGCGGTTCAAACGGCTGATGTCGCTAGTCGGTAGATGGAAGCTCAGCAGCGAATGCAGGTTGGCGACCGCTGCAAATGCTGCCTCCACGCGTTCGTGGGCCAACTCGCGGTCGTCGGCCGACACCATGACCTGTACAAAGGTCCCGAGCAGCGGGCGCGACCGTTCTACTGTGCCGCTCTTGGTCACATCAAGTTCCAACACGGGACAGGCTAGCGCTGCCAATGGCATAGTGTCGACTCGTGATCATTATCTGTATTCCGTCCAAGTATTCCGTCCAAGGAGCCTAGTCATGGCCAATCCCCAAGCCAAGCCCGAGACCAAGCGGCAGACATTCACCTCAGAAGCGATCCCATCGGATGTCAAATCCGGGGTGTTCCTGGGCAATCCACAGATCGACAACCTGGTCTCGTGTGTCGTCGCCATGGGCGCTGAACTTTGGACAACCAAACGTCGCCTGAAAGTGGTGGAGGCAGTCGCCAAGGGCGGGCGTCACGGCCGACATGGTCGAGAAGTACCAGCCTTCGACCAGGAGCTCGCCGCCTGGGAAGCGGACCGCGATCGCTTCATCAGTCTGACCCTGGGTTCGCTGGGCAATGACGGCACGCGCGGCTTCGGCGCCGACTTTCCGCCTCGCGACTAATAGCAAACGAACTTAGCCAACCGAACGCAGCGAATCCTAGGAGATCACATCATGATCGGTCGTCGAACATTTTTTGGAGCCGCCACGGCATCCGTCGCATTGGGTGGTCTGTTGTCGGGCGAGGCCGCCGCTGCTGCCGCGCAAGCCAAGGCAATGGCGTCAACTTTGGGCGCTAACGACTATGAGCCCCGCGGTGCGATCGGGCGGCTCGAGCGTTTCGGCCGCTTGGATCTCGAGAGCCAGCAGGATTTCACGCAGGGCTTTCGGGTCATGCACGGCAAGCAGATCCGCGCGGCCTCCAATAGCGCGTTCGAGCGGGTCTTGGCGAAGAATGGCATCGAACCCACTGCGTTGCTGACCAAAGAGGAAATGATCGCGCTCGTCGAGAACGAGCCCGCCATCAATATTTCATCGAAGGCCTGGTTGGCCAATCAGCAGGTCACGTGGCGGACACTGCAAGACCACTACCACCAGTACGCGGATCAGTATCTGTCGGAAATGGAAGCGGCAGACCGGCTCGGGCCCGGTGCTCTCGAGTTGAATCCGACGCTGGCGATTCCGGACTATGCGCGGCACGAAATCCACATTCAGCCCGGTGGCTACGTGGGCGATCCGTTTGCCGGCCACATGTACCATGCTGGTACTAACAGCTTCTACCTGGGCAATATTGGTCACAACGAGCAGGACCAGATTCACAAGTCCACTGCGGCGCGGATCCCGCTGCCCGCGGACGGCAAGGTCAAGCGCATCCTTGACATGGGCTGTGGCGTGGGGCAAATGACGGTCGCCATGAAGGAGCGTTTTCCGGATGCCGAAGTGTGGGGCATCGACGCTGGCGGCCCGATGGTTCGCTACTCGCATATGCGCGCCTGTGACCTGGGTATCGGTGCCAACTTTGCGCAACGTCTCGCTGAAGACACCCAGTTCCCGGACGGCTATTTCGACATCGTCACTAGTTACATCATTCACCATGAGTTGCCGGCCGCGATCACGCGGGCGGTGCTGGTCGAAGCCGAACGCCTGACGCGCCCGGGCGGCGTGTACTACCCCGTGGATTTCAATAGCGGTGGGACCAAGTCGACGGCGCGTAGCATGTACGGACGCTGGTGGGACCATCGCTGGAACAACGAGGTCTGGAGCTTCGAGTATCACAGCCTCGATTTCACGCAGGAAATCGCCAACCGTGCGTTCACGATCGTGAAGGACACGCCGCCGGCCCTGCCAGGCTTCGGCGCGCGGCACGCGATTCGCAAGGCCTAAGCTGGACGTCGCGCTGGTATTCATCGTTGAGCGGCGCGGCTAAAGCGTCCGCTAACTGTGTATTCACGCTTCCTGTTGGTGCCGGCCGCGGCGGCTATCGCGATCAGCCAGCCGGCCGTTGGCATGGACGTGCAGACGCTGGACGCCGCGCAGCAGCGGTTGTTTCCGGGCGCCACGCTGATCCCGTCCGACTTCATCCTCAGTCCGGCGGCTGTTGAGCGGCTTAAACTCGTCTACCAAGTGCCAGTGATGCGGCCAGCCGTCAAAGCCTGGCGGGTGGCAAGTGGTGGCTGGCTGTTCCTCGATCAAGTTTACGGTCTCAACGACATTGTTACCTACCTGGTTGCCGTTGATGCAGCAGGTGCTGTTAGTGGCATCGAGATCCTCGTCTGTGCAGAGGGGTACTGCGGTACGACCGTACCGGAGTGGCGAGCTCAGTTTGTTGGCATCACGCACGGCAAGTGGGAGCCGAGCGAGGCGGTAACCAGCATCTCGGGGTTGTCGCTGTCGAGTACGCATATCGCCGAGGGCGTGAAGAAGATACTGGCGGTTCACTCAAGGTATCTGCCGACTGCGAACTAGCGTTGGCAAGCGAGGAGAATCAACGAGCTCAGCGTGAGACGGTAGGAAATCCCACTGGAGAAAGCGTGCTTCGGAAATCACCGCACGGTGATTTCCGGCAAACCTTGCCCGCGGTCGCTGCGCATCTTTCCCCGGTGTAGGTTGCTAACCAAGTAGCGCTGCTGGAGCGCACCGCCCGCGGGCTGCGGCGCTTTCTACAGTGGGATTTCCTACCGTCTCACGCTGAGCTCGTTGCTGTTCAACGCGCCTTGCTGTCAGTCGACGGATTCACTTTCTGCAGAGTGCGTCTTGGAGCGAAGTGGCGAAAGCTTGCGAGTGCCGGCGCGCTTAATCAGACCACGACCTATGACGCTTACACTGCACACGACCAAGTCACGCAGATGACCGATGCTAACAACATGGTCACGCAGTTGGCGTACGCTGCGTTCCAGCGGCTCACCCAGCGCTGCGCGAATGGGCTGCTGCCGTACTGCATGGGAGGCGAGCTCACAACATTCGAGTACTGACCCACCGGCCTGCGCTCCGGGCGCTACGACGCCGCGGCGCTTTATATTCAACGCGCTTTTTGACGATCAGGCGGTTTGCCGCGCGCGCGCACGGCGAAGAAGCGACAGCTTGAGCCGGCGCTCGCGTAACAAGCCGCCGCCGCCTGGACGCCCGCCGCATCCCGCTGCGCCACCCACCCTCTACGAACTCGAACGCTTCTCGAACGACGATCTCGCCCGATGGGCGGGAGTATCTGAGCGCCTGGACGAGCTGCAGCGTGAACTGCATGTCGGCCTCGAGTCGCAGCGCCATGCCCATCGCGACGCGCTGTTCACCGCCCTGCGCGGTGCTGCGGCTCCGGCATTGACCCTCGGCCGCTGGGTCCGGCTGGTTGGGTATCAATACTCACTCCAGCCGCTATCGCCCATAGGCAGCGTCTTGCGTGACGGCGGAAGTTTCAATATTGGCCGTGAGGTTGGTGAAGGCGCGTTTAAGTCGTTCCCGGACTTTTATATCGCGATTGACTTCGTAGTAGGGCTTCGCGAGTACTACCAGCGCGAGTACTACTAGATAGATAAGGTTTGGCGGCGATCGGCGCTGCGTCGCCGTGTTTCCGGAGAATCTGCGTGCATCGCAGTCGTACGGTAAGTGTCACGCCAAGGCCATCTTGACTAGAGCTTAGTGGATTTGAGGATCTGGTTAGTGTCACCGAGATTGAAGGCGCTCGGATCGAACGATCCGCCTATCCAGGTGATCATGCGATTGTGTTCTTCATGATCGGGATCGTTGAGCGCTTCGAGGAACTCGGCGTAACCGGCAGAGCCGCCAACGTCTTCGGGCGGACAGGCGTTTTCGCCGGCGAGACACAGCACGGACTGCGTGGCACCCGGTCGCGGTATGACGAGATCTTCAACGACGATGCGATGCTCCCAGTAATCACCGAAGTCATAAATGTACGTGAAGCGTTTGGTGCCGGCCTCGATCAATGACTGCAAGCGCACGCGGCGCTCGTCGATCACCGGCGCACTGTCGGGCCAGTCGTCATCGGGGGTGCCGTAGCGCTGGCGGGCGATTTCGAACTTCGTGCAGATGGCCGTAACCCCAGCCCATGGCGGCCTGCACGATCCCATGCAGCTTGGCGAGGGTTACGCGCTCGGGCACCAGCAGGCAGCGCCACGGCAGGTTTGACGTGGCGCAGCTCGATGCGCAGCTGGACGTTGAGGGCTGTTAGTTCAGCTACGCGGCGCGCGACAGCGCTGCGGTCGGTAGCTGAGCGGCGACTCGCCATGGCAGTAACTCATCGATACGGTTGATCGGATGCGCGGCGATGCGCTCGAGCACGTGTTTCAGGTAGAGATGCGGGTCGATGCCGTTCAAGCGACACGTGCCGATCAGGCTATACAACCGCGCGGCCGTTTCGCCGCCGGCATCGGAACCGGCGAACAGATAGTTTCGGCGCCCGAGCACCAGCGCGCGGATCGCGCGCTCGGCGGCATTGTTATCGATCTCGAGGCGACCATCGTGCACGTAGCGTGTCAACGCCGTCCAGCGGCTGAGCGTGTACTGGATCGCAGCGGCCAGCGGCGATTTTATCGACAACTGTTGGTGCGTCGTGCTCAGCCACGTCTTGAGCTCGGCGAGGATCGGCACCGCTTGCTGTTCACGGACTGCGGCACGCGCACGCGGTGCCTGGCCGCGGATCAGGCGCTCAAGCGCATATAACTGCCCGATGCGGCCGATTGCCTCGGCCGCCGTGGGCGAACGATCCGTGACATACACGTCATAAAACTTACGCCAGGCGTGCGCCCAGCAGCCGCTTCTAACGGCTGCTCAGGACGTTGATAGAGCCCATTGAAGCCCGCATAGCCATCCGCCTGCAGCACGCCGATGAAGTGACTCAGATGTGACCGCGGGTGCTCGGCCTTGCGATCTGGTGAGTAGCGATACACCACCGCCGGGGGATCGCGGCTCGCCGCAGGCCGATCGCGCACATAGGCCCACAGTCGAGCCGTCTTGGTGCGTCCTTTGCCGGGGCTCAGACCGGCACCGGCGTGCCATCGGCGTGCAGCTTTGTGAGCGGTCATTATACGCTCGATCGCACTCACCAACGGCTCGAGCAGCGTCGCCGATGCGCCCACTCATGAGGCGAGCATCGCGCGCGGCAGTTCGACGCCGCTGCGTCGGTAGATGCCGCTCTGGCGATACAGCGGACAGTGATCCGCATACTTAGCGGCAATCACCTGCGCCAACAGGCCCGCGGTCGGCAAGCCGCGCTCGATCGGGCGCATCGGTGCCGGCGCTTGCACGATCGTGGCGCAGGGACGGCAGGCGAGCTTGGGACGCACGTGGCGGATGACCTGGAAGTACCCCGGCACGTAATCGAGTTGTTCGGAGACATCCTCACCTGCGACTCAACGGCCCGCCGCACGTGTTGCACTGACAACTCGTCGGCTGGTGCAGTTGCGTCACCCGCGCCAACTCGGGCGGCAACACTCTCGGTGGGCGGCGCGTGCCGCGCTGCGTCTCGTGCGGCGTATCGACCGACAGCAACTTCGGCACCCGCCGTTCATCGCGTGCCGAGACCATCGGCTCGGGCGGTAGCGGGGCCCTCGGCACCACGCCACCGCTGAGAGGTAACTCCGGCGCCACGCTTGCATCGATCACTTCCGCGGAGCGGCCAAAGCGCCAGCGCCGCAAGCGGATCACTTCGGCCTTCAGCGCCTCAAGCCAGGCGCGCTGGCGCAGCACCAGCTGCTGCAGTTCCGCAGGATCATTCGGTAATTGATCGTGGTCAAGCGTCACCACGGTATTTTAGTGGATTGTTAGCTCACGCGCGAGCGTTATCGCTAGCCAGATCGCTCTATTTATCGCCGGCAGATCACATCTCGTTAGGACACATGCAGCGGCGGCCAGGTGCGCTCGGGTCGCTGCCAGTCGATGCCTTCGAGCAGCATCGACAGTTGTGCCGGGGTTAGATGCACTACACCCGAACTCGCCTGCGGCCACACGAAGCGACCCCGCTCCAGGCGTTTGGCAAACAGACACAACCCATCGCGATCCGCCCACAGCACCTTGATCAAGTCGCCTCGGCGGCCGCGGAACACGAACACGTCACCGCCATAGACTTGCGCCGCGAGTGTCGTCTCAACGAGTGCCGCCAGCCCATGCATCCCGCGGCCCATGTCCGTGACCCCGCCGCCAGCCACACGCGTGCAGCGCCTGCAGGCCCGATCACGCGCGACGTCACGCAGTTGAGCACCGCGCGCAGCGACTCGGCATCGACTCGGCTGTGCACCCGCACCGTGACACCGCCGAGTGCGATCTCGACATACCCCGCGCTCGGTGCCGGGCTCAGATCGCGCGCGCCTGTTCTGGCGCAACCCTAACAGGCAACAGCACCGTGCCCGCACTCGCTAACGATCGGGCCGCCTCGCGGGCGTACCGGATCGCTCAGCGCATCCACCCATTTGCGTAATAGGTTGGCGTTCACGCCATGCGCCAACGCCGTGGCGGCGATCGATACGCCAGGCTCGAGACATCGGCGCACCAGCTCTCTCTTCGCCGCCTTGTGGTAGCGGCAGCGGCCGTCCTTGCCCCGCGTACGAACCAGATCCGCCACTAACTCCGCCGCTCTCCCAGACATAGGTGTCCACCTCCCACAATAGGTGGACACTATCCTTATCCTTACCACTGCCCTCGACTAGGCGGCCTCGGCATGACGCTTACGATTGCGCTAAGCGGCGGTAGACTGAAATCATGCGACAGATAAAACTGATGTCGACAGCCTGGCTAGTACGTGATTAGTTGATCGCATACGTAGCTTCAGCCGATTCGCACGTCGGTTGGCAAAGAGATAGGCGTGATGCGCCCGTGCCTGACCGAACACGCTCACCACCCGCGCGAGTACCGTGTCGGTCCCGGCGCGGATGTCGAGCGGCTCCGCCAGCCACGCCTCATCGACCCGGATCACCTGAGCAGATTCCCACAGCCTGCCGGCACAGGCTCCCGTCGCCTTCACCGGCCACTCGATCGTGATCCGCGATCGACCCTTGCGGATGTGCACCCGGATCGGGCGCTGCTCACTCGTCAACTCGTTCCCTGACTCCAGCTACAACGGCATGAAGCTCACCGGCGCGCTCGACAGAGCCGTCGGCGGCATGGCTCGCCTTGCTGCTCTGATCGAAGGCAGATGCTGCGCTGACAGCGAAGGGAGCCCACTTCGCCGACCGTCAGACGGAAAAGGAACAAGCCATCGCGACGGTTGTTGCAGACCACCTTAAGCGGCTGGTGAATGAGCTTCGCTTCAGGGCGATCAAGCCGCTACCGGATCCTGCAACGGCGGGAAATTACCTCCGCCAATCGACGTCGAGCCCTGCGCTTCTCGAAGCGGCTCACCTTCTGCCCGGAGATCTGCCCCATCATTGCCCCGGGTTGACCCGCCATATCGAGGCACTTTGGCCAAGTCGTTACTTCCACCAAGTCCACCGTCGCAAGTATGCTCGTGACCGCCGGATCGGCGATCTCGCCGACATCGGCGACGTAAGTGGCCCACTCGTTTACCTGCCGTTCCGCGCCACCGGACTTCGGAAAGATCTGGAAGTCGTTCCGAGTCTTCATCCACAGCGTGTCGCCAAGCACATTCATCGGGCCGCTGGTTGCATTCATCTGTATGCGCGAGCCGCCAATCTCCGTTAGCGGAATCAGATTCGACTTCGCATCGTACTTGGCTGTGACAGGACCCACGACTGCGTAGGGAATATCGACGGCACGGCCAGTATAGGGATTGTCGAGTCGCCGCAGAACCTTCCCGGTGGACAGGTCGGTGTAGAACGCGCACTCTAGTACAGTGACTGAGAACCCGCCGGCCGGAAGCTGCTTGACGCGATTCCAGTTGCATGTCTCGACTCCATACATGGGCTGGAACTTCGCGTCACGCTGTCCATACTTCATGCCCTGAAACCACCACATAACCAGACCGTCTCCCATCGTATAGCGTAGCTTCCGATAGGCCATCGGCAGATCCGCAATTGGATCGAGTGGGCTGAGCGTCTTTCGGGCGTTGACTGCGTTGGCAGCGCTCGTAAGGATGGATGCGCCGGCAATGCCTGCGACAAAGTGACGCCGCTGAACTTTCGATGAGCTCATGACTTGACCTTCTTGGGATTGATTTGAACGATACGGCGGATGCTGTTATCTCCGCCGCAGCTGATGTAAATGCTCCCGTCTCGGCTCGCCGCTATGCCAGTGGGCATTCCGACGTCCTCGGGAGTTAGCACGGCGCTCTGTGCGAGGGGCAGGTCACGCGCAAGCTCGCGCTGCCGCCCGTCACGCAGATTGATCTGAAGCACTCGACCGGTCTTGCCTTCGGCGACGACTACATCCGAGCGGCCGATTATAGCAATGCCCTCCGGGCCCATCAATCCGGTGGCGACTTGGCGTGTGTTGCCATTGCGTAAGTCGACACGCAGGATGCGACCACTTGTATTCTCCGTGACAAGAACCGTTTTGAGCATCGAGTGAAGCTAGTCCTACGGGCCCGCGGAGACCTGTCGCAACGATGCTGTTTGAGTTGACGCCTATTCGAACCAAATTGCCCGCGCCGTACTCTGCGACCAACAGGTCCCCACCGGCGAGAATCAGTACGCCATATGGATTGCGTAGATCTCGTACTTCCTGAAGCAACTCGCGGGTACGACGATTAATGCGCTGCACTCGCCCGAGCCGTGCATCTGTAGTGGCGATAATGGAATCGGACATGGCGATGTCCAACGATGCTCCGACACGGAAATCAAATCTTGGGCGTGTGACGGCGCCCGTTTCTGCATCGACGAACCGATACCCGGTGGAATCAGCGACGGCAAGTACCTCGCGTCCGTCGAGTACTGCGAGCGCAAGTCCGCCAGGCGTCGCGAACTCACCGCCGACCAGTCTTCGGGTTGCCCCAGAGCTCGGATCTACCACGACAATTCCGCTACGCGCTGTATCCGACACATAAATGGTGTCGTCAGGTCCCACGGCCAAATTGTCCAGAGGAGGGTCCAACGACGTGATCGTGGTCGTGGAACCATCTTTTCGGGTCAGTGCGCCGGACTTCACCCGTATTGTAATCGACGCTAACGAGTCTGCCCTTGGAGTCAAGACTCACCGCCGAGGGTGTGCCAAGCGATGTGGCGACCACACGGACAGCGCCGCTATCAATGTCAATCTCGGCCAAGCGGCCGGACTGCCAGAACGGGCCGAACAATGTGCCACGGACTCCGAACTCGAAGCTATTGAGCTGATCAACGTCATTCGTGATCAATCGGCGGGGCCGACGTCCATCTATATCGAATTCGAACAGCGCGTTCACCGGACCGAGTTGCCCGACGACAAGCCGGCCGTCAGTACGAAAGGCCACGGGATTGACACCGGTCAACCCTGTGGCGAGTACCTGGACCGCCTGACCTGGCCTCTTAATCCGCAGTTCACCTGCGACGATTGCAGTCCAGGCAAGCGTGCCATCGGTCGAGACCGCCAAGTCATCAGCCTCGCCGAGGGGTGCAGGTACAAGGACCTCTACCGCTCCTGTCTTTGGATCGATGCGACTGATCGTCTGTGCGGAGATTGCTCCCGCACAGAGCATTCCGTCGGGTCCCAAGGCCAGGCCCTGAATGCCGTGCATTGGCGTGCCCGGCACTAGCGTCTCCACCTCGACGTTCTGTGCCGGAGCTGTCGTGACGGCGACCGCCAGAATGATCGCGGCCAGCGAAACCGCATGTTGGCAGGCGTGCGTCATGCGCCAAGTGCGGCGATCGGGTCGCGCGCAACCTCAGGATGGAACTCCTCCAGTAGCGACCGCCATACAGCCGGAACACCGCTGAATGCGCGCACCTTGGCGCCAACGATGCGCGACGTAAGGCCGCCTGATCTCTGCCCCATATTCATCCAGCTCTGCCAGCTCCCGACTGACTGCATGTGCACTGTGCTGGCAGGAACTTGATTACGTGCATCCAGGATGTCCTTTTGGTTGCAGCGAAATGTGGACCAGTCATTGGCCCGACTGAAAGTCCCGGCCGCGGATGTTACCAGGGCTGAGGAGTCATCCTGTAGCCAGATCTGATCGCCGTGCGTTCTGAGTACAGCGGCCGACCGATTAAACGCAACGCGCGAGGTGCCCATTGTTGACGGAACGTCGAATGTCGCATCGGAGCGGTAGTCGATCGTTAGAGGTTGCGGCGGCGTGCGCTTGTACTTTAGGAGCTCGCCAGTAAACGGATTCTTCAGCTCTTCAAGTGGGCGACCCGTCCTGAGCGCAGTGTAAAAAGTGTGCTCGAGCGAGGTGACGCGAAAGCCAGTAGTTGTCGTGCTGATGCGAATAATTGCGCAGGCTTCAAGCTCGTGGAGCGGCGTCACCTCGTTCTCAAAGTGCGCATATTTCGTGCCACTGAGCCACCAAAATAAAACCCCGTCATCGCCGCGATAGCGCAGCTTGCGGTACAAGCTGCCGAAATCCAACTTCGAGATGCTTGATTCCACTGCGGGCCCCGCAAGTGCCACGCCGGGAAGAATAATGGATGCTGCGAGCATTCGGCGACGCATCGTATTGGGTGTTTTGGAATTCATGAGGTTTTGTGGCTTATCCTGTGCTATTCGTTGTTGCTTCGAGTGATGGCCTACAAGCGCGGACAGGTAGTCTAGTTCCGGCCTGTAGACTCAAAGTGAATTCCGCTGAGGCGGGCCCAATTCCTTCGGTATGCAATGCGCGATTGGCGATTCAGTTCGGTTAGTCGGGGCCTAAACTGCTTGCCATCACACGTTCTGACAACACTGGCCTTGTTTTGGGCGACCTTACTCTTTCAACTTTGATTTGACACTACGATGTCGGGCCGCTGCTATGCGCGCCGAATCACGTTACCTGATTGGCTGGCTTGTGTCATTGCCCAAATGGCGCGGACTGCGCCTGGACTGCTAGTTCCGGTCGGCGAGCAATATCGGGATGATGCTCGGCCAGTAGGTGGCGCCACTTTTTCGGCATGCTCTCGAAGCGAATAACCTTGCGGCCAACTCCGCGCGAGGTCACGGCTCCGGGTCGTTCGCCCATGTTCATCCAAGCCGGCCAACTGGTCACTTCCTGCAGATTGACCTCGGCTTCGACAATCTGCGTACGTGGATCCAAGAGCTCGGATAAGTGAGCATGGAGTATTGACCACTCGGTGACCTGAAATGGCGCAGTATTACTGAACGGTCGTGTCACGACGGCTTCGCTATCGTTCGTCAGCCAAACGTGATCGCCATCAACGCGAAGTAGTCGCGTAGTCGTATGTGCCTTGAGGCTCGCGCCACCGAGCTCGGTGGGTGTTACTCGCGTGCCGTCTCGGAGAAAGTGAACGGTGGATGGACCTGAAGGCCCGCGGCGGATAGGAGCGACCTCTCCGGTATAGGGATTGCGCCATTCGCGTAACAACGTCTGGTCTTCCAGTGCTGTATAGAATGTGCGTTCCCACGTAGTAACCGCATACCCGTCTGATGTGTTCTCGATCCGGGAAATAGCGCCAGATTCGATATTTAGCAGCGGCCGAAGCCCAGTATCGACCTGGCCATATTTGGTGCCGAACAGCCAAGCAAATACGAGGCCTTCGTCAAGTCGGTAGCGAGCCTTTCTCGCCATCGTAGCCAATCCGGCCTCTGTATATGGGTCGGGTGGAGCTTGGGTGGCCGCAGGCGCGGTGCCCGCTTCGTGCGCGGGCGCCGCGAATAGCTGGTGCATCGTGCCTGCGCCGATCATCATGCTCGTTGAGCATGTCAGCCATTTGCGGCGACTCACGCGATCTTGGCTGTCCCTGCCCGGCACGATTGGGTCCAGCCCCTCAATCAGCCTTCAACTTTGCGAGTGTTGGCTTCCAATCATCGGGCGCGTGGGTCGGCGCGTTTATGATCTCAAAAGTCTTGCCGTTGGCTTCCGCATTGAACAGGCAATGAACCAGAACCTTTGCTACATCACCGCGCGCGATTGTGGGCAAATTCACGTACTCGGGATCGCCCTGTGTCACTACGATTCCGTAGGTCCCGCCCTCTTCGTCTCTCAGCGAACCGGGACGTACGATGGTGTATGCAAGTCCGCTCTGCCGCAAATACCGCTCGGCATCTTGCTTCCAACGTAGCAACCCGCCGAAGCCGGCTGTGGCCGTCGAGTCGGCTCGACCAACGCCGCCTGACGACATCATTACGAAATTGCGTACGCCTGCCGCCTTGCCACGGTCGACAAGCGCAACGATACCGCCATATTCCACCTTTTCAGGTATGTTTGATGGATCGCGACTGGTATTTGCCCCAACGGCAAATATGATCGCGTGGACGCCTTCTGCGACCGCTCCTAGGCTGCCCGGGTTCTTTAGATCTGCGGCTACCCAATTGACCGCGGGCAATTGTGCTTTCGCCTGTGCGACGTTGCGCGCGAGCCCGCGCACCCGATACCCCTTGGATAGCAGCTCTTCGACTACACGCTTCCCAGTGCGCCCCGTCGCTCCTGCAACGAGTATCAAGCGCCCGGCTCCGACTTGGGTCGATGGTGTGGCGTCGTTCGCCGAACCGCGACGATCTTCGCTCGCGGCCACCGTTCCGGTTGTGGCGAGCAAGCCAACGAGTGCGAATCGCACTACAAGATGTCGTCGAGAGAAGCTCGGCCCAGGGATCGTGACGCGCATTGATTTCACTCGCTTGCGAAGCTAGTACGCCTAGCCAATTGCCTGATCATCCGTGGCTGTGGATACCGAGTCCAACAACTGCAAGATGTGCGGGCTGCAGTGTGGTTGTTGGACTCGGCCTCATGCGGCTGCGTACTCTCGGCGAGCTGAACATTCGAGAAATTGTCTAACGCCCGAGCCGGACGGCTCCGCGTTTCACGATGATTTTCAATCTAGTGTTGCGGGTTCCGTCTAGTTCGGAGGCAAGTGCTAATGATGAGATCGTTCTCTCGTGGTGGTTCGAATTCCAACCCCTGCGCGCTGTGCGTACTCGCCATTGCCGGGCTTTCCATGATCTTCGCGTCGATCGCGCTGGGAGCGGAAGCTCCGTGGTATCCATCCGTTTACGGCGCCGAGGATTCGATCGGCGCAGCAAACAACCTCTCAGAGGATGGGACGCTGGCCGCGGCAAAGTTGGTTACTGCGGGGAAGGTGTACTCGCTTGCCGTGCCCCTTGATCCGAGCGCTACGCCGCGCTCGCATCGCGTCTATCGAGTAACGGTCACACAGCCCGGAAACCAGAGCGGAAAGCCGATCGGGCCGAACAAATTCACGGTCAACGACGACTCGATCTACATGTGGCAGGGCTTGGGCACGCAAATAGATGGCTTTGCGCATGCCAGCATCGATTTCCGTTTCTACAACGGCGCATCGGCAGACGAGTTCGTGCGTCCGGGCGGTGTCACCCGGTTCAGCGTACATGCTATCCCGCCACTGGTGACTCGTGGTGTTCTGCTGGATATGGCGGGCTTGCGTAATGTCGACTCTCTTGAAGTTGGCGACGCAATAAATCACGGCGACATCGAGGCCGCGCTGAAGCGGCAATCGCTACGTCTCAAGAAGGGTGACGTAGTGCTGCTGCATACCGGCTGGATGGACGGAAAAGCGAGCCGAATCAAACCAGGTGCGCCTCCCAGTATCGATGAGCCAGGCCTTGGCATCGAGGGTGCAGCCTACCTCTCCTCTCTTGGGGTGGTTGCCATCGGTGCAGATAACGATGCATTGGAAGTCGTGCCCGCGGAGAATCCTAAGCTCGCAATGCCAGTGCACCAAGAGCTGCTTGTGCGTAACGGTGTCTACATTCTCGAGAATATCGTAACTCGCGACCTTGCTCGGGATCGTGTGTGGGAGTTTTTGTTCGTGCTGGCCGCACCAAGGCTCATGGGAACGGTACAGGGCAATGCCCATCCGGTCGCCATAAAATCGCGGTCTATCCTTCATTGGAGTAGTTTTATGCATTGGAGTAGTTTTATGAAGCGCTTTTTCGCCGTGGCAGTACTGGCGTGGCTGGGCATTGGAACCGTTGCTGCGGCCGAGAACGTGCTGGTGCTTGGTGGTACCGGGCGACTGGGTTCGATGGTGGCAAAGGAAATCGTCAAGCAGGGGCATAGTGTGACGGTGTTTGCGCGACCCACCTCCGACCGTGGGCGCTTGGCTGGTGTCTCCGTGAGCTACGTGTTGGGTGACCTTGGAAGCGGATCCGACATCGCTCGTGCGATAGAGTCGAACAAATTCACTGTGATCATCGACGCCTCGGGTCGGCGCACGGCGGACAAGTCGTATTCGCATGCAGTAACGATGCCGCAGATCGTGCGTGCTTCAAAGGCTGGAAAGACAGTTCGCCAGATTGTTTTCGTCAGCTCGGTCGGTGCCGGGCGCAATTTGGAGCGCTTTCCGGGAATAAATTGGACCGAGTATCTTCCGCTCCTCGCCGAGCGAGGCGCGGCCGAACAGTCTCTGATCGATAGCGGAATTGCTTACACGATCATTCGTTCGGGAGCAGTCCTGGAAGGCAACGATCCGGCGACGGGTACAGCGTACTTCACCGAAGATCAAGGTGTGCTGGGTGCCACGCGCAGGCCCGATCTCGCTGCATTGACCGCGAAATGCGTCGGCAAGGCGGAGGAGTAGAAGGCTAGGGCGGGTGGCATTGATTCCCAGGGCGCTATGGCTGTCGGTCCACAAGTGGATCGGGCTCTGCCTTGGAATTTGGATCGCTCTGCAGGGACTCACGGGCGCGTTCCTCGTCTACAAGCTTGAAATCCAAGCGGGCCTTGATCCGCAGCTGTACCGCACAGGGTCGCCGACCAAGCGCATCGACTACGACGGAATGGTGGAGTCGGTCGCCAAAAACTTTCCAGGCTACAGGATCGCGTATTTGGAGCGCGACGGGATGGCCAGCGACGAGGCATTCCGTTTCATAGTCCAGCGGCTGGGGGTGGCGCCCTCTCCGTTCACTGACCGCGAGGTCTTTGTGCATCCGTCGACGGCGGCGATCGTCGGTGATCGCGATTGGCTTACGTTTACCAAGGCGGTATGGGTCCTGCACAACGGACTAATTGCCGGCCGACTAGGTGAGGATGTGGTCGGCTACCTGGCACTCGTGCTACTAGTCTCCCTACTTGGCGGGATTATCATCTGGTGGCCGAAAAAAGGCGGTTTCCGCCGAGCACTGCGGATCAATATTCGCAGTTCGTTGCCGAAGCTAATACGGGACTTGCACACGGTTTCCGGAATCTATGCGGTCGTCGCATTGCTGACAATCGCGCTGACAGGTCTGACGGTGATATTCCCCAAGCAGGCACACGCTGCGATTTCGTTGTTCACCGAGGTTCGTCCGAGCTCCAGCTTTACTTCGGACACGACAATGCCCAGGGTCCGACGAGATCGACAAACGCAGTCCGCAGCCCCAAGCTTGAATGCACTCGCGGCGACGATCGAACAGGAGTATCCGAGGAGTACGGTGACCCTCCTACTGTTCCCCCATAACAGTGAGAAGGGAACGTTCACCTTTCGGATTCTGCCAGCTGGCGTGAATCCCTTCGTCTACACCACTCAAGTCTATATGCACCCGAAAGACGGCCACATCATCGGGCGCTTTGACCCCGCGAATCAGCCGGCCGCCAATTCCTTCCTTGGGACGTGGGCGGTCTACCTGCATACCGGCCACTTGGGTGGAACAACCGGGCGGCTGGCTGTTTTTGCATCACAGCTATTTTTGCCAGCCTTTTTTACCGGCCTATAAGGGATATGGTCAGCGTCCCGTTGGTAAGCAGCAAAGGACACAGCAAACCGTCGTGAGCCTAAACACTAGTCACTACTCATTAGAGGTCGGCCTGTGCGCTCATTACGCATCGCAAATTGCAAATCCCGCTCGCGATTGGATTGCTGGCGGCAGTGCCAGCATTCTCCCAAGAAGAGATTAGAACAGACTTCCGTCAGTGGACAGAAATCGAAGCACTGGACTCTGTCGACGCGCCCATAAAGCGCTTCGCGTTTACCGCACGCGGAGTTGCGGGGCAGGAGTTCGAGATCCCGGGATCGGCGAGGCTTTTTTGTACTCTGAACCAAGATTACAACGTGGTGCTGAACTACTACCCCGCCACAGATACCTGGAAGTTCCAGATTCGTCTGAACCCTTCTGCGCAGTTTGCTGCGGGAGGGATTGCGACGTGCCTAGATTTGCGACCGCGAACTGCAGGAAGAAGCTCGTGAAGGCGCGTCTGAGAGACTGTATCTTTGCATTCGCCGCGCTGGTGGGGATCTCGTCTGGGTCGACTCAAGCCGCCGAGCGTGTGTTCGTCGCCGGCGGATCAGGCCGGTCCGGCATCGAAATCGTTCGCGTGCTCGCGAAGTCAGGCTACATCGTCATGGCGAGCACACGCGACGCAAAGCGCGCTCGCGAGCGTTTCGGCAGCGACATCACCTGGGTTGAGGTGGATTTGCTGGACCCGCTGGCAGCGCGGGAGGCCGTCCGTGGCGCGGATATCGTCGTTTCAGCGCTCCGGGCACGGTGACATGGTGGGAGTCGATTCACCCCAGATCGTCCACGATCTCGCGATTCGTGTCTCATCGATGCCGCGAAGACGGCAGGCGTCAGCACATGGTGCTGATGTCATCCTCAACGGCGGGTCATGCGTTAGATCACCGCCTCGAGCCGCGATTCGGCTTCGTGCTGCATTGGATGACGAAGTCAGAGGACTATCTTATTTCGGGCGCTTGCCTACACGATCATTGGCCCCGGTGGACCCCGTGGTGGAGGGTGAGTCAGGAGAAGATAGGGGCGCGAATGATTCCACGATCCGAATACAAGCGAGCGCTCAGGTCGCGGGCGAGCGTTGCGTATGCGGTAGCGCTCGCATTAGCGATTCGCCGCTGGCGCGCGGTAAAGCCATCGCTCTGGTTGCAGATTCTACGGCAAAGCCTGGCAAGATCATGGGACGGTATGCAGACATCCGATGGAGGTGGCACCTCGCGGTCCGGCCACGCGATAGTCACTTGACGTCAATGTACTTCGCCAAGCAAGAGGCGGGTCATTAGAGGCGGCCTCGTTTGGTTGGTCGACTGACGCTTGCGAGCGCACCCTTGAACGGAGCCGCAAGGAGTTGGTTCAAGGGGCGCTTTGTGCCTGTTGCCCGTTGAGCAGGGCGAATAGTCAGCCGCCGTGCGAGCGATGTTGCTGTCAAAGGAGCAGCCGAAACGGCTCATTGGCAGTATCGCAATCAGTGGCACGGTCGGTGCTAACTGATCTCGCGGCTAAGCCTATTAGGAGCGCGGGTGTGCTGTTCTTAGGCGCCGGGTGATTCCTCGTAGTCTTGATTTTTCCAGCTTTCGCCCCAGCGAGGCGGACATGCACGACGAAGGTCAACTGTCGCAGCGGGCAACTCCGACGATCAGGCCGTTGGCAGCGCGAATCCTTTCACCGGTATGCTGCTGGTATTGCGCTCGCCCCACCTTCCGGGTATAGCCGCATTCATGTTGTTGCCGTCCTTGGCTACGGCGCAATCGCTACTAAAGAGTAGTGTGATGTTGTTTCCGGGGCTTTCAGCAGCGTCGACCAACGAGCGCGGATATTCAGTCGCATCTACTATTCCGTCCAAACGTTGACGGTCATTCTCCAGTTCATTCTGACGGGTAGGGTCGCCGCGCGTTTCGGCATTCGGGCTCCGCTCACGGTCGCGCCTCTACTGACAATCGCCGGCTAGAAGACGCGTGCGGCAATTCCACACACATTCGCAGCACTTGCTGCGGTGATGACCGCTCGCCGCATCGGCAAATATACGTTCGTTCGGTCGGGCCGTGAGGTGCTATACAGAATACTGGACGTTGAAACGAAGTACAAAGCAAGAAATCTCGATGACGTACCTGTGTGTCGTGGCGGCGATGGATTGGCTGCGCACATGCAAGGCCAACTCCAACTCCAAGGCGAGGGCGTAGGATCCTCCAATGTTGCGCCGGTCGGTGCAGCTTTCGCCGCGGCGTGAACGATTGTTGGATGGCGGCT
>JADJBE010000009.1 GCA_016703895.1 Pseudomonadota bacterium
GCAAACTACGCCCTCACGGCAGGTGTCTTCTGGCACAGTGCCAGTCTAACAGAGCGCACACCATGACCGAGTCAACCCACAACACAAGACCCTCCCCGTTTGAAGCCACCGTGGTGGCAGCTTACGGCCGGCGCTTCGAAGTTCGCGACGCTGCCGGTCAGCACCATGAGGCGCGCCCGCAAGGCCGTAAACAATCTGTCGTCTGTGGCGACCGGGTGCGATGCCAGCATGACCCGCAACACGATGAACTCGCGATCGAGGCCGTGCTGCCACGGCAAACTCTCCTGGCGCGCGCCAATCTGCCCGGCGACAGCGAGACCGTCGCTGCCAATCTCACCCAGATACTGGCGGTGCGCCGCAGCCTGCGCCGGATCTGTTTGTGCTCGATCGCTATCTCTGCGCGGCAACCTCCGGCGGGGATGCGCGGCCCACATCGTGTGAACAGATATGGTCTCGACGGTGGCGCGCTCCCCGCGGCGGATGGGGAGGCCGCGTTCGAGGCGAAGCCGGGATATACCATTCGCTGTTCCGCCTCAACCGCGGCCGGGCTGGATGGTTTGCGCCGCGTACTCGGGGCGAGACCAGCGCCCTCGTCGGCCGGTCCGGCGTCGGCAAATCGTCCTTGTCGCAGCCCTGCTACCCCACGAAGAGGTAACAACCGGCGCTGACGACCTCGACCGAAGGGCGCCACACCACCACGGCCTCGCGCATGTACTACCTAACCACCGACAGTCGGTTGATCGACTCGCCTGGTGTGCGCGACTATGCCCCGGCGCTCGATCAACTCGAGCAGACTACTCTCGGCTTCATCGAGATTGCCCGACTCGCCCCCACCTGCCGATTCCAGGACTGTCGACACATGCAGGAACCAGACTGCGCGGTGCAGGCTGCTGTTGCCGACGGCAGTCTGCAGGCGCGACGCTATGAGAGCTATCGAAGACTGCGGCGGCTGCAAGATGAATTCGCGGCTCAACACGTGACTCGAGGGCGACGCGGGCGGTAGCGCCGTTGTTTGCTCGGAGTTCGGCTTGTCGGGCATGGTCGCGCGCTTGGATCGGATGTGTCTCGCCGCTCGCGCGGCTCGCCATTCCCTTGATTGGGTTGCGCGCGCATCTTCCTCCGGCGTCACGGCAAGACTCCTGGCGGGTCAGGAGCGCGCGCAACCCAATCGGCGGCATCCTCAACAAGCGCGCGACCATGCCCAACAAGCCGAACTCAGAACCAACTTGGCCCTTCGTTGCGGAGCCATCTGCTGAAACGTCAGCCGAACAGTTTCAAGTCCATGCAAGAAGCCCTGCGCAACGCGCATGCCAACGCGCAGCGCGCGATTGGTATGACTCGCATACCCGTGTCGGCCTACGCATTGGCAATGCGTATCGAGCGCTTTCTAGGTTCTCGTGCGTCTGTCGACAAGCAGTACGCCAGGGCTATCAATGCGATTCCGGATTCGACCTACGTTCGCCGCGCTTACCTGCTAGCCATCGATGCGCGGTGGTACGGCAGTCTTGCAGACGTAGCCGGGCAATTGCGTGAGTACGAGCAATCGCCGTTGCCTGAACTCAGCCGACGATTTCTGGCGTATGAGGGAACGATGCAATTGGGCGAGACATTTCTGACGTCTCACCAGGATGATGCCGCGGCAGAGATGTTTCGATTGGCAGCGCCTATGTGCGCTGTCGCCGAATCCTGGGAGCGACTAGCCGATCTGTATAACCGCACGAAGCAGTGGCAAAACGCAATTGAGGCGCTCGATCGCTATCTTGAAATGGCGCCCGCCAAAGCTTGGGCCATTCGACGCCAAGGTTTCGCCTATGAGCAACTGGGCGACTGGCGCCAGGCAAATGTACATTACAAGTCTGCTGCAGAGCTTGGCGACGCTTACGCGCAAAACAGCTATGGCTGGAGCCTTTACACGGCGCGAGGCGTGACACGCAATATTACCGAAGCAATTCGATGGTTTAGAGCTGCCGCTGGCCAAGGCAACGCGAACGCACGGGTGAATCTAGAGGCCGCGCTGAGTGAGCAGGACTCATTGAAACAGCAAGACACTGATCCGGTGCCTGCAACACGAATATAGGGACGCCTACCACAAGCAAGCCAGGCACAACCGCGACGAATTGGTGGCCGTCGCACGCTTGTTGAGGATGCCGCCGATTGGGTTGCGCGCGCTCCTGTCCCGCCAATATTCTTGCCGTGACGCCGGTGGAAGATGCGCGCGCAACCCAATCAAGGGAATGGCGAGCCGCGTGAGCGGCGAGGCACATCCGATCAAGCGTGCGACGGCCACGAATTCGTCGCGGTTGTGCCTAGCGCAGCATCACCCTAATTCAGGCCGCGCTTGATGCGAAGGCACGAATGCGTCGGAGTAACAGAACCCCTCTTCCAGGCCTTGCTCCAGAAATGCGGGCACTGCAGTTTCGATCATGTTGACCGAACCGCATGCATAGAGTTCGTAGCCCGTCATGTCCGGAAAATCCTCGAGCATGGCCTGATGGACGAGACCCCGGCGTCCAGTCCAATCGCTGTCAGGATCATCAGATAGAACGGGTACGAAGTGGAAATTGGCGTGCTCGGCTTGCCAACGTTCTGCGAGTTCGGCCATGTAGAGATCCTTGCGCTCGCGTACACCCCAATAGAGC
The DNA here is from genome assembly GCA_016703895.1 of Pseudomonadota bacterium. GTDB lineage: Bacteria > Pseudomonadota > Gammaproteobacteria > Steroidobacterales > Steroidobacteraceae > CADEED01. The sequence goes on from JADJBE010000009.1 coordinate 2,640, forward strand.
CACATCGGTCGCTCAATACCGCGGGCAAACGCATCTTCAACGATGCTCTTGATCGGCGCGAAACCTGTCGCCCCAGCGATGAACAGGATGGGACGCTCGCTGTCACGTAGGGTGAAGCGGCCGAACGGACCTGTGAACTCAAGCGTGTCGCCTTCGCGCAGTGTGTCAAACGCGTAACTCGTAAACCGCCCACCCGCAACCCGACGAACATGCAATTCGATGCGACTCGAATTCTGCGGCGGATTGGCAAACGAATAGGAGCGCGTCTCACCATTATCCAGCACGATATTAATGTACTGCCCAGCGGTGAACTTGATTGGCTGCAGCTGCCCGAGATCGAGCCAAATCCGCAACACGTCCGGCACCAGCCGTTCGATCTTCTCAACGGTGCCACGGTGACGTTGCGGACCGGCAGTGTCCTCGCCACTAAGTGACTTGACATCCACCTCCAGCTCGACATCCTCGAGCGGCGTGGCACAACACACGAGCGTTTGGCCCGCTGCACGCATCGCGTCAGTCAAAACGGCGGGCTGGTAGTTACCATGGTCGACGCGGCCATTGAGCACTGTGCAAACGCAAACGCCGCAACCTCCTCCCCGGCATTCGTACGGAAGCGCGAGTTCGGCGCGCAGCCCTGCTTCGAGCAAGGTCTCACCGCTACGTGCCTCGACGGCAACGCCGCCGGGATGCATCGTGAGCTGGAAAGTCGACGTGGCATCCTGGCGCCGCGGTGGCAACCAGGGGGCAAGCGTCAGCAAGGCACTACCACCAAGCACCAAACCCCAAACTGCAACGACGGGCCAGCTATAGACCAGCGGGTACAGCGCGAGCAGGAACCAGTCTAACGATAGCTCCGTTGGCGCAACCGCGAGACGCGCCGGGCCGCCTTGACTCATGACCGGCACCACCAATGACAGGACCACCAGCATGATCGCAACACCGATAGCGATTGGCCGTGGCGGTTGTGTGCTCGCCTTGGGCACTCGCTGCACGTGGATCCACATCAACAGTAAAGTGACCAGCGGCACGCCGATATGAATAAACACTAACAACGAAAACAGCCGATTGCTGACATTCTCGTCGTACATGAAGTTGCGCACCAGCGTGCCACCAAGGCCCGGCACCGAGTTCAGCCATTCAAAGCTCGCCTGGGTAACAAACTGGGCCAGCCGGTCCCACGGCAGCATGTAGCCATTGACACCTGCTGCAAAGACGAGCCACAGCAGAATGACACCGGTCACCCAGGAGAACCAGCGGAAACCCCGCATCCGATCGAACGCCCAGTAGCGCGCCAGATGGATAAGCATCGCCACCACCATGGCATCCGAGGCGTAGCGATGCACACTGCGGATGATGCCACCCGCGTACCATTGATTGTGGGTTAGCGCTTCCACGGAGCTGTAAGCACCCTCGACACTGGTATCGAAGAACGCGAACAGATAGAGGCCGGTGGCGGCCACGATCCAGAACAGGTAGAACGCTAATGCGCCGAGATGGTAGAAGGGATTGAGTCGATCACCGAATGCCCGGTTAAAGATGGCTTCGGCTTGCATGAACCCCGCGCGTAACAGGCTCCGCGGACGGAGAATCACTGCGGCACGTTGCGGCGAAGTCCCCGCCAGACTACGACCACGAATAATACACCACCGATGATGGCCACAAGCCCGCCCAGGCCCATCAAGCCCATACCCCATACTTCGCCAGTGCTCCGCAACACCTGCTCCGCACCCGCGACTTTGCGCTGGACGCCGTAACCGCCGGACCATACCAAACCAACAATGTGCATGAGCTGACCCAGGCCATAAACGAAGGGTTGGTTCACCGCCAGCCGTCCCGCTGGCGTGCCATAGCCCAACCGTGGTAGTAAGTAGTAGACCAGACCCATCATCGCCAAGGTCACGCCCACGATAGAACCGTGGTAGTGCGCCGGTATTTTCACGTTGTTGCCGTCGATTGTAATCCCAATGATCCCGCCAGCCGCAAACAGGACCATCGACGCGATCAGCGCGGCGCGCAGCGGGCGCGCGGCGGGCGCAATACGTGGCAATCGAAGCATTGACAGGCTGACGGCCAGCGCGACCGGGAAAATCGCCAGTCCGCCCCCAACTCGCATGCCAACAGTGTGTAGTGCCCGGTGCTCAGGAGTGACGATGTCATGTGCGAAATAGGCATACGGCGTGACGAATACCGGTAGCAGCGCGATCAGCAGCAATAACAAGGTGACCCGCGCGCTCAATGGCACGACTGCACCGCAAGCCTGCGCGAGCCACAACCAGCCGACCAATAGGAGTATCGTCCAGGTGAATTGCAGCGCGTGGCCGCCTCCCCAGAACAGGATCTCCCAATAAACCTTGCTGTCCAATGCAGTGGGTAGCAGCGCGAACGACCAAATGAACGCCAGCAAGGCAACCGCCGCGGCCACAGCTGCGGCATATAGACCAAAACGTATGGCGGTCGCGCCATCGAGCGTTGCTCGCAGGTCCGGAAATCCACCGAGCGCCCGGATCACGAGACCGCAGCCGCCGATTCCGAATACGACCAGGCCGGCGAGGAAGAGCCGCGATTCGATGACGGGAATGTAGTTGGCCATCACCGGGGTTCCAGGATCGAGGAATGGTGCCAGGACCATCATTGCGGTACCACAATACGCGGCAGCGAGAGCAAACCAGCCGAGACCGGCAGTTCGCGCGCGCGAATTCAGGCTCCACAACATCCCAGCGATCGCGACAAACCAAACGAGCACGGATAGATCGACATGGACGATCAACGCAGTACGAAAGAAGTCGACGCCCGGCAACAAGCGATTGACTCCGGGCGTGCGAGCCAGCACCAACAACACCGAGAAGATACCGGCACCGATCAACGCCAACATTCCGAGCCAGAGCCAGCCCCGAGCCAGTCGCGTTGTGGCGACATCGATCGGCAGTTGATAGACGGCCGGCTGCGCTGCATCACTAGCGTCGTTGACCGCCATGGGCTTCAGTACGGTACTAGTCATTGTAGTTTGATCGCTCCTGAATCAGGGTCAAAGTCGATGACCAGAACTTGTGCCGGCGCGAGCGTGACGCGTCGTTCCAGACGGTAGTCGAACCCTTTGCTACGCACATCGTCCTTCATACGAACGTCGATCAATCGTTCGCCGGCTGGCACGGATAGGCGTGCATAAATGGCTGATGAGCCGTCCTTGGACAAACCCGATGGCGCAGCCTCGGTACGTACGGCGCGCTCGCCATCGATATCGACCTCGACAATAACGGCTGAACGTTCGCGCGGACAACTCGTCGCAACACGCATGTTAGGCGGCATCTTGGCGAGTTCTTCTGCGCTGCGCTGCCGGCAGTCACCCACTGGTTTACCGCTATGCACCAGGCTCAACTTGATGAGCGCGACATCGGGCGGCAGGTGTTTGTAGAGCGGCCATCGGGAGAAAGTGCCGATAAACAAGGCAAACAGGGCGTAGAGGACCGCCTGTCCGAGCCAGGACCGCAATGTGAGCGCCTGGGGCGCTGCGTCCGCTGTCGTTGTTTTAGTGTTCATGCAATGTCGTTCGCAGTGTCCCGCCATCCGCGCCTGCACGGTCAAGCCGTTCCCGCATCGCATTGAGCGCCGCCGCCAGCGCGGTCTCCTCGCCCGCATCCGCGCAGACCAGCTGCACATGATCGCGTGCGACGCGCGCACGCAGACTCGGCTCCCGCTCACCGCGCATTCGCTCCGCCGTCCAGCGCGCGCCAAGACGAAACTCACAGCCGCCCTCGCGGCAGCTCGCAATCAGCACACCGGCGGCACCTTCGCGCAGCGCATATTCAACAAAAGACGGCGCTAGCTGACCGGCGCATAGCAGCGACACGACGATCACATCCGCGCCAGCGATTCGTGCCGAATCCGCCGCCTCTCGACAGCCGAAGACGACGATCGGCCGGTGTGCCGCCCGCAAGGCAAGGCGCTGCTCGAGTTGCAAGCGCAACGTCGCTATCGAGAGCTGCGGCATTTCGATTCCGCTGACAAGATCGAGGGTACTTCGAAAGGGAGTCGACGACGGGCACGCACCGGCGCAGATACCGCAACTCGCGCACAGGTCTGCATCGACCTGCGCGAGCAGTGCGCCGCGATGACCATTGGGATGAGGCGTCATCGTGATCGCCGCATACGGGCAGTCCGCGAAACAACGCGAGCAGCCGTTGCAATTGTCAGGATCGACGATCGCAACAGGCTGCCGCGTCTTGCTGGGCAGTAAGGGCAGCGCCAGCAACACGGTACCGAAGCCGAGCACCAGCGCCCACGTGAAAGCGGCTGAAGTTGCATACATCAACGGATGAATGCCGAGCAAGATCCAGTCGTATGAGAGCGTGGCCGGCACCGTCGCCAGGTCCGCCGGCCCCTCACTGGTCACCGGCGCGAGCAGCGCGAGGGTCAGGAGCGCGGCTATGGTGCCAACGGCTAACGCGCGTGGTGGCCATACGGCCGCGCGCGAGATCCGTTGCATATGCAGCCACAGGCCTAACATCACTACCAGCGACAGACCGATATGCACGAATATAAACAATGAAAACAGGCGGTCGCTCACCGTACTCGCGACCAGGAAGTTACGCGCGAGTGGCTGGGCAAGAAACGGCCAGGCATCCAGCCATTCCGCAGTCGCGATCGCCGAAAACTGTCCCAGTTGATCCCAATTCAGCCAAAAACCGCCAATCGCACTGGCCGCAAACAGGGGCAGCAATACGCAGCCGGTGAGCCAGGAGAAACGTCGGAAATGACGCCAGCGACCATGCAGCGCTTCACGCAGCAGATGCAACAGCGTCAGGACGACGACCGTATCCCGCCGCGTAGCGATGCAGACTGCGCATCACGCCGCCTATAGACCAACGGGATCGCGACAGCGACTCGATCGACTCGTATGCCCCGCTCGCCGAGGTGTCGAACATGACGTACAGCCATACGCCCGAGATCGCCGCTAGGATGAACGCCAGAATCGCCAGTGCGCCCAGATGGCGCAGCGGGTTCAGCTGCGCCGTACAAAGACGGTCAAAGATGTGCTCTGACCATCGCCACCATCCGAGCGGTAAAGCCTGCGCGGATTCGCTCATTGTTACTGGCTGCCAGCCGCGTCGGCAGCTCTCGGAGTTGCGCCGCGAGGCTTGCGATACGCTTGGCGTTCACGCCAGAAAAAATGGCCACTGACAGAAAGAAAGCAAGGCCGCCAAAAATTTCCAGCAGCAGCTTCCAATCGTAACGATACTCGCCTGTGTCCGGGTCATATACGGTGCAGAGGATGCGCACCCGATCTACCAATTGATCAAGCGTAAGCGCACGTTCACCACTCGGGGGTGCAGACAGAATGAGCTGCCGCAACGGCGTCCCAAGCATCTCGGCGCTCATCCGATCGCCATAAACCTGACTGTGGATCCGACCCGTCGCGTCGACAACCGTCACCCCGACCAAATGGTCAAAACCTGCGGGCGTCTCGATGAAATCGAAGCCATAGGCACGCGCGAGCGCGTCCACCTGTTTAGCGTGCGGGCTGAGAAACTCCCAGTTCGGGTAATCGATGCGATTCTGTGCCGCAAACGCGCGCAGCGCGCGCGGCGTATCAAAGGGCTGATTGAAGCCGACGCTAACGACATTGAATTGATCGGTCCCCAGCATCCGATCGAGCCCACGCACGGCGTCGTGCAACGTACGCGTCTGCGTGGGGCAGATCGAAAAACAGCCCGTATAGATGAAACTGATCAGTAGCGGCTTACCGCGATACGCACTTAGGCGCACCGGCTTCTCAGTGCGGTCGAGCAGCGTGAAGTCCGCTGGCACGCTACCAACGACTGCCTGGCTCGCCGACAATGCCGCACGCTCATCGAGCGCCGGAACGCCCGTAGCAATCGCCGATGTCGCGAGTATCAGCGAAAATATTGCGGCGGCGAATTCACCGGAATAGCGCATCGAGTGCCACCCCGCCAATCAACACGGCGAGCTGCACCATGGATGCGAAGAACGCCGCGAGCGCCGTGCGCCGATCAGGAGACCGCGCCAATTTCGCCGTGCGCAGCAGGAACCAAGCGCCGCCTGCGATGGCCGCGAACAGATAAATCAGTCCTGCCCCGAACAGCGCCGGCAAAATGAAACCAAAACCAAAACCCACGCATTCACGTGCACGATGCGCGCTGCGCTCACACCGACAACCACCGGCAACATGGGGATACCAGCGCCTGCGTACTCGTCACGGTTCGCAATGGCCAGACTCCAGAAGTGCGGCGGTGTCCACAAAAACAGGATCAAAGCGAGCAGCAAGGGCAACGGCCCAAGCGCCGGATCAGCCACGGCAGCGCCTGTTAGGACGGCGAAACTACCCGCAGCGCCGCCAAAGACGATGTTGAGCCAAGTTCTGCGCTTCAGCCCAATCGTGTAGATGACGCCGTAGGTAAATGCGCCGAGAAACAGATATAGCGCTGCGGCGCCGTTGAACATCAACCAGGTGACCGCCACAGCCACGGCGAGCAACACCAAAATCACCGCCATCCAGGCGGGACCGGCGTGCAGGGCCCCACTGGCAAACGCGCGCGATCGGGTGCGGGCCATCGAGCGGTCGCTGTCAGCCTCGACGAATTGATTGAAGGCACCGGAACTTGCGGACGCCACTAACACCGCGAGCGCCATCACGAGCACCTGCCAAGCCGGCGGCGCGGGCGCTGGCGAAATAGCGAGCCCCGCAAGTGCGGTCAGCATGATCAGAAACCCAATACGGAGCTTGAAGACACCGAGTATTAGACGCAATCTCGCTGCACTAGATACGCCGGCAGTTTGAGCTCCCATCGTGTTCATTCTGTCGAATGCACCACTGCCCAAGGTCGAGTGAGCGCGTTGCTCAGCTCAGAGCCCACCGCGTCGAGAGATACTTCCAGTTAATGAAGTAGTAAAGAATAAAGGCTACGAGGAACACCATCGCCAGCACGAAGGTACCAGGCGCGGCAAAACCGGCCGAACCATAGGTCTGCGCGATCGCGGTTGGTGTGGCTCGCTGCAACTGAGTGAAATTTGGGCTGGTCGCACCCGAATCCAGCCGCTTGCCCCACAGCAGTGAACCCACTGTAATGTAGATGTACGCGGCACCACCTACGATCGCCGAGATGCCAGCGATGCCCACCAAACCCATCATGAGATAAGCAGCGCCCGGCCATTCATATGCCATGGCTGCTCCGCCGAACGACATATCCCAATGGCGCCGCACAACACCCAACGTGCCCGCACCCATCATGACAAGACAGAAGAAGTACATCGAAGCCGAACAGGTAGGGCTGCCACTTGGCGAGCGTCGGTGCGATCATCTCGCGCTGGAACAACACTGGGATCAGATAGTAAGTCAGCGCCATGAACGTCAAAGTCGTTCCGACCACCACCGTCGCATGGAAATGTCCCGGTACGTAGATCGTGTTGTGAATGATCATATTGAGCTGCTCGGTGCCCATCATCACGCCAGAGATGCCGCCCAGGAATCCGAATCCGATGATCGAAATGAAAACCCCGGAGAACGTGGGATTCCCCCAAGGTGCTTTGCGCAACCATTCGAACAAACCCTTGGTGTAGCCCTTCCGACGTTGCGCAACTTCCATCGCGCCCGGAATAGTTAGCCCGTGAATCATCGATGCCAACACGGCAAAATACATGAAATAACTGGTGTTGATGACTTTCCAACCTGTCGACAGGCCGGGGTCTGCGAGCAAATGGTGCGCACTCGCAAGCTGCAGGAACAGGATATATAGCAGGAACGCCGTCCGGCTGACGCGTTCGCTCATCGGCTTAGCGCCAAACGCAACCGCAGCGACGAGATACCAAACCGAGATATGGGCAGCGACGTTGATTTGCTGCGACGAATGGCCGAATGCCCACCAAACCGTGCGGTAGACCAGCGGATCGACGTGCTCGACGACGCCGATCGATAGCAGCCAGGTCGGGATCAGGATGATCGCGCCTGAGCTAATCGTGAACACGGCAATGATCGCTGCCGTGATCGCACCGAAGGTCACCAGCGGCACCGAGCCATCGTAGGTCTTTTCGCGCTTGGCAACCACCAACGTGCCAAAGAAGACGAAACACGCGATCAACGCGCCGACGGCAAACAGGATCAGTCCGAGATAAAACGATGGCTCCGCCATCATCGGTACATAAGACGTCATCATCACGCTGGAGGCGCCATTGAACACCGCGACATTGTTGAGCACGGATCCAATAAGCATCAGCGCGAATGCCAGCCACGCTACTTTGGGTGTCGCGATACGACAGCGCAGTAGCGTTGAGGCCGCAAAATACAAGATGGCGACTTCAAAGAAAATGAGCCAAAAGATGAGCATGTCGAGGCCGTGCGCCGTCAACACCATGTAGAAGGTCTCTGCTTCCAACCAGTGAATGGCCGGCCAGCGGGTCAGCACAACGCCGATGGCCAGCACGCCGCCGATCAACAGCCAGACGACGCCGACGAACGCGTTAGCCTTGATCAGCATTTCGGCCTGGTTTTCAAACTGCAGCCCGGAACGCGGGCAGGTGCGGTAAGTAGTCGTGACGCTCATTTCTTATTCCCTCATCACTTCACGTACAAACGACTGACCATCTGGTGATGGCCGATACCACAGAACTCGTTACAGACGACGGAATACGGTCCGGACTGGTTCGGTGTGATAGTCACGACATGCTCAAATCCCGGCACCATCTGGATGTTGATGTTCGCCGGCTGCAACGAAAAACCGTGATTGAAATCCATCGATGTCATATGCAATCGGTAGGTCTTGCCGTTCTCGAGTTCAAGAATTGGCCAAAAACTCCATAGACGCGCCAGGAGGTAGATATCGCTACCTGGCGGCGGCGCGACGACCGGGATTTCCTGGTCGGTTTCGGTACGCACGGTGTACTTGTCCACCATGTCCTGCACCTTGACGACGAATTGCTCCGGGGTGGTGCGATAAGTCTCAGTCGAGAGGTTCTGGTTACCCCAAATATGCCAGCCGACCATCATGCCGAACATGATGAGACACCAAGTCAGCGCGATCACGATCCACGTGCCTTCCACGCGATCGATCGGATGCTTGTACCAGAGGCGTTCTGCGGGCGGCAGTATGGCGCTCATTAAATCCTCCAGCCTATTTCGCGACGGGCACCGTCAGGATGTCGATCACGCCCCACAGGTTGTAGACAACCATCGGGATGAAGACACCGAGAAAGAGCAGCAGAAATGGGTTGTCGAGTAGCTTTTGCATCCAAGGCACAGGCGCTTGATCGTCGTCTTGATCATGGTCGCTCATTCGAACTCTCCTCCCAGCAAAACTTAGCTCGCGCAATTGACATGCTCGATACTAGTCAATAGAACGCAATATGAACCCGGATACAATAAAAAGGCAACCCATGGACTTGAGCTAGATCAAGTCTAGCCGTGCTCGAATCGCTGGCGGCGTGCTAGCCGGTGGAAGTTGGTAACGGTTTTTGGCTGCCGCGTATTATTTGCATTGGAATGCGACCAGACTCTCCGCCAATGACTACCAGCCACCGACGCCGCGTATTGCGCGGCTTGACGTGGGCCGCTTTGCTCCTGATGCTTCTCGTAACAAGTGTCAGCGCGTTTTTGCGGCTCACCCAGCCGCGCCCCGACTGTGGCGTGTGGCCACACTGTCGCGCGAGCGTCGCGGCAGAGGTGATCGTCGCGAGCGACCGACTCGCGGTCGACAAAACCACAATAGATGGCGCACGCAAGCTGCACCGAATGACCGCATCTCTCGCATTACTGACCGCGCTTGCGCTCGCCCTGCTCGCGTTGGCAAGACGGCCGCGTAACTGGCTGGTCGGCCGCCCGGCGCTGACGTTAGTTGCGCTGGCGCTCGGTCTGTCTGCACTCGGCATCATCACGCCAGGATCGACCGCGGCACCGGTCCTCATCGGCAATCTTCTCGGCGGCTTCCTGATGGTGGCCGTGGCCTGGCGGCTCACAAGCCGCATCGGACACCCAGTCGCGACTGTTACCGCAAAGGGCCTTGACCGCTGGGTGCTCGCTGGCATCGCGCTATGGATGACCCAAGCCGCACTCGGTGCGCTATCCGGCACCGGCCGCGTTGCATCTGCGTCGATTGTCCACGCCTTGATGGCTTTGGCGGTGGTGCTGGTCGTATTGCAAATTGGTAGCTACGCGGATCGGGCTGGTCTGCGCCGTGAGGGAATGGCACTGATCGGACTGGCCTTCGGACAGTTTCTGCTGGGCGCCAGTGCGGCGGTCTTCGGAGCGCCGTTGTTAGCGATACTGCTACATAACTTTTTCGGTGCGCTCGGTCTTGCCCTGCTCATGACGCTGTTTGGACGAGTGCCGCTCGAGGCACCAAAATCCTGACTCGGATGCAAGGAATTAGAGATGATCAAACGATACGTCGGAACGGCTTTAGTAACACTCGCGATGACAGCTTGTGGTGGACCCAGCGCGCCGACCTCTGCCAACGCCCCGCAGACCTCTGCGGCCGCGCCTGCAATACAGGCTAATACGCCCGTGTCGCGAGGCACGCCGAGCGGGCGAGGCGGATGGTGAGGCCGTTTACAAGCAACTCTGCTCCTCCTGTCACCAGATGGGCATCGCCGGCGCACCGAAGCTAGGAGACCGCTCGGCTTGGGAAGCCCGCATCGCGCAGGGCGCTAACGTACTCTACGAACACTCGATCAAGGGCTACACCGGCACAAAGGGCATGATGCCGGCCAAAGGCGGTAATCCCGCGTTGAGTGATGCCAAGGTGCAAGCAGCCGTTGACTACATGGTCGAGAACTCGCGTTAAGCTACAAATCAGGTGGCGCGTAGGCGATCAACTGATCACCCAGTTGAACCGCTATTGGGCCGCTATACATGAAATTCGGTATTGTTAGAGACGCATGACTAAGCTGCGCCAGATCCTTGAGTGCCGCCAAGTAGCTGATACCGCTGCTTCGCGCTGTATCGCCTATGCTGCTTGCTCGGAGCTTGTCGCCTCGCCGCATGAGGTGGATCCGCGCAGCGCGCTGCTTGAACGCGCGGGTGTCGGCATAGACCTTGCGTATGCGGCAACGCTTGAGACTTTGCTGGCCGAAGCCGGCAACGCCAGCCTCGAGTGCCTGCGCGACGAATACAGCGGACTGTTTGAGGTGGGTAGTGATGGCCCTCCCGCCCCGATCCGCGAACAACTCGCGCGCGGCGATCGCGGCGGGATTCGCGAGGAGATCGTGCGCTACTACGAGCATTTCAATTATCCGCTCGCGGAGCCGTTTGCCTGGCAGCCCGATCATTTGTCGATTGAGCTCGAGTTCATGCACTACGTCTGCTTTCACGAATCCCAAGCACCGACTGCGACGCTGGCATTGTCGTTTCAACTTGCCCAAGTCGATTTTGCCGAGCGTCACTTGATTACCTGGCTGCCTCAGCTGGCAACCCGCGTCGATGCGCTGGCTCCGGATTCCTTGTACGCACGCATCGCGACTAGCGTCGCCCAGTTCGTAGCAGCCGATCACGCCTGGCAGCAGACCACGCTCGGCCAGACGAACTAAACCGGCCCGATTAGACAAGTTGGACGTCCTTGATCTTGAACAGGGACTTCCAGTCTTTCGCGATCAGCAGGTCCATCAATTCCGACGGCTCGCCCGACTTGCGGCGCGCCATCTCTGCGGCAATGGTTGCCAACGCTGGCTCGACGCCAGCGCCAAACAGGCCCTGCAAATACTCCAGTGGCACGCGCGATCGATCACTGAAGCGCCCTTCTTCATCGAACGTCTGCGGCAGCAGCGGCGGCACGTAATAGACGTTGGGTTCCGTTCCATATTCGGCATGCAGCGGCAGTGCGACTTTCAACTTGTGGACGAGTTTGGCAATCGGCCCGTCCAGGTCATCCAGGTAGCCCACGAATCGCAGTCGGCCCGGGCACTGGCGTGCACACGCCGGCGCTTCACCCTTTTCGATGCGCGGAAAGCAGAACACACACTTTTGCGACTTGCTGACCATGTGATTAAAATAGACCTTGTCGTACGGGCAGGCTTGGTTGCACATGCGTGTGCCAACGCACTTGTCCTGATCCACCAGCACGATGCCATCCTGTTCGCGCTTGTAGATCGCGCGTACCGGACACGCTTCAAGGCACGCGGGCTTGGTGCAGTGATTGCACAACCGCGGCATGTAGAAGTGATAATTGTTGGGGAAGTCACCCGAACTCACGTCCTCGTCCCAATTCGCACCTGATCGCAACGGTTCTTTGCGCTGCAGCCGCTGTTCCGTGCCTTTGAAGTAGACTTCCTCGTGGTTGAGGGTTGAGACATTGCCGTAGTCCTCATCCTCGTGCAGCCCACCTAACTGGATCGCGCCGTCCTTCCAACCTGAGCGTGCGCCCTTCTCCTCCCAGTTCTTGGGATAACCCGGCCCGGGCTTGGTTTCGACGTTGTTCCACAGCATGTTCTCCTGACCCGCTTCGTCGGTCCAGAGTGACTTGCAGGCGGCCGTGCAGGTCTGACAACCAATGCATTTGTTGAGGTCGATAACCATTGCGATCTGACGTGGCATCTTGCATTAACTCCTGGCGACCGCAGCCGAACGATCGCCAGACTTTGGCGCGCTGGGCTTGAGATCGTGGCGCTCAAAATCAACCGTGTAGTCATGGTAGGTTTGATTGGGCGCGTATTCGAGCGGGTTGTAATTGAGATGCCCGTATTGGCTCACCAACGAGGTCGGCTTCAGCAGAGCCGCGGTGGGGATTGCCGCACCGAAGTTTTGGCGTCCTTCGAACATCATCGGATCCCAGCCGTGGAACATGAACATCGAGCCGGACGGTATCGCCGCCGTGACGCGTGCCATCGCGACGAACGAGCCGAGGGAATTAAACGTGCGCACCAGGTCACCGTCTTTTACGCGACGTAGTCGCGCATCGCCCGGATTGACGTGGATGTCAGGTTCGCCCCGTTGCAGGCTTAGTAGGAACGGATCATCGCGATAGATACTGTGCACGCCGTGCCGCGCATGACCCATCGTGAGTCTGAGCGGATAGCCCTCTATCGCAAGCGGCGCGACGTACACCGGTAGCGCCTCCCTTCCTTCAGAAACCAATCGTGATCGAAATAGGAACTGCTGGCGCCCGGTCAGCGTGGCATAGGGCTGCTTGTCTTGCGTACTGGCAAGTGTCTGATAACTAAACGGTGACTTTTTGCCGAACTGGGTGCCCTCAGAATCGTCGCCGCGAACGAAGCCGCGACGCGCCAGCTCCTCAAACGAGATCTTGGGCATGCCATCGGAATTGTCGATCAGGAACTGCGCAATATCGCGCGAACTGCCAATCTGACCATTGAGGGTGAATATCTGCTCCAGGTTGCGATAGTCATGCGCAACTGGCTGACCGTAAATGTTGTCTTTGACTGGTTCTAGCTCGCGCGCGATCGCCCTGGCGCTGATTGCTTTCGCAAGTCTAGCCATGATCTGCCAGTCGTCCTCCGACTCACCCAGCGGCGGGACGGCCCGATCGAGCACCTGGATGAATGGCGTATGGCCCTCCATCACGAAGTCCTGCCGTTCGTAATGATGCGCGACCGGTAGCACATAGTCCGAGTACATGGCGGTGACACTCATATCCGGCGTCATCGTCACGATCGTATCCACCTTCGCGAGCACCGTCTCTCGGAACCGGGTGCCCGAGGCGCGCCAGTTCGCGGTGTTGTGGCCCGCCATGAACGCCATCTTCCACGGCGTCTTGCCGTAGTCCGGCAACCATCCGTTGCCGATCGCCTGCCGATAATGCTCATCTAAATGGTTAGCGGTCTTATCGCCGTAAGTCTTGGCATTCAATTGCTTGCCATCACCGCGCGCATAGTCCCAGACTGACAACGCAGCAATTTTGGCGCGTGGTCCCAACCCCGCAAACGCAAACTTCACCACGCCGTCGGAATTAGCCAGTTGGGTGGTTTGCATCCCGCCACCTTCACGGCCGGTATTGCCGGTGAGCGCGCACATCAACAACCAGGCGCGCTGCAACTTGTCGCCATGCAGCCATTTGCAGGAGCGAAAGCCCGCGTAGATCATGCCGGCACCCGAACGGGCGAGCTGCGCGCCACGGCGCGCGTGTTGTCGGCGTGGACCCCCGTGATCGCTTGTGACAGCTCGGGCGTATAGCGCTCATCGCAGAGCGCTTTGAGTTTCGCAAATACCGTGGTGACTTCGACCGGAACCTTGGGCGTCGTGACAGTCCAACGGCCCTCGAGCGCCGGTTCGACACCGTTTAACGCGAGGGACTCGCGCGGCATCGGCTGGGGAGCCGCACCCGGCGGTCCACCGCCCATCGCTTTGGCGCCACTGCCCGGTGCGCGCACGACGCGCTGAGACTTCGCGTCCCACATGCAGTACGCATCACTGTGCTCGCCCGCTGCAACATCACCCCAGGTCAGGAACTTGCCATTCGATTCACGTACCAGAAACGGCAGATCCGTTTGCTCCCGGACATAGGCCCAGTCGATCAGGCCATCGGCGATGATCGTCTGCACCATAGCCATTGCAAGGGCGGTGTCCGTGCCGGGCTTCGGGTTGAGCCAGCGCGATGAGTGCATCGCCGTCGCGTTGAAATCTGGCGCGATCGTCACGACGTCGGTGCCGTTGTACTTCGCCTCCCAGAGAAAGTGCGCGTCGGGTATGCGCGTCGCCGCCGGGTTTGCGGCCCAAACGAGGACGCATTTCGACTTGTAGATCGCCGCATGATTGTCGCCAGGGAGACTATGGCCAAGCGTCATATAGGCGCCGACAGGCAAGTCGCCGACACCCGCAAAAGTTTCGGGCATCACGAGGCCAGTGGAATTGGCGAAACGAAACAACGCCGCGAACGACGCCCGCTTCATCACCATAGCCGTGCCGGTCGCAAAGGTGATGGAATCAGGTCCGGACTGCGTCGCGTGGTCGAGGAACTTGTCGGCAATCTCGCTCGTCGCCTGCTCCCACGAGATGCGCTGCCACTTACCCTCGCCGCGCTCACCAACGCGCTTCATGGGATACAGCACGCGTTGCTTGCCGTACATGTGTTTCGCGTGCCGCACACCTTTCTGACAACCACGGGGCCCCCAATCGGGCGTATCGTCCGCGGCTTTCCCGTACTCGCCTTGCTGCTCTTCCCGCCAAACGATGCCGTTCTTGACGTATACATTGAAAGCGCAATGCCCGGCGCAGTTGATGCCGCGACTGCCACGAACGACGCGATCCCAAGTCCATTTACGACGCATCACATCTTCCCACTGCCCGTAGACGAGCGCGGGTTCCGCCGTGGCCGTCTGCGCCAAGGCTTCGCTTGAGATGTACTTGAGGGACAGTAGCGCTGCAGCCGCTGCGCCGGCCCGCGTGAAGAACGTGCGGCGGTCAATAGTCGATGCCGGCATTAGCTGGTACTCCCGTTGCCTGATGTCATCCCAAATCCGATAGGTGCCCTGAGCATGAACCCGTATCCATAAAAGTGAACACCAAGGGTTCCGATGCGACCGCATTGCGGTTGCAGGACGATGCCAGATCACGTCTAACGACTCGTTGTATACGTAGATACCGCAGCGATCACGCATGACCGCAACAGCCAACTCATACTGCCCTCCGCATCAATGCATTACGCGAGTCTGGAGACCATAGGCATGCTTGACTTCCGAGGACTAGTCGCGACACTCGAAACGCGAGGTGAACTTCGCCGGGTCAGCAAGCGCGTCGATGCGCGCTACGAGCTCGCAGCGCTCATGGCGGAACTCGATCGCGAACGCAAAGCCTTCATCTTCGAAAACGTTGCTGGCGCGAAGTTTCCGCTGGTCGGCGGTTTGCTCAATCGCTGGGAATGCTACGGTTGGGCGCTCGGCACGCGACCCGGTGAGCCATTCACAGCCGCCGACCTCGCGGCACGCCTGGAAGCCACACAGGCGCGTTCCATGCCGCCGCGCGTAGTTCAGGACGGACCAGTGAAAGAACGCGTGCTGCGCGACGAGGCGATCAACCTGGCGGACTTACCTGCGCCCACCGCTTTCGAGTTCGATAGCGGGGCGTTCATCACCGCGGCCTGTGGCATCTCCCGCAATCCGCATACCGGCCAGTTGAATGTCGGCATCTACCGCACGCAAGTACTGGGCCGCGACACCATGACGGTCAGCGCCAACGCGAGCTCAGACTTGCACCTCTTTTATGACTACGCTGAGCAGCACGGGCAGTCCATGCCGATCGCGCTCGCCATCGGTGTCGAGCCTGCCCTCATGATGGCAGCCGTTTGTAAGCTACCAACCGACCGATCGGAGCTCGATCTCGCTGGCGCGCTGCAGGGCAAGCCGATTGACCTCGTCAAATGTGAGACCAGCGATCTGCTCGTTCCGGCAAACGCTGAAATCGTCATCGAAGGTCGGGTTGATTGCTCGCGCAAGGTGGTGAACACGCTCGGCGAATTCGTCGGTCAGTATGGCACCGACACGGCGCCCGTCGCACAAGTTACCGCGATCACTCATCGGCGCGATGCGATGTACTACGCGATCCTCGCCGGCCGCAATCCCGAACACAACACGCTCGGCTCGGTTGCCGGCCTCTCCTTTCGCCGCGCACTCGAACACGCCTTGCGCCAGCAGTTACCCCACGTCAAAGACCTGCATGTGTATCTCAGTCCCGCACTCGGTGCGATGATGCATGTCGTCATCGCGATCTCGAAAAAGAACGATGCAGAGCCCATGGCTTTGATCAATGCCGCGTTCAAGGCACCACTGACCATCGCAGGCATCGAGATGCCTGTCGAGCGCATCACCAAGCGCATCATCGTCGTGGACGACGATATCAACGTGCATGATCTCGAGGACGTGGAATGGGCGCAGTGGAACCGCGCGGCCGCCGCCGACAAAGTGCGAGTCCTGCCCGATGTGGCCAGCTGGAACCTCGAACGCTGCGCCAAGCCTGGCCGCGGCTCATTTCGTCTCGCCGTTGATGCGACCAGCGACATGGTTGATCGCGACGCCCTCCGACGCACCCGAATTCCTGGTGCGGAGACGATACGGCTCGCCGACTACCAGTAGCAATTGGCTCGCGTTAGGCGACCGGCATTCTCACGGTGACGCGCAGTCCACGTCCTGCGTTGCCCCGATTGAGAACGACCGAGCCGCCGTGCCACTCGGCGATGCGACGCACGAGTGCGAGTCCAAGGCCACTGCCGGACGCCGTGGTGCCGGGCGGTCGGACAAAAGGAGTTCCCAGTGTTTCCAAATCGGTTTCACTGACGCCCGGGCCATCGTCGACCACGTCGACGACTGCGTGATCGCCTTGAACTTCGATCGATACGAGCACGCTCCGCCCACCATGCCGCAGCGCATTGTCGACCAGGTTGCGCAGCAGTGCTTCAAGCAGTGTGGCATTACCTTCCACGCGCACCGGCAATGGTGCCTCAAGCGCGACATCTTGTCCGGCAGCCAGTGCGGCCGGCGCGATTTCCGCCACCACACTACGTGCCAGCGCATCGAGCGCGCACAACTCACGTTGAATATCCTGTTCATCCACGCGAGCGAGCAGCAGGAGTTGCGAGATCAATCGGGTGAGCCGGTCGCAGGCCAGGATGACCTGGTCCAGGGCCGCGCGTGCGCGCACCTCGTCGTGACTATCCCGTGCCACCTCAGCCTGCGCCCGCAGCGCAGCGAGAGGATTGCGTAATTCGTGTGCGGCATTCGCCGCGAATCGACGCTCCTGCCGCAGCGATTGCCGCACGCGCGCGAGAAGTTGATTCAATCGCTCGACCAGCGGCGCCACTTCTCGCGGTAGCGCCGGCATGACAATCGGTTCCAGCGCCTGCGGACTGCGTTGCTCCACCTCGCGCTTGAGACAATCTAACGGCCGTACCGCTCTGGAGACGACCCAGGCAACTGCCAATGCGAGCAATGGTAGACCTAACAAGAGTGGCATAACGGTGCTCAACGCGATCCGCGTCAACAACCGTTCGCGCGGAGCCGCTCGCTCCGCGACCTGCACCAACGCACGACCTTTGCGGTCCCAGCCGCTGTAGACACGCCAGGTGATTGCGCCGACTAGCGCATCGCTGAAGCCGCGCTCCAGCTCACTGAATCGCGACGACGGCGCGTCAGTCGACTTCAGGACGAGCCGACCCCGGTCATCCCAAACCTGGAACGCGACGTGCTGACCATATGGTGCAAGTTCCTCGAGGTCCTCAAAATCGAGCTCCTCCAACTCGTGCCCTGACTGCGCAATCAGCAGATTTGCCGACTGAGCAAGATGCGCGTCCAGCAACGCGTCAAGTTCGTGGTGCGCGTCGCGCCAAGTGACGAACGCAACCGCGAGCCACACGGTCGCCGTCGCGCCTAACAACATCACGATCAGTCGCGTGCGTATCGATGGCGCGGCTCCTGCTCTCGCGATCTTGGGGTCGTTCGTCAAGAGCGTCTAGGCCTCAGGGTCTGCGCGCGGCATGAAGTATCCCACGCCACGCACGGTTCGGATCAACTGTGGTGCAAGCTTGCGCCGTATGTGATGGACATGAACCTCGATCGCGTTGCTTTCGAGTCCGCGGTCCCATTCATACAGACGGGACTCGAGCTGCTCTCGCGACAGTACCCGCCCGGCGTTGCGCGCGAGTTCTTCAAGAACTGCGTACTCGCGAGGTCCTAACTCCACAGCGACACCGCGCCAACTCACGCGACGCGTCGCCGGATCTATTTGCAGATCGCCAACCGTCAGCACCGGCGCTGCGGCACCTGCAGCGCGGCGTGCAAGCGCACGCAGTCGCGCGCCGAGCTCCACCAGTGCGACGGGCTTGACGAGATAATCATCCGCTCCATCATCGAGCGCCGCCACCCTATCCTCAACCGCATCACGCGACGTAAGCACCAGCACCGGCGTCCGATCCTCACGCGACCGCAACCGTCGCAGCAAGTCACGACCGCCGAGTCTAGGTAGGCCGAGATCAAGCACCACGGCGCCAAAAGATTCGGCGGCCAGCGCGCGATCTGCCGCCGCGCCGTCACCGACCCAGTCGGCCGCAAAACCTGCGGTCCGAAGACCATTGAGCAAACCGTCAGCCAATTGTGCATCATCTTCGACAATCAGCACGCGCATCGGTCAATCATCGTCGTGATCTGCGTCTTCCGCCATAGTAGTTTGCGCAGTGCCATTATTGATCGCGGCTCCGCCAGTCAATAATGACGCGACCCAGAACACGATCACAGCGGTCGCGATCATGGCGCCGACGATGGGACGGCCTGGACTGTCGCTCGATACTGAGTCCGAACCCGAAGCTGAACTACGGCGCTTGTAGCCCGTCACCATCGCCTTGGCGAGATTCTCGCGATGCGCGAAGCTGCTCGCGATCACTCCTGCCACGTGCACGAATACGACCACCAACCAGGCGTTCGCCAGTACTTCATGTGCTTCCTCGAACGCATCGCCGCCGATCTCATTCAGCGTGAGATACCCAGTAACGCCCGTCGCTATGCCCAACGTCAAAATCGCATAGACCGCCCAGCTCCCGGCCGGGTTGTGGCCAATATGGTGTTCCGGCGAGCGAGAAAACAGACTGCCGACATATCTCAGCGCTGCTTGTGGACCATATGCGAAGGACGTGAAGCGTGCGTAGTGTGTGCCGATGAATCCCCACAGTATCCGGAAAGTGATCAGGCCAAGCACCGTGTAGCCGAACATCACGTGGATCTGTCGCCAGCGTTCACTGTCCCCCAGCAGATAGGCGGCACCAAATGACAGTACCAGTGCCCAATGGAAGACGCGCACCGGCATGTCCCAGACGCGTACGCGGCTACCACCATGATTAGATCGATCTAGCTCGATATCACTCATCGTCCTTCTCCTTATGTTCGTCGCCTCGGCCAGTCACAACATCGGCCGGCAAGCGAATCGCCGACTCGCGAAAGCGCCCGGCCGCCGCATCGGTGTGACAAGCCCCGCAGTTCGATGCCGAGCCGATCGACTGAAGCTTCCAAGCGGCAGCCGTAATGTCATCGTGTTGCCGGCGAAACCACGCTGACGTTGTGATTCTCGGTAGCGATTGCTCGCGCGAATTGGCGGGCGCCGTACGATCCGCCGAGGATGGACCCTTGGCGTTCGCACCGGCGACGAGGTACTGCTCGATCGCACGGGCAGTCGGTGCGTCGAGCGAGGCGTCGACGCCGAAATGACTCTCCAGGCGGCTCATCAGCACGCGCCACGACGTCGCTGGTAGCAATCGCGGCGCATATGCAAGGTGGCACTCACCGCATTCAGCCTGCCAATGTTGCTGGACTGACGATGTGGTCGACGCCGTCTCGTTAGCGGCCGACACAGCGAGCGAGCCACAGGCGAGCCAGATAGCCACACTGCCCAATACGCCGTAACCGACTGCTCTTGCCGTTGGAGATTTCATTTCAATGACACCAGGTAGGTAAGTACGTCGCCCTTCTCGAGCGCCGTGCATTCGCGATTCAGCACATCCTTACAATTGCGGCGAAACCACTTGTCGACCTTCCTAGGGTTCGTGAACCGCTCGGGATTGCTCGCCGGCGCCATCGGCCCGATCGACTTACCAGTCACGATGTGGCGCCCCGCATTACGCGGATCAGCCGTATGGCAACTGCTGCAACTCCAGTCCTGCGCGCGCCGCTCGAAAAACACGCGCCCGCGGGCGGCGGAAAATGCGTCGACAACTCTACTGTCGCCAGCAGCGGCTTCCGTTTGCCACTCAGCGAGCAGAGAGGCCGGCGTTTCGGCCGCGGCCATCGCGCTGGCGGCAATTGCGATCGCAGTGCATGTGCTTATCAGACCAACACGAATCTTCATCTGACACCTCCGCGCGAAACTCCTGAGGTGAAGTCTGAATAGCATTTATTAAGTGCACCTTAAGGCGCAGGCATAGGAGTCGGCGGCGTTGCTCCGTCGCCATGCGCAGACACTCGTATCTTTCACTAACGGGGTGTCGCTATCTCCGACGTATAAGCCAAATCTATTAACATCTACGTAGCGATCCGTACAGACAACAATTTATCGAGGCTGGAGAATCCGAATTCCCTCTAACATCTCAAGAGGATGCCGCAATGAATAAGTTTGGAATCGTCGTCGGTGCTTTGATCGCAGCGACAATGCTTAGCAACCCCGCCGACGCTCAGCGTCAGGGCGGCCAGGGCCGCCAGCAGGATCAGACGCGACCAACCGATCAAGACCGAACAACCGACCGGGATCGCCGTATGGACCGCGACATGGATAAGGCGCGCGACAAGGACCGAGATCAAACACGGCAGCAAGACCGGAATCGCATTTATGCATCAGACCTCATGACCGATCAGGAGCGCGCTGAACATCAAAACCAGTTGCGGCAGCTCAAGACAGCCGAGGAACGAGTGCAGTTCCGACTTGAGCATCAGAAGCTGATGCAAGAGCGGGCCAAACAGCAGAGCAAGTCGGCTCCACGAGCGGCGACTCGTGCGCAGATTGAGACGCAGGAGCAGGCGCGGCAGCGGACGATGCCGCAGTCAGACGCAAGTAGCCCTAGTTCGCCGTGATTTCGGCGATAATCAGTCAGAAGTAGAAAATGGCGAAGGCGATCTCGCTCTAACTCTGGTGATGGGCACAATTGCCGACCGTCGTAGCGCTAGCGAGTGCTGCGATGGTCGGCATTCTTCGGCGAGTCCCATGGCTGGCCGAACTGAATTTGACGTCAGACTTCGAACGCCCGAGACTGCCCTGCGCTTGGCGCCATCACTCTCAGACTTGCGGATCACAACGTGCAGCACAGTGTCCCTAATTCGCGGATTGCCGACCTTGCTAACAACTCGCAGGGCCTCACTTCGCTCCAGGCGGAAGTACGACTGCGCGAGTACGGAACAAACGCGATTCTTGAAGAAGGTCGCGCCGGATGGATGACCACAGCACGCGATACGTTGCGCGATCCCATGATCTGGTTCCTGGTCGGAACGGCGGTATTATTCGCATCGCTCGGTGAGTTCGCCGACGCGGTCATTCTTGGTATCGCGCTGTTGCCCATTGCCGGGATGGACGCGTATCTACACCGACGCACACAAGTGACCACGGAAGGATTGCGTGGCCGCCTGGCGTCGCTCGCACGAGTGGTGCGTGACGACGTGATCGTTGAGATTCCAGCCATTGACATAGTACCGGGGGACCTCGTGATCGTTGCCGAGGGGACCCCGTTCCCCGCCGACGGCCTGATTGTCGGTGGTGACGGCCTGCAGGTCGACGAATCCGCGCTGACCGGCGAATCGATGCCGGTGCGGAAGCGGTCGTTCGTCAGCGATTTGGGGGGCGTTGCGGAACATCTGATCGACGACATTCACTGGGGCGCAGCGGGCACACGCCTCTTGACCGGCGAAGCGAGACTGCGACTTGTGCATACGGGCGCGGATACCCTGTATGGACAGATCGTTCGCTCAGCCCGGCAGATCGAACAGCAGCACACGCCATTGCAGAAAGCGGTCAGCAAACTTGTTGGCTTTCTCATCGTCGCTGCACTGATCTTGTGCATCGGAGTAGCGTCGATCCGCTATTACCAGGGCTACGGCGCGACAGACGCCGCGCTCAGCGCCCTGACGCTGGCCATCGCAGCCCTACCCGAAGAGTTTCCCGTTGCTCTGACCTTTTTTCTCGGCGTTGGCGTGTATCGACTCGCGCGCCGCAAGGCGCTGGTGCGGCGATCAGTTGTGGTGGAGAACATTGGGCGTGTCACCTGTATCTGCACCGACAAGACAGGCACCTTGACGGAGGGTCAACTTCGTCTTGCCCATAAGATTGCCGCCGACCGGATCGAACCGGAGTTCCTCGCCCGCATCGCCGCAACGGCCACGCGGCCAAACAGCGCAGACCCACTCGATGTCATCCTTCAGCAGGCGGCGGCGCCTATGGAAGGGACGCGATTGCAGAACTTCCCTTTTACCGAAGATCGCTTGCGGGAAGTCACGATCCTGCGCACAGCCACTGGCGCCATCATTGCAGCTGCGAAGGGCGCGCCCGAAATGATTCTTGCCATGGTCGCCATGACTGCATCCGACCGTGAGCTGTGGCTCGCACGGACTCGAGAGCTCGCCAGGGACGGCCACAAGGTGATCGGTTGCGCCTTCCGCGATTTGAGAGACTGGTGCGGCGACGAGCCGGACCGAGACTACCAGCTCGCTGGCTTGTTAGCCCTCGAAGATCCAGTGCGAAGCGACGTCGCGCGTGCTGTCGCCGATGCGCAGGCTGCAAAAATACGCGTAATCATGGTAACAGGCGATCATGTCGACACCGCATTGGCAATCGCGCGGGAGCTCCAAATAGGCGGCGCTGATCCCCGCGCAATTGAAGGCACGGAGCTGACGGCATACCTGGGCAGTGGCAAAACTGGCGCCGACTGGGATATCGATGTCATTGCGCGCGCTCGACCGTCACAAAAGCTTGAACTGGTCCGCGCCTTGCAGCGAGCGGGTGAAGTTGTCGCGGTTACCGGTGATGGCGTGAATGATGTTTCGGCATTGCAAGGTGCTGATGTCGGCATTGCGATGGGTGAGAGAGGCACGCGCAGTGCGCGCGAAGCCGCTTCGATCGTGCTACTCGACGACAACTTTCGCACGATCGTGACCGCCATTGCCGAGGGGCGGCAACTGTTTCGGAATCTCAAGCTCAGTTTCGCCTACTTGATAATGGTTCACGTGCCCCTCGTAGCGACTGCCGCTCTCGTGCCGTTTCTCGGCTTCCCGCTGCTGTACTTGCCGGTGCATATCGTCTGGCTCGAGCTGATTATTCATCCCACGGCATTGCTGGTATTTCAGCAAGCGCCACCCGAAGCCGAGTTAGCACCTGCAAGCCGCCGATCGCAGACTCAGTTTTTCGATTTCAGGGAATGGACCTTGTTGGTAGCAGTGGGCGCCATGATCACTGCCTTGATCATGTTCGGATACTACTTCAGTCTCGGACCCGAGCGCGACGTATTGCATGCTCGATCAATCGCCATGGTCGCACTGGTCATTGCAAGCGCGACGGTCGCGGCCGCATTGAGCGGACTGCGCAGTCGCAGCGCGGCGATCGCTGTCGGCGCGACAATCCTGTCGGCGTTGCTGATCGTTCAAACTCCCCAACTCGCCGCACTCGTCCACATGAGCCCGCTGCATTTGGCTGACTGGCTCGTCGCCACCGTCGGCGGCGTGCTGGCCGGATCGCTCGCAATCCAGATTCCGGGCGCGCA
This sequence comes from Pseudomonadota bacterium, assembly GCA_016703895.1. Taxonomy (GTDB): domain Bacteria; phylum Pseudomonadota; class Gammaproteobacteria; order Steroidobacterales; family Steroidobacteraceae; genus CADEED01. Next base: position 26,810 of record JADJBE010000009.1, read on the forward strand.
CCGACCGCGACGCGACTCACAAGCCACCTCTCGACCAGTAGCGTAGCCGCGTGTCAGGCGAACGTGTCCGCCATGAGCGCGTCGAACCACGTGTTCATCTCTTCGAAGTTTTTCCGCGTCCAGCCCTGCGACGCCGCCGCGGATGCGGCCGCCGGTTTCATCACGCGGGATGCAGAATCATATTGAAACACCGCCGTCATCCAGCCCGCTTCGCTGCGTGTAATGGTGGAGTAGCAGGCTGAATTGGTCACGGGCGCAGAATCCGGCTCTTGGCCCGCAAAGATGCGCGCCAATGCATCCGCGCAGATCTTCGCCTGCTGATTGGCCATCTGGCCGGCCATGGGCTGTGTCGTCGCGCATGAATCGCCGATCACGTGCAACTTCGGCGCGACGGAACTCGCATAGCTGAGCACGTCAACTGGCGCGAAGCGCGCGCGTTTGTCAGTCGCCAAGCCCGTGTTAGCGACCAGCGCTGCCGCCCGCTGCTGCGGTATCACATTGACGACGTCGGCACGAACCAGACCGCTGCTGGTGGCAAGGGTCATTTGTGCTGGATCGACCGAGATGATATCGACACCGTTGCGATACTCGATGATGCCGCCATAGAGTTCGTTGAACGCTCGCCGGAAGTTCTCCTTTTCCACAGCGATGTCCGGATTGGCATCGATCAGAATCAATTTGGCACGTGGCTTCCGCTCCTTCAGCCAGTCTGCAATCAGGCAGGCCCGTTCGTACGGCCCAGGCGGGCAGCGATACGGCATTTTCGGAACGGTGATCGCGACAACACCACCTGCCGGTAACGCTGCCAATTGTTGCGCGAGCAAAGTTGTTTGCGGCCCTGCTTGCCAAGCGTGCGGCATTCGGCTGGATTCGCCCAAGCCTGGCACGGGGTCGAAGTCGATACCTGGCGCCAGAATGATGCGATCCGCGGCGAGGCGCTTACCTGATGCCAGTTTGATCGAGATAGCGACCGGATCGATTTCGACCACGTTATCAACGATCAAACGCACACCATAGCGACGCTGTAATGTGTCATATCGGTAGGTCAGGCTGGGCAATTTTCGTTGCCCGGTGAGCACTAAGCTGCTCATGATGTTAGACGTGTAGGTCGCTTCGCGTTCGACCAGTGTGACGTCGACCGAATCGCCCCACAGGCGCAGATACTTCGCCACGCTGGCACCTGCCATGCCACCGCCAACAACTAGCACGCGGGCCTTCGACGACCCGGCCTGCATCGCGCCTCTCCCAGTTGCAGGAAGCACGGCCAAGGCCGACGCCGCGGTATAGAGAAAAAAACGTCGATCCACAATGAGACCCTCTTAGCGCCGCTGCTGCGAAAGCCACTGGCAAAGTTCGCGTAATTGGGCGTCGCTGTAACCCATGGCATGGCGCGCCATGATGCCGTCGCCCTCTTTGCCGGCCTGGTAATCCTTCATTTCCTTGAACAGCTTGCGTGCCGACTTGCCTGCCAGTTTGTCGAAACCGGGGCCCTTGCCGTTGGTGCCGTGGCACTGGAAGCAGTTAGACGCAAGTAACCGGCCAGGTGGGCTGATCGCTGTCTGTGCGATGGCGGCTTGACTCGCAGCCAGCGCCGCCGCTGCGATCAGCAAAGCGAGAGCCACCCTCGATGACATCATGGCGGATTTCCTTCCAAAGTCGCTCGGACAATACAGCTTCGCAAATCGGCTCATTGGGTTGATGAGCGGTACAAAATTGTAAACGACGGCAATTGCAGTTAAGTTCCGTCCTGCGCCAACGACTTGGCCAGCGCGATATAATCACTTTGCCTCTCAATAGGCAGTTCGCGTAATACGTAAATGAACGTAGCGTGGCAGCGGCAATCTATGGCCACATACAGCAGGTTGACAGTCGGCGCAGATACTCAAGCGTGACCTCCTAACGGTTGATCCGGCCTGAAAAGGGCCCGCGCCACACGAGCGCCACGACTACCGCCCAGACGAGTGTCCGCAAGCTCATGGCGACCAACGTACGCTGCTCGTAAGCCCCACCGAAATACACGTGCACACCAAATGCAGCGAAAATCAATAGAGTTGCCGTGAGAATGATGACCGAGAGCGTGACTGCCCAACTCCGCTGCATCCATAGCCCCACGCCGGCCAGGATATACGCGAAGCCCGCGACAAAATTGAACCAAAGGACGAACGGCACATAGTTGCCGGCCGCTGCGCGACTCGCCCCAGACCCAAACAGAATCGATCCGCCTTCCCGGATTGTTAGTAGACCGAAAGCTATCGTTAGCAAGGACATTGCCACAATACCCATGCCTGGTCGTTGGTGACTTTTCATACTTCGTAATCCTGGCCCTGTACTGCGCTTGTCGCTACGCGGTGGCTACTTGTTGCTCAAACCCTCTGCCCTGCCCAACTTCCTCGTGCGTGATACCGTCGCGAATATGGTAGATGCGTTTGAACGTGGGAATGATCTTCTCGTCATGAGTCACAACGATAATCGCGGTCTCAAACTGTTGCGCCATCTCGTTGAGGATGCGAATCACTGCCATCGCGCGCTCAGAGTCCAGCGGCGCGGTCGGTTCATCGGCCAGAATGACTGGCGGCCGGTTAACCAGGCCGCGCGCAATCGCGACTCGTTGCTGCTCACCACCGGAGAGCTGCGAGGGCATCGCGTGGGCGCGGTGGTGCACGTCGAGCACTGTGAGAAGCTCCATTGCTCGCTCGCGCGCGACGTCGTTAGGCACACCGCCCAGCATGGGCAGCAAAGCTACGTTGTCCGTCACATCCAGGAACGGAATCAGGTAGGGCGCCTGGAAGACGAAGCCGATCTTGTCGCGTCGCAATGCGCGCAAGTCGCGTACGCGCCAGCCATTGTCATAGATGACATCATCGCCAAGCACCATGCGTCCAGCCGTTGGATCGATCACCGCTCCGAGGCACTTGAGCAAAGTGCTCTTGCCGGACCCAGAGGGGCCAATGAGGCCCACGACTTCGCCCGGCGCCACCGTCATGTCCACGTGCTTCAGCGCATCGACGGCGGTATCTCCCTCGCCATAACGCTTGCTCAAGTCGCGAATCTGAATGCCACTGCCGCTCATTGCTTATAAACCACCTTACTCATCCGCCGATCGCTTCGGCTGGATCAACCTTGAGCGCCATGCGAATCGCGACGAGGCTCGCGAGCACGCAGATCGCGAGGACGGCAAAGAATCCGGCGATGGAGTCGAGCGGCAGCAGCAGCACGTACTTGGGAAACATCGGTGCCGCGAAGGTTGCGGTAATCTTCCCGACCACAAAGCCGATCGCGCCGAGCGCCAGCGCCTGCTGCATGATCATCCACGCGATTGTGCGATTGCGTGTACCAATCAACTTCAGCACGGCAATCTCGCGGATCTTGTCCATGGTCAGCGTGTAGATGATGAACGCAACAATCGCGGCGCTAACCACTGCCAAAATCACGAGGAACATACCGATTTGTTTTGGCCGAGGTGGCGATCAGCTTGCCGACCAGAATGCCCTCCATTTCCACGCGCGTGTAGACCGTCAGGCGCTTCCAGCGACGCACCGATTCGGCCACCGACTCCGGGTCACTACCCGGCTGCAATGTGACCAGTACCGCGTTGACGAACGCATTGGTACTCTGTGACGCGATCACTGCGTCCAGAATGCCCGGCACGCCGGGTCGGTCGAACGCCGGGTTGGCAGCAGTTCGACGGCGACTTTGCCAGATCGCGTCATTGTCTTTGAGGAACTGCGCTTCCTGTGCGTCCTTCAGTGGGACGAACACCATCGGATCGCCACTCGAGGACACCATCCGACGTGTTAGTCCGACAACGGTATACAGATTGCGACGAATCGCGATCCGGTCCCCCAGTCGAAAGCCCGTGACGACATCCGCCACGGCTTCGTAGTGGCCGCGCGTCATCTGGCGACCGCTCACTAGGTATGGGGGCCATCCGGGCGTCGCGCCCAACTCGCCCGGCGCGATACCGACCACCATGGCGCGCACGTCATTGCTGCCTTTTCGCACTTGCATCGTGAGATAGGTGACGTTGGCGGCCGCGGCAACGCCGGGCATCGTGCGGATCGTTCGATACACGTCATCGCTGATACTGGATGATTCCGCGTAAGGACCCAAAGTGTCCCGCTGTACGACCCACAGGTCCGCACCACTATTGTCGAGCAGCGCTTTACCATCGTCGACCATACCGCGATAAACACCGGCCATCACGAGTGTCACGCCAATCAGCAAACCCAAGCCGAAGCCGGTGAAGACGAACTTGCCCCACGCGTGCAGGATGTCCCGCCCGGCGAGACTAATCACTGAGCAACCCCGGGTATGCGCTCGACCAGGTGAATTCGGCTGCGCTGACTGAGCGCTTTCTCGCTGTGCAGCACCACTTCATCGCCATCCGCCAAGCCCATAACAACTTGCACGTGGCCGTCCAGATCGGACGCGCCGAGCGTAACGGGGCTGAATTGCAACTCGCCATCAACCAGCTGCCAGACGCCCACTTGGTCACCATTGCGCCGTATGGCAGCATTCGGAATCACTGGAGCGGCAGCCAAGCGCGGCAAATCGACCGTTACCTCAACCAGTTCACCGAGTGGCGGCATAGGCTCGAGTTGCTGCTCAAAGACGACCTTCGCGAGGGTCTCTTCGGTCACCGAGTCTGCTTTAGGTTCGACACGCATCACGTGACCTGGCAACGCCTGTCCGGCACGCGAGCGCATCACGATACGCGCAGATTGCCCGTTGGCCAGACCCGCTGCGCGCAACTGGTCGAATCGCACATTGATCCAGAGATTCTCGGGATCGATGACTTCCACCACGGCCTGCCCCGCGACGACGGTCGTGCCGGGATCAGCATCGCGCGCGACCACCACACCGGCGACGGGTGCAATCAAGCGCAGACTGCTGCGCTGCGCGACGAGCGCATTCCGATCGCTGCGAGACCGGTCAAGATCTTCTCGGCTGGCCGCTAGCGCGGCGTCAGCAATCTGTAGTCCCTGGTGTTTGGTGGCAACCGCTTCGTCGCTGACCAGCTTTGACACTAACAATTTCTCGTAGCGTCGAAACTGGCTCTGTGCGTAACTCTGCCGGGCGCGCGCCTCGGCCACGGCGGCTTCCGAGCGCCTGAATGCCGACCCCTGCGAGCGCACACGATCATCCAGATCAATCGGATCCATCTCACCCAGAACCTGACCCGCACTGACCACGTCACCGACATGCACCTCGAGCCGACTCACTCGTCCGGCGAACGTCGGACCGATCTTGTACGTGTAGCGAGCTTCCACGGTACCGATACCAAACAACGCTGGCGAGATCGCCCGTGACTCCACACGAACAGCGGTCACCGCAATTGGCGCTAGCGGGCCCGATCGCAAACCGACATAGACAAAGAGTGCCAATAGCGGGACCATCACGGCCACGAGCGCGCGCGTGCGGCCTTGGAGACCGAGTAGCTTCATGGCTTACTCACGATGCCGCGCCGATAGACGGCAAACACCCTGGGCGCGTAGCCGGGCATCCGCTGCATGTCGTCTGCCAACAGCGCCTGCATCACCAAACCTTGGATCGTGCCGATGAAGAGCATTGCGGCGGCCTCAGTGTCGAGCGCCGCTGGTAACTCGCCGCCCGACTTGCCCTTCTCGATGAGTCGATGCAAACGTTGCCCGTACTGCTCCAGCAAGCTCCGCACGACCCGCTTGGCCAAGGTTGATTTGGGTTGCTGCAGTTCGCCGAACATCATCCTCGGCACGCCGGGGTGCTCCGCAACGAATTCGACATGGGTCATGAAGATCGCCTCCAGCGCTGTCAGTGGCGATTCGATGCCCTCAACGGCCCGATCTAAACGAGCAAGCAGACGATCGGCGACCCACTCCATAACGGCCTGCCAGATGGCGTCCTTGCTGGCGAAATGCCTGAAAAGCGCCCCTTCCGTCACCCGCATGCGCTTCGCGATGGCTGCGGTCGTGATGTTGCTGGGGATTTGTGAACCGGCCAACGCGAGCACGGTCTCGACCGTCAGCGCGCGGCGTTCGTCAGCCGGCAGGTGCTTGGAACGATTTGCCACCCTCGCCTCCCAATAAGATAGTGAGTGATTACTATCTTATCCGGAGAAAGGTCGGAAAGCAAATCGTGTCGTCCTGCTAGCTCAGTATCTGCCGCCCCGATAACGCCCGCGCCAGTGTGCCGCCGTCCACATACTCCAGTTCCCCACCCATCGGCACACCATGCGCAATGCGACTGGAGCGAATCTTGCGTCGCTGTGCCAACTCGCTCAGGTAGTGCGCGGTGGCCTCGCCTTCGACAGTCGAGTTAGTAGCTAGGATCAGCTCGGTCACCTCACCGCCATCCAGAATCGCCTCCAGGTCGCGGATCCCCAGCTGCGCGGGTCCAATGCCATCGAGCGGCGACAGATGTCCCATCAGTACGAAATAGCGGCCACGAAAACTGCCTGACTGTTCGATCGCCACGAAATCCGCCGGCGACTCGACCACGCAAAGCTGCGTGACGTCACGCTGATTGCTCGCGCAAACAAAGCACAGCTCCCCTTGGGTAAGCATCCGACAGCGCTTGCAGCGAGCCACGAGTTGCAAGGCCTGCGTCAGTGATTCCGCCAGCGCCCGCGCACCGGCGCGACCATCCTGCAGCAAGTGGAAAGCCATCCGTTGCGCACTCTTGGGCCCAACGCCGGGCAGCGTGCGCAGCGCGTCAATGAGCTGCGCGAGAGCGGGCGCGTGCTTCATCAAAAGGGCAGCTTGAATCCCGGCGGCAGTTGCATGCCGGACATGACACCGGACATCTTGGCCTGCGTCTCGCTCTCGACCTTGTGCACGGCATCGTTGATGGCCGCTGCAATCAGGTCCTCAAGCATCTCGCGATCCTCGCCGATGATCTGCGGTTCAATCTGCACGCGTCGCACTTCATGCTTGCCGGTCATGGTCACCTTGACCATGCCTGCGCCGGATTCACCGATGACTTCCATACCGGCAATCTCGGCCTGCGCCTTCTGCATATTCGCCTGCAGCGCCGCAGCCTGTTTCATCATGTTGCCTCGCATCGTCTCTCCTCACTTGTCACGGTTGTTAGCCATCAGGGTTTCGTGGGTCGAACAGTCTCAGTGTGCAAGGTGGCGCCAAACCGTTCCTGCAGTGCCTTGACTGTCGGGTCCTCTTCCAGCGAGCGGCGCGCTGCTGCGACACGGTCTGCCTGGTCGCGTTCACGCGCCTGCGCAGGAGTCTCAACCGCGGGCGCGTCCTCGCGCCAGTCGATCTTGACCGGATTGCCAAAGTACTTCGACAGCGCCTGCGTGAGTCGCTCGCGTTGCGCCGATGTCGCCATCGCTGCATGCCGCGGGTCAACCGACAAGGCGACGACATTGTCGCGGTGTTCGACCAGGGCACAGTTGGCTGCGAGCTGCCGCGCCGCACCTGTCAGGTCTAAGTTGGCGAGAATCTCGGGCCATGCCGCCGAACGCGCCACTTGCGGCGCCACGGCCGGAGCCGACTCGACGACTGGCGGCGTCTTACGAGCAGGCCTGCTATCCGCCTTGCTTTCTGCTTGAACGGCCAACCTTGCGCCGGCTCGGGCCGGCCCGGACTTGCTCGCGACCGGCGCAGCCAGTGTCTGGCTCGGGCCACCGGGAGTAACCGGCCGGAACGCCAGCATCCGAATGAGCGCCATTTCGAAGCCAGCGCGTGGGTTGGGAGCCAAGAGCAAGTCACGCCGGCCCAGGATGGCGATCTGATAATAGAGCTGCACGTCTTCGGCGCTGAGCGCGTCCGCCAGTTCCGCGACGACGGCCGGGTCGAAATCATCTTCGATCTCAGTGCCCGGTACAGCTTGCAGCACGGCAACCCGCTGCAACAGCGACGCGAGATCATTCATTACCGCGGCGTAATCCGGCGAGAACTCCTCTAGCTTGCGCGCTGCGTCAAGCACAGCTGGCATCTCACCACCGGCCAACGCACGGGCGATTTTGACCACGTGATCGCGATCGATGGAACCCAGCATGGCGCGCGCTGCATCCTCGTCAACCTTACCGCCGCCGAAGGCGATCAATTGATCGAGCAACGACAGGCCATCGCGCAAGCTGCCGTCCGCCGCCTGCGCCAGCAACCGCAGTGCAGGCGCCTCGAACGGGACTTTCTCGGCCTCGAGAATATGCTGCATGCGGCCGCTGATGAGCGGCACCGACAAGCGCTTCAGATTGAACTGCAGGCAACGCGACAGCACGGTGACCGGCAGCTTGTGAGGGTCAGTGGTCGCTAACAGGAACTTGACGTGCGGCGGTGGCTCTTCGAGGGTCTTCAACAAGGCATTGAACGAATGCCCCGAGAGCATGTGCACTTCGTCGATCAGATATACCTTGTAACGACCCCGCGTCGGCAGGTATTGCACGTTGTCGAGCAACTCACGCGTGTCATCGACTTTGGTGCGCGACGCGGCGTCGACTTCTATCAGATCAACAAACCGCCCTTGGTCGATCTCGCGGCACGCCGAGCAATCACCGCACGGGGTCGCGGTGACACCTTTTTCACAGTTCAGGCTCTTGGCGAGAATACGCGCGACCGTGGTCTTGCCGACGCCGCGGGTTCCGGTGAACAGGAACGCATGATGAACCCGGTCGTTATCGAGGGCGTTCGACAGCGCGCGCAAGACATGTTCCTGCCCAACCATCTCGGCGAAGTTGCGCGGTCGCCACGTGCGTGCGAGTGCGGTGTAGCTCATATGGCGATGCTGCTTGCGAGATGGGAGGCAGCCCGCACCAGCCGAACTTCGGCACCCGACATCGCCGCTGCCGCTGCTCCCTTCCGGGCCTGACGGGGTTCACGGTTGGTCGTCGCGAAGGAACCGATACGGACTGCCATCGTTTGGCGGAGAGAGTGGGATTCGAACCCACGAACACCTTGCGATGTTACTTGACTTCCAATCAAGCGCCTTCGACCGCTCGGCCATCTCTCCGAAAAAATACCCAAAAAGAAAACCAATTCAATTGCTTACGTAAATAATCCCGGAAACGCGGCGAAGACAGCACGGGATCAATTGCGCCTGTGATCATACCAGCGAGCCTCGCCGATGCGCACGAGCAGCACAACGCGAATCAGGCCTGCGGCGCGGGCTTTGGCTCGGCGAACTTCGGCGGGTGGTCGATACAGCCTTCGTCATCCACTCGAGCACGTTCGGGATCGACCAACTCCGGCACCTTCAGTGCCGCACGGGTATCGGGTGCTTCGAGACCGGCGGGCACTTCCAGCGGCGCCAGGTCTTTGGCATTGGCGTAGTCGTCTGGCTTGGCGCAGCTCGATTTAAAGGTGCCGCAAGCCGTCAATGCGAGCGCGAACAGGACCACGCCAGCCGCAGACAGAGAACGAGACATTGAATCCATAGACTGGTCGACCTAGTTATTGATCAGGAGTTCAGCGCAATCCCGGCCGCGCCGAGCGCGTCGATCACGGCCGCGTGCCACGGTGCCGACAACTCGGTCAACGGCAGCCGCAACGCGCCGTCCATCATACCCATTCGAGCGAGCGCGCCCACTTGACGGGAATCGGATTGGCTTCGACGAACAAATTGCGATGCAGGAGCTCGAGGCGCTGGTCAATCGCTGCTGCCGCCGCCGTGTCGCCACGCCGCGCGGCTGCAACCATGTCCGACATCGCGCGAGGGGGCAACTTGGCGGTGACGGAAATCACGCCCGCTGCCCCGCTGCAATCGCCTGGCGCGCAGTCAGATCGTCGCCGCTGAGGATCGCAAAACCTGGCGGCGGAGTCACTCTCCAACTGTGCGATCCGCGCGACGTCCGGCATGGCTTCTTTCAAGGCAACGATCCGCGGCAGCTGGGATAAGCGCACCACGGTCGGCGGGAGTAAATCGACCGCGGTACGGCCCGGCACGTTGTAGAGAATGATCGGTAGCGTCGATGCGTCGGCAACGGCCTCGAAGTGACGCCGTAGCCCCTCCTGCGTCGGCTTGTTATAGGCGGGGGTCACCACCAGCAAGGCATCGATACCCAAGGCCGACAACCATCTGGCGCGCTCGACCGAGCTGGCCGTACTGTTAGTGCCGGCGCCAGCGATGACCGCGGCTCTGCTGCCCACCTGGTCGCGAGCGCGCTGGGTCAATTCCCGCAGTTCGGCGTCGAGGAGCGCAGGCGATTCACCGGTGGTGCCACCGACAATGATGCCGCTCGTACCATTGGCAAGCTGAAATTCGATGAGCCGCGACCAAGCGTCATAATCGACGCTGCCGTCGGGTCGCATCGGCGTGACGATGGCGACCAGGCTGCCGGAAAACATGGGGGATCCAGGAGTTTGGAAAAGCTGCCGGATGTTACGGGGCGGCAGCCGCTATTCGCAAGCATTGCGCGCGACGGGTACACTTAGCGGCCAGTCTCCAAGGCCGTCCACCGCTGATGAAACAACACATCGCTATTTCTGCCATTGGCAGCGACCGCACGGGCATGGTCCATGACCTCACCAAGATCGTCACCGACTGCAGCGGCAGTATCAGCGAGAGCCGGATGACCGCCCTGGGCAGCGAATTTGCCGTGCTTCTGCTGGTCGGCGGCAATTGGCATTCATTGGCGAAACTGGAAACCGAGCTGCAGAAGCTGGCCACCGACACCGGTTTGTCGATACATATCAAGCGGACCGAGCCGCGTGGCCCGCGCACAGAAATGGTGCCCTACTCCGGTCGATGTCGTTTGCCTCGACCAGACGGGCCTCGTGTCGGAGCTGTCAGGATTCTTCTCGGTGCGCGGCATCGATATCGCTGGTGGCGACTCGCAACTATCCGGCGCCGCACACCGGCGCACAGATGTTCTCAGTGCAGATGATCGCGAACGTCCCCAAGCAGGTGCAGATCTCGCAGCTACGTGAGGAATTCATGGAGTTCTGCGACACGATGAATCTCGACGCTATTCTCGAACCGGTCAAAGCATGAGTAGAGAACCATGAGTAAAGTGACAATCGGCAAAAGTGCCCGCCTTCAGCGCTACCCAATCCGATGGCACGACGTTTCAAGCTGGCCGACGCGCGTGGCAACACATCTGGTGCTGCACTTCTACCCGAAGGACATGACGCCGGGCTGCCCACCGAGAGCCAGGATTTCCGTGACTTGCGCGCTGCGTTTTGCAAGGCACAAACCGGGATCCTCGGCATATCGCGCGACAGCCTTGCCTCGCATGTCCGCTTTCGGGACAAGGAAAAGCTGCCGTTCGAACTGCTGTCGGATACGGACGAAAAGCTCTGCAAGCTGTTCGATGTGATCAAAGAAAAAGCATGTATGGCAAGAAAAGTCATGGGCATCGAACGCAGCACATTTCTGATCGACGCTGCGGGCGTTTTGCGGCACGAATGGCGTAAGGTCAAAGTCGCCGGGCACGCAGACGACGTACTGGCGGCCGCCAAAGGCGCTCTGATCTTGGCGTCACGGCAGAAGTCGCGCCAAACGCGATCCGCCGACGCAGCGGCTGTTCGTGCTCGATACCAACGTGCTGATGCGACCCTACTGCCATCTTTCGTTTCGAGGAACACGACATCTATCTGCCGATGGTCGTGCTCGAAGAACTCGACTCGAACAAGAAGGGTATCTCGGAAGCGTCGCGCAATGCCCGCCAGGTCAGCCGATTTCTCGATGATTTGATGCGCAATGCGTCCAGGACGAGATCGACGGCGGCTTGCCGCTGCCCTCGGTGTTATCCAGCACGGGCAACCACGGGCGCAAGCCGTCGGCGGGTCGACTGTTCTTTCAGACACGACAGCTCTCCAGCGCTCTGCCCGACTACCTACCCGGGGCATGGCTCTGACAACGTGATCCTGGCGCAGAGTCTCTCGCTCTAGGCGCTGCATGCCGACTCGCGGGTCACGCTGGTTTCAGGGACATCAACCTGCGCATCAAGGCGGCGGTCGTTGGCGTACACGCGGAGGACTATTACAGCGACAAGACTATCGAAGACGCCGACATCCTCGACCGGTACCCACTCGCTCGCCGCCGATTTCTGGGATCGACACAGCAAGAACATTCGCTCGTGGAAAGAGGCTGACCGCACCTTCTACAGTGTAACGGGCCCGATCGTCAGCTCCTGCAGCTCAATCAGTTCGTGTTCGAGGACAGCAGCAATGGCATCGAGGCTACCGTGCGCAAGCTCGACGGCGAGACGGCGACGCTGGAACTGGCGCGTGACTATCGCAGCGGCAAGCACAATGTGTGGGGCATCGGCGCGCGCAATCGTGAACAGAATTTCGCCCTCAATCTGCTGCTCGATCCCGAGATCGATTTTGTCACGATTCTGGGCCCAGCCGGTACCGGCAAGACGCTGTTGACGCTGGCCGCTGGTCTCGCGCGGACCCTCGATACCAATCGCTTTGCGGAGATCATCATGACCCGCGTAACGATCCCGCTGGGCGAAGACATCGGTTTCCTGCCGGGCACTGAGAAGAGAAGATGGAGCCCTGGATGGGCGCGTTGATGGACAATCTTGAAGTACTGACCAAGAGCACAGCTGGTGGCAACTGGGGCGCGCCGCGACTAACGACTTGCTGCGCAATCGAATCAAGATCCGCTCGCTGAATTTCATGCGCGGCCGCACCTTCCTCAACCGCTTTCTGATTCTCGACGAGGCGCAGAATCTAACGCCGAAGCAAATGAAAGCACTCGTGACGCGGGCGGCCCCGGCACGAAAGTCATTTGCCTCGGCAACATTGCACTGAATCGACACGCCCTACCTCACGGAAACGACCCCAGGCCTCACCTACGTCGTCAATCGCTTTGCTAACTGGCCGCACGCTGGGCATATCACCCTGCTGCGTGGCGAGCGCTCTCGTCTGGCCGATTACGCCTCGGAAACGCTGTAGCGACAGGAACCTCCGCCCGGTTTCGCGGTCGATATACTGTCGATCCACCAGACGGCAAGGGCTCGCAGGCTGCTCCAACATGATTCGTGCGCGTTTGCAGATCAGCATTCTGGCCGCCCTCGCGACAGGGCTAGCAGCTTGCAGCGCCCGCTCAAACAGCCAGCGAACTGCCGGATATCGGCAGCCCCCGCCAATTCCGTCCTGACGCAGGGCGAGGAATACCAGATTGGCGCGATGGTCCTGCGCAATCTGCGGGCGGAAGGTCAGATCATCGAGGACCTGAGGTCACCGAGTACGTGCAGTCACTCGGTTCGCGGATTGCCTCGCAGGCAAGTGGCGATTCCGGCCAGCGCTTCCAGTTCTTCGTGGTTCGCGACGATTCGATCAACGCGTTTGCACCGCCCGAGGTTTCATTGGCGTCAACTACGGTCTTATTCTGACCACTAACAATGAAGCCCAGCTGGCGAGCGTGCTCGCGCACGAATCGGCGCATGTGACGCAGCGACACATCGCGCGCGGCGTCAAGGCTCAAGGTCGGCAGAGTATCGCGTCTGCAGCCGCTATCCTGGGCCGCGATCTTGCTCGGCGCCACTACCGGCGCCAGCGCCGACGCGGTACAAGGCGCGATCGCCATTTTCCCAGGGCCGCGCTGCAGAGCCGGATCAACTTTACGCGCCAATGAATACGAAGCCGACCGAGTCGGCACGGCTTTCGCTGCAGCCGGGTTTGATCCCAACTCGATGGCGGATCTATTCGATTCCATGGGACGCCGCTCGGTCTTGCCGGCCGCGGCATCCCCGGAATTCCTGCAAACGCATCCGGTCACCAGTAATCGCATCGCTGGAGGCCAAGGCGCGTGCGGCCCAACTGCATGTCACGGTCGAGCCGGAGTCGGCGAGCTACGCTTTGATGCGCGAACGGTTGCGGGTGATTGGCGGCGAGTCCGGCTCGGACGTTCGGCCTACTACGCAATGCGCAGCCAGGCTCAACCACCAAACGCGGCAGAACGCTACGGCATGGCGATCGCGAATCTACGCCTTGGCGATGCCGACACTGCGGCGATGGAGCTGACGCAGCTCGCGGCGCAGTATCCGCACTTTATGCCGGCGATCTACGCCGCCCGGGGCAGGCGCAACTCGCCGCTGGCGACCAGCGCAGTGCGATGGCAACCTTTGAGCGCGCACTGGCGTTGTCACCCCGGAACGTCCCGCTGACCGTCCGCTATGCCGAGGCGTTGATGAAGACGGAGCAACCCGAAAGCCGCTCACACCCTGTTGCTTGATCTTTTCAACAATGTGCCACCTACTCCGGATCAGATCCGATTGACAGCACTTGCCGCAAGCGCGGCCGGCGACACGGGGCGATGCTTACTACACGCGAGTGAGTATCACATTGCCGGTGGCGACCTGAAGTTGTCCTCTACAACAGCTCGAACTGGCGCTCGCCGCACCCAACCTCACACAGGTGCAGCGGCAACGCTTTCAGGCGCGCCTGGACGAGGTGCGTGAGGCCTTCATCAAGACCGGCGCCGCAATGCGAGACGCATGAGTGACGCTGATTCGCAGGATCAACGACTCGTCGACCGTTAGTGTTCGGCGACAGTTCGCGTCCCTCACAAGCTCGCATCACCCTGCTAGAATCGCATCATGAATCCCTTCGTTCGTTTTGTGGTCTTTGCGGCCCACTCTGTCCCGATAACGGTAAGCGGCTGCGCCACTGATCCCGGCTGGCACAGCGCCTGATCCCGGTGACCCGTGGGAACGCTTCGATCGATCCGTCTATATCTTCAACGATGGTGTCGATCGGGCGATCGCGAAACCGGCGGCCAAAGCCTATCGCAAAGTCACGCCGCGTCCGGTACGCACTGGCGTCTCTAACTTTTTGACAACATCACCTACCCCATCACGGCCGTCAACGCCGCGCTGCAGGGCAAGTTCCGTCAGGCTGGGCGGGACAGCGGTCGCTTTCTACTCAACACAGTCGTCGGGCTGGGTGGCATTCTGGATCCGGCAAGTGTCGCGGGCCTGCTGCGAAATGATGAGGACTTCGGCCAAACGCTCGGCGTGTGGGGTGTGCCGTCAGGAACGCATATTTGATGCTGCTTACCCTATCTTTGGGCCCGTCCAACGCGCGTGACGCGCCGGCCGGGATCGTTGACAACTAGATGGACCCAAAGAACCTGGTCGGTACGTCGACGCACGCATTGCCGCCAACGTGCTGAACGTGGTCGATTCGCGCGCCAATTTGCTAGTGATCGAAAAGCCACTGGAGAACGTGTTTGACCGTTACGCGCGTTCCTGCGCAACATCTGGCGGCTGCGGCGGTCTCAGCAATTTGCGACGGCAGTTTTCGTGGAGGAACCGCCGAAGATCCGACCTTGGATATGGAATTCGAGTCGATCGACTCCGCGCCAACGGATACCCCACCGAGTAACGCTGGAGTCAGCCGCGCCGCCGGCGCAGGCGACACCGACTCTTCTAATCCAGGTGCTGCGGCCTGAGTCAATTGCCTGCGTAGTGAGTCAAGCTCGCTAAGTGGCGCGATCGCCACGACCGTTGACGGCAAGTTGACGTAGCGCACTTCCCGGCCCGCTTTACGCCCGACACGCAGCCACTCGACTAACACCGCAACGCCGGCACTTGTCCGCGCGAGTCACGCCGCCGCAGTCGATAGTGACCGTCGGTGTTGCAGCCGCACTGCGCGCGCTCCAGCGATACAGGATGCGCGAGCGGTCGCAAAGCCGAGCTCACCGGCCACGACGAGTTGCCCTCAGCACCCACCCAAATGTCCACAGCGCTGAGTTGATGCTCGTGCGGCGTCTGCGGTCGCGGTCACTGTGCGCCTTTGTTAGTCGCCGGCCGGTATTCCAACCGGCAGCCTGAGCCTCGAGGCGCTGGATCACGGTCTCGAGGTCCTTCTGCGCAATCTCGGCGCCAAAGTCGGCCTGAAAGTCTTGATGTAGCTGATGCCCTCGACGGTGATATCCCACACCTTCCAGCCGCTCGGCGTCTTGCGCAAGCTGGAGTTAACAGGGAATCTGCTCACCGTTCGAGCGAGTTGACCTTGGTTGGCTGGCACGGTCGCAGCCGTACCGCGTGTTGATGCGCGACGGCAGCACCTCGTAACGATCCGAGGTGAAACTAACCAGTGCGTCACCGTACTGGGCCAGTAACGATTTGGAGAACGCGTCGACGATCGCCGCCGTTGCTCCGGCGTCGCAGTGCGCCAGTGCTACGCCAGAACGCTGCGCTGCCATTTGGGTATCGAAATGCGGGCAGGACCTCGTCGACCAATGCCCGCACTTTGGCGGGATGCTTACGGAAGTCGGCACGGTTGGATTCGATCTCACCGAGAATGATGCGCGAGAACTCTCGATCAACTCGCCGGGCCCGCTGGTAACAACCGCCCGCTGCGCGCTGCTGCCAGCGGCAAACTGAGCGCCAGTCCGAACGCCACCGATACTCATCCATCGACCCATCATTTCGCTCCTCAAAATCACTTCACGTGAATCACTTGTTCACCGCATCAGATTCGGTTGTTGTTTTCCGCACCAGAAAGGCTGCTGGCCGGCCTTATCCTGACCCTGGCTAGATGCAAAATTGGCAAAAACCGATTGATCGGGTCTCGAGCACGATTGCAGAGACTGCGTGAAGTCTATCGACCGCCGTCCTGATAGAAGGTTTCCGACCCACCGGGGCCAATTCCAACGTACTTTCCGCCAAGCTAGCCCGCCGTTTGGATACTGGCGTCACTGTCGTCAGGAATCTGGTTATATTCGTTGTCACTACGCAACACTGCGACG
>JADJBE010000010.1 GCA_016703895.1 Pseudomonadota bacterium
GCCTGCCGCAGATCTATCAGGAAACGAGCGAAGTCTTTGTGGCGCAAATGTTGAATCTCGACGCGCTCGGTGGCATTGCTTTCGACAAGGGTTGTTATACGGGCCAGGAAGTCATTGCACGCGCGCACTACCGCGGTCGGGTCAAGCGACGACTACAGCGCTTTGTGTCGCAGCAGCCGATGCCAAGCTACGTCATCGGTGCAGTGGGTACGCTCGACGATGGCAGGACGTTCAAGGTCGTGGACGCAGTGCAGCGCGACGACGGTCGTTGCGAATGGTTGGCCGTGGCCGCGCTAGCGGGCGGCACGAATAGCGACGATGACAAGCTCGAGCCGGCGCCTAACGATACCGTTGCGGCGCAGTCACTGCCGCTACCTTACGCGTTGCCGGATTGACGTTGCAGCGCAAAATTCGTGATGACGCTGGCGTACTCGGGTGACCGTGCCGAGTCCATCAGCGGATGTGCGCCGCTGAACTTGAAGCCCTGCCCATTGCGACACTTGGCGAGCGCTCGCGGGTAAGCCGCCAGCAACGCATCGTCATCGGCAGTTAGCACCAACAACGGCTGCGTCACGCCTTTCAGCCGCTCGAGCACGTCGTAACGTGGTGACGCAGACTGCCCCGGCTCCGGATCGACGAACGCCTTGATGGCGTCATAACCCGTTTCCAGATAGTCACGCATCAGCTCATAAACCGCCGGCAGGCTGTCAGCATCCAGCTTGAAGTCCGAGCGCCATTCTTTCATGACCGCGCAGGTCATATCGAACGGAAAGCTGCGGTGCCCGCCATTGTCCTGCAACCGCGGCGACAGCCCCGCGAATGCCGACATCAACGCTTTGGTTTCCTCTGTTGTGAGCGCGATGACGCCGTCGAGCACACCCGCAACGACCCGTTGCGGCTCCGCCAACAACATTTCGATCGCAACCGCAGCCGACGCATGGCCACCCACGACCGTGATCGGCCCGGTGTTCAGGGACTGCGCCGCGTCGAGCACTTCCCGCGCGATCCGCTCCGGCCCCCAGCCTCGCGCTTGTTTGTGCGAACGGCCGTAGCCCGGCAAATCGAACGCCAGACCACGAAACCCAGCACGGGCCAACAGCGGCAAGACGTGCTCGTACATCCGCCCGCTGGCCGGTGCCCAATGTAACAACAGCACGTCTGGCCCTGCCCCACAGGAGCGGTAGTGCAGCTGACCTACGCGCGTATCTGCGTAGCCACAACGGACGGGTAATAGCTCGCGATCGTGTGCGAGACCTTGGCGGGGCGTAGTTTCGCGGCTCATGGGGGGATTATGTCACAGGCGGCGCCCCGGCCGCGAGGCACTCCATCAGCCGCTGCTCAATCAGCCTCGGGCCGCAGATGCGGAAACAGCAGCACGTCCCGGATCGAACTCGTACCAGTGAAAAACATCACCAGGCGATCAATTCCGATACCCAGTCCCGCGGTCGGCGGCATGCCGTATTCGAGGGCCCGGATGTAGTCGGCGTCGTAGAACATTGCCTCATCATCGCCGGCGTCCTTGCGGGCGACCTGGGCCCGAAAACGCGCCGCCTGGTCCTCCGGGTCGTTGAGTTCGGAAAAACCATTCGCCAGTTCGCGCCCGGCCACAAAAAACTCGAACCGGTCGGTAAGAAAAGGATCCGCGTCATTCGCACGCGACAACGGACTCACCTCAGCAGGATATGCATACACGAACGTCGGTTCCATGAAGGTGTGTTCCGCCGTCTTCTCGAAGATCTCGATCTGCAGTTTGCCAGCGCCGTCGCTCGGCTTGTACGAAACCTTGAGCCGGTCACACACGCCACGCAGATATTCGACATCGCGCAGCTTGCCGCTCTCGAAACCTATGTTGTTAGCAAGTATCGCGTCGGCAACTGTTATGCGCTTGAAGGCCGCCGACAAATCATAACTGCGCTCGTCGTAGACTATCGTGCGCGTGCCGATGATCGTATCGGCGATCCCCTGCAGCATGCGTTCCACCAGATCCATCAAGTCATCGTAGTCGGCAAACGCCCAGTACAACTCGAGCATCGTGAATTCCGGATTGTGCCGGGTCGACAGGCCCTCATTGCGAAAGCTGCGATTGATCTCGTAGACGCGCTCGAGACCGCCGACCACCAGTCGCTTGAGATACAACTCGGGCGCGATTCGCAGGTACATATCGAGGTCGAGCGCGTTGTGATGCGTCTTGAACGGCCGCGCGACCGCGCCGCCCGGGATCGGCTGCATCATCGGCGTCTCGACTTCCTGGAAATCCATAGCATCCAGAAAGTCGCGTAGATAGCGCACGATACGGGTACGGGTCTTGAAGACGGCGCGACTGTCATCGTTGACGATCAGATCGACGTAGCGCTGCCGATAGCGCATGTCTACATCGGCCATGCCGTGCCACTTGTCAGGCAGCGGCCGCAGCGATTTTGTCAGCAGCAGCAGTTCATCGACCCTGACTGACAACTCGCCCGTCTTGGTTTTAAAGAGTGTCCCGGCGGCACCGACAATATCGCCGATATCCCAGGTCTTGAACGCTTCGTAGGCCGCACCCAAGGTGTCACGCTGCAGGAACAGCTGCAGCCGACCACTGCGGTCCGCGAGATGCGCGAAGCTCGCCTTGCCCATGACGCGCTTCGACATCATGCGGCCACCCACGCGCACCCGCGTCGGCGTCGATTCCAGCGACTCAGCGGACTTGTCGCCATACGCGGCCAGCAAGTCTGCCGCGAGCACGTCACGACGGAAGTCGTTAGGAAAAGCGCAGCCCCCCGCGGCGCGCAACGCGGCGAGTTTGCCGCGCCGCTCGGCGATCAGCTTGTTCTCATCGGGTACGTCTGCCGGTACGTCTGGGTTTGTCAACAGCCTGCCTTCAATGATGCTTCCATGAACTGGTCGAGTGCGCCGTCGAGCACCGCGGCCGTATTGCCGACTTCGACACCCGTGCGCAGATCCTTGATGCGCGACTGGTCGAGCACGTAAGAGCGTATCTGATTGCCCCAGCTCACGTCCGACTTCGAGTCCTCGAGCACCTTGGCAGCAGCGTTGCGCTTGTTCACCTCGAGCTCGTACAACTTGGCTTTCAGCATCTTCATCGCCGTCGCACGATTCTTGTGCTGGCTGCGCTCGTTCTGACAGGCCACCACAATACCCGAGGGGCCGTGCGTCAATCGCACTGCCGACTCGGTCTTGTTCACGTGCTGGCCGCCGGCACCACTGGAGCGATAGACGTCCATCTTGATGTCGGCAGGATTCACTTCGATATCGATGTCATCATCCACCTCGGGCGAGACGAACACCGAGGCAAACGACGTGTGACGCCGGTTGCCCGAATCGAATGGCGACTTGCGCACTAGCCGATGCACGCCCGTCTCGGTGCGCAGCCAGCCGTAGGCGTACTCGCCCTGCACTTCGATGGTCGCACTCTTGATGCCGGCGACTTCACCGCCATTGGCATCGATCACTTCGCACTTGAAGCCGCGTGCCGCACCCCACTTGAGATACATACGCAGCAGCATGTTGGCCCAGTCCTGCGCTTCGGTGCCGCCGGCACCGGCCTGGATGTCGACGTAGGCATTGTGGGAGTCCATGTGGCCATGGAACATGCGCTGGAATTCGAGCTTGCGGACCTCCGCCTCGATCTGCGCGACATCGCGCTCGATCTCACTCGCAGCCGCCTCATCCTCGTCGGCCTCTGCCAATTGCAGCAATTCGAGCGAATCACGCACCGCCCCCATCGAGCGGTCCATGCCTTCCAGATCAGTCGTGAGCCGCGCTCGCTCGCGCCCGAGGGCTTGCGCCTTGTCTGGCTGTTGCCAGATGCCCGGGTCTTCTAGCTCGCGGCTGACTTCCTCGAGCCGTTCTTTCTTGTTGTCGTACTCAAAGAAACCCCCTCAAGGTGCGCAAACGCTCCTCTTGATCTTTGAGTTGCCGGCGGATCAGATTGACTTCCATCGGCGCATGTTAGCAAACGGCCGGCCAGGCTGTCGCGCTCAAACCTCGTTCGCAGCCAGTGACGCATCCACCGGCAGGATGTGATCGACCATCAATTGCAGCCGCCGCTCGCCCTGGTATTCATTGACGTCAAGGCGATACACCAGCCGCACCTCTCCGGCCGGTGCTGGCTGTGGCTCGGTCGGGTCAAAAATTGAACGCCACCGCATCGAAACTGCGCTCGCGTTGCACCGTCTCCACCCACAGCTTGAGGTGCCGATCACCAATACGACGCGTGCTCTTGATTGCAAAGACGCCATCGAAGGTCGGCTCGGGGAACGCCTGCCCCCACGGACCGCCGGCGCGCAGCGCGTGTGCCGTGTCGAGCGCAATATCGTTGGGCCCCAGCTCACCATCCGTCTCGATGCGGTTGGCTGGCTTGTTAGCATCGGTACACGCTCGTACTTCCTGGTCAAATGCCCGCGCGAAATCATCGAGCAAGGATTCGGCGAGGGACAACCCGGCGGCCATCGCATGCCCGCCAAAGCGGCTCAACATCGCCGGGTTGCCAGTTGCGATCCGATCGAGCACGTCCCGAATGTGGATGCCCGGCACCGAACGACCCGAGCCCCGCAGCTCGCCCTGGCCCGCGCGCGCGAACGCAATCACTGGCCGACGCAACTGGTCCTTGATACGGCTCGCCACCAGGCCCACGACGCCCTGATGCCAGGTCTCATCGAACAAGCACACGCCACTGCGCTCCATGGCTGGGCGTCCTTTGACCGCGGTCCGCAAGTGCTTGACGGCGACCATCGCCTCCGCCTGCATCTTGGCCTCGATCGCGCGACGCTCGACGTTCAACTGGTCGAGCCGCGCGGCCAAGCCGGTGGCGTCGGCCAGCGAGTCGGCTAACAAGCAGCGGATACCGATCGTCATGTCATCGAGGCGGCCGGCCGCATTGAGCCGTGGCCCAACGGCAAAGCCGAGATCTGCGGCTGTGATCGACAATCGTGAGCGTTTGGCAAACTCGAGCAACGCCGTGATCCCCGGTACACAGCGACCCGCGCGGATGCGCTGCAGGCCCTGCGAGACCAGCACGCGGTTGTTAGCATCGAGCGGCACCAGGT
Source organism: Pseudomonadota bacterium (assembly GCA_016703895.1). Taxonomy (GTDB): domain Bacteria; phylum Pseudomonadota; class Gammaproteobacteria; order Steroidobacterales; family Steroidobacteraceae; genus CADEED01. The sequence goes on from JADJBE010000010.1 coordinate 5,049, forward strand.
CCGCCACCGTGCCGAGCGCCACAAGGTCTAGCCATTCGGCCGCCGATGGCGCGCCTGCAGGCAGCAGGCTGCGGGTCTCGAGTGCACGCCTGAGCGCCGCCATCACATAGAAGGCGACGCCCACCCCGGCCAGCGCGCGACTGGCGAACCGACTGCCCGGCACATTCGGATTGACGATCACATTGGCCGCCGGCAGCTCGGGTCCCGGCAGATGATGATCCGTAACCAGCACTTCGATGCCGAGCGCGCGGGCCGCGGCGACACCCGTCACACTGGAAATACCGTTGTCCACGGTCACGATCAGCGTCGGTTCGCGCCCTGCTGCGAGCGCCACGATCTCGGGCGTCAGTCCATAGCCATACTCGAAGCGGTTCGGCACCAGGAAATCGACGTTTGCGAAACCAAAGGCACGCAGGCACCGCACGATCAACGCCGTGCTGGTAGCACCATCCGCATCGAAGTCGCCAACCACCAGAATCCGGCGCTCACGATGCGCGATCAGAATGTCGGTGGCCGCCGGTATACCCTCGAGCGTGCCGACCGGCGTGAGTCGATCGAGACCCAGTGCGAGGTCGTTGGGATCGCGTACACCGCGCGCCCAATAAGCACGCCAGAGCACCGGATTGAGCCCGTCGGGCGACTCGCCACAAGGCTGCGTGGCGCTGCGGCGCATTACGACTAATTGCATAGGTTGATTATGGCTGATCAGCGCTCAGGCGCGCGAACCAAGTCTGCCGTGAACGCCACCACTTCCACAGGTCGCGGCGGCGCACGCTGAAAGTCCGATCGTTGGCGAGCAGCACGAGTTCGGTAATTCGTCCGGACTGGAGTGCCGCAAGCGCCGGCTCGAACCATTGCGATTCGAACGCTGTGAGGCCTTCGCGCGCACTCGATAATGGCCACAGCACAACGATCGCGGCGGCAGATAACGCAACCGCAGCCTCGAGTGACCGCCAGTTTTCAGGCGGGGCCGCCACCGGGCGCAAGCCGGCGCTCGCAGCGATACCGCAGGTGTAGCCGTCGTCACCAAACAGACTGGTGTTGTCGGACACCCAAGTCTCGCGAGTGGACCTGTCCTTGCTCGGTGTCGCGGTCGATCGCGGCGCTGTGTTGCCCCACAGCCAAAGCGTTGAAATCGTGGGCAGCCGGCGCACGCGCCGCTCCTCGTTGACCGCATGACTGTGCAGCCACAACTCGAACTCGCTCGCCAGTGAGCGCAAGCGCGTGGCGTCGCCGCCTTGCGGCAAATGGCCGCGGATGTCGTTGCCGAGCAGCCGCGCGGGATCACGCGTCAAGACATCCTTCGCCGCCAGACCGGCGAGCAGGAAATCGCGGGGCGACGTTGCACTCAATGAAAGCTGCGGTCCGAAGAAGCGTGCGAAATCGCACACCAATTCAGCTTGTTCGTCTGCCTCGAGTCTGAGCAAACCTTGCTCGCTGAGCTGCACATGACTGAGTTGGGCTTGGAGGTGAACAGGCGTCGCAACCCAGGTTGTCGCGCGGTCCACATCAGCGACAGTGCCGTCCACCGCGCCGGCGACTGAGTTGGCAGCAACCACAGACGGCGCTTGCGCCGCCACGCCCAGCGTCTGCGACAGCCAGTGGCGCCAGTCGCTACAACGCAGCTGCGGCGTGGCGTAACGCAGCAGCGTCGCCAACGCAGGCAACTCAACCGGGCTCACGCCCCGCGACGGTTGGCCGTCGCTGTGCAAATACAAATCAGCCAGGACGAGCGCGACGCGCTGCAAGCGAGTGTCTCCGGAGCATAGGATCACGCTATCGTAGCTTGATCGCTTATTCTCGTGGGTATGCAGATCACCCAGCACAAACCCGATACACCGTTCGTCATACGTGGCTACGACGAGCGCAGCGTTCGGTTGCCAGAACGCGAACTCACGGCCAGCTTTATATTAAGTGCCGAGCAATTGATCGAGGACTGGCCACCGCGTCAGGTAACCGACCTGACGCTCGACTCGCTGGCGCCCGTTTTCGAACGGCAACCGGAGGTTGTGATACTCGCAACCGGCGCGCGCGCGATTTTTCCGCGCGCACAACTGCGTGCGGAATTTGGCAGCCGTGGTATCGGCCTCGAGGTGATGGCAATCGGCGCGGCCTGCCGGACGTTCAACGTCCTGGTATCGGAAGGCCGACGGGCCGTGATTGCGGTCTTGTTCCCGTAGCCACAAATGGCAGCGGCCGCAAAGGGAACCGGAAGAAGGCACAGGGAAAGAAAGTACTAACGATTCACCAGTCGCCGTTGAGCTGACAGACTCCGTACGACTGCATTTTTTGTTATTGCGTTCGGCTTGTTATTATTGTTACCGAGACTTCCCCGTTCTCCCCTATGCCTTCATCCGGTCCCCCTCGCCGCAGCACAGTAAAGGCACTGTCTGCGAACGCCGACATCAAAACATGTCAAATTGAGGAACGCAAGGGAGTCAACTGATTTAGTTCAGGTTTTTCGGCGTCATTAGAGATAAGCTCTTAATATAATCAATCAGTTACACGTATTTATTAAATCTGACCAGCACTAACTCAGCCTAAGCCTATGTTTATTCGATCAGCTTATGCCGCCCAAAAGTGGAACGAATGCGACGGGACCCAAGTTCTGGCGTTCGACGCCTGCTTCGTGACGGACGAAGCGGACTAACTGCTGACTGCCGTCCGAGCCGACCGGCAAAATCAACCGACCACCCACCGCCAGTTGATCGAGTAGCGCACTCGGCACTAACTGGGGGGCGGCGGCAACGAGGATGCCGTCGTAAGGCGCGTACGACGGCCAGCCTTCCGTACCGTCGCCATAACGAAAGCGGACGTTACTGATTTGTAATTCGCGCAACCGCGAGCGCGCCCGTTGCATGAGCGGCGCAATGCGTTCGATGGTTGCAAGCAGATCAACAAAAGGCGCGAGCACCGCCGTCTGATAACCGCAACCCGTGCCGACTTCCAACACATGTCTGAGCGGCGGACCGTCGATCAGCGCCTCGGTCATGCGCGCAACGATGTAAGGCTGAGAAATGGTTTGGCCGAAGCCGATCGGCAACGCCGTGTCTTCGTAAGCGCGGCTCGCCAGCGCTTCATCCATGAAGATATGCCGCGGTAGGTTGCGGATGCGCTCTAGCACCGCGGGATTCTTGATGCCCTGCTCCCGCAGTCGCTGAATCAACCGATCGCGGGTGCGCAGCGACGTCATGCCGACGCCCGCATGACGCTGGTTAGCCAGCATCAATCATTGTCCCGCGAGCCAGCCACGCACCGTGCCAATCTCGCTGTGGCGCGTGAGGTCGACGGAGAGCGGCGTGACCGATACATAGCCATTGGCTACCGCATGGAAGTCGGTCTCCTCGCCGGCGTCCTGTCCCGCGCCTGACGGACCGATCCAGTACACCGTGCGCCCACGTGGGTCGGTGGCGCGGATCACTTTCTCAGAGCGATGTCGATTGCCGAGCCGCGTGACGCGCATGCCCTTGATCTGATCGAGCGGCAAATTCGGCACGTTGACGCTCAGGATCGGCGTCGGCTGGATAGGCGCAGCGATCAAGCGTTCGACGATCAGCCGCGCAAAGTGCCCCGCCGTCGCAAAATGCCTCTCGCGCGTACCGTCATGCTGCAACGACACTGCCACCGCCGCCTTGCCGAGGAATCGACCTTCCATCGCGGCGGCAACCGTGCCCGAATAGAGCGTGTCGTCGCCCAAGTTCTCGCCATCATTGATGCCCGAGACCACCAAGTCGTAGTCAACGTCGAACAGCCCCGAGATCGCCAGATGCACGCAGTCTGTCGGCGTGCCCAGGACAAAAAAGGTCCCCGGCTCCGCCTTACCCACGCGCACCGGCACGTCGAGCGTCAAGGAATTGCTGGCACCGCTGCGATTGCGATCCGGCGCCACGATAGTCAGCTCACCGAGCCCCTCCAGCGCTTGGTGCAACGCCTGAATGCCCTTGGCTCGGTAGCCATCGTCGTTGGAGATGAGTATGCGCACGGTGGACCTGAATCGCTGGCAACGGAGACCGCGCGCAATATACTCAAACTAGCCGCCCGGAGGTAGCGTGAAACGGTCCAACCAGCCCAGCGAGCCTGTAACAGACGACGAGCTGCGCTTGTTTCGCGACGCTGTGCGCGACGTGAAGCGACTCACGCCCGCACGACGTGCCGTCGTTGAGAAGCCGAAAGCCCCGCCGCGCGCACGATTCTCGGCGGCAGATCGAGCCGCCGTGCTGGTTGAGAGCCTCGACTCGATGACCAGCGGCGACTGGATCGAGACCGGCGATGAGATCTCGTTTCGCCGTGTTGGCGTCAAAGAAACCGTCGTGGTCAAACTGCGGCGCGGCGAGTATCGCGTCGACGCAGAATGCGACTTGCACGGCCTCAACGTCGAGCAGTGCAAAGCCGTGCTGCGCGAATTCCTCGCCGCAGCGCTCGCACGCAATATGCGTTGCCTGCGTGTCATCCACGGCAAAGGCCTGCGATCGGGCCCGCGCGGACCAGTGCTCAAGGTCGCCGTGAACCTCGTGCTGCGCAAGACCGGGCCGGTGGTTGCATTTTGCACCGCACGGCCAGTGGATGGCGGCACGGGTGCGTTGTATGTGTTACTAACGACCACGCGCTAGCACCGCGCTCTGCTCAATCCTGCTGACCGTTCACAGCCACCACTTCGCGAAGCACCGTCGTGGCAAAACTGCCAGCCGGCAACTCAAACCGCAGGCGTACATCGCCGCTCGCTGCTTGCTCGAACTCGAGCTGCGCAGCGACCAACCTAAGCGCCCGCCGCTCGCTTTGCATGTCAGCCGCCTCGATCAGCTGCACTGCCGCCGCAAATTGCGCTGCGGTGCTGGCCTCCAGCGCGGCAGGCTCGCCAGAGACCAGGATCTTGGCGGATTCACGTGCAGCCGCACCCGACATGGGGCCGGAGGCATGCAAATCGAGCGCGGCGACACGATCATGCAGCGTTTGATCGAGTTCAGCGACGTGGAAAACACTGCCGGTGCCGTTGAGGTTGGCGGCATCGCCCACGAGCAGTTGGTCCCAACTGCCGTCTCGCACCCGCTCGCCCAGAATGGCATTGAAAATCAACGACCGCGCGGCGGAGAGCACGTAACCGCGCGCCGACCGATCGCGCGGCAACTGCCCAGCGGCGACCGCACGCAAATTGTTAGCATCGCGGCCAAAACGCTGCGGGCCGAAATAGTTCGGCACACCGCGAGATCGCACGGCCTCGAGACGTGCTGACAACACATCCAGGGCGACCGGCTGGCCATCGTGGTCGCGCAGCTCGCGGATCCAAAGGTCGAAGCGATTACCGGCCAACGCACCGCGCGGTAGCTTGCGATTGTGCGCTGTGGCTTGCAGCACTTGGTAGCCCTCACCCGCAGCTTCATGCCAGACGTCAGGCGACTCGCGTCCACGCGGCACCGTAAAGTGCTGGGTCGTCACGGCGTGGCGGTCCTTGAGCCCGGCAAACCCGACGTCAAAGGGTCGACACCCAGCCCGGCGCGCCAGCTCGCGTGCCACCCACTCGGTGTTGGCGCCAGACTTGCGCACCTTCAGCATGACGTGCGGCCCCTCGCCGGCTGGCTCAAAGCCTAACAGCTCGTCAACCTGGAAGTCTTCGGGTGTCACGCGAATGCGCCCCACGCCAAGCGGCGGGCCGTGCGCCGGCGGTGGCTCGAGTGCGGCCGCTAACCACTCTGGTGGCAGCATGGCTACTGCGCCGGTTTCGGCGCGAGCAAGACGACAGCTTGCGCGGCGATACCCTCGCGCCGCCCCAGAAAGCCCAGGCTCTCGGTGGTCGTACCCTTGATATTGACCTGATTTTCGCCCACACCTAACAGCACCGCGAGACTCCGGCGCATTTCCAGCCGATATGGGGCTAGCTTTGGCAGTTCGGCAATCACGGTGATATCGGCGTTGCCGACGATCCAACCACGCACCTTGAGCATCTCCATGACGGTGCTGACGAAATGACTGCTGGACGCACCCTTCCAAAGCGGATCCGAATCGGGGAAGTGCATGCCGATGTCGCCTAAGCCCGCCGCACCTAACAGGGCGTCACAGAGGGCATGCAGGACGACGTCGCCGTCGGAATGCGCGACGATGCCACGAGAATGGGCTATGCGTACGCCCGCCAGCACGATCGAATCGCCGGGGCCGAACGCATGCACGTCGAATCCATTGCCAATGCGCATAAGGGCTAGCTTAACCTGCTGGCGACGAGTTGCGCGCGGCGAGCAGCGCTGCGGCCAACTCGAGATCCACGGCTGTCGTGATCTTGATATTGCGCGCATCGCCCGCCACCAGCTGCGGCTGCAGACCCAGCCACTCGATTGCTTGCGCTTCATCAGTGGGTACACGGCCAGCCAGGGACGTGAGTGACAGCGCTTCGGTCAGCGCCGCAAAGCGGAACATCTGCGGCGTGAGCGCGCGCCAGAGATCCTCGCGATCGAGCGTCGCGTCCACTTGCGCCAACGCGTTCGAACTGACACGGCCCGCGCGCGGTGCAGCGCGCTTGACGGTATCCGCGAGCGGGAGCGCCAGCAGCCCGCCCACGTCATGCAACTGCAACGCCGTCACCAGGCCGCTCAGTTCAGCGGCAGATAAACAAGGACGCGCCGCGTCATGGACCAGCACCCAAGCTTCGGCAGACGCCGTGCCGTGTAACGCGGCGAGCGCTAGCCGCACGGAGTCGGCACGTTCCACGCCGCCGGCCACGGCACAAAGACGCGGATCGGCGAGCGACCGTTCGATCACTGGCCAGCGCGCATCGTCTGGGGCAATCGCGACGACCACGCGGGCGCAGCGAGCGTCGGCCAGAAACGGCGCGAGCGCGTGTTCGAGGACCGTGCGGCCCGCGATCTCAAGATACTGTTTGCGTACGTCCGCCAAGCCAGCCGACGAGCTGGCGAGCCGACGGCCACTACCGGCCGCCGGGACGACGACAAAGTAGCGCATCGCGTGCTAGCGCGCGGCGGTGTGGGTGCGCGGCGCCGACGTCGGCGTGTACCGCGTTGGGCGAGCCGGCACCACCTGATAGAAGGTCTCGCGACGGGCGATCATGCCGAGCTCACTGCGGGCCCGCTCCTCGAGCGCGTCCATGCCCTTTTTCAGGTCAACGACCTCTGCGCCCAACTGTGCATTGCGGTTACGCAGGCGCTCATTGTCTGACTTTTGCTGCTCGACGGCCTCGCTCAGGCGCGACACCTCGCTGACGCCATCGTCAGACAGCCACAGCCGATACTGCAGCGCAGTGAGGAGAACCAGCAGGATTGCAGCCAACCATTTCATCGGCGGCGGAGCCTATCAGAATGCCAAGCAAGTCACGATAGACTAAACTAAACTTAGTTTACTGCCAATAGCCAAGGGCAGAATAGTGCTGACCCCAATAGCTCTCATCAAGGAGCAGTCTCCATGTCGGCCTCAGACACCGCGCCCCGCGAGCAGGTGAATATTCATCATGCCAAGACGCATCTGTCGCGCTTGGTGGAAGATGTCGCAGCCGGTGCCGAGGTATTGATAGCCAAAGGCGGCAAACCGATGGCGCGACTCGTGCCGCTGGAACTTACGCACCCGGCGCGACGCCCGGGGTTCCTCAAAGGGAAGCTGCGCATCAGCGAGGATTTCGACCTGCCGCTCGCCTGGGACAGCCCCCACAGTAGCTAACTAGTCACGCATGCGACTGTTGCTCGACACCTCGGTTTATCTCTGGTGGCTCGCCGATTCGCGCCGCCTCGGCCGGGCTGCGCGCGCGCGCATCGCCGCAGCATCACAGGTGTACGTCAGCGCGGCGTCGATCTGGGAAAGCGAACAACGCATCGCCGCCCACTCCCTTGAAGCGGACGTCCGCGAGCTCGCCCGAGGGATCACCGCGAGTGGCTTTATCGAACTACCCGTCACGGCTGATCACGCCGCCACTGCGGCGCGCCTGCCCCAGGGCGCTGGCGACCCCTTCGACCGCCTGCTCGTCGCACAGGCCATGCACGAACCGATGCACTTTCTGACCGCTAACGAGCAGCTCAAGCCTACTCCGAGCTAGTGCACCTCGCCTGATTGGCAGACAAGCCGACATAACCGCGAGCAGACTGACTCACGGCACTCACGGGCAGGCAAATTCGAGGGCGAGCCAGCAACAATGAACGGATGTGGCAGGTAGGGGCTGAGCCGCGCACACGGTTCGCAGGGCACGCTGTCACGTGTTATCAGCCTGGCGCGCGGCCAGCGCATTCGACCAACACCACCGCGCTTCGCACCACCTCGAACTCACCTCGAAACTACGCGCGCGCCACGCAACTCCCGTCTCACAAGATCTCGATCGGCCGCGGCTCAGCCCACCCCACCTGCCGCGTCCGCCACTGTCTTAACTCGTAGCCTCAGCGGATTTTCATCGGAAACGCATCCCGCCCCGCATACGCCACTTTGCCGCCAATCTCGCCCTCGATGCGCAGCAACTGGTTGTACTTCGCGATCCGATCCGAGCGCGACATCGATCCGGTCTTGATCTGCGTCGCTGCGGTGGCCACGGCGATGTCCGCAATCGTGACATCTTCGGTCTCGCCAGAGCGGTGCGACACGACCGCCGTGTAGCCCGCCTTGGTCGCCATCTCGATCGCGGCGAGTGTCTCAGTCAGCGTGCCGATCTGATTCACTTTAATGAGAATGGAGTTCGCAATACCCTTGTCGATGCCCTCGCGCAAGATCTTGGTATTGGTCACGAATAAGTCGTCGCCCACCAATTGAACGCGCTTACCTAACAGCTCGGTCAAGCCCGCCCAGCCGTCCCAATCCGCCTCGGACATACCATCTTCGATGGTGATGATCGGGTACTTGTCGACCAGACGCGCGAGATACTTGGCGAACTGCGCGGCGCTGAACTCACGTCCCTCGCCATGCAGTTGGTACTTCCCCTGCTTGAAGAATTCGGTGCTCGCCACGTCGAGGCCCAGGTAGATGTCCTTGCCGGCCTTGTAGCCGGCCTTCTCGATCGCCTGCAGGATCAGCTTGAGGGCCTGGTCATTGGAATCGAGGTTGGGCGCAAAGCCGCCCTCGTCGCCCACGGAGGTTGCGAGCTTCTTGCCCTTCAGAATGGCTTTCAGCGTGTGGAACACTTCAGCGCCCTGGCGCACCGCCTCGCTGAACGATTTGGCGCCCACGGGCAGGATCATGAACTCCTGCACGTCCAGATTGTTATCCGCATGGGCGCCACCGTTGATGATGTTCATCATCGGCACGGGCATCACCGGCTTGCGTCCGCGGGCGAGGTAGCGCCAGAGGCTCTTATTGTCATCGCGGGCCGCGGCCTGCGCGGTTGCCAGCGACACCGCCAACAACGCGTTCGCACCGAGCCGTGACTTGTTGTCGGTACCGTCGAGGTCGATCATCTTCTGATCGATCGCGGCCTGATCCGCCGGGTTCTTGCCGATGAGGGACTTGCGGATCACAGTGTTGACGTTCTTGACCGCAGTCAACACACCCTTGCCGAGATAGCGCTTTTTGTCGCCGTCACGCAGCTCCACCGCTTCGCGCGTGCCGGTGGATGCGCCCGACGGCACCGCAGCGCGGCCCATCACGCCACTCGACAAGATCACGTCCGCTTCGACAGTGGGATTGCCGCGCGAATCGATCACTTCGCGCCCGACAATATTGACGATCCGACTCATAACAATGATTCCTCAAAAGGCTGACGCTTGACCGCGCGGTCGAGCTCCACAAGTGTAGTCAGTAACGATTCCATCCGATCGAGCGGCCAGGCATTCGGCCCGTCGGAGCGGGCTTCGGCAGGGTTCGGATGCGTCTCCATGAACACGCCGGCAACGCCTGCGGCAACGGCCGCGCGCGCCAGCACCGGCACGAACTCGCGCTGACCGCCCGAGACAGTGCCCTGCCCGCCCGGCAACTGCACGGAATGGGTCGCGTCAAAAACCACCGGCGCACCCGTGGCGCGCATGATGGCCAGCGAACGTTCCGACACCAGGTTGTTATAGCCGAAGCTGAAGCCGCGCTCGCACACCATGATGTCCGGGTTGCCTGCGCCGCGCGCCTTGTCGACGACGTTCTGCATTTCCCACGGCGACAAGAACTGGCCCTTCTTGATATTGACCGGCTTACCCTGCGCGGCGACATTGACGATGAAGTTGGTCTGGCGGCACAGGAATGCGGGCGTCTGCAGCACGTCGACGACAGCCGCAACGTCGGCCAGTGGTGTATCCTCGTGCACGTCCGTGAGAACCGGGACGCCAAATTTCTGCTTGATGTCCGCCAAGACCTTCAGACCAGCGTCAATACCAGGTCCGCGATAGCTCTTGGCCGATGACCGGTTGGCCTTATCAAATGATGCTTTGAAGACAAACGGAATTCGCAATGCCGCGGTGATCTCGCAGAGCCGGCCGGCGATCGCCTGGGTCAGATCGGCACTCTCGATGACGCATGGCCCTGCGATCAGCAGTAACGGACGATCAGCGCCAATCTCGGCGCCGCCAATCTTCATCCTTCGGAAACCGCGGGCAGGGTCGCGGCGCGACTGGCTCGCGCCGCTCGCACGAACCCGGCAAACAACGGATGGCCATCGCGTGGCGTTGATGTGAACTCCGGGTGAAACTGAGTGGCCACGAACCACGGGTGCGCTGGCAACTCGACAATTTCCACCAGATCATCGCGTGACATGCCCGAAAAACGCATGCCACCCTGACGGAACCGCTCGAGGTAGTTGTTATTGAATTCGTAGCGATGGCGATGTCGCTCGGCAATCTCGTCTTGATTGTAAAGCTGCTGCACGATCGAGCCCGCATCGAGCAGGATCTCCTGTGCACCGAGACGCATCGAGCCGCCTTTGGCGCTGGCCTCGTCACGCTTCTGCTCGCCACGCGTCGCGTCGTCCCACTCTGTGATCATTGCGATCACCGGATGCGGAGTCGCGCGGTCGAACTCTGTGCTGTTCGCGCCGTCGAGCTTGAGTGCGTTGCGTGCGTACTCGATCACCGCCAGCTGCATTCCTAAGCAAATGCCGAGATACGGGATACCGGTCTCGCGCGCAAAGCGCACCGCCTGAATCTTGCCCTCGATGCCGCGCTCGCCAAAGCCCCCTGGCACGAGTATCGCGTCCATGCCCTTCAGAGAGTTCACGCCGTGTTTCTCGACGTCGGTGGACTCGACGTAATGAATATTCACCCGGGTACGTGTTTTCAGGCCCGCATGCATCAGCGCTTCGTTGAGCGAGATGTACGAGTCCCTGATCTGCACGTACTTGCCGACCATGGCGATATCGACCTGCCCGTCCGGGTTGGCCTTGGCCATCACCACTCGGCGCCACTCAGCCAGATCGGCGGGTGGCACATCGAGCCGCAGTTTATCGACCACGATCTCATCGAGCCCGCCCTCGTGCAGCAGGATCGGAATCTTGTAGATATCGTCCGCGTCGACGCCGGAGATCACGGCGCGGTCTTCGACATTGGTGAACAGTGCGATTTTGCGCCGCTGCTCCTCCGGCAACGGGTTTTTGCAACGGCACAAGAGCACGTCGGGCTGGATACCGATACCGCGCAGTTCCTTGACCGAGTGTTGCGTCGGCTTGGTCTTGATCTCACCCGAGCCACCGACGATCGGCACCAGCGTGAGATGCAGGTAGACGCAATTGTTGCGCCCTAGCTCGACACCCATCTGGCGAATGGCTTCCAGAAACGGCAGCGATTCGATATCGCCCACCGTGCCGCCGATCTCGACCATGCACACGTCGGCGTCGCCCGCACCCAACTTGATGCTGCGTTTGATCTCATCGGTGATATGCGGAATGACCTGCACCGTGGCGCCCAGATAGTCGCCGCGGCGTTCTTTGGCGATCACCCGCTCGTAGATCCGCCCGGTGGTGTAGTTGCTGTGCCGCCCGGTGATCGTGCGCACGAAGCGCTCGTAGTGCCCGAGATCCAGGTCCGATTCCGTGCCGTCAGCTGTCACGAACACTTCGCCGTGCTGGAACGGGCTCATCGTACCCGGATCGACATTGATATACGGGTCCAGCTTGACCATGGCTATCTTGAGGCCGCGCGCCTCCAGGATGGCGCCAAGCGACGCCGACGCGATGCCCTTTCCCAACGAGGAAACGACGCCACCGGTGACGAAAACGAAACGTGTCATGGGCAAGCCCGCCGCTCGAAATCTGGAGTAAGAATAGGCCGCGCGCTTGCAATACAAGGCAGCGACGCGACGGGAGAGCAGGTTAGCAAATCGACGGGCATCGGGCGAGCGGCCGACGACACTTTGCGTCGCGATTGGCGCGAGGATTGTGACCCGCGGCGTGGTGAGCTCAGCGCGACCACTCGAGCCGCGCACGGCGCCGCGTTGCCGTGGTCACCTGCACTGAGGCGTCAATCCAGCGATCTGCGACCGCCAGCAGCCGCTCCCCATGCCACAGAAACGGCAATCGAGCGCGCTCCACGGGTGTCAGCCCCGCTTCCTGCATCAATGCCTTGACGGACCGTCGTCTCGCGCCTGCGGCGGGTCGGAGTGACTCGCCGCCACCACGTGAACGCAGCGACAACTCGGCGGGCCAGCGATCGAGGTCGAGGGTGCCGTGCGGGTCTGGGCGAACCGTCAGCGTCCCCCACCCCACCGGTAGTGGCCAAGGCACGTCAGTCTGCCAGACCCAAAGCTGATCGCCGATTGGCGCTTCGTTATCGCGCGCACCGCGCAACTCGAGTCGTCCGGCCGCGCGTTGCACGACCACGCCAGGCCAGGCAACTTGCGGCTGCACGTCGTGCCGAGCCAAGAGCATCGGGCCGGCGATTTCATCGAGTCGCGTGGCATCTGGCGCGCGTAAGCCATGCGCCAGGATCCAGGCACGAATAAGATTCTTGCGCCGCGCCAGCGTCAGCGCACGCAGTCGCGTGACCGCAAGACCGGTGCCGTCCGCGGCCCGCGCCAGGTCCTGGCGCGCCCGCTGCTGCAACAACCCGTCGGCCTCCGCCATGTGGCGCGCACTGCGCGTCAATGTGCGCACGACACCGGGCCAGTGCTCAGCGAGTACGTGCATCACGCGGTGGCGCAGAAAGTTGCGGCTGCGCTGCTCGTCCGCATTGGAATCGTCCTCGATCCACGGCAGACCGCGTTGCCTGACGTACCGCTCGATCTGCTCGCGACGCACGCGCAGCAAAGGCCTAACCAGATGGCCCGTACCGAGAGGTGCAACAGCTGGCATGGCCGCAAGGCCCGCGACTCCTGCACCGCGCAACAACTGCAACAAGACGGTCTCCGCCTGATCGTCCGCATGTTGGGCGGTTACAAGAATCTCACCAGAGCGCAGTTCGGTGGCGAGCAGTTCGTAACGCGCGTCACGCGCGCGTGCTTCGAGGGATCCGCCCGATTGCAAGCTAACGACTGCGTCGAGCACGCGCAATGGCACGCGCAAAGCGCGGCTCACACGCCGACAGTGCCTCACCCAACCGTCAGCCTGGCCGGACAAATGGTGGTTGACATGGACAGCCCGCAACGAGCGCAGAGTTGCTCGGCCGTCGGCCAGTGCCGCCAGCAGCGCCGTCGAATCGACGCCGCCGCTGTATGCCACGACCACTCGCAGACGCGCGCCACGACCAGCTGCTGCGCCACTCGCCAGCAACCGGGCAATCTCAGTCGCTGGTTCGACGCCTAGTTCAACTGCGACAGATGCGACCACGTTGCTGCCGCAACGGGATCAGGATACGGCTTCGGAGAACTCGCCGAAGCTCGCAATGCGCGCGTTACGCGCCTCACGCAGTTGCTCGGGCGACAGGCCTTCCAGCTCCGCCAGCTTGACTAACAACGCCTGCTTGAGTCGCGCGGCGATCTCCGCCGGGCCACGGTGTGCGCCGCCGAGCGGCTCCGGCAACACTTCATCGACCAAGTTGAGCTTCTTGAGCCGATCCGCCGTCAGCCCCATAGCGTCGGCTGCCATCTCTTTCTTATCGGCGCTCTTCCAGAGTATCGATGCACAGCCTTCGGGCGAGATCACCGCGTAGGTACTGTATTGCAGCATCAACAATCGATCGCACACGCCGATAGCGAGCGCACCGCCGGATCCACCCTCACCAATTACCGTCGTGATAATCGGCACACCCATCACCGACATCTCAAACAGATTGCGCGCGATCGCCTGGCTCTGCCCACGCTCCTCGGACCCGACACCGGGATACGCCCCCGGAGTGTCGATGAACGTCAGCAGCGGCAATCGAAACCGCTCGGCCACCCGCATCAGGCGCAGCGCTTTACGGTAACCCTCGGGCTTCGGCATGCCGTAATTGCGACGCACGCGCTCTTTGGTGTCACGGCCCTTCTGGTGACCGATGAGCATGACTGGCTTGCCATCCAGCCGCGCGACACCGCCGACGATCGCAAGGTCGTCGCCGTACATCCGATCGCCATGCAGTTCGTGAAAATCGGTGAACATCATGTTCACGTAGTCGAGCGTATAGGGCCGCTGCGGATGGCGTGCGAGCTGGGTGATCTGCCAGGGCGAGAGGTTCTTGAATGTGCTCTCGATCAGCTGCGCACTCTTGGCCTGGAGCCGCGCGATCTCATCCTGAATGCCAGCCTCGGATGCCGAGGTGACCAGCTTCAGTTCTTCGATCTTGGCTTCAAGTTCGGCGATCGGTTGTTCGAAATCGAGAAAGCTGACTGCCATAAGCGCTTAAGGATACACGAGCCGACGGCTCATTGCGTGCGGCCAGCCAGCGCGGCGTCCGCCGCGGGCGGGGCGCTGTATAGAACGTTCAGGGACTTGCGCCCCACCAACAGCTCGAGCTGCTCCAGCAACTCGCGGGTCGGTCGGACGTTCCAAGCGGCACCGAGCGACAGCGCCGCACGCGCGCTGGTTCCTGCATACTGGATCGCAATCTGACAACTACCACCCCGCCACGGCACGAGCGTCGCTTCGAGGCGCTCGAGCAGCTGCTCGTCTGCCTGCGAGGCCGACTGGTCCGAAGCTTCAGCCGGCGCCGCAATCGGCCAGCGCAACAGGATGCGACGTGCCTCCCGCTCGCGCAGACGCTCGAGCTCCGTGACCTTGCGGCCTTGCAGCCGCCACGCATCGATGAACTCATCGAAACGCAGCTGCCCCTCGACGAGCAACAGCGAGTCTTTGACGATCAAGTCCTTGAATTGCTGAAACACGTCCTCGAAAAAGCTCACTTCGAGCTGGCCGGACTTGTCGTCGAGCAGAATCGACACGCGTGTGCCACGCCGACGCACTTCGTGCACCAGGCCTCCCACAGTCGCGGGCTTGCCGCGGAAAAACCCGGGACCGGACTCGCTGCTCGACACCGGCCGGTCGCTGACCAGATCCGCAATCCGGCTCGTGGCAAACCGTCCCAGCTCGTTGGCAAAGCGATCGACGGGATGCCCAGTGAGGTAGAGCCCGAGCGTTTCCCGCTCGCCCGCCAGCCGCACCGCTTCGGTCCAGTCTGGCTGGTCCGGCGCGGTAACGCGAATCGCCTCGGGTGCCGCCTGGGCCGAGGCGAGCCCAAACAAGTCCACCTGCCCGGCCTCCGCGGCGCGGGTATTCTGCTCGCCGAGCGCGAGCGCCGCCGGCAACCGAAGCATCAGCGTCGCCCGATTGAGCGCGAGACCATCGAAGCTACCCGCCTTGATCAAGGCCTCGAGCGTGCGCCGATTGATCTTGCTGAGATCCAGACGTCGTACAAAATCCTCGAGACTCGCGAACTCGCCAGCAGACTCGCGTTCGGCGACGATCACTTCGACCGCGCCACGACCCACACCTTTGATCGCACCCAGTCCATAACGGACCGTGGCATCGTCCGCGACCGTGAACTCGTATTGCGACCCGTTGACATGCGGTGGCAGGACCTCGAGTCCGAGGGTGCTCTTGCACTCATCGATCAGCGTCACCACTTTATCGGTGTGATCCATATCGGCGGACAACACCGCGGCCATGAAAGCTGCCGGATAGTGCGCCTTCAGCCAACCGGTCTGGTAGGACAGCAGCGCATAGGCCGCCGAGTGCGACTTATTGAAGCCATAACCCGCGAACTTCTCCATCAAATCGAAAATGTACGCGGCCTGCCGTTCCGCGACGTTGTTAGCCACGGCACCACTGACGAAGATCTCGCGCTGCTTGGCCATCTCTTCGGGCTTTTTCTTGCCCATGGCGCGGCGTAGTAGATCGGCACCGCCCAGCGTATAGCCGGCCAAGATCTGCGCGATCTGCATCACTTGTTCCTGGTACAGGATCACGCCGTACGTCGGCGCCAGCACCTCCTCCAGCGACGGGTGCAGATAGTCGATCGGCGGCGCGTTGGGCTTCTTGCTGTCATGCTTGCGAGTGATGAAGTCATCGACCATGCCGGACTGCAGCGGACCGGGCCGAAACAGGGCTACCAAGGCGATGATTTCTTCGAAGGTGTCAGGCTGCAATCGACGGATGAGATCCTTCATGCCACGCGATTCCAACTGGAACACCGCGGTCGTCTGGCAGGCCTTGAGCAGTCGATAGGTGCCCGCGTCGTCCATCGGCAAGGACTCGACGTCGAGTGGTTGCTCACCGCCGGCCGCGCGCTGCCGGTTGATGGTGATGACCGCTCGATCGATGACTGTCAACGTGCGCAGGCCAAGGAAATCGAATTTCACCAGGCCTGCAGCTTCGACATCGTCCTTGTCGAATTGAGTGACGACACTGTTGCCGGCGGAATCGGCGTACAACGGCGCGAAATCGGTGAGCACCGATGGCGCAATCACCACACCCCCCGCGTGCATACCGGCATTGCGAGTCAGTCCCTCGAGCGAAAGAGCGAGATCGATCAGATTGCGAATCTCGTCGTCTTCTTTATAAAGCCGCTTGAGCTCCGCCTCTTTCGTGAGTGCGTCACCAAGCGTGATGCCGAGTTCGAACGGAATCAGCTTGGCGATCCGGTCGACGTAGCCGTAGCTCATGCCGAGCACACGGCCGGTATCGCGGACGACCGCCTTGGCGGCCATCGTTCCGTACGTGATGATCTGCGAGACGCGCTCGCGACCATAACGGTCGGCTACATACTCGATGACGCGGTCACGGCCGTCCATGCAAAAGTCGACGTCGAAGTCGGGCATGGAGACGCGCTCGGGGTTCAGAAAGCGCTCGAACAGCAGGTCGTACTTGAGCGGATCGATATCGGTTATGCGCAGCGCATAAGCAACCAGCGACCCTGCGCCCGAGCCACGACCGGGCCCCACGGGCACGCCATGGGTACGCGCCCAGCGAATGAAGTCCGCGACGATCAGGAAGTAACCGGCGAAACCCATCTCGCAGATCACTTTGAGCTCGGTCGTTAGTCGATTGCGGTAGTCTTGCACGGAGCCGGTGCGCGCGTCGCCCAATGCGGCGAGTCGCCCGTCAAGACCCTGCTGCGATTCCGCGCGGATAAACTCCTCGACCGTGACGCCCGCCGGCACAGGAAAAACCGGTAACCGGGCCTCGCCCAGTGTCAATGTCAGACTGCAACGGCGCGCGATCTCAACCGAGTTTGCCAGTGCTTCGGGAATATCGGCAAACAACTGCGCCATTTCCTCGCCGGTACGCAAATACTGCTCGTTCGTATAGCGGCGCGGCCGATTGGGATCGGCGAGTTGTGAGCCCTCTTGGATGCAGACCCGTGCCTCGTGTGCCTCGAACTCCGTTGCCGCCAGAAAACGCACATCATTGGTCGCGACCACCGGAGTCCCGGTGCGCGCGGCCAGCTCGGTCGCAGCAGCAATATAGGTCGCTTCGTCCACCCGGCCGACGCGCTGCAGCTCAAGGAAATAGCGCTCGCCAAACACGGCTTGCCAGTCGGCGATCATCTGCCGCGCCTCCGGCTCGCGCGCATTGGTGAGCGCACGCCCGACGTCGCCCTCGCCAGCGCCAGACAATGCGATGAGTCCGGCACAGCTCGCGCGCGTCAGCCACTCGCGGTCCACCAGCGGCACGCCCTTCTGTTGTCCCTCGAGGTAAGCGCGAGTGACGAGCCGGGTAACATTGCCGTAACCCGTTTGATCGAGACACAACAGGGAAAAACGGGTTGGGCCCTGGCGCTCGTCGGCCTGGCGCAACAGCAGATCGACGCCAATGATTGGTTTGACACCGCTCGCCAACGCTGCGCGGTAGAACTTCACCATGGCGAACAGATTATTGTGATCGGTGACGGCCACGGCAGGCATCGCAATGTCGCGCACCTGTGCCACTAGCGGTTTGATGCGCACCACGCTGTCGAGCAGTGAATACTCGGTGTGCAGTCGCAGATGTACGAATTGCGGCTCGGCCATGTCGCTCGCGCAGGCTGTCCCGTCTGTCATGTCAGCGCCGGCTGTGCGCGTAGCCGTATTCTGGCCGCGTGCGAGCCTCACCGGTGCAAAGCTCATCCGATGCAGCGGCGACGGCCCCAGCCTGTCCAGACAGCGGAGGTGATGCGGCGTTGGATAGCCTTGTGGCCGCCAAGATCAAAGCCGGGATAGCGCTGATCCAGACGCTGCATCTCGGCGTCGCGTACCGTCTTGGCGAGAATCGAGGCGGCGCTGACCGCCGCAACGCTACGGTCCGCTTTGACCACCGCCTCCACCGGGCAGCCAAACCCCAGATCGCTGTGGCGAAACAGCCGATTGCCATCGACCACAATGTGCGATGGAGCAACCGCGAGTCCCAGCAATGCACGGCGCATCGCAAGAAAGGTCGCTTGCAGGATATTGAGGCGATCAATTTCCTCGGCGTCGGCCCACGCCACGGCCCAAGCAATACAGCGCGCGCGAATGATGGCCGCCAACGTCTCACGTGCCGCCGCAGCCAATAGTTTGGAATCGGCAAGCCCGGCAATTGGTCGCTCAGGATGCAGGATGACTGCCGCGGCGACGACCGGACCGGCCAGCGGCCCGCGGCCCGCCTCGTCGACGCCCGCCAGGCGTGGACCGACATTCACGCTGCCGGGCTCGCGTCGATGAGTGCTGCAATATGCTGCGCAGCCAATGCTGCGCCACCGCGACGCAGACGCTGATGGATGTCGTCAAACGCTGCCTCGACTTCCGCCACGCGCTGCGGCGATTCAAACCACTGCCAGGCTGCCCGCCCCAAAATCTCACCCGTGACGCGTTCCTGAAAGTACTCCGGGACCAGTTCCCGACCCGCCAACAGGTTCGGCTGCGAGAAGAACGGTACTTTCACCAGCGCGAAGCGTCGCAGCAATGTCGCCGTCATGCGCCCCATTCGATAGGCCACCACCATTGGACGTTTCGACAGCGCCGTCTCGAGTGTGGCAGTGCCTGAAGCCACGATAGCGACATCACAAGCCGCCAGCACCTCCCGTGCTCGGCCTTGCTCCAAACGAATCAACTGCCGCGGTGCCACCTGAGCGCACTGCTGCTCAAACAAATACCGCAACTCCGGTGACGCCATCGGCGCAATAAACTGCATGTTCGGATCTCGATGGGCCAGCCAGCGCGCAGCCGCCGCAAATTCACGGCCGAGATGCTCAACTTCGCCACGCCGACTGCCCGGCAGCAAGGCGAGGACGCGCGAATCATCACGCAGTCCCAGCGCCAGGCGCGCTGCCGCGCGATCAATCTCGAATGGAATCTGGTCTGCGAGCGGGTGGCCTACAAACTCAGCGCGAACACCATGGTCAGCGTAGAACGCCGGCTCGAACGGCAGCAGACAGAGAATCAGATCGCAGGATTCGCTGATCGTTCGCACGCGCTTCTGCCGCCAGGCCCAGACCTGCGGGCTGACATACTGCACCGTCGGCAAGCCTGCACGTTTGAGCTGCCTGGCAAGCCCGAGATTGAACTCCGGCGCGTCGATACCGACAAACGCGTCGAGCTTTGCCGCCAGAAAGCGCAGCCGCAGTTGCGAGCGCAGCCGCACCAACCTGGGCAGATGTCGCACCACCTCGGTCAGCCCCATCACCGCTAACGACTCAGACGGCTCCCAGATCTCGCAGCCTGCCGCTGCCATCTTGGGACCACCCACACCGCAGAACTGCGCCGTCGGATGTTGCTCGCGCAGCGCCGCAATGAGTGCCGCACCCAGCGTATCGCCCGACAGTTCGCCTGCAACCAATCCAATGCGCATGCCGGTGGTAACCACCACTCTAGCGTATGAGACTGCGCGTCGACTCGCCTATGAAGTCGACCAGAAGCGCGAGTTCCGGCTGGTCGGGCACGAGAATTTTCAGTTTGGCTACCGCATCAGCCAGCAGCAGATCGGACCGGTACAGAATACGAAACGCGTTTTTTATGTTGCGGATCTGGGCCGCACTGAAACCACGGCGTTTGAGCCCCTCGGAGTTGACCGAGTGCGGCACGGACGGCGCACCCACCGCCATCACATACGGCGGCACGTCGCGCGTCACCGCCGTGTTGTTAGCCAGAAACGCATGCGGGCCGACTTTGGTGAACTGATGGATGCCGGCGTAGCCGCCCATGATCACCCAATCACCAAGATGCACATGGCCGCCGAGTGTGGCGTAGTTGGCCAGCACGCAGTGATCCCCTACCACGCAATCATGCGCCACATGTGTGTACGCCATGAACAGGTTGTCACTACCCACCCGGGTGACACCCCCACCCTGAGCAGTCCCCCGATTGACGGAGGTGAACTCGCGGAACACGTTGTCGTCGCCGATCTCGAGGCGCGTCGGCTCGCCGGCGTATTTCTTGTCCTGCGGCGCGTCACCAATCGACGCAAACTGGAAGATCTTATTGCGCGCACCGATGCGCGTGGCGCCGGTAATCACGGCGTGCGGCCCGATCGCGCAACCCGGGCCAAGTTCGACCCTGGGGCCAATGACCGTAAAGGCACCGACCGTGACATCGGCGGCAAGGCGCGCGCCGACAGCAATTTGAGCGAGCGGATCGATCATGGCGTCAGCCTGACGACCCAGGCTGATGCGCGGGCCCCAGTTCGGGGGAGACCATCATTTCCGCAGATGTGACCTCAACGTCTGCCACGTAAGCGACGGTCGAAAGTTTCCAGATACCCTTGAAACTGCGCTCCAGTTTGGCCGTCAGTATGAGCTGATCACCGGGCTCAACCGGCTTGCGAAAGCGCGCCTTGTCGATACCGACAAAGAAAACCCGCGTGTTACTGTCCGGAACGACGCCCGCCGTGACGAATGCGAGTATCCCGGCAGCCTGCGCCAGCGCCTCGAGAATCATCACTCCCGGCATCACCGGTCGATGCGGGAAGTGCCCGGGGAAGAACGGCTCATTGAAGGTCACGTTCTTCAAGGCGCGAATCGTCTCACCCGGATGACACTCAAGCACCCGATCCACTAACAGGAAAGGGTAACGATGCGGCAGTTGCTTCAGAATGCCGTTGATATCCATCTTGACCACGCCGTCAGTCATTCTTGTTCCTGTTTCTTGTCGACATTCTGTGCATCTCTGCCGACACGCTCGAGCTTACTGATACGCTCCACGAGGCGCTCAACACGCTTCACCCGCGCCACGACCCGGCGCCAGTCGCCAGTACGCTCGGCGGGCCAGCCCGACGAATACATGCCCGGTTCGGTGATACTGCTCGAGACCATGGTGAGCCCGGTCACTGCCACGTCGTCACATATACTGAGGTGGCCGACAATTCCGGCGGCGCCACCGATCATGCACCGCTTGCCGATGGTAGCGCTACCGGAGACGCCGACACAGGCCGCCAACGCTGAGTGGGCACCAATGCGAACGTTGTGTCCGATCTGGATCTGATTATCGAGTTTGACGCCATCCTCGATGATCGTATCGCCAATCGCACCGCGATCGATAGTTGTGTTGGCGCCAATCTCGACGTCGTCGCCGACCATGACGCTACCCACCTGCGGTACCTTCAGCCAGGTACCGCGGTCGTTCGCAAAACCAAATCCGTCGGAGCCAATGACGGCGCCGGGATGCACGACCGACCGAGCACCGATCCGCACGTCGCGGCACATCGTAGCTCTGCCAATCACCCGCACGTCGTTAGCCAGCGCGACGCCCTCCTCCAAGATGCAGCCTGGTCCCACCGACACGCGCGCACCGACTGTGACGCCATCACCAATGACCGTGTGCGGACCGATCCATGCGCTCGCGTCGATAGTCGCGCTCGCGGCAATGATCGCGCTCGGATGCACGCCCGCGGTGACTGGCGCGGCAGGATACAGCTCGCAGGCGATGCGTGCGTAAGTGGCGTGCGGATTGCTAACAACCAAAGCTGCCACGGGCGACTCATCCACTGTCGCAGCGTCAAGCACGACTGCCGTCGCGGCGGTATGCCGCAATTCGGCTAGCAGTTTAGGGTTGGCCAGAAAGGTCAGACTCCCTGGACCTGCCAGGCCTATGGGCGCGACACTCTCGACCATCAGCGCCGGATCGCCGCGCAACTCACAGCCGTGTCGAACAGCCAGCTCTCCCAGCGTGAAGCCCTGGCGACCCGGTCTCCCCGTGTGCGACACGACGCCGAACGCGGCGCCGTGATTACGGCTTGGCCGGTGGCTTCGGTGCAGACGCCGTTGGCCTGGCTGGGCGCGCCTGCAACGCAGTCAGGATGGCCGGTGTGATATCGACAGCCGGCGTCGCGTATATCACGCCTTCCGCAATGATCACGTCAAAGTTCTGGGCCTTGGCATAGGTGCGGACTTCTTCGATCAGGGTGCGCTGCAGACGAGTCATCTCTTCCTGACGACGCGCATTGAAGTCGTCCTGCGCCTCGCTCTGCTTGCGCGCCAGTTCGCGCACACCATCGCGCAGTTCTTTCTCCGACTTGCTGCGCTGGTCGGCAGACATCGTTGCACCATCTTTCTGCAGCTTCTCTTCGCGTGCCTTGAGCGTCGCTTGCTCCTGCTGCAGCTGGGTGTTCTTCGGTGCAAACTCGCCGCGTAACACATCCTGCACAGCCTTGGCTTGCGCGGACTCCTCCATCAAACGGCCATAGTCGACGACACCGATCTTGACCTGCTGCGCCATCACGGGCGCTACCAGCAACGCGGCGGCCGCCATACTCCACATCGTCACCTGAATCGAACGCTTCACGATATCTGTACCTCTGTCAGCAAATGCCGGGCGTCAAAATGCCTGGCCAATGGAAAACTGGAACCGCTCCTGCTCATCTTCATAAACTACGCCGTCCCCGGCATAGGCGTTGAGCGGCACGGCATAACTGAATCGAAAAATACCCAGCGGCGCGAGCCACTGCACGGCCAGACCGGTGGAATGCTTCAATTTATCATACTTGAAGCCGTACTCGATCGGCGGTCCCGGCTGACCCGTCAATGCGTCGAAGCGGCCGGTGAAGGCGACACGGTCACCCACCGAGAATATGTTGCCCATGTCGTAGAACCAGCTGAGGCGCGCGCTCGACGCCCACTTCTGCGGCATCGGCAAAATCAGCTCGGCACGCCCAACGACTTTTAGATTGCCGCCATAGGGGTTGCCGAACTGATCCTTCGGGCCGAGCCGACTCTCTCGATAGCCACGCACCGTATCCGGGCCGCCGGCAAAGAACTGCCTGAACGGCGGTAGCGCGGTGGTATCACCGACATCCATGCCATAACCCACCTCGCCGCCCAACGACAACGCGAAGCGACCAAACAGCGGCACATACTTCAGGAACTCGTAGTTAGCGACGAAGTACTCCACGTCGCTGATGCCGGGCACCGTATACGACAACGACAGCGTGTGGCGCGTGCCGCGCGTCGCGAACAGCGCACGGTTGCGGCTGTCAAAACTCCACCCCGCAGTGAAGTCGAGCGTGTTGAAACGCGTGCCGAAGAACGTGAACGGGCCGGTGCCGGGAATCGGAATACCGCTGTCGTCAAGAATCGGTTCGAGCACCGTCGTCCGCGGCGAGCCGTTCGACTGCACCCAATCAATGGCCTGCTGTGCGCTGCCGGAACTCGTCAGCAAATCCGCGCGCTGATAGGAAAGACCGAAACGCACGCCTTGGAACTCGGATATCGGGTAGCCGATGTCGAACCCACCCGCAATTGTCTCCGAGGAGAAATCGGACGACGCAGAAACAAACTGCGTGACATCACGGTAGGTGAGCGATCCGGTGAGTGCGATGCCATCCTTGGTGAAATACGGCTCCGTGACGGACAAGCCATACACTTTACTGAACCGACCAGAGTTCAGGTCGACCGCGATTCGCCGACCCGTCCCCATGAAATTACTGTCGGCATAGTTGCCGTTCAGAATGAACGACTGTGACTCGGAGTAGCCGATACCGCCACCCAACTGCGCCGACGGCCCTTCCTCGACGTTGTACACAACGTCAACCATGTCGGGCACACCCGGCACGGGCTTGGTCTCCGATTCAACCGATTTGATGTAGGGCAAGCGCTGCAAGCGTTGTTTGGAACGCTCGAGCGACAGGTTGGACAACCACGCGCCTTCCATTTGTCGCATCTCACGACGCAGCACTTCGTCATTGATCTTGTTAGCACCTTCGAAGGCGATGTGGCGCACGTAAACGCGGTTGCCAGGCTCGATGACAAAGTTGATCGACAGTTCGTTGGAGTCTTTCTCGCCGGCCGCGGTTGCCACCGGGTCGACCTTCGCAAATGCGTAGCCATCCTCACCGAGCCGGTTCTGCAACAGCTCCTGGGTGGCAGTGATAACCTTGCGCGAATAGGTCGTGCCTGGCCCAACCAGCAGATAGCGCCGCAATTCTTCTTCGGGCACGACAAAATTGCCGGCGAGTTTCACGTCCTTGACCTTGAAAACCTCACCCTCATCGATGTTTGCAGTGATGAAGATGTCGTCCTTGGTCGGCGCGATAGCAACCTGCACCGACTCCACCTGGAAATTGGCGTAACCGCGATCCATGTAGAACGAACGCAGCTTCTCGAGATCACCCTGCAAGGATTCGCGCGAATAGCGGTCATCCTGGCGATACCACGACAGCCAATTGGGCGTGCGCAGCTCAAACTCGTCGCGCACTTCCTTGTCGCTGAAGGTGTCGTTGCCAACGATATTCACCTGCCGGATCTTGGCGCGCTTGCCTTCGACGATGTCGATCTTGACCTTGACCCGGTTGTCAGCAAGCTCCTCAACCTCGGTCTTGACCCGCGCCGCGTACTTGCCACGGCTGCCGTACTGGTCTTGCAGGAACGCCGTGACTTCCTCGAGTACCGAGCGATCGAAGGTCTTGCCCTGTGCAAGGCCAACGTTGCGCAGGCTCTTGTTGAGATCTTCGGTCTTGATGTCCTTGTTGCCCTTCAGCTCGAAGCTCTCGATGGTGGGCCGCTCACGCACCACGACCAGCAGAGTCTCGCCATCACGCCGCATTTCGACGTCACGAAAAACCCGGTCTCGTACAAAGCGCGGATCGCTTCACGTATTCGTTGCGCCGTCAGTCGATCGCCGATGTTGACCGGCAAGTAGTTATAGACCGTGCCTTCCGAGACGCGCTGCAGACCCTCGACACGGATGTCACCGACCCTGAATGCCGGCGTAATCTGCTCCGGTGCCATCTGGTCTGACGAAATGGGATCCGGCGAAACGGGGGCTGACGAAATCTGGGCCTGCGCCGGCAGCACGACAACCGCGGCCCCGAGCGCCAGCGCAACAACAAGACTTACTTTCGACAAAATCATCCCCCAAACAGGGTGCGTGAAAAATCGTTGAACAGCGCGAGACCCATCAACAGAACCAACAGACCGATGCCCACTTGCTGCCCAAATGCCTGCGCGCGCTCTGACATCGGGCCGCCCTTGATCCATTCGATCGTCTGGTAGACGATCTGGCCGCCATCCAATATCGGGATCGGCAGCAGATTCAAGAAGCCTAACGACAACGATATCAGAACGAGGAACTGCAGGAATGGCGCCACGCCCTGTGAGGCAGACTCGCCAGCAAACTGACCGATAGTCACTGGCCCTGAGAGGTTCTTTAATGAAACGTCGCCCAGCAGCATGCGACCAAAGAACCGTGCCTGCAGGGCCGTTATGCGCCAAGCCTCGTCGGCGGCATTGCCGAGCGCGGCAAATGCCGATAGGGGCACACGCTTGATCATCGACTCGGGCAACGTACCGCCACTGTGCGGCGTTATACCGAGCAGACCGACCGTCTTGCCATCCACCTGCGCCGTGCCAACAGTAAGTCGCACGCTCTGCTCGCCACCATCGCGCTCATATCGAATCGCCAGGTCTGCCCCGGGGCGGACCGAGACGATACTGCGCAAGGCATCAAAATCCTGGATGCGTTGGCCGTCAATGGCGACGATACGATCACCAGCCTGCAGTCCAGCCGCTGCCGCCGCACTGCCCCCGGAGACCATACCCACGACCGGCGGTACGGGTGGCCGCCAAAACGACAAGCCGAGACCCGACAAAAGCTGACCCGGCTCGGTCAACCCACGCCTTACTTCCTGGTCGACGACGCGGAGCGCGGCCGAACGCGTCGAACCGTCCTCGCCGCGCACCGTCAGCAATGCTTCACCACTGGAACTCATCGCGTCCAACAGACCTAACAAGACGTCGCGCTGATCGGTGACGTTATCACCGGCAACGCCGATCACTTCATCGCCAGATCGCAGACCAGCCTCGGCAGCGAGCGAACCGGAGCGAACCTCGCCCACGAGCGGCTTGACGAACGTCAAACCCGAGTACCACATCATCGCCCACAGGACCGCGACCGCAAAAATGATGTTCGCGGCAGGCCCGGCTAACAACACGAGAATCCGCTGCCACGGCGGCTTGCGGTTGAAGGCGCGATGTTGTTCAGCCGCTGTGTATTCGTCGTCCTGCTCGCCGAGCATTTTGACGTAGCCGCCGAGCGGGATTGCAGCCAGCACGTATTCAGTCTTGTCTGGGCCTCTGCCGATCTTCTTCAACAGTGGCTTGCCGAAGCCGACCGAAAAGCGCAGCACTTTGAAACCCAGCTTGCGCGCCACCCAGAAGTGGCCGAATTCATGAATCGCTACCAGCAAACCCACTGCCACGACAAACCAGAGCAACTGCCACAAGTAACTCATGCGCGGTAACCCGCGCCAGATCGAGGCATGCTGGTGACCTTACCTGAACCGACGATGAACTCACACGCGCGATTACGCGCCTCGGCATCAGCCGCCAACACGTCTGCCAATGTTGCAATCGAACCGTTCGGCATGTTGTCCATCACCGCTTCAATGACTGTCGCTATCCGCGCAAAGTTCAATCGCCCCTCCAGAAAAGCTGCCACCGCAGCCTCGTTTGCCGCATTCAAGATGGTCGGCTTGAGACCGCCCGCCCTGGCGGCAGCCTGAGCCAGCGCTAGCGCTGGGAAACGCACGCCATCCGGCGCCTCAAATCGTAAGCGGCCAATTTTGAGCAGATCCAGAAATTGTACACCGGAGGAGATCCGATCAGGCCACGCCAAAGCATGGGCGATCGGGGTTCGCATGTCCGGCGAACCGAGCTGCGCCAACACACTGCCGTCAACATACTCGACCATCGAATGAACGATGCTCTCACGATGCACGACGACATCGATCTGCTCAGGTGCGACACCGAACAAGAGACACGCCTCGATATATTCGAGGCCCTTGTTCATGAGGGTTGCTGAGTCAACCGAGATCTTGCGTCCCATAATCCAGTTCGGATGGGCACAGGCTTGCGCGGGCGTGACGGACTCGAACTGCTCGCTCGGTAGATCAACAAACGGCCCGCCCGAAGCCGTCAACAAAATGCGTCGCACGCCTAGAGGCCGTCCGTCTGGGCCAGCCGCCACCGTGGGCGGCAAGCATTGGAAAATAGCATTGTGCTCGCTGTCGATTGGCAGCAACGTCGCACCAGACTGCCTTACAGCTTCGATCAATAGCGAGCCAGCCATCACCAACGACTCCTTGTTAGCTAACAGGAGTCGCTTGCCAGCTCGCGCTGCCGCAAGCGTTGACGGCAGACCAGCCGCGCCGACTATCGCAGCCATGACGATATCTACTTGCGGCAAGGCCGCCAGATCTGCCAGCGCCGAGTCGCCAGCCAGCACCTCAGTTGCCACGCCACGTCGCGCAAGAATTGTCCGTAACTGCGCGGCGGCGGTAGGGTCGGTCAAGGCCACGTACTCGGGTCGAAACCGTTCGCACTGCGCGACAAACTTCTCAAGGCTGCTGCGTGCGCCGAGTGCAACCACTCGATAGCGATCGGGGTGCCGCGCAATGACATCCAGCGTGCTGTCGCCGATCGAGCCGGTCGAGCCGAGGATCGCAACGCCTTTCATGCTACTAACCTGAAGACGAGCAGTCCGAGCAAGAATGTGGGGGCCGCTGCCGTGACGCTGTCGATGCGATCGAGCACGCCGCCGTGCCCCGGAAAGAGCCAACCGCTATCCTTCACGCCGACGGCACGCTTGAGCATGCTCTCGGTCAGGTCTCCGACGATCGAGATAGCCGCCACGCACGCGCACAAGATGACGAAAGGCAACGGCTGCACAGGCAACACAAAGCTTGCAAGCAAGCCTGCCATGGCGCCGAAGCACACGCCCCCCAATGCGCCCTCCCAAGTCTTCTTTGGTGAGACGCGCGGTGCGAGCGGGACTCTGCCAAAAAAGCGGCCCGCAAAAAACGCGCCGGTATCGGCGGCCCACGCCAAGCCCAACACGAACAATGCCCATGCCGCGCCCAGCGGCAATCCGGTGCGCAGGAACACGAGCGCATTCCACGCAGGCACCAGCACCAGAATGCCAGCAATCGCCGCCGCTAGCGGCGAGACGCGTTGCGGCGCCAAGGCCAGCCAAAGAAATGTCACCACCCACCACAACGCCGCAACCCACAGCAAGCCTTGCAGATTCTGCCGATCAACCACATAGAGATGGCAAAGCCACAGCGCCGCAGCAAGCAGGGCAACGTAAGCCAGTCGCAGCGGCAGCGATGCCGGGCGCACGAAACCGGACCACTCCCAGGCACCGGCCAGAATGGTGAGCGTAAATAACACTACACTTGCCCATGCGGGCAACAGCAGCACGACGGTCAGCAGCACCACGCCTAACAACACAGCAGTAATGACACGCTGCTTAAGCATTCTGACTAGTAGCTCCAGTTTGCTCACTGGTCAAACCAAAGCGTCGATCACGCAGCGCAAACGCCGCCAGCGCCGCCTCGAGATGGGTTGGTGAGAAATCGGGCCACAAGACATCGCTGAAGTGCAGTTCGGTGTAGGCCAGGTTCCACAGTAGGAAATTGCTGATTCGATGCTCACCACCGGTGCGAATGAACAGATCCGGGTCCGGGACGTCGCCGAGCGCCAATGCTGCCGCGAACACGGTTTCATCAATCTGCTCGACGCGCAGGCTGCCACTCATCGCAGCACGCGCGACACTCCGCACGGCATTCAGGATGTCCCAACGGCCGCCGTAACTGATCGCGATCTGTAACCGCAGCCGCTCATTGGCAGCGGTCAGGTGCTCCACCTCGGCCATGTGCGATTGCAGCTTCATCGACAGAGTGTGTCGATCGCCTATGAACCGCAGCCGCACGCCGTCACGATGCAAGGCATCGGCCTCACGAATGAGCGAATCGAGGAACAAGGTCATCAAGCTACCCACTTCCTCAGGCGGACGACGCCAGTTTTCACTCGAGAACGTAAATAAAGTCAGCGCGCCTATGCCGCGCTCAACGCACTGCTCGATGCACATACGAACTGGACCGAGCCCGTCCTTGTGACCCAGGTGACGCGGCATGCCGCGCGCCTTCGCCCAGCGACCGTTGCCGTCCATGATGATCGCAATGTGCCGCGGGAGCTGCATGTCAGCTGCCCCTAGACCTGCATGATTTCTTTTTCTTTGCCCGCGAGCTGCGTGTCGATATCAGCGACGTACTTATCTGTCAGCTTCTGGATCTCGACTTCGCCGCGCTTTTCCTCATCTTGAGACAACAGCTTCTCCTTGAGCGCTTCTTTCATGTCGCCCAGCACATCGCGGCGGACGTTTCGAATCGACACCCGCGCGTTTTCGGTCCGCGCGCACGACTTTCGTGATGTCGCGGCGACGCTCCTCCGTCAATGGCGGCAGCGGCAAGCGGATCACCGTGCCGGCGGTCATCGGCGTGAGCCCCAGATCAGTTTTCCCATGGGGAAATTGTCAGGGTCCGAGCATCCTCGACCGCGACATTGGCCACCTGCTTGAGCGGCACGTCCGAACCGTAATAGTCGACCTTCATGTTCTCGACCAGTGACGGATGGGCGCGGCCGGTACGCAGCTTACGCAGATCAGCCTGGAACGCTTCGACACACTTCTGCATGCGCGTTGCTGCGTCTTGTTTCAAGTCCTCGATCATGACTGATCCCCTCTATTGCGCCTGGTAGTACTAGTTAGTAACGATCGTACCGAGCTGCTCGCCCCGCACGACGCGCGGCAGTTCGCCAGCGCTATTTAGATTGAAAACCTGCAGCGGCAGACCATTGTCACGACACATGACGATGGCGGTCGCATCCATCACATTCAAGCGATCGCTCAGCACCTGGTCAAAGGTTAGTCGCGGATAGCGCTTGGCGGCGGGATTCTTCATCGGATCGGAGTCGTAAATGCCGTCAACTTTGGTTGCCTTCAATAGAATCTCGGCGTCGATCTCAATGGCTCGCAACGCCGCGGCAGTGTCAGTCGTAAAAAACGGGTTACCGGTACCCGCCGCAAAGATGACCACCCGCTCTTTTTCAAGATGCCTTACGGCGCGACGCCGGATGTAATCCTCACAGACCTCATTGATGCGAATCGCACTCATCACTCGCGCGTAAGCGCCCATGCTCTCCAGTGCGTCTTGCATCGCAAGCGCATTCATCACCGTCGCGAGCATACCCATCTGGTCAGCGGTGACTCGGTCCATGCCGGCACGTGCCAGCCCGGCGCCACGGAAAATATTGCCCCCACCGATCACGGCGGCAACCTGAACGCCCATGGCCTGGATTTCCATGATCTCGGCTGCTATTCGCTTGATGACCACAGGGTCGACGCCATAGTCGCCGCTGCCAAGCAGCGCTTCCCCCGACAGCTTGACCAGGATCCGCTTGAAGCGCGCCCCATTTTTCTGCGCCATGCCGCCTACTCCTTCAGAAATCCACCCGACAATATTCAGCCCGGCTAGGGTCGATCGAGTGTGCCATAAAGAAAACCCCGCTTTTGGCGGGGTTCGATTCCAAGACCAATGCCTCAGTGCTTCGGCGACTCGTCTTGCTGCGGCTTGGCGCTACTCTTGACTTGCGCCATGACCTCACCAACGAAGTCATCCTTCTTCTTCTCGATCCCATCGCCGACTTCAAATCGCTTGAACTCGCGCACCTTCGCCGCGTTGCTTTTCAGCAATTTCTCGATCGTCGTATCCGGGTCCTTGACGAACGGCTGACCCAATAAGGTGATCTACGCCAGCGACTTGCGCAAACGGCCCTCGACCATCTTGGCGACGATTTCTGCCGGCTTGCCTTCGCCAAGCGCCTTTGCAGTCTCAATCTGGCGTTCCCTTGGCAACTAACTCTGCCGGCACGTCATCGATTGATAAGTGCATGGGAT
Source organism: Pseudomonadota bacterium (assembly GCA_016703895.1). Lineage (GTDB taxonomy): Bacteria > Pseudomonadota > Gammaproteobacteria > Steroidobacterales > Steroidobacteraceae > CADEED01. The sequence goes on from JADJBE010000010.1 coordinate 36,465, forward strand.
TGCTGGCTGCAACGTGCATTGCCAAATCGTGCGCGAGCGTATCGCTGCCGCCGTCAATCGCCACCAATGCCGCGATACGGCTGCCATGCAGATAGGCGCCAAGAGCCGCGGGCGAACTGACGATGGCAACACGACGCAGCGAGATGTTCTCGCCAATCTTTGCAATCAGCGCGCGGCGGCGCTCATCGACAGTCTCACCACCGCCAAGCTTGACCGAAGCCAACGAGTCGAGCGACGTCGCTTGAGCCACGAGCGCATGCTTGGCCACTTCGTCCGCAAACGCAGCGAAATCCGCCTCGCGGGCCACAAAGTCAGTCTCACAGTTGATCTCGACCATAGCCGCCGACTTGCCGTCCGCAGACTTGGCCAGCACGATCACACCCTCGGCTGCGACTCGTGTCGCTTTCTTGTCGGCCTTCGCCAGACCCTGCTTGCGCATCAGCTCAGCTGCGGCATCAAGATCGCCATGCGTCTCCACCAAAGCGCGCTTGCACTCCATCATGCCGGCGCCGGTACGTTCGCGCAATTGCTTGACTGACTCTGCTGTAATACTCATACCATCATCCTAACTATTTTACTGGCCTAACTGGCTGGCCTAACTATTTGACTGGCTCAACTGCTAGACCGGTCTAGCCGCGGCCGCGAGGTGCTCCAACGCCACGGCGAGCACCGCCGCCCGGCGTAACGCGCGGCCGTGAATCACTGCGAATAGTCTTGCTGTCGTCCACGGCAACGTCGACCTCTGCACCACCGTCCTCCGCAATCTCGCCAACTACCGCGACATCTGCCGCAACGCTGGCGACCGCTGGACGACCGCGGGGCGCTGGTGCGGCTCGACGGCCGCCGCGGGCGGGAGCTGACGAACGCTGCGGCCGGCCACCACGAGCACTCTTCTTGCGCGGGTTGCCTTCTTCGTCGAGTTCGACAAAGTCGTCCTCGCCGACCGCCATGGACGGCGACTGGGCCCGGCCTTCGAGCACGCTGTCGGCCATGCCACTGGCGTAGAGCTGGATGGCGCGCATGGCGTCGTCATTGCCCGGAATCACGTAGTCGACATCATCCGGCGAGCAGTTGCTATCAACTACGGCAACGACGGGAATACCCAAGGTCTTGGCTTCGTGGATCGCGATCTTCTCGTGACCCACGTCTATGACGAACAACACGTCGGGCAACGACTCCATGTGCTTGATGCCACCCAAGCTGCGCTCTTTCTTATCCATCTCGCGCTTGAGCATGGTCGCTTCTTTCTTGCCGCGCTTCCCGAGCGTGCCGTTTTCGGCCATCTCGGTGAGCTCAGCGAGTCGCTTGATCGAGGCGCGGATGGTCTTGAAATTGGTCAGCATGCCGCCGAGCCAGCGCTGGTTGACGTACGGCATCTCGCAGCGGGCGGCTTCCTTTTGCATCGCCTCGCGCGCCGATCGCTTGGTGCCAACGAACAGCACCGTGCCGCCATCGCCGACCACGTTGCGAATGAAGCCCGCCGCTTCCGCGTACATCGGCTGCGTCTTCTCGAGATTGATAATATGAATACGGTTGCGATCGCCGAAGATGTACTGCGCCATCTTCGGGTTCCAGAAGCGGGTCTGGTGTCCGAAATGAACACCCGCTTCCAGCATCTGTCTCATGGAGACACTGGCCATAAAGAACTCCTGATTGTATGGGTTGGGCCTCCGCGCGATCCGGGTGATGATCCTATGCAACAGCTGGAAAGCCCCGCCAACAATGGCGCGGCCTCAAGCGATCGACACGGAACACCCCATCACTCGTTCTATCTGGCAAACGGTACAGGACCGTGGCTGCCAGACTGACCGCGCGTGTGGTTTCATTGCCAAAAAAGGCCGCGCTTTATACCATGAGACAGTTTCTAAAACAATGCGTTACGCTAGGCTCCATGGACTCCACGGGCGGCATGCACATCACCATCAAGACTTCGGCCGAGCAGGACCAAATGCGCGCGGCAGGACGGCTGGCCGCCGACGTGCTGGATATGATCGGCGAGCACGTCGTACCCGGGGTGACGACGCTTGAACTTGACCAGCTGTGCCATGATTTCATCACGCAGGTCCAAAAGGCCGTGCCCGCCAACCTCAATTATCGTGGCTTTCCGAAGACAATCTGCACGTCGGTCAACCATGTCGTCTGCCACGGCATCCCCAATGACAAGGTGTTGCGCCAGGGCGATATCGTCAATATTGATGTCACCGTGATCCGCGATGGCTTTCATGGCGACACCAGCCGTATGTACTTCGTCGGCAAACCCAGCGTTGCGGGCCTGCGGCTGACCGAGACTTGTTTCGAGGCCATGTGGTGTGGCATCCGCGCCGTGCGGCCGGGCGCCCGACTCGGTGACATTGGCCATGCAATTCAGTCATTTGCCGAGCCGCAGAATTACTCGGTCGTCAGGGAGTATTGTGGCCACGGAATCGGCCGTGTCTACCATGAAGATCCGCAAGTGCTGCACTACGGCCAGCCCGGCACCGGCATAGAACTCAAGACCGGCATGACATTCACCGTCGAACCGATGATCAATGCGGGCAAGCGTCAGGTCCGGCTGTTGTCTGACGGGTGGACGGTGGTAACCAAGGATCGCGCACTGTCGGCGCAGTGGGAACACACCATACTGGTGACCGATAATGGCTATGAAGTGCTAACACTCAGCGCTGCCGACCGTCGTTGATGCCACGCTGGCATGTCGATCCCGGACTATGAGTTAGAGCCCAACCCCGCCGCGTTGGCTGTTCGCAAGGCGGACTGGCCGTGGCTGGAGCAGCTACCCCAACGCCTGGCCGCCGCGAACCAATCAAGCGATGCTTATCGTGGCGCGTTGATCGAAGCACAGGCGGAACTGGCGCGACGCTTTCATGCGGATGAACCGGTTGAGTCGTTAGTGCGGGCGCGCGCCGAGCTGATCGACGTCGTGCTAGGCGAGGCCTGGCAAGCGCTGGCCATGAATGCGGGGCAGCCAACCGAGGGAGCCTGGTCGTTGGTCGCAGTTGGCGGCTATGGGCGCGGCGAACTGCACCCCTGTTCAGATGTCGACTTGCTGCTACTGGTACCGGCGGCACTTGAACCCGCAGACCGTGCCCGCGTCGAGCGGTTCGTCACGTTTCTATGGGACATAAGCCTGGAAGTCGGTCATAGCGTGCGCACGCCTGCCGAGTGCGCCGAGGAGAGTACCGCCAACGTCGGGGTGATGACGACGCTGATCGAATCCAGAATGCTCGCGGGTGACCAGCAACTCTTCGAGACCATGCGCACGATGGTCGGACCGAATCGGCTATGGCCGGCGCACGAATTCTTCGAAGCCAAGGTGGCAGAACAAGACGAGCGGCATCTGCGAGCTAACGACACGGCCTCCAACCTGGAACCGAACGTCAAGACAGGCCCCGGCGGGCTGCGCGACATCCAAACGATCGCCTGGGTCGCGAAGCGCCATTTTGGTGCCGACACACTGGACGAGCTGGTCACACACGGCTTCTTGTCAGCCTCAGAACTACGCCGACTCAAACAAGCGCAGGCTTTTCTTTGGAAAGCGCGCTTCGGTCTGCATACGCTGACTGGACGTCGCGAGGACCGCTTGCTGTTCGATCACCAAGTCAAGCTTGCGCAGACTTTCGGCTACGAGGATGCGTCCTACACACTCGCCGTCGAGCAATTCATGCAGCGCTATTACCGCACGGTGATGGACGTGCAATTGCTGAACGAAATGCTGCTGCAATTGTTTCGTGAAGCATTCCTGACCGCAAGTGAGCCGGCCAGGCCACTCAACCGACATTTCCAGGTGCAGAATGCTTATCTGGACGCCATCGGCGTCGACCTGTTTGCGAAAACGCCTGCAGCAATCCTTGAACTCTTTCTCGTGCTTGAACAGAATCCGGAGATTCGCGGCGTGCGCGCCTCGACCATTCGCGCGCTCACTAAGTCGCTGTGGCTGATCGACGAGGAGTTTCGCCAGAACCCGCGCCACCATCGGCTGTTTCTCGATATTTTGCGCGCTCCCCATGGCGTCACGCACGCCCTACGGAGGATGAATACCTACGGCGTGTTAGGCCGGTATATTCCGGCATTTGGGCGCATTGTCGGTCGCATGCAATACGATCTGTTCCATGCGTACACCGTCGATGCCCATACATTGTTCGTGGTGCGCAATCTGCGGCGCTTCGCGCTCGAAAAACATGACGACGAATTGCCACAAATTTCGGCGATCATGCAGCAGCTACCGAAACCGGAGCTCGCCTATCTCGCCGCCTTGTTTCACGACATTGCCAAGGGGCGCGGCGGAGATCATTCCGAACTCGGCTCAGTCGATGCGGAAGCTTTCTGTCTCGAACAGGGCCTGTCGCGATACGACGCTCGTTTGGTCGCGTGGCTGGTTCGTAACCATCTCGAGTTGTCGGTCACCTCACAAAAACAGGACATCTCGGATCCGGAGGTGGTCAACGCGTTCGCGCGGCGCGTCGGCGATGAGACGCACTTAGACTACTTGTATGTCCTAACAGTTGCTGACGTACGCGGCACGAACCCGAAACTGTGGAATTCCTGGAAGGCGTCGTTGTTCCACGAAATCTACGAACGGGTCAAGCGTGCCCTGCGGCGCGGACTCGAAAGCCCGATCGACCCGGACGAGTTGTTGCGCGAAACCCAAGACAGCGCCCGCATGGCGTTACTGGCGAGCGGCAAGATCACCGAGGCTGAAATTCAGCGCGCCTGGTCAAGACTAACGACCCCCTACTTCCTTCGCCATACCCCTGAGGAAGTGACTACGCATACGCGGCTATTGGCGGATTCAGAGCCAGGAAGTGAGGAACCCATCGTCGCCGTGCAGGCAGAAAGTGACCGAGGTACGACGGCGATCACCACCTTCGCGCCCCACCGTTACAACAGCTTTGCGCGTACGACTGCGGTGCTGGATCAGCTTGGCCTCAATATTGTCGACGCCCGCATCACCCCGACCGGCGACGGCTTCAGTCTGGACGTCTACCACGTGCTGGAGGAAGACGGCACAGCGATTGCCGATACCGAAAGGCGACAGGAAATCGAGCACGCGCTGTGGCGTTCGCTGCAGCGGATCGACGCAATGCCACTGGAAGTCTCACGCCGCTTGCCACGGCAACATCGCATGTTCCGCACTGCGCTGCAGATCGCGGTGACCGTCGATGAACGCAACGGGCGCACCGTGCTGGAGCTGATTACTGGTGATCGGCCCGGTCTGCTATGTGAGGTCGGCAAAGTACTGATGCAGGAAAGGGTGGATCTGCTGGGCGCCAAAATCGTCACAGTCGGCGAGCGCGCCGAGGACGTCTTTTACGTGACCACCATGACTGGCACGCCACTCGACTCCGCCGCCGCCAGCCACCTGCAGGAACAGCTACTCGCGGCGCTGGACCAGCGCGTCGTTGCCGCCTGATGCGCGCCAACCGTCGAACGTCAATCCCGAACGTCGAGCGACTATGAATGAGCGCCTGAGAAGATTGCACGCCTACCCGTTCGAGCGGTTGGCGCGCCTGAAGTCTGGCAGCCAACCGCCTGCCAATCTGCCGCATATTGCCATGTCCATCGGTGAGCCTAAGCACCCGCCGCCATCGTTCGTGGTTGACCTGCTGCGCGCCAATCTCGATCAGCTGGGGAGCTACCCGGCCACGATTGGCAGTCTCGAGCTTCGTACGGCCTGCGCGGGATGGCTACAGCGACGCTTCGCGCTTGGCTCGAGTTCGGTTGACCCAGCAACCATGGTATTGCCCGTCAATGGCACGCGCGAAGCGCTGTTCGCTTTCGTGCAGGCGGTCGTCTCGACGGAATTCGCGAGTTCATCCCCACCTGTCGTCGTGATGCCCAATCCGTTCTATCAGATCTACGAGGGTGCCGCCTTGTTAGCCGGTGCCGAGCCTTACTATCTGAACACGACCGCGGCAACGGGTCATTTGCCGGACCTGAGCAGTGTCCCGATCGACGTCTGGCAGCGTTGCGCCGTGCTGTTTCTCTGCAACCCCGGCAACCCCAGTGGCGCCGTCATGCCGCTCGCCTATCTACGCGAGGCACTTGCGCTTGCAGAGCGCCATGACTTCATTATCGCAGCCGACGAGTGCTACGCCGAGCTCTATCGCGATGACGGCACGCCGCCCGCATCGCTGTTGCAGGCCTGTCGTGCCGATGGCAATGATCATTTCCGTCGCGCAGTTGTGTTTCATTCACTCTCGAAACGCTCGAGCGTGCCGGGCCTGCGCTCGGGCTTTGTGGCGGGTGACGCGCAAGTTCTGGCGTCGTTTCTACTCTACCGAACATACCACGGCTGCGCGATGCCGGTCCCGACCCAGCTGGCCAGCGCGGCAGCCTGGTCTGACGATGCACATGTCGCGCGCAATCGCGGGCTGTACCGCGACAAATTCGCGGCAGTCCTGCCGATTCTCTCGGCGGTGTTGCCCGTCGAACAGCCCGCCGGGGGTTTCTATCTCTGGACCGACGTTGGCTGCGACGATGAAGCATTCACGCGCGAGCTGTTTAGAACGCAGAATTTGACTATCCTGCCAGGCAGCTATCTGGCCCGCGACACTGCCACCGGCAATCCGGGGCGCAATCGGGTACGGATCTCGCTGGTTGCGACCGTCGAGGAATGCGTGCACGCCGCTGAGCGGATCCGCGCGTTCATGCAAACCCTGACGAACAACTAATCAGGCCGCAAACCAAGCGCGCCCGGATTGATCAGACCGTGCGGATCGACGGCCCGCTTGACTGCACTCAGCAACGCCAGAAAGATCGGGTCGCGATCCTGCAGATAGGGATAGGCTCGGCCGATCTGCAGGTGCGCTGCGCCGGATTGCTTCATCAATTCGATGATCTCGAGCCGCATGGTCTCCACCAGGGCACGAGCGTCGGGATTGGCGGCTGGCTCACGCCAAGCGGCCAGCATTTGCGCTGGCATTGTCTCGCGGTGCAAGGCGGGCCACACATCAGGCCAATAGATCACGGGTTCATACAGAAACGCGCTCGCACCACAGCTTGCAAAGACGGTATACACCTTGATACCCAAACGATCACAGTGGCTGCGGTGGGTGTCGCACCAGGCCCGAAACGCGTTGTGAAAAGCTTCTACTTGCGACGGCGCAAAAATGCCATGCAGCGGCAACAAACGCAGCCCCTCTGGTCCTAACAACATCGGCGCGGGAAACGGTGTCGCGCGCGTAACAGCCGCCATCGTATTGGCGATCTCCAGACCGTCATCGCCTACCGACTGACGGATTGCATCCAGAGCGGTCCGCAACGCGGCGCCATCACGCGCCTCAGTGAGAAAATTAGCCAGGTAGGGACTGCCGGCCAGAAAGCGCTTGCCATGCCATGCCATTCGCGACATCTGTTTCACCGCCTGCAGTGCACCCGCCTGAGCGCGGCCGGCAGCAAGCCACGCCTTGACCGCCTCTTCAGCGCTCTGATCGCCCGCCACAAACCGGGCCAGCGCGCCTTCGAGCCCGAACACTTCGGTCGCGAGCCCCTCACGGGCCACACGACTAACAGCCTGGCGCAACGCCGCGAAATCCGCAAACGAAAACGTGAGCCCGTCGCCATGGCCTGGACGCGGCTCCAGCTGCAGCGTCACCGCGGTCTTGACACCGAGCGCGCCGGCGTCACCGGTAAACAAGGCGGTGAGATCGGGGCCATAGTTTCTAAAGAATGCTGCCTGACCGTCGTGCGCGCTGGCGCTAGTTTCGAGAATCTCACCACTTGCCAACACAAGCTGAAAGCTTAGCGCGGCCGCGGCCGACGTGCCGTGACGCCCCGAACCAAAGGTCGCAGCCCCCTGCGACATTCCGCCGCCAACGGTCGCCAGCTTGCCTGACATCGGACCCCAGAACACCGCTCGCAAACCGTGTGGCGCGAGGGCGGTGTCCAAATCCGCCCACGTGCAACCCGCTTCGACCGTAGCATGCAGATCTTCCACCGAAATACTCAAGACGCGATTGAGGCGACTGAGATCCAAGACAATTGCACGTTCCCGATCGGGTAGGTAGGCATCGGTGTAGGACATGCCGCCACCGCGAACGAAGATTGCGACATTCGCAGCAGTGGCAGCTCGCACCGCCGTCACGACTTCGTCGACCGTCGTCGGACTGACAACGGCCAGCGGCGTGGTCCCGCACCGATAGACATCCTGCGAATACAGTGCGCGCACAGCCAGCGAATCGCGAAACTTCGCGGCGCCCAACGTGGCACGCAGTTGCGCTAACGTATTGCTCACTTGATAGCGGGCTTCTGCGCCTGCGTATGCCATAGAAAGGATGGCATCGCACCAGAATGCAGCACCTCCAGCCCGTTGCGCTGCAATAGCTCCGGCACGTCAGTGGCGACGAAGGCCGGTGAATAAGGTTCACAGTTGTACTGCGAATCAAAATCCAGCCAGAAGCGATTGCCCGCCGCGAGTGTGTCACTGCCGCTGTTAGCCGCCGGCGCATCGATAATGGTAAAGGTACCTCCAGGGCGCAAAACCCGTCGGACTTCCGTGACAATCGAATCGAACAACCGAGCTGGAACCTCATGGAAGAGGATATACGCCAGCACGACATCGAAGTGCCCGTCCGGGAAACCGGTATCCTCGGCCAGGCCGTGTTTGAAGTGGACTTCCACACCCTGATCCACTGCGCGTTTGTGAGCGTAGCGCACCAGCGGCAAGCCGACATCGAGACCCCACACCTCGGCAGCGGGGAAACGCTGCTTCAGCGCGGTCGTCCCCTGCCCGATCGAGCAGCCAACATCGAGCACGCGACGCACCTTGCCATCCGCCGGTGCGCGGACATGCTGCGCGTTGAGTATGTGTAGTTCGTCCTGATCGTTGAATCCTTGGTAGAAGACTTTTGTGCCATGATGGAACACGTAGCCCGCGAGCGTATCGCCAACATACCCACCAGGTTGCAAATGGATCGGGAACTTGGCGTAGTCAGGCGTGACGAATTGCGGATCACAGTGAATGCGCTCCGGGTGCGCGCACTCAGCCGCGTCGAGTTCCGCCTCGTAGCGCGCCGCGTTTGCCAACAGGCTCGAACGAATTTTGTCCCAAGCGAGTTGCTGCTGACTACGCATAACGCGTTTCCAGGCGCCCGACAACGGCAAGGGCTCAGCCAAAGCACGCAGCTGGCGCAAGGGCAAGCGCGCACCATGGTCCGGCAGTTTGGCCGCATCGGCGCGCGCTACTAACTGCTGCGACAGCCGTGGGAACATCTCCCCAATTGCGAAGTTGCGCACCGTCTCGTAGAAGGCCAGCTGACTCTCATCCTCGAGCGTCGGTGTGCGCGGCAAAACACCCTGCATGCAGCGGTCGATTGATCTTGAAACGGGAGTATTCACTGTGAGTCCTACTGAAGCTTGTTTAGCGCGCCGTACAAACGCTGCACGAAAGCAATTCGATCCGCGTCGCGACTCGGTTGCTCCGCCTCATTGAATCGGTGCAGCTCAATGGCATCGGCCGCGAGAACACCCTGTTCAACCAGAATAGCTTCGAGTGTGCGGCGTCGATCCCGTTCCGCATATAACTCGGCGCCGAGCGACAGCGCCACGTCCACGAGGCGATCCATCAGTGGATGCGGCAGAAATGCCGGCTCATCCCTATCGGGAGGCATGTCGATCGGGCTTTTTGGAACCACACCGTCCACGTCCTGCTGCATCGTTGTTCCCATCTGTTGTCCCTCCACGCCCACGGCGTTCGTTCCCGATAAGCTGTCGCCAGGCCCTACCGTTCGACCCGCACTGCGCGCGATGCTTCAAGCGCGCGCTGATCGAGGCGGTAAAAAGACAGTATCGCGACTGCCACGACCGCCATCGCGGCTGGCACATAAGCAATACCCAGCAACACGGCTTGCCGCACCCCCGGTGTGACCTCGCTCGGTGGGCTGCTGGGATCAAATCCTGCCACGGAAAGCGCTCCACCCAGAATCAACGGACCAATCGACATCGCGAGCTTTTCCACGAAACTATACAGCGCCGAATACATCCCCTCGCGCCGCATGCCGGTGCGATGCCAGTCCACTTCCATTGCATCCGTCAACATCGACATGGCAAACATCACGTTGCCAGCGAAAGCGATGCCCAGAAAGAACCCGCGCAGCAACACCATCCAGGTGGGATCTCCAGGTTGCGCAAACATCCAGGACAAGGCGGCCAAGCCGGTGATCCCGGCTGACAACGCGTAGCCCACCTTTTTCCCCAAGTGGCGGCCGACCCATAGCAGCACGGGTGTACTAACAAATACAGCCACAGTCGTGGCCAGACCAAAGACCGGCAAGATTGTCAGCGGTACATCGATCACGCGCGCAAAAAGAAGATTAAACCACCAGTAGCAGCGCTGATGCCAATGAGCTGCGCCAACTTTACGGCGATGATGAGCTGAAATGCGCGGTTGTCCAAAAACGCGCGAACCTGCTCGCCAAACGATAAGCTGTTAGGACTCTGGGCAACGACCGGCGCTTTTGCCGTACCGGTGAAGGCGATCATCATTGAGACAAAGATCAGCGCCGCGCCGATCCAGGCTACCAGAGAATAGCCCGCTCGATCCTTGCCCACCGTTTCGAGAAAGACGCCCGCCAAAAACTGCACTGCAAGACCACCCAGCGCGGCGCTGACGACACGATAACCATGAATGACCGATCGCTCGTGGTAGTCCTGCGTCATCTCGGCTGGCATGGCCATATACGGCACGTTGAACATCGAGTAGCCGGTCGTGAAAATCAGCAGCGAGACCATCACCCAGGTTGTCATCCATACGCCAGTCTCCTGGATTGGCACGTTGAAAACCAACGCGAAGGAGAACGCCGAGACGAACGCGCCGCCAAGCAAGTACGGCCGTCGTCGGCCCAGCGAGGATTTGGTGCGATCACTCAACCAGCCGGACAGCGGGTCCGTGACCGCGTCATAAATTCGCGAGGCAAAGATCAGAAATCCGGCCAACGCCGGGTCCATGCGTAGTACGACCGTGAAGTAAAACAGCGCCAGCGCGGACACGCCGTTCATGAGGATTGCGACGCCAAACGCCCCACTGGCCCATTGGATCTTGAGAGCTCGCGTCAGCATTCAATCCTCAAAATGACACCCCACATCGGCTCGCGGCACCGCCTGGCGTGGCACCGCCGACGGATACTGCACCACTCATGATTGACATGCACGTCGGCCGACCTCCAATACCGAGTAAGTTGTCCGCCATCAGTTTGACGCATGGCACGCCGACCTGTGGTCGCATCAGTGGCAGCATAGAGCAATTGGAGCTGTAGAATGCCAGCTGGTTCGCGGCCGTCGCCGCCCTTGTATAGACCAGGAGTCGCAGATGATTTCAGCTGCCACACAACAGTTCCTCGACCGCAAGCACGGGCTTTGGATCGACGGCAAAGAGACTAACGACTACGGCGGGGGCGAGCTCGACGTCATCGACCCAGCCACCGAGAAAGTGATTTCCAGGGTCGGCCTTGGAGATGCAAAAGACATCGACAAAGCCGTCGCGGCGGCGCGCCGTGCACTCACAGGCCCGTGGTCAAAGATGACGGCAGACGAACGGACGCAAGTCTTGCTGCGCTTCGCCGGGCTGTTTGAGAAGCATCATCAGATGATCACGGAGCTCGCGGTGCTCGACAACGGCATGCCGATCATGATTGGCGAGAGCTGCGCGCCTTTTGCGGCGCAGTTCCTGCGCTACTACGCCGGCTGGACCAGCAAAATAATGGGTAACACCATGCCCTCCGCCGGCGCGGGCAAACGACCAGACCAGTTATTTGCCTACACCGCGCGGGAACCTATTGGTGTCGTCGGCGCCATCACCCCATGGAACTACCCGTTTGGCATGGAGATGCTGAAAATTGCGCCGGTACTCGCGACCGGCTGCACGTTGGTTCTCAAGCAGGCCGAGATAGCGCCACTGGCATCGCTGCTGATGGCGGAGCTGGCACTCGAGGCCGGCGTGCCGCCAGGCGTTTTTAATGTGGTGACCGGACTCGGCGAGGTGGCGGGCGTGGCGTTGGCGTCACACGAGGACGTCAACAAGATCGCCTTCACAGGCTCGACCGAGGTGGGCAAGATCATCGTTCGAGCGGCGATCGGTAACCTCAAAGAAGGTGTCGTTGGAACTAGGCGGGAAGTCGCCGGTGGTCGTGTTTCCAGACGCCGATCTCGCTACGGCAATACCGGGCGTCGCCATGAGCACCTTCCTGTTGCAAGGGCAGAATTGCGTCTGCGGTAGTCGTGTATTTGTCCATCGCGACATCGCCGACGAGTTTGCGGCCGGCGTTGCGGCCTTCGCCAAGCAGCTGCCTGTGGGCAACGGTATGGATCGTGGCAACATGATCGGCCCGGTGATCAGTGGCGAGCAACGTGGGCGGATCGAGGGCTTCTTTGTATCCGCGCAGAAAGAAGGCGCCAAACTGCTGGCGGGCGGCGAACGGGCGGGAAAACAAGGCTATTTTGTCGCGCCCACCGTCTATTCAGACTGTCGGCCCGAGATGCGTGTCGTACGCGAGGAAGTCTTTGGCCCGGTCATGTCCATTCAGACTTTCGAAGGCGACGATCTCGAGGCGTTGGCCAAGCGCGCTAACGACACAACCTACGGGTTGTCGGGTAGTGTCTGGACTCGGGACCTTGCCACAGCGCATCGGATGGTTAGGCTGATCGACTCGGGGCAGCTCGGTGTGAACTGCCATGCCGCCATGGATCCAACCATGCCGTTTGGCGGTTTCAAGCAGTCAGGCTGGGGGCGTGAGTTCGCCGCAGACGCGCTTGATCTGTATCTGAAAACCAAGGCGGTGACGATCACTTGGCCGTAGTGAGTCTGTTACACGCACTGACGGAACGGCGTCGGCCTTGAAACCCGGTAGCGCGCTAGTTGTCGGCGCCGGGATCGGTGGGCTCGCAACGGCTGTGGGACTGCAGCGTCTGGGATGGCGCGTGCGCGTCATCGAGCAAGCCAACGAACTCACAGAAATCGGCGCCGGGCTCACCCTGAGCCCGAACGCGAACCGTGCGCTGAGTTGGCTGGGCGTTGCGGAGCAGCTCGCACCCCACCTGTCGATACCACCCTATCAGATAGCCGAAGACACAGTCACCGGTGAGGAAAAATCACGCCTGGTGCGCGGGCCAACGGCGATTGCCCAATACGGCGCGCCCTATGCATTCGTGCATCGCGCTGATCTGCACGCGGTGCTGGCACGCGCGGTTGCGGCACATGACCCGCAGGTTTTTTTGTTAGGTCGAACCTGCCGCAGCGCTTCGTCCGAAGAGCAAGCCGCGGTGATCGAACTCGACGACGGCCAACGTCTGCGGGCAAATCTGGTCATCGGCGCGGACGGCGTACGCTCGGCGGTACGCGCAAGCCTGTTGGGCGAAATGCCGGCTCGCTATACCGGCTTCGTTGCCTGGCGCAGGTTGTTACCGCTCGAGGCGGTGGTGCGCGACGCGCTACCCGCGGGCTCCGCGGTCACGTGGGGGGTCGGCAAGCTGTTCGTGCGCTATCGTCTCGAACCCCGCCGACAACTGAATATCGTGTCGTTCGCAAAACAGGCTGACTGGGCTGGTGAGAGCTGGACGATCCCGGCCGACCCCGAGGTCCCCGCCAAGCTGTTTGCCGATTGGCATCCGGCGCTTTCGGCACTGTGGCGTACACCGGCACGCGAGCCCTGTTTTCAATGGGGCTTGCTTGACCGCGAGCCGATTGCGCAGTACGACTATGGCAACATTGCGTTGCTGGGCGACGCGGCGCACCCGATGCTGCCCTTCCTCGGTCAGGGCGCTGCGCTGGCGCTCGAAGATGCGGTCATACTGGCCCGCACGCTGGAGTCGGGCGACGATCTGCATGACAGTCTGCGGCGATACAGCCTGGCACGGCAACCGCGGGGCGCGGCGGCGCAACTCGAATCGCGCGCTGCAGGCGCCCGATTGCACGGCGAAGGTGGCGATCCACGCCTCGTCAACGAGGAAACGCTCGACTACTTTCGCTACGATGCCGCCGCGGTGGAAATATGACCGACACATGGCATTGCACCTGTGCAGTTGCAGCAAGCTGTCCTTAGAATAGACACCCCGCCAGCTTTTGGCGCCCGGAGTGCCCCGCACTCGTGAATCGCAAGTGAATCAGCTGTCGCTAGGCTTTCTGCTCAGTCTACTCGCCGTGTGCCTCGCACTGTCGGCATTTTTCTCCGGCACCGAAACGGCCTTGATGGCCATCAACCGTTACCGGCTTCGCACCTTGGCCCAACAGGGCAATCGGCGCGCCATCATCGCCGAGAAGCTATTGTCGCGACCGGACCGCTTGATCGGGCTGATACTGCTCGGTAACAACCTGGTCAACAATATCGCTGCAACGTTGGTGGCGGTCATCGTGCTCAAGATCGCGAATGACCAGTGGCTCGCATTTGGCGCCGGTGTACTCACGTTTGTGATGCTGATCTTCTGCGAAGTGGGCCCCAAGACGATCGGCGCACTATACCCGCGACCGGTCGCCTTGGTTGCAGCGCCAATCTACAACGTGCTGGCGACAGCCGCCTATCCGTTTGTGTGGGTGATCAATCGACTAACCAATGCCGCCATACGGCTGGTGGGCGTCAAGACCGACCAGCAAACGCAACAAACCGCACTGTCACAAGATGAGCTGCGCACCGTGGTTGCCGAAGCGGGCGTCATGATCCCGCAGCGCCACCAACAGATGTTGATGGCGATCCTTGATCTCGAACGCGTCACAGTCGACGACATCATGATTCCGCGCAATGAGGTGGTCGCGATCGATATCAATGATGACTGGGGCGAAATCCTCGACAAACTGCGGGACACCCAGCACACACGCCTACCGGTTTACGAAAACGAGTTCGAGAACCTGATCGGCGTGCTGCACATGAAGCGCGTGGCGAACGAACTTGTGCGTGGGAAATTGACGCGTGAATCACTGCGCGAAGTCGCCAGTCAGCGTGGCGCGTTGTTCGTACCAGAGGGCACGCCACTCAACACCCAACTCTTGAACTTTCAGCGTGACCGACGCCGGTTTGGCTTTGTCGTAGACGAATACGGCGACGTCCAAGGACTGATCACGCTGGAAGATCTGCTCGAGGAGATCGTCGGTGAGTTCACGACTGACCCTGGCGGCGCGGCCCACAAGGACGTCCATCGGGAGGCGGCGGGAGTCCATATCGTCAACGGTGCGGCCAATATCCGCTCGCTCAATCGAGCGCTCGGCTGGACGTTACCGACCGATGGGCCCAAGACACTCAACGGTCTGTTGTTAGAGCAACTGGAAACGATACCGGATGCCGGCATCGTCATTCAGGTCGGCGACCAGATTTTTGAAGTCTTGCAGATTGCCGACAACACGATTCGCACCGTACGCATAACGAATGCGGCATCAACCCCGTCGGAATCGGACGGCGGCTAATCACTCGAAGGTGCCGCAGCGGCTGACCACTGCGGCACCTGACCTCGTTAGCGGCTCTGCCGGTCGTGCTTCTGGCGCGCGATACGGCGACTCTGCTGGCTGGCTTCGTGTTGCAACCTGGCACGCTCGCGCGTTGTTACCTCGCCGTCAGACTTGGCGCGAGCCTCCAAACGACGCAAATTGGCCTGGCCACGTACCAAGCGCCGCGTTTCCGGCCGAGTGAGCTCGCCGGACCGAACGCCCGCCGCAATCCGCTGCGCCTGGTTGTGCTCGCGCTGGTCGAGTACTGGCGTATCAGCACTCGCCGGTAGGACGAACACCACACTGGCAAGAGCCGCCGTAGCGGCCAATAGAAGAGCTTTGTTGAACATATGACACTCCTTTAGGTCGGGGATACTCGAAAAACCGTATCCGATAGACCGCTTAACGCGCAGACGTCGCGACGGTTGACCTAGGAGCGATTGCAACGTTGCCAGCGGCGGCCGCATAACTGCGACGACGTGAGTATTGGTGTCATGCAGCTGAGGCTCGCGGCACGCGTGTTGAGGGCGCCGCAGAGTGAGCAGGGAGCGCTCCTGTGCCGTTAACAGTCTAACTGCACCGCCGGGGAAAGATGCGCGCCCTGCTCAATCTAAGGTCTCGCCGCGCAGCGGCGCGCCCGATCACGTGTGCCGCGAGCCTCGGCTGCATGTCATGAACAATCACGTCTTAACACCCGTCTGCGCCCGCACCTGCGCCGCACACACCGCTCGCACTTCGGCCAAAAACAATTGCACGGCTTGCCGCTCCACGCCA
This sequence comes from Pseudomonadota bacterium, assembly GCA_016703895.1. Taxonomy (GTDB): domain Bacteria; phylum Pseudomonadota; class Gammaproteobacteria; order Steroidobacterales; family Steroidobacteraceae; genus CADEED01. The sequence goes on from JADJBE010000010.1 coordinate 52,642, forward strand.
CCCGACCGGTAGATCAGACCCGCTTTACGCGTCACCGATCCATCACTGAGTGGCAAGCGGCGCACGGTGCGAGCTGCAAACTCACGTGCCAGCAGATGCTCCGGCATGGCAGTAATGAACTGTCCGGACGTCAACAACGACATCATCAATCCTAACGAGTTGGTGCGCACCACGGCACGGGGCACTGGTAACCCGTCCCGGGCAAAGAACTGCTCGAGAAAATCCTTCGCATGCGGCTGATCGGCCACAACCCAGCGCTGCTCGACCAAGTCGGTCTTGCCAATATTCCGGCGTTTGAAAAGCGGATGACCATCCCCAACCACAATAGACGAAACAACCGAGTACAGCGTCTCGACCGTCACCTCAGCAGGCATCGCCACCGCCGGAAAGTTTGAAAACATCAGATCGAGACGGCCGTCGATCAGCTCGCGCACCAGCTCTTCGAAAAACCCCTGTGAAATGACCATCGACACGCCAGGTTGTTTGGCGGACAGCTCAAGTGCCACCGAATCAACGATATGCGAGGCGAACATCGCGGCGATGCCGACTTGCACCGTACCACTCAAACCACGCTGAAACGCGCGTACGTCGGTTGTGAGGCGGGCACAATCGTTGAGCACCATTTTGGCGTGATGGTACAGCGCCACACCGGCCTCAGTCGGTACGACGCCGCGCGGCTTTCGCTCCAGCAGCTCAACACCGAGCGTCTCCTAGAGATTCTTGATGCTGCGCGTGAGCGCGGGCTGGCTGATCGCCACGCGATCTGCTGCTCGGGACACATTCCCCTTGTCGACGACGGCAACGAAATGCCGTAACTGCCGTAATTCCATATGACCCCATGCGGTTGCTGCATGGATTGTGCCTGTGAAAACATTGGCTCGCACGGCTTGCGGCAGCGACACTGCAATTAGATGCATGACGACGGAGCAATCTGGGACTACATCATCGTGGGCGCCGGCTCTGCTGGTTGCGTTCTGGCGAATCGACTGTCGGCCGACAAAAACGTCCGAGTCCTGTTGCTGGAAGCTGGCGGCAGCGACCGCTCGCCGTACATCCAGATCCCCGCAGCGCTGATCAAGGCCGTCGGCAATCCGCAGTTTGACTGGTGCCACACCGCCGAGCCCGACGGGTCACGCTTCGACAAAGTGGACCTGTGGCCCGCCGGCAAGACACTCGGGGGCTCGAGCTCGATCAACGGTATGTTGTTCGTCCGCGGTGCGCGGACGGATTTCGATGGCTGGGCGGCGCTCGGCAACAACGGTTGGAGTTACGATGATGTCCTGCCCCACTTCAAGAGTCTGGAACGCTCCGAGGTGGGTGATCCGGCGATGCGCGGCAAAGCCGGACCGCTACACGTGTCACGCCTTCGCACCACTCACCCGCTGGCGGCCGTGTTCATGAGGGCCGCAGCCGAATGCGGCCTAGCCCACAATCCTGACTACAACGGCATTGATCAAGCTGGCGCCTCGCCCCCCCAAGTGACCCAGTTGCGTGGTCGGCGCATGAGCAGCGCGCGCGCATTCCTGGATCCCGTGCGATCGCGCAGCAATCTGCACATCACAACTCATGCGCAAGTTACCAAACTTGTGCTCGAGCAGGGCCGATGTGTGGGTGTTGAGGTGAACAGTGGTGGCCGTGCTATACGACACAAAGTGAGACGCGAAGTGTTGTTAGCGGCTGGCACGCTAGGTTCACCGAAGATTCTCATGCTCTCGGGCATTGGCCCGGGTCGCGATCTGCAAGCCCACGGCATCACCACGTTGCTTGATAGCGCTGAAGTGGGCGCCAACCTGCGTGAGCATGCAAACTCGTTGGTTTGCGCCGACGTGAACGTGCCGACCTATAACGCCGAGATGGCGAGCTATCGACTCGCGCTGCACTTGGCCAACTGGCTGGTGTTCCGGCGCGGCCCAGCCACCAGCCCCTACCCGCACGGCGTAGCATTTGTCCGCTCGCGCCCCGAGGAGCCGCAGCTGGATTTGCAACTGTTGTTTGGGCCGTTCGCATTTGGGTTCGATGAGCGTGGCATAGTGCCCTACGCCAAGCCGGCCGTGTCGCTCGTGATCAACGCTTGTCGCCCGAACGCCAAAGGTCGCGTGCGCTTGCGCTCCGCCGACCCGGCAGCCGCACCTGTCATTGAGCACCGTATGTTCACCGATAGCGAAGATCTGCGCCGCCAAGTTGCCGGCGGCCGATTGGCACGCCAGATGCTGCAATCAGCTGCCTTCCGACCGTATCTGCTACGCGAGTTTCTACCTGGCAACGGCGTCGAGACAGACGCCGACTGGGAACAAGCCATACGCCGCACCAGCTTTCTCGGCTACCATCCGATCGGTACGTGCCGCATGGGCGTCGACGACCAGGCGGTGGTGACCCCTGAACTCATTGTTCGCGGCGTCGCGGGCCTGCGTGTCGTGGACGCATCTATCATGCCGACGCATATCGCCGCCAATACCAATGCCGCCACCATGATGATTGCGGAAAAGGCAGCTGCCATGATTCGAAGAGATGCGCAATGAACAACGAGGAAGAGCAACCTGCCTGGCCGAGCGAAACCTACGCCTGGTACGTGGTGTTTATTCTTTGCGTGTGCGGCATGGTCGCATTTGTCGACCGCCAGATAATCAATCTGTTAGTTGAGGATATCAAGCAAGACCTGCAGATTTCGGACACCCAAATCAGTCTGCTGCAAGGACTCGCGTTTGCTTTGTTTTACGGCGTGATGGCGATTCCGCTCGGGCGCCTCGCCGACACGGGCAACCGTCGCTGGATCATCGCGATCGGTGCTGTTGTCTGGACAGCTGCGGCAATCGCTTGCGGACTCGCGCGGTCGTTCTGGCAGTTATTTGCGGCGCGCACAGCGGTCGGCGTCGGCGAAGCCACGTTGACGCCAGCCGGGTTTTCGATGCTCGCGGATCTGTTTCGTCCGCAGCGCCTGGCCCTGCCAATCAGCGTGTACACCGGCTCGAGCTTCTTCGGTTCCGGCATCGCACTGATTGCCGGCGGCGCAGTGATCGCCTGGTTGGCGCGCTTCGACTCGATAGACCTGCCATTGGTTGGCACCGTCGCCACCTGGCAGGCGGCCTTCATCATCGCCGCACTGCCCGGCCTGCTCGTCGCAGCGGTGTTTTTTCTGACGGTTGCCGAGCCACGACGCCGGCGCGGCATCCGGCTCGCCGCGTCCGATGCCGACACGCGCGACAAACCGACGTTCAAGGAAGTCTGGGAATTTGTTGTGGCGAATCGCCGTGTGTTTGCGGCCGTGTTCGGTGGCGTATCCGTCTTAGCTGCGACGCAGTTCGCCATGGGCGCCTGGGTGCCCGCTTTCTTCATCCGTGACTATGGCTGGACACCCTCGCAGGTCGGTTATACCTACGGCCTGATCTTTCTGCTCAGTGGCACGCTCGGCGTTATCAGTGGCGGCTGGCTCGACGACTGGTTCCAGAAACGCGGTCATCGCGACGGGCACCTGCGAGTCGCGCTGCTATCAGCGCTCTGCACTTTGCCTTTCGCAATCGGCTTCCCCCTCATCGGCAACGTCGCCATGACCGTTGGCTTGCTGGCGCTAGCAGTTTTTTTCGGCACGATGGCATTCGGCGCCGGGCCGGCGCTGATTCCGTTCATTGCGCCACCACGAATGCGTGGCTTGTTAGTCGCTGCTTACCTGCTGATCGCCAATCTAGTCGGTCAGGCGGGCGGGCCCTGGTTAGTAGCGGTATTCACCGACTACGTCTTTGGCGCGCCGGAGTTGGTACGCTATTCGCTGGCTGTCGTGCCACCTGCGCTGCTAGTACTGGGCGCGTTGCTGGTGGCCTCGGGGATGGCAGATCTTCGCCGCCTACTCACGCTACCGTTGTCAAATGATGGCCCGGCCGCAGCCGCAGGCAGGGCTATGGGCACATGAACCTTCATCATATGAATTATCACGACGAGTACGCCCGTTGGCAGGGGGACCCCGAGGCGTTCTGGCGCACCGCCGCCGCGGCAGTCGATTGGCACCACAGGCCACAGGTGATTTGCGACCAAACGCGCCCGCCGTTCGTACGCTGGTTCGCCGGCGGCACGCTGAACGCTTGCTATAACGCCGTCGATCGGCACGTCGAGACCGGTCATGGCGACCAGACGGCGCTGATTCACGTCAGCGCGATGACCCGCGCTGAACGACAGTTCAGCTATCTCGAACTGCAGCATGAAGTAGCGCAGCTCGCGGGTGCGCTGCAGAAATTCGGCGTGCAGCAAGGTGATCTAGTCGTCATCTATATGCCAATGATCCCCGAAGCTGTATTCGCCATGCTGGCGTGCGCTCGCCTCGGTGCCATGCACTCGGTCGTATTTGGCGGTTTCGCGGCGCCTGAGCTGGCGGCCCGGATCGATGACGCCAAACCGGTGCTGGTGCTGTCCGCTTCCTGCGGGCTGGAGCCGGGGCGCGTCATTGACTACAAGGCGCTGCTGGACCGTGCCTTGACACTAACAAGGCATACCCCACGTGCCACATTGATACTGCAACGGCCCCAACTCGACGTGCCACTGCAGGCGGGCCGAGACCATGACTGGCAGCAAGTGGTCGCAGCTGCGAAACCGGCCGATTGTGTGCCCATCGAAGCCACCGCGCCGCTGTATGTGCTCTACACGTCCGGGACCACCGGCAAGCCGAAGGGCATCGTACGCGACACAGGCGGCTACCTGGTAGCGCTCGATTGGTCGATGCAGTATGTCTATGACGCGCGCCCCGGCGAGGTATTTTTTGCAGCGTCAGACATCGGTTGGGTCGTTGGACATTCCTACATCGTCTACGGACCTCTGGTGCACCGTTGCACCACAGTGATGTATGAGGGTAAACCCGTCGGCACACCGGACGCCGCAGCCTACTGGCGCATTGTTGCCAATCACAAAGTACGCACGCTCTTCACCGCCCCCACTGCGATCCGCGCAATCCGTCGCGAGGACCCCCACGGCACGCAGCTTCGTCAACACGACGTTAGTTCCTTACGGGCGCTGTTCCTGGCCGGCGAACGAGCCGATCCGGACACCGTCTCCTGGGCCGGCCAACAACTGCAACTTCCCGTCATCGATCATTGGTGGCAAACCGAGACTGGCTGGCCGATGGTCGCCAACTGCCTGGGCATCGAGCAGCTACCTATCAAGCCGGGCAGTCCGGCCAAGGCAGTGCCAGGCTTCGCCATTCATGTGGTGGACGAATCGGGCAAACAAGTCGGTCCAGGCGAGCAAGGCGCATTGGTCGCCAAGCTACCGTTGCCGCCCGGCAGCCTGCCAACGCTTTGGAACAATGACGAGCAGTTCGTTGCCAGCTACCTCACTGCCTATCCTGGCTACTACCATACCGGCGACGGTGGCTACATCGACGCTGACGGCTACGTCTATGTGATGGGGCGCACCGACGATGTGATCAACATCGCCGGCCACCGCCTGTCTACGGGCGAACTCGAACAGGCGCTCGCGGGCCACGCGGCCGTAGCCGAGTGCGCCGTGATCGGCGTCGCGGATGAACTCAAGGGCACGGTGCCCGTTGGCCTCGTCGTACTGAAAGCTGGCGTCAGCGACACCCATGCATCGCTCACGGCGCAACTGATCGACCGCGTTCGCGACGAGGTTGGCGCCGTCGCGAGCTTCAAACGCTGTTTAGTCGTTGCGCGCCTACCCAAAACCCGGTCTGGAAAATTCTGCGCGCCACCATGCGGGCCATTGCCGACGGCCGCGACTACACCGTGCCAGCAACGATCGAGGATCCGGCAGTACTGGCAGAAATCACGCCGGCGCTGACCGGCCCAGTCTGACGAGACTGACTCGGCTCACGCGTCAAGATCAATCGTCTGCCCTAGCCCCAACTCAACCGCAGCACGATAGGCCGTCTCCGCCGCGGCGAGATCCTGGGTCGTCACACCTAACGACTTATACACCGTGATTTCCTGTGGGTTCGTTCGTCCCGGCTTGGTGCCAAGCAGAACCTCACCGATCTCACCAACGATGTGCTCTGCGGTGACCACACCCGCAGCAATAGCGGCCAACAACTCGCCAGCCTGGGCCAGCGCAGCCTCTCGGTAGTCGACGTAGAATCGGCCGCGTGAAACCGCGGTGCTGTCCACTTCGGCGGTTGTCGGGATGGCAGAGCCAACCAGACTCAAGTGTGTCCCGGCAGTCAGCCATTCACCGGCAAGAATCGGCTGCTTGGCGGACGTCACGGTGCAAATGACATCGGCTCGCGCGACGGCGGATCGCAGGTCACTCGCCACGCTCGTCGTCAGCGTCGCCGGTAGCGCCAGCTCTGCCAACAGCTTGGTCGCCTGCTCCGGGCGGCGCGCCCAGATCGTCAGCCGCTCAAATGCGCGTATGCGGAGCAGCGCGTCGATGTGAAACCGCGCCTCCTCACCGGCGCCAATGATCAGCAGATGACTTGCATCCTGGCGTGCCAGAACGTCTGTGGCCAGCGCGGTCGTTGCCGCCGTGCGCAGAGCTGTGAGCGTCCCGCCCTCGAGCAGCGCCAGCGGTAAACCGTTGACGGCATCGAACAACATGACCGCACCGACATGGGTCCCGTGCGGATCGCCTACGGGCCGCTCATATTTACTGACAATTTTGACGCCAAACCGCTGCACGGCGTCGCCGCCGAGGTACCCCGGCATCAAGCCAAGCTTGCCCGGACGGTCCGGAATCCCCATGAACTGCCGCAGCGGCAACACGCATTGACGTTGCGAGGTGGCGCGCATGGCCGTTGCCATCGCCAGACGACAACGATCGGGAGTGAGTAACTGCTCGAGTATCGAGCGGGTCAGCACCAACATGTGTTACTTGGATTCCGTGGGACTGGCGTCTGCGGGGCGCGGCATCGGCGGCACAAAACGCATACGCGCCTGAATTTCCGCCACGTCCTGCGGACGATCGAAGGCCGCCGGCATCGGCTCGCCGGGCTGGCGCTCGCGACCGATGCTCTCGAACCAGTCTTCGAGCCCTGGTGGCGAGAACACCCAGAACAGCTTCATATCAGTAGTGCCGGTATTGTCAATGCGATGTCGGGCATAGCGGCCAAACAAGATCGTGGATCCCGGACCAATCGCGCGCGTCTCGCCTTCGATGGTTACCGTGCCCGAGCCTTCATAGATAAAAATCAGCTCATGATTTTGCTTGTGACCGTGTTCGCGCACATGACAACCCGGCGGCAAAACCTGGATACCGCGGAGAAGTCATCGTAGGGCATCGTCTGGGGCGACAGCTTCACGGTCACATAGCCGCGCGAAGGCAATGGCTGCCACAGTGAGCGCCCCTCTTCGGGGCCCAAGACTGCTGACCAGCGACTCACATGCGGATTGTCCGACATCTCGTTGACTACCTCGCGATGGCTGCGGGCGCGCGACTCGCCAACACTTGCCGCGTGAGAAATTCCAGTACAGCAGAATTGTAGGCCGATGTGACGGTCGCCGGACAGAAATGCCCGCCTTCAGCCAGCACGACATGCTCTGCCCCTGGAATCGCCTGCGCCAGCTCCTCGGACATGCTTGGGGGCGTGAGTTGATCGTCGCGCGCGCAAATGACCAATGTTGGCACGCGGATCGCCGCAATCTTGGCTCGCAGGTCGTGCGTCGTCACTGCATTCAAGCGGCCCAGTTCAACGTCGAGCCCCGGGAAATCGGCTACCCTTTCGCGAAAATAGTCTTCGGCCGACTGGAACCTCTCTGCCAGCCACCAGGCCGGGCTTGCCAGCAGCGTCCCCACCATGAAGTAGTCTTGAACACCCGAATTGACCAGCACGTCACGCCGCATCTTGAAGGTCTGCTCGAACAGTGGCGTCGGACCCGCCCAGCTCGCACTCAGTACTAACGACTTGAGTCTGCGCGGGTCACGCAGTGCAATATGCTGGCCAATCGCACCGCCGGTGGAATGCCCGACCAAATGCGCGCTCTCGATCCGGAGTGCATCCATGACGCGCAGCAGATCGTCCGCCAGCTCCGCGGCGCCTTGCACGTTGCGAGTGGAGCTCGAACGACCGACACCGCGATGATCGTGCAGAACGACCTGAAAGCGCTCGGCAAACGCGGCGGTTTGCGCACGCCAGAACTTGGCGCTGCCGCCCAGTCCGGCCACCAGCAGCACCGGCTCGCCCTCGCCAACCGTTTCGGTATAGATTTGTGCGTCGCCAATCGAGACGAGCCGCTCAGCAGAGTGTCTATCGGTTTGTGCCATGACGGAATTGTCGACATCTGCGGGCCGTCAGACAATGCTTTTGCCGCGCGGGCCGATACGCCTGACGTATGGCAGCTGGCATGCGCTTTGGCTATGGCAACCGTTGTAAGATCGATTGGCTGATACTGTGTCTGTTTGCTGCAATCCTCTGATCTTCGGAGGAACACTGCCGCGGGAGCATCCAAAATGGCCCTGAATCGAACCCCCCTTACGAGCGATCACCGCCGAGGACAAAGCCACCTACGAACGCGACGGTGCCGTGCTGCTGCGCCAGGTATGCCACCGGGACTGGGTGGACTTATTGCAACCGCTTGCCTTGCGCATCGCGGCCGGCGAAGAGGATTTTGGCCTACTGCCGAGTTACCCTGGCCGCTACATGGCGCGTGGCATCCCGGAATTCCGCAAGCTCGTGTTTGAGTCACCGCTCGCCCAAGCCGCGTGTGAAGTGATGGGCTCAAAGGAGGCACATTTCTTTTTTGACGAGATCTTTGCCAAACCGCCCCAGTCGGACGAGAAGACGATCTGGCATACCGACCGGATGGGCTGGCCAGTCAGCGGCAAAATGGTGCCCTCGCTCTGGATGCCGCTCACCAACGTCAGCAAAGCCAATTCGCTCGAATGCATCGCAGGTTCGCACTCTCAGGACGTTCGCTATTGGCTGTTCTCGCCGAATGCCCGCAAGATGATCAAACCGCCGGATCGCGTGCCACATCCCGACTGTGAACCGCTACGCAAAGATCCCAGCGTGCAGTTTCTCACCTGGGACATGGAGCCTGGAGATCTGCTGATCGTCCATCCCTGGACGCTGCACTATTCGCATGGCAATCCCACTGACAACTGGCGCATCGCGGTGAGTCTGCGCATGTTCGGCGACGACATCCGCTGGGATCCACGGCCTGATTGCGTCAATCTGGCCGGCATAAGTTTCGATGAAATGATCCCAGGCGAGCGGCCGCGTGGGGCTCTCTGCCCGCTCGTTTGGTCGGCTGACGGACGCAGCGACGGTGATGCTAACTATCCACGTGGCTTTGCGACCAACTGGTCCGCCAAACGCAAGGCGAGCGTCAATGAGTACGACACGTTCGCCGAGGAACTGCGCAAGCAGAATGCGAGTGTAGCCAAATGACTTTTGCGACCGCGGACCTGTGTGATCAATTCGGCGCTGCGGTGCAGATTTGTCGCTCGCCGCTGGTGTCATTCGGCGCCAGACCCTCCTTTGCGGGACCCATCGCGACGATTCGCTGCCTGCGCGACAACGGGCTGATCCGTGACGCCGCCCGCCAACCTGGTGCCGGGCAGGTGTTAGTGGTTGATGGCGGTGGCGTCTTGGACTGCGCATTGGTCGGTGGTGAAATTGGCGCCAATGCGGCCCGCAACGGCTGGGCAGGTATCGTAATCAATGGCTGCGTTCGAGATTTGGATGAACTCGAGCCCCTTTCTATCGGTATCCGGGCACTGGGGACCTGGCCGCAGCGCGGCGCTCGCGACGGCGATGGGGAGACCAATGTGACGGTGTCTTTCGGCGAGGTTCGATTCGAACCTGGGCATTGGCTGTGTGCCGATCGCGATGGCATCGTCGTTCTGAAGAGCAAACCATGAGCATGTTGCATGGCCTGATGCAGGGCCCATTCGGGCGTCGTGAGTTCCTGCGAGCTGCCGCCATCGCGCTACCGGGCGCCGCACTAACGACTTCGATCGGTGCGGCAGAGTCAGCAACCAACAGTGCTCGCCTGGGCGCGCCGGCAGGATTCGATCCCATGAGCCCTGCCGACAATCTGCGCGCCTATATCCGCATGACTCGCTCGCTCGACCCCCAAGCCACGACAGTGGGCTGGTTCGGCGGCCGCGTGTTCTCGGTAATCGGCGACCAGGAAATCATCCGGCCTTTGTTCGATGTCGAGGGTTTCGGCATCGGACGCACGGAACCGCAGGCGGATGGTAGTTACAAGGCCCTTTGGCGCGAGGTTGGGTATTACAAAGACCTGGCCAGCGGTGCGATCATGGAAACTTGGCGCAATCCGCTGCTCGACGAGCAAGTCGACGTGTATCCCATCAATAACGATCCCGTCAACTCACATCTGAAACCCGAATTCACATTGGGCTTTGGCGCAACCAAGGACGAGCACCGCGAGACCATCAAGTTCTTGTTGCCCTGGCATTTCTTGGGCAATAGCGCGATGGCGGCGTTTGATGTGAACCTCGACTGGAAGTCACCACTCGACCCCAAAATCTGGAAGCGCGAGTCATCCGGTGAGCGCGTGCGGGTGAGCGAGTACCAACAATGGCGCGTCGAGCGAGATGAGCTGGCAGACGTGAGCTTGCCAAGTGTCCACACTTACGGCAGTTGGAACCGTGTGGCCACCTGGCTGCCTTGGATGCTGATGGGTCAGAAGCCGGGACATCTATTCTATCGATCACACACGCTGAAGCTCGAACGCGTCGAGGATCTGCCGCGCGACATACTCGCGTACACCGAGAAGCGTTTTCCAAAATATCTGACTGCGCCCACCGAATGGCGGGCGCCCAACGTATCGAGCTTCGAGATGTTTGCCCGCGATCGCAAAACCCCGCAGCTGACATTCGCAGCCAACCGAACAGCATGGGCCAGACGTTCGCAACAATCGATGCGCAGCTCGCGGAGTGGCTCGCGAAGCAGCACCTGTTCTTTGTGGCGACGGCGCCGTTGGGCGCGGCGGGTCATATCAACTGCTCACCCAAAGGTGGCGATACACTTCGCGTGCTAGGACCAACAGATGTCGCCTATGTCGATGGCGGTGGCTCAGGCATAGAGACGGTCTCGCACGTACGCGAGAATGGTCGGCTGGTGCTCATGTTTTGCGCATTTGAAGGTTCACCGCGCATCGTCCGGCTGCACGGCTCGGCAACGGTGGTGACGCCGGGGGAAGCTGATTTTGAGGAGTTAGCAGCACGATTGCCGCGCGCGCGCACCGTCCGCGCCATCATTCGACTAGCTGTGCAGCGAGTCTCGGACTCCTGCGGCTACAACGTGCCGTTCATGGACTTCCGCGCCAAGCGGACCGACGCGGAGAATTACCTGGCAAGCTATCCGACGATGCAGTACGCAAGTACCTCATCAAAAACAATCTGGAGAGCATTGACTCCCTGCCCGGCTTGACGCCCGACGAACTCAAGCGGGCGGTCATCGACCGTCGCTGACGCAACTGGTTTGCTAGACGCGGATAGCGTCGCTTGCGACTCTGGATTCTGTGTAGCGCTGGGCGGCGTCTGGCACGTCTGATCGGGTGCGCCGCTGCGCGGCGTTCCCGCAGCTCACGCAGTGCGCGCATCTTTCTCCGGCGTCACGGCAAGACTCTAGGCGCTGCAGGAGCGTGCACTGCTTCAGCTGCGGCACCCTCAACAGACGTGCCAGACGCCGCCCAGCGCTACACCAAAGTTCAGCGCGCAAACGGCACCTCCACCTCTACCAATAGAGGTCGTACACCACGTCAAGAATCTCGCCGTTATCCCGGTCGATCAGCAGCGCATCGTTACCGACGCGGACCCAGCGGCCCCAATGTGGCGGTTCGTAAAGTGCGTAGCGACCATAGTCATTGATGTAGTAACGACTCGACCAGTACACCGACGGTAGCCACTCGCCCGCAATCCAGACTCGCGATTGATGGCCCGACGGCCAGAGGTACAGCCCAATGGAAAACCGGTCCCGCGCAAAGTAACGCCCGCGGTCATAGCGGAAGTACTGCACGCGGTAGCGGTCATACCAGCCCCGATCGTACTGCCAATGGCGGCCGCGGTTATCTCGCCAATCGCTGCGATACGAATTCGTACCATAGTGCACGACGCGCGGCACGCGTTGCTCACCCCGCAAGTCTACCCGCGGCCGTGGATCACCCGAGTAGCGCAATTGGTTGCTGTCGCGGTAACTCGGGCGAGCATCACGGCGCCAATCATCACGACGGTGCTCGATCGCCCGATCACGCGTGCGTGAGTCCCGAGTGCGTTGGTCGTGCGCACGTTGGTCCCGACTGGGTTCTGCGCGGCGGGTGTCGCCACGAGCGGCACGTCGATCGCGCTTATCGCGCTGATCGCGATTCACAGCAGGCCGGTCGCCACGCGACGGGTTGCGATTCTGTGGACCTTGCTGCTGACGACCCGACGACTCCTGGGCGCTGCCTCGCTCGCCACGATCACCGCGTGCGGCGCGGAACTGCGAGTCAGCGAAGGCCGCCGGGCTCGCGAGCGCGATCATCAACAAGCCAATACCAATAGTGCGGTGCATGTCGTCCTCCAACCGGAATCTGTCCGTGCAGTCAGTATCCGTCTTGGCGCCTGTCCCGTAGCTGAACGCGATATAGCTTCATTAAAGCATTGTAATAGAATGATTTTTATACATTTTTATCTATCTCCAAATCATCAGCTTGCTGCCGTGGCAGGCGTAACTCGACCACTGTACCGCGCGCAGACGACGTGATGTCAATTTGACCGCCGATCTGCGCCGACCGGCGGCGCAGATTGAGTAGGCCTCGACCGCCTCCCTGTCCGGTCGCGCCGCCCGGCATGCAAGCAACATCGAAACCACGGCCATCATCTGTGACCCTGACGACCACCGAGTCGTTGTCGGCCGCGGTTTCGATACGAATAGTCTTGGCATCCGCATGTTTGACGATATTAGTCAACGACTCCTGCAGGATGCGCAGCACGTGCAGCGAGCTGGTTGGATTGAGCCACGGTAGCGGTGGCAGGTCCGTCACTCGCCATTCGAGCTTTATCCCCGCTGCCTCGAGTCGACTACCCACTCGGTAGCGCAGCGTCGCGAGCAGCGTCAGCAAGTCGTCGCCGATCGGCTCGAGCGAATCAATGGTTAGCTTCAGATCATCGACACATTCGCGTAAGGCCTGGGCCACGTCTGCCTGCGCAAAGCTGCCCTGCTCAACCATCACCAGCGTACTCATCAAGGACGAGCCGAGGCCATCGTGCATCTCGCGCATCAAACGCTGCCGCTCGGCCGTCTCGGCCTGCTGCCGCTCGATCAGTCGCAACTTCTCGTAACTGACTGCAAGCTCCGCTTGCCGCTGCGTGAGACGCTGCTCGAGCGACGCGTTGACGTGCTCTACCTCGGCGATCGCCGCAGCGTAGCGGCGTACGATCGCGTAGAGGAACGCGGCGAACAGGAACATTGCACCGTAGGGCATCAGGAACGCGCGCTCAAAGCCGATATACCAGCCTTGCAGCAACATATCGTGGATGCCCAGTCCGATGCAGATCCAAAGGCCAACAGCGAGCAGCAGATGCTCGCGCGAGCCACTCCGCAGACTCGAAATCGAGATCAGCACCGTGACCGCAATGCCAATCGCCGTCTGGACCACGTGCGTGAGATATCCGGGCGTCCAGCCATTCAGCCCAAGGCCGGGCATACTCGCGATTGACCAACCAACGGCGAGCGCCAGCAAACCCCGTTCGATGTATCGATGCCGTTCGTCATGCAATCGAAACGCAAACACATAGACCACGACCATCAACCAGGACATCGAATTGACGGTCATCCACCAGAACCAATCGTAGCTCCCCGGATAGAACGCCAGGTGGTAGTGCAGCGTGCGCAACGCCCAGATCAGTGATGCCAGGGCAAACAACGGATAGACCACTTCGCGGCGGCGCCCAAACCAGAACAGCAGCGCGAATCCACCGAGCATCAGCATCGCAATACTGCCGATACGTGGCCCGTCGATCCGCAGCAGCCGCTGCCACTCGTAGAGCCGCTCGATCTCGCGTTGCGGTCCAACATGGACGCTGGGCGCACCACACGGCAACGCACCGACGACACAGTTGAAAGCCAGAACGACCTGCACGGGGTGACCCACGCGGGTCGCCTGCGGTGGCAACAGAAACATTGTCGGCCGATTCCAGTTGCTGGAAACGTCGGGATCGATACCGCCGACTCGCTCACCATCGAGGTAGACATTCGCCGCGACGATCGGACCCATGTAAGCCGAATAGTGGACCGCGAGCGGTTGCAGCGCCTCAGTCGGTGCGATCTGCGGTGGCAGTCTTACCCACAGCCGTACATGTTGACTTGCTGCGGTTCCAGGTACGCCGAGCACATCGCGACGCGACTCGGCATACGGCAAGGTAACGCGCTGCCAGCCGCTAGCTTGCGGCATGGCGATAGCAGGCCGACGAACATCGCCAGCATCGATCGGTTCAAAGTAGACCTCGGCGGTCGTCACACGCTGAACGTCCGGCGTGCGCGGGGCGCAGCCAGCCGCGAGCAAGGCGATCGCCAGCGCTACCGGCGCCCCTAACCAGCCGCCCTTTGATCGCGATCGCGTCACTGTCTCAATCGCGCAGTATCCCCATCTTGCGCGCCTCATAGACCGCCTCAGTCTTTGATGACACGCGGAGCTTACGGTAGATCCGCTTCACGTAGGTCATCACCGTGTGCTGCGAGACATCCAACAGCTCGGCGATCTCCGGAAACGTGAAGCCTTTGGTCACCAGCGTAAGCACGGAGTGCTCGCGCTCGGATAGCGCGGGCACTGAGCTAACACTGCTCGCCTCAAGCCGATCGGATTCGGCGTCCGGGACTCGTGGAGCGCCCCGGAAACGCGCTAGCAGCTGGCGCGCAATGGACGGGCTGATGGGGCTGCCGCCCGCATGCAGCAAGCGTATCTGCTCGACGAAATGCTCCGGGCCCGAGTCCTTCAGCAAATAACCCGTCGCGCCGGATTCGATCGACTCGATGACGTTTTTCTCATCGCCGAAAACGGTCACAACCATCACGTCGACCGTAGGACACTTCGCGGCGCAATAGCGGATCAGTTCCGTACCGCGTCGATCCGGCAGATCGAGATCGACCAGCAGTACATTTGGCGTGCGATTCTCGAGCTCGGCCAAGCCCGCTGCGACCGTGCCCACAGCCGCTAGCAGCGTCATGTCGGGCGCCGCCTCGATGCGGGCCGCGAAAGCCCGGCGGAACTTCACATCATCCTCAACCAGTAAAACGCCGATGGCCGCCATGCTCAGGAGCATACACCGTGCGCATCAATGGTCACCGCTTTGCCCGTCGCCTGCGCGCGCGGCGCCGACGCCCGCAGGCCTCCGGCGGCACCGAGAGTGAGTAAACAAGCAGCCAGCCCACTACACACAAACATCGCTCACCACCCAGTTGCCGGTCGATCGTCAGACGGTGGTGTATAGCCCGGGTCACTCATCTCACAAATCCACAAGATCGTCACAGTCTTCATTTCGATCACCCTTTGTGCAACTTTGCGGACGACACCGACAGTAAGCCGATGAGGACTGTTAGTCTGTCCCCGCAAATGGGGACTGCGCGTGCAGAAAACGGCTACAATCGGCCGAATATCTTGTTGTTGCGCTTCAGGGGGACATCGCGTGGCTATTTTTTCCGTCTATCGGACTTTGGCAGCCGCGCTGTTGATCGGCGCGGCCGGCGTCGCAAGCGCCGCGGCCGAATCCGCTGCACCCGCGATGCCAGGCAAGCCCGGCGATTTCGAATTGATGCAGCGCCCTGCGCCGCCCGACTACGCGCTGCAATCGAGCTGGGCTGCTTTGCCAACCATGACCGACGCCGCTGACCATGTGCCGGCCGGCGCAAAACTGCCAGACCGCCAAGCGATAGCGCGAGCCGACGTCTTTTACATCCATCCGACCACCTACCGCGGGCTCGACAACTGGAATCAGTCGCTCGATGATGCTGCCACTAACAAATGGACTGATGAATCAGTCATTGCGCGACAGGCCGCGGTGTTCAATGCGTGCTGCAAGATATACGCGCCGCGCTATCGGCAAGCTCAGTCGGCTGCGAGCTCGAATTTCGCTGCGGACGGCGGCAAGGCCTACGCACTCGCCTACCAAGACATCCGCGCCGCGTTCCGGCACTACCTGCAACACTGGAGCAATGACCGCCCCTTCATACTTGCGGGCCACAGTCAGGGCGCATTGCATGTACAGACGCTGCTGCGCGAGTTCGGTGGCGATCCCAAGTTCCGCCAGCAGCTCATCGCGGCCTACGTCATCGGAATCCCGACTTTGGAGAGCCTGCGTGCTGCCGAGACACCGTGGCTGCCGGTTTGTGCGCGGCCCACGTCGACGCATTGTCTGCTTGGCTGGAATGCCGTCAAACGCGACAGTGATCTCGCGCCGTTCGTCGCGCGCAATGGGGCACGCCAGCAGCAACTAACAGGCGACGGCACGGGCGCAATCTCTGTCTGCGTCAATCCGCTGACCTTCGACTTGCGCAAGCCGGCCGCACCCGCCGCCCGCAATCCTGGCACGCTGCCCGGCAAGCCCTCATCGGACACATTGCCGGCCACACGCTTGAGTGTTCTTGGTGCTGCGTGTGACCAGGGCTATCTGCGCACCGACGTTCCCGCGGGCGACGACTACGCCACGGTCCTGCTGCCAGGCGGATCACTACATTTCAACGAGTTCGATTTCTTTTTCGATAGCATTCGCGCCAATGCCTTGCGGCGTGTGGAGAGTTTTCGTTGATGAACACTAATTCAAACCTGCGGAATCTGATCGAGACACAGTTCGAGCTCCGCGCTGATATCACACCCGCCACCGCCAGTACCGAACTGCGGTCCGCATTGGACGCAGCGCTGGCAATGCTAGACAGCGGACAGGCCCGCGTGGCCGAGAAGCGCGACGGCAAGTGGATCGTGAACGAGTGGCTCAAGAAGGCCGTGCTGCTGTACTTCCGCACGCATGACAACGCGATCATTGACGGTAGCGCAACACGCTACTTTGACAAAGTCCCGCTCAAGTATGCAGCGGCGACTAACGACTCCATGCGCGCCAGCGGCACCCGCGTTGTTCCCAATGCGATCGCACGCAAGGGCGCCTATGTTGGCCCGAATGTGGTGTTAATGCCGAGCTACGTGAACATCGGCGCATACGTCGACTCGGGCACGATGGTTGATACTTGGGCGACCGTCGGCTCGTGCGCGCAGATTGGCAAGAATGTCCATCTCTCAGGCGGTGTGGGTATCGGTGGTGTGCTCGAGCCGCTGCAGGCATCGCCGACGATTATCGAAGACAACTGCTTCATCGGCGCACGCTCCGAAGTAGTCGAGGGCGTGATCGTCGAAGAAGGCGCCGTGCTCTCGATGGGCGTGTTCATCGGCCAAAGCACGAAGATCTATGATCGAACGAGCGGCGAGACGACTTACGGCCGCGTGCCAGCGGGCTCAGTCGTTGTGCCAGGGTCGCTGCCCTCTGCAGATGGCAAGTACAATCTCGCTTGTGCCGTAATCGTCAAGCGAGTGGATGCGAAGACGCGAGCGAAGACATCAATCAATGAGTTGTTACGCAGCGCGGACTAGAGCGTCGGTGTCAGCCCGCCCACTCATGTGAGTCGGGCGCGCTACGCGTACCCTTGTCAGAGCGCGGGGCGCATCTTCCCCCGGCGAAGCAGTTAGGCTGAAAGCAGAACAGGAGCGCCCCGCGCTCTGACTGCGGCGCCCTCAACACATGTGTGGGCGGGCTGACACCGACGCTCTGCTCGACGCTGCGGCACCAATGGGTCAAGAGAAGAGGTGCGCAACGAACGGTGACAGCAGAAACAGCAAGAACAGAACGCGATTGATCGACCGAACCAGAACGAAATGAGCGTAGGGGCGTTTAACGTCCTCCGGCATGCTATCGATCGACCTACCAATCAGGCCAATGCGCTTCAGCTTTGACCAACGCCCCAGTGTCATCACGTCGGTCAATACGGCAACTCGGCAAAAACGACAGTTAGTACAAACACCGCCACCTTCTAGCACAAACCAGACGATTCGGGGCGCGCGCTGGCGCGAGCGTAGCGGGTCGGTCACGCGTGTAGAGCGCGCCGCAGGCCGGCGGGGGCGTGCTCCTGTTCAGCTATCAGACTAGCTGCTTCGCCGGGGGAAAGATGCGCGCCCCCGTCGGACAAGGGCACGCCGCAGGCGCGCGCGACCCACGCGTGCCCGGCCCGTTACGCTCGCACCAGCGCACACGCCGAACACCACCTCAGTGCCCGAGAATAAACAGCACCTGTCGCGCCACATTGCGCGCGTGATCGCCGATCCGCTCTAACGACCGCATCATGAATGCCGCTTCGATCACACCATGCATCAGGCGCGGATCCTCGAGTGCTCGCGTCATGATCCGCCGCAAGGTGGCCGCATACTCCTGGTCAATTTCATGATCCTGACGCAAGACTTGCGCCGCGGCAGCCTCGTCGAGCCGATCGAACGCGTCGAGCGAGGCACGCATGGACTGCGTGACGAGACGACCGAGCTGACGCGCGTCACGAGCCATGGCGTGCCCCGGCCGAAATCCTCGCGTCTCCGAATCTGCCAGCACGGTGACCGCAAGCTTCTTGGCCTCGTCGCCTGCCCGCTCCAACTGTGTAACGACTTTGTCGATGGCGAATACCGCGCGCAGATCCGACGCCATCGGCTGACGACGAGCAATGACCTGCAACGACTCTGCTTCGATCGTTCGGTCGTACGCGTTGACCTGTCGCTCACGTTCCAACACTTGATGGGCTTGCGGGCGCAGCCAATCCGCATAGGCGGAGATGGCAAGCTGTACCTGATCGAGCACCAGACCACCCATCTCGACGGCATGCACGTGCAGCGCTGAAAGATCGCCGTCGAACGCGCGCGCTGTGTGTCCCTCGAGCAGCGGCATAGACCGGTCTGCCTGAGGTGCCACTGGAACAGGCTCGAGACCCACGGCCATGCTCAGCCAAAGCGACCCGTGATGTAGTCCTCGGTCAACTTGTGCCGCGGGTTGGTAAAGATGCGGTCGGTCTCACCCACCTCGATCAGATCGCCCAAATGAAAGTACGCCGTACGCTGCGAGACGCGTGCGGCTTGTTGCATGGAGTGCGTAACGATACAAATCGCGTAGCTCTGACGTAGCTCTTCCATCAAATCCTCGATGCGCGCGGTGGCGATCGGATCGAGCGCCGAGCAGGGCTCATCCATCAGGATCACTTCCGGATTCACGGCGATCGTGCGCGCGATGCAGAGCCGTTGCTGCTGGCCACCCGAGAGACTGGTGCCCGGCTGGTTCAACCGGTCTTTGACTTCCTCCCACAATCCTGCGCGCTGCAGCGACGTGTGGACGATCTCATCGAGCTCGACGCGGTCACCGGCCAGTCCGTGAATCCGGGGGCCATAGGCCACGTTCTCGTAGATGGACTTCGGAAACGGATTCGGCTTCTGGAAGACCATGCCAACGCGGGCACGTAGCTGTACGACGTCCTGACGTTTATCGTGGATATCCTGATCGTCAAGCGTGATGCTGCCAGTGACCACGGCACTGGGAATGGTGTCGTTCATACGATTGAGGCAGCGCAAGAACGTCGACTTGCCGCAGCCTGACGGACCGATCATCGCCAGCACTTGATTGCGCGCGATTTCGATCGACACATTCTTGATCGCATGCTTGTCACCATAGTGCACGTTCACGTCGCGGCACTTGAAAACCGGATCGGGAACAGTAATCGTGCCGACCGTCTTATCGCGATCGGTCACGAGCAACACTTGCGAGGTACGCGCCGCCGGCTTGGGAATGGCGACCGGCTCTGTCTGTACACGTTCCATTTTCTCTACCACCGCTTTTCAAACTTATTACGCAGGAACACGGCCGCCGCATTCATGACAACGAGAAACGCCAACAGCACGATGATTGCGCCCGATGTCTTTTCGACAAAGCCACGCTCCGGGCTATCCGACCACAGATAGATCTGCACTGGCAGTACGGTCGACGGGTCCGTAATGCCTTGCGGAACATCAACGATGAAGGCAACCATACCGATCATCAACAGCGGCGCACTCTCACCGAGCGCGCGCGCCATGCCGATGATGGTGCCGGTGAGCATGCCGGGCAACGCAAGCGGCAACACATGATGCGCGACGGTCTGCAACTTAGACGCCCCCATACCGAGCGCCGCCTCACGAATCGACGGCGGCACGGCCTTGATCGACGCGCGCGACGCAATGATGATAGTTGGCAGCGTCAACAGCGTCAGCACCAGCGCGCCGACCAGTGGCGCCGAGCGCGGCAAGCCGAAAAAGTTGATAAATACCGCCAGACCTAACAAGCCGAACACGATCGACGGGACGGCAGCCAGATTATTGATATTCACTTCGACGAGATCCGTCCAACGGTTGCGCGGCGCAAATTCCTCCAGATAAATCGCCGTTGCCACACCGATTGGGAATGATAACAACAGAGTCAAGAGCAGCATGAACACCGAGCCCATGACGGCGCCCCACACACCGGCATTTTCAGGATCGCGCGAGTCGCCGGTCGTGAAGAACGTTCGATTGAACTTGAGCTCGAGCGCATCTCGTGCGGCCAGACTGTCAAACCAGGCCAGCTGCTGATCAGAGAGGGGTCGCTGCTCTTGCGGCAACTCGCGATCGATTTTCTCTTTGCGCATCAAATCGACCGCGTCGCTGGCAATCAACCAGAGCGTATCGTTGGTGCCAATCAATTCGGGATTAGCCTGCACTTGACGTTGCAGCACGAACGGCGCGCTGGAGCTCAGCAAACGTGACAATTCACGCCTGTCGCTGCGACCCTCAACCTCCGGGAATTCCTGTTGCAGCGATGCGCGCAGCACCGCGGCATAGTCCGCCAGCGCCAGGTCCTCAGGCGCACGCGTGCCAGCCGGGTCGATGATGGCCGGATCATAGAAAACATCGAGCTTGATTTGCGCCTGCTGAAACGCCCCGATGCCACGCGAGAAGATCGTGCCAAACAGAAAAATCACGAACATAACGCCGAGCAACACCGCTCCGGCACCGTACATGCGGAAGCGACGCTCGGCCCAGTATCGCCGCCGCAGACCCTTGGCGACGATCGCCTGAGTTTCCTTGGCGGTGCGAATTCGGGGTGCAGTCTTGGGCGACTCGTCACTCATACTGTTCACGATATTTTCTGACGATGTGCAGCGCGAGGACATTGAGCGCCAGAGTGGCAACAAACAACACGAGACCAAGTGCGAACGCCGCCAGCGTCTTCGGGCTATCAAACTCCTGGTCACCGACTAACAATGTGACGATCTGGACGGTCACCGTCGTGACAGCTTCGAGTGGATTGGCCGTCAGATTCGCCGCGAGCCCCGCAGCCATGACGACGATCATCGTCTCGCCGATCGCGCGTGACACGGCGAGCAGCACGCCGCCGACAATGCCGGGCAGCGCCGCACGAAACACGACCTGACGAATGGTTTCGGACTTGGTGGCACCCAACGCATAGGCGCCATCGCGCAAGCTCTGCGGCACCGCAGTGATCATGTCATCGGCAAGCGAGGAGACGAATGGAATAATCATGATCCCCATGACAAGCCCGGCCGCCAGCGCGCTCTCGGAGGCCACCGATAGGCCCATGCCCTCGCCCCAGCCACGCAGCGCAGGCCCGACGGTCAGCGCCGCGAAAAACCCATACACAACGGTTGGCACACCAGCCAGGATTTCGAGGAACGGTTTGGTCCAGGTGCGGAACTTGGGGTGCGCGTACTCCGCCAGATAAACGGCCGCGAACAACCCGGTCGGTACCGCCACGACCATTGCGATGGCGGAAATCAGCAGTGTCCCCGCGAACAGCGGCACAGCACCGAACGCGCCGGATGAACCCACCTGATCCGCGCGAATGGCCGTCTGCGGACTCCAGACCGTCCCGGTCAAGAACTCCCAGGGCGACACCTGCGCGAAGAACCGCAGGGCTTCAAACAGTACCGACGCGACGATCCCGATGGTCGTGAAAATCGCGAATGTCGAGCAACCTAACAACAGCCACTCGACGATGCGCTCCACCTGGTTGCGCGCGCGCATCTCGGGCACGATTCGGCGTCGCACAAAGATGATCGCAAGCACGCCGATTGACAATGCCAGCGCGGTGAGTGCAACGCGGCTGATTGAACGCAGATGCAGATACTCCGCTGCTGCGGCCGCGGAGTTCGCGTCAACCGAGCTGGCTGGCACGTTGCCCGCAACGACATTGCGCACATCGTTGAGTACCAGCGAAAACTGCGCCGGCGACAGCGCGCGAACCGATTCCGGCAAGTGCGCGGTCACGAGCTTAACCAGGATGGCGTCCTGAAACGCCAACCACAGACCAATCACGACCAGCGCGGGCAATGCACACCAAGCTGCGGCCAACAGTCCGTAATGGCCTGGCAACGAGTGCAGCGAACGCACGCCGCTCTTGCCGCCAACGGTGGCGAGTGAGTGGGACTTACCGATCCAGAAGGCCACTGTCGAAAGGCCCAGGAGGGTTACTAGCAGCGCGAGTGGTGTCATTTCAAACGCTTGCCGAAGCTACCGACACAGCCCAGCTACAGCTTGGTCGGCATCGGTTGCAGCGCGCGCGTTTGCGACTGGACTTGCGCGCGTTCCGCAGCGGGCAGGGAGACGAGACCCTTGTCCGCCAGATAGCCCTCGTCACCCATGGCGCGACTGCTGGTGAACTCGGCAATGTACTGCGACAGACCCGGAATAACGCTGGCATGGGCCTTCTTGACGTACAAATACAGTGCCCGTGCACCGGGGTACTTGCCAGCGGCAATAGTCTCGTAAGTTGGCGTTACGCCTTCGACGCTCGAGCCGTGCATCTTGTCGAGATTCTGCTCAAGGAAACTGTAACCGAACACGCCAAGCGCACGCGGGTTGACGCTCAACTTCTGCACGATGAGATTGTCGTTCTCCCCCGCTTCCACATATGCGCCGTCTTCGCGGATGTTATGGCAGATGGACTTGAAGGCACGCTCGTCGGTCTTCTTGCGGGCGGCGATAGCCGGAAAAGTCTCACAACCGGCCTCGAGCACCAGCTCGGCAAATGCGTCACGCGTACCAGACGTTGGCGGCGGCCCTAGTACTTCGATACGATTGTTAGGCAAGTACGGTTCGATATCACGCCAAGTGCGATACGGATTGGACACAAGCTTGCCACTGCCCTTCGGATCAGGTACCTGCTTGGCGAGCGCCAAAAACATGTCGCGGCGCGTTACTTTAAACACCGGCGCCGACTTGGCATTCACCAGCACGATGCCGTCAAAGCCGATTTTGACTTCGACCACGTCCTTGACGCCGTTGGCCACACAAGCATCCAGCTCAGCTTGCTTGATTCGACGTGAGGCCGTGACAATGTCCGGATAGCTGACACCGACACCACTGCAAAACAACTTGATGCCGCCGCCCGTGCCGGTCTGCTCAACCTTCGGAGTCTTGAACTTGCGCTGCGAGCGGCCGAAATTTTCCGCAACGGCGGTCGCGAATGGATAAACCGTAGAAGAGCCGACGACCGAGACGTAGTCGCGCGAGGTTTGCGCCACAGCACTAACGCTGGCTGTCACCAAGGTTGCAACGACCAGGCAATGACGCCAAGCACGAGAGAATTGCCGGCCATCAGTCATCTATGTTGCTCCCCGTTTTCGACGCCACGCAGTGTGCCTCATTACTATGTAAGGCCCAACTGTGACCGTTGCATGACCACCATTGTCGACGACCGGTAAATCATCAATATGATCAAGCACTTAGAACTTGAAGTTAAGGTCCACTTGCAATCGCTTGTAATCTCTCTCGCTCACACTGCGGGCAGCGGTGGCGGTCGGATTGGTCGCGGTCGGCGTGAGTAGCGTGACGCTCGTGGGAACGTCGTTGTTGAGGCTGTTCAAGAAGAAGCGACCGCTGATCGTCCAATTGCGGCTCGGCGCGTAGGCACCCGAGAAGACAAACCCATCGGCGTCGGTATTGCCGTCACCAAAATTGCTATCGATGAACTGGCCGAACAGCGCGTCCTTTTGAACATCCTGGTACAACGCACCAAACTCCCAACTCCGCGCAGCCGAAGCCTTACCGTAGGTGAATCCGAGCGCGTAAGCGCTATCGAGCTTCTTGTTTGCGACTGGATTGGTTTCGGCGGCCACATTCTGCGCCAAGTCGGCGAAGGCTCGGAGCGGTCGGCCCGCCACCGTAGTGGCTAGCTCGCCCGACAAGAGCACCACATTGAAATCGCTTAGCAAGCAGTTAGAGATGGTCTTGCGGCAAACCGCGGCACTCGAGGTCGTCGTGTTGCCAAAGGCGTTGCCCGCATAAAACGGGTTGTATCCCTCGACGGCGCCAAAATCGAGATAGGTCGCGGACACCGTGAGGCCGTAGCCATCGGCGACGTCGCCACGCCAGCCTACCTGGCCTGCCAGTAAAATTGAGTCCGCCGAAATGCCACTGGTCGGGTTGCTGATTGGCGACCACTCCAGATAGGCCTGGTCCAAGCCGAAATCCTTGCGTGAATTGGATCCGGTCAGCGTCGCATTTGCGGACCGCGGATCATCGACACCTGTTGCCAGCCGTATCGTGCCCTTGACTGTGTCGTTGACACGAAAGTCCATGCCGACGCGCGCGCGTATCCGCTGGCGTGTCCGATCACTGTCAACGTACTCAACGTCAAGAGTCTCATGACGATAACGCGCATCGCCCGAGAACGACAGTGACGCCCGCGTTTGCGCCAGCACGTCAGCCGTACGGTCCGCCGTGGCCTGCGCATCTGTAGCCGTCTTCGCGCTGGTTGCAGCCACCTGCTCCTGCGCCTTCTGCTTCTCTTCCAGCAGCGCGAGCCTTTGTTGCAACTCGGCGAGCTGGGCTTTCAGGAGGTCGATCTCAGCGGCGCTCTGTGCGAACGCCGGCGTGCCACTGACCACGGTCAATACAGCCGTCATGGCGGCAAGAAATTTCGACGTACGCATAGATTTGGCAAGTCCAAGTTTACGAAACGGGATCGCGCGACCCGACTGTATGACATTTGGCATACAGCGGCTACGCAGCTTGTGCTACCGCTTGATAGGCTTTAACGCGACCGCATCGGCGCGAATTTTGCCTATCTCAGTCTTCAACGGTGGAATCAAACCCTTGTCCGCCAAGTAGCCCTCTTCGCCCAGCGCCTTGGGGCTGACGAACTCGGCAATGAACTCCTTGATACCGGGGATGACCCCAACATGCGCGCTCTTGACGTAGATAAACAGTGGGCGCGAAGCCGGATACTTACCACTCGCGATCGTCTCATAGGTGGGCGTCACGCCGTCTACCACGGCGCCTTTCAGCTTATCGAGATTCTCCTCGAGAAAGCTATAGCCGAAAATGCCGACCGCAGTGGGGTTCGCCGCCAGCTTTTGCACGATCAGGTTGTCGTTTTCCCCGGCTTCAACGTAGGCACCATCCTCGCGAATCTGTGTACAGGCGCGCTTGTAGCGCGACTCGTCGACGTCCTTGAGGCTCTTGATCCAGGCGAATGTCGAGCAACCCGCTTCCATATAGAGCTCTGCAAACGAATCGCGTGTGCCCGAGGTCGGCGGCGGGCCTAACACCTCGATTTTCACAGCAGGCAGGTTCTTGTTGATATCGCGCCAGGTCTTGTAGGGGTTAGCGATCAGCGCCGACGAATTGGCCGGGTCCGGTACCTGTTTGGCGAGCGCCAGGAACACTTCGCGGCGGCTGAGATTGATCGACTGGGCGTTTTTCGATTCGGCGATCACGATGCCGTCGTAACCCACTTTGATCTCCACGACATCCTTGACGCCATTGGCGGCACACTGCGCCAACTCGCTCGACTTGATCCGGCGCGACGCGTTGGCGACGTCTGCGTACTGCGGGCCAACACCCCCGCAAAACAGTTTGATGCCGCCGCCCGTGCCGGTGCTTTCCACTTTGGGCGTCTTGAACTGACCCTGTCGGCCAAAGTTCTCGCCACTGTGGTCGTGAACGGATACACCGTGGAGGAGCCGACAATGGCGATGGAATCACGCGCCGACTGGGCCAGTGCGTCGCTCGCGCCGGCCAACAGGACGATGACCAGGACTGGGGCGAGAATTTTCTTGATCACGGGTACGGTACCTCGGCAGCAGGACAAGTTGCCTTCGGGGCGCAGTGTATGACCATTACATGACAGTACTATTACAGCCCCTCAAACGGCGGTAAGTGACTGGTTTTCAGTTGCTCTTGCCGTTCGCCAGCGTGTCCCGTATAAACCGCGCGCATGCCTGACACGAAAATTGCCCATGGCGAAGAGTCCGCGACGCTCGCGCTGACGCTCAATTTGCTGGCCCGACCGTCGGTGACACCGGCGGACCTGGGCTGCCAAGCAGCCATGATGGAGCGTTTGCGCGCGATCGGCTTTCACTGCGAAAACCTTCGCTACGGCAATGTCGACAATTTCTGGGCCAAGCGAGGCGCCGGCTCGCCCGTGCTGTGCTTTGCGGGCCACACGGATGTCGTGCCCACCGGTCCGCTGGAGGAATGGCACAGCGACCCGTTCAAACCGACCATGCGCGACGGCCTGCTCTATGCACGCGGCGCTGCGGATATGAAGAGCGGCCTCGCGGCGATGGTGACCGCGTGTGAGGAATTCGTTCGCGCGACGCCCGAACACCGCGGGACGATCGCCTTTCTGATCACGAGCGACGAAGAAGGCCCGTCAGTCGATGGCACCAAGCGCGTCATGCAAGAGCTCATCCAGCGCGGCGAGCGGATCGACTGGTGCATCGTCGGCGAGCCGTCGAGTGAACAAGTACTCGGCGATACGATCAAGATCGGTCGACGCGGTTCGTTGTCGGGCCGGCTCACTGTGCATGGCGTGCAGGGCCACGTGGCCTACCCGCAAAATGCCGAGAATCCGGTGCACGCGCTGGCGCCAGCCCTAGCCGAACTAACCACTCGCGTCTGGGACCAAGGCAATGAGCATTTTCAGCCGACGACGTTCCAGATTTCGAATCTGAACGCTGGCACCGGCGCGCCGAACGTGATTCCAGGCGAGCTCAAGGCGCGATTCAATCTGCGCTACTCGCCGGTGCAGACGATCAGCGCGCTCAAGGAAGTCGTCGAAGGTGTGCTGCAGAAGCACGGCGTCCGTTACACGTTGGAGTGGTACGTTTCGGGCGAGCCGTTCTTTACGCCGCCCGGCGAACTATCGGCTGGCGTCGTCATCGCGATCGAACGCGAGACGGGCAAACGACCCAAACTCTCGACGGGTGGCGGCACGTCCGACGGTCGCTTCATTGCGCCCGCCGGCGCCCAGGTGGTCGAGTTGGGCGTGGTCAACCGTACGATCCATAAAGTGAATGAATGCGTCGCAGTGGCAGACGTTGACGGCCTACATCGCATATACGTCGGCGTGCTGCGTCAACTGCTGGGTTAAGTGACTCGAATGAATCGGCGCTAACGATTGGCGGCGCGCGGTCCGGCGTTGACAAAATTGTTGACGAGACCGAAAAGACCCAGCGACACAGCGGCGATCAGCACCCAACCGGGCATCGTCACACCGAGAAACAACCAATCGATCTTGCCGCACTCGCCGCCGCCAGTGAGCACCTTGCGCACCACTTCCAGCAGCGGAAACATATCGAGCATCATGTCGAGCGGTGCGCCGCAGGCAGGCACCGACCCTGCTGGTTGAGTCTGAATCCAAACATGGCGGCCGGCGATATAGGCTGCGCCTGCTGCCGTCACGGCTATCAATAGCCCATAGGCACGCGATCCAAAACCGCTCGCGGGGTGGTGCAAGGCCGCCAACAGAAACACGACCCCGACGGCGCTGATCCCGACGCGCTGAAACATGCACAGCGGACATGGTTCAAGTCCCAGACCATGCTGCGCATAGAGTGCATAGCCCATCAACGCCGCTGCGAACAGAGCCGCCAGAAAGTTCAGTAAGCGCCGATTTGCGAGCAACTCTTGCAAGCGCAATCGCTCAGGCACTGTCGCCGCGATCACGCAGCTCGCGCTCGACATCCTCGAGCCGCGTATGGCGCACGTCCTTGCCGTGCACGACGTAGATCACGTACTCACAGATGTTCTTGGCGTGGTCACCGATCCGTTCGAGCGCACGGACGACCCACATCACATCCAGTGCGCGGCTGATGTTGCGCGGGTCTTCCATCATGAAGGTAATACCTTGCCGCTGGATCGCCTCGTATTCTTCATCGACGACCCGATCCTTGTGCGCCACTTGAATGGCCGCCTCCGCATCCATGCGTGCAAAGGCGTCGAGCGCCTCGTGCAACATCTCCGCGACGATGCGCCCGAGATGCTTGATCTCGCGATACTTGTCGGCTGGCCGCTCCATGCTGGCCAGTCGCGAGCCGATATAGCCGATTTTCTCCGCCTCGTCACCGATGCGCTCAAGATCCGTGATCGTCTTGATGATGGCCACGATGACACGCAGATCGCCAGCGGCCGGCGCACGCGTGGCGAGGATGCGCTGGCACTCCTCGTCGATGGAGACTTCCATGTCGTTGACCTTGTAGTCGTCACGCGCCACGGTCACACCCAGATTGCTGTCCCCGTCGATCAGTGCGGCCACCGCCTTGGCGAGCTGCTCTTCGACCAAACCGCCCATGGCCATGACCTTGCTACGCACGCGCTCGAGGTCCGCATTGAAGCGGCGCGAGATGTGATGTGAGAGGTCGGCGGTTTCCATTGCACGTCTCCGGCGGAATCGACTTGGGGGAGCGCCAGACTGCGCCCCGTAGAATATGGTAACCGTCCGATGATACTCGAATAATGCCGCGCTGTAGCCTGCGACACTAACCAGACGCGACTTGCGTCACGGGCTGCTCGACGCGCGACAACGGGAAGTGACAAGTAAAGGTGCTGCCCTTGCCCTCGGTACTCTGCACCTCCAACTCCGCACTATGCCGCTGCAAGACATGCTTGACGATCGCCAGCCCCAGCCGGACCCGCCCGTTACACGCGAGCGGCCGGCGTCCACACGGTAGAACCGTTCCGTCAGGCGTGGAATGTGTTCCGACGCAATGCCCGGCCCTGTGTCGCTCACCGAAAAATGCGCGCCGCGCGCATCGTCCCACCAGCGCAGTGTCACGGAGCCGGTCGCCGGCGTGTACTTCGCCGCGTTGTCGACCAGGTTCATGAATGCGGAATGCAGCATTGTCTCTTCACCGATGAGCCGTACGCCCGAGTCGATCTTCAGCTCGACCTTGGCGGGATGAATCGGCCGCGCCAATACGTCCCGGCGCAGCATTGCGAGCATACCGCCCACATCCACCGTATCGCCCACCAACTGACCGTCCGTCGCCTCGAGACGCGACAGCACCAGCAGGTCCTCGATGATCTGCGTCATGCGCACCGACTGGCGCCGCATTTCCGCCAGCGGTTCAGCCAGCTCGCCGGGTACTGCAGGATCATCCGCCAAAGTTTCGAGGTAACCCGAAATCACCGTCAAAGGCGAACGCAATTCGTGCGAGGCATTGGCGACGAAGTCCTTGCGCATCAGCTCCAGGCGCACTTGCCGCGACACGTCGCGAATCATCAGCAAGCGCTGGTCTTCGCCATAACGGACTAGCTGGAACGCCAAATACCGGTCCGCGCCCGGGTCGGGCCGCACGACGACCGGCAGCGCGTATTGGCCACTCTTGAGGTAGCGCGTGAAATCAGGATGGCGGACCAGATTGTCGATCCGCAAACCGTGATCTACTTTGCGTGTCAGACCGAGAAACTCGCTTGCCTTGTGGTTGAACCAAACGATTTCATTGTCGTTATTCAAAACGACGACACCGTCGGGCATGGCTGCGGTCGAGCGTCGCAGCTCGCGTAACACACGCATGACACGGTCTTTGTGAAAACGCTTGCGGCGATGCAAGCGCACGACTTGCGTGACGACGTCACCCCAAAGGCCCGTGGCAACGTCCGGCGGATCGGCGACGCGTCGATTGCGCAGCCAGTTGTCGAGCCGTACTAACAGCCAGAGTTGCCAGCCGAGATACGTCGCAAGCGCTGCTGCCACGCCCGCCCAGACGTGCCCGGAAAACGAGCCCCAGCAGTATGCCGACGACGATCGCCGCGAGGACGCGAAGCAGTACATAGATTGCGCTAGTGGCGTTCGCCGGCATCGCCAAATCGCTCCAGTCGTTGGCACAGATTTACTCGGCACGCGTCGAAAACCGATAGCCCGAACCGCGCACCGTCTGAATGAAGCGATCGTACCCGAATTCCTCCAGCGCTTTGCGGAGTCGACGGATATGCACGTCGATTGTCCGCTCCTCGACATAGACGTTGCCACCCCAGATACGATCGAGTAGCTGTTCACGCGTGTAGACGCGTTCGGCGTGCGTCATGAAGAACGCCAGCATGCGGTACTCGGTGGGACCGAGCGGCACCGTGCGCTCGCCCGCCAGGACGCGCTGGCTGGCCTGGTCGAGCGTCAGGCCGTTGAACGCGACATTATCGTCCGCCTCGGCAGGCGCCGCGCGGCGCAGCACCGCATTGATCCGTGACACTAGCTCCCGCGGCGAAAACGGCTTGGTCAGGTAGTCATCCGCGCCGCCGTCGAGGCCGGCGATTTTGTCGGCTTCTTCGGCGCGGGCGGTGAGCATGATGATAGGTAGCTCGGCCGTGTCGCGATCGCGCTTGAACTGGCGGGTCAACTCCAGACCGCTGGTATCCGGCAGCATCCAGTCGATGATCAGCAGGTCGGGACGCTGGTTGGCGACTGCCGAACGCGCCGCGAGCGCGTCGGCGGCCTCGCGCACCTCAAACCCGGCTCGCCGCAGCCCGAAGGCGAGCATTTCGCGTATCGGCCGTTCATCCTCAACAACGAGTATCTGTTTGACAATCATGTGACCGCTGTCGCCGCGGGGACTCGCCATTGACCGGCTCGCTTCGGGTTGCTGCATTGCGCAGCCATTACAACCCGAGTTTATTGCATTGGCGTGACAGGCGCGCGTACGACATCGTCGCGGACATAAACCGGCAAGGCCAACTCGGCGGACACTGCGCAGCCGGCCGCAAACTGCTGACTTGCCAGTGCCAGAAGGTCGGCAGCCCGTGGTAGCGCCGCGTCGAAACTCGCAGCGCACCATCCGGCCAAGCGCGCAGCGACCGCAGGGTAAGCGCTGAGGGCCCGACCGATAGCCACGATACGAGTTGACGCGAATGGTGTCAGCTCAGCCGGCGGCAGAGCGAGTGCGTTGCCGCCGACGACGCTCTCTTGGCCCAGGATCGCCGGCGCGCCGGGCACGCTGGTCCGCTGATATGACGCGCAGTAGATCTCCTGCATCCGTGCGTCAGTCGCCACCCAGACATGTGTTGCCGCTGCATCGAGCTGCAGCGCCTGCACGGCGAGCGCCGCAAGGTTGGACACCGGGACCACCGGCAGGTTGGCGCCGTATGCCAGACCCTGCGCCCCACTCGCCGCCAACCGCACCCCCGTGAAAGCGCCGGGCCCGCGTCCGAAGGCGATTGCATCGAGGTCCCTGAGCGTCATCGCGGCCTCGCGCAGCACCTCGTCGATCATGGGCAATATGCGCTCAGCGTGACCGCGATCGAGTTCTTCAAAGCGCACAAGCAACTGGCCATCGTATTGCAACGCCACCGAACAAGCCTCGGTCGCCGTGTCAAAGGCGAGCAACGCAGGGCTGTCCTTGTGAGACCACGCAGTATTTTGACTCATGGCGCAGTTGCAGCCTGGGCGCTGCGCGGACCGCGCGGAGTCATTTCGCGCGCGATTCGCGCGAGGAACGACACCGCTTCGCTGCCGTCTTGTGTGCCCCGCATAGGCGGCAACGCGGCACGGAATACACGGCCATAGGACTTATTGGTTAGTCGTGGATCGCAGATGACCACCACGCCACGGTCTGACTCGCTGCGGATCAATCGACCCACACCTTGCTTCAAGGCCAGCGCCGCTTCCGGTAGTTGGTAGTCACGAAAGGCATTGCCGCCGCGGCGCTTCAACATCTCGATGCGCGCCTTGGTCAAGGTATCTTCTGGTGACGCGAAGGGCAGCTTCTCGATGACCACCAGTCGCAGCGCGTCGCCTTGCACATCCACGCCCTCCCAGAAACTGGTCGTACCGAGCAGGACGGCATTGCCCGCCTCGCGAAACGAACGCAACAGCTGCTCACGCGGCGCCTCGCCCTGGACTAACAAGGGCCCAGGACCGAAGTTCGCGAGTCGATCCCGGATGAGCCCTGCGGCAAGCGACAGCGCACGGTGACTGGTGAACAGAATGAACGCACCCCCGTCTGCCGCACGCACCAATGGCAACGCCTCTTGCAATACCGCACTGGTATGCGTGGGATCAGACGGCTCGGGCAGGCCTAGTAGCAGCATACAACAGCGACTGCGATTCGTAGTCGAACGGACTCTCGATACGCAGCGTCTCGGCGTCATCGAGACCGAGACGCGAGGCGAAGTGCGAAAAATCATCACCGATCGACAGCGTTGCCGAGGTGAAGATCCAAGCCGCCGGGTGCGACTCGGTGATGGTCTTGAACCGCTCTGCCACGTCAAATGGAATCAGGCCGAGCGAAAAACCACGCGCGCTGGTTTCCACCGTGCGTGCACCATCCGTATCGGTAGCATCGAGTATGGCGTCGAGCGACCGGGCGAGATCTTTGGCGCGCGCGCTGCATTGGACAACGGCGGCCTCACGGCTGGCAGCATCGAGCGTTGCGCCGAGCGCGTGCAGGGCCTCGCGCAGCCTTGCGACGTCCTCATCAAGCTCGCTGTCATCGTCGCCAAACACGGCGCGTGGATTGCGCGCCAATGCGGCCACCAGGGCTCGTGACGACTCTTCCACCGCGTACAGCTCATCGACCGCCACCGCTGTGCCTGCGCCGCCGTGGGCGAGTTCAGACCGCGAGTCGCGCAGCAGACCATCTACCTGGCGCGCGGTCACCGTGCTCGAAAAAAACTGGGTCGCAAGGTCTGGAATCTGATGCGCTTCGTCGAGCACGATCGCGTCAGCGCTGCCCAGAATATCGCCGAAGCCGTCTTCTTTGAGCGCCAGATCAGCTAACAGCAAGTGATGGTTGACGATGACGACGTCGGCGTCGTTGGCTCGGCGCCGGGCTTCGACGACATGACAACGCGCATAGTCGGCGCAGCGGCTACCGAGACAATTCTCGCGCGTCGACGTGATCTGTGGCCACAGCGGGTTGGAATCAGCCAGCTCCTCGACTTCGGCGAGGTCACCGCTGCGGGTCGAACGCGACCAGGTATCGATTTTCGACAGCAGCGCATCACTACGCGACCGCGTATCGAGCGTGAGCTGCAGCGTCGCGGCGTTGAAGCGATAGCGGCAAAGATAGTTGGCGCGGCCTTTTAGCAGCGCGACCTTGGCTGGCGCGCCGATAGCTTGTGCGACAAGCGGCAAATCGCGCGCGAACAACTGATCTTGCAGCGTGCGCGTGCCCGTGGATAACAGGATTCGCTTGCCGGATAAGAGCGCCGGCACCAGATACGCGAAAGTCTTGCCCGTGCCGGTGCCCGCCTCGACCACGAGCAGCCGACCCGCAGCAATGGCGTCGGCCACGCGCTCGGCCATGGCCAGCTGCGTGCGACGCGGCCGGTAGCCTCCCAACGAGCGCGCCAGCGGCCCGCGCGAACCAAAAATGTCGGTGATAGATTGCATCGATACGTCCTGGGCGGGGACGCTAACGTGCTGGGCGCAGACTGTCGAGGCTCAAATCTCGGAAAGTGTCTTGATCCGCCTTGATTCTAAACTTCAGGTACGGACCCTGCTCCGTGTAACGGCTGGCCGAGAAATCGGCATCGTCGAAACCGGCAACGTTGTAGCCGACGGAGACCCAGACGTTGCGGGCGAAGCTGACGCCGACATCGAAGCCGGTCGAATAACGTACTACAGCTGCGCTCCAGGAGTGTAGTGCGACGCCGTGCAGGCCAAGGTCAAACCGCTGCGACAACTGCCGGCGCCAGTCCACGCCGACCAGATCACTGAAGCCGTGGTAGCGTTCATCGCCGAAGGTACTGGTGACGAACCGCGCGCCATACTGCAAGCCCAGCTGGGTCGCAGCGTTCCACTGCCAATTGGCGTGCAGATTGTTGATGACGCGCCGCGAGTCACACGACCCTGCGAGGTCGCTGCGACGATCGAACTGCAGCTCCAGACGGTCGAATACGATCCAGTCACTATCGATGGGTCGGTAGGCCCAGGCGAACCGGGCGGTCGCCTGACTCGCGTCGACAGCGGCAGCCTGCGTATCGAAAGCCTGCAACGCGAGTGACAGCGCATGGCCCGCACGCGGCTCGCGATACCAGCCAGTGGTCAGACTCCAGCGGTCCTCAGAATCTGCGGCACGGTTCTCGACGCGCGTCGTGAACTGCCACAAGTCACTACGGTATTGGGCGCCAACAAAAGTCGCGAAGTAGTCCTCAGTCAAGCTGCCACTGGCGAGCGGCACCCGCGGATCGAGCGGCGCGAGGTCGGCGCCACGCACAGTGTTGGACTGATCGATGCCGACATCCACGGCCCAGCGCGCGTTGATCTGCCAGCCCTGTGTCAGGCCGAAGTTGGCAAAGGTGCGCGGACCATACTCGGTAGCAGATTGGTTGACTGTCGATACGATCTGCGTGCGCTCCCAGGGCCGTGCACGCAAACCGACGCGCGTCGTGTCAGCGGCGAGGTCGCGACCATCGGCGTGCTCGTACTCCGCAAACAAGGTCGTCAGCGGGCTCAGCTTGTAGTCAATGCCTAGCAGGGAGCGGGCTGGATAGTCCGCACTCGCATCGTTTTGGGCCAGCGTGAAATCGCTTGCGGCGCGCAGGGTAACGCGCTGATCAAATAGATCGATGCTGCCCGACAGGAACGCTTGATCAGACTGACGAGTCGCATCACCGGGCACCTCGTCGGCTACATGGCGCACGCCAACGCCGGCACTCGCTGTCGCGGTCTGATAGCGCAGCTCCGTACTGGCTAACAAGCGCTGCGCGTCAGTGCTCAGCACGCGTTGTTGCTGCAGTTCCGCCTGGGCCTGCCAGCGCTCACGGAATTTCCAGCGGCCGTCCAAACCTGTCTTGCGCGTGCCCGTACCGGCACTGAACTGCTGGCCGATGCCAAAGCCCTCGTCTTCCTGGCGCAGGTAGGCACGAGCGTCAAGGCGATCCGTGACATGGCGGATTTCGGCGAGAAACGCCAGCGCGTCGTCCGGACGCGCTGGATCGTCAGAACGAGAGGTTGCCACTTCGGCCCGCACTTCGGTGGCCGGCGCGACGCGCCACTTGAGGTCGGCGCCACCGATCTGCGTCGCACCCGCAGCCGCACCTTCATGGATCAGACTCGCGCCCAGTTCCAGCTTGTCGTCCGCCAACTGCGAAGTCACACGGATACCAGCGCTGGTCTCGTCGTCGCCGCCCGCGCGCACTTCGTAGTCAGCAATAATGAACACTGGATTGAGATCACGATCGCGCGCGGCGACCGGCGCTTTGAAGAACACCGTGCCACGCAGATAGTCGAGGTCGTAGTCGATGAACGGCGTGAGCTGCCGCGACTCGACCACGACTTCATTGCGGAAACGATCGCGCACCTCTAGCCGTAGTTTGTCGCTACCGATCACGATGGGCGAGCGGCTCAAGCGATACAGCCCTGACGTGCCGTCGCCCGCTAGCTCGTCGCGCACGAAGCCGGTGTCGGTGCGCGCTGCAAACGCGCTCATGCCAACGCGCTCGCCGGCGAAATCGGTCTTGAAACCGTTCAGGCTGCGACTGTAGCGAGTCAGCTCGGTCACGGTAAAGCTTGTGTCATAGTCACCAAATAAGGCAACGAACTGCTGTCGCTCGAGTTTGACGTACAGCTTGCGTTGCGAGGCGGCCTCAAAACGCTGCTCCGTGCCGTCGCCGTACAACAGATAGTAGCGATCCGGTTCGATGATGCCTCGGAGTCGTTCGCGCGCTGCCTCGCGATCGCGAGCGGAGTCGTAGGCGAGTGTCAGCAGGAAATCGCCTTTGATCTGGCCCTTGGCAAAGAATGCCACGCGGCCACCCTCATCCAGCCCGGCCTCAACCGCATCCGCGCCAGCCGCCTCGGCATTGCCCGAGATCGTACGGTAGGCGGCGGTGCCTTCTGCTATGCCTACCAGGATGAAGTCACGTTCACCTGGCACCAGCCAGACACGCAGCTGGTCGCTCTGGCGATCATTGAATCGCAGGCGCAGCGTCACGTTGCCCGACTGCGTCGTTGGCTCCAGTTCAATCCGTGCAATCCCATCGTCGCCGACTTCTGCGATGGGCTCGCGGTTGCCGAGCGACAGGATCTTGTTGTCACCCAGCGCCTCGACTTCCCACCACGATCGATACGGCGCATCGACGCCAAATGCGGCGAGCGTGCCGCGCCGCGCCGGCTTACCGTAGGCATCGAACATCCTGAGCGCGATTACCGGGCGGGTCTTGCCATCGGCCACCAGGACGGACGCTGTCTGGTCAAGCACTGCGCGCACTGGGCCGCCACCGTAGTGGACCACGCGCTCAAGGCGCTGCGTCTCGGTGCCAGCCGCGTCACTGACAATCGCTAACAACCGGTTATCACCGTC
Source organism: Pseudomonadota bacterium (assembly GCA_016703895.1). GTDB lineage: Bacteria > Pseudomonadota > Gammaproteobacteria > Steroidobacterales > Steroidobacteraceae > CADEED01. Next base: position 89,156 of record JADJBE010000010.1, read on the forward strand.
TTCTATGTCGACGCCGCGCCAGCGGCTGACAGCGACAGTCCGTGCCTGATTGGTCGCGGTACCATCGAAGTTGAGACTGCTTACCGGCCTGCCGTTCACCAGCAAGCGCACCGTCTGCGCCACCTGGTGCTGGATTGCCACCTTGAGGCTTGCGATCGGGGGCAACGCATCCACCGCAGGTGTCAGCCACGCGACGCCGGGCTCAAGCTCCTCGACAGCAAGATCCGCGTCCGTCAGTGCTGCCGTCGGCACTGGCGGTGCCGTGACCCGACGAGTGGCCGGCAGGATGCTGGGGCCGCGCACCACCGCGCCCAGTGTCGCGACCCGTGCCGGCCCGGCCGGATTGGTCAACAACTCGAGCGGCGGATCGCCGCTGACGCGCTCGCCTTCCAGCTGCAGTTCGACACGGCGGTTCAGCGCCAGACTTGCCGGATCATTGCCTGCAACTACCGGGACGTCTGCGCCAAGGCCACGCACACTGATGCGATCGGCCGACACACCCAGTGCGGCAGCTAGATGACTGGCTACAGAGCGAGCGCGCGCCTCCGACAGGGCGTAGTTGTCAGCAAACAGAACCCGCGCGCGCGGTCCGATCCGCGTCGAGTCAGTATGGCCTATGGCGCGAATGCGGATGTTCTGCACACCACGCCAGTGCGCCACCAGTTTCGCCAATGCGCGCTTGTCGGGGTCCTGCAAGGTAGCGTCAGCGATATCGAATCGCGGCGTGAACGTGAGCTGCTGCGCGGCACGTTCCGCAACGCCGCGACGGAACTCGCTGACCAGCGGTTCGGTCCGCGCACTGGGTTGGGCCGCGGTGTCCCAACTCACTAGCGCCTTGACAGGCAGCTCGCCACCCTTGCCCCATACCGCGCGCGTCTCGAAACTGACTCGTCGCTCGGCACCGGGTGCCATCTCACGCAGGTCAATAGTTAGCAAGCCATCCTTGAAAGCAACCGGCTGATTGACCGGCGCGTTCGCGCGCGAGCTGCCGTCAGCAACCGGCAGCCCGTCAACCCGAGCGCTGCCGTCGATGTACCGCAGCCCTTCTGGCAGCATGACGACGACGCGCGCATTGCCCACCGTCACCCCCTGCACCTGTACATGGCCATCGTGAAAGGCGCGGCTGGGACCCAGCAAACGCGACTGAAACTCAAAGCTCAGCTCGCCAGTTGGTGGCGTACGTTCGCGCAACGCAAAGTCGGCGCGCCAGAGAGCACCGGCCCGCAGATCGACGAACTGCGAGTAGCGCCGACCGGCGAACCGGCCACCACCCTCACAGGCAACGAGTTCGAGATGGTCGGGCACTGTGTCGAGGTCGACCTGCACGACATGGGTGCCGGCTGCGAGGCCTTCGAAATGGAACTTGCCATCCTCGTCGGACACCGCATAGCGTCCATCCTCGAGGTAGACGCGAACACCACCGACACCGGGTTGGCCAGTGCCGGCGGCGCTGCTCGCACTGCACGCGCCTTCATACGTACGGCCGACCAGGAACCCCTGCTCACTGAACAGCTCGTTCGTCAGCCGCACCAACGCGCGCGCCTCGTTCGAGCGGACACCGCCTGTTGCCTCGGCCTGCGCCGTGTTGACCGCTTCCCTGCCCCGTGTCCCGACTGTTAGCTCCACCACATACCGAATCGCGCGCTGACGACGCGCGGCCAGTGACCCCGCGTTGATGGTTAGCGTACGACCATCAGCGGCAATCACAGGATCCGCGGCGAGTTGATTGTCGATGCGCAGCGAGCCGCTGCGAAAGCGCGCACCGACCGGCAGCACGTCACGTACACTGACCTGCTGGAACAGTCCACGCTCACTGGTATTCTCGAGCATCAGTGTGTACTGCAGGAAGTCGCCGATCGACGCTGTTGCCACGTTGGCCGACTTGCGCAGCAGCAATGTCGTGCCGTCCGGATCGAGCGGCACATCGACTGCCACGGCGGGCGGGGCGTCCGCGGCAAAGTCGCGCCCGAAAGACCCATCGCCGAGACGAAACGGCGCGCCCACTACGCGCTGTAACTCCTCGACGCTGCTCGCCGACGGGAACGCGTAGCCATCGGGAGGCACGATCTCGAGACGGTAGTCGCCCGGTGCGACCAACGGAAACCGAAACACACCGCGCGGCAAGTCGTACAGCGTACCGCCCGCATCCGTGACGCGTTGCCCGGTAATCATTTCACTGGGATAACGACTCACGCCGTCATCGCCGAAAACCACAACTGGCGCACCAGTAGCCACCGAGATCAGACGCACTCGTGCGCCATCGATTGACGCACCCGACTGCGAGTCGAACACCAAACCGAACGGGTCAACCAGTGCGGTGGCGGCGGCTGTATCGGTCGGATCGAGCGCATCGACATAGCTCGCCGTCAGCTCGGAGTCTCGACTGACGTTCAGGGTGCAGTCTGCAGCGGCACGGGTCGCAACACTGGTGGGAACGTAACCCACGAAGACGCCTGTATTCACACCGGTTTCGGACAGGCGCAGCAATTCCGTATCACCGGTCGCAATGGCGCGCAGCGTGACATCCAGGGTCTCGATCTGCGCGCTGTCTCGATTTTGGTCCGCGTCGGCAATGCGCACGAACACCGGGTCGCCCGCGTGTGCAACTGGCGCGTCGGCCAGTGGCACCGGCAGCAGCGGATCGATCGTGCCGACGGCCGCAACGCTGGGCGGTGCCAAGGGCGCAAAGCCCGCAGCGCTGCGACAGGCTGTCGGGCCAACGGTGCTCGATTCGCCGGCAGTCGCCGCATATCGAGCCAGACGAATCGTGGCACGGGTCGGCGATGGCTCGACGACCAGTCTGACTTCGTTGGAAACGACTAGCCGCGGATCGTTGCCAACCTGGTAGCTCACCGTGCCACTATTACGAACCTCCGCGCCGGGCGGGGTGGTCTGCGCTTGTGCTAGTCCGCTAACTACTAGCATGAAAGCCAGCGTCAATGCCACAAGCATTGCCCGCTGGCAACGGCCACCCATAGACGCAGCGAAGGCGGGGTAGTGACTCACTACCCCGCCCTGCTGGCGTCTTGCAAACCCGTTGTGCGGGTCGGCGGTGTTGGGCCGGACGGCCATCGTATCCCGCCGACGCGCGGCGGCTGAAGTCATGACGTCAGTAGCGTCCTATCAATTATTGATGCTGACGCGGAAGCGCATCGTGACTGCATTGCCAGCACCGGTTGCGACGCTGGCGAGGGCCGGCGCGCCTACGGTGAGCACGTTGGCGCCGGTCAGCACACAGCCGTCGGCATTGCTATCCGTGCCGCCTGCCTCTGCGAGGCAGAACGTCGCTGGGTTCGCACCGACTTGCAGCTGCACGTTGGACGCACCCGCGTTGTAGGTGGCATTGGCGAATGTGGTGTTAGCCGGCACAGGGTCGGTGATCACCACGCCAGTCGCTGCAGTGCCGCCTGCATTGCTCACCGTCACCGCGTATTCAAGCACCGCACCCGGAATCGACTTGGGATTGGTCGTACCATTGAACGGATCGCTGATGACCGTGCGAGCCTTGGCAACCGTCAGTGTTGCGGCGGAAACCAGGTACTGGTCGTCGGCGAAACCCTGGCCATCACGTGCCACGTTGCCACCCGCCGTGCCGTCACCAAAGACGACGTCGACCGTGCCGGGCGCTTCTGCGCCTGCGGTCTGGGTCATCAACGTTGCGCCGTTAGTGCCTGGGGCAGCGGTACCCGCCGTCAAACGCACATTCGCGGCCTGCCCGTTGGTGGCAGTGATCGGGGTATCGGCCACGATAAACACCACAACGTTGGCATCGGGCGCCAAGGTATTGATACTGGTGGCCGTGTCAGTCGCGGGTTCATAGGTACCGTTGCTATTGGCGTCAACGAACACGCGCAGGTTATCCATGTTGAACACGTCGCTGGCGCCAAACAAGGTGCCGCCGGTGAGGTTGGTCGGTGTGAGCTGATAGCCCTGCGGTGCATTACCCGTGTTCGTCACGGTGAACGCGGTGACGCCGTTTGGTTGCCCCGGCGTCGTACCCGTGGCATTGCCGGACACCTCGGTGACGGTCAGATCGATGCGATTGTCGACTACGAAGGTGGTATTGGCACCGTTGTTGGCTCCAGGCACCGAGTTGCCCGTCGGCGACGACTCGATGGGAACCTGCGCAACGCCGTTGACCGCGAAGTTAACCGTCGCGCGGTTATCGATGGATGTATTCGCAGTCGTACCGACGGCGAGTACCTGGTTTGACACACCAAACGACCCTAACGCAATCAGTAGCGTCGTGGCTCTCTTGAGGTGATTGATATCGAGGCTCATGGAGACTCCTGGGGTATTGCAAGAAAAAAGTGGTTAGCGCGGCTGTCTACTTCACGACCGCACGAAAGCGGGCGAACGCGACCGAGCCGGGTTGCAGGGCGTTAGTGAAAGTCCAGCGGATATACGAATACTCGTCGGCGCGCGCGGCGCGCTCGGCGCCATCGTCCATACGCACTGTCAGCGCCTCAGGAGCCGCAAACTTGCGGCCGTCGATCGAGAACGCAATTTCCGTTCCAGGCCCCATGGCGCTTTGCGGCACATAGCTCATGTGCTCCGGCACCGGGTTGTTGATTGCGACATTGTCAGCTGGCTTGTCGCAGACATTGCTGGCAGTGACCGTCCAGACAACCTCACCACCCGGCACGACTTTTGCGGCTGGCACCAGGCGCTTGGCCGTCTCGCCGCTGTCAGTCGTATAAGACTGCTCTACTTCCGCGACGGTCTTCAGCATGATGCAGCCGGCACTCGGCGCTGCGCCCTGGCTTGCCGCCTGCCCGGCAACTGCGAACGCCAGTACTAACGCACCAGCTGTGATGATCGAAATCCCCTTATTCATAATGGTCTCCTGTGACAACTGACTAGTTGATGGTGACTGCGAAACGAATCGTTTGCGGCCCGCTCGCCTGAGTGAGATCGCCGAGCTGCACGGTCACTTGTGGTGTCGGCGCGGCAGCGTAGGCGCCGCCGTCGGCATCAGCGGCATCGGTCAACGGCGCGCCGTTCAATTGCAGCGAACCCGCCACGAACGTCGTGTTGGCGGGAATAGCATCGACGAAAGCCGCAGCAGCGGCGGTCCCCGTACCGGCGGCAGCGACGACGATCTGATAGGTTATTTGCGCCCCTGGTAGCGGACGATTCGCACCGAACGGATCGGTCACAGTCTGCGACTTGACCGCCGTGACGCTAACATCGGATATCAGGTATTCACCCGTCGCGTCGCCGTCTGCACCAGTCGTCCCGACTACCGCATCGGTGCTAGCCTCGCCCTGTCCCGCGAAGACAGTGCCTGGTGGGCCAGTACCGGTGCGTGCCGCACTGGTTAGTTGCGAGCGCCCGCGGTTGCCACTGACGAGACTTGCGGGAATGTCATTGACGACCAACAGCGTCACGAATGCGTCGGGTTGCAATAGCGGATCATTGCTGCCAGGCACATACGCTGTGTCAGCGGCACTCAAATCGCCACTATTGTCCGTGTCGAAGTAGATTGCCGGCACTGACGGCACTGGATCGAAGTCGTCACCGGTGAGCGTGCTCGTCATCGTGAGCAAAAAAGCTTCAGGGCCATTGCCCGTATTGGTCACGCGATAGACGAGTTCCTGCTGCGCGTCGCCTGGGGCCACACTGACGGTCGGACTCTGCAGCGTCACGACGACGTCGAGTATTTCGGCCACCGTCACGCTGACGGTGTTCGAACTAGTCGCCTGCGCGCTGCCACCCACGGTGTAGTTGACGACTGCAGTGTTTTCGATAGCGGTGCCAGCCGGCACGCCGGCGGCCATGGCGCGTCCCGCACCAAACAGGGCAACTGACGCAATGACCAGCGCCAGAGCCAGATTACGCATCTGGTTCACAATAGACTCCTCTCTCTCGCGGCCATCATAGGAAGGCGCGCGCGGCAACCCTGTGACTGCAGTCACAGCGGCCCGGCAATAAGTCGCCACGTGGGAGGCCTGTCACATAATTCGTGGGGTTTTCTGCCGCTTATCGCAGCAAGCCAAAGACAGGCTGATGCGCTGTGCGCCACTGCGCATGGCCGTTTGCGCGGCGCTGGAAGGCGAAATTTCCGCCGGATTCTGTTGCGGAACCGTGCGGAGACAGGCCTAGCTGGGCCGCAGCCGTTATAATGGACGACCAGCCGTCCCGGGGGACACTAAGCCCCGCCGGCGTCATGACACGGATGGATGATGGCCACAGCCCAGCAGAGTCTCGCTTCCCTCGCCGATTTGTCCCGCGGAGTCGCCGAATGGGTGCAATCCGTCAAGCAGCTCACGCAGCCGGACCACGTGCACTGGTGTGCAGGAACCGATGCCGAGATCGAGCAACTCAAGCAACAGATGGTTGCACGTGGCGAGCTCCTGACCCTGAACGAAGACGTGTTCCCCGGTTGTCTGCTGGCCCGCTCCGACCCATCAGACGTGGCGCGCGTCGAACACCTGACCTTCGTCTGCACTGCCAAGCCAGAGGACGCAGGCCCTAACAATCATTGGATGGACCCAAGCGAAGCGCATCGTCGGATGCGCAATCTGTTTCGCGGTTGCATGAAAGGGCGCACGCTGTACGTCGTACCCTATTGCATGGGCCCGATCGACTCGCCCTACTCGCGCTGCGGTGTCGAGATCACCGACAGCCCCTATGTTGTGGTCAACATGGCGCTGATGACGCGCATGGGACGACCGGCGCTCGAGCGGATCGCGCGCGAAGGCACGTTTGTAAAAGGCCTGCACTCCACCGGCGAGCTCGACCCCGAACGTCGCTTCATCATGCACTTCCCTGAAGAACTCGCCATCGAGAGCTACGGCTCAGGCTATGGCGGCAATGCGCTGTTGGGCAAGAAGTGCCACGCGCTACGCATCGCCAGCTGGCAAGCACGTTCCGAGGGCTGGCTCGCCGAACACATGTTGATCGTGGGGATCCAAAACCCGCAAGGCGAAACGCACTATATTGCTGCGGCGTTCCCGTCGGCTTGCGGCAAGACGAACCTCGCCATGCTGATCCCACCCGACTCGATGCCGGGATGGAAGATCTTCACTGTTGGCGACGACATCGCCTGGCTGCACCCGGGGCCGGATGGCCGGCTGTATGCAATCAACCCCGAAGCGGGTTACTTCGGTGTCGTACCGGGGACTAACGAGAGCACTAACCGCAACGCGTATCACATGATCCGACGTGACACGCTGTTTACTAATGTCGCATTGACGGCAGACAGACAACCGTGGTGGGAAGGTCGCGTCAATGGCGAACCCACCATCGACTGGCAAGGCCGACCATTTGACCCAAAAAATGGCCCGGCAGCGCACCCCAATTCACGCTTCACAGTTGCCGCCAAACTGAACCCGAGCTACTCACCCGCCGCTGAAGATCCACGTGGCGTGCCAATCTCCGCGATCGTATTCGGTGGTCGCCGCCGTGAAGTTGCGCCGCTCGTCTATGAGGCGCGCGACTGGGCGCATGGCGTCGTCGTCGGCGCGAGCGTGGCGTCCGAAACTACCGCTGCAGCCACCGGACAGGTGGGTATCGTGCGGCGGGACCCGATGGCCATGAAGCCATTCGCGGGCTATAACTTTGGTGACTACTGGCGTCACTGGTTGTCGATGGGCTCGCGCCTTAGCAAGCCACCGCGAGTTTTTCACGTCAACTGGTTCCGTCGCGACGCCGACGGCAAGTTCATGTGGCCAGGCTTTGGCGACAATCTGCGCGTGCTGGAATGGATGTTGAAGCGCGCCGCCGGGAACGCCGACGCCACGGACAGCGCCATCGGTGCGTTGCCACGCCCGGAGGATCTGAATCTGAAGGGGCTCGATATCGCCCCGCAGACGCTGCAGGATCTGCTCACGATCGATCGCACGGCCTGGACCCAGGAGGTCGCAGACATGCGTGAGTATCTGAACGAATTCGGTGCGCGAGTGCCGCCGGAGATGCGCGCGGAACTCGATCGGATCGACAAGCGTCTAAAGGCCTGAGGCTGGGCCGCTCTTTGTGACCTAGGGTTCTTCGCAAAGGTAGCGAATGGTCTGCGGCGAAGACTCATCCGGCACCTTGCCGAGTCCGATGAGCCCTTCACCCTTGATTTGAATCGTGTCGCGCCGCACGAAGGCCTCTTCACCGTCAGCTTTCTTGACGAACGTGCCGTTGGTGCTTTGGTCAGTGACCATGAACTTGTTGCGTGATATCTCGACACGCGCATGCAGTCGAGAAATGAGATTGCCTCGAATCACGAGATCGTTGTCGTCGGCTCGACCGATCGTCACTTGCTGGCGCTGCTCATCCAGCACCACTTCGTGCCCATCGAATGCCAGCCGCAGGCGCAACGCTTTACGTGACTCGCGTGCGGCGATCGCCACCGACGGCAACATACTGGTGATGTCGTCGGTCTGCCACATCACCTCGAACAACAGCACTTCCGCGCCCTGCCCCTTGAGCGTGGCGATATCGATCTGTCGAGTGGCGGCTCGCCACTCCGGGGATAACAACTCGACCATCGCCTGGGTGGTCACGATCTGCCCGGCCTTGGCCTGACTCGTCATGCGATTGGCAGTGTGCACGGTAGTGCCAAACACGTCGCGATTCTCGATCACGACGGGCCCGGCATGACAACCGATACGAATGGCCACGGGCTGACCCTCGATCTCGAGTGCCGCGCTGGTGGATACCGCCTTCTGCATCTGCGACGCCGCATTGAGCGCGTCGTTGGCCGTCGGGAAAGTGGCCATCACCTCATCGCCCATGGTCTTGATGACCGTGCCATTGTTCTGATCGGTGGCGGCGCGCATCACATCGATACAAACAGCGACGATCTCGCGCGCACGCTGATCACCCAGCTGCTCGTACAGCCGCGTCGAACCGACCACGTCGGCAAACAGTATCGCGAGTTCTATGTCTTTGCCCATGGCTCTCGAGTCAGCGTGAGCACTGATTATACGTCAAGCTGTCATAATCTACATGCTTGATCCTAACCGCCTCACGCCCGCGCTTTGACTGACAGCTACACTCGCTGACACACTCCCGAGGTCCCCCTATCATGTTCACGCGACTTCTAGCGCCCCTGGTTCTCGTCACTGTAAGCGGTATCGCATACGGGCAGAGCTTTACGCCCAAGGATATGGCTGCGGCAGCCGAGTTGCGCGACCGTGCGATGAACGACAACACGGCCTACGAACTGGTGACATCGCTCACGACCGAAGTCGGCCCGCGCGCCGCTGGTTCGCCGGGCGATCGCGCTGCGGTTGAGTGGGCAGAACGGAATCTGCGCCGACTCGGTTTCAGCAGCGTCCGTCGAATGGACGTGATCGTGCCCCACTGGGTGCGCGGCACCGCCAGCTTCGAAGTGCGATCGCCCTATCCCCAATCGATGCCCGTGCTGGCGTTGGGCGGCAGCATCGGCACTGCCGATACCGGCCTTACGGCCGACATCGTGATGGTTGACAACCTGGCTGCCCTCAAAGCGCTGCCTCCCGGTGCTGTCAAAGACCGCATCGTGTTTTTTGCCGGACGTACCGAACGCACTCGCGATGGCAGCGGTTACGGCAAAGCGGTGCAGGTCCGTGCGCAAGGACCCAGCGCGGCCGCGGCATTGGGTGCTATCGGCGTCGTGATTCGCTCCATCGGTACTAGCAACAATCGCTTCCCGCACACCGGCGCACTAAGTTACAACATCTCCGCACCGCGCATCCCGGCGGTTGCGCTCTCCAATCCCGATGCAGATGCACTGGAGCGGCAGGTGGCCAGTGGCAAACCTGTCACGGTCTCGATGACCGTGTCAGCGCGCGATCTGCCCCAGACACTCTCAGCCAATGTCATCGGCGAGATTCCGGGCACGGATCCCAACGCGGAGATCGTACTGGTAGGTGCGCATCTGGACTCCTGGGACCCAGGTACCGGAGCGCTGGACGATGGCGCCGGTGTCGCGATCGTCATGACCGCCGCCAAACTCATCAGGGAAACGAATCCCAAACCGCGCCGTACAATCCGCGTCGTGCTGTTTGCGAACGAGGAATTCGGACTGTCCGGCTCACTCACCTACGCCAACAAGATCGACGAGGAGTTTTCACGGCATGCTGTGGCGCTTGAATCAGATTTTGGCGCCGGGCCAGTGTTGCAGCTCGCGAGTCGGGTACCTGCCAACTTGTTACCCGCGATCCAGGCTGTACAAGAAGTCGTTGCGCCACTTGGCGTGGAGCCGGGCGGCAACGAGGCGAACGGCGGTGCCGACCTCGCGCCGCTGCGCCGACTCGGCATGCCGCTGATCGGACCGCAACTTGACGGCACGAACTACTTCGATGTGCATCACACCGCCAACGATACACTCGATCAAGTGGATCCCGAGCATATTCGTCAAGCCGCAGCCGTCTATGCCGTCAGCGCTTATCTCGCAGCGCAACTGCCGGTGAGCTGGGGTCGCAACACTACGCCGACGCCGGCGCCAAACTGAAATCCGCACTCGCGAACGCCGCCGAGGCTAACAAGTCTGGCGTTGCGCCAGGTTTGCGCGCCCCCTCACTCAGTCGGCGGCGAAACTCGCGTGCACCCGGCTGGCCAGAATAGAGGCCCAGCATGTGACGCGTGATGCTGGACAACCGCTCGCCACGCGTCATCTCGCGCTCACAATACGCCAGCATCCGATCGACAACTTGGCGACGCGTCAGCGACGCAGCGGCGACACGGCCCAGCGCGACATCGGCTTCATGCAGGATCATCGGTCGATGGTATGCCTCACGACCTAGCATCACGCCGTCCGACCACGCCAGCAGCTCGTTGATCTGCCCGACAGTACGAACACCGCCGTTAACAACTATCGGTATACTGCCAAACTCCTGTTGCAGCTCACGCACGATGTCGTAACGCAGCACTGGGATATCGCGATTGTCCTTCGGCGACCAGCTGCCTAACACCGCTTTTCGCGCGTGCACGATCAACGCGGCAGCGCCGGCCTCCACCACGCCCCGCGCGAACTCCCACAACGCAGCATGGTCCACTGCATCGAAACTAGCCGCCGCCGCACGAGCATCGTGCCGCGCGCGCCCGTCAATGACGCCGATGCGCAGCTTTACTGTTACCGGCACATGGACCACAGCACACATCGCCATGACACAGTCCGCGACGCGACGCGGCTCATTCATCAAACAGGCGCCAAACGAGCCCGAATGCACTCGATCGCTCGGGCAGCCGCAATTCAGGTTGATCTCGTCATAACCCAGATCGGCGCCCAACTTTGCGGCGGCAGCGAGATCATGCGGATCGCTACCGCCCAACTGCAACGCCACCGGATGCTCCGGCGCAGGAAATAGCGGCAATGACGATCGGTCCAATCCATCATCGGCGCAACCGACACACGTCGGTCGATCCAAACACTGCGTTTATCGAGAGATTGGCCTATTTCCACAGGCCTTTTCGTCTCTGTCGTTTCTGCGGGATGTGGGGGCATTTCGCTTCCACTCGTGCCGATTCGATTGCATTCCTGGACATTCAGCGGACTTTACTGGTTGCTTAGGGGACATATTAATGAGACAAGACAAGGTTTTCACAACACTTGTCTTCTCAGTCGTCTCTGGATCGGCGCTGCCCGCGCGCCGCGCTTCAACTCAGCTTGGTCATGATCCGTGGCCGTCTTGTCAAAGAAGAACGCCGGCCCGATCACCAGCGTTTTAAGTGCTGCTATTGCCTACTCAAGCACTTGCTTCGTGTGGCAATTACCCAAACGTACCCATGGGTCCAGGGTAGCTAACCTCTTCAAGTTTTCCAGAGTCAACGTCATAAATAAATCCGCGCACTGACACTGCGTCGGTCCCACTGCTGGGGAGCCAAGGATGATTCTTGATCGACGACATGCCGCGACGCACATCCCATTGCAGGCGTTCTGTGTTGTGTGCATCGCGTGGTGCGTCCAGCGGCTCTATCTTGCCGCGGAAGGCATGGAAAGTCGTCGGACTGGTCGTGGACTTGTCACAACCGGCAAATTTGCGGCCGGTCGCTTTCTGGAGCAGGCTCTCCGCCGCAAGATCTCCTTCGAGACCCGCTTTCAACAGATCATCGGTAAACGCGAGCATGCCGCAGCGCGTGTGGTGAATCAGGATTATCTCGTTCGTGCCCAGCAAGTGATGAGAAATAATCAAGCTGCGAATGGCATCTTCGGTTACGACACCACCTGCGTTACGAATAATGTGCGCTTCACCGGTCTGCAGGCCAAGCAGATCCTCGACGTCTAGCCGCGCGTCCATGCACGCGACCACCGCGACGTGTTTCGAAGGTTGAATCGGCTGTTTGCCTGCATAGGTAGGCTTATGCACCGCCTGGCCTTTTGCGAATTGATCATTGTGCGCAAGACATTGATCGGTGTTTGATTTCGCCATCATCCTTCCTTCAGTAGGTCGTTCAGTTGAACACCTGGATTATGTGGGTGAGGCGACTGTCATTGTGTGCACTTCCTCTTATAAGCTTATGTCGCGTAGTTATTATGATCCGGCCAATGACGAGCATTTTGATCGGCTGCTGCGGTTGAGAAGGCTTCTTGCTCCCATTAAGGCCGCAATTGCGCGGCAGTTCTGCTGCGCCTTTTCGACACGACCTGGGCCGATGCGCTATGTTGCCAATACCCCATGGCTCCACGCTCGCTAGACCACCCTGGCCCGCCCCAGGACCCCCGCCTGTCCAAGCGCATGGGCGAGCTCGGCCTCTGTTCACGACGTGAGGCCGACGAGTGGATCGCGCGTGGCTGGGTGAAGGTGGACGGTAAAGTCGTCGACACACTTGGCGTGCGCGTCCCGCCCACAGCGCGGATCGAAGTCGACCGCGCGGCACGTGAACAGCAGAACGAACTGGTGACAATCCTGCTGCACAAGCCTATCGGCTATGTGTCGGGACAAGCCGAGGACGGCTACGAGCCCGCAGTGGTGTTGATTCAGCCCAGCAACCGTTGGGCTAACGACCCGTCGCCGCGGCAGTTCCAGCGTAACCATCTGCGCGGCCTTGCCGCGGCCGGCCGGCTGGACATCGATTCAACTGGCTTGCTGGTTTTCACACAGGACGGCCGAATTGCAAAACAACTCATTGGCGAGAATTCGTCAGTTGAAAAGGAATATCTGGTGCGCGTCGAAGGAACACTATCTGACAGCGGACTGCAGCGCCTGAGGCATGGCCTGACGCTCGATGGTGTCAAGCTAAGACCGGCGCAAGTGTCGTGGCAGAACGCAGACCAGCTTCGATTCGTGCTACGCCAGGGCCGCAAGCGGCAGGTCCGTCGCATGTGCGAAATGGTGGGCTTGTTTGTGACCGGCCTGAAACGAGTGCGCAGTGGCGACATCCCCTTGGGTGGTCTGCCGGTCGGCCAGTGGCGCTATCTGGGCGCTGACGAACATTTTTGAATCGCCGCCCGCTCGTGCCAGAATCGGAGATTGTTCCCTAGACAGTCGGAATCGACCCATGACCAAGATCTCGCGGCGCACTGCCCTGCAATCCACCCTGACTGGCGCCGTTGGCATGGCCGGACTTGGGCTGCTGTCGAACGGCGCGCGCGCAGCAACGTCATCTAGTCCGAGCGCGCTCCCGGACTTCACCGACCCTCTGATTGCGCACAAGGCGCACGTAAAGATGGTCGGCAGTACCGGCAACGAGCCCGTCTACACTTTTTATCGTCTCAACATCTACGGCGATCTGGGCGCAGGCAACTTCGTGCCGTTCTTCACGATGAACAATGTGTTGGTCGACTACTGGCAGGCGCTGGAGGACAACCAGCACGAGATGCGCAAGTACGAGGTCGGCTTCTACACCAGGATCGATAGCCAGGAGCCGCTGGAATACTTCGACAATCCCGTCACTGGCAAACGCGTCAATGTGCACCATTTCCGCCTCGGGCCTGTGCCGCGGATGTACACCGTGGATGGCGTGATCGCGATGGGCTACAACCCCAGTCCACTGCCGATCGAAGTCATCGGCGAGCGTGTATTTCTGGCCACGCAATCGATCGAAAACACCCCGGATCGGGTGCGGCCTGGCGAGACAAATTATGTGAATTCATTCAGCACATTTTCCGCGCGCCTCGCCGACATCATCGACCCAAACGTGACGTCCGCACCGAACCACGCGCAATTGCAGAACAAGAACAAATGGGCGCCTTGGTTTGGCATGGGCGACCGACCGGGCGGCACGGTGGCGCGCGGCTTCGGCACCAAGCTCAAAAACCTCGACGCACTACCGCCGGTTGTCATGGCCGGCGTCAAACGCTTCGTGCCGGAGATACTCGATACGCAGAACTGGACCGAATTCAAATTCGAGGACTCTGAGTACTTAAGTGAACAGACCGCCAAAGAGAAGGCGGCAAGCTGATGAAACGCGATCAGTCGCGCTTGATCACCTCGCCACCCTTCATCACGAAGGCGACGTTCTTGAGCACTTTTACGTCCATGAGTGGATCCTGATCGACCGCGATTAGATCTGCCGCCATGCCAGCGCGCAGCGCGCCCACCTCATCCTTCAGGCCTAACAGGTCCGCAGCATTGACCGTGGCAGCGGCAATCGCCGTCGCGGGCGTCATGCCGTGCTCGACCATCAGCTCGAACTCGTCGGCATTGCGGCCGTGCTTGGAGACACCTGCGTCGGTGCCAAACGCGATCTTGACGCCGGCCGGCACCGCGCGCTGCAGCGCCTTGCCGGTGATCTCGAGGCGCCACAGCACTTTCTCGAGTACCGCTGGTGGATAGGCGTTCGGGTCCTTCGCCAGGCGCTCGCGGTAGCCGTTGATCGTACTCAAGGTCGGCACGTAGTAGGCGCCATACTGCTTAAACAATCGGAACGTCTCGTCGTTCGGCACAGTGCCATGCTCGATCGAATCGGCGCCGGCGGCGAGTGCCAGGTTGATGCCCTCGGTGCCATGCGCATGAACGGCGATTTTCTTGCCGTGCAAATGCGCCGTCTCCACGGCAGCCTTGGCCTCATCGCTGAACATCTGCACGCCGATACCGACGCCGATGCGGCTATTGACGCCGCCCGTGGTCGCGATCTTGATCACATCCACTCCACGACGAATCTGCTTGCGGACCGCTTCGCGGCACTGTTCCGCACTGTTGCAGAGATTGTCCTGCGAAATCGCGCTCTGCAGATCCTCCGCGACACTAAGCGTGCCATCCATGTGCCCGGCGGTGACGGAAATCGAGCGCCCGGCATCGATGATGCGCGGACCTTGCACCCAGCCTGCCGCCACCGCATCACGCAGCGCCAAGGTAGCGCCACTGCCATCACCGAGATTGCGGACCGTGGTAAACCCCGCCCGCAACGTCTTCATCCCATTCCACTGCGCTCGCAACGCGTCTAGTCCGGGACTGGTTGTTACTCGCTCGATGAGCGCGGCCTGGCCGCCGGCGTCGCTATCGAGATGGACGTGACTGTCGATCAGGCCCGGCAGTACAAACTTGCTACCCAAATCGATGACCACGGCACCCGCAGGCCCCGATTGCCGCCCATCGAGCAATGCAACGATCTTGCCCTGCTCGATCACGATCGAGGTGACGCCGCGGGGCGCCTTGCCCGGCTCAGCCAGCACACGGTCAGCTTGCACGACGGTCACCTGCGCAAGCGCTGCGCTGGCGACACAGGAGAGGGCAAAGATTGCGAGTATTGAGCGCATGAGTCGATCCTTTAGGGCAGGAAATCTGAGCATAAACCGCGTACATACAGGCAGCAAGTAGAACTAACTACCGACCCAGTGAGCCGCGGCCGAATATATAGATGTCAGGCAACTGGTCATGCCATGAGCGCAGACAACAACGATTACCCGTCCCGTTGCCCAGGACAGCCTCTCGCAAAATGACGCGTCAGTCCAGCCACGTTGCGTTGGCCGCACTATTTCCCTAGGCTCCACGCGGTCTTTCAGTGCAAAACGGGTCTTGCATGAGCCAGCCGACCGCGAAACCAGCCCAATCCGGCTTCCTCGGTGTCGTCGAGCGCGTGGGCAATCGATTGCCCGACCCGGTGTTTCTGTTCCTGTATTTGATTGCCATACTGATAGTGATCTCCATCGTCTGCTCACTACTTGGCGTCTCAGCCGTCCATCCTACGCAGTTGGCCGCCGACGGCTCGGCCGTTCTGATCAGCTCTGAGAGCCTGTTGTCAGCTGCCAATCTGCAGAACCTGTGGGTCGACATGCCGAAGACCTTCACACACTTTCATCCGTTGGGCTACGTACTGGTCGTCATGCTAGGCGCTGGCGTCGCGGAGCGATCGGGCCTGTTCGCGAGCGCCATCCGCGCGGCCGTGCGTGGCGCACCGCGCTTCCTGCTCACACCCGTCGTCGCTCTGGTGGCGATGATCTCAAACCACGCCGCCGATGCGGGCTATGTGGTGCTGATCCCCCTCGCCGCGGTCCTGTTTGCGTCCTCTGGCCGACATCCGCTCGCAGGTATCGCCGCCGCGTTTGCCGGCGTCTCCGGTGGCTTCTCGGCTAACATCTCTCCCGGCCAGCTAGATGCTTTGTTGTTTGGCATCACTGAAACGGCGGTCGAGGGCAGCGGCATCAGCAGCGGCTGGAGCATGAATATCGCCGGCAACACCTATTTCATCATTGCCCTGCTGTTCCTGTATCTACCTATCATCTGGTACGTCACAGACAGGATCATCGAGCCGCGCCTCGGGAAATGGATTCCTGACCAATCCAAAGCAGCGGAGTATGCCGACGAGGATCGCCCGCTCACAGCCGCGCAGCGCACCGGCCTCAATCGTGCGGGACTCGCCTGTCTGGTCGTGATCGGCTTTTGGATACTGATGACCGTTGGCCCGGGCACGCCACTGTTGCTCGACGGGCCGGACCACGCGGACATGGCCTGGTACGAACGACTCAACCCCCTGTTCCGCTCGCTGGTTGCGGGCTTCATGATCCTCTTTCTGGCGGCGGGCTGGGCCTACGGTGCGGCGGCCGGCACGATCAACAACCATCGCGACCTGGTCGGGATGATGACCGAAGCCATGAAGGACATGGGCTACTACTTAGTGCTCGCGTTTGCGGCGGCGCATTTCGTGGCGATGTTCAACTGGTCCAATCTGGGCCTCATCACGGCGGTGCACGGTGCCGATGCCATCAAGGGCAGCGGCTTGCCGCTCGCAATCGTGCTCGGTCTGGTCGTACTCTTTACCAGCTTTCTGAATCTGTTCGTCGGGTCCGCCAGCGCCAAGTGGGCATTGCTTGCACCGGTGCTGGTGCCGATGCTGATGTTGTTAGGTGTAAGTCCGGAGGGAGCCACGGCCGCTTACCGCGTCGGCGATGGCGCCACCAACATCATCACGCCGCTGATGGTGTACTTTCCATTGATTCTGATCTTCGCGCAGCGCTGGCAAAAAGACTTCGGGCTTGGCAGCCTGACAGCCATGATGCTGCCTTACAGTTTGTGGCTACTCGTGGCGGGCGTCTTATTGATGATCGGCTGGGTATTATTGGATATAGATCTCGGACCGGGGGCACCCGTGCACTTCTCATTGCCAGCGTCGTCTGCACAGAGTAGTTTCCAATAGAATGATGGCGATATCACGCAAATCGGCCGCCGGCGCGTTGCTTGTTGCAGCGGCGCTCTTGATGCTCGGGCAGCGCGTACTGTCGGCACCGGATCTGGCTGCCATGCCGTTGGCGCCGCGCAGTGCGACCGCGATCGTCATCGAGCTGCAAGACGCGATAGGCCCCGCCACCAGTCACTATGTCGAGCGCGGTCTCGAGAAAGCAGCCAAGGACGGCGCCGCGCTGGTCGTGCTGCAGCTCGACACACCTGGCGGCCTCGATTCGTCCATGCGTGACATCATCAGCGCGATTCTCGCCTCACCTGTTCCCGTCGCCACCTACGTGGCGCCCTCGGGCTCACGTGCAGCAAGTGCCGGCACCTATATTCTCTACGCTAGTCATATCGCAGCGATGGCACCTGCAACGAACGTCGGCGCGTCCACGCCCGTCGCGATCGGTGGCCAGCCACCCGCAGCACCTGCACCGACCCCAGCGCCAGAGTCCGCGCCGCCCACTAACGACAAAGATGGTGCCGAAGCAGACGCGAAATCACCGACCTCTACCGACCCACCGCAGCCCGGTACGG
Organism: Pseudomonadota bacterium; assembly: GCA_016703895.1. Lineage (GTDB taxonomy): Bacteria > Pseudomonadota > Gammaproteobacteria > Steroidobacterales > Steroidobacteraceae > CADEED01. Next base: position 107,215 of record JADJBE010000010.1, read on the forward strand.
CAATGGAGCGCAAAGCCATCAACGATGCGGTGGCGTATATCCGCGGTCTCGCTGAACTGCGCGGCCGCAACGCCGATTGGGCCGAGCGCTCGGTGCGCGGTGGCGTTAGTTTGTCGGCGCAGGCGGCACTCGAGGCAGACGTGATCGACGTGATCGCCAGCGATCTTGCAGACTTGCTGCAGAAAATCGACGGCCGCAAGGTGAGTATCAATAACGTCGAAACGACACTCAGTACCGAGAATCTCGTGATCGAACGTGTAGCGCCCGACTGGCGCACGAGCGTGCTGTCGGTGCTGACCAATCCCACCATCGCCTATGGTCTGTTGCTAATCGGACTGTATGGGCTATTGCTCGAGGGTTACAACCCAGGCTCGCTGGTGCCGGGCGTCGTGGGCGCTATCGCACTGATTCTTGCGCTCTATGCTTTCCAGATTCTCGACGTCAACTGGGCTGGTCTCGCATTAATGGGACTCGGCGCGGCCATGATTATCGCCGAGTTCTTTGTGCCGAGTTTCGGCGCGCTGGGGATCGGTGGCGTCGTCGCCTTTGTGGTCGGCTCGATCATTCTGTTCGACTCGGATGTTCCTGGGCTGGATGTTGCCTGGCCCTTGATCGCGGCCATCGCAACGGCCGGTGCGGTAGGCGTTGCCGGTCTCAGTTGGTTCGCTGCCTGCGCCTTTCGCCGCCCGGTGTCGAGCGGCACAGAAAGCATGGTGGGCACCGAAGCCGTGGCCTACGAGGACTTCGCCGAACGCGGTCGCGTCTACTTCGGCGGCGAGTTGTGGAACGCGCACACGTCGATCGCGGTCAAAGCACAACAACGGGTTCGTATCACGCGCGTTGACGGCCTAACCCTCTGGGTGGAACCACTTTAATTACCGGACTAAGGAAGAAGATCCATGACGACTTTTTTGATCGCGATTGCCGTCTTTATCGGCGCGCTGCTGTTCAGTGCCATCAAAGTACTGAACGAATACGAACGCGGCGTCATGTTCACGCTCGGTCGGTTCACCGGGATCAAAGGACCCGGGCTGATCATCGTCATCCCGATCATCCAGTCGATGCGCAAGATCGACCTGCGGACGATCGTACTGGACGTACCGAAACAAGACGTCATCTCACGCGACAACGTCTCGGTCAAAGGCAACGCGGTAGTGTACTTCCGGGTCACCGACCCGGCGAAAGCGGTGATTCAGGTCGCGAATCCCTACGAGGCGACTCATCCAGCTAGCGCAGACAACGCTGCGCTCCGTACTGGGCCAGCACGAGATGGACGAGATGCTGTCGCAGCGCGACAAACTCAACGCGGATATACAGACCATTCTCGATCAGAACACCGAGGCCTGGGGAATCAAGGTATCGAACGTCGAGATCAAACATGTCGATCTCGATGAGACCATGATCCGCGCGATGGCAAACAGGCCGAAGCCGAGCGTACGCGGCGCGCCAAGATCATCCACGCAGAAGGCGAGGCGCAGGCAGCACAACAGCTCGTCCAGGCCGCCACGGCACTGGCCGCAGAGCCGCGCGCCCTGCAGCTACGCTACCTGCAAACGCTGGCCGACATCTCGAACGAAAAGACCTCGACCATTATCTTCCCGCTACCGATCGATTTGCTGACGCCATTTCTCGATCGCAACAACAAACAGTAAGCAGCTGAGCACAAAAGCGTCAGACCGGCACGGCCCCAGGGTCGTAGCTGAATAGGCCTAACGACTCGTCCACCGGCACGTCGTGATGGAAGGAATCGGGGTCGCTGGAATGGAAGCGCGGCACCTGCAAGCTGGACTGTTCGACTACGAGCCGCGCGCGCCCAACGCGCGCGGCCTCGTAGCGCGCCAGCGCCCGCGGCACGTCTTCGGCAGCGGCGAACGCTCGTCCTAACAAAACAGCATCCTCGATCGCCATCACGGCACCTTGCCCAAGATAAGGTAGCAAGGGGTGTGCCGCGTCGCCCAACAGCGCAACGCGCCCTGACCTAACGCATCAGCGGCGCTACGCGCGCACAGCGCCCACTTGAACAACTTGTCCTCGGGCACGCCGTCGATGATCGCCGTGACGTGCGGATGCCAACCCTCGAACTCAGCACGCAACTCGGCCACCGTCGCCGGAATGTTCCAGCCCTCTTCCTCCCAGCCA
>JADJBE010000011.1 GCA_016703895.1 Pseudomonadota bacterium
CCGTGTCCTACTACTCCATCGACCGCGTCAAGACGTTTCGGGGTGGCGAGCTTTAGCTAATATTGGAAAGGAGTCGACATGGCGCGGCTTCTCAAGCGTGATGCAGACGGCACGGTACACAAAGCCAGCCGCAAGATGTTCATTCTGCGCGATCCGAAAACCGGCGCGCATATCAGAAGGTCGGCGGCAAACCTAACGACCAGTCATTCTACCCGTCGCAGTACATGACATTCAAACTCGTGGTGAGCACGGTGAGCTGCATGGCGGTTGCGACACAGGGTGCAGGCGCAAAGAAGCATTTCGCGAATTTCGCCGGCTGTATCGAGGGCGCGACGCGTCGGTGATATCGCCGTATTCAGTGCCGTGAACAGCCGACAAAGGAAGACGGCACTGGCAGTGGTTAGCAAAATCTTGAGTTCGGGTGCTGCCAAAACACCGACATCGATATCCCGCTTCGCTGACGCGCCTCGTAAACTGGCTTACCCCTCGGCGAAGGCGAAGCCGGTGTGCATCTTTCCATGGCGAGTCGACCGGTACGAAAGACCTGCCGCCTCTCTGCGCGGCTGCGCTAATTTTTGCAATTCCGCCGCTATACCGCAGACCACCGCGCGACATGGCGGAAATTGAGCGCTTGCGGCAGTAGTCATCGTAGGCCTATGCGGTCACCAGTCGTCGGCAGGCGCCCCACCTCACGCGAGCTACCTGTGCATCTCACCTGCGAGCGATACCACCGTGGAGAGATCATCAACCGCTCAGGCCGACCCACCTATCCCGAATAGGAATCTGTTCCGAAGAGGTGAAGCCACCTCTGATCTCAGTTATCAGAGTGGACGGCGATGAGTTTAACAATGGTGCCTTGCTGGGGTGTTGCGGCTCTCGTCGGAACATGCGAATGGGCAATGAACGCTTTGATGTCAGCCTGAGGGAGCAAGAATCTGACCGGCGAAGACAGTGCGATCTGGGGTATCCCTATTTAAGCGTTGGTGCCAGCGATAAGATCAAGCGCAGATTACACCGGAGGGGCGCGGCGCGCGATACTTGCGGCGTTACCGCAAGAGTCAAAATCCAGTAACCAGATCCGAGAGGGTGCGGGTTTTCATGATGAGACCAGTTGACACATTACAAGACACATTAACAGGCCCAGGATCGGCGTGAGCAGCAAATCAAATGACGAAACCAAACCATGGCGAATACAGGCAGTGTTGGAGCAGGGCAATTGGCTTGGCAATATGAGTCGGTCGATGCACTGTGAGCAGGCGGTAAGGCGGCGCTACCGAGAGTCTGCAGGTAATGAAAGATAGCCCGTCACCCCACCCAGTCGCTGCAGGAGAAAAGGTCAACGTATCTGCCTGTCAAACGCCGACAATGTCTGTAGACGTAAGAAATCTCAAGGCCACGTTGAAGATCCAGCCTCGATAATGTTCAATACCGTATGATCGACGTCGCACAGGGCATGCCGGCAGAGTGGGGCCCCGAACGGCGCTGGGGCGCAGAGAGCAAGATCTTCTGCTGCGTTGGCATTGCAGGGATGACCCTGGAACGGAAGAATAATATAAACATCGATCACCGGACCGTCGGGCAATCGGGAGCGGGCGAAGCGATATGGGTGCCATATCGCGTTTGGCTGCTATTCGAGAGAAAAGGATTGGCCAGGTCACGTCATTAACATGTCTGTGATCGTCGGGCCGAAGGGCGATATCGTCGCGAAGCAATGGAAGCAGAAAAACGAAATAGGCATGAGCAGCTTTCGGTGCGCCGGTCGGTCATGGTCGACAACGCATATGACGTGCTTGAACGTTCTTCGTCGAAATGTACGCGATTGGGAAGCCGTCTCTGCGGTGGCCCGTGCGGATATCGGCAACCATGATGACGTCGGCAGGTCGAAGCATTTTGCTCCACCCAATGTTCGCCATGGGGGTTGGCGAGATTCGATACTTTCTGTTACCGGAGGATCGAATCGTGTTCGGGTGGAATCTGCCGCCCGTGACCTGAACATTTACACGCGGTAGGCGTGATGAATTTCCAGTTTCGTTTGGAAACTTGGGATTCTGAATCCACTGGTGGGGTGGACGGGGGCACCGTGATTTGCGGCCCCCATGGGCAGTTGGGGGAGCTACCTCGACGCACCACGTGGACATCGCGGCGGCGACTATCCCAATGGCGGAATTCCGGCAGACCGACGGTGTCCCCGAAATTCCCATCGAAAGTATCACGGTGCTTCAGCAGTATCAGCCAAAGTTCAAGAAGAATGCGTTCTTGGAGTATCTGCCGGAGGACCACTTCGATTCCGGGGATTTCGTCTACAAGCGTATGGGGTGGAAGTAGCTGTGTAGCTTCATCGACTTCGGGACAAAACGCGACGGCGAAAATGGCAGAGACTTTACTTTTGGCTGCTGGGCTTCAGCAGACGGAGCGAAGGCGATGGAAAAACGAGAGACGAGAACCCGCTCACAGCGCAGCAGAAGTGGAGATCGCGAGAGGCCGAGCAGCCCGGCGTGACGGTGAGCGGGGTGTGCCAGACGGCGCGGGCTTGCCGTCGGTGTTCTATGCGCTGGCGAGCGGTGGCGGGACGGGGTCGGCCAGCGCGCTGAAGCAGGACGCGTATCGTCGAGGGCAAGGATGATTGCTGCCGCCACGCGGCCGACGGGCCAGGCGCGGCTTCGCTCGGTGATCGCAGAGATCACGGCGGAGAACCTGGAGCTAAAAAAAAGGATCTGAGTTGGACGATCTTTGCGCGTGGCCCGCGCAGACGAAAGCGGCGGTGATCGAGATGGTCAAACTCACAAAGTCCCGATCCGGTTGAGTGCCGAGCGCACGCTGCGTGCGCTCGGTGTTCCGCGCAGCGTGTACTACGCCTGGCGAGGGCGCGCGAGTCTGGCGGATCGAGTCGGTAGTTCTGTCGTGCGTACGAAGTGCTGCCCGAGGAGCGTGGAGCGGATCGGCGGCTTTGCGCTGCTGCACCCGCGCATTGGGTATCGCAAGCTCACGTGGATGATAATCGATGCAGACATCGCCAGCGTCGGCGATAGAACACCGACGGCGCGAGCGGACCTATCCGTATTTTCGTGGGCGAGGCGGTTGATCAATTGACTGAGTACTCTCAGGCCCGAGCGAGCGTGAAGCGTTCGCCGAAGAGAACGGCGAACTGGTTCATCGCGGCTTTCCAATCGTAGGCAGGACGAACCGCTTTGGCCAACACGTTCCGGATGGCGAGCCACAGCAGCTTGGTGGCCGCCTCGTCGCTCGGGAAGTGGCCGCGCGTCTTGATGATCTTGCGCAGTTGCATGTTCAAGCTCTCGATGGCGTTGGTCGTGTAGATCACCCGACGGATGTCGGGCGCGAACACGAAGAAGGGCACCACGTGCTCCCACGCCCGGCGCCAGGCCGCCGCGACCGAGGGGTACTTCGCCCCCCAGGGACCGGCGGCAAACGCCTCGAGCAGTTCGGCCGCCGCATCGGCGCTGGCGGCCGTGTAGATCGGTCGGAGCGCTTGCGCGAGCGACTTGCGATCCCGGTAGCTCGCGTAGTCGAGACTGTTGCGGATCAGGTGCACGATGCAGGTCTGCACCGTCGTCCTCGGGTAGGCGGCGCCGATTGCCTCGGTCAAGCCCTTCAGGCCATCGACCACGGCGATCAGGATGTCCTGGCAGCCGCGGGTCTTCAATTCGTTGAACACCTTCAACCAGAACTTCGCGCCCTCGGTCTGTTCGATCCACAGCCCCAGCACGTCGCGACTGCCGTCGGGCAGCACCCCCAGGGCCAGGTACACGGCCTTGTTGCTGACCACCCCGTCGTCGCGGATCTTGACCCGCAGCGCATCGAAGAACACCACCGGGTACATCGGCTCCAGCGGCCGGTTCTGCCAGGCCGCGGCCTCGGCCATCACCTCGTCGGTGACCGAACTGATGAAGTCCGGCGAGACCTGCGTGCCGTAGCTCTCGGACAGGAACCCCTGGATCTCCCGCACGCTCATGCCGCGGGCGTACATCGCGACGATCTTGTCGTCGAAGCCCGTGAAGCGCCGCTCGTGCTTGGGTATCAGGATCGGCTCGAAGCCGCCCTCCCGGTCGCGCGGCACTTCGATGCGCACCGCGCCGGTGTCGGTGATCACCGTCTTGCCGCTGGCGCCGTTGCGCTCGTTGCGTTGCCCCTCGGGCTTGGGCTGGCCAACCTCGTAGCCCAGGTGCTGGGTCAGCTCCGCGTTCATCGCCCGCTCGATCACCGCTTTCTGGAACGACAGGAACAGATCCTGCACTTCCGTCGGCGTCATGGGGCCCTTGACCAGCTGATCCAGCAGCTCCGCCGGAACTTCAGGCAGCGGCCCGAGGGCCGCTGCCTGAGCAGCCACTGTTCGTCTCTTGCTTGGCATATCCATCCTCGTTACCTCTCATGATATGCCTCGCCCACAAAATCCCGGATAGGTCCGCGCGAGCCCGCGCAATCGACACCGCTTACCGTCACGCCGGGCTGCTCGGCCTCGCGCAAAATCTCCACCTTCTGCTGCGCCATGTGGCGGGTTCTCGTCTCTCGTTTTTCCATCGCCTTCGCTCCGTCTGCTGAAGCCCAGCTGCCGTGCAAAGTCTCTCATTTTCGCCGTCACCTTTTGTCCTGAAGTCGATGAAGCTACACACAGGGTTTCTAAACCTGCAGGTACACGACCTGAAACATACCTTCGGCCGGCGATTGCGCGCCGCGAGTGTGTCATTTGCGTATTTCACGCGATGTCGGGCCAGGGTTTCACGTGATGGCGGGCCGGCATTTCACGGCATGTCGGGCCACCGTTTCACCGCATGCCGGGCCACCTAGCGGGTGGATTTCAGTAAGGGGTAGCGATTGCGAGACAACCGGCTACCGTCGGTGCTTTCCACTTGGGAAGGAGCACGACGGTGGCGCAAGCGAGGTTGTCCATGCGCAGGATTCGAGACATTCTGCGCCTCAAGCACGAGGCGCGTTTCAGTGATCGGCAGATCGCCAAGATCGTTAGCTCGTCCCGCTCGACGGTGCAAGCGTGTCTGCATCGTTGCCGCGAAGCGGCGATTGGCTGGCCACTGCCCACGGAGTGTGATGAGGCTGCGCTGATTGCGCGGCTGTATCGACGTCGTGCGCCGGTGCGTACGCGCCCGTTGATCGATTTCGCGCACGTGCATCGCGAGCTCGCGCGCCCCGGCGTCACGCGCGATCTGTTGTGGCGCGAGTACCGCGAGCGCGAGCCGACGGGGCTCGCTTACACCGCGTTCTGTAACCACTACCGACGGTGGCTTGCCACGCAAGAGCTGGTGTTGCGCCAAGAGCATCTCCCCGGGCGACAAGTTGTTTGTCGATTATGCCGGCCAGACCGTGCCGATCGTTGATCGGTTCACCGGCGAGACATGGGCCGCGCAGATCTTTGTGGCCACACTCGGCGCATCTAACTACAGCTATGTCGGAGGCCACCGCCTCGCTGCAGCTCCCGGACTGGCTCGGCAGTCACGTGCGCGCGCTGCAGTACTTTAGCGGTGCACCGCGCGCGATCGTGCCCGATAACTTGAAGAGCGGCGTCACCAAGGCGCATCGGTATGAGCCGGATCTCAACCCTGCCTGCAAGAGTTCGCCGAGCATTACAACCTGGCGATCTTACCGGCCCCGCGTGCGCAAGCCGCGCGATAAAGCGAAGGTGGAGACCGGCGTGTTGATTGTCGAGCGCTGGATCCTGGCACGATTGCGCAACCGGGTGTTCTTTTCCCTGGAGGCACTCAACGCGGCGATCGCCGAGCTGATCGAGTATTTGAACACCCGGCCCTTCAAGAAGCTGGTCGGCTCTCGCCGTTCGCGATTCCTCGAACTGGAACAGCCCGCTCTGCGTTCGCTACCGCTGCGCGCTTATGAGTTTGGCGAGTGGCGCCAGTCAAAGGTGCACCCCGACTACCACATCGAAGTGGCGCGGGCGTATTACTCCGTGCCGTATCGCTTGATCGGCGAACGGGTCGACGTGCGCTTGAGTGCGAACGCCGTCGAGATCTTTCATCACGGCAAGTTGGTTGCCGCGCATCCCCAGAGCGCAGGAGCGCGGCCGGCGCTCCACGCGTCGTGCCCACCGCCCCGATAAACATGTCGCCGTGATCGAGCACACGCTCACCCGTACCTTGTTGCGCGCCGCCGCGGTAGGACCGGCCACCGTCGCGTTGATCGAGCATCAGGCCAACCACCGCAGGCACCCTGAGGAGACGCTCAGAAGTGCGCAGGGGATCCTGCGCCTGGCGCGCGACTACTCACCCGCGGCACTCGAAGCGGCCTGTGAGCGCGCGCTGGTTCTCAGATCCTACAGCTACCGTGCCGTGCGCACGCTGATCACGGCGCCAACTACCCCCGAGGCGCAACCCGCGCTCGATCTCGTGCACGACAACGTGCGCGGGCCAGAGTATTTCCAGTGAACCAGATTGACTAACCACTCTAAGGAGAACCGAAGATGTTAACCGAACCACTGATCCAGCAACTGCACGAGCTACGCCTCAAGGGCATGGCCGCCTCCCTTGAGCAACAGCTCAGTTGCACCGAGACAACCGCACGCTCGTTCGAAGATCGCTTAGGACTCATGATCCAGCACGAGCTCACCGAGCGCTCAAGCTACCGACTCGCCCAACGCCTGCGCTGGGCCAAGTTACCGATGTCTGCGTGTCTGGAGGATCTCGACACCCGCACCGCCAGAGAGTCGACCCCGCGCAGCTCGCCCAACTTACCGATCTCGCCTGGATCAAGCAGCATCTAAACGTGCTACTCACAGGTCCCACCGGCGTCGGCAAGTCCTACCTCGCCGCCGCACTCGCTCACGCTGCCTGTCGCGCCGACTTCTCGGTGCGATGCTTCCGCCTGCCGCGGCTCATCGATGAACTCACCCGCTACAGCGCGATGCAGAAGCGTTCGGCGCTGTTCAAGCAGCTCGCCCGTGCCGACTTGCTCGTGCTCGATGACTTCGGTCTTGCACCCCTGTCAGATCAGACCGTGCGCGACTTGTTAGAGATCCTGGATGACCGTTACGATCGCGCATCCACGCTCATCACCAGCCAGTTGCCGCTCGATCAATGGCATGCCTATCTCGGTGATCGTACTGTCGCCGATGCCATACTCGATCGCCTCGTGCACAACGCCTACAAGATCAACCTCAAGGGCGACTCGATGCGTAAAGCCAGGAGCACCGCCACCCGTTCACGCACCGCCAGCCATTGACCGGCGGATCAAATCGTTACACAGTCCACATCGTCTCGCAGTCGTTCAACCCATCGGCCCACCATGCGTGAAACAGTGGCCCGCCTTGGCGTGAAATGCTGGCCCGGCTTACCTGAAATACGCAGTCATTTGAGGACCGTCAGGATCTTCTGGGCCATCGCAGCGGCCGCATTACGACTCACTACTCACGCGCGGAGTTATCGAATCTGATTGCGGCCGCGGAGAAGGTTTGTGGCCAGGATGGACACAAAATGGCCACAAGCACCTGGCTTCGCCGCAGAGCAACATGATCCGATCGCTCGTAAGTTGATGATTTTATTGACCCAAAATGGTGGGCCCTGTGCGATTCGAACGCACGACCAACTAGTTAAAAGGCTTCTGCTCGACTTGTATGTGTCTGATAACTAACCACTTGCCTCAGGGCGTTTGTTGCGACTTTGGCAGGACTGAGCACAACCGAGCAGCGCCGATGGACACGAAATGGACACACGCTGACTCTAGGAACTTGCCTTCCAAGAATCGGCATTGCGCGACAGGAGCTCGTTTGGGTCGAACACTGGCGCGCTGAACTGATCCGCGAGTTCCGGATAAAGCACCAAGCAGATACTGTCAGGATCGCGGGCGGAGCGATAGAGGATGCCCGGATGGCGGGCCGCCCGTACCAAATCGCCGATGACCCAGGATGGCGGTTCCACTTGATCAAGAAACGCTAATCCCTTCCCGTTGCAATACGCCTCAGACCATATCGGCGACCACTGCTGCGGGTCGAAGCCGGCGCTGAAATCTACAACGGCCTTAGCTGTCACGCGGTTGTTTGATCTTGCATTCGTCCCATCGGTGTATCGCGCCATCAAGAAAATCAAGATCTGATGAGCCGTGACGCATCCATCAAAAATTTTCACTCAGAAAAAAATGATCATCGCCCCGCCTGCATGTTCAGGGTGCAATACGGATCAGCTTACCGTCTGCCATATATGGCACGGACGCCTGTTCGAGGATTTCTCGCAGCGCACGAAGGCCCTTCACCCTGACTTTGATGCCAAGCAGGTAGTTGTCCTCCGCGGACAACGCAACGCCGGGAAACCTCTCCTGCGCCTCACCAAGCCCCATTACATCAAGAAATCGGTGCGCATCCAGCGCCTCAAAAGGCCGATAGCGCTCAGCCGCGGCAGCGGGGTTCTTTGAAACCATGTAGACACCAACAAGATCCACCGCTCCGTTGGGATGGTCGGTCATTTCTGTCTGAAAGACGATTTCAGGTGTACGTTGCTCTATGATGCAGACGAAAGCCTCCGGGAACGTGCCGGGGGGAAATCCGAACCAAGCAAAGCGAGCACTGCCGCCGCGTCCGTAGCAGACCTCACGCCCTGCGATCTGAATCGGACCGGGATTCCAGGTTATCCTGATCAAGGTAGCCCGCACACTGTCGGCGTCCTGGGCCGCAAGAGCCAGGATAAGCAGCCCGTCGTAAAGGGCGAGCCATGGTTCCAAGTGATTGTCCGCCTTCTCCCCTGTAACCGCGGTCAGTTCAACGTAGCGGTCACGGAACATAAAGTGAGCACTGACTTGGCCCATCGGGACGGCCTTGCCATCTTTGTCTATCCCGATCAGAGGTTCAGGATGTGTCAGCTTGAAGCCAAGCGCTTCATAAGCCTTAAGCAAAACATCGATATCCCGTCCAGCCACGCCAACATGATCGATGTCCATAGTGATGACTGAGCCAGTCATACGAGCCTCCTCTTGCCTTTGTTTCGCTCAAGCAGAATGACGGGCCGCAGAAACCTTGAAGGGGCCAATTGCGCAAAACAGAAGCAAGGCTGCTACAAGCGAGCCCCAGCGCCAACAATGGCCATGGAATAATGCAGCATCTGGTCAGACCCGAACACATAGTCCGTAAACAGTGCCGTGAAGGTTCCCCCAAACCCTATACCCGTAAGGTTGATGAAAAACAGATAGAGCGCGCCCACCTGAGCCCGCAGACGATTGGGCGTTATCATCTGCAAACCGGCTATGGCGGCGGCGAAAGGAAATCCGACGAAAAACACGAACGGCGCGAAAATGGCCATGGAGATCATCGGGTTTTCGACCAACGACAAAGTACCGGCGACTGGCACGAGCACCGAGGCTGAGATAAGCCCCACGATCAGCGGGCCATGCGTCTTCCCCTTGCTCAGATAATGATCGGAGAGCACACCGCCGAGGAAAATACCGGCGGTTCCGAAAACCACTACAATCAGGCCAAGCGGGGTCCCTGAATCCTGCACCGGGATACCATGCCGGCGATCGAAATAGGCAGGCGCCCAAGTGAGGATGCCGTTGAACACCAGGGTGATTGTCGAAAATCCTAGAAAATGGGTCAGAATCGTGGCCCGATTGAGCTTCAGGAAATCAAGAAGATCACCAATCGAAGATGGTTGACCCTTGGCCGCAGCCAAGCTGTCCCGGCGCACCGGTTCCCGTACGGTGAGGAGCAACCCGGCAGCCAAAAGCCCCGGGAAACCGACAATAAAGAATACGGATTGCCATGGGCGCACATCCCCCACAAGAGGCAGGGTTACGACATCAATACCCTGAAGCTTCGAAATCACGAACGCACCAATCATGAAGGCGAACCCGATACCAAGAAACGCACCTGCGGAATAGAGACCTAGCGCCGCCCCGCGCCTTTCCTTGGGGAACAGGTCGGAAATCATGGAATAGGCGGCTGGGGACAATGCCGCCTCCCCTATACCTACACCCACGCGCGCGGCAAACAACTGCCAGAAGTTGGATGCCATTCCGCAAATGCCGGTCATCACGCTCCAGAACGCAACACCGCTTACAACAACGGCGCGCCGGCTACGCCGATCGGCCAGCCGCGCAATGGGAATGCCCATTATGGTGTAGAAGAGTGCAAACGCCAGCCCGTGGAGGAGACTGAACTGCGTATCCGTAATGCCGAGATCAGCACGGATCGGCCCTACCAGCTGGGTCAGGATCTGCCGATCCACATAGGACACGATATAGCCCAGCATCAGAACGCTGACAGAATACCAACCCACGATAGGGGATGGCCAATGAAGAGCCTTCTGCCGGTGCGACGTTGGCCACCTCAGTATTTCGGCTGTCGGACATACGGTTTGGTATAGGGCTTGAGACGTTCGGGAAGCGCGGGTTGATAGTAGGGCATCCGGGAGAAAGGCTTCTTTTCGTTGTCGAAGCAGTTGTCCAATCGCCCATCTATGAGCCGGACGAAGAGATTATAACCAGTGACGATGTCCGAGGGCGCGTGATGAACCTCCTCTCGCTACCAGACGTAACCGCCGCGACCCACGCGACTCATATCCACCCCAACATCCCCGTCCTCTATCCAATGACGCAGACCAGTCCTTTTTGGGACTGGCCTACGTCATATGCTTGATCAAAAGTTGACGTTGACTTGGAGCGCCCAAGACCGCCCCTGCGCCGGATAGCCGAGGGAGTTCCCGATCTGGAAGCGGTCTTTCGCCGGGTCACTAGTGGACGTGAAGCGAACGCCGTTCTGGTAGTACTCCTTGTCAAAGATATTCTTTACGAGGAAGCCAATGCTCCAGTCGTTATCCGGCAGATCGTAGGAGATCCGCGCATCCGCTAGCGCAAATCCGCTCTGGCCAACTATGTCCTCATTGAACTGCGTGAAGTAGAGTTTGGACTGATAAACGACTTGACCGAACAAGGTCACGGTGCCGCCGTTGGAAAGCGCAAGATCATACTTCGAGTTGGCAGTAAACTTGAGCTCCGGCGCGTTAGCCAGAGTATTGCCGGACAGGTCAAACGCCCGCGCTGCGCCGGCAGCGGCACCGTTACAAGTGCTCGCCAACTCGGCCAGGGGTTGCATTAGCTGGGCAAATCCCGAATGGTGAGAGGAAGTTGTCATATTTCGCATCCAGATAGGCCCCAGATACATTGATCCGCCATTCTGGCGTCGGCAGAGCAATGGCTTCGATTTCCAGCCCGTTGGTGGTGGCTGACGCCGCGTTGGTGGTGACCGTCAGGCCGTTGAGCGTGGTCGTTACCTGCAGGTCCTTGTAGTCATAATAAAACGCGGTTGCATTCAGCCTCAGACGGCGGTCCATGAACTCGGACCGGACACCCACTTCATAGCTCCACAAAACTTCCTCGTTAAAAGAGGGGCTCGCGGTCAGTCCATTCCACCCACCAGACTTAAACGCCTTCGAGGCAGAGGCAAACACGTTGGCATCATCATTGATGTCATACTGGACAACAAAACGCGGTGAGAGGTCTTGCCAGCTCTTCTTGTCATCGCGTCTGGAGAAACAGTCACGGCTGCCAGGCTGTCGAGGCCATGGAGGAAATCACCGCCAATAATCGCTCCGATAGAAGTAAAATCCTTCTTCTCCTCGTAGGAATAACGCAAGCCTGCGATCAAGGAGAGCTGTTCAGTAGCCCTGAACCTCGCCTGGCCGAATGCGGCAAAGGCATCCGCCGTATCGTCATTGGGAATAATGATTGTACGATTGATGTTCGCCCGAATCAGACCTAGTGCGCCGCGCTTGTCCTCGTGTAGGTAGTACCCGCCCAGCAAGACGTCAAAATTGCCCCATGCGGCCTGGACACGCAATTCCTGCGAGAACTGCGTCGTGTCGTACTGGAGATTTGACCGGGTCACATCAATTTCGGTTCCGTCGGTGTTGAACAGGTGATCACTGTCGTAGCTCTTGTAGCCAGTTACGGAACTCAGGGTCACATTCTCATTGACCTTATAGTCTGCGAGCATCGTGACACCCCAGAACTCCCATAGCTGCTTGGTGGGCAAGTCATTCCTGGTCTCATCGATTTTCCCAGTCGGCACAGCGCCCAGCGTTTCCGCCATACCCAAATGATCACGCGGAATGATCGTCCCGTTGCCGCTTTTGAATTCGCTCCAGTCCGCGATGATCCGGACGTTCAGCGGCTCGTCGCGACCGAACTCCACCTGCCCGCGCATGGCGAAGAGACCATTATCATCGATCTGATCACCGCCGCGGGGATCAAGATCCTTGGTGAAACCGTCATCTTCGAGAGACCTGAACGACAATCGGGCCAGCACACCATCCGTGACCGCGCCACTGACCGCGCCCTCAAACTCACGCCGTTTCCAGCTACCCATGCCGGCGCGTACATAACCTTCCAACTCCTCGGTCGGCGCTCTGGAAATGATATTGATGGCTCCGGCAGTCGCATTTCGACCGTAAAGCGTTCCCTGCGGGCCGCGAAGAATCTCCACACGCTCCACATCAAGGAACTGGGTCAGGCCCATGTGGGTGCGCGCGAGATAGACGCCGTCCTGATGCATGGCAACGGACGGATCAACCGTGACGCCGTACCCATTTGTGCCGATACCGCGGATATAGAGCTGCGCCTCACCCGTAGCGCTGGAGAACGCCAAGCTCGGGGTTTCAACCGCAATGCCCTGGATATCGTACACATTCTGGTTTTGAAGCTGGTTGCCCGCGTATGCGACGATTGAAATCGGTACGTGCTGAAGACTCCACCCGCTTCTCTGCGGTGACGGTTTACCTCCTCAAGGACAGCCTCCTTTTGCTGCGCATGAGCCGTTGACGCAAGAACAATCAGTGCGGTCCCCGCCAGAAGGCCGCGGCATACGAAGGCATTGGTCATAGTATTGCGTTCCTCAGATCTTGTTTTCGCGCGATAGGACTTCAATTCGATTGAGACAAAGCGACGCCCCCCCGCTTTCAGTAGCATAGGGCATTAGAGTCCTCCGCTATTGTAACAGCCGTCATGGCCAACTGCTTTGCGTAACGAGCCGGTACCGCATGGGCGCCGTGACTGTGGCAGCTCGGCCCAAACGCCCAACCACGGCAGCGAGCTCGAAGCGTCGGTGCTCGGAATGCGGCGCTCAGAGTCGACAAAGCTGATCGATGAAGAGGCCGTGATCTCGTGTCAAAATCAGACGCGCACTCGCTATGCCTCCTTGAGAATTCATGAGCAGCATGACGAGAACGCCGGAATCTCTGTTTGTCTTGAGACTGAACGTGGAGGATTGGTAATTCGTGAAACTTGTAACTTCTCCGGATCCGGGTTACATCCATAAGGTACTCGTCGTGGCACACGAGGCGGGCGTGTTGCGTGACTTGGAATTTGAGTGCCTATATCCTTTTGTAGAGGATTCGCCGCTTTGGCAAAGCAATCCACTCGGCAAAGTGCCCTATTTGCACACCGACGACGGTGAGGTTCTGTATGGTGGTCTTGTTGTTTGCGAATACTTGGATTCGTTGAGCACCGGACGTCATCTCTTCCCTCAGGATGCGCGGCGTTGGAGGGCTCTACGCCAGATGTCGTTGGGCGATGGCCTTTTCGACGCTGTGGTGCATATGCAGCTGGAGAGTGTTCGCCCTCGCGAGGACTGGCGGATCGACGTACTTAAGCATGATCGCCACAAAATTATGGCGGCGTTTGATCAGCTCGAGCGTGATGCGAGGACCTTTACATCGACGGATTTCCATATCGGCCATGTCTGCATTGCGGGAGGAATTTCGTACTTTGTCAGTCCCGGTCCGCCGCCGCGCATGGACCCACGGCCCAACAGAATCGTTATGTGTCAGCTAGAATCGGGCGACGAAACCTACGACTGGCGCGTTGGTCACCCAGCGCTTTCGGAATGGTACGACGAAATCACAAAGCGCCCATCGATGAATTCTCTCGCAGCACATGAAGCGATCGGTGCGGTGGACAGACCTGCGACTTAATATGAAGTAGCAGGTCCAGACAAGATCGGAGGAAGAAAGTGATTTTTGTCGCGCTTCATGTCAACTTGGACAAAATGCTTTGGTTAGGAAGGGAGACTTTCACGGCTCAAGCGGCCTCGGTTAGTCGCTGCTGATTGATCAGTTTTCGGTGCGCACGGGCCGCAGCAAGTCGCCGCGCACGCTCCACTCGAAGATCATCCGGTCGGCCGCGATGCCAAGTCGCTGGAGTCATATAGCCCAGCGTGGCATGCAATCGTTCTTGGTTGTAGGGCGCACGAGGCTCGCGATCGTCGCCTGCGCCTCGAGATAATTGTTGCCATAGTTGTCGCTCGTCTCGTCGCGCACGGTGCCGTTGAAGCGCTCGGCAATGCCGTTTGATTCGGGATGTTGGCGACGCGTCTTGATGTCGAGCAAGTTGTGCGCCTTGCCGACCGCGGCGATATCCCGATTGACGAACTCGCTGCCGTGATCGTGCACGATGCGCGGCTGCACGGAGCCTGCGGCCTCCAGCGCCACCTCAAGCTCGATTGAGACTGACTTGCCATCGAGCCGCGTGAGTAGCCGGTGATGCACCAGGTAGCGGCTGTAGGCATCGATAAAACTCACCAGGAAGTAGAACCGGCACCGCACCCAGACGTACATCACATCGGTATGCCATTGCTGATTCGGCGCCGTGGGGCGAAAGTCATAGCTGCCTGAGGATCGTTCCGAGCGCTTCCAACGGGATAACAAGTCCGCTTCGCTCAGCACCCGATAGACCGTGCTTTCGCCGACGCTGGCGATGTCTGCATCGATCATCATCCACGTGAGCTTGCGATACCCGATGCGCGGGTGCAGCAGCGCAAAGCCGCCGATCCGCTCACGCTCCTCGGCCAGCACTAAGCTACACACAGGGTTTCTAAACCTGCAGGTACACGACCTGAAACATACCTTCGGCCGGCGATTGCGCGCCGCGAGTGTGTCATTTGAGGACCGTCAGGATCTTCTGGGCCATCGCAGCGGCCGCATTGCGAGTCACTACTCACGCGCGGAATTATCGAATCTGATTGCGGCCGCGGAGAAGGTTTGTGGCCAGGATGGACACAAAACGGCCACAAGCACCTGGCTTCGCCGCAGAGCAACATGACCCGATCGCTCGTAAGTTGGTGATTGTATTGGCCCAAAATGGTGGGCCCTGTGCGATTCGAACGCACGACCAACTAGTTAAAAGGCCTCTGCTCTAGTTGTAAGTCTCTGATTACTAACCACTTGCCTCAGGGCGTTTGTTGCGACTTTGGCAGGACTGAGCACGACTGAGCAGCACTGATAGACACGAATTGGACACACCCGAAGTGCGCGCTTCAAATCTGCTTCAACGCCTTAGCCACCCCCCGACGCCTCGTACAAAACCTGGCAAGGCTCTGATTCAGCATGTGAACACGGCTGAGGCCTTACCGTCGTTGCGCTATAGCAGGTCTCAAATTTGCCGATTTCACCTCGAAGAGTTCAATCATGGCAACACTGGATCGAATCACCCGCCAACCCGCCGTCATGGGCGGCAAGGCTTGCGTCTGCGGGATGCGGGTGTCTGTCGGCATGATCGTCGGCCAAATCGGTGCGGGCCGGACCATCGAGAAATTACTGGCGGATTACCCGTATTTAGAACGCGAGGAGATATTGCAGGCCCTGCAGTACGCGGCCTGGTTGGCCGAGGAGCGCGAAGTCACCCTGGCGAAAGCTTGAAGCTCCTGATCGATATGAATCTGTCGCCGCATGGGGTCATTCGACTGCCGGCGGCGGGTTTCGAGGCTGAGCATTGGTCCGCGCTGGGATCCGCCGATGCGAGTGAGGTCGATCTAATGGAGTTTGCCGCTCGGCGAGGCTACGTCGTTGTCACACATGATCTGGAATTCGGCGCCATCCTGGCAGCGACTCAAGGCCGACGATCGAGCGTCGTGCAGCTACCTGCCGACAATCTGCATCCCGATGTCATCGGGGACGTCCTGACCGGTGCGATACGGCAGATGTCGGATGACCTGGTTGCCGGGGCACTGCTGACGGTCGAACCGCCGCTGTGCGACCTTGCGGCGTCAGAATTGCTGCAGTCATTTGCCTCTTTGGTTAGATCTTAGCGAAAGCTGCGGACGGAAGTGGTTCAAGCCCGCACTCGCGCTAGAGAAGCGACGTTTTTTGACGTAGGGTTGGCTGGCCTTGTTTTTCTACTGCCTCGTTAGGCCGCACCTTTTGCGCCGGCCCGTACCAAAGGAGGTTTTATGTCGAGCAAAACAATTGTCCTGCTCGTCGGATGGCACCCCGACGCCGTCGACTTTGCTGTTCGCCGGAGAGTTTCAGTCTGACTAAGTAGCATGTGATTTAAGACACCTAGTCGGCACCGACATCGTAATTAGGAGCGCAGAGTGTGACGCTGCCGGTACGGACAACAACCAGATCCGGGGCATGCGACGCCATACGCGTACAGCCCGCGAGCTCGAAGGGCGGATACCACCGCGAAAACACCCCTCCTCGTCACCGTTCAACACGCTGACGCGGATTTGCAGCAGCACCTCCCACATCTGGGTACTCTCACCGCCACTCTTTGTTAAGTTGGTGACGGGAACTTGGCATCGTGGGAGTGCGACGAGCGCTTTAATTATAGAATGATGAGTACGGTTATGAGCCACACCTCCGAGATCGCAGAACGGGTCCGCCCTCACCGCAGAGACAGCTGCATACTCGTGGGCTTTCTGGTGGCGGCGACTACCCTGTACGGATTTCTTAAGTTGGCGTCTGAGGTCGTCGAGGGCGACACGGTTGCGATCGACGTCATGATTCTGCAGGCGCTGCGAACCGCGCAGGATATGACGGTTCCCGTAGGACCCACGTGGCTGAAAACCGTGTTGATCGATTTTACCGCTCTAGGCGGAGCCCCGATTCTTGCTCTCGTCACCTTGCTGGCTGTCGGATTCTTGGCCGCACAGCGCAAGTGGGCGACCGCTGCATTCGTTGTGCTATCCATTTGCGGCGGCGCAGTCCTAAGCGCACTGATCAAGACGGTCTTCAGTCGTGAAAGGCCCGAACTGGTCCCGCACCTCGTGGAAGTTGCGTCGCCCAGTTTTCCCAGCGGTCATGCCATGAATTCGGCGATCGTGTATCTGACCTTGGCGGTATTGCTCGCACGCAGCCAGGAACCGCGGCGACTGCAAGTGTACCTAATCAGCATCGCGGTTTGCCTCACCCTCTTGGTCGGAACCACGCGGGTTTTCCTGGGCGTGCATTGGCCCAGCGACGTGCTTGCCGGCTGGATGGTCGGTGCAGCATGGGCGGCTCTCTGTTCATTGGGTGCCAAAATGCTTCAAAATTCGCGGCGCATCGAGCGGCCAGCACACGAAACGCCAGTTTGAGCCCGGACGAGCAATCACGCCTAACGACGGACAGTTCGTCAGGACTGAAAACCTCTAACGCCCTATAAGGCTAGCGGCTGAAGTCACGCAGAGGCTCTATTGACGCGGTTGAACAGCCGTCGCTGCAGCGCGAAACGTCCGGAGCACGAGGCGCCCCGCCGCCGCGTCGGATACCGTCATCAAGCTTTGGACCAATGAGGTCGATCCATTGAACAAGAGTATTGATCAGTCAGAAGTGAAGCAGGATGTGGATTACCCTAATAACTGTCATTTTATCCTTGAAGGCTGTCACTCGACGAAGTGACCATTCTGACGCCTTTTCAATAGGTTACGTGCGATTGTCTCCATGCGCGCAATAAGCGAAAAATCACCTTAGCATCCCGTTTTGTCAGTAGTAGGTGTCAAAACTCGATATCACCTTGTGGCGTCTATCGTGGCACGCTTTGTTCGCTCATCTAACAAGGCAGCGCGTTTTGCACGGGCCGCGAACAGGTTTCTTTCCATATCGGTCGTGCGCGGAATATCCTCAAATACTGTCATTTACCTTTGCAAGTGTCAGCGACACGATTAAAGGGCCGAGTTCGACACGTATTAGGGTAACTTACACCGCGCAAGAGTCCGTTTGTGACATCAATTCGGAAATATTTGACACTCCTAACGGAAGTCGACAGCCCCTAATAAGACCAGCAACTCGCCGGCATAGAGCTCGAGACTGACTTCCTTAAGGGCATGCACAGTGACCTCGCCCGACCGATAGATTTTGCTCACGCCGGTGGCGGATAGGACGATCTCGCGCCGAGCGCCGGCTGAATCTGTCCGTCGGTTCGTATTACTGGTGGCTGCCGTCATGTGGATATCACGTATTGTTGCGCTGTTAGTTTCGTTGGCTACAAGCATCGCCAAACTGCGTCACCGCAGGCGCGGAGTCGGCCGGTCGTGCATCCTCAGTCGCAGCCGCTTATGTCCTACGCTTCGGCGCGTCCATGATGGCAGTCGAGATACGCTTATGCGGCTTTTCTTGCTGAAATGCGTCGATCAGCGGTGACTCTGATCCCAAAACGACCAGGACTGGATCTGGTTGTAATCTCGTCCCATCGGACTACGAAATGCAATACTCTTAAGGAGTAATTGCATCATGCCTCAGACAAAATGGAGTTCTAACGCCAGCGCAGCGACACGAGCAGATCTCTGCAAACGATCACAACCCGAAGCCTAAGGACACGTTGCGTGCTACCTGATTTGGATCCAGTCAAGGCAGGAATACTCTCCGAAGTACTCCAACCAGCGATCGCAGTCATCGTCGTCGACATGCAACGGGACTTCTGTGCGCCGGATGGTGCTCTAGCGTTGGCAGGCGTCGATGTGGCGCAAAACACCGCGATCGTTCAACCCGTTGCGCGCTTTGTCAGGCAGCTGCGGGCCGCAGGCGTACCGATCATCTGGGTGCACCAGCAGCAGAATGCGCTGCTGACGTCCGGCGCAGTACTGCGCCGGGTCAGACGTGTGACCGAGCGCCTGAGTTTATGTGCTGATGGGACGCCTGGCGCTGAGCTGGCCGATGGCATCGGAGCGGAAAGTGGCGATGTCCACATTCACAAGTACCGCTACAGCGCATTCATGGGGTCGAACCTCGATATGCTGCTCCGCTCGCAACGTATCGAGACCGTCGTAGTCTGTGGAACGGCCGCCAACGCGTGCGTAGACTCGACCGCGCGGGATGCCTCTCAACTCGATTACAACGTCGTGGTTTGTGCGGACCTCACGGGTTATTCCGATGCCCGGTTGGGGATCGCATCGCTGGAAAATCTGGATCGGCACTTTGCGATCGTCTGTAATGCCGCGGATGTCCTGGCTCGCGTCGCGCACACGCGCAGCGCAGAAGCTGGCGGCAGATTATGAACCTGATGCTTTACACGAGTCTTGGCCCGGGCAACTAATCGAGCCAATTCGATCCACCAAGCGCTTCGAGTTGTTATCCCGGTCCGATGCGAAGCACGCTCTAACAAGTCACATCATCTGGACTTCAAGCGAATTGACGACAATCCGAACAACCGTCCCCTCTTCAAGTCTCCTTAGGTTCTTGCCCGTCGGTCACCTGTCTCGGTTGCACTGTTCGCGGCTTCGATATAGTCGAACGGCACCCGCTTGACGTTGCACAAAATCTCGTAGGTCAGTAGACCCGCATGCGCCGCGACTTCAGCCACGCGGACATTCGCACCCCACAATTCGACGCGGCTACCAACACCCGCCTCCGGCAGTTCGCTCAAATCGACCGCCAGCATGTCCATCGACACACGACCAATCACGCGCGTGCGACGATCGTCGACCGCGACCGGCGTCCCCGTCGAAGCGCGCGCCGGATAGCCGTCGCCATATCCGAGCGCCACGAGACCGACTCGCGTCGCCTGCTCCGCAACGAAACTACCGCCGTATCCCATCGCCTCGCCCGGCGCAAGCAGTCGTTCCGCAAAGACTTCGCTGATGAGCGTCATGACGGCGCGCCAATCGAGCTGCGACTCACCCGTTGGATCGACGCTATACAGCACGATCCCTGGGCGCGCCCAGTCGCGGCTCGCACTGGGCCATGCCAGTATCGCGGCGGAGTTGGCCAGACTGCGCGGCCCCGGCAAGCCAGCGGTTGCGGCGTCAAACTCCTCGATCTGCATCCGTGTCGCCTCGGCACGTGGTTCGTCGGCCCGCGCCAGATGGCTCATCAATGTGATCGACGCGACCCGGCCAGTCGTTAGCAAACGCGCATGGAAGTTCTTGGCCTGCGCCAGCGGCACACCGGCGCGGCGCATGCCACTGTCGATTTTCAACCAGACATTGAGTCGTGTGCAGTTAGTCGGCGCTCGCTCGATCATCCGCAGCTGTTCTTCATGATGGACGACGAGCCAGAGTCCGAGCTGATGCGCACGCTCGAGCTCCGTCGGTGTAAACGCGCCTTCCAGCACCAGAATTGGCGTGCGGATACCCGCCTCGCAGAGCTCTTGTGCCTCCGCGACGAAGGCGACGCCGAACGCATCGCTGATGGACTCGAGTGCGCGGGCGCATACGACTGCGCCGTGACCGTAAGCGTTTGCTTTCAGCACCGCCACTGCTCGTCCGCCGTGTAGGCGACGCGCCGCCAGATAGTTATGCCGCAGGGCGGCGAGATCGATGCGGGCGCGGGACGGTCGACTCATGCCGACACCTTCAACGAATGCGGGGCCAAACCGTGTCCACTGCGCGCTGACGGGTAGCGATTGAGTGCGAGTCCGTCCACGTCGATGGCGGGACGGCGACCGGTGATGAGATCGGCTAGCAACTGGCCAGACCCGCAGCCCATCGTCCAGCCAAGTGTCCCGTGGCCAGTATTCAGGAACAGATTGTCGTAGTGCGTCGCGCCGATGATCGGCGTGCTGTCCGGCGTCATGGGTCGCAGCCCGGTCCAGAACTGCGCCGCCGCCAGATCGTTGCCCGGGAACAGCTCATCCGTTACCTTCTCGAGTGTTGCGCGTCGTCGTGGGCCGAGTCGCAGATCGAAACCAGCGAGTTCAGCCATGCCCCCGACGCGGATGCGTCGCTCAAAACGTGTCAGTGCGACCTTGTAGGTCTCATCGAGCACCGTCGACACAGGCGCACGCGACTCGTCGTGCATCGGAATGGTCAGTGAGTAGCCCTTGACGGGATACACGGGAATTCGCAGGCCGAGCGGTTGCAACAGGGCACGCGTATAACTACCACAGGCGAGCACATAGCGATCCGCACGCAGGAGCTCACCGTCCGCCGTATCGAGCTCGACAGCGTCGATTTTCCCCGCGTCCTGGCGTAGGCGGCGCACCGCAACGCCGTGGCGGAACACTACACCGAGCGCGCGCGCGCGTTCGGCCAACCGCTTGGTGAAAAGGTAGCAGTCGCCGGTTTCGTCGTTCGGAAGCCGCAGGCCACCCATCAGCGCGGTGCGGGCGTGGGACAGCCCGGGCTCGGCGCGCACCAGCCCAGCTCTGTCCAGCAACTCGAAAGGCACGCCGCACTCGCGCAGCACCTCAACATCGCGCGCGACGCTATCGAGCTGCGCCTGAGATCGGAAGAGCTGGAGCGTACCCAGCGTGCGCTCCTCGTAGGTGATGCTGGTATCGGCGCGCAACTGCTGCAGACAGTGCCGGCTGTACTCGGCGACCCGCATCATCCGCTCCTTGTTGACCGCGTAGCGCCGCGCCGTGCAGTTCCGCAGCATCGATGCCAGCCATTGCAGCTGAAACAGGCTGCCATCAGGACGAAGCGCGAGCGGCGCGTGGCGCAGGAACAGCCATTTCAGCGCCTTCATCGGAATGTCGGGCGCGGCCCACGGGGTCGAGTAGCCGGGCGACACCTGTCCGGCGTTGGCGAAGCTGGCTTCAAGCGCCACACCGGGCTGTCGTTCGACAATCAGCACGTCGGCACCCGCGCACGCCAAGTAGTACGCCGTGGTAACACCGATCACGCCACCGCCCAGAACGATGATTTTCATGTAAACCCAACGAACCGCCAATGATCTACGCAAACTAATCGACCTCGCGCACGAGAAATTGCTGAACTGCTCGGTCAAAACAAGAATAATTGCTGCAACCGCCTCGCCACTACCGGAACTGCCGAAGAAATGCCTGAGCTCGACCGCACCGACCGCAAGATCCTCGACATTCTGCAGCGCGAGGGTCGCATCTCGATGACTGAGCTCGGGGAGCGGATCGGACTGTCCACGTCGCCGTGCGCCGAGCGCGTCAAGCGCCTGGAGCGTAACGGCGTCATTACGGGCTACTACGCCCGTGTGAATCCGCAGGCTATTGGCAAGGCAATCCTGGTGTTTGTCGAGATCACGCTGTCGCAGAAATCAGGTGAAGTGTTCAAGCGCGCGCGCCAGGAGCTACTCGCCATACCCGAGGTGATGGAGTGTCACCTCATCGCTGGCAGCTTCGACTACCTGGTGAAAGCGCGGCTGCATGCGATGTCTGAATATCGCAGCCTCCTCGCCAGCATCCTTGCCAAGCTGGCGGTGCCGGCCGAATCACACAGCTACGTCGTCATGGAAGAAATCAAGGAAACGAGCTTCGTTCCAATCGACACCGCCAAGTAGGTCCGCGTCACGATGTGCTGTGCGATCAAAACGTCGGCGGCGTACAAGCAGTAACAAGCCTGCAAACTCCACGCCCGGTGTTGCGGAAACGAAGTGACTCGGTGCTACGGAAATAGTAGGCATCGCCGGCGCGAAGCTCGCGCACTTCGTTGCCAACTGGAACTCACCCACTTTCGTGGACGGGTAGTTGTCTAAATCCTGCTCTCGTTACTGACTGTTAGTCTCCTCTCAAAGTTATTCGGCGACAAGCGGCCGATTGACGAATGCCGCCGATGCGGGTTGTACCAGCCTTCGATCCATTCGAAGACAGCCATTTTCGCCTCGGATTTCGATTTGAACCGCCGATGCTGGAGCAGTTCCTTCTCCAGCGAAGCGAATACGCTCTCAGCCATCGCATTGTCGTAGGCATCGCCCACTGTTCCCATGGAGGGCATCACGTTCATCTCCTGGCAGAGTTTGCCAAAGGCGTAGCTCGTGTATTGACACCCGTGGTCCGAGTGATGAATGACATTCATCGGTCGTCGCTGTGTTAGCGCCATGTTCAAGGCGTCCAGCATCAGCTCGGTTCGCAGATGATCCTCAATGGCCCAGCCGACGATCTTGTGCGACCACACATCTAATACCATCGCCAGGTAGACCGTACCCGCCCAAGTCGGGATGTACGTCGCATCAGCCACCCACAACTGATTAGGACCGTTCGCCTTGAACTGCCGGTTCACCAGATCCTCATTGGCTCTAGCCATCCCGTCGGGTATGGTTGTTACCACGTAGTTCGGCGCAACGATGCTTTTGAGGCCGCTTTCGCGCATCGGTCGTGCCACGCGCTTGCAGCCGATGTGTACATCGTGATCGTCCTTCAACTCGGCATGAATATTAGGCGAGCCGTAGCGCCCTCTCGAGCGGCGATAGATCTTCTGGATCTTGGCACTCAATCCGATATCGGCCCGTCGACGGGCCGACATCGGGCGATCCCGCCACGCATAGAATCCGCTGGCAGAGACTCGAAGCAATCGGCACATAACCCGTACCGAGTGGGTGGCCTGGTTTGCCTTCACGAATCCGAAGAGCGCTTCGGTGTCGCGGTGCTCTCGTTCGCAAACCAGGCCGCGGCTTTTGACAGGATCTCCCGCTCCTGCAGCAGCTTACGGCTCTCGCGTCTGAGCCGTGTCAGCTCCTCGCGCTCGGCCGTCGCCAGTCCGCCATCGCCCTTGCCGCGATCCCGGTCCGCTTGCTTGACCCAGTATCGAACCGACCAGCTCGTGACGCCGAACTGCTGCGCCAGTTCAGCGTACGACCGACCCGTACGATGGAGCTCAACCATTTGCCGCCGAAACTCCGGCGTATATCGCTTCGCTTTCTTGCCCATGAATTGATCCTCTCTGTGTGAACATGTACTGTCCACAAAAGGGGGTCAACTCCAAATGGTGGGCCCTGTGCGATTCGAACGCACGACCAACTGGTTAAAAGCCAGCTGCTCTACCGACTGAGCTAAGGGCCCGTATCCGGGGTGTGGCGGAGGCCCAGGTGGCACTAGGTGCGGGCCCTCGCCGACGGAGGACGCGCAGTCTACAACATCATGCGGCAACTGTCCCAATGGCCGCCCGTTTGGGTCGCGCCGCACTGCCACGCCGCGGTCGGCGCTCTCGATATTGCTCAAACTCGCGCTGGGGCAACGTCGGACATGGCATCCACGCGCGAGTATCGCTCCTGCACCCGTACGGCCTGGCAGCCGGCGGAAACGCCGTAGCTACCGCGAACGATGGGCACGTCCTCGGCGTAGACGGTCGCCTGGCCGGTAAAATCAATGGGCAGCACGTCGCCTACCTGCATGTTCAACAAACGCTCGAGCGTGATCTCGGTCTGGCCCAGTACTGATCGCAACTCGACCTTGGCGTGCTCGATCTCCTCGCGCAGCGTGCGATACCAGCGGTCGTCATTCTCTGCCCGATCCCCCTGGATTCCCGAGTCGAGCATGTCGCGCAGTGGCTCGATCATCGAGTACGGCATGGTGATGTGCAGATCGCCGCCGCCGCTCTCGAGCTTGAGCTTGAACGAACTGATCACGACGACCTCGCTCGGCGCCACGATGTTGGCGAAGTGAGGGTTCATTTCCGTGGAAATATACTCGACATCGATCGGCGCGACCTGCGCCCAAGCTTCCTTCATGTCCTTGAACAAGCTATTCAGGATCAGCTGGATGATGCGCGACTCGGTGGCGGTGAAATCACGCGCTTCGACCTCGCCGTTCTTGCCGCTGCCGCCGAAGAAATTGTCGACTACCGAGAACACTAACTTGGGGTCCATCACGATTAGCGCCGTCCCGCGCAATGGGCTGATGCGCACGAGATTGAGGCTGGTCGGTAGCTCAAGCGTGCGCATGTAGTCGGCGAACTTGCGGGTTTGCACGGGGCCAACGGAAATATCCGACGAGCGCCGCAGCATGTTGTAAACGCTGTTGCGAAACAAGCGTGCGAAGCGCTCGTTGATCATCTCGAGCGTGGGCATACGCCCACGTACGATGCGCATCTCGCGACTGAAGTCATAGCTGCGCACGACGCCCGGATCCTCCGCCGGGCCTTCGGTGTCGACGGCGCCTTCATCGACGCCCTTCAACAAGGCATCGACTTCGGCCTGCTCGAGTACGTTCTCCTCGCTCATCAAACGAACTCCCCGCCACCCTTGTTACCGAGCATGATGGTGCCCGCCTCGGCCATGCGCCGAACCACGATCAGCATCTCTTTCTGCGCGGCCTCGACATCACTGAGACGTACCGGACCCTTGGACTCGAGATCGTCCTTGAGGATGTCCGCGGCGCGCTGCGACATGTTCTTGAAGAACTTCTCCTTGAGGACATCGTCAACGCCCTTGAGCGCCAGGATAAGTTGGTCGCCCTGCACTTCACGCAGCAGCTCCTGCAAGCCGCGATCATCGAGATCGATCAGATCCGCAAACGTGAAGATCAGGTCGTGCAATTTGGCGGCCAGCGCCTCGTCGGCGGACCCGATGTGCTCCATCACGGTGGATTCGATGCTCGCCTCGAGGTTGTTGATGATGTTGGCTGCCACTTTGGGGCCGCCGAATACGGACGCTTTGGCATTGGCGTTGCCGGCGAACATCTTTTCCATGACGCCGTCGAGTTCGTTCAACGCCATGGGTTGCACGCCGTCGAGAACGGCAATACGCATCAGAATGTCAGACTTCGCGTTGTCGGGTAACTGGGAGAGAATCGCTGCTGCGTGCTCAGGCTCGAGATAGGCCAGCACGATCGCGACGATCTGTGGATGCTCATTGCGCATCATCTCCGAGACCGCCTTGGGATCCATCCACTTGACGGCGTCCAGCCCGCGACTGGAACGACCGCCCAGAATCCGGTCCATGACGCCCGCGGCGCGGTCTTCGCCCAGCGCATTGGCCAGCACCTTACGCAGGTAGTCGTCTGTGCCAACACCTAACGAGGTGTGCTTTTCAGTAGCCTCGGCAAAATCATCTAGAACTCGGCTGACGTCATCGCGCGAGACGCTGGCGAGCGCTGCCATCGCCGCACCGACCTTCTGGACGTCGCGCGGACTCATGTGCTTGAGCACGGCCGACGCCTCTTGCTCGCCCAACGCTAACAAAAGTATCGCGGCGCGGTCGGTACCTTGACGGGCGCTGCCGCTGGCAGTTGTCATAGACGCACGCTCCGCGGTCTCGCAGCAGCGAGCACGACTCGAACGGCGCCATGACAGCGATAACGGGGTTGCATCGACATGCGGTCAGCAGGACTGTGTAGTGGAACTGTCAATCAATGAGCAACTTCCATGCCACTGAGATTCGCGATCGAATCGTGAGCCGCCACACACTTGCCGGCTATAACGTCAAGAAATTGACGGCGAGCGCCGCTGCGAACCCTAGCCGAAATCAGGCGTAACGCGTGGGATCGGTGACCTTGGCGTCGTCAAAGCCTGCCCGGCGCAGCCGACACGCATCACAAAGCCCGCACGCGCCACCGCGCGAGTCGGGTTGATAACACGACACCGTCAAGGAATAGTCGACGGCCAGCGCCATACCGCGTTCGATAATGGCCGCCTTGCTCATCTGCATGAGTGGGGCATGGATACGGATTGCACCGCCTTCCACACCTGTCTTCGTGGCGAGTTGCGCCAGTCGCTCGAAGGCGGCGATGTAGTCGGGGCGACAGTCGGGATAGCCAGAATAATCGACCGCGTTGACGCCGATGAAAATATCTTCTGAGTGCAACACCTCGGCCCAGGCGAGCGCCAGCGACAGCATGATGGTGTTGCGGGCGGGCACATAGGTGCTCGGTATGCCGTCAGTCGCTGCGGTTGGCACAGCGATGTCGCGATCGGTCAGGGCCGAGCCGCCAATATGCGCCAAGTCCACCGCCATGACGCGATACTCAGCAGCGCCGAGCGCCTCGGCGACACGCCGCGCGGCATTGAGCTCGATCGCATGCCGTTGCCCATAGTCGACCGACAAGGCGTGGCAGGCATAGCCGCTGTCCGCCGCGATGGCCAGCACAGTGGCCGAGTCGAGTCCGCCAGACAGCAGCACCACGGCTTTACGTGCCATCGTATGGCTCAACGCCAATCAGCGCGCGCTGTTTGGTAGTCGCTGCAATCGTTCCGTAGCTAGCCGGGCAGCATCGGTGCCTGGGAACCGCTGCACAACACTATTGAGCGTGTCGCGCGCCGCCTCGAACCGCTTTTGCTCGAACTGCGTGTAGCCCAACTTCACGAGCGCGTCCGGCACTTTGCGCGACGTGGGCCAGACCTCGGCAGTGCGCTGAAAGGCGGCCGCCGCGTTGCCGTAGTCCCGCGTCACGTAGTAGGCCTCACCCAGCCAGTACTGCGCATTGCTGGCCGACGCGCCGGTTGGATAGAGTTGCAGATATTGTTTGAAGCCGTCGATCGCACCGGGATAGTTGCCGGACTTGAGCGCGTTGAATGCTCGCTCATATGCCAGTTCGTCGCCTGGCACGGCCGCCGAGCCACTGCCGGGCGCCGTAAGACCGCTCGCGCCAGCTTCAAGTGCGACTAAGCGGCGCTCGAGATCCCCATAGAGATCGCGCTGCTGCTTGCTGCCGCCTGCCGTCTGGTTCTCCAACTGCTCGACACTGCCGCGCAGACTGCGCACCTCGCCCTGCAGGGCATCGATCCGCTTGGATAAGTCGAGCAAGCTGTCGTTAGTCAGCACCCGTTCGACCCTGGCAACGCGGCCATCGAGGTCGCTCAAGCGGATCATCACCGGATCTTCTTCCGGCGCCACGGCACACCCGGCCAGCGGCCCCAATAGTGCGGCAATAGCCAGCAAACGACGACGCGACATTACGATCCTCAACGCGGGTAAATGACTTCGACGCGACGATTCTGCGCGTACGCATCATCATCGCTACCGGCGACGGCCGGCCGCTCCTCACCGTAACTCACCGTACTGAGCTGCGTCTCGGCCACCCCTTGTAGCAACAGCACGCGTCGGACGGCCTGCGCGCGACGTTCTCCCAGCCCGATGTTGTACTCGCGTGAACCGCGCTCGTCCGCGTGCCCCTCGAGCCGTACGCGGGTGCCCGCATTATTAGCCAGATAGCGCGCGTGCGCTGTGACGATCTCCTGCGAGTCGGCGCGAATATCCGCACTGTCATAGTCGAAATAAATGATCCGGCGTGATAACAACTCGCCCGTGGGGCCGTCGGCATCTTCACCACCACCGACCGTACCGGCACTGCTGACACCGTCGCTGTCGACGCCACCCGCTGCCGCGCCCATGGACTGATCCGCGCCCGCCGTTGCATCGGGCCGCGTGTTCTTCTTGCCGAGCGAACAGCCAGTGAGCAGCAGCACGGCTGCCATCGAACCGACGATCAGTAGTTGTCGCATAGATCTAACTCCAAAAAAAACCAAAGATCGCACCGCAGCGATCGGGGCAATTTGTAACACATTTGCAGACGCCCAAGCAGCTTGTCGCTATTCAGACACCGCGCCTCTTGCTGGGTCAGTCCTGCGCAGCTGCCGCGCCATTCGTCAAGAAAGGTCCCCACACCGGCTCGCGCACCTCACCTGCATCCGCCTTCAGGCGCTGCGACGTTGCGCCGTCAACCGACACACTTGCCAGTATGCCCTGGCCTCGTTCGCGTCCCGCATAGATCAAAATGGCACTGTTAGGTGCGAAGCTGGGGGACTCGTCGAGGCGACCGCGCGACAAAATACTCACCGTGCCGTTGGCCAAATCCTGGATGGCAACCCGATAAGCGCCGGCATCCAGCGTGGTCATCGCCAGTTGTTTGCCGTCGGGCGAAATCCGCGCCCGCGAATTGTAACCACCCGAAAACGTAACACGCTTCGGTCGATCGGGGTCACCGATGGCGAGCCGATAGATTTGCGGGTTGCCCGAGCGGTCCGACGTGAAGTACAGCTCCCGCCCATCGGGCGAGAAGACCGCCTCGGTGTCGATACCGGGGTCTGACGTCACGCGACGCAACGACTGGTTGGCGAGATCCAGCAGATAGATGTCAAGGTTGCCCGACTTGCCCGACAGCGTGACTGCCAGCGTCTTGCCGTCTGGTGACCAAGAGGGCGCACCGTTCACACCGGCGCGCGATGACACCATGCTGCGCTGGCCCGTACGGACTTGCTGCACGTAGATAGCGGAGACGCGCCGTTCGAACGACACATACGCCAGCCAGTCGCCGTCCGCCGACCAAGCCGGCGACATCAGCGGTTGCTTGGACTCGAGGATCACGCGCGCGTTCTCACCGTCCGAATCCGCGACGATCAACTGATAGCGCTGATTAGGCGGCCGACCATCCACGGAGACATAGGCAATCCGCGTCGCGAAGGCGCCGCGCACACCGAGGATCTTCTGGTAGATCGCGTCGCTGACTCGATGCGCCGCGCCACAGGTTGCGCGAGGGCGTCGCAAAACGCTCGGTCATCAGCCGCTGTCCATTCAGCACATTGACCAGTTCCACCTCAACGAGGCTCTGGCCCCGGCAGCGGTGACACGGCCGACAGCAACGAAGTCATTGCGTTGCTGCCGCCAAGCCGCCAAGTCGATGTCTTCGCTGCGAATCGGCTGGGTGAGCATGTCGCCGCGCGCCATCGGCTTGAAACGCCCACTGCGCTCAAGATCCGCCTGCACGACCGCGGCGACGTCCACGGCGTCTGTGCCAGCACCACGCGCAAACGGCACGATCGCGATCGGAATCGGATCGGTGACCCCGGAGGTGATCTCGATCTTGAGCTGCGCCAGGCTGGTGGCGGAAACGGCCAGCGCAATAAGCGCCAGCCCCAGTTGTCTTGCGAGATGTCTAGTCATTGGGTCTGAATGTTAGCCTGAGATTGCGTTCAAAGAGAGAGGGATCGGGGGGCAATGGCAGCGGCGAGGCACGGTACACGGCCGTTTCCACCGATGAACGCAGTGCATCATCGCCGCCAGTGCAACTTTCTACCCGCACACTAGTGACCTCGCCACCCGGCACCTGGGTCACCGACACGTCGCATTCGACGCCCAGTCGCGCCGATGGCGGGCGAATCCAGGCGCGCTCGATCCGCGCCCGGATCTGGGCTTTCCATAGATCGGCGGCCGGCCCAGAGCGGATGGCAGCCCCCCGCTCCTCGGCAGCCAGGCGTCGCCGCAATTCTGATTCTCGTTCGTCTTGCTGCCGAGCTGCTGCGGCCGCCGCTTTCTCCTTGGCGAGTTTCTCAGCTGCCAACCGCTGCTCCTCCGCGCGGCGCTTGGCGTCTGCTGCCTGTTTGGCGTCGGCCTGTCGCTTTGCTTCAGCCTGCCGCTTCACTTCGGCCGCGCGCTTGGCCTCCGCGTCGCGCTGCGCTTGCTCCGCCTCCCGAGCGCGCCGCTCATCTTCAAGTCGCTCGGCAGCAACTTGCTGCTGACGCTCGGCTTCACGTTGTTCCGCTAACAACTCAGCCGAGCGGTCCGGCTCAGCTGGTGGTGGCGGCTCAACTGGCGCTGGCTCGGGCACTTGCGCCGGCTCTGGTTCAGCCACCACGGGTGCTGGCCGAGATGGCGGTAGCCCGTCGAGTTCACGCGCATCGACGACGGCGGCTTCGATCGCAAGCGTCGCGGGGACTGGATCGTCACGCCATTGCCACCATGCTGCCAACGCCATGACCACCAAGGCGGCGTGTAGCAGAATGGAGAGGGCCAATGCTCGCCCGGTTGCCGCCTGCCGTTGCGCCATCGTGGTCTCAGCGTCGTCCGGTGTTGGGAGGCGGCGGCTCAGTGACGAAACCGACCTTACGTGCACCGGCAGACTGCAGCGCCGTCATCGCATCGATCACGCGTCCATAGTCCACCCGTCGATCGCCGCGCACCAGGACGGTGGTGTCGGGCGCTCGACGCAGAACTGCTGCCGCGCGCGCCGTCACCTCCACCAACTCTACTGGCGCATCCTGATCCGCCCCATAGTTCACGAAGAAACGCCCTGCCGAGTCGATCGACAACACGATCGGCTTCTGGTCTTTGAGCAACTGGGGATCGAGTGGTTGCGCTGCTGCCTTGGGCAACTCCACCCGGATGCCTTCAGCCAACAACGGCGCCGTGATCATGAAAATGATCAGCAACACCAGCATCACGTCGATGTAGGGGACGACGTTGATCTCGCTCATCAAACGCCGTTTGCGCGTGCCCGTTGGCATACTAAGCAGCCTTGGTCGTGCGGCCGGAGTAGCGCTGCAGGATGGTCGAGAACTCCTCCATGAACGCGTCGTAACGCAGTTCCAGCCGCGACACCTGATCAGCGTAGCGGTTATAAGCCACGACCGCGGGAATTGCGGCAAACAGACCCGCTGCGGTTGCTACGAGCGCCTCAGCAATACCGGGCGCTACCATGGCGAGCGTCACCTGCTGCGCCGCGCCGATGGCAACGAACGCACTCATGATGCCCCAGACGGTACCAAACAACCCGACGTAAGGGCTGATCGAACCGATCGTCGCCAAGTTGGCAAGACCATCCTCGAGCCGATCGAGTTCGCGCAACTGCGCGACCCGCATCGCGCGGCGCGACCCCTCCAGCAACTGCTCGGAGGAACCGGGCGACTGGCGCAACCTGGCGAATTCGCGAAAGCCGAACTCGAAGATGCTCGCCATCCCGGTCGAATCGCCTTGTCCCTCGATGCTGCGATAGAGTGCCGTCAGGTCACCGTCCTTCCAGAAACTAGCCTCGAATTCATCAGCGTTGGCGCGTGCCGCGCGCAACACCGCGCGTTTGCGAAAAATAATGGTCCACGACATAAGCGATGCGAACACTAACAAGGCCATCACGGCCTGCACCAGCGGACTGGCGTCGAGTACCAACTTGATGATCGACAACTCACTACTCATCGCTTCAGCGCCCATCAACGAAACTCCTTGGCAATGAACTCCGGTACCGCAGTGGGCCGGAAGGTGGCCGCATTGACGCAGGCAACCCGCACCGCAGCATCCGCCAGCACCGCGTCGCCCCGCAACACTTGCTGGTCGAACCAGACGGCAACCCGGCCTTCAGGGCGTGGCACGCAGGTCACGCGCAGCTCGTCATCGAGTCTGGCTGCCTGGCGATAGCGGATCTTGAGGTCGACGACCGTAAAAACCACGCCGTGCGAACTGGCGATCTCACGCTGTGACAGACCCCGTGCGCGCAGCCATTCGGTGCGTGCACGCTCGAGAAAACTTGAGGTAATTGGCATAGTAGACGACACCGCCCGCATCCGTATCCTCCCAATAGACCCGCGCCGGCCAGCAAAATTCACTCACGACTGCCGCCCTCGAACAACGACAGCGTCGACTGCGCCTGTTCCGGCACACGCAGGCCGAAATGCAAGTAAGCGGTTCGGGTTGCGATACGCCCGCGCGCGGTGCGCATCAAGAAACCCTGCTGAATCAAGAACGGCTCGATCACGTCTTCCAGCGTGCCGCGTTCTTCACCAATCGCAGCGGCCAGGCTCTCGATACCCACTGGGCCACCGTCAAACTTCTCGATGATGGTCTGCAGCATCTTGCGATCGAGCGAATCGAACCCTTGTGGGTCGACCTCGAGCAGATCCAGTGCCGCAGTGGCAATCGCGTCGGTGATCAGACCATCGCCTTTGACTTCCGCGAAGTCGCGCACCCGGCGCAGCAGACGGTTGGCAATACGCGGCGTGCCACGTGCACGCTCGGCAATGCGGCGCGTGCCGCCGGACTCGGCCGCCACACCCATAATCCCAGCCGATCTGGTGACGATGCTTTGCAAGTCATCGACATCGTAGAATTCGAGTCGTTGGACAATGCCGAATCGATCGCGCAGGGGTGACGTGAGCAGGCCTGCGCGCGTCGTCGCGCCGACGAGCGTGAACGGCGGCAGGTTGAGCTTGATGGAGCGCGCCGCCGGGCCCTCGCCGATCATGATGTCGAGTTGAAAGTCTTCCAGTGCCGGATAAAGCACTTCTTCCACGACCGGCGACAGGCGATGAATCTCATCGACGAATAACAAGTCCCGCGGCTGTAAGTTGGTCAGCAATGCCGCCAGATCACCCGGCCGCTCCAACACGGGCCCGGATGTCTGCCGCAGGTTCACGCCCAGTTCGCTGGCCAGTATGTTGGCCAACGTGGTCTTGCCAAGGCCAGGCGGACCAAAGATCAATACATGGTCCAGCGCCTCTTCTCGCTTCAATGCCGCGGCAATGAAGATCTCCATCTGGCTCTTGACGGCGCGCTGGCCAATGTAGTCCACCAGACGCTTCGGACGAATCGCGCGGTCCACTGCCGCTTCGTCGCCCGCAGTACGAGCGGATACTAAGCGTTCGTCTGAACTCATCGCTCGGGTGCTGCGCCTTGCAACGCACGACGAATCAGCTCTTCAGTCGAGCCCGCACTCCCCGCTTGCTTCAGCATACGCATGGCTTCGGCCGGTTTGTATCCCAACGCTACCAAGGCACTGAACGCCTCGGACTCCGGCCCGCTGGCGAGCGCCGTACTGCCGCCACCGGCTGCAGCCACCACATCCAAACGGTCGCGCATTTCCACTAACAAGCGGTCCGCCGTCTTGCGCCCCACGCCCGGTATCTTGGTGAGCGCTGCTGAGTCCTGACTCTGCACGCAGTGCGCGAACCCCTCGACCGTCACCCCTGAGAGGATGGCCAGCGCCAGCCGCGGGCCGACGCCCGAGACACGCAACAGACTGCGGAACAAGCGCCGCTCATCGTCTGCCGCAAAACCATAGAGGATGTGCGCGTCTTCGCGCACCACGAGATGCGTGACCAACTTGACCTGCGAGCCAATCGCCGGCAGCGCATAGAAGGTGGACATCGGTGCATCGAGGTCATAACCAACCCCGCCGACATCCACGGTCAGCGACGGCGGCGCTTTGGCAATCAACATGCCGCGCAGGAAGCCAATCATGACACCACCGCCGACCAACCCAGCCCACCCAATGCAGCGAGACGCCGATGGCTGGCATGGCAGATCGCAATAGCCAGTGCATCGGCCGCGTCTGCATTCGGTCGCACCGAGAGCTGCAGCAAACTCATCACCATATGCTGCACCTGGCCTTTGTCGGCCGAGCCCGCACCCACGATCGCCAGCTTGATCGCGCGCGGCGCGTATTGAACACCGGCATCCCGGGGCACGGGCCGCCAGCGCGGCGCCACGGGCCTGACCCAGTTTGATCGCACTGTCGACATTGCGACTGACGAACACGCGTTCAATTGCCAACTCAGCCGGCTGGTAGGTAGCGAAAACGGTCACCAGCTGCGCGTGTATCTGGCGCATACGGTGGGCGAACTCACTGGCTTTGACGTCGATCGAGCCATGCGCCACGTGGACGAGCGCGGCACCGCAGGCGTCGACGACACCGTAGCCGGTTCGGCGTGAGCCCGGATCGAGGCCAAGGACGCGGACGCGTTCGCCCAGCCGCACGCGGACGTCGCCGACAGGCGCTGACGCACGTGCGGCATCGGGGTCGTATGCACGCCAGGAACCGGCTCGAGCTTTGCGCATTGTCCTCGCACACAATACCGCGCAGGACGGCGCGGTCATTGGTCGTATGATAGCCCGATTCGGGCATCGATACCTTGAGCCGCTAACGCCGACAACTGCTGAGCCTAGCCATGCAATCGATGGACAATGTGCCGCCGGCCATGCTGGCTGTAATCGAGCAAGCCAGCGCGGTGCTGCGCACCCACGGCGCTGATGCAGCGGACTTGGCGCGCGGCCGGGAGATCGCGTCGACTGTCGCTCAACTGACACACGATGACGTTTTGACGACGGCGGTGCTGGCTCGCGAAGCCTTGCCAGCCGAACGACTGATTGACAAGGCTATCGCGACGCAACTCGGCGCTAGCGCGGTGGCGATGGCGATCGAGCTGCGGCAGTTCGGTGACCTGGCGCCGGCGCGGCGCGGCGCGGCGACCCGCCGGCTCCAACCGGCACAGGCGGAAGCGTTGCGCAAGATGCTGCTGTCAGTCGTCAGTGATCCACGACTGGTGATTGCAAGGCTCGCGCGCCAACTCGTGCAAATGCGCCAGGTAGTCAATCTAAGTGCCGCCGAACGGCGTGCAATCGCACTCGAGACTCGCGAGATCTTTGCGCCGCTCGCCAACCGTCTGGGCCTGTGGCAACTGAAGTGGGAGCTCGAGGATCTGGCGTTCCGTCACCTCGATCCAGACGACTATCAACAGATCGCCGCGGCTCTCAACGAGAAGCGTATCGACCGGGAGCGGTATATAGCTGCCTTGGTCAGCGAACTGACCGCGATGCTGCAAGCCGCTGGCATCACGGCTGGGGTTTACGGCCGACCGAACAACACATCTACAGCATCTGGCGCAAGATGCAGCGCAAGCAACTGGAGTTCGACCAGTTCGTACGACATCCGCGCGGTGAGAATTGTCGTCGCGACCGTCGCCGACTGTTATTCGGCGCTGGGCGTCGTGCACTCGAAGTTTCCGTACATCCGCACCGAGTTTGGCGGCTATATCGCCACGCCCAAGGACAACGACTACCGCTCGATCCACACCGCCGTCATCGGACCACAAGCGCAAGCGATCGAAGTACAGATCCGCACCCAGCAGATGCACGAGCAATCAGAACTCGGCGTCGCCGCCCATTGGCGCTACAAAGAAGGTAGCGCACGCGATCTGTCCTATGACCGCAAAATCGAATGGATTCGCCGCTTGCTGGAACCGTCGAGCAGCAGCGACGCTGACCGTGACTTCCTCGAGGAAGTGCGCGCCGAGTTGTTCGAGGAACGAGTCTATGCGCTAACACCCAAGGGCGAGGTCGTCGATCTGCCACAAGGCGCGACGCCACTCGACTTTGCCTACTACGTGCACACCGACCTCGGCCATCGGTGTCGCGGCGCGCGCGTCAATGGGCGCATCGTGCCGCTGTCGCACGTGCTGGCCAACGGCGAGGTCGTGGAAATCCTGACCCACAAATTGCCGGCGCCCAGTCGCGATTGGCTCACGACGGGCCAGCGACTGCTGGCCTCGCCGCGTAGTCGCGCCAAGGTGCGAGCCTGGTTTCGCAAGCTCGACGGCAAGGACGACGTGCAGGCAACGCCAACGGCCTCGCAATCCACCCCACCCAACGAGCCGCGCCGTACGGCAGCGCCAAGGGCCGCGCCAAAGGTCGCGTCCAAGACTCGCAGCACCGCGCAAAGACGCCGCGCCAAGTCGCCTGTGACCCTGGCGGGAGTCGATGATCTGCCAACGCAACTGGCGCGTTGTTGCGCCCCCGTCAGACCGCAGGCGATCGTGGGCTACGTCACCGTGGGTCGCGGCGTCACGGTTCACCGTAGCGACTGCGTGGGCGTGCAACGTATGGTCGCAGCCCGGCCCGAGCGGGCAATCGCCGCCAGTTGGAGCGCCGAAGACAGCGCGTTGCCAGTCGAAATACTCATCTTGGCTAACGACCGTCGCGGCCTGCTGCGCGATGTCTCGGAGCTGCTGGCCGCGATGCAGGTCAGTATCGACGCGTTGCAGACCAGCACCGACGCCAAGACGCTCGTCGCACGCCTGGAGCTGAAAATCGCCGTCCGCGACCTCGACGAACTGGCGCAGATCCTCACGCGGGTGCGCGCCGTCGCGGGCGTCACCCTCGCCAAGCGCCTGCGCTAAAGCCGGCAGTTGTTTGCCGCACTGAACGTATTGCAGCCAATCAGCCTGGAAAACGTGACGGAATACGACGCGCCGCACACGCCACTTCACATCTAATACTCCGCACCCCGATCGGCAAATCCTCCCTATTGGCTGACAGGTTCGGGCCTTGCATGCGCGTATTGCTCGTTGATCACGACCCAGCGGCGATGGAAAACGTCGCACGCGCCCTGCGAGGTGTCGTGCAGCTCGAGTGCGTCTGCACCAAAGCCGACGCACTCGCGCGAGTCAGGAAAAGCGCCTACGACGTGTTGATCGCCTGTGAGCGCGTCGGAGACGGCTCCGGACTCGATTTGCTGGGCCGCATCGGCAAGAACCTGCCCGACATGGAACGAATCTTCGCCGCGGCACCGGAGCGGCTGCAACTCCTCGGGCCACGGCTCAACCCCTTCAAGGTGGCGCACGCGATTGCCTATCCCATCGATCTGGAACAGCTGTGGATGGCGCTCGCAGCGGTGGCAGGCGGCGTCGACACAAGCCTGGAAGAAACGATCGAGCATGTGGTGCTTGATGAAACGGGCCAGCCGCCAGTGAGCCCACGGCCGGTGCGCGAAACTCGTCCCTCGCGACAACGGCAACCATGGCGGCGCAGCAACGGCGCGCAAGCTTGCGCCGTTGCCTGACCAGCCGCCCGTGTCGTTACCGCAGCGCACGACTCGCACGCCGCCGGCCGTTGCAAACGCCGGCGCCAGACAACCGACGCCCATCAAAGCACCTGCGGTGGCCGCGTGGGCGCCGCGGATGGACTCCGGCCAAGTGGACAGCGCTGCGGCAGCTGCCGCAGCAGCCGCAGCACAGGCAATCTATGCCGACAAGACGCCATCTTCGCCGGCGCGGCATTTCGACGTTCGATTGCCACTGGCCATCGCTACGGCAGTGGCCGCAGCTGCGCTCGTCGGCTACCTACTGCTACGCCGCGAGACACCCGCGGCCGTGACGTCACCGCAAGTCTCGACACCTGCAATAGTCTCGATACCTGAACAAGTCACGACGCCCGCACCACTCCCGAGCGACGCGAGCGCGTCGGTTGCGAGCGCGGTTGGCGCGGCTGTAGCAGTCGAAGACCCACGTATCGCCACGCTGCAAACCGCGATCGAGGCGGCACTGACGCGCGACGATCTCACTGCCGCAAGTCAGGCACTGGGCGAGCTGACCAGGCTTGTGCCGCAACACCCTCGCCTGGCGTTCCTGACGGCGGCAATCCAGCGTACCCGGGACGGTCGCAAGCGCGCCAGCGTTACGACTCCAGCAGCGGCGACGCTGCCCACGCTAACCCAATTTACCGGGCGAACGCTCGAAGAGTCACGCACCCCACAATCGACTCTCGCGCGTGGACGCCAGCGTAGTTACTCCGCCAACGCCACGACCACCACCACGACTAGGAGGAGATTGGTCCAGCCGCACCGAACCGCAGCTCACTACCTGCTGTGCCAACACCTGCCGAAATTGCGACGCCAGCCCCCCAGGCCGCTCGGCCGCAACCGGCCGCTGCGGCCGTTGTACTAACACCTGCAAGAGCGACACGCCGAGTCAATCCCACCTACCCCACTGACGCCGCGCAGCGCGGGCTTGAAGGCTATGCAGTGGTTGCCTTTACGGTGACCGCCGACGGTCAAGTGCGGGATCCGCGAGTACTGGAGAGCAATCCCCCGCACGTTCGACGCCGCAGCACGTGATGCCGTGCGGCGCTGGGAGTTCCAACCCGCTCTCGAGAATGGGGTCGCGGTTGAATCAGCGTCGCAGACTCGGATCGAATTCAAGCTACAGGAGTAGCCGGACAGCCGCTGCGATGCGCGCCTTAGCGGTTCAGCGAATCAATCGCTCGCTTGTCCGCCGCCAGCGCTGCCTCATGCAAGGCCTCCGAGAGCGTTGGATGGGCATGGATCGTCCGCTGCAGATCCTCACTAGACGCCGCGTACTCCATGGCCAGCACCGCTTCGGCAATCAGTTCACCAGCCATCGGGCCGATGATATGCACACCGAGAATTTCGTCATCGTCCTGCGCAGCAATCAACTTGACGAAGCCCTGTGACGCTTCCATGGCTCGCGCGCGACCGTTAGCCATGAACGGAAACACGCCGAGCTTGTAGGCTCGACCGGTATGCTTGACCTGCTCTTCGGTTGCCCCCACCCACGCAATCTCGGGCGCCGTATAAATAACCGACGGCACCAGGTTGTAATTGATCTCGCCGTACAGACCCGCGATCAGGTCCGCGACCATCACGCCTTCTTCCTTGGCCTTGTGGGCCAACATCGGACCGCGCACGCAGTCGCCGACGGCCCAAACGTTCTCAGCCCCCGTCCGACAATGCTCGTCGACCTTGATGAAGCCGCGCTCGTCCAGCTCGACACCTGTTTTGTCGGCTAACAATTCATTCGTAAACGGACGCCGCCCGATGCAGACGATCACGCGGTCGACCTCGAGCTTCGACGCCGCGTCTGCCGCGTCGACATAGGCCAGCTCGACGCCTAACTTCTTGCGCGTGACACCCGTCACCTTCGCGCCGAGCCGAATGTCCAGGCCCTGCTTCTTGAAGTGCTTGAGCGCTTCTTTGGCGAGCTGCTGGTCGGCAATGGCGAGAAAACGTCGGCAATGCCTCGAGCACCACCACGTCGGCGCCGAGGCGCCGCCAGACGCTCCCAAGCTCGAGACCGATCACGCCTGCACCGATCACCGCCAGGCGCTTGGGCACGGCATCAAATTCGAGCGCACCCCAGGAATCGACCACCTGCTTGCCGTCGAACGGCACAGACTTCAATTCCATCGGCACGGAGCCCGACGCCAACACGACGTGCTTGGCCGTTAGCTCCTTGCGAGTGCCGTCGTGAGCCGTGAACTCGACCCGCCTACCCGCTAACAACTTGCCGTGGCCCTGCAGTGCCGTGACGCCGGCGCCTTTAAGTAGCGCCATGATGCCGCCGGTCATCGTCTTGACGATGCCAGTCTTGCGCTTCTGCATCACGGTCAGATCGAGCTCGACGCCCGTCGTCTTGATACCGTGAACCGCAAACTCCGACTGCGCGCGATGCAACAACTCACTCGACTCTAGTAGCGCCTTGGACGGAATACACCCCGCGTTAAGACAGGTGCCGCCAAAGGCGGTGCTGCCGTCATAGTTCTTCCACTCGTCGATGCAGGCGACTTTCAGCTTGTTCTGCCCGGCACGGATGGCAGCCGGATAGCCGGCCGGCCCGCCACCGATCACGATGACGTCGAATTCTTCGGCCATGAGTCTGGGTTCCTTGTCTAAGCAGATCGTCTAACTAGATGCCGAGCAGCATACGGCCCGGGTCTTCCAGGCTGTCCTTGATGGCAACCAGGAACTGCACTGCCTCGCGACCATCGATGATGCGATGGTCGTAGGTCAACGCCAGATACATCATCGGACGCACGACGATCGCACCATCGACCACCATCGGCCGCTCCTGGATCTTGTGCATACCCAGGATGGCGCTCTGCGGCGCGTTGACAATCGGCGTGGACAGCATCGAGCCGAACACACCGCCGTTGGTGATCGAGAATGTGCCACCGGTGAGCTCTTCGAGAGAAATCTTGCCGTCGCGCGCACGGCCCGCAAAAGCACCGATCTCTTTCTCGAGGTCGGCAATGCTCTTTTGATCGGCGTCGCGCACCACCGGCACCATCAAGCCGCGGTCGGTGGATACGGCAACGCCGATGTCGTAGTACTCGTGATAGACGATGTCCGTGCCGTCGATCGATGCATTGACCAACGGGAACTTCTTCAGCGCCTCGATCGAGGCCTTGATGAAGAACGCCATGAAACCGAGCTTGACGCCGTGCGTCTTCTCGAACTTGTCCTTGTAGCGCGAGCGCAGCGCCATGACTTCCTGCAGGTCCACCTCGTTGAACGTCGTCAGCAACGCTTGCGTGGACTGCGCCTCGACGAGTCTTTCGGCAATGCGCTGGCGCAGCCGCGTCATCGGCACGCGCTGCTCGGCACGCGCACCCGCGGCGACGCTCGTCGATTTGGCCGCGGCGACCGGTGCCGCACTCGCCTTGCCGTCGAGGAAGCCCATCACGTCACCCTTGGTGATCCGCCCATCTTTGCCGGACGCAGGAATTGCACCCGGATCGAGCTTGTTCTCTTCCACCAGCCTGCGTACCGCGGGGCTCAGTTTCGCGGCATCGTCGTTGGCTGCCGGCGCGGCAGCTGTGGCGGCAGCAGCTGTTGCCGCAACTGGCGCGGTCGCGGCCGACTTTGCTTTTGCCGGCGCTGCGCCCGCCTCGATGACTGCGAGTAACTGACCGCTCGTCACAGTGGTACCCGCTTCGATCTTCAGCTCCTTCAGCACGCCATTGTTAGGCGCGGGGACCTCAAGCACGACCTTATCGGTCTCCAGATCCGCCAGGTTCTCGTCACGACTCACGGCGTCACCGGGCTTCTTGTGCCAAGTCACCAGAATGGCGTCGGCCACCGACTCCGGAAGTTGTGGCACTCGAATCTCGATCGTCATGAGAGTTCCTTCGAATATCTGGATAGGATCATCTAATTAGTTAGCGCGACTTGCCCACTGCCGAAACAGCTTTAGCAGCGACCGCCGCAGCGGGCTCCAGCCGTACAGTCTCGCGCGGCGAATCCTGCGCGGTTTTCGCGGTCAGCGCCGCCACAATCAGCTCGCGCTGCTCAACCGCATGGATCTTGGCCAAACCGGTTGCTGGCGCGGCGGCCGGCGCACGGCCTGCATAAAGCACTTCACGCTCACCAGCCAGCGGGTCGTTTAGACGGTGACGAATCTGATACCAGGCACCCTGGTTCTGCGGCTCTTCCTGACACCAGACGATGTCACGGGCATTGCGATACTTCTGCAACAGCGACGCATCTCAGCCGCGGGAAACGGATAGAGCTGCTCGATCCGCACCAGCGCCACGTTGCTGAGCTTGCGCTCGCGCCGCTCTTTAAGCAGATCGAAGTAGACCTTGCCGGATGACAGCACGATCCGCTGCACGCCGTCGGCAGGCAGATCGTCAATCTCATCGATCACCAAGGCGAACTTGCCGAGTGACAGGTCTTCGAGCGACGACACGGAAAGATCGTGCCGCAGCAAGCTCTTCGGCGGCATGACGATCAGCGGTTTACGCAGGCTGCGTAGCATCTGGCGGCGCAGCATGTGGAACATCTGCGCCGGTGTCGACGGCACACACACCTGCATGTTGTTCTCCGCGCATAGCTGCAGGAAACGCTCGAGCCGCGCCGA
This sequence comes from Pseudomonadota bacterium, assembly GCA_016703895.1. Taxonomy (GTDB): domain Bacteria; phylum Pseudomonadota; class Gammaproteobacteria; order Steroidobacterales; family Steroidobacteraceae; genus CADEED01. Next base: position 41,756 of record JADJBE010000011.1, read on the forward strand.
TGAATGCTCCGGACCCTGGCCTTCGTAGCCATGCGGCAGCAGCAGCACGAGTCCGCACAGGCGGCCCCATTTGGCCTCGCCGGAACTGATGAACTGATCGATGATGACCTGCGCACCATTGGCGAAGTCACCAAACTGGCCTTCCCAGATCACGAGCGCGGTGGGATCAGTGGTTGAATACCCGTACTCGAAACCCATGACCGCTTCTTCTGACAACACCGAATCGGTGACCTGGAAGGTCGGCTGCCGCTCACCCACGTGCTGCAACGGCACGTGCTTCGCACCCGACTTCTGCTCATGCAGCACGGCGTGGCGGTGAAAGAACGTGCCACGACCCGAGTCCTGGCCAGTCAACCGGATCGAATAGCCTTCTTCCAAAATCGACGCATAGGCCAAGGTTTCGGCGCAGCCCCAATCAAGTGGCAGGTCGCCCGCCAGCATCTTGACCCGGTTGGTCATCACCTGCGCGACGCGCGGATGCAATTCGAATCCGTCAGGCACACTCGTGATCCGCTCGCCTAACGACTGCAGCCGCGGTAGCTCGACACCGCTTTCGATGTGCTCGCTCCAGTCGCTGCCCGTATAGCGGCTCCAGTCGACGGTGAACTTGTTACCGATCAAGCCGAGCGACGCACGGGCCTGCGGCCGACCTTCGTCCAGGCCTTGGCGGTATTGATCGACCAGCGAGTCAGCCTCACCAGGTTCCACCACGTTGGCAGCGGACAACTGCTCGGCATATAGCTTGCGGGCCGTTGCATGCTTGCGAATGACCTCGTACATGACGGGCTGTGTGGCAGCCGGTTCATCGGCCTCGTTGTGGCCGTGACGTCGGTAGCAGACCAGATCGATGACCACGTCTTTATGGAACTTTTGACGGTAGGCCAGCGCCAGTCGAGCGACGTAGACCACCGCTTCCGGATCGTCCGCGTTGACGTGGAAGATGGGCGCTTCCAGCATCTTGGCCACGTCGGAACAATACATGGTGGAACGCGCGTCCTCGGGGTCCGACATCGTGAACCCCACCTGGTTGTTCACGACGACGTGTACCGTACCGCCGGTGTAGAAGGCACGCGCCTGCGAGAGCTGCAGCGTCTCCATGACGACGCCCTGCCCGGGGAATGCTGCATCGCCGTGGATCAGAATGGGCAACACCCGCTCGCCCTTGGCATCTCCGCGACGCTCCTGGCGCGCCCGCACCGAGCCTTCGACCACCGGATTGACGATCTCTAGATGCGAGGGATTGAAAGCCAGTGCCACGTGCACGTTGCCGCCCGGCGTACGCAGGTCGGACGAGAAGCCCTTGTGATACTTGACGTCGCCCGAACCCTGCATGTGCGCGGTGTCGTAGTTGCCCTCGAACTCCGAGAACAGCACCGACGGCGACTTGCCGAGCACGTTCACCAGCACATTGAGTCGGCCGCGATGCGCCATGCCGATGATGCACTCCTCCAGACCTGTGCCGCCGCCGCGCTGGATCATGTCATTGAGCAACGGGATCAGGGCGTCACCACCCTCGAGCGAGAAGCGCTTCTGGCCGACATACCTGGTATGCAGGTAGCGCTCCAAGCCATCGACGGCTGTTAGCTGCCACAGCAGGTTCTTCTGCTCCTCGGCATCCAGCTGGTGAGCCAAGCGACCCACCTGATACTCATCCTGCAACCAGAGGCGTTCTTCGGTATTGGAGACGTGCGCAAACTCGGCGCCAATAGAACCGCAATAGATGTGCTCGAGCTGCGCGATGATGTCGCGCAGCTTCATACGCGGCGGGATCGCATTGGTACGCGCGCCGGTAAAGAATTCCGGAATTCAGATCTGACTGCGCAAGACCGAAATAATCCAGCTCGAGCACCCGCGGTCGCTCGCGCTCCATCAGCCCTAGAGGGTCGAGCTTGGCGATCAAGTGACCGCGATTGGCGTAAATCTGGATCAGCCGCGACACGGCGCCCTGTTTGGCAGTCTCGTCTTTGGAGGCAACCGTGCCACCGACGCTGCTGCCGCTGCGCGGCTGGCGCGCTCGCGCAGCGATCTCCGCGACGATCTCCGAATGGACGTGCTCGCGGGTGTCGCGATCCCGCAGCTTGGAGAAGTACTCCCGCCAGTGTGGCTCGACGCTGTTCGGGTCGCGCAAGTACTGCTCGTACAAGGCTTCGACATACGGGGCATTGCCGGCAAAGAGCGGCGTGGAGACGACTTGCTCGCTAAAGCTTGCGCCCATGGGCGGATGAATCCTGATGAAGACCGCGGGAATTACGCCGCGTTATGGTAGCTTAACGGCGCATCACTGGGAAAGCTGAGCCACATCTTGTGACACTCGTTCCAGCGCCATACTGCCGATATCAGCAGCCATGCGCTCCAGCAGCGCAAGCTCGTAGCCAACCAGTATCACGTAGAGTGCCAGCACCACGTATAGGACGTAGCCGACAGGCAGCCGGCCAAAGGCGCGTAACCGCGCCAGCAGCGTGAGAATCACGACGCCACTGGCGGTCAGACCCAGCTTCCAGGATGCGAACGCGTGACCGTCACCAAGAACTAACGGTCGCATGATCGGGTTGATTTCCTCGGCGCCGAGATGAATGAGCGTCAGCGTGAGTATCGCGTCAGCACAGGACAGCAACAAAATGAGAATCGATACCGCCAGCCACTGTGGGTGATGCCAGTCCACCGACGTGATGCTGCGGTCAGCTTCGCGTCGCGGCCCGAGTCGACGGCGCGCGAAGCTACCCACCCAGAGTGCCCGCAGGGTCGCCTGGCGCCGATCAGTCGTGTCGTGGCGGCGCTCACTCGGCACACCACAGCGGTTGAGCGGCAGTTGATTGCTCGACAGGTCCGCCGTCGCTTCGAGCGGTTCTTGCTGGATGGGTGGAATTGCGGCACGCACGGGGCGAAAGTCTAACCGTGCGACGTGCAGTGCCTTCGGACTATCTATTTGACCTACGTCACAGTGCGAGTATCGAGGAAAACACGTATCGAATTCACAGCCCGAAAATGTTCATGTGGCGGGCTATGACCGTTGCGGTTCGTCGGCTTGATCACAGTTTGCACGCCGCATTTGGGGCGACCCTCGCGCCATGTCTGCTGCTGGTTGCTGCGGCAGCCGTGGGCGGCGCTTGGGACGAATACACCCGGCTCGGCTTCACAACGTGGGTCAGTCTGTGTCGCAGCGGCGCGGTCGACAGCTGGGTAGCTGCGCAGCTCTATGCACAACTCCTCCCCACTTCGATTCTGGCGATTCTTGTTACGGGCCTGCTGCTCATCGGCGCCTTGGCCACCGTCAACCGATGCGACGATGACGCGCGCCACCGTCTGGTCGGCAACCTTGCCGGGCACGCGGGCTGCATGGTCGCGATGCCACTCGCGCTGCAACTCTGCGTGTTGGCCAACAACGCTGGCGTGCTCGCACTCAAAGTGCCTGGACGATGGTAGCGATCGACCTAGTCATCGCGCTCGCTTTAGCGATGGTGCTGGCGCAGGTCTGGCGCCCCCGGCCGGAGTTGAACCGACGACCTACCGCTTAGGAGGCGGTCGCTCTATCCACTGAGCTACGGGGGCAACTCACGTTTCTGCCGGCCGGAGAATGGTGGAGCGGAGGAGGATCGAACTCCCGACCTTCGCATTGCGAACGCGACGCTCTCCCAGCTGAGCTACCGCCCCATTGATTCTTGACCGGCGCGTGGCTTGGAGCGCCACGCAGATGAAGGGGCGCGATTCTAGCACCGCACCCGCGGCCCGCAACCCAAGAAAGTGCCAGAAGTGACTTAGATGGCGTAACGCCCTATAGTTTGGCTCGTTATCCGCTTGCGGGTAACCAAACGCGACGGCGTTGGACAGGGAGTAGTGCAAATGCTAACCGCCGGTGAACGAGCCCCGGAGTTTTCGCTGCCTGACCAGGACGGTCGGGACACGTCACTCAGCGGGCTGCTCAGTCGCGGCCCGCTCATTCTTTATTTTTATCCCGCCGACTTCACGCCCGGGTGCACCAAAGAAGCCTGCGCCATCCGCGATTTCCACCCTGCCATCCTGGCAGCCGGACTGAACGTGGCCGGTGTCAGCCCGCAGTCCACTGAGAGTCACGACCGGTTCCGTACCAAGTACGACCTGCCGTTTCCGCTGCTGGCCGACGCCAACAAGACTGTCATCAAAATGTACGACGTAAATGGACCACTGGGCTTCGGCGTGCCACGCGCCACGTTTCTGATCGATCAGAGCCGCGTCATACGCGAGGCGATCCAGGCCGACTTCCACATTGCCGAGCACCAGGCCTTCGTGCAGAAGTGCGTCGCTCTGTCAGCCGGCGGCCGCCACTAACAATAGTTCAGAAATCCAGCCGCAATATCGCTGCCTTGCCAAGACTCGGCAAGCTCACAATATAGACCGTGCCGTACTCGTCGTCCGTCATCGGCGGCACAGCCGCAAGACCTGACACGCGCGAGACGATCGCCGGGACAGTGTTTGAATGACCGACGACCAGAACCATCTCGCCGTGATGCTCCGCTTCGATACGCTCCGCGAGTGCCCCCGGATCCGAGTCTGCGACTACCGGCACGACTCCTAAGCGCTCTGCTAGCGGCGCAGCCGTTTGTTGTGAGCGACGAGTGTCCGAGACGTAGATTGCTACGGGCCGGCCAAGTGCTGTATCGGCACCAAGCTTCGTGCCACCGCCAAACAACGCGGCGAGCCGCTGGGCGCGCTCTACTCCGAGCGGCGACAGCGGCGGGTCAGTACCCTCCACCGCCGCCTTTTCGGCGTGCCGGACCACGATCACGGTGGTAACCGTTGCCCGCTGGAAATAGAGCAGCGACCCGGCTAACAACAAGAGTACGCCGGCTGCCAACATACCCAGCAGCCAAACTGGCGCCATAAAGGGCCGGCGACGGCGCGTAATGCTCGGCGAGTTCATGGGTTGAGATACCGACGTATGACTACTCTAAAATGATGAGAACCTGGCGGAAATCCTGTGCAGCGGATGCTGCCGCCCGAGACGGTTCTCGGCTCAAACTCGATTGTAGCGCAAGAACGCAGGCAGATCATTTGCATCGCGGAGATTGCGCGGTTGTGGTCGCGCTCACACTTGCAGCAGTCGAACAGTTGATCCAGCACTTTGATCTTTGGTCGGGCCCCATCAAGAACAGCCCTGGGGAAGTGCGCCGGATAGACCGCTGGATCATGAGCCGGCGCCCGATAGATTCGTTCGAACTCCGCTTGATGTGTACACCGTTCCCCTTGACAGCATGACCGTTCGCGGCGAGAAGCCACGCCTCTAGACAAGGCGATGACTCCAGCGCGCGTGGATGCGGCTCGCTGTAGCACGCTGACGCTGAGTGTTGTCCCAGTCTTGGTCGGTATCCGCCAGTATGGCCAGCTCGTCGTACTCGGTACGCTTGCGAATTCGCAGCGCTTGGTCGAGCACGTGCTTGCCTCCACCTCCACGCGCGTTCTGCGTATGCACCGACAGTCTGCTGGGCCGCGGAAGATAAAGCGCCCGGATGTATTGCACGAGCCGCTCCTCGGCATAACCTTCGCAGACGATCAAGATCGTACGGCGCTGATGCCTGAAGACCTTTGCCGGCATGGCGTCGTGCCGATTTGTCAGAGTTGGGGCACGGCGCCGTATGCACCGGCCATGTACTTGGCATAGAAGTTGTCATCGTTGCGAATGCCCTTTACGGAATCCATTCGCCAAGCCGTGCTCTCGCAGTTGTTACCCTTCTCGACGAGCATGATCTGCGACTTGTGCAGCAGGTTCAGCACCTCCATGGCATGGCAGGTGAACAACAGCTGTGCCTTTGCGCGGGTTTGTCGCCGGATTGGCGAAAAAGATCCAGAATAGGTTCGAGCATATGCGGGTGCGGGTCGCTCTCAAACTCGTCGATCACTGCGAGGCCGCCGACAGAGAGTGTCTGCAGCAGCCGTGACAACAGCACGAATGCACCCTGCGTGCCGCTGGATCCGTCGTTGAACATGAGCTCGTGTTGACTGCCGCGCCGACCGGTGTGAATGCCGAAGGGAAACCAGACGTTCTGCACATCCTGGCCTGCAGCCTGAACAGACAACTCTTCAGCTGCACATCACTTAGAACCAGATCCCAGGACTTGAGCATCCGCACCATTTCCTCTCGTTGTACCTGGTGCTCGGAGAAGTGTTTCGCCGCGTTGACCAGATCGCTCTCCGCGCGAAAAGGCAATCGACCCGAGTATGCGATGTTGCTCTGCACGTGGATGTTAGCGAGGTACTGTGCCAGCTCCACACCATACTGGGCACCGGTGGAGATCAAGGAAGCATTTGGTCTTACCTTTCTAGCCTCTTTCAGCGAAAAGTCGAAATCCTGCAGCTTGATCTCGTAGCTTTGCTTAGCATCATCCCAGTCCCTCACGAAGAGATACTTGTATCGCTCGCGCTTCTGGTACATCGCCTCGTGCAGCACGCTCCCGCGTTGCGTGCAACACGTAACGCCATTGGCGACCCTGATCGTCCTCCGCCTCGAACTCCAGTTCCGTAGGGTCGTCCGGCGACGCGAAATGCGGCGCGATCGGGATTGGTGCGTCAGCGTTTGCCTGGAAAGACTGGCTAATGAACCACGCGGCGAAAGCCACTGGTTTGAGCAACACCGTCTTGCCAGCGCCGTTGGGGCCCAAGACACCCAGCACCGTGGACAACCTTAGTCCGGCAATGGAATCGGTCGCCCAAGCAAGATCGTGGACCTTGGCATTCAGCACCAGCGAGACCTCCACGGTGTCGCGGAAACTCTGGAAGTTTTTTGCGGAAAAGCGGATGAGCATGTGGCAACTCCGCCGGCGCGTAGTAACTGGGCGCCGGAGGTGTATTTATAGCTCTCTAATTCTGATAATCAACAGACTTTTGTGGATATTGAGATTTATAGAAGATATTTTTGTGGCCAGTGCATTCCGAGCACACGAAGACTGGATGAATATACAGTTTCTGGGGCTCAGGCTCCCACTGCCCAATCCGCGCACAGCAACTCCGCCTGCGCCAGCACGGTCTTCACCGCTTCCTCCTGCAGGTCCGGCGGATACCCATATCGGTTCAGAATCCGCTTCACCATCACTTTGATTTTCGCCCGAGCGCTTTCGCGTAGCGTCCAGTCGATGGTTACGCTCTTGCGCACCTGGGTGATCAGCTCCGCCGCGATCAGCTTGAGCTTGTCGTCGCCCATGGCCGCGATGGCAGATTCGTTCGCTGCAAGGGCGTCGTAGAACGCCTTCTCATCCTCCGTCAGCCCCATCTCCTGGCCGGCCTTGGTGGCGGCGTCGAGATCCTTGGCGAGTTTGATCAGCTCCTCGATCACCTGCATCGTGGAGATCGCACGGTTGTGATAACCGTTGAG
>JADJBE010000012.1 GCA_016703895.1 Pseudomonadota bacterium
ACCGGCCCGCCGACCAACAGGTATCTCGTGGAACTGACAGTTGATACGGGTCCGACCAGGAGGCTCATCCTCGCATCCACCTCCCGCTACCGCGCGGAGCTGCTGCAACGCCTCGGGTTGCCGTTCGAAATCTTGAGTCCGGGGGTCGCGGAGGACGAGCATCGCGGCGAGCCGCCGCCGGCGCGTGCGCTGCGGTTGGCACAAGAGAAAGCCGCCGCTGTTGCCAGCTTGCACCCCGAAGCGGTCGTGATTGGCAGTGACCAAGTCGCGGCGGCCAATACGACCATCCTGCAAAAACCAGGTAATGCGGTCAATTGCACCGAGCAGCTGAAGTTATTGTCAGGATCGAGCGCGGAGTTCTACACCGGTTGCAGCGTGCAATGCCGGGCAGCCACGCTGGCGCTGGACCATGTCGACACGACAGCGATCGTCGTGCGAACGCTCACCGATGCAGAGATCGAGCGCTACGTGGCGCGCGAACAGCCGTTTGACTGCGCGGGCGGCTTCAAAGCGGAAGGACTCGGCATCGCGTTGTTCGATCGCATCGACTCTGGTGACCCAACCGCCCTGATTGGCTTGCCACTGCTGTGGCTGGCAAGTGCCCTGCGCCAAGCCGGTTACGTCGTGCCCTAGTACTCGTGCACTAGTGCCGCTCGTCCTAACGACTCTTGCGGCGACGCGGGGCGGCAAGGTCTGTTAGGCGATCGATGACCGACGCCAGCTCAGCTGGTAACGGTGCGCTCAGACTCACCTCATTGTTAGTTGCGGGCCAGACGAACTCGAGCGCATGGGCGTGCAAGAACATCCGCCGCAAGCCGAGCTCTTGCAGCTCTGCGTTAAATGGTTGGTCGCCATACTTGGGGTCGCCGGCAATCGGATAGCCCGCGTGCGCGGCATGCACCCGAATCTGATGCGTGCGGCCAGTCAGCAACGTGACTTCAACCAGCGTAGCGCGTTTGCCAAAGAACTGCACCGGTCGAAAGTCGCTGCGCGCTGCTTTGCCGCTCGCATGTACCTGTACGGTCCGCTCGCCGTTGACACGGGTATCGGTACGCAATGGGGCATCGATGCGTTTTTCGCCCAACTCCCACTTGCCGCGCACCAGCGCCAGGTAACGTTTGTTGAAAGCGCCGTCACGCAACAACGCGTGCAGCGTGCGCAATGCCGCAGGTCGCCGTGCCACCAGCAGCAAGCCACTGGTGTCCCGATCGAGCCGATGCGCAAGCTCGAGCGTTTCATCTGGTCGTGCGGCACGCAGCGCCTCTATCACCCCGAAGGTCACGCCGCTACCACCATGCACCGCGATTCCAGCCGGCTTGTCGATCACCAGCATGTCGCGCTCTTCCACCAAGATTGCCGCAGTCACCCGCCGCACGAGGTCCGCCGACACCCCACCGACCAGGCGCGGCGGCGCCACTTTGAGCGGCGGCACTCGCACCACGTCGTTCTCGGCCAGCCGCGTATCAGGCTTGGCGCGCCGGCCATTGACCCGCACCTCGCCGGTGCGGATAACCCGGTAAACATGGCTCTTGGGGACATCGCTGAGCTCGCGCCTGAGGAAGTTGTCGAGGCGCTGGCCGGCATAGCCAACATCGACCGTCACCTGCCGCACTTGCCTGCTGGCGGTGTCAACGGCCGGGGCGTCCGGCGGGTCAGATTCGTAAGGCATTGTTTTCAATGAAGTCTCGGAATATGATGCAGGGGTCGTCCCCAGTCGCGCCACGCGCAGCAGGGGTTGAACAAAAAACGCTGTGCGGCCGACCGCAACTTTCTGTAAGACGGATCGAAGGCGCAGCATGTTAGTTGGTCCTCGCCATCGAGGCCATCGTCAGGTCGACAGGATTTTGCTGCGACAGTGAGTCACCCGGGCCAGAGCTGCTCGGACTCCTGGCGCGCCACAGGTGAGTCGTCCATTAGGATTTCGGCATCTCATCCGTTCGCTAGGGATGAGCGCAACAAACGGACAGCGTGCCAACTTAATTGACGCCGGCTCCAGCCGCTGGCAACGCTCTGCAACCCTTGCGGGTTGCGAGTCAGCTGCGGCGCATCCGTCGACCTTAACTGTCAGTTAGGGTCAAATGAAGAGAATGCTTGTCAATGCAACTCAGCAAGAAGAGTTGCGCGTCGCGATGGTCGATGGCCAGAAGCTGTACGACCTCAGCATCGATATCCCGTCGCGGGAACAGAAAAAAGCCAATATCTATAAGGGCCGTATTTCGCGCGTCGAACAGTCACTCGAAGCCTGCTTCGTCGACTACGGCGCCGAGCGCCACGGCTTCCTGCCCCTGAAGGAAGTCTCCAAAGACTATTTCCGCCAGTCGCAGCAAGGCGGTCGCAGCAGCAACATCCGTGACCTCCTGAGCGAGGGCCAGGAAGTCGTCGTGCAGGTGGAGAAGGAAGAGCGCGGCAACAAAGGCGCAGCGCTCACCACATTCATCTCGCTCGCCGGCCGATTCTTGGTGCTGATGCCCAACAATCCACGCGCGGGCGGTGTCTCGCGACGGATCGAGGGCGAAGAGCGCGACCAGGCGCGCCAGGCAATGGACGAACTGGTCATCCCAGAGGGGATGGGCGCCATCATCCGTACTGCCGGCGTCGGCCGTCAGCCAGCGGAACTGCAGTGGGACCTCGACAATCTCAAGGCGCAGTGGGACGAAGTGGATGTCGCGACCAAAGATCGGCCGGCGCCCTACCTCGTCTATCGGGAAAGCGACGCCGTGACCCGCGCCATGCGTGACTACCTGAGCGACGACATCGGCGAGATCTTGGTGGATGACGACGCCGCCTTCGCCACCGCACAAGAGTACATGACGCGTTTCATGCCGCCGGAAGCCCAGCGGCGTCTGAAGAAATACAGCGATGACATTGCGCTGTTCAACCGCTACCAGATCGAGAGCCAGATCGAATCGGCCTATGCGCACAAGGTGCAACTGCCATCCGGTGGCTCTATCGTCATCGATTACACCGAAGCGTTGGTATCTATCGATATCAACTCGGCGCGCGCCACACGCGGCGCCGACATCGAAGCCACCGCACTCAACACGAACCTGGAAGCAGCTGACGAGATCTCACGTCAGCTGCGCATCCGCGACCTCGGCGGACTGATCGTGATCGACTTCATCGACATGGAGTCACAGACGAATCAACGTGAGGTCGAAGACCGTCTGCGTGACGCCGTGCACGCGGACCGTGCGCGCATCCAAATCGGTCGTCTGTCGCGCTTTGGTCTGCTCGAGATGTCGCGCCAGCGACTGCGGCCGTCGCTGGACGAATCGAGCCATATAGTTTGCCCACGCTGCGCGGGTATCGGCAGCATCCGCTCGGTCGAGTCGATGGCACTCGCTATTTTGCGACTGATCGGCGAGGAGTCACGCAAGGACCGGACGGCGAAGATTATCGCGCAGGTACCGGTTGAAGTGGCTACCTACCTGATCAATGAAAAGCGCGAATGGTTACGCACGCTCGAAGACAAGAGCGAAGTGGAACTGATCATCGTGCCGAACCCGCATATCCAAACGCCGGAGTATCTGCTCAAGCGCGTGCGGCTCGACGAAGTGGACCTCGCAGAGCACAAACAACTCAGCTACAAGATGCCGGAACCGCCGCAAGTGGCCGATCCGCGCGGCACTCGTACCAACAATGCGCAGCAAGAGCCGGCGGCGGTGCGGCCACTGCCACCGGTGATGCCAGCGCCAATCGTCGTGCACGTACCCGCGCCGACAGCAGCTCCCGCGGCCGCGGCCGCGGCTGCTTTCAGTGTCGACCAACCACGGCCAGGCGTGCTGACGCGGCTAAAGACCTGGTTCATGGGTACACCAGCGTCCACCTCGACCGCGGTCGCAACACCCGAGCCTGGCCAATCGAGCGGTACAAGCCGCGGGCAACGCGGCGGTAGTCGCGACGGACGCGGCCGCCAAGGCGGCAGCCGCGACGGACGACGCGACGGCAGCGCGCGCAGCGGCGGCCGTGACCGCAAGCGCGACGCACCCCGTGATGCAGCCCGCGACGCATCCCGTGATGCACCCCGCGACGGCGGTCGCGATCGGCCGCGCGAAGGACAGCAAGGTCAGCGCGACGGCGCGCGTGGCGCGTCTCGCGGTGGTGGTGGTGGTGGTGGTGCTGGCGAGCGGCAGCGCGAACCACGACGTGATCGACCAGAACAGGAACAATCCGCGCCAGACTTGGCAGCAACGGCGGCAGTCGCTGCTGTTGCCACGGCTGGCGGACCGGATTCCGAGCAAGTCGACGGCACGAGTCGGCCAGAGCGGACCGGCCGGCCACGTCGGCGTGGTCGTCGCGGCCGCGGTAGCAGCGGCGGTGGCGGGAATCGCGATGCGGCGTTACAGTCAAGCGACGCGGGCGAGAACAATCAGGGCGCGCGCGGCGCGACACCTGAAGAGCGGGCCTTCCATGCTCGCGAGTCCGGTGGCGGCGATGCACAGCCAAGGAATAATGCGCGTGACGAGCACCATGAACAACGTGAAGCACCGCCACCACGCGACGTGCCAAACCGCGAGGTGCTGCCTCCTCCGCCCGCCCCGAAGTCGCAGGTCGTCTGGTCATCTAGTCCATCGGACAGCCCGTCCCGCGGACCCGGCGCCGACGACTAACGCTCGAGCGGCCGGCACCGACGCCTGGTGCAGCTGGCCAGACCAGTGCCGATGATGCCAATAGCATTGCGGCACTGCCTGGCAGTCCTGTGTTGGACGCTGCTACCAGGCAGTGTTTTCGCCGCCTGCTTGGCTGAGGATCGTGGCGACTTTGCCCTGCTGGAAGTGCTCGCATTTCGCGAGCCCGCAACGGCACTGCCGCGGATCACAGCGCGTCTCAACGAGACACCGACCGCAGCCACCCAAAAAGCGCGCGCAACTCACCGCTATTGCCGCCGATGCCTCACGACAGCTAGGCCTGAGTCGGCAGGCGCTCGCTTATGATGACGCCGGTCTTGCGCTACTACCCAGTGGCGATCAGTCAGACCTGGCCCTGCGACTGCGCACGGTCCGCGCACTCGTTAGCACGAATCTTGGCGGCGTCGACGCCGCCATTGTCGAGCTGTCACGTGTGGTAGATGTCGTACAAGAGCGGCCGCTGGCGTTGGGCTGCACGCTGCGGGATCGTGGCTGGCTGCATTTCCGCCAAGGCGATGCCGCGCCAGCACTGCGCGATCTCACCCAGTCGTATCGACTGCTGCGGGAACATTCGACGCCCGAAGAAGCGATGGTTGCCGCGGGGCGTTTGTCGATGGCGCACTACGCATCGCGGAATTTTGCCGTCGCGTTAGCCCTGGTAGACGAGTCGATTGAGTTTTTTCGCCAGGAGAAAGCCCAGGTCCGGCTCGCCACCGCACTCGACCGTCGTGCCTCGATCCTGAAATCTGCCGGACGCCTCGACGAGGCTATATTGGCGGCCGACGAAGCGCTCGCAGTCCACACGGATATTGGCGATCGCGTGGGTACCGGACTGTCCCAATTGCGACTGTGTAGCGTGCAGATTGAGCGGCGGGAATATGAACTGGCCAACGGCTGGTGTGACGCCGCCGAAGCAACCTTGGCGCGCTCCCAAGGGATGGATGACAACGACCATCGAACCCTGGCTGCCCTGCGCGGTCGCATGGCGGTAGCGCAGAAAAAAGCCCGCACTCGCGATCGAACAACTCACGACTGCCCTGTCCGCCGGTGGCGCCATGCCAGCCGATGACATTGCCTCCCTGTACGACTTGCGTGCACGCGCCTATGCCGAAGTCGACAACTTCACGGCAGCCTACCGCGATCAAAGCGAATACCTGCAGCGCGTCCGCACCCAGAGTGAGCTCGACCGCATTCGCGAGATCGCAAGCCTGCGCGTGCAATTCGATATTGATCGTGAGCAGCAAAAGAACGAGTTGCTAGCAGCTGATAAGCATCTGGTCGAAGAACGTCTCGCCTCGCAGCAGCGTTTCACGCGGCTAGCGATTGCGGCAGGTACTACCTCGTTCTTTGCCGCGCTTGCATTGGGGTACGCGCTGTGGACCAACCGACGCTACCATTCCGAGCTGACAACGCTGGCCGAGCGCGACGATCTCACCGGCCTGCCTAACCGCCGCAAGATACGCGCGCTCGCTGCTGAGCTGCTGACCCAAACGCACGCCGAAAGCGGCAGCGCCGTTATTGGTCTTATCGATCTGGATCACTTCAAGACACTGAACGATCGGTTCGGTCATGAGGTGGGCGACGATACCTTGCGCAGTTTTGCAGCGCTCGCACGGTCGAGCTTGCGGACCCATGATCTGCTAGGCCGATACGGCGGCGAGGAATTCTTGCTGTTGCTGCCGGCAACATCGCTGGCCGATGCGCTCCCGGTCGTCGACCGACTACGAATCGCCCTGCAGGAGATGCCGCTGGCCGTGCCTGGCACGTCGTCCGGTGGTATTACACTGAGCTGCGGGTTGACGGCGATCAAGCCTAACGACCGGAATGTCGACAAGCCCCTGCTGCGCGCCGATCAGGCACTCTATGCGGCGAAGCGAGCTGGGCGCAATCAAATCGAATGCTACGCGCCCGACGCGGCAGAATTCGGCGCACCGGGCTCGCACGCACCGCAGGCGGCCAGCAGGTAGTTACATCTCGCGCTGCTGCAGCGAGCGAATCAGCCCGCGTGAGGCGATCTCGACCAAATCGATGACCTGCTCGAAACCGGCGGCCGCACCATAGTATGGGTCCGGCACCTCGCGCCCAGACAGCTCGGGCGCATGGTCAAGAAACAAGCCGATGCGGTCCTGCAAATGGTCGGGTGCAAGCGCTCGCAAGTTACTGAGGTTGCTGCGGTCCATCGCCGGGACGAGCGCAAATCGACTGAAGTCGGCAGGTTCAATCTGACGAGCCCGCAGGTGCGCCAGCTCGTAGCCGCGCGCACGGGCAGCCGCCACCGTGCGCGGATCGGGCGGCGCGCCGCTGTGATAGTCGGCCGTGCCGGCCGAATCGACGCTCCAGCTAGTAGCCAAGGTTGGCGCCTCGCGCGCGAGGAGTTGCCGGAACACGCCCTCGGCAGTCGGCGAGCGACAGATATTGCCGAGGCACACAAACAACACCCCATTGGCGCGTTGTTCAGTAGTCACAGACACGCCCTCGCGGCAAGCAACTACTGCGCCGGCGTCGCGCCATCGATACGAATGCGCACCTGCTGGGCGACCTCGGTCGTGAGTTGCCCCAAACCGAGATTGACTGCCGTACGCTCGCCTGGCTGCAAGACACGTCCGAGCTGTACACTCCGGGCGGTCTGCAAAACACGCCCGGCCGCGTCAACGCGGACTGGCGTGAGCACGACGCCGCTCAAGGCAACCGGTGCGCGGTTTTCGACCACACCGATGAGCTCGCCCCGCGCGTCCAACTGCAGGGTGCTGGCCACGTAGTTGCCCGGGTTTCGCGGCAGGTCGAGTCGGGTGTATTCGGCCGCCGCCTGCTTCCCGATGTCGCTTTGCGAACCCGCCGCCGCCCGAAACAGCTCCAGCGCTCGATCGAGATTGCCCTGCTCCTTGGCGAGCGTACCCAGATAGAAAGTCGCCGGCGCGGTTGGTAGGAGATTCATGCTGCGGGTCAGCCAGTCCTCCGCGCGTGCTTTGTTGCCGAGCCGGTACGCGGCAACGCCGCCGCCGAGATAGGCGCCGAAATAGGCGCTGTCGAGCGCGATCGATTTCTCGTAGTGCGGCAGCGCCGCCTGCGGTTGCTTCTGCGACAACGCCAGATCACCTAACAACTGATGCATACGTGCTTCCTGCGGCAGCATTTTCGCCGCCTCCCGTGCCAGCGATTCGGCCTTGGAGAAGTCTTTCTTGCCGGCCGCCTCGAGAGCCGCGTCAGCTTTGTCGTAAGCGGGCTGCATCGCTCGCAACGGTGCTAACTTGGCCTGGTACCGCTCGGCGCCCAGATCGCCGGCAGTGCCGAGGCGCGCGAGTCGCTCCTGATTGCGTGCCACACGCTCGGCGGACGGCGGATGCGAGGCGAACAAGCCATCCAACCAACCCTGGTTGCGGCCGCCTTGTTCGGAGAGCGCCACAAACTTCTGCTGCAGCGTCACTGCCGCCTGCGGGTTGTAGCCAGCCTTCTGCATGTATTCCATGCCGTACTCGTCGCTCTGCAGCTCAGCGTCGCGACCATATTTCATCATGGCCATCTGCGCCCCGAGACCCGCGCCTTGCAGCAGCAGGTTGCCCACGTTCGGATTGGTGTCGCTCATCGCCATGCCGACTTGCGCTGCCACCATGCCAATTTGCATGAACGTCCCGCGCTCCTGTGCCTTGGCGCCATGTCGCGCCGCGGCATGAACGATCTCGTGACCCAGCACGGCCGCGAGTTCAGCCTCGTTCTCGAGCGTGGTCAACAGCCCGCGATTGACGGCGATTTTACCGCCCGGCAACGCCCAGGCGTTTGGCACCGAACTGTTCAGCACGACGAACTCATACGGCAAGTCACGGTCAGATACCGCAGCCAACTTCTGTCCGACTTCGCTGACATAGGCACTCAGTTCAGGCAGCACCGTGAGGTCGCCACCTTGACTCTGGCGCGCCGGCGCATAGTTCTGCTGCCCGATCTGCACCTCCTGGCCGGTCGAGATGAGTTGAATCTCTTTCTTGCCGGTGACGGGGTTGGTACCGCAACCGGCGAGCAGGCCCGCGAGTCCCAACACCACTGCTAGTGAGCGCATTTTGATATCCATGTCTATCGTCTCTCCTCATTTGGCTGGCACGGCACGACACGCACGAGCTAGCGGCCACGCGTTTGCTAGAATTCCGCGCAAATGGCGCCACGCGCGCTCCACGGTCGTTGGAATCCCTATGCCCTCACCTTGTCCCTACCGGTCAGCCACCCGGCTGCCGCGTCGTTTGGCTGTCCTGTCACTCGCCGCCCTATTGGCCGCTTGTGGTGGTAAACCTGAGCAGACGCCGGACCTCCCCCCACTGGTGTCCGTTGTGGTACCTGGGCTCTCGGACGTGATCAATACGGTCACCTTCACGGGCACGATCAATGCCCGGGATGAAATGCCGATCACGGTCGAAGGCGAAGGCGGACGGATTGCCGCTGTGCTGGTGGAGATCGGCGACAAGGTGAAGCAGGGCCAGGTGTTGGCACGGCTCAGCACCTCGGTGATCGAGCCGCAGGTGAACAGTCTGCGCGCCTCACTGGAAGAAGCGCGGACGTCGGCCGAACTCGCGGCCTCTGATTCCCGGCGTGCGCAAGGCGTTGCCGCCAGCGGCGCGTTGTCGAAAGAAGAAATCGAGCGGCGGCGCGGCGCAGCGGCCAATGCAGAAGCACGCGTCAAGGTGGCGGCCGCACAGCTCGCCGAAGTGCAGGCGCGCCGTGGCCGCACCGACATCCGTGCGCCAATGGATGGTGTCGTCCTGACCCGTACGGCCGAGGTTGGCCAAACTGCCACGGTTGGCGGCGAGCCATTGTTTCGACTCGGGCGTGGCGGCGAGGTCGAGATGCGCGGGCGCATCGCCGAGCAAGACCTGGCGGCGCTCGAAGTCGGGCAACCCGCAAAAGTCTTGGTCACCGGCGTGGAGCAGCCATTCGTAGGCAAAGTCCGGCTGCTCGGTGCAGTGATCGATCCTGACACTCGGCTGGGATCCATCCGCATCGATCTGCCGTCGCACCGGCAGCTGCGGCCGGGTGCTTTTGCCCGTGGCGAAGTCGTCGTGGGTCAGGAACGGTTTCCAATACTGCCGCAGACTGCGGTTCTGTCGGATGCCAACGGCACCTATGTCATGCAACTCGATCGCGACAACAAAGTGAGCAAGTTGCCCGTCACGGTGGCCGGCACCCGCAATGCGGGCGTGATAGTCGCGGCTGGCTTGAGTGGCAGTGAGCGCATCGTTACCACCGCCGGTGCATTTTTGCAGCCGGGTGAAGTGGTCCGCGTGGCTGAGCCAGCTGACACCGCCGTGGCCGGCAAGACTGCAGCCGTTGGAGAAGCGCGATGAAGAACATGTCGGCATGGGCAATCCGCAATCCGATCTTGCCGATCGTGCTGTTTGTCGTGCTGACGTTCATCGGCATCGTCTCGTTCGTGCGCCTGCCAATCAACCTCAATCCGGACGTGTCTTTTCCGGGCGTCAGCGTCAACGTGATGCAGCCCGGTGCTGCGCCAACCGAAATCGAAACACAAGTCACCCAGAAGATCGACGCGGCAGTTGCCGGTGTCAGCGACGTACGCAGCGTCACCTCACGCGCCGTCGAAGGCGCGTCGCTGACGCTCATCGAGTTTCAGATCGGTACGCCGATCGACCGTGCCATGAATGATGTACGCGATGCCGTGTCGCAGATTCGCAGTGAACTACCCGATAGCATTCAGGAACCGACAGTGCAGCGCGTCGACATGGAAGGCGGTGCGATCGCCTACTATGCAGTCAGCAGCACTAACATGACGCTCGAGCAGCTGTCGTGGTTCGTCGATAACACGATCACCAAACGACTCAGTGCGATCGCCGGGGTCGCGCAAGCGTCACGCAGTGGCGGCGCCGACCGCGAGATTCGCGTCGAGCTCGATCCCGCCCGACTGCAGGCGCTGGGCACCACCGCTGTCGAGGTGAACCAGCAGATTCGCTCGCTTAATCTGGACGTGCCCGGTGGGCGTGCGCAGGTGGCGGGCGGTGAACAATCGATCCGCGTGTTGGGTGGCGCCAAGACTGCCGGTGAATTGGCTGATCGTCAGATTCGACTCGCCAACGGCACCGTCGTCACCTTGCGAGATTTGGGCGACGTGAGCGACGGCGTCGCGGAAGTGCGCTCGATCTCCCGGCTCGACGGGCGACCCGCCACCACTTTCGGCCTGTTTCGCGCCAAGGGCTCCTCCGATGTGACCGTGCTGGATGCGGTCGAAGCGGAGTTGGCTGCGATTCTAAAAGAACGCCCGGATGTGAATGTCCAGATGGTGTTCACGACGGTCGAGAATACCAAGAAGGCCTACAAGGCCGCGTTGACCGCGCTGATCGAGGGCGCGGTACTCGCAGTGCTGGTCGTGTTCCTGTTCCTGCGCGACGGGCGTGCCACGTTCATCGCAGCCATGGCGATCCCGCTCTCGGCGATCCCCACTTTTTTCGTCATGCATTCGCTGGGCTTCACGCTCAACGGCATCAGTCTGTTAGGACTGTCGCTGGTCGCGGGCGTGCTCGTCGATGACGCTATCGTCGAAATCGAAAACATCGTGCGGCACATGCGCATGGGCAAGTCCGGCTACGAGGCCGCAATGGAAGCCGCTGACGAAATCGGCCTTGCGGTAGTTGCGACCTCCGCCACGATCATTGCCGTATTCTTGCCGGTCAGCTTCATGGGCGGCATCGTCGGGCAGTACTTTCAACAGTTCGGCCTCACGGTCGCGTCGGCCGTTTTCTTCTCACTGCTGGTCGCACGTTTGATCACGCCGGTGTTAGCTGCGTTCCTGCTGCAACGCCATGACGATCTCAGGTCGGCCGACGGGCCAACGATGGAGCGGTATCTGCGCTTGCTGCGGCTGTCGTTGGCACATCGCTGGATCACTATTGCCGGTGCCACTGCATTCTTCGCGTTCTCGATCCTGCTGTTGATCTGGATACCCAAATCGTTCGTGCCGCCGAGTGATTTCTCCAGCTCCATCGTCAGCGTCGAGCTACCACCGGGCGTGCGCATCGAGGACACGGCGGCGGTTTCGCGGCAAGTAGTCGATGCCCTCAAAGACCAGCCGGAGGTCACCGCAATCGTCGAGTCGATCGGTGGCGGCGATGGCGGCGGTGGCGCAGCCGATGTCCGCAGCGGTCAGATCTACGTCACGCTGGTTCGCCCGGAAGATCGCAACGTTAGCCAGGACGAGTGGGAAAAGCGGATGGCGCCACGACTGCGCGAAATTCCGGACGCGCGCGTCGGCTTCCAGAGTCTCGGGCCCGGTGGTGGCCGAGCGGTGTCGCTCTATATCACGGGTGAGGATCCGGCGGCCGCCGAGGTGGTTGCCAACCGCGTGGTCGAGCAGCTGAAAGAGATTCCAGAGCTCGACGATCCGCGCATCAACGGTGACTACAAGCGGCCGGAAATTCTGGTCACGCCGCGCGCCGGACTCGCCGCCGAGTTAGGCGTGTCGGTCGCCGCCATCAGCCAAACCATTCGCATTGCCACCATGGGTGACATCGCCGCCAATGCGCCCAAGTTCTCACTGGCCGATCGACAAATTCCTATCCGTGTCAGCCTGCGCGAGAACGCGCGCGAGAACATCTCGACGATCGAGAACTTGCCGGTGCCCACCGCGCGCGGCGGTAGCGTTCCCTTGAAGGCCGTGGCCGACATCAGCTTCGGTCATGGTCCGGCCACGGTTCGCCGTTACAACCAGAATCGCCGCTTCTTTATCGACGCTGGCTTGAAGGAAGGCGTGGTGTTAGGCGAGGCAATGAAGAAGGTCGACGCGCTGCCGGCGCTGCAGAATCTGCCGTCGGGCGTCCGTCGCATCGACGTCGGCGAAGCCGAGTTCATGGGCGAGTTGTTCACCTCGTTCTTCCTCGCAATGGGCGCAGGCATCCTGATGGTGTTCGCCGTCATGGTTCTGCTTTTCCAGCGCGTCTTGCAACCGATCACGATTCTCTCCGCCCTGCCCTTGTCGATTGGCGGTGCGGTACTCGCCTTGATGGCGATTCAAGAGCCGTTCTCACTACCGGTCGTGATCGGCTTTTTGATGCTGATGGGTATCGTTGGCAAGAATTCGATCTTGCTGGTGGATTTCGCCATCGAATCGATCCGCGCGGGCACGGATCGGGCCACGGCTCTGATCGACGCCGGTCACAAACGTGCGCGACCGATCGTCATGACAACGATGGCGATGGTTGCTGGCATGTTGCCGATTGCGATGGGCATGGGCGGCGACAAAAGCTTCAACCGGCCGATGGCCATCGCGGTGATCGGCGGGCTGATCACCTCGACCGCCCTAACACTGGTCGTGGTCCCGGCAGCGTTCACGATCATTGATGACATTGAACGTTGGATCGGCCCGAAATTCGCGCGGCTGCTGAACAAGGAACACGCGCACGACCGACAGCGCGACCAGGCCGGCTCACAACCACCGGCAGCACCAGCGGGCTGAGCCGCTGGGCTGCAAGCTTAGCGAAAGTCGGCAGCTAACTGCAGCCAGAGCTTGGTCGTATCGGTGCCAAACCCATCAGCATTGTAGCGAGCGCCCTTGAGCAACACGTCGACAATGCCAAACTTGCGGCCGACTGACGCATCCCATTCCGTGCCGTAGTCACGGCCCACCGCTTCGGCCTGGAAGTCATGCCAGACCAGCTGCGCACTGGTCGCACCCCATTTGCCGACCACCGCCACATATCGATCGTCGATACCCTGCGGCGGCGTCGTCAGAAACTTGTCAGCCCAACCCTGGAACGCATGCAGCGTGGCGAGTGGCGTCTGGAAACTGCGCCCCGGGAGACTGGCATCGCCACTGAGTACTTCCTGCCCCAACCGCAAGGTGACTGGCCCGCGCGTCCCGGCGAGCTCGATCTGGGTGTAGTGCGCCGAAAACTTGACCGGGTTATCAGCATAGTCATTCTGCTGTGCATAGGCTAAGGACCAGGCCAGCGCCGCCTCGCCGAATTTGCGCGTGCCGGCCCAATGCGCGCCGACGGTGCGCTCGGAAACAGCCGCCGCATTGCTGACGTCCAGCAGGTGCCCAAAGGCGACTAACTTGCCCCAGCTCTTGAAGTCCCAATCGGCATTGACGAGGTGGGCGTCAGTACGGAAGTCTGCCGCGGGCACGCCTTGCTCGGGACCAAAGACGCGATTGACGTTATCGAAATAGGCATACGTGAACGCCGTCTTCGGCACACGCTTGGTGCTCCACAACAAGCCGTCATAGGTCTGTTCATTCTGCCGCCAGCCGACGTTGCCGATGAACCGTTGGTTGTCCAGATTGATCCGCTGACGGCCGAAGATCACGTTGTCCGGGCCGCGTGCAAACTTCAACGCCGCCTGGTTCAAGTCCGTTGCGGTCGGGTCCGCCACCACCGGACGGCTCGTACGCCCGTTGCGGGTAGAGTTGTATGTCTCACCACCAATCGAGGCCAGGTGATCGACTTCAACCAGTGCGCTTAGGTCCCGCCATTTTGCGGTCTCGTAGCTAAGCCGGATGCGTACCGTCGAAGCGAGCGCGTCGTCCGCCAATGGGTCCTGGTCGACCTGCTCCGCCCGATAACGTAGCCCCACTGCCGCTTTGCCACTGGTGATCGCGGTCGCGATTGTTGTATCCGCATTTGCCGCAGTGGCCGCATCTGCGGCAACCGCACTGACCGGCAGCAGTACCGCCGATAGCCCCAGCATGAAGATGCTGCGGAAAGTGCTTATTCGAGTAGTATTGTTCATAATAAACAACATCGCATTTGCCAACGAAATAGTCCTTGATCCATGTCAAATTTCAGCTATAGAAACCAGTCGATTTGCACCGCGGTCGCCCTACTAACTCCGTGGATGGCGCGTGCCGAGCCGACGCCCGAACTACAGACTATTACGATCACCAGCCGCGCCGAACGTCCGCTGATCGAATCGATCGGTACCGTCAGTCTGATCACCGCCAACGAGCTTGACTTCGCCTTGCAGCAAGACTTGCGCGACGTCGCGGCCACCGAACCGGGCCTCGCTGTGCGCAACGATCCCGGGCGGTTTGGATTCGAGGGCATAGCCATTCGCGGCATCGGTGGCAATCGCGTCGCCGTCGAAGTCGATGGCGTGCCACTCAGCAAGGCCTTCGCCATCGGTAATTTCTCCAGCGCCGGACGACTGTTGCCGGATCTGACGCTGGCTGAGCGGCTGGAGATACTGCGGGGGCCTGCGTCGGCACTCTATGGCAGCGACGCTCTCGGTGGCGTCGTGTCGGTCTCCACCTGGCGTCCTCGCCGTTGGCTGGAATCAAACAACGCCCCCACGGCGCTGCGCGCTAAGGTTGGCTTCGACAGCGCTGACGACTCACGCCGCGCGCTGCTACAAGCTGCAGCTGAGACGCGAGCAGTCGCTGCGATGCTCGCGATCGACAGCAGCGCCGGCTCGGCGACACAGAGCGAAGGCAATACGCTAGGGCCCAATCCGCGGGACTATCGCAGCGATTCTGCGCTGCTGCGGCTGGAACTGGGCCGCGGCGACAGCCCGCTCGAAGCGGGTGTCAGCGTCGATCGCTTCCGCCAAACCACCAATCTCCTCGCGCTGATCGGACAACCAGGCCGATTCGCGACCACAACCAGCGCACTGGGCGACGATGAGAGTAAACGCACCACGGCGTTCCTCGCCTACTCGTTAGGCGAGGATACGCAGCGTTGGGGGCGATGGTCGGCTCGCCTGTTCTATACGGACATCGATACGGTCCAGCTCACCGATGAAAACCGCCGTGCTGCACCGCCGCGTCAGCCGCAGCCGTTACGCATCGAGCGCGAATTCCAGTTTCAGCAGCGCCTCGCCGGCCTCAAGCTCGTCGGCGAGCGCAGCGGCTCACTGTGGAACCTGGAACACCGCGCGCTGTGGGGGCTCGACTACCTCGATTCGCGGATCACCGAGCTGCGCAATGGTCGGCAGACTAGTTTGCAAACGGGAACGTCCACCCAGCTGATCTTGGGTGAATCCTTCCCGTTGCGTGACTTTCCAATCTCCGACAGCCGCGAGATCGGCCTGTTCGTTGAAGATGAAATCCGTCCTCAGGCGGGGCGCTGGACCTTGCGCGCCGGCCTACGCGCAGATGAGACGCGGCTCGAGCCCCGCCCCGATGCCATCTGGTTGGCTGACAACCCCAACGTACCCGTCGCTCGAGTGGCGCGCCGCTCGCTGTCACCGCGCCTTGGCTGGTCGTGGGCAGTGACCCCAGACGCGCGTCTCTTCGCGCAATACGCGCACGGCTTCCGCGCGCCACCGTTCGAGGATGTGAACATCGGTCTCGATCTACCCAGCATCGGTGTACGCGCCTTGCCGAATCCGGATTTGCAGCCCGAGCGCAGTGATGGCATCGAGCTCGGTGTCAGAACACAACGCAGTCGGCTATACGGCACCGTGAGCCTGTTTGCGACACGTTATCGCGATCTGATCGAGAGCAAAGTAAACCTCGGTCGTGATCCGGTCAGCGGCCTGACGTTGTTTCAATCGCGCAATGTCGCCGCTGCCGAAATCTATGGCCTGGAAGCAGACCTACGTGCGGAGCTGAGCGAGTGGTCGGCATCACTTGATCAATGGTCGGTGCGTTTCACGGCCACATTGACCGAGGGTCGCGATACGCGCGCGGATCGCCCACTCAATGCCATCGACCCGGCCCGTATCACTTTCGCCTCCCGCTACCGGTCGCCCTCTGACCGTGCGTCAGTCGAACTGCGCGTCACCAACGTGTTCGCAAAATCCGCTGTCGCGGATCCACCCAGTGGGGCGCAGCTCGTGCGCACCGGCGGCTATGCACTCGTCGATCTGTCAGCGCAATTCTCGCTTGGCCAAAAAACAACGTTTAGGCTGGGCGCCAACAACTTATTAGATCGGCCCTATCGGGAATGGGCGGACGTGCGCGGCTTGACGATCGATGACCCGTTGCTGCCACTGTATCAGCGCCCGGGCCGCAACCTGTCGCTCAATCTAGACTGGCGGTATTGACCTGCCAAAAACGAAACTGGCGGTACGGAGACTGCTCTCCGTACCGCCAGCGTATCGTCTCAGATGACGGACTCGATCAGTAGACGTCGTCCACCGTGTTGTTGACGTTGAACTTGCCGGTCGGGGTGACGATCCGTGGATCGTCAATGACAGCCTTCAACTTCAGCGTCTTGTCGTCGACAATGACTAACGCTGACTTCTCTTCCATGCCATTCCAGACTGAGAACCAGACCTCGTCGCCACCCATATTGAACTCAGGTTGAACGACGCGTTTCGGGCCCGGGCCGAGATTGGCCCACTCGGCAATCGGCAGCACCTTGAACGGCTTGTCGAGATTGTTGATATCGAATACTGCGACGGACTGGCTGATCTTCGGATCAGGGTTCAGCGCCGTATCAACGTACAGATGCTTCGACTTCGGATGCGTCTTCACGAACAGCGATCCACCGCCCTGGCCTTTCAATACTCGAACCACCTTCCAGGCGTTGTCCGGATGTTTCTCCGGATCGGTGCCGATCAACGTCACTTTGTCGTTGCCGAGCGCACTCGTTACCCAGACCGGGCCAAATTTCGGATCGACGAAGTTGGCACCTCGTCCTGGGTGAGGAATCTTGTCGACATCAACGAGCGCCGTCAGTTTCTGCTCGCGCGAATCCACCACCGCGATCTTGTCTGACTGGTTGGCAGCCGTCAGGAAGTAACGCTTGGTCACATCCCAACCGCCGTCGTGCAGAAAGCGCGCCGCGCCGATCTCAATGGTCTTGAGATTATCGATGTCTTCGTAATTGACCAACAGGATCTTGCCGGTCTCCTTCACGTTGACGATGAACTCAGGGTGCTCGTGCGACGCGACGATCGCAGCGACACGCGGCTCCGGGTGATACTCCTGTGTATCGACCGTGACGCCACGGGTCGAGACGATCTTCTTCGGCTCGAGCGACTCGCCGTCCATGATCACGAACTGCGGCGGCCAGTACGCGCCTGCGATCGCGTACTTGTCCTCGAAGCCCTTGTACTTGGACGTCTCGACCGAGCGCGCCTCGAGGCCCACCTTGATCTCGGCGACGATAGCGGGCTTCTCCATCCACAGATCGATCAGATCGATCCTCGCGTCTCGACCGATGGTGTACACATAGCGACCGGAGTGCGACAAGCGCGAGATATGCACCGCATAGCCGGTCTTGACGATGTTGATGATCTGCTTGGTATCGCCATCAATCAGCGCGACTTCGCCCGAATCGCGCAGCGTGACCACGAAGATGTTCTTGATGTTGTAGCTGTTCTGCTTGGTCTTTGGGCGCTGGTCGGTCGGGATCAAGACCTTCCAAGTGTCACGCATTTCCTGCATGCCAAACTCCGGCGGAGTTGGCGGCGCATGCTGTACGTAGCGCGCCATGAGATCGACTTGAGCCGGCGTGAGTTCGCCTGATTTGCCCCAGCTGGGCATACCGGCTGGCGAACCGACGGTGATAAACACCTTGAGATAGTCGGTGCCTCTCTTCTGCGTGATATCCGGTGTCAGTGGCTTGCCAGTCGCACCTTTGCGCAACACACCATGACAGCCGGCACAGCGCTGGAAATAGATTTCCTTGGCCTGGTCAAACTCGGCGGTGGTCATATTGGGTGCACCCGGCGTCATCACGACGTCAGCTTGGCTCGCATCGATCGTCGACGGCGCTCCCTGATACTTCATTTCTGCAACCGACGTGCCCGGATGCTCTGTGGGCGAACTCGCCGTCTTGCTTGGCGATGGACCACTGCGCACAGCGGCGACCTGGGTCGGCCCTACCGCCGCGCCCTTGTTGCCCCAGCTATTGTTGACATACGTGAGGATGTCCGCGATCTCCTGGTCCGAGAGTTGCGTCATCGGTGGCATGATCGAGTCAAATTCCTTGCCATTGACCACGATCTTGCCTTCAAGCCCGTGCAGCACGATCTGCAATGCGCGCTTGGGGTCGGCTTTCAGATAGTCCGATTGAGCCAAGGGCGGAAAAGCGCCCGGCAGACCCTTGCCGTCCTCCTGATGGCAGGCAGAACAGGCATTGTTGAAAGCCTCTTTGCCGCGCACAAGCTGCTCAGCCAGGCCGCCGGCCGCGTTGGCCTGTGCAACTTCCGCCTGATGCACCGCCGGCGCACCCTTGGCCGCGGACGGAGGCTGTTGCGCCAAAGCGAGGGAAGCCCCTGCGACCACGGCAATTGAAAAAATGATCGGTGTCGCCAATCGCGACACGACTCTGGTGCAATTCATCTTGATGCTCTCCTGACTCCTAACGAGTCACCACCGATAATAGAAGCTTCAACTCTGCTCGACCTTGATCGAGATCAGCTTGTTGCAACTTCACGAAATCCACTATGGCGAAATCCCGCCCTTCGGGACGTATGATACCTTCATCCGTCAGATTTTTGATGAGCCGGGAAAAAGTTTCAGGCTGCATACTCAAGTGTGATGCGATGACATTGCGCGGCTCGCCTGTCCGTGCAACCAAACGGCCGTCATCTGTGGTAGCAGTGCGCGCAACCAGGAAGCGGATCAAACGCTGGCGTGCATTTTCGAGCGTCAGGGCTTCGATCTCCCGCACCTGAACGTGCAACCGCGCAGACAAGTGGGCCAGCATCTTGAAGCAAGCCGCGCGGTTCTCTGCGAGCATCGCGCAGAATGACGCGCCAGGCACGCGCAACGCAGTCGAATCGATGATCGCCGTGGCGGTGATCGGATACACCGGCGCCTGCATGAACAGCAGCGCTTCCGCAAAACTCTGCCCCGGCGAAATGATGTCTAGCACCTTCTCATCGCCATTGACCGCAAACAACGACAGTTTCACCGACCCTTCAGCCACGACAAAAAATGCATCAGCGCGATCACCGCTCTGGACGAGACAGTCCCCGGTTGCGGCGTGCAACGGCCGAACTTCCCGCGCAATTCGATCGAACTGAGCCGGCTCCAGCGTTGCAAACAGGTGATGCGCCCGCAGGACTTGATTCCAAGTCGTCGGCATCAACATAGACCCCCTCCAATCAAAATAGCGCCATCGCGCCTACGATCCATTCTGAGAGCACCGTGGCGCGATATCGCGGCTTTCATCCGCCCATCTCGGTTTTCCACGATGGTCGCATTTGACGCAGATCAAGGACGCGGCGTTCGATCCGCGCGATGCTCGATTATAAGGTCAGAAGCTACTTCAGGCGCGCGTGGTCGACCGAGCTCCTCCGCAACCCCCCTCGTGGTGTCGCTCGATTGGCCGCGCGTGCCGGAAGGCTCGCATCTTTGAGAGTTCAGACCAGCACGCGCTCGATGCCCCCGGCATTCGCGGTGCGCACGTACTGCGGCAGCCAATCCTGACCGAGGATATGCTTGGCGATCTCCACGACTATGTAGTCTGCATCCAGATCCGCGTCGTCGTTGTAGCGCTTGAGACCCTGCAGGCATGACGGACAGGAAGTGAGCACTTTCACGTCACCGCTGAAACCTTCGCCGCGTATCGCCGCAGCGCCAGAGCGCATCTCCTCGGCTTTACGGAAGCGAACCTGCGTCGCGATGTCAGGCCGAGTCACCGCAAACGTTCCAGACTCGCCACAGCACCGGTCATTCTTCGCAATCGAGCCATTCAGGTCGCTGTTCATCAACTGATTGACCACCGCAAGAGGTTGATAGCTCTTGATCGGGGTGTGGCAAGGATCGTGGTACAGGTAGCGCGTGCCGGTGACATTCTCCAAGCGAACGTTTTTCTCGAGCAGGAACTCGTGGATATCGAGGATCCTAGAACCCGGAAAGATCTTGTCGAACTCGTAACCTTGCAGCTGGTCATAGCAAGTTCCACAACTAACCACCACGGTCTTTATATCGAGGTAGTTGAGCGTGTTGGCGACGCGATGAAACAGCACCCTGTTATCCGTGATGAGCTTCTCGGCTTTGTCCGCATCGCCACTGCCGCGCTGGGGATAACCGCAACAGAGGTACCCGGGCGGCAACACCGTTTGCACACCCACGTGCCACAACATGGCTTGGGTAGCGAGTCCAACCTGTGAAAAGAGTCGCTCTGAGCCGCAGCCCGGAAAGTAGAACACCGCCTCGGTGTCACTCGCGGTGCGCAGTGGATCGCGGATGATCGGCACGTAGTTTTTGTCTTCGATATCGAGCAGCGCGCGCGCCGTACGCTTCGGCAGGCCGCCGGGCATTTTGCGATTGACGAAGTGCACCACCTGTTCGGCGAGCGGCGCTTTACCAACAGTGGCTGGAGGGCGCTTATTCTGCCCGGCAGCGGCAACTGACAAAAATTTGTGCGCGGCACGCTGGGCGCGATAACCCCAGTCGATCATCACTTTGCGGGTCAGCTTGATCGTCTCGGGATTGCGCGCGTTCAAGAAAAACATGGCGGCTGCTGTGCCAGGATTGAAGCGCTTCTTGCCCATGCGCCGTAGCAGATCGCGCATCGCCATCGATACGTCGCCGAAATCGATATCGACTGGGCACGGCGATTCACACTTGTGACAGACGGTGCAATGGTCGGCGACATCGGCGAACTCATCCCAGTGGCGCAATGAGACGCCGCGTCGCGTCTGCTCCTCGTACAAAAAGGCCTCGATCAGCAAGGACGTCGCCAGAATCTTGTTGCGCGGCGAATAAAGCAGATTGGCGCGTGGCACGTGGGTGGCACATACCGGCTTGCACTTGCCACAGCGCAAGCAATCAGAAATCGACTCGGAAATCGTCGCAATCTCTGAGTGCTGCATGATGAGCGACTCATACCCCATCAGTGCGAAGCTGGGTGTGTAGGCACGACGCAGATCGCCTCGTGGCAGCAACTTGCCATGGTTGAAGTGGCCGTTGGGGTCGATACGCTGCTTGTAGTCCCGAAACGGTGCCAGCTCCGAGTCCGTCAGGTACTCCAATTTGGTGATGCCGATGCCGTGCTCGCCCGAGATGACACCGCCCAGCTCACGCGCGATGCGCATGATCCGCGCCACCGCAGCGTTGGCTGCCGCCAGCATGCCGTAGTCGTCAGAGTTCACCGGTATGTTCGTGTGTACATTGCCGTCCCCCGCGTGCATATGCAGGGCAACGAACACGCGACTCTTGAGGACCCGCTGATGAAGCGCGTCGAGTTCGGCGAGCATCGACTTGAACGGGGCGCCTGTGAACAATGCGGTCAATGGTGTGCGCAGCTCACGCTTCTAGGAGATGCGCACCGAACCATCCTGCACGGGTCGAAACAGCGTCTCGGCCGCCTGCGTCTCAGTGCGTTGCTTGAGTCCCACTGCGAACTCGCCCAGCAGACTCGCGACGACATCGCTGCGCAGCGCGCCGAGCGGCGTATCGAGGTTGTCGAGCAAGTAGCGCCAGCGAGCTTCCACCTGCGCCAGCAGCGCATGCGCGCGTTCGACACGATCCCCCAGTATTGCCTCGGGCGATAGCCGGTCGGTTTCGGGGTCACCGGATTGAGTCAGCGTGACCGGTTGCTGCAAGCGCAGCGCAACGCCGCAAGCAGCGCCAGCTTGTTGCGGATGGACAGTTCGATGTTGATCTTCTGGATCGCGTCGGTGTATTCCCCTAAGCGTTCGAGCGGGATGACCACATCCTCGTTGATCTTGAATGCATTGGTGTGGCGCGCGATCGCCGCAGTACGCGAGCGATCGAGCCAGAACTTCCGGCGCGTCTCGGCGCTGGTTGCCACGAAGCCCTCGCCACTACGAGCATTGGCAATCCTGACGACCTCCGATGCGGCACGTGCAACCGCGTCTTCGTCATCGCCCACAATATCGCCGATCAGCACCATCTTGGGCAGCGTGCCGCGCTTGGACTTAGCGGCATAGCCCACCGCTTTCAGATAGCGCTGATCCAGATGCTCGAGTCCGGCTAACAACGCGCCACCCGGCGCCTTGCCAGCGGCTTTGAGGTAGTCCCGAATCTCGACGATGCTGGGAATGGCGTCAGCCGGCTGGCCGAAGAACTCGAGACAGACCGTGCGCGTCGCACTCGGCATCCGGTGCACGATCCAACGTACTGCCGTGATCAAGCCGTCCGCACCTTCTTTCTGGACGCCGGGTAGCCCCCCTAAGAATTTGTCGGTGACATCTTTGCCCAAGCCCGCCTTACGAAATATGGCGCCCGCCAATTCGAGTTGCTCGGTGCGTAATACGCGCGCCACGGCCGGCGCTTGCGAGCCGTCCTTCCAGGGGAGCTGGAATCGCGCTGCCGCCGCCTCATGTATCTTGCCAAGGTTGTGCTCGAGTCGTTCCACTTCGAGCCAGTTGCCATCCGGATCGACCATGCGCCACCAGGCGAGGTTGTCCACGGCCGTGCCCCACAAAACTGCCTTCTTGCCACCTGCATTCATGGCGACATTGCCACCGACGCAGGACGCATCAGCGGAAGTCGGATCGACCGCGAACACGTAGCCACCCTGCTCAGCCGCTACGGCGACGCGCTTGGTCACGACACCTGCCTCGGCCCGCACGGTCGGCACCGGCTCCGCGAGGCCCGGCAAGGTGACGAGTTCCACTGCCGACAACGCTTCGAGCTTCTCGGTATTGATCACAACCGACAGCGCCGTCAACGGAATAGCCCCGCCCGTGTAGCCCGTGCCACCACCGCGCGGAATGATTGTGAGACCAAACTCGATGCAAGCCCGTACCAGCGCGGGAATTTCATCTTCCGTGTCTGGCATGAGCACTAACAGCGGATACTCGACGCGCCAGTCGGTGGCATCGGTCACATGCGACACGCGAGCAAACGCGTCACTGCGGATATTGTCGGCGCGTGTATGCTTCGCGAGCGCACGACGCACCCGCTCACGCAGCTTCTCGACAGTCGTAAAGCGAGCCTCGAACGCATCGACAGCTTCGGCAGCAGCGGCCAGCAGTTGTCCCACTTTGCCGTCCCTGACTGCATCGGCGGGCTCGCGGCGGCGCGTGATCTCAGTGAGCCGATGTCGCAATGCGCCGATCAGCAACTTGCGTCGTTTGGCATTGGTCGCGAGATCCTCTTCGAGGTATGGATTGCGCTGCACGACCCAGATGTCACCCAAAACCTCATACAGCATCCGCGCTGATCGGCCCGTCCGGCGCTCGCCGCGCAGCTCATCCAACAACCGCCACGCGTCTTCACCGAGCAGGCGAATCACGATCTCGCGATCAGAGAACGACGTGTAGTTATACGGGATCTCGCGCAAACGAGCTGCTTGCTCAACGACGTCCACTGGCTGGGCAGCCGGTCCATTGACCGGAACATGTTGGTCGTCGAAATCGAACGGTAGCGGTAGGGTGGAATTCATCTCAACTGCATTCTTCGGCGGTCGCCTAGGGTATCAGGTGAAAGTGGCAGTCATGCCAACAGAAATGTTCTGATCAGCTCCCGCCATCACAATCGCATTTTGGCCAAACGTCACGCCCTTGAGTTGCGGGTCGTAGCGATAACCGCGCAGCGTTCGCAACGGTTGATCGCCCTGCACCATACCTGTGCGTTGATCAATGGTCGTGATCACGCAGCGCGTACAGGCTTTGACGAGGCGCAGCTCGACATCGCCAAATCGCAGTGTCTTGAGGGTGTCCTCTTGATACGCGCGCGCACCCCGCAGAACCAGATTGGGGCGAAAGCGTGTCATTGGCAGCCCGCCCTCTGGCAGACGCGTATTGAGATCCACGAGCGATTCTTCTGATACAACCAGCACCGCATAGCCGTCTGCGAATTGGGCGTAGCCGCTCGCATCAGCCGTGAACTCTGTGTTGCTCAGTCGCTTGGCGCGCGGATCAAAAGCCACCAATCGCAATGGTCGGCCCGCGACACGCGAGAACCATATTGCGGCGTGGTCGCCACAATCGAGCGCACTGACCGTATCTCGCCATACGCGCACGGACTGCGGCTCGCCATTGAACTCCAATGGGACCCGCAGCGGCGACTCGCCCGGCGCACTGACCACCAATTCGCTGTCCAGTAGCTGCGGCACGACGGTTGCCAATTGCGGGAGCTCGCGCTGCGTCACGAAACGCCCGTTGGCATCGACGAGCATCCAATGCCGATCCCAGGCAAGGCCCGTCTGAGTGATGCGACTACGGTGCAGCGCAATGCCGGCGCAGGACTTGATCGGATAGATATTGAGAGCAGCCAATTGCATCATTGCAAGATGCTAGCGGGAACGCTGCGCTATTGCTGTAGATTGCCGCCGTTGGACCCGGTCACGACGTTCACGCCCGAGGTGGCCACGCGCATGATCACTCGCTGCCTGCCCTGCTGCGCGAGCACATAGTCGGGCTGCGTAGCTAGTATCTCGTCGTACTCCCGTAGCGCATCATCCCAGCGGCCCGCCACCTCATAACGGGCGGCGCGTCGCAGAATGGGTGCCAGGCGCTGCGCGGTGAGTGCCGCTTCCGCCCGTTCTAGCCCCCGATCGGCCTCGCGAGAATCAGGTTTGGTGATGAGCGCCTTGCCAAAGCCATCGCGAGCGGCCTCGAGCCGACCTGCACCCAATGCGACATAGGCGTCGACCAGCGTCCGCCCATACGGCGTGTCGCCGATCGTGCTGCGCACGCGATCCATACCGTCGCGCGCCGCGCGCTGTTTGCGGTCTAACGTCAATACCTGGCTATAGCCCTGCACGGCTCGGGCGAAATCGCGATCTTCTTCAGCCTGCGCCGCATCTGCAAGTAGCGGGCGGATGCCGGCAATTGCCTGGACACGGCGCAGTCCGACAGCGACCGCAGGATTGCCAGGGTCGAGACGCTGAACCGCTTGCAATGCTCGACGAGCGCCGGATTCATCCAGACCAGCCAACGCACGCTCCGCAACCCGCAGCTGACTAACAACTGCGAGCCCTGCTTGCTCCTGTTCTGAAGCCTCGGTCAATGCGGCTGCCGCATCATCCGCAGCCTGCGACACGCCAACAGGGGTGGGACTGGGCAACCGCGTGGCACCAGCTGGCGTCGCGACTGGCACAGAAAGCGCCACGCTCGCGACCTGAGTCTGCTCGGCATCGATCGCTGCCTCGCGCGACAACCATAGCGCCGCAGCAATTACCAACGTACCGAAACCGGCGGCCATCCACCGCCACTTCGTCGCACCAGGCCGCCGCTCACGCCGCGGCACAGCCAAACTGCCACTGAGTGACGACGCGGAACCGGTGGCAACGGTTGCGTTCTGTAACGGCACCGCAATCGGTCGTGTTTTGGGTTCAGGCTCAAGTACCAACGATACTTCGATTCCATCGAGCGTCTCGGAAGACTCATCGTTGGCTGTCGGTGGTAAGACCAGGTACTCGGGTGGCGGCGTCACTGACGGCGTCGGGCGCTGCAGCTGGCGTCAAGTCTGCCGAGTCGACAACAGTCGCCACGATTGGGGCAACTACCATCTCCGCCTCAACACTAACGAGCGCAGCGTCGTCCGGGGGCTGGGCAAATGCAACGTCCGGCTCACTTTCTGACGGACCTGAATCTGACAGACCTGAATCTGATGGACCTGGGGCCCAATCGAGCCGACTCGTTTCCGCTTCGCTCTCAACCTCGAGCTCCAACGGCGGCGGCCTGGGAGTGACATCGATAGCCCGCGACTTGCGAGTCAGATCGAATGTCGCAAGCGCCAGCGGCGCAGTATCGTGCCGCGACGCTTCCAGCTCGTCGCGGATCTCGGCGAACGACATGGGTGTCGCGCCAAAACTGGCATCGTACACTCGATCAAA
Source organism: Pseudomonadota bacterium (assembly GCA_016703895.1). GTDB lineage: Bacteria > Pseudomonadota > Gammaproteobacteria > Steroidobacterales > Steroidobacteraceae > CADEED01. Next base: position 26,270 of record JADJBE010000012.1, read on the forward strand.
CAAAGCCCAGAGCCGCGGTGGTGCAGCACGTTCCGCTGCCGCCGTCTTACCTAACAATTCACTGCCGAGCAGCGAGAAATCACGCAGGTCTTTGCGCACCGCAGCGTCGAATTCCTGCTGTGAGCCGCCGGCGAAGCGGAAGCCTTTGAGGAGCGCGCAGCTATTCTCATCCAGCAGCACATTGCGCGGCCGCAAGTCGAGGTGAGCCACTCCCTGTCGATGCGCGTGGCGCAATGCTTCAGCAATATCGATCAGCACTGGCAGCGTTTCGTAGTACGGCGCGCCGATCAGCCGTCGCGCATCGCCGCCAGTGGCGAGCTGCATTACAACCAGTACGGTGGTCGCATCACGTTGTGGCCGATCAATCGCAAGTACGTTGGAGTGAGCGAGACGCTGGCCCAACTCATGTTGATGCTCGAGGCGGCTCCAATCGTCAGCACGACGCAGCTTGGAGGTGCTGAACACCTCAACGGCAACAACTTCGTGGCACTGCTCGTCTAGTGCACTCCACACTTCGCCACGCTCAGTAGCCGCCAGCTTCGCCAGCAACGCAAAGCGATCGAACAGCCGAATTCCTTTCGCACCGATCCCCATGCTCACGAGTATGCCACGCGCGAGTGCAATACTAAGGACCGCCAGCGAGAATCGCATGGCGACATAAGTTGGGAAAACAGGCCTAGAGTGAACTCAGCAGTCGCTCAGCGACGACAGCGTCAGCCGACGTGTTGACATCCGCGAGCGGCAACTGCAATGCATCCGCCACCTGAATAAACATACCGAGTTCCAGAGCGCGTAGCTGCTCGAGCTTTTCCAAGGACTCGAGCGGCGTCGACGCAGCAGCCGCAAGCTGCGCCAGCGCAACAGTCCTGTACGCATAAATGCCGATGTGTCGCCGCGCACTGGACAGCAATGGAACGCTTGAAAGACCCTCGGTATTGGACTGCGCGGGTTGCTGGCTGAGCACCCCGTTCATGCCCAACGTTGCGTCGCGATCACAGGGGATAGCGGCGCGGCTGAAGTACAGCGCTCGTCCGTCGCGCGCCGTGACGACCTTGACGACATTGATATCGAACAGCGCCGCAGCCGATCGCAGCGGCGCCGCCAACGTCGCGAGTTGTGCGGCCGGCACTGCGGCGAGCACGCCCGCCACTTGATCGATGATGGCGGGTGGTATCAGCGGCTCGTCACCTTGCACATTGACGACGATGTCGTCCGGCGGCCAGCCCTGGCGGCGAACCAGCTCCGCAATCCGATCGGTCCCGCTCGGATGGTCCTGCGACGTCAGCATCACTTGGGCACCAAAACCGGCGGCGACCTGCTCGATCCGTGCGTCGTCCGTCGCCACCCAGACCTCACTGGCGGCGCTCGCCACCGCGCGCTCGTAAACCCATTGCAGCATCGGTTTGCCCGCCAACGGCAGCAGCACCTTGCCCGGCAAACGCACCGAACCGTAGCGCGCAGGAATGACGACTCGAAATGTCACGTCGGCCTCAACGCGACAGCAATGGATCGTCGGGCTGCAACTGCCTGGCCTGCTCCTCGAGCATCACCGGCATACCATCGACGATCGGAAAGGCCAATCGCTCGGCACGGCACACCAATACCTTCTCGGTACGCGCGTGCTGCAGCGGCCCTTTGCACAGCGGGCAAGCCAATATGTCCAATAATCGAGTATCCACTTGTTAGCGCCTTTTAGTTAGTGCCGTTTGGATTGGATGCGTTCCGTGATCACCGTAAGCAGTTCGTTGGCTTCAAGAGCATTGAAGTGCGCGCTCACCGGCAAGCACCAGAATCGCGAGTCCGCCAAACCGGCGCATTTTACGGCATCTTTCTCGGTCATCAGCACCGGCGCATCATCGCCGAAGGCCAGATCCTGCAGCTTGAGCGCATAGTGATCGGGGAAGGGATGCTCGATGACATCGAGTCCGGCGCTGTGCAATAGCGCAAAAAAACGCCGTGGGTTACCGATGCCGGCTACCGCATGGACGGGCGCGCCACGAAACGACGCCAGCGAGCGCTTGGCGCCACGCTCCGCTACCGGTACGGCGTCACTTGGCAGCAGCGTCATGGTCAGAGCAGCACGGCCACGGGGCAGTGCTACATGCTGCGGCCAACCCTCGCCGTTCATGACGACGAACGCAACACCGCGCAACCGTTGCAACGGCTCCCGGAGCGGCCCGGCTGGCAACTGGCGTCCGTTGCCAAAGCCACGCTCGCCGTCGACGACTACGATCTCCAGATCACGCGCCAGCGCATAGTGCTGCAAGCCGTCATCGCTCAAGACCACGTCGACGCCCGCAGCAACTGCTGCCTGCGCGGCGGCAACTCGATCGCGCCCGACGAACACCTTGCACTGAGAGCGTCGAGCAATAAGCACGGGTTCGTCGCCGACCTCGCGCGGGTCACTGCGAGCGGTAACCGTCTGAACCACGCGCGCCGAGCCACCATAGCCGCGCGAAATGACACCAACGCGAAAACCCTGCCGCTGCAACTGCGATACCAAATAGATGACCAGCGGCGTCTTGCCACTACCACCGACCGTGAGATTGCCAATCACGATTACCGGGCAACCTACTCCCAGCGCCTTGAACAGCCCAAGCCGATAGGCCAGACGGCGTAGTCGCGCGAGCCCGGCAAACAACCATGCCAGCGGCACCAGCCAAGCACCGCCGCTGGCCGCGCCATACCAGATCGATTCGAGCCAAGCCTGACCCACGCGCCGACGCGCGGCGCTCAAGCGGACGTCGCCTGTAGCCGGCTAAGCAGTGCATAGGCGCCGTTGCCCCCCAGCAGTTGCGCATGGGTACCCTGCTCGATGACCCGCCCTTCGTCCATCACGACGATCAGATCGGCCTGCTCGATAGTCGACAGGCGATGCGCTATTACCAGCGTCGTCCGGTCACGCTTCAAGGTGGTCAGTGCCTGCTGAATGCGGCGTTCTGATTCGGTATCCAGCGCCGAGGTCGCCTCGTCGAGAATCAGCACTGGCGCATTCTTCAACAGCGCGCGCGCAATAGCGATCCGCTGACGTTGACCGCCCGAGAGCAAGGCACCTCGATCGCCGACCGGCGTGTCGAGTCCTTGCGGTAACTCGCTGGCAAACTCGGTTACCCAAGCGGCTGTCGCCGCCGCTTCGATCGCCTGCGGCGTGGCGACGCCCGACCCGAACGCGATGTTGTTACGGATCGTGTCGTTGAACAGCACCACATCCTGACTAACAAGACTGATCTGCTCGCGTAAATCGCGCAAAGCGTACTGGCGCACGTCGACGCCGTCGAGTAGCACGGCGCCAGCGCTCGGCTCGTAAAAACGCGGCACCAGACCGACCAGACTCGACTTACCACTACCCGATTTGCCGACCAACGCGACGGTGCTGCCCGCCGGCACTTTGAGGGATACGTTGTGCAGAACGGCGCCATTATCGGCGTTATATACGAACGTCACATCGCGGAATTCGACCTCACCCCGTGCGCGCTGCAAGGCTTGCCCGCCAGTCAATTGTTCGGTGGGCTCATCGAGCACCTCGAACACGCTGGCGCCCGCAGCGATGCCGGCTTGCAGCGCCACCGACACGCCTACCAAGCGCCGCAGCGGCGCCGTGATCATCAACAGGGCGGTGATGGAAGGCCATGAAATCCCCGACCTGCATCGCCTTGCTCTCGACTTGGTTGAGTGCAACCCAAAGCACTGCGGCCAGACCAATGGCGGCAATCAACTGCACCACAGGATTGCTGGTCGCCTTGGCGGCGATCAGGCGCATGTTGCTGTGGCGGTTGTGCTCATTGACGGCTTCGAACGCTTCGGTCTCGCGCTCCTGCGCATTGAACACTTTGATGACTCGATGGCCATCGAGGGCCTCGCGCGTCACGCGCGTCACGTCGCCCATCGAGTTCTGGATACGCGCGCTATAGCGGCGGAACGAGCGATTGATTTTCTGGATCAACCAACTGATCAAGGGAGCAATCGTCAAGGCGACCGCGGTCAATTTCCAATTGAGCCAGAACAGCATGCCGATCAGCGCGATGATGGTGAGCGTGTCCCGGATCAACACGGTGATGGAGTTAGTGGTTGCTTCAGCCACCTGCTCGATGTTGTAAGTCAGGCGCGACAGCATACCGGCGGTAGAGGCTCGATCGTAGTAAGCGGCTGGCAAGCGCAAGAAATGCGCGAACAGCTCGCCACGCAGCGCCTTGATGATCTGCCGACCGACGTAGCCCGGGAAATAGTTCGAGACGTAATCGCCAATGCCTCGCAACGTGAACAGTACGATGACCCCGAGCGGTACGGCCCAGAGAACGTCAGGATCCTTGATGACGAATGCGCTATTCAGAAAGTAGCGCACGAACCAGGCGAGTGCCGCGTCCGTTGCCGCAAACAGGCACATACCCAGCACGCCGATGGAAAACATGCCGAGGTGCGGGCGTGCATAGGCCAGCAGCCGCCGATAGACGCTGCCAGGACTCGCGATCTCCCGCTCAGTCACGGCTTGCCGGCGGCCGGATCAGCAATCGTTGCGATATTGACGCGCGTAAAGCCGCTGCGCCCGATCACATCCATCGCGGTAACGACCGCTTGGTGCGTAGCACGCGCGTCAGCGCGAACGGTGATCGCCTTCTGTCGATCCGCACCGGCGACTTGCAATAGCGCCGCACGCAAAGTGTCGGGGCTTGAGTTGATCAATTCGCGTTCATTGACGCGATAGCCGCCCGTCTGCGTCACGGTCACGACCAGCGGATCCTCGGCCTGCTTGCCGGTGGGGACCAGGCTCGCTTCCGGTAGCTGCACTTTGATGCGCCCTTCGTCGATGAAGGTCGACGAAAGCATGAAGAACACGACTAACAACAGCACCACGTCGATCAGCGACGTGAGGTTGATCTCGGGCTCTTCGCTGCGCCGTGGCTTGAGGTTCATGCAACCTGCGGACCGGCGGTCGCAGTATCGCGTGTGGCAGCGGCACCCTGCCCGCGCGTCTCGGCTGCATCGAGCTGATCGACGAGCCGCAGCGCGTCCTTTTCCATCTCGATGACGATACGGTCGACATTACCACGCAAATAGCGGTAGGCGACCAACGCCGGGATCGCGACCACGAGGCCAGCAGCAGTTGTGAGCAACGCCTCGCTGATGCCACCGGACAGCATACGCGGATCGCCCATACCGCCCTCGTTGATGGCGTTGAACGCCTTGATGATGCCGGTGACGGTGCCGAGCAGGCCGAGCAGCGGCGAAATGCCCGCGATCGTGCCCAGCGTGTTGAGGAAGCGCTCCAGCTCGTGCACCACATGGCGGCCGGTGTCCTCGAGCCGCTCCATCATGATGGCGCGCCCCCGATGACGGCTGCTGAGGCCAGCCGACAACACGCGGCCCAGCGGCGAGCTCTTCTCCAGCGCCTGCACCACCTTGTCGGTGACCTGGTCCTGCTCGACGAGCTGCGTGATCTTCTGGAACAGAGCGCGCGGCATTACCCGCTTCTCCTGCATAGTCCACAGACGTTCGAGAATAATGGCCGCAGCGACGATTGAACACGCAATGATCGGCCACATCAAAGGGCCGCCGGCCCGCACGATTTCCCACATGTTGCTGATCATACCTAACTGCGGGCCCGAGGGTCACGGCTCTGGACGACTGCGCCACAGGAATGGATAGTCGTTGCTGCCCACAAGCTCGATATTGAGTGAGTGTGACCGTCGTCGCACCTTGACGACAGGACTGCTGTCGGTCTCGATCACTCGCGCCCCCTGCGCGCGCCAGCGGCGCAGCACCGCGGCACGTGGTGACGTCGAGCGTGTCGCAACGGCACCGGTCACAACCGCAACACTCGGCCTGGTGTTCACCAGCCATTCGGCTGACGATCCTGCCGCACTACCTCGCCTGGACATCAGCAATAGATCGCTGTTGAGGGCACGACCGCCATCGCTCGCACGCCGGACTGCATCGCGCTCGGCCGCCTGGTCGTAATCGCCCGCCAGCAGCATCGAGCCACTCGGGGTCGACACTCTGAGGGCGCAGTATTCGTGCTCGCCACTGGCACCGACTAGCAACTCGATGCGCACGCCATCGAAGTGCCTGGACTCACCATCGACGCAGGGCCGATACGGCAGCAGGCTGCCGTGCCACGACCCACCGCCACGCAACTGACCGACCTCGACTCGAGTGACCAGTCGCCCGAGCCCGGCGGCCCGATCCTGCGTCACACGCGGCAGCACGACCAGGTCGAGTCGCGACTCGCGCGGCACCAGCAGACCAGCGTTCAAAAGGTTTTGCAGTGGTCGGCCGCGGCTATCGAAATAGTCACCCGTGTCGTATAGCACCGTGCGGGTCGCCGTCTGCAACACCACGGCGACACCGCGCCCCGTGTCGTAGATGGTGGTATCGAATTCTCCGGCGGCGAGTTTGGTCTCACCGACACTCAACAGCGGCAGCAGTGCCGCGACCGTCGACAGCCTGAGCCGCAGCGACAAGGGCGACAACGCGCAGACGAGCGCCACGCCCACGAGTGGATACCACACGACTGGCGGCTCGATGGTTAGCCGACTCAACGGCCATTCGGCGGCCGCGGCCAACGGCGGCCAACCGTAGGCGTACAGACTTTCTGCAAGCCGCAACAACGCGCCGCCTGCTCCCGGCCAGACCAGCATCCCTAACGACCCGAGCAACACCAGCGGCACGAGAACAAACGAGATCACCGGTATCGCCACCACATTGACCAGCAGTGAGGACACCGATAGCGAGCCGAACATGGCGACCGTAGCGGGCGCCAGCGCCAGCACGATCGCCAGTTGCACCCGACCGGCTGCCCACCAGTTTGGCACGCGACGCACCCGCGGCAGCTCGATCCACAAGATCGCCGCCACCGCACCAAATGACAGCCACAGCCCAGCCGCTAACGGCGACACGGGGTCCAGTAGCAGGACTGCTACCAACGCGGCCGTCAGAATATGTGCACCTGAGAGCGCGCGCTGCTGCCATTGAATGGCGGCAAACACCGCCAACATGATGAGCGTGCGTTGCGTCGGCACCGACCAACCTGCCAGCAACGCATAGCCCCAGGCCGCAAGCAAACCAGCCCCGAGCGCGAACGGCTCCCGATCAGCGAGCAACGGCGCGCCAGGTGCGAGACGCCAGATACGGCGCGCGATCGCGCAGGCAACTAGCGCAAACAAGGTGACATGCAAGCCGGAGATTGCGACCAGATGGGTCGTGCCGGTGGCCGCAAACACGCGCCATTGCTCGCGCGTCATACGGTCTGTGAGACCCACCGCCAACGCGCGAATCAATGCGGCGGCATCACGATCGACCACCGCTCGCTCGATGCCACGCGCAATGCGTTCGCGCAGCGCATCAATCGACGGCGCGGCAAGGCGCTGGCGCGCATTGAGCACGGCTGGCATGACGATGGCGCGGGCATGGATTTGATCGCGCAGCCAGATGCGCTCCAAATCGATCGCGCGGCGTGACGGGATCTGGGTATCGAGACGTATGAGCCACTGCCATGTCTCGTGGGCGACGAGTCCTGGCGGTGCGCCACGCCAGCGCACACGGAACGTGCGCACTGGCTCATCAGAGCGGCTGCGGGGCAACAGCGTACGCACCCGCGCATCAAAACTGGCCTCGTCGCCCTCCAAGTCCGGCACTGTCAGAATCTCCCCGACGATGAGCAATCGCTCACCGTCGGCGCTGGCTGGTAGACGCAGGCTCAACCAGTCCTCGACCGCCAGCGACAGCAGTGCAAAACCAGCCACTGCCGCCGCCAGGCCTTGCACCCACCGTGCCCAGCGGCCGCTACGACACCGCCAAACACAAAGCGCCGCGGCTGCCAGTGCCAGCCAGCACCAGACAGGGCGAGGTGCAGCAACCGCCAGCAGCCCAACGAGATGACCCACAAAAAATGCGATGCCCGACAGCACAAGGCCTCCATGCCAGTGCTACAGTTCTGAATCAATGCCGCGACGCTTTCTCAAGAGATTCACACCGAGTCGCGACGCTATCCATGCCAGCCGATGGCTGCGCCCGTTCAAGCATCTGCTGACCGATCCGCGACTCTGGTCGCCGCAACGCCGGACAGTCGCGCCGGCATTCGGCGCCGGCTTGGCGATCTCTTTCATACCGCTGCCCGTGCACCTGCTGCTCGCGGCGCTGGTCGCCGCGGTGGCACGGATCAATGTGCCCACGATCGTGGCGACCGTGTTCTTTTCAAACCCGGTCACGATCGTGCCAATCTTTTATTTTGCCTACCGCGTCGGCACGCTGGTCACCGGATTTCGACCGCAACCGTTTGAATTCTCACTGTCCTGGGATTGGTTGCAGCACGGCCTTGGGCCCCTATGGCAGCCGTTTCTGGTCGGTTGCCTCGTTTGTGCAGTGGTGTTTGGCCTCGTGGGTTGGTTTGCGGTCGACCAAGCCTGGCGAACCGCTGTTCGGCGGCGCCTCGAACGCCGCCGCGCCCGATCAGCTGCCCAAGTTGCCGCGTTGCGCGTCACCGAGACCGACGAGTCGCCCCTCGGCTAGCTCCAGCGTGCGCTCCATGCGCTCAGCCAGCTTTAGATCGTGAGTCACGATTACCAGACTCGTGCCGCGTTCCCGATTGAGCTCCAACATCAACTCGAACACCTGCGCCGCGTTGCGGCCGTCAAGGTTGCCGGTGGGCTCATCGGCCAGTACCAGCGCCGGCTCAGTAACCAGCGCCCGCGCAACCGCAGCCCGCTGCCGCTCACCGCCCGACAACTCATGCGGTCGATGCTCGAGGCGCGCACCGAGGCCGACTCTATCGAGCACGGCGCGGGCACGCTCGCGAGCTTCGCTCACTGCCATGCGCCGCACGAGCAACGGCATCGCGACATTCTCGAGCGCGGAGAACTCTGGCAGCAGGTGATGAAACTGATAGATGAAGCCAAGCGTTCGATTCCGCAAGCTGCCGCGCGCGCTTTCACCCAGCGCATGAATATCCTGGCCGGCGATCTCGACTCGGCCACTGGTCGGCCGATCGAGTCCGCCAATGATCTGCAACAACGTCGTCTTGCCAGATCCCGACGCACCCACCACTGCGACCCGCTCGCCCGCCGCCACGCTGAAATCGAGGCCACGTAACACCTCGAGCGTCGCCGGGCCTTCGCGAAACTGACGCGAAACGCCACTGGCTACCAACACCGGTTGGCGAGCGTCGCCGGGAATCGTATCAGTCATGTCGCAAAGCCTCTGCCGGTTGAGTGCGCGACGCGCGCCACGCGGGATAGATGGTCGCCACTGCACACAGCGCGAATGCGACGCCACAGATCCTGAGCACATCGCCAGGCTGGACCCACGCTGGCAGGTCACTCATGAGATAGACCTTCGGATCAAGAAACTGAATACCGACCAAGCTCTCAATCGCTCGCACGATAGACTCGATATTGTTAGCCAGGAGCACGCCCAACACGGCGCCCAGAGCAGTGCCAACAAGCCCGATCAATACACCCTGCACGACGAACGTTGCCAGAATATTGGCGGGACCTGCGCCAAGTGTACGCAGGATGGCAATATCAGATTGTTTCTCCTTCACGATCATCACGAGGGTGGCGACGATATTAAAGGCCGCCACCGCCACGATCAGTAGCAGGATCAGAAACAGCATCGACTTAGTGAGCTCGATCGAGCGGAAGAAATTGGCATGGTTACGCGTCCAATCACTGACGAAAAACCCGCCGCCCAAGGTTAGCGCGAGCTGATGCACCATCTGCGGCGCACGCCAGGGGTCATCGAGTGCGAGGCGCAAGCCGGACACCTCAGCACCCATCCGATACAGACGCGCGGCATCGGCAATGTGCACCAGCGCAAGGCCACGGTCGAACTCGTACATGCCCGAAGTGAACAGACCGCTAACACGAAGCCTGCGCATCCGCGGCACGATGCCAGTGGGGGTCGCAGTGCCCTCCGGCGCCACGAAAATCACATCGTCACCCACTCGCACGCCGAGCTCAGCAGCGAGCGCCGTGCCAAGAATGACTTTGAAGCCGCCGTCCGTCAGCTCATCGAGCGAGCCTTGTTCGATCCGATCCGCGATACCCACCGCGCGCTTCTCCAACTGCGGGTCGAGACCGCGAATCTGGGCGCCGACCACTCGCGATCGATTGGCAAACAAGCCACGGGATTCGATGTAAGGCACAGCCACACGGACCCCTGGCGTTTGCTCGGCGACATCGCGCGCAGCCTGCCAGTCCGGCAGCCTACCCTCCAGACCCGACAGTGTGGCATGCGCAGTGACCGACAGTATCCGCGCACGCAGCTCGCGCTCAAAGCCGTTCATGACGGACAGCACCACGATCAACACCGCCACGCCCAGCGCCAACCCCAGCACCGACATCACAGCCACGAATGAGACGAAACCGCGCCGATGCGTGGAACGCAGATAACGGGTGCCAATGCGCCATTCGTAGGACATACGTGCGCTACTCGTACCGCAACGCTTCGGCGGGCGGCACGCGTGACGCGCGCACTGCCGGATACACGGTCGCGAGGGCGGTCAGGGTCAAGGCAATCCCCGCTACCCAGGCGACATGGCTCCAATCGAGTATCGAGGGGATGCGCGTAATGTAGTAGACGTCGGAATTGAAAAACTGAAAGCGGAAGATCCGCTCCAACCACGCCGACACGGCGCCGGCATTGCGTGCCAGCAGCACGCCGAGTAACACGCCCATCCCAACGCCAAACCAGCCGATTACCAGTCCCTGAGTCAGGAACACGCCCATGACGCGCCGCGGTGACGTGCCGAGGGTGCGCAAGATGGCAATGTCGGTGCGCTTGTCTGTGACCACCATCACCAGCATCGCCACCAGATTGAACGCCGCGACCGCCACGATCAGCATCAGGATGATCGCCATCATGGTCTTCTCGATCCGAATCGCACGAAAGTAGTTAGCATGCTCGACCGTCCAGTCACGCAACTCCACGCCGGCCGGCAAGACTTGAGCAACCAGCGGCGCGAGTCGCGGCGCGTCCAGGGCGTTCGTGAACTGCACTTGCAGACCGATCGCACGTCCGTCGTGGGGCACCACCGAGGCGACATCCGACAGCGACGCGATCGCGAGCACGCTGTCATGGTCCTGCAGCCCTGCCTCTAACAAGCCGGTCACCGTGAATTCCCGCAGCTTCGGTTCCGGCGCGCCCGAAGCACTGACCGCGGGTACCAGCAAGGTGACGGAGTCGCCTACGCCGACCGACAGCAACTGCGCGACGCCGACGCCGAGAATGACGCGATCGGCGCCCGGCGTCAGATCGGACAGGCGCCCAGCAATAATCGATTTATGCACGTCGGTGACGTCGGCCTCGCGCAGCGGATCGATGCCGCGCAGCCGGATCGGCACCATCTCGGGCGTGTGCACCGCGAGCGCCTCGAGCTCGATCACAGGCGCAGCGCCGACGACACCCGGCACCGCGCGCACTTTGGTCGCGAGCTCCGTCCAGTCCACCGACGTCGCTCCCGACTCCGCCGGCACGAACACGCGCGCGTGCGACGACAAGGCCAGCAAGCGAGCGCGTAGCTCGCCCTCGAAACCGTTCATGACCGACAGCACGACGATCAGTGCCGCAACGCCCAGACCCACACCGAGCAGCGACACCAGGGTGATGAAGGAGATAAAGAACTTGCGGCCGCGCGACCGGACGTAGCGCAAGCCAATAAATAGCGACAACGGTTGGAACATTCGGTCGTAATTCGATGCGTAAGTCGGCGGCTAGTGGCCGGCGCCGCATTAAATCATGCGCCGCTGGCCGGCTGCGAGCCGTCCTGAATTCGCCGGCAAGGCAGTCCGCCCAGGCGGAAACTCCGCAATTCATCACAGTTTGCGACACTGCCCCGTCGTGGCGGGGCGACAGACAGCGTGCTCGGCGGCTGCGTCCGCTATATTTAGCTCGTGCCTTGGGAGATTTATATGAGCTATCGCCCCGCTGTACTGACCGCCCTCATTCTGGCCGCGACGCCGCTCGCTGCGGAGACGCTGGCGATCGACGGCCAAGTCTCGGTACGCGAATCCAATGTCGAGCGACCCACTCGCGGCATGACCATGCGGCAGGTGGAAGGACGCTTCGGCGCGCCGGCGAATATCCGCGCTGCAGTCGGTCAACCGCCGATCACCCGCTGGGAATATGCCGGTTTTATCGTCGTGTTTGAGCACGACCGCGTCCTGCACGCGGTGGTCAGCGGCGCGGGCTAGTACGCCCGACACTTGCAGGCTGAGACAGGCGCGCTAAGCTGCGCGCCCTTGTCTAAATCGATCCCATCTCTGCTGCAGCCGCGCCAACCGCGCACCGGCCAGCGCATCCGCTGGAGCGCGCTCTATGGCGCGAGCTCACGGCTCGCGCTCGCCGAAGCGATCGCGGCTGACTCACGCCTGTGGCTGATCGTCGCGGACGACGCGCGTGAACTCGACCCGCTGCAGGCGGAGCTCGAATTCTTTCTCGACGGTCGCGCTGTCGTCCATGCATTCCCGGACTGGGAAGTGCTGCCGTACGACAGCTTCTCACCCCATTCAGAAATCATTTCCGAGCGGCTGGCGACACTGGCCGAGCTGCCACGTCTCAAAAAGGGCGCCGTCCTGGTCGCCGCCGACACACTGGTGCAGCGCCTGCCGCCCCGCGGCTACGTCGATGGCCGCAGCTTTGTCCTGCAAGTGGGCGAACGATTGCCCGTCGAGCCGTTGCGGCAACGCTTGATCGAAGCGGGCTACGCTGCGGTGGGACAGGTGGCCGATCCCGGCGAGTTCGCCGTGCGCGGCGCCTTGGTGGACGTGTTCCCGATGGGCGCTACCCAGCCCCTGCGTCTCGATTTGTTCGACGAGGAAATCGAGACGATTCGCACCTTTGACCCCGAAACGCAGCGCTCGATTGCGACTTTGACGAATGTACGCCTGCTGCCGGGGCGCGAAATGCCACTCGATCCCGAATCGATCAAGGGCTTTCGCCGTCGTTATCGCGGTCGCTTCGAGGGTGACCCTAACAAGAGTCAGATTTATCGCGGTGTCAGCGACGGTATCGCACCGGCAGGCATCGAGTTCTATCTGCCGTTGTTCTTTGAGACCACCGCATCGCTGTTGGACTACCTACCGCAGGAGACGGTCGTCGCAGCAGACACAGACCTCGAGTCGTCGCTCGCGCGTATCTGGGAGAGCATCGAAACTCGTTACGAAGACCGTCGCCATGATCTTGAGCGGCCGCTGCTGGCGCCCCGCGAGGTGTTCATCGAGCCGCACAAGCTGCTCGAACACTGCGCACGCGCCGCACGCGTCGAGTGGCAGCACTTCAAGATCGAGACGACCGCGAGCACAGAAGTTGCGCCTGCCACTGCACAGCAACCGGACACCGACCAGGACGAGATCCAGAACTTCGCGACCGCCGCGCCACGTGATCTGCGGCTCGACGCCCGGGCGGACCAGCCGCTCGCGCCGCTCGAGCAGTACCTTTGCGGCAGTCGGTGGCCGCGTCCTGATCGTGGCCGAATCACCGGGCCGCCGCGAAATGCTGCAGCAGATGCTGCGCGCCGCCGGCCTTGAGGCCAGTGCGGTCAGCGGCTGGGGCGAGTTCCTGCAGCAGGCAGCGCCCGTTGCGCTGACGATCGCGTCCGACGTCGGCGGACTGGCATTGCCCGACGCCAAGGTGGCGTTGCTCGGCGAGTCGCAGTTGTTTGGCGTGCGTGCGCGGCAGGAACGTCGCCGCCGCAAGTCGGCAGCCGATCCGCAAGCCATTCTGCGCGATCTGTTGACGTTGTCGCCCGGCGCTCCGGTCGTGCACGAGGAATACGGTGTCGGGCGATACGTCGGGCTGGAAGCCATGGAAGTGGCCGGCCAACCCGGCGAGTTCCTGGTGATCGAGTATCAGGGTGGTGATCGAATCTACGCACCGGTGCAATCACTGCATCTTGTGAGTCGTTATTCGGGCGCGTCGCCCGACACTGCGCCGCTCCACAAGCTTGGCACAGAACAGTGGGCGCGGGCCCGCAAACGCGCCGCCGAGCGAATCCGCGATGTCGCCGCCGAGCTGTTGGATCTGTATTCGCAGCGCCAGGCGCGTACCGGCACCAAACTCCATGCGGGCGAGCTTGACTACCAGAGCTTCGCCAACGCCTTTCCGTTCGAGGAGACTGCCGACCAGGCCGAAGCGATCGAACATGTACTCACCGATATCGCCAGCGGCAAACCGATGGACCGCATCGTTTGTGGTGACGTCGGCTTCGGCAAGACCGAGGTCGCAATGCGTGCCGCGTTCGTCGCGACTCAGGCCGACAAGCAGGTAGCGGTACTCGTACCGACCACCCTGCTCGCCGAGCAACACCTGGTGAACTTTCGTGATCGATTTGCCGACTGGCCGGTGCACATCGAGGCGCTGTCACGGTTTCGCAGTGGCAAGCAAGCGAACGCGGTGCTCGACGGCGTCGAGACTGGCAAGGTCGATATCGTGATCGCCACGCACAAGCTGCTGCATGCCGATGTTCAATTCAAGCGCTTGGGCCTGGTCATCGTCGATGAGGAGCACCGCTTCGGCGTGCGCGACAAGGAGCGACTGAAGGCGCTGCGCGCCGAAGTACACGTGCTGACGCTGACCGCAACGCCGATTCCGCGCACGCTCAACATGGCACTGGGCGGCTTGCGCGAATTGTCGATCATTTCGACGCCGCCTGCAGAGCGGCTGGCGATCAAGACCTTCGTGATCGAGTGGAACGTCGCGACGCTGCGCGAGGCAGCGCTGCGCGAGTTGCGGCGCGGCGGCCAGGTATACCTGGTGCATAACGAAGTACAGACCATCGAGAAAGTCGCCGATGAGATTCGACGTATCGTGCCTGAGGCCGACGTTCGCGTCGGTCACGGCCAGATGCGCGAGCGCGATCTCGAGCAGCTCATGGTCGATTTTTATCATCGACGCTTCAATCTGCTGGTATGCACTACCATCATCGAAAGCGGTATCGATGTTCCTACCGCTAACACGATCATCATCAACCGCGCCGACAAGCTCGGCCTGGCCCAGCTGCATCAGCTACGTGGCCGCGTCGGCCGTTCACACCATCGCGCCTACGCCTACCTCGTCACCCCGCCCGTGAAAGCGCTGAGTGCGGATGCCGTCAAGCGGCTGGAAGCGATCGAATCGATGGAGAATCTTGGCGCAGGGTTCGTCTTGGCCACGCATGATCTCGAGATCCGAGGCGCAGGCGAATTGTTAGGCGAATCGCAAAGTGGTGAGATGACCGAGATCGGGTTGTCGATGTATCTCGATCTGCTCGATCAGGCAGTCAAGGCATTGAAGGAAGGCCGTACGCCCCAGCTCGACAAGCCACTCGCCGCCGCCGCGGAAGTGGAACTGCGTGTACCGGCGCTCCTGCCCGAGGACTACGTCCACGACGTGCCGCTTCGCCTGACGCTCTACAAGCGCATCGCGGCAGCCGCCGACAGCGCCACGCTCGACGAGCTCACCGCCGAACTGGTGGACCGATTCGGCGAACTGCCGCTGCCGACGCAGCACCGATCGCCATCGCGAGACTCAGTTGAGCGCCCGCAAACTTGGCATCCGGCGGCTGGATCTCGGCGCGCAAGGCGGCTACTTGCTGTTCGACGCCAATGCGGCTGTCGACCCGACGCGGCTGGTGAAATTGCTGCAGTCGCCCGGCCGCGAGTACCGGCTAGAAGGCCCCGTGAAACTGCGCATTTCGCGCAAGCTCGACACAGAAGCCAGCCGCTTCGAGTTCACGGCTGGGCTACTGGCATACCTCGCTGCCACACCCAACACTTAGCAGGTACAATTTGCGGATGAAACAGCTCCAGAAGTGGCTTCAGGCACGATCGCTGTTAGCGCTGGGCGCGTGGCTCTTGTTGGCGACGCCCGCCATTCCGCAGGATGCCGCCGCACCCAACGTCTACAACATCGAGATCATAGTCGTCAGAAACGGCGGCGGTGGCGGCGAGGATTGGTCCGTCCGCACTCCCCTGCGCGGCGGTGACAAGAGTGGGGAGCAGTTCGTTGGCCGATTCGTGGCGGCGATCCCACCCTCGCAGTATCAGCTCAACGATCTCAAGGCGCGACTCAACGCCGCCGGCGGCAACGTCAAGCCCGTCGCCCATTTCGCCTGGCAGCAAACCGCCAGCGCGTGGGGCTCGCGCGCAGGCTTCACGGTCGAGCGACTCGCCGGCAATGTGCCGGGGTTGTCAGGTCGGATATTCCTTGAGCGCGGCCAGTACCTGCATCTTGGCATGTCGTTGATTTATTCGGGCGGTGGCGGTACTTACAACCTGAGTGAGATCCGGCGCATTCGCTTCTTCCAGCGTAACTACTACGACCACCCAGTGTTTGGGGTTATTGCGTTGGTGACGCCGGTGAAGAAGGGACCGGCGGGGCGTTAGCCGGTCACACGACGCGCGGTGGCCCACGGTGCGCACAGCTAGGTCGATCGCGCCCTTCGGGCGTGCCCTGGCCAGCGCCCGGCGCGCATTTTCCCCCGCCGTTGAGGCCAGATTTCAACCAGCACAGGAGCGCGCCGGACGCTGCCTGCGGCGATCTCTATAGCTGTGCGCACCGTGGGCCACCGCGTGTCGTGTCTCCGGCTTCTTGAGCCAGTACAGTGCCCGCTTGCAGTTCCGAGCACCTCCTCGACGGTGAAGATCGGACGCCAGAAACCACATGGCCGACCAGTTTGGCATCCCACACCCATCACACCACGGCACCCAACGCGCCACTATCGGTCGTCCCCGGCTCGCACAGCAGCGAGACGATAGTCGGACCACGCTACTTGCCCGCTCCGGTGAAGAGGGCGACGCCTGTGCAACAAACGATTTGCAGCGGCCAAGACCAACTTGCATGAGTCATACCCTGGTGATACCGTAAAGATATGAAGATCGCGATTTCAGTTCCGGACGACATTTTCGAAGCCGACGAGCACCTGGCGCAGCAACTGAAGCTCTCCCGCAGTCAGCTCTATGCCGATGCCTTGTCCGCCTATCTTAGTGAGCGTGGCGCGGCGGCTGTGACGGGGAAATTGAACGCCATCCATGCGGCCAACCCATCGCCACTCGCGCCAGAATTTGCCCGCGCCCAATCGGGAGCACTCCCCGATGAAACGTGGTGAGCTTTGGTGGGCAACCCTGCCAGCACCAACCGGATCCGGACCCGGATTCCGTCGACCAGTGCTTGTGGTGCAATCCAATCCGTTTAATGACAGTCGCATTCGTACTGTTGTCGTGACCGTCATCACGTCAAATCTCGCGCTCGCCACGGCGCCTGGCAATGTCCGTCTTGCCAAGTCCGACTCCGGCCTCAGCAAACCATCGGTCGTGAATGTCTCGCAAGTCATTACTATCGACCGCGCCCTACTCACTCGCCGTTTGCGCGCGCTGAATGGCGATGTCATGCGCGCCATCGACGAAGGACTCAAGCTGGTGCTGGCCATCTAGCCTTGGCAGTCCACCATCCCCCACACCACGTCCTCTTCGTCTGCAGCCAAAACCACCTGCGCAGTGCAACCGCGGAACAAGTGTTTAACATTTGGCCCGGCATCGCGGTCGCCTCCGCTGGCACCGCCGAGTCGGCCGACAATCCCGTGACGCCGGAATTGCTGCGGTCTACGGCTTTGCTTTCGCCAGAGCAGCCTCGATCAGCGATTGGTGCAAGGCCATGCGCGCCGGGAAGATTGCTGGGAGTAGCGTTGGCGTCTCACTGAACTCCATGGTGCTGGGGTCGTCCCGCGTAAAGGCGGGCCAAGCCGGCAGTGCCTCACCATTCGGATTGCCGGTGTGGGCAAATTGGATCCAGTACCGACGCAGCGGCGCCGAGACCTCAATGTCATGATCGCTAAGGGCGGCGCCCTGGCGCAGCGGGCGACGGAACAGATGGCTAACTTCAGCGCCATGAGCCGCACCGGGCACCTTGCCCCGCTGGTCATCGTCGACATAGCTGTAGTAGTAGAGCCAGGCGGGCGCCTTGACCGTGGCCATGTCAGCGGCGAGGGTCCAGGCCGGCGCAATAAATACCTGGTCACCGAAATATGCTTCTTTCAGCTTGTCGTCATCCAGCGGCCCATAGACTTCTCGGGCTTGTGCGGGAGACACGCCGGCTAGTACCGCCGCGAGGGGTAGATTGAACTGCTGGATGAGACTGCCTTCCCAACTGTTAGCACCGCCGATGTAGGGTACTGGGTGCTGCCGTCCCTCGCGGAAGATACGCCCAAGGTCATCAGGCACGATCCGACCATCGACTACCGGATTCATGGAACTGTCTTTCTGCGGATAGGCGAGGATCTGAGCAACGCTGAGTGCGCGCAGCTTCGCGGGGGCCTGCTCGTCCGGCTCGATCCCAAAGCTCGCCGCAAATTCGAGGCCATCTCCCTCGAGTGACGTGAAACGACCCGATGGCTCGCTGAGGCGTCGACTGGACTCGACGCTGACACCGCCACTTTGCGATATCGCGCGCTGAAAGAGCCCCTTCGCGGACGGTGCGGCCAGCAGGAAGTTCACCGCAACACCACCTGCCGAGAAACCGAAAATTGTCACCCGTTGCGGGTCGCCGCCGAATGCGGCGATGTTGTTACGCACCCATTCGAGGGCTGCAATCTGGTCCATCAATCCATAGTTAGCTAGACCCTCAGCAGACTGCGCACGCGTCAGCGTCGGATGGCCGAAGCGGCCCAGCCGGTCGAGTCGATAGTTGATCGTTACCAGGACGACGCCTTGCTTGGCGAAGCTAACACCATCATACGCCGGCAAGGAACCAGCCCCCAGCGAAAGCTGCCACCATGGATCCAAACCATCACCGGCAATTTGCCGCTCTGACCATGGGCGGGCGTATAGACATTCAGATTGAGACAGTCCTCACTCTGCACCATATCAGGCGGCGCAGCGCGCAATTCCTGCGGACAGATTGGGCCAAACTTGGTCGCGTCTCGCACGCCGCTCCAGCGGGAGCAGGTTGCGGCGGTCGCCACCGCAATAAATCGACCGGCGGAGCGGCAAAGGGAATGCCGCGAAAGGCGCGGACACCCTCGATCGTGGTACCCCGCACGGCACCGTGGTCAGTGCGAATGACCTGCCCGGCAGCCAAGACCGAATTTGCACCCGCTGCCAGAACCAGCAGGGCCAGCGATATCAACAGCGCGCGTATCGTAGTCATCGGCCAAGGGTAGCAGTCGGTAGGAACCGCATCAAACAGTCTGACTGCCATCTCGATGAGAATGCGACCCCCCCAACTCTGCTGGCGCTCCATCTTCGACTTCGCGCAGCCAACTGGCATTGAACTAGACGCGTTCAGCGGTTACGTGACACGCCACGGGTCGGGTTCGCACAGCTATAGAGATCGCCGCAGACAGCGTCCGGCGCGCTCCTGTTCTGATTGAAATCTGGCCGCGAAACCGGGGGAAAATGCGCGTCGGGCGCTGGCCAGGGCACGCCCGCAGGGCGCGATCGACCTAGCTGTGTGAACCCGACCCGTGGCGTGTCACGCAGCCGCTGAACGCACAAATACCAACGTCAGGAGCTAACTCGCGACTGCGGTCAATTTGCCCCGCGCCACAGCCCCAAAGTCCTTCTCAACCGCTAACAAGGCGCGGTTGCGGCCCTGTGCCTTGGCACGCTCGAGTGCCGCTTGCGCTGCTCGGACCAGCGACTCTGGTTTGTCATCCCTGCCCGCGACCCGCACGGCGACGCCGACACTCACGGTCACAAAGCGATGGATACTGCGCGGATGGTGCAACTGCTGACTATGTATGCGCTGCGCCACACTGCGCGCATGTTCGAGTGCATGGTCCGAATCCATGTTCGACAGAAGCACCGCGAACCCCCCGCCGTCCCAACGCGCGACCAGATCACTGCCGCGACGGAACGCGGTCGTCAGCACGCGCGCGATGCGCTTCAGACAAGCGTCGCCGCCGGTGCGCTCGAATGTCTCGTTGTAACAAGACATCTGATCGATGTCGACTAACAGCAGCGCCAGCTCGCGCGACTCGCGCTGCGCGAGTGCGAAATCCCGCTGCAGTATGTCGTCGAAATAGGCGTGACTACGCAGGCCAGTGACGCGGTCTTCGCGCACCCAGCCAGGGACGCCGCGAATACCACTATCCGAGGTTCGCTGCAACGCGCTGACGTCGTGGTGATAGCCGATGAAGTGCGTCACCGCGCCATCAGCATCGCGCAAGGGCTGCAACGACAAATCGTTCAAAAACACCGTGCCATCGGCGCGCGTGTTGCGCAAGGTGACTCGACACGGGACGCCACGCTCGATGGCATCGCGGATGATCTGCCGGCCAGGCTGCTCCCGGTCCTCTGCCTGCAGCAGGCGCGGATTCCGTCCCAGCAGCGCAGCGCAGTCGTAGCCCGTCAGCCGCACATATGCAGCATTCACATAGACCAGCGCCTGCTCACCGCCAGCCTCGCAAATCGTGATCCCCTCCGGCGCCGCGTCGAGAATACTGCGCAGAAAATCGCTGGACCAGTCGTTCATGCGGACCCCGCATCGAGTCTGAGTGGAGGTGGAGTGGTACAGCGATCAAGTGCGGCACGACATCGACGCCAGTCAGCCGAGGCGTAGAGGGTATGCGAATCTTGCTTACCGTGACCCTTCATGCGAACCCGCCGCAGCTGTGCCGCGGGGTCGGGCTCGGCGTGCAGCCGATCGAGCAACTGAGCCACGGCGGCACGATCATTACACACAGGCAAGACATCACAGCCGGCCGCCAAAGCGCGGCTGGCACGCACGACGATGTCGCCAACGACCGCTGCGCCTTGCATCGATAGATCGTCCGAAAACACCAGGCCCTTGAATCCCAGGTCGCGACGCAGAACATCCTGCACCCAATAGGCCGAAAAACCGGCCGGTGCGGCGTCGATCTCGGGAAACAGCACGTGCGCCATCATGACACCGGGCAGACCGTTGGCGATCAGGCGCCGATAGGGCTGCAAGTCGTTAGTGAGATCAGCCAGCGAGCGCCGGTCTACCGGCAGGCTCAGATGCGAATCCGCGACCACAGCACCGTGGCCGGGAAAATGTTTGGCCGTTGCCATCATGCCCGCGTCGCGCATGCCGTGCATGTAAGCAACCGCGAGTTCGCCGACGGCAGCAGCACGGGCATGCAAAGCCCGATCACCAATTGCCTTGTTGACGCCGTAGTCGAGATCGACCACCGGCGCGAACGACAAATCAACGCCACAGGCACGCAGTTCCGCGGCCATCAACCACCCCAACTCGCGCGCGAGTTGCAATCCAGACTCGCGATCCGCGTCGAACTCATGGCCGATGCGACGCATCGCAGGCAACAAGGAAAACCCATTGCGAAAACGTTGCACTCGCCCGCCCTCGTGATCGACGGCGATTGCCAACGGTGGTGTCCGCGCGGCATGGATAGCCTGCACAAGCCGTGCGAGCTGCTCAGGATCGATGTAGTTGCGGGTGAACAGAATGACCGAGCCGACGAGCGGATGCTGCAGCATCTCCCGCTCTTCGGGGGCGAGCTCCGTTCCCTGGAGATCGATCATTAAGGGACCCAGCGTCATGCTCGATAAAGCCCGGCAGTAGGTTGATAATCAGGTTTGTGACCTGGACTATTGTCGCCAAGAAATTGGCACATATGGAAAATCCAGCGCCGATATGTGACGTATTTCCGTCATTTCTGCCGCTCCAGCAACGCAATCGACTCTGCGTGCGTGGTATGCGGGAACATATCGACCACGCCGGCCGCCGCCAGCCGATAGCCGCGCGGCCCACACAAAGCACCCACATCCCGCGCCAGCGACCCAGTGTGGCAGGACACGTAAACGATCCGCTCTGGCGCCAGTCGCGCCAGCGTGTCGACCATTGCCTCGGCACCTACTCGCGGCGGGTCCAGCAACACGTGTGTGTAGCTACCTGTTAGCCAAGGCACGCGCGGGTCCGGGGGCTGCGATAAATCAGCCACATGGAACTGCGCATTGCTGATGCCGTTGCGAGCTGCGTTGGCTCGAGCACGTTCGATCAGGCCAGTGTCGCCCTCCACTCCGACGACCTCGCCCGCATGCCGTGCAAGCGGCAACGTGAAGTTGCCCAGACCGCAATACAGATCGAGCACCCGCGAGTTGGCGTCGAGTTGCAGCAGTTCCACGGCGCGACTGGTTAGGCGCCGATTGATAGCGCCATTGATCTGGACGAAATCGGATGGCAAAAAATCAAGCAACAAGTCGAATTCCGGCAGTTCGTATTGCAACTGGACGGGTGCATCATTGAGCGGCCGAATGGTGTCCGGCCCACGTGGCTGCAGAAAGAAACGCACACCGTGCTGCTGCTCGAACGCGGATAGTTTTTCCAGGTCGGTAGCGACCAGCGTCTCAAGGTGCCGCACGACAATTCCGACATCCCGATCCGACACGGCCACTTCGAGCTGCGGAATCAACTCGCGACCTTCGAGCGAGGTCAACAGCGCCGCAAGCGGCTCGATCATCTCACCGAGCGGCGGTGCCAGCACCTCACAATGACGGATATCTGCCACATAGGGCGCACCACGCTCGCGGAAACCGACCAATGAGCGACCCTTCTTGCGCACGTACCGTGCGCTCAGGCGCGCGCGCCGCCGGTAACTCCATACCGGTCCTTCGATCGGCTCGAACCACTCCCGCGGCTCGACGCCACCCAGCCGGAACAGGCTCTCGCGTAGCTCGCGCTGCTTGACCACAAGTTGCTCCTTGGGATCGAGATGCTGAAGCGCGCAGCCACCGCAGACGCCGAAATGCGCGCAACGCGGCTCGACGCGCTCAGGCACTGGCTCTAACACCGCCTCCAGTACGCCGTCATCGTGTTGGCGGCGCTTGCGGACACGGCGAAACCGCACACGCTCGCCCGGCAGCGCACCCGGCACGAAGCACGCCTTGCCCTCTTTCACGACACCCTCGGCGTCGTGCGTCAGCGCGGCTACAACGCCTTCTTCCGGCTCCGCCGCTTGAATCCGTGATCGACTCACGAGGGTGGCGCCTCGGCCTGCTCAGGCCATGCGGCGAGGAACTCCTGCAAGTGCGGCTCGCCGGACGCACTCAGGTAGCTGCGGACACGGGCGAGCTCGCTCGTGAGCTCGGTCGCAGTCAACTGACCGCGCATCAGCTGAAAACGCAGGAAAACAAGGTACGTATTGAGTACGTCTGTCTCGCAATACCGACGAATCCGTGTCAGATCGCCCGCCAACCAGGTATCCCAGACCTGCGAGCCGTCGAAGCCGAGTTTGCCGGGAAAGCCGAGCAGCAGCGCCGTGTCGGAGAGCCCGGCACGGGCACGGTTCTGAAAGCCCGCCAGGACGTCCATCAGATCGATGTGCCGCCAATGGAACCGACTCAGGTAGTTGTTATATCGAAAGCTCGCGTCCTCGGCACCAGTCTCCCAGTAACGCGGCGCCGGAACTGACCAACGCAATCCACGATAGTGCAACACTGGCAGATCGAATCCGCCGCCGTTCCAGGAAACCAGCTCGGGCGAGAATTTATCCAGGCCGTCAAAGAATCGTTCGACGATTTCACGCTCACTGGCACTCTCCTCGCCGAGACTCCACACGCGAAACCCCTCGCGTGAGCGAAACGCGCACGAGATCGCCACGATCCGATGTTGCAGCAACGGCAAAAAATCGCTGCCGCTCTTCTGTTGGGCATGGGACTGCATGGCGCGCGCGACTGCCGCATCGGACAAGCCGTCAAGACCGTATAACTGCCGACCGAACTCCACGTCCGGGATCGTCTCGATATCAAATACCAACGTGTTCATTTTTTCACCACGGACTTCTGCTTGACGACTGCGGGTCTGCGCGCGCGGCTTGGCGGGGCGGCCTCGAGAACAGCCACCGCCACAATCAGCCCGGCCTCATCAGTTAGCGTGACATGACCCGCGCCAATGCCTAGTTGCCGACGCATGCGCTCGCCACGAGCCGAATACACGACTTCCGGTTTACCCCACTTATTCTGCACGACGCCCACGTCCCGTATCCAGATCCCGTGAGCAAACCCGGTGCCCATCGCTTTGACGATGGCTTCTTTGGCAGCAAATCTCATCGCGAGAAAGCGCTGCGGGCGTTGCGTCAGTGCAAGCTGCGTAGCTTCCTCAGGCATCAACAACCGCTCGACGAAGCGCGCGCCGAACCGTGCATGCACCCGCTGGACGCGCTCAGCTTGGAGTACGTCGACACCAATGCCAAAGATCAATGCCGCGCCGCCTGCATGCGTGATCGCATCGCGGCCACCGCTGGTTGCCAACCGCAGAAAATGGCTTCCGCGACGATCGAATGGCCAATATTGAGTTCGACGATCTCGGGGATCGCGGCGACCAACATCACGTTCTCGAGCGTCAAGCCATGACCGGCGTGCACTTCCAGACCCAGACTGTGCGCGAGCGTCGCAGCGGCCTGCAGGCGCGCAAGCTCCAACGCTCTCGCGTCACCCGCGCACTCGGCATAACGACCGGTGTGAAACTCGACTACGGCTGCCCCAGCGGCGGCGGCGGCACGTGTTTGCGCAGCGTCGGGATCGATGAAGAGCGCGACCCGAATGCGGGCGCCCGCGAGACGCGCGCAGGCACGTTCGACGCGCTTCAGGTCAGCTGCGATTTCGAGCCCACCTTCGGTGGTGATCTCGGCGCGTCGCTCGGGGACCAAACAACAGTCCTGTGGTTGGACATCGATGGCGATCGCCAGCATCTCCTCGGTAAGCGCCAGCTCGAGGTTCATGCGCGTTCGCAACAGTGGTCGCAATCGGCGCACGTCCTCGTCTTGAATATGTCGCCGATCCTCCCGCAGATGCAGCGTGATATTGTCGGCACCCGCCTGCTCGGCTAACAGCGCTGCCCGGATTGGATCTGGATAGGTAGCACGGCGCGCCTGCCGGACGGTGGCCACATGATCTATATTGACACCCAGTGCGATTGGCCTGCTCAACGCGTGCTCCCCTTGTCGTCTGCCCTAATTGTCCTGCCGCACGGCCTTCCCGGTGCGCGCCACCGACCGCGCTACCTCACGCGTTGTCAGTTGCCGACCGTCGAGGCAATGGTCGAGCGCCTGGCGCAACAAGCGCCGCGCGTCATCCAACTGTGCCGCGTCAGCGAATGATTCCGCCGCTAACGCGCACAGGCTCGAGCCGCTGTAGGCGCCGCGCGTCGTCGCCTCCACCGCCATGAAGCCCCGGTCGATCGCGAACAGATAATGCCGCGCAGGATCGACATCGAGCTCCAAGCCATATCCTAATGCACCGAGCAGTCGCTTTTCGAATATCCGGAGCACCGGCTCAAGCGGCTGGCCCAAACGAAGCCGCGCCAGCGTCGCGGCATAGTCAGCAAACAACTGCGGTTGCGGATCGTGCCGCGTGGTCAAACGAATCACCAGCTCATTCAGATAGAACGCGGACATGAGACTCGCGGCTGGCAAGTCCGACACCTCGCCCGACGACTCCGCAGCCGTGAGCTGGGCGGCCTCGCCACTGCCCCGCCAGGACACTAGCAAGGGCCGAAACGGCATAAGAACCGGCGCCAGTTTGGATTTGGGACCCCGCGCGCCCCGCGCGAACAAGGTTAATCGACCCTGCTGCTCGGTGAGTACGTCCAGTATCCGACTCGTGTCCCGGTAGGGACGATGATGCAGCACAAACGCCGGCTCGAGCTCGTACCGACGCCGGCCGCTAGCGGCTGGCTGACTCTCATTCGAGTCCAAGCGAGCGCAGAGCCTCCACATTGTCCGCCCAGTCGTCGCGCACCTTGACCCACAGCTGCAGATGCAGGCGCTTGCCAAGACGGCTATTGAGCTCCATGCGCGCCACTCGTCCGATTCGCTTGAGCCGTTCGCCGCGCGCACCGATCACGATCGGCTTCTGACCTGCGCGATCGACCCAGATCGTGGCATCCACGACTAACTGCCCGTCCTCTTCCGCCAGCCGCTCGATCTGCACAGCAATCCCGTAGGGCAGCTCTTGCACGAGCTCAAGGGTCAGCTT
This sequence comes from Pseudomonadota bacterium, assembly GCA_016703895.1. GTDB lineage: Bacteria > Pseudomonadota > Gammaproteobacteria > Steroidobacterales > Steroidobacteraceae > CADEED01. The sequence goes on from JADJBE010000012.1 coordinate 52,192, forward strand.
TTCGCGTATGGTCTCGGCAATCTGAAACTCGACCGTGCGGTCGGTACGTTGCTCAGGCGGGAACAACTGCTCGGACTCCGGCAAGCGCGCGGCGATCAGCCCTACCAACCGTTCGACGTTGTCACCCTTCAACGCGGACATGGGCAAGATGTCGGTGAAATCATGCCGCCCAGCCAGCTCGGCGATGTAGGGCAGCAGCAGATCGCGCTGCTTCATGCGGTCGATCTTGTTGACGACGGCCAGCGCCGGTAAGCCACTGGCCTTGACCCGCTCGAGCGCCATTGCATCCTCGGCTGTGAACCTGGTTGTCTCGACCACATACACCAGCACGTCCGCGTCTGCGAGCGCCGAAGCAGCAGTCCGATTCATCGCACGGTTGAGCGCGCGTTTAGCGCCAAGATGCAAGCCTGGCGTGTCGACAAACGCGATCTGGTAGTCCGGACCATTGCGCAAGCCGAGCACTCGATGACGAGTAGTCTGCGGTCGCGGCGTCACGATCGACAGTTTCTCACCCACCAGCGCATTCAGTAGCGTCGACTTGCCAACGTTTGGGCGCCCCACCAGCGCTGCGAACCCCGCGCGATAGCTCATGCCTTGACACCCAGTGCCGCCAACGCGGCCTCGGCAGCCACTTGTTCAGCGCGCCGGCGGCTGGAACCGCTGCCGTGACTGGTCAAGTCAAGACTCGCCACTCGGCAATTGACATAGAAAGTCTGCTCATGCGGTTCCCCTTCGGCTCTATCGAGCGCGTAGTCAGGTGGCGGCTGGCCCCGACCCTGCAAGTATTCCTGCAAACGCGTCTTCGCGTCTTTTAATTTTGCCGCGTCGGGCAACGCGACGATACGTTCGAGCAACAGCGGCTCAAGGCGCGTCGCGCGGCCTCGAGGCCAGCGTCGAGAAAAAAAGCGCCACAGAGCGCCTCCAGCGCGTCAGCAAGAATAGACTGACGACGAAAACCGCCACTTTTGAGCTCCCCCGAGCCGAGCCGCAAGCGATCCCCGATTGCCAGCAATGCGGCGATCTCAGCCAGCGGCTCTTCACTGACGACACGTGCGCGCAGCCGCGACAGATCGCCCTCGTCGGCTGACTCATAGCGCTCGTAGAGCATCTGGCTGGCGAGCAGATTGAGCACCGCGTCGCCGAGGAACTCGAGGCGTTCGTAATTCTGGTTTGAGGCGCTGCGATGGGTCAACGCCAGTTCGAACAGCTGCGGATCACGCGGTGAGTATTCGAACCGCTCCGCCAGCCACGCAATGAGCGATGCCTCGCTCACTAAGCGTCGCGCGAGCGGCTCATGGCATGCTGTCGCCGCCGCTAGTCGTCGCGCGCTTTTGGAATACAACAAGTAACTGCACGTTAGCCACGAGCGGCACGACCTGCTCGTAATCCGTGGCGAGATCCCAACCGCTGCCCGCCTTGCGGACCTGGATCTCGGTGTCTTTGGGGTTGTTGATCATGTCGATATCGAAGCGCCGCGCCAGAGAATTGCGGATCAACGTGGCGTTGGCACCCGTGTCGCCCCTGAACTCCTCTGCGGTCTGATCGAGCGCCTTCACCACTTTCATGTGATTCATGTAGAACGGCGCTAGTCTTAGACCTGCGTAAAGCACGATGGCAAGCGGCGTGAGTAGCACGATCCAGCCGATCACGGTGATGCCTGCTTGACGATGACGCATGTTTATCACTCCCAGCAATTCGTCAGTCGATCCGGGTACCGACGCGGCTCCAGTTGAACCACTTGGATCGTTTGACGTCAAAATTGAACCAGATTCTGGTCGCCTTACCAACCAGATTCGCCTCAGGCACGAATCCCCAATAGCGACCATCCTCACTATTATCGCGGTTGTCACCGATCATCAGGTAGTGGCCGGCCGGCACTTCGAGCACTCGATCACCCGAATCTACCCCGTCATTCATGAGAGTCTCGTCACAGATCCAGCTATAAGGCTGATTTCGGTCGCAGCTCGGCACTCGTAAGGAGGCGAGCCCCTGCGCCGGCGTACGACACGCCAGAGTCTGATGACGATGCTCGCCCAGCTGCTCGACCGCAAGGCGCATGTTGGCATAGCAGCCATCATTATAACGACCAAGCTCTTCATAGCCGATCGCCTCACCATTGATGAACAATTGATCATTCTCGATGCGCACCGTATCGCCGGGCAGGCCAACCAGCCGCTTGATGTAGTTGATACGTGGATCTTTGGGCAGGCGAAACACGATTACATCGCCGCGCTCCGGTGCGCCGATCTCCACCACCTTGCGATTCACGACCGGCAGCCGCAACCCATAGGCAAACTTGTTCACGACGATGAAATCGCCGTCCAGCAATGTCGGCATCATCGAGTCGGATGGGATCCGGAATGGCTCGAAGATAAAGGCTCGCGCTAACAACACGATCACCGCGACCGGAAAGAAACTTCGCGCATAGTCGATCGTGCCGGGCTCTGGAAAATCAGTGAGCTTGCGGCCGGCCGCCTCGGCCGCACGCGCGCGCCGATCCCGAAAGACCAATACATCGAGCGACCAGATCAAACCGGTCACAATGGCAATACTGAACAACACGAGGCTGAAGTCGAGCATTTCTGCCGACAAGAGCCGCATCACGACCGCGATGGCCAACACCGGCAGCGCGTAGTACAACAACGCCACCAGCGGCGGGTCCGGCGCATCGGCACTGCCGGCAGCGATCACCCGCTTGGGGCGAAACCACCAGCTGTCGATCGCGCAGTAGATACCAACCGGTATCGCCAGCCAGCTCAAGACTTGCAGTAGCTGCGCAAACATCAATTGTCCCGCCCGATTTTGAGCACGGCGAGAAAGGCCTCCTGCGGAATCTCCACTTGCCCGAGCTGCTTCATGCGCTTCTTGCCTTCTTTCTGTTTCTCGAGGAGCTTGCGTTTGCGACTGATATCGCCGCCATAGCACTTGGCCAGAACGTTCTTGCGCAGCGCTTTGACCGTGGCGCGCGCAATCACATGCGCACCAATCGTCGCCTGGATTGCAACCTCGAACATCTGGCGCGGGATCAGTTCCTGCATCTTGTCCACCAGTTCGCGGCCGCGCTGGTAGGAGTTGTCACGATGCACGATCAACGACAGCGCGTCGACTCGATCGCCATTGATCAGCATGTCGAGCTTGACGAGCGGTGCCGCCTGAAAGCGGCTGAACTCGTAGTCGAACGAGGCATAACCACGGCTCACCGACTTCAGGCGATCAAAGAAATCGAGCACAACTTCTGCGAGTGGCAGCTCGTATTGCAGCGAGACCTGGTTCGCCAGATAGAGCATCTTCTTCTGCACACCGCGCTTGTCGTTGCAGAGCTTCAGTACGCTGCCGACATAGTCGGGCGGCACGAGGATGTTGGCGATGATGATCGGCTCGCGCAGCTCCGCCACTTTATCGAGCGGCGGCAGTTTGGACGGATTGTCGATCGTGACTATTTTGCCGTCCGTGGTCTCGACCTCATAGATGACGGTTGGTGCGCTGGTGACGAGATCCAGCTCATATTCACGCTCCAGCCGCTCTTGCACGATATCCATGTGCAGCAAGCCCAGAAACCCGATGCGAAAACCGAAGCCCAGCGCTCCGGAGACTTCTGGCTCATAGTGCAGCGCCGAGTCGTTGAGTCGCAGCTTCGCCAGCGCATCGCGGAATTTCTCGTAGTCGTCAGATGACACCGGGAATAGCCCCGCGAACACGCGTGGCTGCACTGGCTTGAAACCGGGCAGCGGCACAGTCGCGGGTGCACGCTCGAGCGTGATGGTATCGCCAACCGGTGCGCCATCGATCTCTTTGATGCCCGCCACGATGAAGCCGACATCGCCCGGCAACAGCACGGGTGCAACCACCGACTTGGGAGTGAAACGTCCTACTTTGTCCACCGGCCAGGCACGGCCCGTGGACATCACGCGGATCTTGTCGCCCTGTTTCACCTGCCCGTTGAAGACCCGTACTAACGACACCACCCCGACGTAGTTGTCGAACCACGAATCGATGATCAAGGCCTGCAGCGGCCCATCGGGATCACCCTTGGGCGGTGGAATGCGCTTGACCAGCACTTCCAGCAGGCGATCGACGCCCTCGCCCGTCTTGCCGGAAACGCGCTCGGCATCACTGGCATCGATGCCGATAATCTCGCCTATCTCGGTGATTACGCGGTCCGGATCTGCCGACGGCAGGTCAATCTTGTTGATTACCGGAACGACCTCGAGGCCTTGCTCGATGGCCGTATAACAGTTGGCGACACTCTGTGCCTCCACGCCCTGGGACGCATCGACCACCAGCAGCGCGCCCTCGCAGGCGGCAAGCGACCGCGACACCTCGTAGGAGAAGTCGACGTGCCCTGGGGTATCGATCAGGTTGAGCTGGTAGCGTTCGCCATCTTCGGCCTGGTAGTACAAGGTGACCGACTGCGCCTTGATCGTGATACCGCGCTCCCGCTCGAGCGCCATCGAGTCGAGCACCTGCGACTGCATCTCTCGATCTTGCAGACCGCCGCACATCTGAATGAAACGGTCCGCGAGCGTGGACTTGCCATGGTCAACATGAGCAATGATGGAAAAATTGTGTATGGGGTGCATCGAGAACCCGAGCTAAGCCTGTACGGCCTGACTCGAGTGTGGTCGGCCAAGCATTGTTGAGGGCCGGGAGTATACAAGGGAAGTTGGCTGCATCGCCGCTCTAGCTAGCGCGTTCAAGCAGAGTTCGTTGCAATAGCGCTGCGTCCAGCCGCCCGTGACAGACGACCAGGCCGTCCAACAGCAGGACCGGAACCTCCAGCACAAACCGCTGCTCCAGGCCCGGATCGGATTGGAGATCGATCGCGCTGATCGGTGGCAGCGCCGCTCGCAATCCTAGCTCATGCAAATCCTCGAACATTTGCTCGCACAGCCCACAGCCCTCGCGAGTCACCACCGCGAGGCCCGCCGGGAAAAAGGCAGTCACGGACTGGGTGCAGGCGCGAGGCCAGCGCGGGGCGCTCCAGGCGGCGCGGCCACGGGCTGTTCAGTCAGCCGGGTGCGCGGTTTGGCTTGGACGACATTGCCTGAGGTTGCTCTGACTTGGGTCGCAATGAACCGCACGGTCGTCGCCGGCACTTCACCCACGGCGGTGACCTGATGGCCATCAACAATGGTTGAATACGCTGATGAGGAACCGAGCTGTGTGGTGCCTGCCATGGACGGCTCAGAGCCTTCGCGCGACTCGACAAACACGGAAACTGACGCAATGCCGTCACTGAATACGAGGTGCGATACCGCGTGTTTGGAGCCCGGCATGGCTTGCTGCCCACGTGTCGTTAGTTGAAAGCCTGGCGGTAGACGCAGCGCGTCCCACAGGACAGGCGACGTGGACGCAACCCTTGTCTGGTCATTCCGCAGCCAACGGAAGCCGCGGGTGTCCACCTCAGGCTCGAACGCGCTGTCCGGAATACTGGCGGGCATTGACAGATTCGAGAATACGATTTGCTCAATAACATCGCCGCGCTCATCGCAGAGCTGCGTCTTGAGCGGCATGGCGGTGGCCTCGTCGATCCACAACCGATAACCATAGCGATAGCCATCACGCGGATTGACCAACACCAGCCGTGCGTCGCGCCCCATCAAGCGGGACCGCTGTGCGCCGCCGGTAATCTCGTACATCGCTGCAGTCGCCTGGTCCAGCTTCGGCAATGCACCCAGCAACGGTCCTTCGTTATTACGTTTCTCCACGAGGACCGTTCGCTTGTCGGGCAGAAAGCAGGTGAGCTCATTGTCACGGCGGATGAACTCCCGCCCCGACCCATCGAGCGACACCACTCGCTCCGTGACCGAACGACCGTCAACCCGATGGATCACCCGCAGGGTTTCCATTCGACCGCCGTGCACATGGAAGAACACGCCGTCGTAGTTGCGCGTCGTGAGCGCTTCGTTCATGCGGTTGAGCCAGACCTGCGGCTCATCGGCCGCCGCCAACGCGCTGACCAACGACGTGGCCAAGACGGCGCTGGCCGTGACGGCCCTAACGAATCGCATCGCCATCCTCGGTGGTCGCCGTGCTGATATTGCCATCGCTTGCCACCAGCCCAGACAGCACGATACGTCGGGACAACGGCCCTGAAACTTCGCTGTGTGCAACCACGTAGTTGGCGAGCTGCGCGGACGGCACCAGCGCCGCGGCTGGATTGATGCTGACCTGCGGCGTGACGTAACTCGGTGGCTCGCCATTGTCGCGCAACCCAAGATCGCGCGATTCAGGCGCACGCGACTCGCTGACCGCGAGCACTGCCGGGACATCCTGCACGACCGCCGCCAGCGACTCAGCTGGTTGCACTGGCACCTCGGTTCTCAGTAGCAGAATCGACGCCGCCGCAACGCTGGCGGCAATGCCAATGCCCGCAACTGGCCGCAACCAGCGTTGGTTCCACGTGGCCGGTTCCCACGTGGCTCGACGACCACTGCGCTAGTCGACGGCACGCCTGAACTCATTGCGGCCGCGATCTGAGTCAGGAGCCCGTCGCAACTGCGGTCGGCTCCACCAGCACTGGTTCGCCAGCCAACGCCGCCGATACACGCTGCGCAACCCGATCGTCGAGATGAATGTTGCGATCGGCCCTGAGCGCAGCGCCGATCAATGCAAAACGACTCCATTGATCGCGCAGTCGTGCATCGCGCGTCAGACGGCAAGCCATCAACTCCACACTCGGCGCTCGCCAGTTCGCCGTCGAACATCGCCGACAACTGACTGTCGCGCTGCAAGTTGCTATCACTGGAATCCACACCCGGCCCACTCATGCCTACGCCACTCATCCCAACTCCTCAGTGCGACCCAGGCCGCCTTCGAATACTTCGCGTAAGCGTTTGTCGATCGCTTCGCGTGCACGGAAAATTCTTGATCGCACCGTCCCGACCGGACACTCCATGGTCGTTGCGATCTCCTCATAACTGAGGCCCTCGAGTTCGCGCAACACGATGGCGGTGCGCAGCTCCTCGGGTAGGCTTTCGATCGCCGCATTGACGATACCGCGAATCTCATCGGTCAACGCCAGACCTTCGGGCGTATCCGGATCCTTCAATCGATCCTGCATGGATGCGGACTCCTCAGCATTGTTTACATCGATCTCGAAATCAATCGGACTACGGTTGCGGGCAGCAATCGCGTTCTTGGCTGTATTGATCGCGATGCGATACAACCAAGTGTAGAACGCGCTGTCGCCACGAAAATTTGGCAGCGCGCGGTAAGCTTTGATGAACGCTTCCTGTGCAATGTCTTCTGCTTCTGCTGGACTTCGAACATAGCGTTGAACGAGCTTGATCACCTTGAACTGGTACTTGCGAACCAGCAGATCGAACGCCGACTTGTCGCCCCGCTGGACGCGCTCGACGAGCGTGCGATCCGTCACCTCGGCGGTCACGCTGACACCCGATCGCTGACGCGACGCTCGGCCAGGAACTGCCATGCGCTGAATAGACCCTGAATGGCCGGAAAAGTTCGGTACAAAATTGGGGGCGGCAAGCCGCGTGTGACGCAGGTCATGTTTGCCGCGTCAGTCTAGCAGTTTGAGTCGGCACGCCGCAGATCCTGGCCGCCGCCGCGGTTACTCCGGCCCTAACGTTCCCCTGAATCGCCGCGACTGTGGCGAAATCGCAGCAACCAGACCAAGTACACGTAGCCGGCCGGCTCGACCACCGCCCGGTCGATGAGCGCATTGTACGTCCGACCACCCGCCCGCACCGACAGCCAGATCCAGCGTGCACCAAAACGCGCGGCCCGCAACGTGGGACGTGCCGCCTGCGGGTCTGGTTGGGAATTGGTCACGATGGACAGCGACCCAGACTCATTCCAGAGTACGCGGCGAATCGCCCGTTGGCCGTGCAATGCGACCGCGGTACGTAGCGGCTCCCACGCAAGCCACAGCGCAATGCTGGTCACGAGGAGCGCCGCCAGCGGCTGCTGCCGCATGGCGATCAACCCACTGAGCGCAATGCAGCCAAGCCAGCCGACTGCTACGGCAGGTGCAAGCTGCGATGGCAACAGACTTAGGTCGCCAGGTTCAACGGACCGACGGACGCGGTGAGATTTGGGCAACAACGCTTGCTATCGCGGGATCGGTCGGTTCATGACCGGCTAACAAATAACGCGCCAGCTCGGGATCCTGCAAGGCCAGAATCTGCTCAAATGCAGCCTTATCCTGACTCGACGCGAACTGATATGACCCTGCTAGGTAGCGCTCAAGCAGCACGTCGAGCTCGCGCATGCCACGACGGCAGGACCAGGCCAACCGCCCGCGCGACGGCCCGTCCGTCGCCACCGTAGCGGTCGCTTTAGCATTGGTCGCGTCCGCAGCAATGTCCGCCACCACGCGCAGGCTCAGTGCCGGCGCTCGACGATCAGCTTCTTGATCTCGGCGATCGCTTTGGCGGGATTCAGATCCTTGGGGCAGACCTCGGTGCAATTCATGATCGTGTGGCAACGGTACAGCTTGAACGGATCTTCGAGTTCATCGAGGCGCTCGCCGAGCGCCTCATCGCGGCTGTCGACGATCCAACGATAAGCGGCCAACAAGGCAGCCGGACCAAGATAGCGGTCCGAGTTCCACCAGTAGCTGGGACAAGCGGTAGAACAACAGGCGCACAAGATACAGGCCGAGGACGATCGATTTTTTCCTGGTCTTCCTTGGCCTGCAAGCGCTCGCGACCGGCCGGTGCCGGCGTGCGCGTCTGCAGCCACGGTTTGACCGACGCATACTGCGCATAGAAATGGGTCAGATCCGGCACCAGATCCTTGACCACCGGCATGTGGCAGCGGGTAGATCTTGACGTCGCCCTTCACCTCGCTGCAAGCCTTGGTACAGGCGAGCGTGTTCAGGCCGTCAATATTCATCGCGCAGCTACCGCAAATACCTTCGCGACACGAGCGACGAAACGTCAAGGTTGAATCGATCTCGTTCTTGATCTTCACCAGCGCATCGAGAACCATCGGGCCGCAGGCGTCCATGTCCACTTCGTAAGTATCGACCCGCGGGTTCTCGGTCTTCTCTGGATCGAAGCGATAGATCTTGAAAACGCGCACATTCTTCGTGCCCGCCGGGGCACGAAACACATTGCCATCCTTGCGGATGCGCGAATTCTCGGGCAGTCGGAACTCCGTCATCAGTAAACCCTCGCCTTCGGCGGAACGGTCTCGACATCTTTCGTCAGAGTCTGCAAATGCACCGGCCGATAGTCGAAACGCACCTTGCCGCCCGACTCGACCCACGCCAGTGTGTGCTTCAGCCACACGGTATCGTCACGGTCGGCAAAATCCTCGCGCGCATGTGCGCCGCGGCTTTCCTTGCGATTCTCCGCCGACGCGATCGTTACCATCGCCTGGCCAAGCAAGTTGTCGAGCTCCAGCGTTTCGATCAAATCGGTATTCCACACCAGGCCGCGATCCTGGATACCGACATCGGCGAACGACGCGTAGGTCTTACCGAGTCGCGCCACGCCTTCCTGCAACGAACTACCCGTGCGGAACACGGCCGCATCAGTCTGCATGATCTTCTGCATCTCGAGACGCACCTCAGCCGTGCGCCGTGCACCCTTCGCGTGGCGGAACCGATCGAGCCGCGCCACAGCCGCATCACCCGCATCGGCGGCGAGCGGCTTGTGAGTCTGACCCGGCTTGACGAGGGTCGCAGCGTGCCGGCCCGCTTCGCGTCCAAAGACGACCAGATCGAGCAGGGAATTCGAGCCCAGACGATTGGCACCATGGACGGAAACGCAAGCCGCTTCACCGACTGCCATCAGCCCGGTCACGACCGTAGCGGCGCTGCCGTTATGAACAGTAACAACCTCGCCGTGATAGTTACACGGGATGCCACCCATATTGTAGTGCACCGTTGGCAGCACTGGGATCGGCTCCTTGTTGACATCGACCCCGGCAAAAATACGCGCGGTCTCGGCAATGCCAGGCAACCGTTGCTTGATCACTTCCGGGCCCAAATGCTCAAGATGAAGATGAATGTGGTCTTGTTCTTTACCGACACCGCGGCCTTCGCGGATCTCGATCGTCATGGAGCGGGACACCACATCGCGCGAAGCGAGATCCTTGGCGTTCGGCGCATAGCGCTCCATGAACCGCTCGCCAGCGGAATTGGTGATATAGCCGCCCTCGCCGCGCGCGCCCTCGGTGATCAGACAACCGGCGCCGTAGATGCCGGTCGGATGGAACTGCACGAACTCCATATCCTGCAATGGCAAACCGGCGCGCAAAACCATGCCATTGCCATCGCCGGTACAGGTGTGCGCCGACGTACAGGAAAAGAATGCGCGACCATAGCCGCCTGTGGCGAGAATGGTTAGATGTGAGCGAAAGCGGTGCAGGCGCCCCGTCGCTAAATCAATCGCGATCACGCCGCGGCACTCGCCGTCTTGCATGATGAGATCGAGCGCAAAGTACTCAATATAGAATTCGGCGTCGTTACGA
>JADJBE010000013.1 GCA_016703895.1 Pseudomonadota bacterium
ATCGCACCACCGGCGCTCTTCCAATAATCGCCCCAGGAATAGCCACCGTGAAACGCCAAGGAGAAGTTGTTAGGCAGCTCATGGCTGTAGTTCACCTCGGTGTACTGAGCACTCTCGTCCAAACCCAGAAACTTGTGCGAATACCACTGCTTGATATCGATTGCCTTCAGCGTCACACCAACGTAGTACTCGGGGTAACCGGCCGTGTCGTTACCGCCAGGATAGTCGTAGAACGTGAAGCCTGCGTTAAATGACGCGTCTTCGTTGATCTCGGCGCTATACGTCAGGTAGTAGTCGATCTCGTAGTCGTCGTCGATATTGACCTGCTCGTCTGCATCGAAATCGTAAAAGTCCGAATCGATGTTCGAGCCCCAGATGCCGATCGCAAAACCGTTAGGTAGTGCGTAGTCGAGACTCGCCTGCAGCGCGGGGTTTTTCGCGGACAGCGACACGCCACGGAAGTCGTAGTCACTGGTACCGGTCACGGTGGCGCTGAACTGCGCACGGGCCTCACCCGAGAGCATGAGCAGTGCAACGGCGCCGAGTGCGGCGAAGGTGGAAACAACAGTCTTAGATTGCATAGACACTCCCATTCAGACAAAACGTCTACCCGACGTAAAGCAAACCCTGTGCCATTCTAACACTGGAACGAACGATACCAACAAGATCAGTGAGTTACGTGTTGCTTCGCAGCTACAAGAAGCGACGTACGGGCCTTGCGTCAAACGTTTGGCGGCGGCTTTGCACCAATCAGGGCTGCGGCTCGAAAATTGCGTACAACTTGGTGCAAGCCTCCAACACCTCCCACGTGCCCTCGAACCCCGCTGGCACCACAAAGGCAGCACCCGGCCCGAACTCGCAGCGTGTGCCGCTGGCGCTCACCAGCGCGACGCGTCCCGCCGTGAGGACACATAGTTCAGACTCGTTGTATTGAATGCGCCATTTGCCCGGGGAACTGGTCCAGCGACCGGCGAAAAACTGCCCGGACGCATCGCTGAAATAGTTAGCGACGGTCTGTGTCGGAGCACCCGCCAAGATGCGCTCAGACGAGATACTCGAGGACTCAGCGGCGCGAGGTGTAGTGAGGTCGATCAGCTCTGTGCTCATCGGCCAAGCCTACCGCAACCCCCGCGCCACCGCTCCTGTAGTTACTCGGCCCATGCGACCGTCGTGGATGCTGGCTCGACTTCGATCTGCACCCGCCGCTCGAAGGCGTAGTCATCGAGCGTATCGCGCTCCGCCACGAGCGGCGATGCCCCAACTCCCGTCACCAAGAGCCGCGCGGGGCTCACACCACTTGCCTGCAAGATGAGGGCGACTGTCTCGGCGCGTTCCATCGAAAGCGACTGGTTTAACTCCGCCGGCCCGCGCGGATCGGCGTAGCCGGTGATTCGTACGACCATGCCGTCGTACTCTGACAGCCAAGCACCCAGCTGCTCAAGACGCGCGCGATCCTCGTCCCGCACGCCAGTCTCACCGGTGCGAAACTGCACGACGCCACTGACCTTGCTTGCACCCTGCTCCAAACTGGCCAGCGTGGTCGTCAGGATCTCCATCTCGCCCGCGAGTCGCGACTGTTGCCACTGCGTGTTGGACACCGTGTCTTCCAGCTGACCGATAGCCTGGCGCTGCTTGTGATGCCGATCGCCCAGCCAGGCGCCCGCGGCCGCACCAATAATTGCGCCAAAAGGCCCGGCGGTTGCAGCTCCTACCGTGAAGCCTGTGGCCACGCCCACTGACTCGGACTTCGATGCACGCTCTTTGGCCTGCACGCCCGGACTTGCGAGCAGCACGGCTGCCACGGCCGCGCCGACGACGCCGACGCAGATGCGAAAAGTGCGTGCGTCGTTTCGTTTGCTTGCTGTTTTCATAGATTGCCTCGCTATGTTCAGATTCGAGAGCTCGTTGCCCTCGAGAGTCATTGCAACAACTGCAACGTGACGAGCGCGGGCGCAATCGAGGCAGCGCAGCGACCATTGATGACAAATTGTGGCGGCTCACACCTGCAGGTCTCTATAATTCGTGGCAACCCCGACCCAGCTTGGAGTACCCGGTGCAACATAAGCTTTCTCGATGCGTCCTCGCCGCAGCGATCTGCCTGGTTTTGAGCGCCTGCTCAGCCAAGTCCGAAATCGTGGAAGTAATCGTCGGTGGCACCTCCGCTCGCGACACAGCCGGCGAGCGACATTGGCTCAAGTACCAGCAAGATGCGGAAGCGGCCGGCGGCGGCGAGATCAAAATGCGGATGTTGATCCGTGGCGAGCTCGGTTCGGAAGATCAGATCGTCTCTGGCTTACGCCGCGGTCGGGTGCAGTTCGCCAATCTCTCGGCCCTGATTGCCTCGACGATCGTGCCAGAGGTGTCGTTGGTTTATGCGCCTTATCTTTTTGACAGCGAAGCCGAGGCGGACTTCGTCTTCGACAAATACTTGACACCGGAGTACCGCAAGCTGTTTGCCGCGCGCGGTCTCGAGTTCATCGTCTGGTACGAACTCGGCGAACAACAGATTTGGAGCCGTGACAAGCCGATACTTGCACCGACTGACATGCAAGGCGTTCGCTTTAGAATTGCGGCCAGCAAGAGTGCCGAACTATTGGGTCAGGCACTGAAGGCTGATCTCATTCCGCTTGGCTATGCGGAAATCATCCCCTCGCTGCAGACTGGCCTGATCGCTGCGGGCGAGAATGGCATCCCGCTCTATGCGCGTACCGGCATTGCTCCGGAGGCGCCACATCTCACGATGACCAACCACAGCCTGTCTTTGTCGGTGATCGTGGCGGACAAGCCGTGGTGGGACCAGCAGTCGGAAAAAGTCCGCACGGTATTGCGCGAGGAGTTTCCGAAAGAACCCGAGATTCGCAGCGCGGTTCGCGAGGAGATTCGCACGGATCTCAGCGAAGCAGAAAAACTGGGCTTCAAGGTCTATGACTTGTCACCCGAGCAACGCAAGGCATGGTCAGACGCCACGCGATCCACGCATGCCGAGCTGATTCGCGCCATCGGTGGTGAGAGCCAGCGGCTCTACGACTTGGCAATGGCGGGCAAGGCCGCGTACGCCGCTCAACTGACCGGGCCAGCGACTCGATCGCCTAACTAATATTGATCCCGCTGCTCACTCGCGTCGAACGTACGGCGCAGAAATCGTTTGACCGCAGCCTCGGCTGCGTCAGCCGGCAACAAGCGCTGCTCAACGATCAGTCGCGCCATGTCGTTGACCGAGCGCTCGCCGTTGACGAGTGCCAGCAGGAAAGCGTGGACGCGCGCCGATACCGATTCAAACTCAATCGAGGCTGTGCGCGGCACTGGCATAGTGCTGTTCGTCAGCCAGGCTGGCAAGCGTCGCGGCGCTGGCGGGTCGACCTGCGCTCGCTTACTGGCCGACCAGGTAACGATGGTCTCGAGTCGACTATGGCGACTGGCCGGAGAACGCATATACGCAATGGTCGCCTCGCGCAGCTCAGGCGGCGCAAAACCGGCGGTTACCAGCACGCTGAGTGCCTCATCCAGCGACAGCCGATCGGCGAACGCCGCGCGATTGAACGCGAGCGATCCCGTATTGATCCATCTACCACCGGGCTTGAGCCATTGATTGATGCGGGCGGCAAAGGTCGGCAATGGCTCGCCTACCACGTCAATCAGCCACGGTGTGACGACCGTATCGAACGCATTCGATGCAAACGGCGCGTCCAGCGCATCCGCCGCGATGAGGTGATAGCCAGCGCGAGCAGACTGCGGTGCCCGTAGCGTCCGCAGCAGCGCAACGTCGGCAGGTGCTCGCGGCGCAATCGGGAACTCATACAATTGCAGCTCGTGCCCCGCGAACATCTCACGTGCTGCGAATAACAGTAGCGGATTGATGTCGCTGACAATGGTCAGCGACGGCTCGAGCTGCATATGGATATCGTAGGCAAGCCGCCCCGCACCGGCACCCAATATGAGTGTGCGACCAAGCGCCGGCCCGTTGCCCAGCAACGCCCGACACTCGGTCAGGCTTGCGTCGTTTTCCTCATCGCCCCAGCACCAGTCACGATGCAAGTTGACATAGTAGTTAGTCAGACCCTGCTCGCTCGGCATAGCCGTGCCTAAGCCGCGCTGCACGGGGGCCAGGACGCCCGGCAGAACCAATGGTTGCAGGAATTTCTCGATCCGTACCGCCTGATCGCGGCATGCATCACTCTGCCGAACGAGACGTTGCACAGTTCGGTCCGAGGCTGGCGTCGCTTCGCTGACCGTGGCGAGCTCGCGCTCGATGCGCGCCGCATCGTCACGCAGTTGCCGCGTGAGAAAACCCAGCCGCGTGCGCCATTCCGCCAACGATTCCGGCGGCTCCCGAACCAGCCAAGGCACCGCGCCGACTACCGGAAAGCCCGAACCGCAGGTCGCGCAAGACCAACCGGCGCTGTCGAGCGCCAGCTTGCCGCGTGTACAGCGCGGGCAGCACAGCAGCTCCGTGAGAGGGTGCGCCACGTCAGTCATGCCGCGGACCCTGGTCGAGGTGCACTTCGCAACGTTGTACTTCGATCACCGGATGGACCACACCGAGGCGCTGTTCGAGCGGCGCGCGATACTCATGCGGTTGCTTGTCACCATGCACAATGACTGACGCAACGACGGTATGGATCCCTGGCCCCACGGACCAGATATGCAGATCGCCCACCCGGGTGTCGCCGTCGGACTCCAGCACCTTCTTGACCGCCGCTCGCAAGACTTGTGGCGCCTCCTCATCTAACAAGACACGCGCAGTCGCACGCAAGAGACTGAATGCCCAGACAGCAATGATGACGGCCGCGACAATCGCGACGCCCGCGTCCAACCACGCCCACCCCATGAACATGCCTGCCAACAGGGCAGCAATTGCGCCGATCGAAGTCAGCGCATCGGCCAGCACGTGCAACACGGCGCCGCGCAGGTTCGAATCGGCGTGTTCATGCAGCTCTCCCGGTACATGGGCATGCGGCTCATCCGGATGGTGCGGCTCATGCGAGGCACCGCGCAGTAGCCAGAACGACGCCATGTTAGCCAGTAGTCCAATGGCGGCGGCGATCAACGCCTCGACGTATTGAATGGATTGCGGCGCCAGCAAGCGTTGCACCGCTTCGACCAAAATCAACACCGCACTGACCGCGAGCAAGATGGCGCTGCCAAACCCAGCGAGCTCCTGGACCTTGCCCGTGCCAAAGCTGAAGCGCCGATCCGTCGCGTGACGTCGCGCAACGACGTAAGCCGCCCACGCAATCCCCAGCGCCAGCGCATGGGTGCCCATGTGGACACCGTCGGCCAACAATGCCATCGATCCCGACCACAGGCCCACGATCACCTCACCAATCATTACGATCACAGTGAGATAGACCGCGAGCAGCACACGCTGCTCCTTGGTCGTCTGTGCGCCCTGACCAAAGCGGTGATCATGGCGCGCTGGATTGCGGCAATCGACAGTCACAAGCTCACCATACTGACGCGCGGCGCGTTCGAGGGCAACAGGACAGGTTGATTGGCGCACGCCAGTCTGCGATTCTGGGTTTCCTTCACGGCCACACACACACTGCGGCTTGGAATCATTCTTACAACTCGAAGGCAGAGGGACTTATGCGTACATCGATACTCTTGATTTCGCTGACGGCACTCGTGACGCCGCTCGCGGCCGAAGGGCTGCTCACCCCGGAAGTCGTCCGCACCGGCAACGACGCCTACGTTTGGAACTCCAAAATGACCTGCGGCACGACCGAGAAGGGCGTCACCCGCTACGGCATGTGGGAAGGCAAACTCTATAGTCGCGTGCCAGGTGAAAAAGATCGTCATCTGTTTGACGTGGTCGGCATCAATACGCGCCAGTGCGACCAGAGTACCGACCCGAAGCGCGGCAACGGCTTTCGCAGCGTGTCGCGCGAGATCATGGTGTATCTCGACCCCGCGACCAATGCGATCATCGACCAATGGCAGAACCCCTGGACCGGCGAAAAGGTCGACGTGATCCATGTCGCTAACGACCCGGTCAATATGCGTCGCATGTCCTATGCGATGGGCGAGAATGGCGAGCCTGCCAAAGTGACTCTGCGACAGTACGACGACACCCTGGTCTCATCCTCGGAGGTGCCACTTTTCTACACCAACCCCTTGACTGGCGACTATCAGGACTACGTGGGTGGCAAGTATCACGCCATGGAGATCTTCAACACCTTCTATCGGACGGCTGATTTCATCAATGCCAAGAAGGCCCGGACTGGCGAGTCGCGCATCAGCTGGCAGCGCGTATCGGATTTTCTGCCCTGGATGAAGATGGGCGATCGACAAGGCCTGATGATCTTTAATGCCACAGGCTTCTCCACCTTCGATAAGCAGAAGATCTCGCCCAAGCTCATGGAAGTGCTCAACACACGCTACGCCAAGTACCTGACGCCTCCGCCCGTGGACGATGCGCGGCCGAATGAAACCACCTGGACTGTCGTCAAGAAGTGGGTCGACGAGAAGCGTGCGGCCGAGAAGAAGTAAAACCGCCTATTGGAAACCAGCGCTTGCACAGGCCAATTCTGTGCAAGCGCGGCGGTTCTGCGACCTGCAGCGCAGACGCTGCCAATGGCGGGCGCGAAACTTAGGCAATGATCGCCCGCCTTCCAGTCTTGGTCCTGGCAACCCTTGCGTTGGCCGTGTGCAGTGCCAACACTGCGGCCAACGGAGCGCGCAGCGCAGCCGGACAGCTCACAGTGTCGGTGCTGTGGGACGACGCCATGACCAACAAGCAGGCTGGCGTTTGGATGGGCTACCTGTTCGCCCGCGTCCAGTATGTCTCGGATCACGCGCGCGATTACCCCAATGTCCCCGGAATCGTGCAAGCCCGGTTCGAGGAAGAAGTCCACGCACGCGGCGAGGCGGTGGAAATCTACCGAGATATCCGCGCGCGCAAACCGGAAATGGCTAACGAGTATTTCGATGCACTCGAGCAGGTACATGCCGCCGGCTTCATGCGTGAGTATGTCTGGCATTACCTGAAGCAACCCGAGTGGTCGGCCCCCGCCGGCACGTTGCGCGCCAGCGAGTTCCAGGCCTGGTCCGCGCAGCACATTCCCAATCATCGTGCAGAGACGCGCGGCAGAATCAAGCTCGCCGCAAACTGATCGCGGCCACAGCAGCGACGCAGCGATCCCGACGTCAAGCGCTTCAGCTTCGTTCGACGACCTGGTCTGCGACTAGCTTGTCGACCTCGCTGCTGGACAGCCCAAGGCCCAGCAGTATCTCGCTCGTGTGTTCGCCAATCTTGGCGAGTGTGGCGCCCTGCGACACCCGCTTACCGTCCATTTCGATGGGCAAGGTCGGCAATTTAGCCGGCCGGCCGTCCGATAGCGTGACGTCGGCCAACCCGCCGCTCGCCAGCAAGTGCGGATCGTCGAACATATCCTCCGGCCGACCAATCGGCGCAAACGGAATACCCGTGTGCTCGAGCTTGTCGATCAATTCGTCACGCGTGTATTTCTTCAGCAGCTCGCGCACCTGCGGCATCAGTTTGTCGCGCGCCAAGACACGCTGATTGTTAGCTTTGAACTCGGGGTTTGCAGCCAGCTCCTTGAGATCGAAGGTGGCGCAGAACTTTTGCCACAGCGAGTCTGAGACCACGCCAACAAACACCTGCTGTTCGTCCTTGGTATCGAACACGTCGTAGATGGCCCAGGCAGAAATCCGCGCCGGCATCGGCGCAGCCGGCTTGCCGGTAACCGCCATCTGGGCCATGTGCTGGCCAACCATATACACAGTGGTCTCGAACAACGAGCTAGAAACCTTCTGCCCCTTGCCGGTGGCGTGGCGCTGTTGCAGCGCCGCCAGGATTGCAATGACACCAAACATGCCACCCGAGATGTCGATGACCGAAGACCCGGCGCGCAGCGGACGTCCCGGCGGACCGGTCATATAGGCTAGCCCACCCATCATCTGCGCGACTTCGTCGAGCGCCGTGCGGTGCTCGTACGGCCCTGAGAGAAAGCCCTTCTCGGAGCAGTAGATGAGACCCGGATTGGTCTTGGCCAGCTCCTCGTAAGCAAGCCCCAAGCGATCCAGCGCACCCTGCCGGAAGTTCTCGACGAGCACATCGCTGTTAGCGGCTAACCGCTTCGCCACTTCGAGGCCGCGCGGATCTTTGAGATTGAGCACAATGCTCTTCTTGTTGCGATTGTAGGTCGGGAAGTAGCCCGCGCCGGAACCCAACAGGCGACGAGTCGCATCGCCGCCGATCGGTTCGACCTTGATGACATCTGCGCCCAGCTCCACCAGGATGGCGCCGACCGCAGGGCCCATCACCATGTGCGTGAATTCGAGGACTTTGATTCCAGTGAGCGGCAAGACCATGAACTTTCCCTACTTTTAAAATGCGAATAACAACTGCTGCTCAGGCCGCGGCGGACCGTTTCGTCGCCGGGCTGAAGCCCAGTGGCAGACCTGCGTCTGGCGTGAAGCCGTAAAGCTGCTCGCCCGGCAAAGCGTCACTTAGAATCTTGCGGACCGCCAGCAACTGAGGCAAATCGATACCGGTCGCAAGACCCATTGCTTCGAGCATAAAGACCAGATCTTCGGTGACAATGTTGCCAGACGCGCCCGGCGCGAACGGGCAGCCACCCAAGCCCGCCATCGAACTATCGAACGTGGTGATACCGACATCGAGTCCTGCGATCACATTGGCAAACCCCAAGCCGCGCGTATTGTGTAGATGCAGTCCCGACAGATTCTGGTCACCGACCGCGCGCTTCACGCGCCGCACCAGATCTTTGACCTGAACGGGATTGGCATAGCCAGTGGTATCGGACAACCCAACCTCATCGCAACCGGCCGCCATCATTTCCTCGGCGAGACGTACCACGGTGTCGGCCGGCACGATGCCTTCGATCGTGCAGCCAAATGCGGTTGACAGTCCACCCTCGAACTTGGGCCGCTGCGCCGCAGGTTGTGCGCGGATCAGCGCCACGATATTGCGCGTCTCGTCGAGCATCTGCGCATGTGTGCGGCGGACGTTCTTCAGACTGTGGCTCTCCGAGCATGACAATGGAATCGTGATCTTGTGGGCGCCTGACTTCACTGCGGCCTCGGCACCTTTGAGGTTGGGCACCAGAACTGCGACGGTGAGACCGGCAATGGTTCGTGCATGCGCAACGACCTCCGCCGTATCGGCAAGCTGCGGCAGAATATGCGCCGGAACGAAACTACCCACCTCGATCTCGCGCACACCGGCGTTGGCCAACGCGCTGATCCAGGCCCTCTTGGCGGCCAACGGCATCACCGGCTTGATACTCTGCAGGCCATCGCGCGGCCCGACTTCGCTGATCAGAATCTCGTTACTCATCGTCCACCTATGTCATAAATCCACGGTCGCTCGGTCTGGTCAGCACGCTGGAACGAGGCGATCGCTGCCGAGTGTTTGAGCGTCAGGTCGATCGCGTCGAGCCCTTCGAGCAGCATTTCCTTAGGCTCGCTCGCAAGCTCAAAGCGAAATTCTCGTGTCGCGGCAGTGACCACCTGCTGCGGCAGATCGAAGCTTACGCGATTCCCCACCGGGTTAGCCGTAACCCATCCGGCGATCGCAGCGACCTCGTCAGCGCCCAGTCGCACGGGCAGAATACCGTTGCGCACGCAATTGCTCTGGAAGATCGGCGCGAAACTCGGCGCGATGATCGCGCGGATGCCGAACTCCGCCAATGCCCAGACGGCATGCTCACGACTCGACCCACAGCCAAAATTCTCACCGCCGAGCAATGCCTGCGCGCCCGCATACGCCGGCTGGTTGAGCACAAACTCAGGATTGATCTCGCGACCACCGATCTGCGTATACCGCCAGCCCGCAAACAGACCATCGGCGAGCCCGGTCTTCGAGACGGTCTTCATTTCACGCGACGGGATGATCGCGTCGGTGTCGATATTGGCGCGAATCAACGGCGCGGTAACTGCGGTTAGTTGCGTGAACGGCTGCATCGTCTTGGTATCTCTCTAGTTAGCGCCATTTTTGTTAGTCAAACGGTGGTTAGCGAACTGGCAAGTTCGCCAGATCACGCGCATCCGCAATTCGACCCGCGATCGCACTCGCGACAACCGTCTCTGGACTCGCAATATGTGTGCGCGTCTCTGGCCCCTGGCGACTCTCGAAATTGCGATTGGTAGACGATACGACTCGCTCGTGCGCGCCGAAACTCTCGCCACCAGCAAAAAAGCACATCGAACAGCCCGATTCACGCCACTCGAAGCCGGCGGCCTTGAAGATATGGTCCAGACCCTCGGCTTCCGCCTGCCGTTTCACCGCCATGGAGCCCGGCACACAGATCGCGCGCACGCCTGGCGCAACCTGCCGCCCAGCGAGTACCGCGGCGGCTCGGCGCAAGTCCGACACACGACTGTTAGTGCAGGAGCCGACGAAAGCCGCGTCGATCTTCAAGCCCAAGAGCGGCAGGCCCGGTTGGATATCCATGTAGGCGAGCGCGCGTGCATAGCCCTCCTCACTCGCCCCACTCGCTGCTTGCGACGGCACTGACTCCTGGACCTGAACCGCGTGCTGCGGGCTCGTACCCCAGGTGATCATTGGCGCTAGATCGCTGACATCGATGACGTGTTCGACATCGAACACGGCCCCGTCGTCGGATCGTAATTGACGCCAGGATTCGACCGCACGGTCCCAGTCAGACGCCTGCGGCACAAAGCGGCGCCCTTGCAGATACGCGAACGTCTTGTCATCGGGGGCGACAAAGCCCGTGACTGCCGAGAACTCCGTTGCCATGTTGCACAGCGTGAGTCGCGCCTCGATATCGAGTGCCTCGACCGCAGAGCCAGCATATTCAACCGCGTAACCATTGCCGCCGACCGAGCCAAAGCGACTGATCATCACCAGACTCAGATCCTTTGCGGTCACGCCGGCCGCGAGCTTGCCCTCGAACCGGACACGCATCGTCTTGGGCTTGTTCATTCTGAGACAACCCGTCGCGAGCGCATGCTCCGCCTCGGTAGAGCCAATGCCCCAGGCAAACGCGCCGATTGCACCTTGCGTGCAGGTGTGGCTGTCTGGACAAACAATCGTCGTGCCTGGCAAGACGATACCTAATTCCGGCGAGATCACATGGACGATACCCTGGTCCGGATCGCGAACGTCAAACAGATGGATGCCGGCTGCACGGGCCGCCTCGCGTGTCTCGATAATGAACGCCTTGCCACCTGGCATCTGCGTATCGTCGCCTCGCCCGGGGAGGGTGTCGACAATATGGTCCATCGTGCAGAACACGCGGCTTGGATCGACGATTGCGCGACCCGCCTCGCGCAACGATTTTAGCGCAATCGATCCGGTGCGTTCATGCAGGAAAACCCGGTCGATCGCCAGCAGCGCGACGCCACCAGGGAGCTCTTTGACTAGATGCTGGCGCCAGAGCTTCTCGAACAGCGTTTGCGGGGTGTTGGCAGACATCCCAGTATTGTCGCAAAGAAGGTGGCCAACCGCGCGCATTCAGCTCGCGCCCGTCCGCCACGCAAGCGCTGACCAATGGCAACCGCAATCGGGGCGCCGCACTCGTTCGTCACAGGACAGCTTCGTCGCTACACTGCCGTTGCTGCACACCCAGCAATAATCAGGGGCTACCATGTCACGAACCGATTGGACTCGAAGAGCCGCCATGACTGGCGCGGGATTATTGCCTCTGGCCGCCGCCGCTGCGGCAACGTCTGAGACTCGCACAGGCTCGACACCGCGATTCGCAGGTAAAGTTGCCGTCGTGACCGGGGCGACGTCGGGTATGGGAGCCGTGACGGCGCGTCACCTGGCTGCAGCCGGTGCGCGCGTGGCATTTTGTGGCCGGCGACTCGACGAAGGCCGCGCCGTCGAGCAATCCATTCGGGACGCAGGCGGCGACGCACTGTTTATCCAGACAGACGTCACGATCGAGAGCGAGGTCAAGACACTGTTCGCCGCCATCGACCAGCGCTTTGGACGCCTCGACTATGCCTTCAACAATGTTGGTACCTCGCAAGGCACGGCACTGCTGCACGAGCTGCCCACCGAAGACTTCGATGTGGTGATGAACACAAATCTGCGCGGCAATTTCCTGCAGATGAAATACGAAATCCCACTAATGCTGCGCACCGGTGCAGGCGTGATCATCGGCAACAGCTCGATCGCTGGATTGCGCTATCTCGCTAACAAGGCGCACTACAGCGGTGCAAAACATGGACTGAATGGCCTGTACTGCGCTGCCGCCCTCGCCTATGCGAGCAAAAATATCCGCATCAACGTGATCTGCCCCGGGCTGATCAAGACCGAGAAAGCCATGCGCGTGCTCGGCGGCAACGAACACGCACTGGACGAGCGCATACCCATGGGGCATATCGGCCAGTCCGAGGACGTGGCCGCTGCGGTCATGTGGTTGTTTTCTGACGAGGCACGCTATCTCACCGGCGCCGTTCTGCCGATCGATGGCGGACAGTCAGTCGCCTAAGTTCACGCTGCGCTCGGCGTGCAAAACCAGAGCGAGCCACTAACAGCACGCTTGCCAACATGAGCAATAACAGCTCATCGAGACGACCGCCGCCACCGCTGCGCCCGCCATCGCGGGACCGACGCTCGACCTTGAGCGGCGCGGTGCCGTTGCGTACACGCTCCTCGAACGCCGTCAATTCGCGCGCAAAATTGTCATTGAGGCTCACCAGCGCCTGCTCGAACCCGGCGGCTTGCTGGTTGCGCAAGTTGACGGCCTGGTCGATCGCGGTCGTGGAACCATGCAGCAAGCTGGTGCCGCCCGCGCGCAGTAACAGGCTGCGGGTCTGCGGCTCGATCACGGCAAGATCCAGCAGCGTGCCCGTTTCGTTGCGACTGCCGCGCACAAGAAATGCGCCGACGATCGTGAGGTAGCTGAGCGCACGTCGGTTTTCATCCCGCTGACTGACCTGATCGTATGACGCCAGTGCAATCAAATCCAGATTGTGCAGCCGAGCGACTCGTTGTAACGCATCGAAGCCGCCTCCGGTGCGTCCCTGAGACAAGTAGTAGTCAGGAACCACGACGATCTCGCTCACGTAGTCGAGGTCAGCGAAGCGCCCCTTGATCTTACGCAGCGCATCCTCGCGTTGGGCTGCGGAGGCTGGGGCAACGGCATTCTTCGAGGGCAAGAATGACAGGCCGACGCGCATTGGCATGCGCAGCGCCGGCGGGTCGCCCGGCGGCGGCACGTCGGCGTCGGGATAGAGAAACTCGACCAGCGTTGTCGATGACGCCTGGCTGCGGCCGCAGTTGAGCAAGCACACGCCGTCTAAAGATTGGCATCCCGCCGTTGCCAGGATGGCCACGGCGCCAAGCAGCCAGACCACCCGCTTTGGATTTGACATATGAGAGGCTCCGTCAGCATTAATTGAACACCGTTTAATTAATAGCACGATATTGAACGATGTTCAATTAAATGCCATGATCGGCCCAAGAGAATTTCCAAGGAACCGGTCATGGGTCGCCGAAACGACCACACACGCGAAGAATTGCAGAACCTGGCGCTACGTACGGCAGCGGAGATTGTCGAAGCTGACGGGCCGGCAGCACTCACCATGCGCGAAGTTGCGCGTCGGATCGGCTACACAGTCGGTGCGCTATATCACGGCTTCACCAACCTCGATGATCTGACCGTGCGCCTCAATGAACGAACGGTCAGCGAGCTGCGCCTGGCCCTGGAGAACGTGAACCGGCAAACCAACGATTCTGGCCAGCGGCTCCGAATGCTCGCCGCCGCCTATCTCGGCTTCGCATTACTGCACACGCACCGCTGGCGACTGGTGTTCGAGCATCGCTTGCCACCCGGCCAGGAAGCACCCAAGTCCTACCGGACGCACACCGCTGCCTTGTTCGAGCTAGTCGAAGCGAACCTACCCGCCAGCGCCTGCGGCCGCAGTGGCAGCGAAGCACCCATCATCGCTACAGCACTCTGGAGCAGCGTGCATGGCATCTGCATGCTCGCCGTCAGCGGTAAACTACAGGTCGGCACGACGGCGTCGGTGCAGAAGCTGTTAGATACTCTGTTGGATCGATTTCTGGTCGAGCACAGTGCGAAACCGCGTGTCACACGCAAACGCTAACGCCCAGACGTTGACGATCGACTGTTAGATACCCGCTTTGGTGAGCGCGTCGACGAGTTGCCGAACGGCCGCTGCGAGGCTGGGATGTTCGGCTTCAAATTGTGCCGCGAGCCGCTTCGCAGTCGGTGCCTGTGACTGGAATTTGTCGAGATCATGCGCTACCAAGGCGAGCAACTTTTTCGACTCGGGATCCAGCGATTCGGCGCTGGCGAGCTCCTCATGCACCTTGCGCAGCAGTGTTGGGAGCTCGGCTTGGGTCATGGCGACGTACGGACTTGGATGGAGCGTAGGAACTCAATCAATCGATCAATCAGCTTGCCGGCCCGCTCAGCACCGGCCTCAGGGTCGCTGACCGCGGCTTCGGCAAATTCATAGCCCCAGACTGGCATCCGTCGCGCGCCGTGCGCGGCCGGGACATCACGTCCATCGACAATGCGACGAACCTGCTCCGTGGGAAAGCCACCCCTATGGCGACGCGCCAGCAATGTCAAATCAGGAACTGCCACATTGAGCATCGCGGCGACCGGGCCATTGCCCTCGCCTTGCGCGCCGTGACAGCTCGCGCAAAAACGCTGATAGAGCTCGCCACCCGAATAGTCCGAGAACTCCTGCGCTGCTGCGCGCGGCGCGAATCCCACCAACACCGCCAGTAAGCCGCAGACAGCAGCCAGACGGAAGTGACAACAAGATCGATCGAGAGTGCTTCGCATACTTAAGATAAAGAATGCGTCGACAGCCGCACGTCGTCCATAAGTACATTCCCACGTCGATGCGCTGGCGCAGGGCCAAGCAGACTCGCCTCGCCGCGAACGCTACCCTATGATCGGTGGTCATGAGTGCACCGGAAATATACGTTAGTACCGACGTCGAGGCGGACGGGCCGATTCCTGGCCCCCACTCCATGCTGAGCTTCGGCTCTGCAGCGTTCCTGGCAGACGGAACCTTGTTAGACACCTATGCCGTGAATCTGGCCACGCTGCCCGGCGCGACCGGACATCCGGTTACGATGAAGTGGTGGGCGACGCAATCGCAGGCCTGGGACAAGAGCCGCGAGAATTGCCAGATGCCCGAGGTTGCGATTCCGGCCTATGCCAACTGGATCAAGACGCTACCGGGCAAACCGGTCTTTGTCGGCTACCCGGCGTCCTTCGACTTCATGTTTATTTGCTGGTACCTGTTTCGGTTTGCCGGAGAGAATCCGTTCTCGTTTGCGGCACTCGACATCAAGACTTTCGGCATGGCGCTACTGCAGTGTGAGTACCGCGAAGCCACTAAACATCGCATGCCCGAGGCCTGGAAAGTCACACTGCCACATACGCACGTCGCGCTCGACGATGCGCTCGAACAAGGTCAGATCTTTTGCAACATGCTGGCCGAACGCGCACGCCGGCGCGATCCGGCCCAATCTCAATCCAAGCCGTAGATGCGGTGTCGCTCCACAGTCATCAAGCCTAACTGAGTGCCTTCCGGCGACAGTGCGCGATTGCGCTGCCCGAGGCCTTCCGGGCCGAATGCCCGCGTGATCATCTCGTCCCAGATTTCCTGCGCAGCCGCATCATGACGCAGTGCAATCTTCCCCCACACGATCACGTGCGCCATGGTCCCGGCTTTGGAAATCGCGACGCAGCCGCGCGGGTCGCGTTCGAGATTGCGCACCTTTTGTTTGCCGGTAAAGCTGAAGAGCAAATACGGTGGTTTGACGCCCATCATCATCGGTGTGACATGCGGTCCACCATCGCGCCCAATAGTCGCCAGATGCACCCAATCCGCCGGCGCATGGAGTTTCTCGATCGCCTGTTGCAACTTCGTGTCCATCTAACTCTCCTTTACTCGAACTACGCCCGTCACCGGAAATGCGGCATGACATCGGTCGCAAACAAGCGCGCCTGTTCGACCATCGCCGCTTGTCGCTCGCCATGCGGGTGCGCCACTGGCGCGCCGCCCAATTGATACACGTGGTCCAGACCGAGCGCTACTAACAGCTCGAGCCGCTGCCGGCACCTGGCCGGCGGGCCACAGATCGAGAACCAATCGACGAATTCGTCCGGCACCGCGGTCAGATGCGAGCCGGCATCCTGCGCGTGGTGCTCCATGTCGTAACTTGTCTGCATGTGCGCGGCAACGTCCTTGAGCTTCGCCGGCAAGTGGTCGAGCGGCGCGCCCTTCATGCCGGCAAAGTGCGCAACCATCCCGGAGATCATCCGGCCTAAATCGATTGCGCGCTGCTCATCCGGATCGCAAATCAGGTTGACATAGGCACCAATGCTCAACGAGTCACGCGGTCGACCGATCGCCGCCAGCCTCGCCAAGGCGACGTTCATCGCCCACTCCACTCGTTCCGGCGCGCTACCCACGGCGAAACTAACCCGGTCAGCGACGTCGACCGCCATCTCGATGGTCTTGGGACCCGTACACGCGATATCGATTGGAACCGGCTCGACGCCGACGGAGTCCAACCAGCGCAATTTTGAGGCGGTACCGTTGCGATCGATGGTCTCGCCACGCTGGTACGCTCGCATTCGCTCGGCAAATACGCGCAGCTGCGACGTCGTGCCGTTACGAATGCCGATATGCGCAGCCGACGAATCGCCACGGCCGATACCACAGATCACTCGCCCCTTGGCCTCAGCCTGCAGCGTCGCAAAAGCGGCGGCTGATACCGCCACATCACGCGTGACCGGATTCGTGACACCGGTGCCAAGCATCAACCGCGTCGTGGCATGCGCTGCCAGCGCCAACTGTCCAAACGGGTCCGGACTGAGATTCTGCGTGTCGGGACACAACAGAACATCGAAGCCCAGCGTCTCAATCTCGCTCGCCAACCGGGCCGTATACCCTGGTGACGCCTCCATGACGATGCCTAACTGCTGCAGCCGATGTGTGGCTCCATCTTCTATTGAACTCAAGCTTGTATGTCCTCGAGAACTGGAATACCCAAGTCTGCCAAGTACTGAAAAGTCGCGTCATAGTACTCCGGGCGTCGGGTGGGATCCGTGCTTTCGCCGGCTGGTACGAACACCACCATGCCCTGCCGGGCCCTGGTCAGCAACACGCGATACGCATTGCGGAGATACTGTTGGTTGGCGACATTATTGATGTTCGTCCAACGATTGCCGCGGAAATCGTGGCAACTCCAACCCGTATCGCTAAAGCGCAGATCACCGTCCCAATTGACGCAAATCCAGTCGAGTTCCAGACCCTGCACCTGGAACTCGGTGGCGCAGTCTTCCAAGTAGTAGCTGGATCGCGTGTCGTCACGGTCGTTCAGAAACCAGTGCACCGGATCGACTGCCACTCGAATATCGATCGCATGCGGCTTCAGTCGCATCGCCTTCGATGATGCCACCAGCCCAAACCGTTCATTGCCCCGCGCCTGGGTGCGAATCCACTGCTTCGCTCGCGGCAGCTCGCGCGTCAAAACGATGGGAAACCGTCCCTGCAACGACGCGAGTGCAGCACGTGCACCGCGTTGATCGCAATCGAGCACCGCCTTGACGAATCCTGAGACGTGTTCGGCACGGAAGGAGCGCATGGATACGGCCAGATGCAGGTCGTCTTCAACATGACTATTGCTGCGCTCTCGAACCACATCCAGCGCAGTGTTAGCCGCGTACTCGCTGTCGGTAAGCTGCGATGACAAATACAGATGCCAGTGCGGGAAGTGCTGGTTTACAGCGGCCAGCCATTCACCAATACCCGCTTCGCC
The DNA here is from genome assembly GCA_016703895.1 of Pseudomonadota bacterium. Taxonomy (GTDB): domain Bacteria; phylum Pseudomonadota; class Gammaproteobacteria; order Steroidobacterales; family Steroidobacteraceae; genus CADEED01. The sequence continues at coordinate 17,774 of JADJBE010000013.1, forward strand.
AGTGTGGATTTCCTGGCCGCCGCCAACGAGACACACAATGACGGCCCAGTCAGTATGTCGATCGAGATAGGAAATCAGAAATGCCGGTTCGGAAAACGGAAAATCCGGCCGGTTCTTGCGCTGCTTCATGAAGTCAGCCGTCTTGCGTTGGTTCCATGCACGCTGCGCTTCGTCAAAAATCACGACATGGTCCGCGGGGGCGGCATCACCGAGCAGCGCCTCATCGCGAAAGTGATGCACGTTCTGGATGAACGCCTTGACAGGGTTTGCCGCGCGCGATTTGCTGGCTTTCTCGCCGGCGGCGCGGCGCCTAACCACCTCATCCCGCGTCAGCGCTTCACGCAGTACCGCAACCAGTGGCCCGTTGCCCGACAGGAACACCGCGTGCGTCTGACCCTCGTGGTCACGACGGCGCGTGGCAACATTGAGACCAACCAGGGTCTTGCCCGCACCCGGCACACCCGTGACAAAGCAGATGATCTTGCGCTTTAGGGCATACGCTTCGTCTGCAAGCTCCTCGATGCGACGCGACGTCACCGCCAGGTTGATAGCCCCTGCGTCATGCCGTGCGATCGCCTCGACCGAATGCTGCGCATACAGCGCACGCGCTGCTTCGACAATGGTAGGCGTAGGACGATACGGCGCGCTAGCCCATTGCTCGACAGCGATCAGACTGCCGCCAGCTACCGCCAGAGCCGCATCGAGCGCCGTACAAAACCCGTCCACGGTAACGCACAGCGGGCGATACACAGCATCCGCTGCACGGTCCAGCACAATTGCCGGCGCGGACTTTGCGCCGGTAGCTAATAACAACGGAACGATGGGCGGCGCGTGACTGCCTGCATGGAAATTCTTCAGATCGAGCGCGTAGTCCCAGGCCTGATCGATATCGGCGCGCTTGAACAGGGCTTCACCGACTTTAAACTCGACCACGAAGACTACGCCTGAGATCAATAGAACTGCGTCGATTCGACGCCCCATGCGCGGCACGGCGAATTCCAGCAAGACTTCACCGTCGTATCTGCTCAGTAGCGATTGCAGTAGTCTGATCTCGCCGAGCCACGCGTCACGCTGCGCTTCGCCAACCTCAAACTCACTATTGCGCGTTAGACCTCCTAACACCGAGTCTTCACTGGCAGAGCGGAACTCCTGCAGTGAGGCACGGTACCAGGCGCGTGAGCCGGCGCCGAAAGTCGGCAGTGGTGCGGTTCCCATCTCCGCCCCAGACTCAGGCATGACCGGAATTATCATCCAACGGTTCCGGCCGCTGCTGTGGCCCACCGAGTGGCTCGGCGCCCCGTGGTCGCTCGAGGTAGCGTCGCATCGAGCCGCGCCCGCCATCGATGAGTTTGGCGACTTGCTGACGCACGTCCTGATCAGCGCGTGTGGGGCGACTCTGCCGCCTTAGATAGTCCATCCAAGTGGGACTCTCGAAGCGCTCGATCCACACGTCGGGCTCATCGATGTTCTGACAAACCGACCACCAACGTGCGCCATCGCGACGCCGAATACGGCCGAGCTCATTGATGAGCGCCACAAAACGCACCGCGTTGACCGTTGGCACTCGATACTCGATCGTGACGATAACCGGCCCCGACGCTGCGTGAATGTCAAACTTGGGTGGCGGAATTTCACTGCGCTCATGTGGGTCATAGTCGCCGGCACTGGCGACCGAGACCGGAATCCAGCGTGCGACCAGCAGCGTTATCAGCGACACAGCTGCCGCCACCGACAGCGACTCGCGCACACCGAACGAATGCGCGACCAGACCCCAGATCCAACTACCCAGTGCGATGCCAGCGAACGTCACGGTCTGATACATCGCCAAGGTGCGACCCATGACCCAGCGCGGCGACGAGAGCGGCACGGCTATGTTGAAGTTCGCGAGCGCCAGCGTCCAGACCGAGCCAGCGAGCAGATGCGCTAACAGTGTCAATGCAAATGAGCGACTCTGCCCGATAGCCAACAATGCGACGAATGCCAGACCGGCCGCCGCTCGCAGCAGCTTGTCGCTGGAGAAACGCGCGCGAAGGGTTGCGCTGGAGAGCGCGGAGAGCATGGCGCCGATACCGAATGCACCGAGCAACAGACCATAGGTCGGCGCGCCACCCGCCAATAGATCGCGCGCGACGATTGGCATGAGCGCTGGCGCCGCCGCCATGGGAATCGCAAACAACGCACAACGTGCGAGTATCGCCATCAAGTGGGGTGACAGTCGTACGTAGCGCGCGCCGGCAGCGATTGCGGCACCGAGTGGCTCCGGCGGCAACGGGTTTTTTGCCCGCACCGGCCGCCACCAAAAGAGCGCCGCGAGCGTCCCGAGATAGGACACTGCGTTAATAATGAAGGCCAATGCCACGCCCGCGGCCGCAACGATCACGCCGCCGATTGCTGGCCCCACACTGCGCGCCATATTGAACCCGACCGCATTCGCCATGATCGCCGAGGGGATCAGATCCCGCGGCACCTGCTCGCCGATGGACGCTTGCCAAGCCGGCGCGAACGCGGCAGTACCGCAGCCAATCAAAAACGTGAGGCCCAGTAACAACTCGGGCGTGACTTGCCCAAACCAAGCCAGCGACGCGAGCGTAATCGCCGCCGCCAGCATGACGAATTGCGACGCCAACATGATGAAGCGGCGATCATGCGTGTCGGCGTAGGCGCCGGCGATCAGCGAGAAGAAGAAAAATGGTAGCGCGCCCGCTGTCTGCACCAACGCCACACGGTCCGCGGACGGTGCGATGGTCGTCATGAGCCACGCGGCACCGACCGATTGAATGAGACTACCGAGCGATGAAACCAGTGTTGCCCACCAGAACATGGCAAACACTCGGTGTGCAAAGGGTGCGAGCGTCGCGTGGCGCCAACGAGCGAAAGCGGAGGGATCAATCTTGAGCAATGCCACGGAGTTCTGTCATGCCAGGCGACGCAGTCCGCTAGGATACCGGATTGCACCAGTTTAGTTAGAGTCAGCCACGCGGCAGGCCGACGCCGGGAAGCGCAGATTGACGTTTACACGCCGTCTGCGTACCTTGACTGACAGTGAAGATAGATTGGCGTCAATACGACCCTGCTCCAGCTTTTGATGAGCTGATCCGTGCGCCTGGTCAACCGCGGGACGCCGCCGCCGCACTCACCCGCTATCTCGCTTCGCTCAGCCCAAAGATGCTCGATTCCCGCCAGGAGGCTTCCGAAAGAGCGATCGTGGAAATGGGCATCACGTTCACGGTCTATAGCGAGGGCCGCAATATCGACCGGGCCTGGCCGTTCGATATCATTCCTCGCACCATTGCCGCCGTTGAGTGGGACCGTATCGCAGCGGGACTGACACAACGGCTCACGGCGCTAAATCTATTCATCGATGACCTCTATCACGAGCGACGCGTCATTCGCGACCGCATCCTGCCCGAGGACATCGTTGCCACGTCGCGCAATTTTCTCAAGGCCTGCATCGGCGCCAAGCCAGCACATGTCATTTGGGCCAATATCTGCGGCACTGATTTGGTGCGCGACGCCGATGGCACAGTCTATGTGCTCGAGGACAATCTACGAGTCCCCTCGGGCGTCTCCTACATGCTCGAGAACCGCATCATCACCAAGCGCGTGTTTCCAGAGCTTTTTCAGGACAGCTCGATTCGCTCGGTGGATGACTACGCGTCGCAACTATTGGAAATGCTTAACTCGCTGTCGCCGCGCGATGTTGAGCGACCGGAAGTCGTCGTACTCACTCCGGGCATCTACAACTCGGCCTACTTCGAGCACGCGTACCTTGCACAACGGATGGGCGTTGAGCTGGTAGAAGGTGGCGACCTGGTCGTCGGCGATGACGATTGCGTCTACATGCGCAGCATCACGGGTCGCGAGCGGGTGGACGTGATCTATCGACGTATCAACGACACGGCGCTCGATCCGGAATGTTTTGAGACAGATTCACTCTTGGGGGTTCCCGGCATCATGCGCGCTTGGCGCGCGGGCAATGTGAGTCTGGCCAATGCGCCGGCCTCGGGCGTTGCCGATGACAAAGTGGTCTATGCCTATGTGCCCGAGATCATTCGTTACTACCTCGACGAGGACGCGCTGCTACCGAATGTTCCGACTTACCTGTGCAGTGAAGCAGATCAGCTTGAGCATGTGCTGGCGAACCTCGACAAGTTGGTGGTGAAGCCTGCCAACGAATCCGGCGGCTACGGCATGCTCGTCGGCAGCCATGCCACACGCAAAGAGCGCGAAGACTTCGCGCCGCTGATCAAGGCCAACCCGCGCAACTATGTCGCACAGCCCGTGCTGAATCTCTCGACCGTACCGACCTTGATTGAAGGCAAGCTCGAGCCCCGGCACGTGGATCTGCGGCCGTTCATCCTGCAGGGCGCGTCAACTTCGGTGACCGCCGGCGGACTTACGCGGGTAGCGTTGCGACGCGGATCGTTAGTCGTTAATTCTTCACAAGGTGGTGGCAGCAAAGATACCTGGATCGTCGAGTCCGGGGCGGCTGTGCACGCGAAACGGGGTCGCGGCTAATGCTGTCGCGAGTTGCAGAGCGCGTCTACTGGGCCGGCCGCTATCTGGAACGCGCTGAAGACAGCGCCCGCCTGATTGACGTACATGGTCAGCTGTTGCTCGACCTGCCGCCAAATCTCGGGGTGTCATGGCCACAGGTCATGACCATCATGGGGATTACCGACAAGCCAGTTCGGGGCGGGCGCGCGGCCGAGCGAGACATGCTCAAACTGTTGCTGACAGATGAGTCTTGCGCCAGTTCGTTGTTAGCCACGATTGCCATGGCGCGCGAGAACTTCCGCACCACGCGCGATATCGTCCCGACCGAGGCATGGCAGGGCATCAACGAGCTGCATATCTTCGCGCGCGCGCAGTTGCGTTGGGCAGTGAGCAAACGCCGACGCCATGACATCCTGAGCGACATCGTAGCCCGCATTCAACAGCTACGCGGGCTGCTGGCGGACACGATGAGCCACGGGCCGGCGTATCACTTCCTGCGTATCGGCACGCACCTCGAGCGAGCTGACATGTGCTCGAGAATTATCGATGTCGCGGTCGCCAGTCTGCTGCATGATCCCGAACGCTTGCAGCGCTATGACAACACCCTTTGGATGAGCACGCTCAAGTCGGTGTCTGGCTATCAAATGTATCGACAATACGTGCGGCGGCGTATTCGCGGTGCCGACGTACTGACGTTCCTGTTCCAGGACCCTGACTTTCCACGTGCAATTCGTCACTGCCTGGGGGAAATCGAAACGTGCTTGAAAAAGCTACCCAATAGCGGCGCGGTGCGAGCGGAGCTGGAATCACTATTGCAACAGCTGATCGATCTCGACGTAAGAAAGCTCGATAACGCGGCATTGCACCGCGTCGTGGACCAGTTCCAGGTTGCACTGGCGGCGCTCAATCAGCAGGTAACCGATACCTGGTTCTCGCCAGCCGACTGATAGTCGTCTTTGTCAGGCGTGCATTTCTCGCACTTTCACCTCGATCGAGAGTGTCTCGGCACCGCCACCACGATAGATCGTGCCCGAGGTTGGCGTGGCGTCACCGTAGTTGCGGCCGGCGGCGACGCGGATATGGTCCTGGGCTACGGCACAACCGTTGGTCGGATCGAAGCCGCGCCACCCCACGTACGGCAGGTAAACTTCGGCCCAGGCGTGTGACGCATCTGACTGGATCTTGTTAGCGTAATTCGCCCCGGTGTAGATATAGCCCATGCGATAGCGCGCCGGAATGCTCAGCAAGCGTGTCAGACAAATGAATAGGTTGGCGAAATCCTGGCAAACACCGTGGCGCGCAGTGTAGACATCGAACGGCGTGGTGCTGAGAGCCGTTGTACCGGGCATATAAGCAAAGTCCCGGTAGATGCTGAGATTCAGGTCCTCGACCGTGCGCAGCAGATGAGAGTCGTTTCGCTCGACAAAACTCATCGCGTACTCGGTCAGCTCGAGCAACTGCGACTCCGGCAGCTCCTGCGGCAACAGATAAGGCATCATCATCTGCCGCTGCCACGGCATCCAGACCAGCGGAATCGACGAACGCCGACGCGACAAGCTGTGATCGTCGGGCGGAGCAGCGTACACTTTGACGATGCTGGTCGCCTCGACCGACAGTTTCGTATAGGGCGATTCGATCGCGCAATGGATCGCCTGATTGCCAAACACATCCTCGTATAGGATTTCTTCGGCACTGGAGGACAGATTCAGACTGAAGCGCACCACCTCCTGCACTGGATCATCCACGGGCTGCAGCCGCAATAGATGCGTACTATGTTCTACCGGAATGGAGTACTCGTAGTGGCTAGCATGGGTCACCTCGAACATTCGATAGGACAGCGGCTGACCGTCGGGTGTGGCAGTGACCGCCCGAACGTTCATCACGCGCGCGCTCCTGCGGCTGCATCACTTGAGTCGGTGCCAGAAAGCCGGCCGCATCGTTGGTCATCGGCTGCGGACTTGCTGTTCTGACATTCGCCAGCTGCGAGCTGCTAACAGGAACACTGTTCCAAACAATCGATCCGCGGCGCGCGATGATCAACTGGCCCGGCTGCATCGGCTGCCAAACGCCAGTGGAAAACTCTGCCGTACTGAACATCAACGCCGTGCGGTAGGTGTCGCGCGGATCACTGATAGACACCTGCACGGCCGGCGACTGTTGTGCACCCTGGTTGTCAGGCGGCTGGATGCGCGAGTAGTACAGTTGCTTGGGCGACTGCGTACCGTGAAAACACGCCACGCTCAGACCGTCCGACAAACACATGTCGGCACTGCCGAGCGCATCCAAGCTTTGCAACCACGCCAGCAAAGCCTCGGGTGCCACATCGGACAAGCGTCGCGCGTCGCCTTCGCGGACTCGCGACAACAAGTGACAAAAAGCCAGTTCGGAATCTGTCTTGCCAAGTGGCTCCAGGACGCGTCGCGCCTTGCCATGCAGCTTGTCGAGTTCCGGCTTGTCGAGGTCGCCATTGTGCATGAACAACCAGTCGCGACCGGCGAAGCTGCGCGAAAACGGTTGCGACTCGGTGTGTGTGTAGTTCTTGTCGGCGCCCAGCACTTTGCAGAAAAAGACCGTGGAGCGAAAGCTCGACCAGTCAGTGAACGCGTCCGCCAGCACCTGCTTGCCACGCGCTGCAGGGTCCTTGGCAACCATCGCCGATTGCCGCCCCCCCGGATACCAGCCCAGCCCCCAACCAAACGAATGTCGGCCGTGCACGTGTTCCGGCAGATTGAACTTGATCGAGGGCGTTGCGAATCCGTCCAGGCTGATCGCCAGGATATCGCTATTCAGTGCGGGGATCTCGAACACGCTGTCAGACTCCAGGCAGTGCACGCGCTATCGGTGGCTTGTGCGGCGTGCGAATAGTAGCCTGATCAACCCACACGATGAAGCCAAAATCGGACTGACATCACAATGAGCATTGTTACTGCCCTGCATCATGTCACGCGCTACCGTTATGACCGCGTCGTCGAGCTGGGCCCGCAGACCATACGTCTGCGGCCGGCGGCACACGCGCGTACGCCGATTCGAGCCTATTCCCTGAAGATTTCGCCCGCCAAGCATTTCATCAACTGGCAGCAGGATCCTTTCGGCAACTTTCTGGCGCGTGTCGTGTTCCCTGACAAGGTGCAGGAATTCGCGATCGAAGTGGACCTGATCGCCGAGATCCGCGCCTTCAATCCGTTCGATTTTTTTCTGGAAGCCTACGCCCAGGACTTTCCGTTCAACTACGATCCCAGTCTGAAAGAAGAACTGGGGCCCTACCTCGAGATCAAGGAAGACGGGCCTGCGTTGCGCGCTTGGCTCGACGGCGTCGATCGAAGCCGGCAAAGCACAATCGACTTTCTCGTCGGCATCAACCAAAGGCTCAACCGCGATCTCAACTACAACGTGCGGATGGATCCCGGCGTACAAAGCTGCGAAGACAGCCTGCAGCTCGGCAGTGGCTCCTGCCGTGACATGACCTGGATGTTATGCCAGGCCCTGCGCCACTGCGGTCTTGCAACGCGCTTTGCCTCTGGCTACCTCATTCAGCTCGCAGCCGACGTCAAGTCCCTCGATGGTCCCTCTGGAACGGAGCGAGACTTCACCGATTTGCATGCTTGGGCGGAGGTTTATCTCCCGGGCGCCGGCTGGGTGGGCTTGGACGCGACGTCAGGCATGTTCGCGGGCGAAGGCCATATACCACTGTGCTGCACACCTAATCCCTCGAGTGCCGCACCGGTCACCGGCACACTCGACGGCAGCGCCAAGGCGACGCTTGAGCATCACATGCAGGTGCAACGGATCGCCGAAGCGCCTCGCGTCACGAAACCCTACCACGACGCCGCCTGGGCGGACATCGACCAACTGGGTGTGCAGATAGATCGGGCTCTCGCGACCCAGGATGTCCGCCTGACCATGGGCGGCGAACCCACTTTTGTCTCGCTCGACGACCGTGAACATGCAAGCTGGCATTTCGCCGCACTGGGTGGCAACAAGCCAGCGCTTGCGAAGGGCTTGTTAGCTCGCCTGCAGCAGCGCTTTGCGCCGGGCGGCGTCACCATGCTGACGCAAGGCAAATGGTATCCGGGCGAAATCCTGCCCCGTTGGGCGATGCCCTGCTTCTGGCGGACTGACGGCGAACCCGTTTGGCAAGCAGCGGAACTCCTTGCGGACCCCGACACGCCCAGAGAACTCGGACCACAAACCGCGGCGAGATTCCTCAGCGCGGTTGCCGAGCGACTGGGCATACCCGGCGGCTATATTCTGCCCGTCCACGAAGACGCGCCTTACTACCTGTGGAAAGAGCAGAAGCTGCCGTTGCATGACGAGATCATGGCTGCGGACTTGTTCGAGCGCGCCGAACGTGAGCGCTTGCAGAAGCTGATGGATCAGAATCTCAATGCGCCAAGTGGCTACGCGCTCCCCCTGCACTTCTCCCACCGACGCGGTCGCTGGATCAGCAATCGATGGCAGTTCAAGCGTGCGCACGCCGTCGCATTGGCCGGCGACTCACCGCTCGGCCTGCGGCTACCCCTCGCCGACCTGCCTTGGCCCAAGGAAGCCAAGCAGGAGATCGTGCCGGAGCGCAGTCCATTCGATGCGGCGGGGTCACTGCCAACCCATGCCGCCTTAGTAGAGAGCCTACGTGCGCGCAAGGTTGATGACGCAGCCTTTGTTAGCGATCCCAATGGCCTGATCCGCGGAGCGCTCTGCACGCAGGTCCGCGGGGGTGTGTTGTATGTGTTTCTGCCGCCAATTGCCTGGGCAGACCATGCACTCGAGCTGATTGCAGCGATCGAAGTAGTCGCTGCCGCACAACAACTGCCAGTAGTGCTCGAAGGCTACACACCACCTGCTGATGCGAGGCTAGCACATTTCAGCGTCACCCCAGACCCCGGCGTCATCGAGGTCAACATACAGCCTGCCGCGCACTGGGAAGACCTCAAGAAGATTACTTTTGGCGTCTACGACGATGCACGCGCGGCCCGGCTATCAACCGAGAAATTTCTGCTCGACGGACGCCGCGTGGGGACGGGCGGCGGCAACCATATTGTGATGGGCGCCTTGCGACCCACCGACAGTCCGTTTCTGCGCCGCCCAGACTTGCTACGTAGCTTGATCAGTTACTGGCAGAACCATCCTTCACTGTCGTACTTGTTTGCGGGACTTTATATCGGTCCGACCAGTCAGGCACCGCGGATTGATGAGGCCCGGCACGATTCCATGTATGAGCTGGAACTGGCGTTTCAGCAGATTCCGCACCGGAGTAAACAAGACACCGCACCCTGGTTGATTGATCGCCTGTTCCGCAATCTGCTGGTGGATTTGACGGGCAACACACATCGCGCCGAGTTTTGCATCGACAAGCTGTACAGCCCGGACTCCGAGCGCGGGCGACTGGGACTGCTCGAGATGCGCGGCTTCGAGATGAGTCCGCATCCACAAATGAATCTGTTGCAGGCCCTGTTGCTACGCGCATTCGTCGCAAACTTCTGGTCGCAGCCCTACGACGGGCAGCTCATCCGTTGGGGCACTCGACTGCACGATCAGTTCATGCTGCCGTACTTCATCCAGGAGGACTTCCGTAACGTGCTGGTGGAACTCAGAGCCGCCGGCTATGCATTCAACGAGGAGTGGTTTGCGCCGTTCTTCGCGTTTCGCTTTCCCGAGTGTGGCCACGCACAGATCGGCGACGCCACGCTGACCGTGCGCGCGGCACTCGAACCCTGGCCCGTGATGGGCGAAGAGCCTGCCGGTAGTGGTGTTAGTCGCTCAGTGGACGTCACCGTCGAACGCCTGCAGATCACCGTGACTGGTTTGGTCGAAGGCCGACAGGTCGTGACGTGCAATGGTCGACGGATGCCGTTGACACCGACGCGCGAACTCGGCGTACAGGTCGCTGGCGTGCGCTTCAAAGCCTGGTCCAATCCGTCGAGTCTCAACCCGCAATTGCCGATCAATGCGCCACTCACATTCGACGTGATTGATACCGCACAAGAACGGTCACTTGGCGGCTGCGTGTATCACGTTGCGCACCCTGGTGGTCGCAACTTCGAAACGTTTCCGGTCAATGAGAACGAAGCCGAAGGGCGCATCCTGGCACGGTTTGAAACCATTGGTTACACGCCCGGGAAGATCAGGATACCGACCGCTGAGCACAACCTGGACTACCCGCACACGCTCGATCTGCGCCGTAAGACTTGATGCAGGGCCTACAGGCACTGCTCGATGACGTGTGGGCTGAGCTGCAGGGCCGTGACGAACGCGGCGAAGTTGCCACCTACATTCCGGAGCTCGCGAAGATTGATCGCGGCAAGTTCGGCATCGCGGTCGCAACACCGGAGGGCGACACATTTTGCGCAGGTGATGCCGACGAAGCTTTCTCAATTCAGAGTATCTCCAAGGTCTTTGTGTTGACGTTGGCACTAGGGCGCCTGGGTGACACGTTGTGGCAACGGGTCGGCCGGGAACCGTCCGGCACGGCTTTTAATTCGATTGTGCAGTTGGAGCATGAGCGGGGTATCCCACGCAATCCGTTCATCAACGCCGGGGCTATCGTTGCGACCGACGTGGTACTGGCCGGTCACGAGCCAAGAGAAGCGATCGGCGAGATCCTGCGCTTTGCGCAGTTCGTGGCGGATGACGATTCGATCCGGATCGACCCTGACGTGGCGCGGTCCGAATCAGACACCGGCTTTCGCAACCGCGCACTCGCTAACTATATGTCCGCCTTCGGCAACTTAAAGCATCCGGTGGAGAAAGTATTGGGCGTCTATTTCCATCAATGTGCGATTGCCATGAGCTGCCGGCAACTCGCCCGCGCTGGGCTATTCCTGGCCACCGGTGGCTGCATGCCAATCACTGGCCAAAATGTCATCTCCAGTCGGCGCGCGCGAAGGATCAATGCACTGATGCTGACTTGCGGTCACTACGACGGCTCGGGCGACTTCGCCTTTCGGGTCGGCCTGCCAGGCAAGAGCGGCGTCGGCGGCGGCATTCTTGCGATCGCCCCCGGCAAGGCTTCCATCGCGGTCTGGTCCCCCGGCCTCAACGCGAACGGCAATTCGATGCTCGGCTCACTTGCGCTCGAGGGCATTGCACAACGCGCGGGCTGGAGCGTGTTCGGACCCTAGCCAGTCGCTGGCTTGAAGCCCTTGGCAACGATGTACACCTCACGCGACCGGGGCCGCGACGCGCCTGGCTTGCGGACCGATATCTTGTCGAACGACTTGCGCAGCTCACGCAAATAAGCGTCCGAACCTTCGCCCTGGAACATCTTGGCGAGTAAATCGACCTTTGGCTTCAGTGCACGCTTGACAGCATCCAGCGCCAGCTCCAGAAAATACATCGACGAGGCTTGATCCGCCGAATCGATGCCAGTGATGTTCGGCGCAATGTCCGAGACGATCAGATCGAACTTGTTAGGCCCGAGCCACTCGAAGATGGCCTTGACCACCACGCCTTCGGTAAAGTCACCTTGGATGAAGTCAACATTCTTCAGCGGATCCATCGGCAAGATATCGGTGGCCAGCACCCTGCCCTTGGTGCCAACCAGTGGCCCGGCCACTTGCGACCAACCCCCAGGCGCCGAACCCAAGTCCATGACTCGCATACCGGGGCGGATCAGCCTGTCCTTATCATTCAGTTCGATCAGCTTGTAGGCCGAGCGCGACCGGTAGCCGTCCTTCTGCGCCTGCTTGACGTAAGGATCGTTGACATGTTCGTGCAGCCAGCGGCTGCTGCTCTTGGTTCGGGCCATGGTCTTGCAGTGAGGAGCGAGATCTCGCGCTATAATTCCAGATATTCTACTCGCTAGATTACAGGATCCCTCTGCCGGCGTGACCGGCCAGGAAACCCATTTGATTCGCATCACCGAGCTCGCGCTGCCACTCGATTGCCCGTCCGACGCGCTGCGTGCGGCCGTGATCAAGCGCCTGCAACTACGCGACGACGAGTTGCTCGACCTCACCGTATTCAAGCGCAGCCACGACGCCCGTCGCAAGAGCCAGGTCGTGTTCGTCTATATCGTCGATGTGCAAGTGGCAGACCAAGCACGGGTACTGCAGCGCAACGCTGGCGATCGATACATCAATATTGCACCCGACACCGCGTACCAGCAAAAGGCGACTGCGCCAGCAAACCTGCCGGAGCGCCCGCTCGTGATCGGCTTCGGACCGGGCGGATTGTTTGCGGCTCTGTTGTTAGCCCAGATGGGTTTCAAGCCCATCGTGCTGGAGCGTGGCCGAGACGTTCGCCAGCGCACACAGGACACCTGGGCGCTCTGGCGGCACAACACCCTGACACCGGAATCGAACGTGCAGTTTGGTGAAGGCGGTGCCGGGCTGTTCTCCGACGGCAAACTGTATAGCCAAATCAAGGATCCGCGGTTTTATGGCCGTAAAGTCATGCACGAGTTCGTCAAGGCCGGCGCGCCGCCCGAGATCCTGTACGTCAACAAGCCACATATCGGCACGTTCCGCCTGACTGGCGTGGTCGCGGCCATGCGCAAAGAGATCATCCGACTCGGCGGCGACGTTCGCTTTGAGTGCAAAGTGACGGACCTTGCGATCGAACGCGGTCAAGTGACCGGCGTCATGCTCGACAATGGCGAGACACTGTCAGCTCGCCACGTGGTTCTGGCACTCGGACACAGCTCGCGCGATACGCTACGCATGCTCGAACGGCGGTGCGTCCATCTGGACGCAAAGCCGTTCGCGCTCGGCTTTCGGATCGAGCATCCGCAGTCGATGATCGATCGCGCCCGGCTCGGGTCGTTCGCAGACCATGCGGCGATCGGCGCGGCGGATTACAAGCTCGTGCACCATGCGCGCAATGGCCGCGCTGTTTACAGCTTCTGCATGTGCCCCGGTGGCACGGTTGTCGCCGCCACGTCCGAACCCGGCCGCGTCGTCACCAATGGCATGAGCCAGTACTCGCGCAAGGAGCGCAATGCTAACGCGGGTATTGTTGTTGGCATCAATCCAGAGGCCGACTTCCCCGGCGGACCCCTCGCAGGGGTTGAACTGCAGGAACGGCTGGAGTCCCATGCCTACGAGCTGGGCGGCCGGGACTACTGTGCGCCCGCACAACTGGTCGGTGACTTCATCCGCGGCGTCGCGTCCACGCAGCTCGGGGCGATCATCCCATCCTACCAACCCGGCGTGCGCCTCACTAGCTTGGCAGACTCATTGCCGGACTACGCGATCGACGCGATCCGCGAGGCGCTGCCCGCCTTCGGCCGGCAGATACCCGGGTTCGATCGCGATGACGCCGTGCTCACCAGCATCGAGAGCCGCACCTCATCCCCCGTACGGATCACCCGCGATGCCGACACCTTACAAAGCCTCAATGTCCGCGGTCTATACCCCTGCGGTGAAGGCGCCGGCTATGCTGGTGGCATCCTGTCGGCAGGAGTCGACGGCATCAAGGTTGCAGAAGCGGTGGCTTGCGACATGCTATGAAGATAGAAGACCTCAAAAAGCTGCAGCAAAAGAAGTACCGCGAGTCGCGCGGCCATTTTCTGGTGGAAGGCGAACACCTGGTGCTGGAATTGCAAAAAGCCGCTGCTAACAATGTCGCACTGCAGGCGTGTGAGCTGTATGTCACTGACAACTATCAGGACTGGCGCAGTCCGTTCAACAAGCACGTGATCGACGATCGACAAATGGCACAGATCGCCGAGACCAAGACACCACAGGGCATTGTCGCGCTGGTGCCGCTGCTACCGCCAACCCTTGCAATAGCTGGCGAGCGGAGCATCTATCTGCACGAAATACAGGATCCCGGCAACCTTGGCACGATCCTCCGCACACTCGCATGGTTTGGCGGCTTTCGCTGCCTATTGAGTCCGAACAGTGTCGATCCGTATAACGGCAAAGCCGTCCGCGCCAGCATGGGCGCTATTTTTCATGTGCCAATCGAAATAAATATTCCCTTAAGCTCAGTGGCCGCGCGCTACCAACAGATCGCTTGCCTGGAACTGGCAGGCGAAGATCTCGCCTCGCCCGCGTTTAAGAATTTTGATTGCTACCTGTTCGGCAGCGAGGCGCGCGGCCTACCTCACGATCAACTAGCGGCCATGCAGGCCACGCCCTACACAATCCGCGGCCGCGACTCAATTGACTCGCTCAACGTGGCTGCCGCGGTTCACATGTGTGCCTACGAAATAAACCGCTCGACCGTGCCGAATGTGATCACGTAGCGGCAACGCGGCGCGGTCGCCCAAGCAGGATAACCAGCAAGCAAGGCAAAACCGTGAGCGTCACTAGCGTCGCACTAACGAGGCCCGCAAGCACGACCACGCCCAGTCCACGATACAGCTCGGTACCCGCGCCGGGCAAAAATACCAGCGGTGCCAGTCCGAACACAGTCGTTAGCGTGGTCATCAGGACAGGACGAATGCGCGATGCCACCGCCTCGCTGACTGCATCCAGCACCGCGCCACCGCGCAGCAGGTTCTGGCGCGTCCGATCAACTATCAAAATCGGGTTGTTGACGACCGTGCCCAGCAGGATCAGGAAGCCCAACATCGTAATGACATCGAATGGCTGACGCACCCCTGGTACAAGGTTCATGGCTGCAAGCCCGATCATCCCGCCTGCCAGACCGACCGGTACCGTTGCCAG
This sequence comes from Pseudomonadota bacterium, assembly GCA_016703895.1. Lineage (GTDB taxonomy): Bacteria > Pseudomonadota > Gammaproteobacteria > Steroidobacterales > Steroidobacteraceae > CADEED01. Next base: position 32,881 of record JADJBE010000013.1, read on the forward strand.
GATCAGCAACGGGTAGCCCCAATGAACGAAAATAGCAACCAGTAGTAGGTAGCACAGCAGCACAGCGATCAGAAAATTGCCAGACAGTGCCGCGCGTGTTGCATCAAGTTGGTCGGCGGCGCCGGACACGGCGAGCGAAACGCTGGCCGGGACCAGGCCGTCCCGGCGCGCACCCGGCAATAGCTCGGTCGCAACGAGAGCAACCGCTGACTCGAGCGCGATTTCGCGGGGCGCTACGATGTTCAGCGTCACCGTACGGCGACCATCCACCCGGCGGATCACGTCGGTATCGACCGTCTCGCGCAACTCCGCCACCGCATCGAGCGGCAGCACGGCGCCGCTGGGCGCAAATACAGGTAGCTGTCGCAGTTGCTCCACGGTCTGCCGCGACCCGGCGCCGCTGTAGAGTTTGATGTCGATCTTGTCATCGCCTTCAAAGAACTCGCCCACAAACGCGCCATCGCTGAGCGCCGACACGGCGTAGCCAAACTCACCGGTCGTCAAGCCAAGCTCGGCCAGCCGCTCCCAACGAGGGGAGATCTGTAGCAGCGGTTGATCGAGAGAGAGTGAGGATGGATCAGAGCCTATCTGTGCGCCTTCGAACATCTGCCCCGCGCGCAGGTAAAGCGCGTCTGCCGCGGCGTAGAGCTCAGCGAGGTCGGGGCCCGAGACATCGACGTTGACACTACGCGTGCCGCCATCGTTACTCGAGATGATCGAGCCGCGTGACGCAAAGGAACGCATACCGGGATATTCGCGAAACAACGCATTCAGCGCAGTCATCAACTGATCGACATCAGCGGCATCGCGCGGCTCCGCCATGACTCGCAGGCGCTGCGGCGAGACCGACAAGTTAAGTGTTTGTAACAACGGCACCGCGGCCGCTGCAAAGTCTTTGTTGCTGGGACCCGTCTCAGCTTGCTCCGCAGTACCCACCATGCGCGGTGCCAAGCGTGCGTTGACCTGATCGGCGATCGCGGCCATCTCGGCCAGGTTATAACCCGGCGGCGCGATCATATTGGCGAACACTTTGGGCTCCTCGCCTTCGGGTAGGTACTCCGCGGGCGGCGTGAGGAAGAATAGTGTCAGCGACACGACTAGCGAGGCTGTGCCAATGCAGGACCAACGGCGCCCCGGAGTTGCGATCAACCAATCGATCCGTTGCGTGCACGCCGCCAGCATGCCAGCGGCCGCAGGCGCCTCCTGCGCGCGGCCGCCGAACCCCCGGCGAGCAATCGCGGCCGGCACTAGCGTCACAGCCACGACCATGGACGCAAGAATCGCTGCGGAAATAGCGATCGCAATATCCGAGTAGAGCTGCCCCGCTTCTTCTTCTATAAACAGGATCGGCGCGAACACGAGTATTGTGGTTAGTGTGGAGGCGAGTACCGCCGTCCAGACTTCCCGTACACCGGCGACTGCCGCATCGAACCGTGTAAGGCCACGACGACGCGCCTGCTCGATGTTCTCCAGCACCACGATAGTGTTGTCGAGCGTCATGCCGATCGCGAACGCGATACCCGCCAGCGAGATCACATTCAAGGTGCGTCCGGTAAGGAGCAACCCCAGGAAGGCCGCCAGCGCGCAGATCGGGATACCCAGGATGCCGATCAGCGTGGCACCAGCGCTGCGCAAGAACAGAAACAACACCAGAGTCGCCAGCAGCGAACCGATCGCGAGATTGGTGAAGACGTTGGTTACGGAGTCCTGCACGTAACGTACGTCGTCGGAAACGAGCGTCAGCTCAAGACCGTTCTCGGCGAGCAAGCCGTCGTTGAGTTCAGCAATGACCGGCAGGACGGCGCGCTTGATCGCGATCACATTGGAGCCCGGCTCTCGATGCAGGCTGAAGCTCAGCGTCGGCACGCCGCGCGTGTAGGACAGGTCGCGCAGCTCAGCGAGCCCTAGCGATACGTCGGCGACATCACGCAACCGCACGATGGCATCCCCGCGCCGCGCCAGGATCACGTCCGCGACGTCTTCGACCTGCTCGAAGCGACCCACGGTTCGCACTAGATAGCGCCGCTTGCCGCTGTCGATATCGCCTGCTGAGACATCGCGATTGCGCGCGCGTAGCGCGTCGCGTACATCGCCTAACGACAGTCCGCGCTCGGCGAGTCGCGCGGGATCCACTTCGACTCGGATCTCACGCGCCGCCCCGCCACCGACTTCAGCCTCGGCCACCCCGGGCACGCGCTCCAGCCGCGGCCGGATCTCATCCTCGGCAAAATCGCGCATCGCATAGAGGTTCAGCGCGAGCGGATTGTTGCCGCGCGCCGTGAGGCGGAAGTAAATGAAGGCATTGGCGGAAAACGAGGTCGACGACAGACTGGGTTCGTCAACGTTTTCCGGATACGACGACACTTGACTCAGGGCATTGTTGACGCGGATGAGCGCCTCGTTCACATCCACGCCATACGGAAATTCGAGCTCGATGCGTGCCGCACCCGTGGTAGCCCGCGAAACCATCCGCGTGAGGTTGGGCACCGACCGCAGGTAGCGTTCCTGCTCGATCAAAATCTCTTTCTCAACGTCTTGCGGCGTGGCACCCGGCCACCCGGTGCGCACCGAAATCGTGCGCACTTCCAGATCCGGGATCATCTGCACCGGCATGCGGAGTGCCGCCGCAATTGCCAGCACGCAGAATACGAGTGCAGCGACGGTTAGTAAGGTACCGCGCTCCAGAAGCGACGCGAGCACGCTCAGCCTCCGTCGACGACGCGTACTTCGCGTCCGGTTCGCAACAACTCGTTACCACGGACGACGACGCGCTGCCCCACGGACAAGCCAGCCGTCACCTCCACCTCCGTGCCACCCGCACCTATTTGCACTTTCTGCTCACGCGCTACCTGCTTGCCGTCGCTGTCCTCCAACACGAACACGCTGTAACTACCATCCGGGTAACGCAGCAATGCATCGCGCGGCACGATCATCGCACTGCCCGTCGACGGCAGACTAATAACTGCTGTCGCCGACGTGCCAGGTAGTAGACGGCTCGCTGCGTCGTCAACCAGAATCCGGATCAGGAAGGTTCGCGATGTCGTGCCGCCGACTGGCACACGCGCATCAATACGTCCGGCAAACTTGATATCCGGCAATAAGGCCGAACGCACTTCGACTGGTGCGTCGGGCGCGACGCGGACAAAGCGCTCTTGCGGCGCCTGCACATCCAGACGCAGGCGATCCGTCGCAACCAGTTCCAACACCGGTGTGCCGCGCGTCGCCCACTCACCCAGATCGATCAAGCGTCGCGCAATCACGCCAGCGAATGGCGCGACGAGTTGATGACGACGGACCTGCTCGCTCTGTTCACGCTCCGCGGCACGCGCCGCGTCGAGCGCCGCCGCTGCCAGTACCACCGCGGATTCCCGTCTGGCGAATTCCGTGGCCGGGATCAAGCCGTCCTGGACGAGCGGCTTAGCCTCCGTGACGAGACGTTGCGCCTCAGCACGCACGGCGGCTGCCTGCGCTGTCGCAGCCTTCGCGCGCTGCAATGACAACCGTGCAACCGCGGCATCCTGCTCGAGCAACACCTGCCCGGCCTTAACCCGGTCACCCGCGTCCACCCGCAGTCGCAGCACGAGACCATCGACCCGTGGCGACAGTGCCGCGCTGCGTTCAGCAGTGAGTGTGCCCGACAGCTGCAGCGCCTCGGTAAGGTTCGCGCGACGCGGCTCAACGACGACGACTGGCGCTGGCGCCTGTTGGGCAAGCAACGCAGCGGGGCAACAGGCCAGTATGGCGACAGCCACGAGTGTAAGAGGATGCGATCTACTCATCAGACAGAGTCTAAAGCCTGGCTCACGGCTTGCGCGGGAAATTCGTAACGTGGCATCTGGCCATTGTTGGGGCAACCATCCCATTCCAAGCTAGACTTCCAAGATCGAACATGGCTCAGGAGTATCGGATGAACAGACGCGACGTATTGGCGACCGCGGGGCTGGCAGGCGCTGCGGCACTGGCCACAACGGCTGCGAGCGGTGCGAGCCCCAAGGCCGCTGCAATCGTGTTGGACATGCCGACCTCGTCGATCGATATCCTTCGCGACGGTCCGCCGATGAATCTGGCCCGCGCGTACGAGATCATGGAGCGAGACAAGCTCGACGGTATTGCGGTTGCTGGCGCCGTGAACGTCTACCACATGACAGGTCTTTGGCCGGTAACATTTCGGATGGGCTACGATGGGCCTATCGTCGCCATCCTGACCCGCGACCCGCAGCGACCCCTGGCGATCATTGCCGCCGAGTTCACTTACTACTACCTGGTTAGCGACATTCCGCGCAGCTATCCGATCGAGTGGTTCATCCACTCGGCGTCGGTCAACGCAACGCGGGTGTTCCCTGACCACGGTCTCGCACCGATGTCCGCGCAGGAGACGGCTCGCGCCGCTGCGCTGGCTGCAGCGACCAAGAAACAGCCTGCGGGCACCGACGGAGCAGCGGCAATCGTCAAAGCGTTGCGTTGGGCTGGACTGGAGCGCGGCCGGCTCGCGGTTGATCACGACCTGATCCGCGCCGCGATTGGCGGTGCCGGTCTGCAAACACAGACCGTCGATGCAGATGCCCCGTTGAAGCGCATTCGAATCGTCAAGTCGGCGCGTGAAATCCAGTTGATGCAGATCGCGTCGGCAGCCAACGTTGCCGCCGCGCAAGCCGCAGTCGGCATCGCACGCGCAGGCGCCAATTTCCGAGAGATGCGCACCGCCTACTACGCTGAGGCCGCGCGCCGTGGCAATCGGGGCGTATTCATGGTGATCGACGGCGTCTCGACCGAAGGCATCGCAACGCCTTTCCGCGATGGCCATGCCTTCATGATTGATGCGGTCAGCGAAGGCGCCGGCTATCACGGCGACTTCGCCCGCACGGTGTTCATCGGTGAACCCGCAAAACCGATGCAGAAAGTGACCGCCGCCATCCAGCTAGGCTGGACCGCCGTGCGTGACGCGCTGAAACCCGGCCTGCGCTTCTCCGAGATCACCGCCCTGGGGCAGAAGACCCTGCGCGACGCCGGCTACGATTTCCGCGTCGCGTTTGGACCGCATAGCGTCGGGCTGTTCCACAACGACGCGATCGGGCTTGGCGATCTCGTGCTGGAAGAGAACATGGTGTTGTCAGTCGACTGCCCGGTGATGGAAGCTGGGCTGGGTGGCTCGGCGCACCTCGAGGATCTGACGCTGATCACCAAGACCGGCGGCAGGCCGATCCATGATGTGCCGGAGGCTGTCATCCAGATTTAGTAGTGCCGGAAATCAATACCTTGCCAACGTGCTCGCCGGCCGCCAGATATGCCAGCGCGGCCTTAGCGTCATCGAAATCAAACACTCGATCAATGTGCGGTACGGCCTTGTTGGCCGCGTATGCCCCGAGCAGATCGGCAAACATCGCACGGCTCCCAGAGGTAATCCCCTGCAACTGCACGTTCTTCGGGATCAGGCCAGCGAGGCTCGGCCGCTCCGACGGCATGCCGCCAAGGCCACCCAGGAAGCCAATGCGTGCATTCGGTGCGCAACACGCTAACGACTGATCCAAGGTCTGAAGACCTACGGTTTCCACCACGATATCGATGCCGCCGGTCTCGTTAGTGACCAGCTTCTCCCAAGCAGCGTCACGACGGTAGTTCACGGTGACGTCCGCGCCGAGGCTGCGCGCCAAAGCGAGTTTCTCATCGCTGGAAGACGTGATCGCCACCGTTGCGCCATTCAGCTTGGCGATCTGCAACGCGAGGATCGATACACCACCGGTACCGAGCGTGAGCACGGTGTCACCCGCCTTGATGCGACCGAATACCTGCAGCACTCGCCAAGCGGTGATACCGGCGGCACCCAGCGCTGCCGCAGACTGGTAGGTCACCGTGTCCGGCAGCTTCACGCACGCACTCGCTGGCAATCGAACGATCTCAGACAACCAACCGTCGGCGCTGCTGCCCAGATCGCCTTCGAATATCGCGGGATCATACTCACCGTCGAGCCATCTGGTGAAGTGTGCTGCCGACACTCGATCACCGACGGCAACCCCAGTCACCAACTTCCCGACCGCGACGACATCACCGGCACCGTCGCCGACCGGCACGCGATCCGCGGGCTTGCGCGGACCGTATCGACCCTCCAACAGCATGATGTCGCGGTAGTTCAGCGCAGCAGCACGGGTTCTGACCAAGACGTCGAGCGGCCCTGGCGCCGCAACCATGCGCTTGCTACGTGTTAGCGACTCCACGCCGAGTTGCTCACCCAGCTGATAGCCCACGACTTCGCCATAGGCGGACTGGGTCGCTTTGCTACCGCCTGTCGATCCCAAGACCTGGCTGCTGGCCGCCACGCCAGCGCCCGCCAATAGCAGCTCACGCCTCGTTGTTCTTTTGTTCATAATTGTCGTGCTGCTCTCGAGTTACCACATTGGGTAGATTATGCACGATGGTCCGATTGGTGTGATGGATTCAGGCGTCGGCGGTTTGTCGGTTTGGCGCGAGCTCGTGCGCGAGATGCCGCAAGAAGACACCATCTACTTCGCCGACCAGGCGCACCTGCCCTACGGCTCACGCCAACGTGATGAGATCCGCGGCTTTTGCACCACGATCACCGAGTACCTGATCGGGCGGCATTGTAAAGCGGTCGTCGTGGCCTGCAACACAGCATCAGCCGCAGCACTCAAGCAGTTGCGCGAAACGTTTCCAGATCTGCCCACGATCGGTATGGAGCCCGCTGTGAAACCGGCGGCAGCTATCACCAAGACAGGCGTCGTTGGCATCCTGGCGACGCCCGCGACGTTTCAAGGTGCGTTGTTCAAAGCGACGGCGGGGCGCCATGCCGACGGCGTACAACTCATCAATCAGGTGTGCGACGGCTTGGCCGAACAGATCGAGAGTGGCGACTTGACTGGTCCGGGAATTCAGGCGCTACTGAAGCGCTACCTGGAGCCCATGCTGACAGCGGGCGCAGACACCGTGGTCCTAGGCTGCACTCACTATCCGTTTGCGGCAGATATGGTTCGTCGCATCGCTGGCCCCGACATCACCGTGATCGATCCTGCGCCGGCGGTCGCGCGGTATGTACAACGTGTGCTCAGTGAGAAACATTTGCGCGCGCAACGAGAGCGGCCAGCAAACCATCGATTCGTGACGACCGCGGACGGCCAACGTTTCAGTCAAATTGCGAAGCAGCTACTCGAGATCGATACGGTGACCGAGCTCGTGTCGTGGATCAACGATGAACGGCTTTCGCCGCGTGACGAAGCCGCGTAGGCGATCGGCAGCGGTGCGATGCCTGCCAACCGTCGCCACCAAGCTCGGAAGCTTGCGGACGAGATGTGCGGCTCATCACACGCTGCTAACCAGATTGGCATTCAGCAACAACCGTACCGTCGGCCATTCGCTGGCGACAACGCTATAGACGCAGGTATCGCGAAGCGATCCGTCCGCCATGACTCGATGGCTGCGCAACACACCGTCAAGCTTTGCGCCTAATCGCTCGATCGCGCGACGACTCTGACGATTGTGATAGTGGGTACGAAACTCAACGGCGATACAGTCAAGCCTCTCAAAGGCATGCGTCAGTAACAGCCACTTGGCCTGCGTGTTGAGCGCGGTGCGTTGCGCGCTCTTGGCATACCAGGTGTTGCCAATCTCGAGCCGCCTGTTTGCCGGTTCGACATTCAGGTAGGTCGTCATGCCCACCGCTCTGTTGGTCGTGGTCGAGCGAACAGCGAACGGCAACATGTTGCCGGCGGCTTGCGACGCCAGACGCTCGTCGATCACGGCGCGCATGGTCTCGGGCGCCGGTACAGTCGTGTACCACAATTTCCACAGCTCGCCGTCGCGGGTCGCTGCGACCAAATCGTCGTGATGAGCTTGACTCAGTGGCTCCAAACAAACCGCTGGTGCTCTTAGCGTGACGGGTTCAAGCCATGACATAAATTAGTGTGCGCACTGGAGCATGTTTATCGGGATCCCGAATGTCTACCTGCATTGAGACCGGACTCATTTTGCAACCCCTCCATCCATTTCTTGCGCTGACGCTCCCTCGCCGGCCAGGCCGATCGCGACAGACCGGCGTTCACTCTCATCACGATGCTGGCTTGCTTTGAACTTCCCGGTCAAGCAACGAATTGAAATCTGGAACGGAACAATCTGACGTACTAACGAATCCACGTATTCCGCCGGTGCGTCCGCCACCTGCCATTGATTCGGGCGCCCAATTTCGAGGTGATTCGTCAGGTCAGTCACGTTGCGATGCGCTTCAGTCTGGCTCTCGGGCTCGAACTGAATTGTGCCGTGCGCATGCACGACCGCGTAGTTCCAAGTTGGAACTACCTTGCCGTGCTCGGCCTTGCCGGGATACCAAGACGGTGAAATGTAGCGGTTGCCGCCACTAAAGATAACCAAGACATCTGCGTCCGGCGCCAGCCTCTGCCAAATTGCGTTGGCGCGAGCAACGTGTCCGCGGAGCGCGCCTGGCGTACTCTCACGAGGACTCCACTGCATCGGGATATGGTTAGCTGTCAAACCAGTGTCGGTGACACAAACTAACGCCCCAAGAGGATGGCGCGCGATGAATGCCTGCAATACTTCCTGTCGATCTTCCCGGAACGGTTTAGGTGTGTACATTGCCGCGCATAGTGCCACCAACGCTGCGGGGGTGGCAACGCTGCAGACGCAGGCCTACTACTGCGGCGCGATCACCCGCTGACGATTGCTCCATTTCCAAGTATCTGGCGATAAGCGATGCAATGCCCATCGACATCTCACGCCAGCAGAAGCCTAACTAACAAACCGACGACAGCGCTTGCGATTATGACCTGCACGACAGTTCGCTTGAACCAGAACAGCGCTGCAACCGCTGCGAGCGTCATCGCGGCAGAGATCCAATCGAACTGGCCGCCAATACCTTGCGGCCACAGCACGTGATAGCCGAAGAACAGCGCAAGATTAAGAATCACGCCAACAACTGCCGCGGTTATCGCCGTAAGCGGCGCGGTAAATTTCAAATCGTTGTGCGTCGTCTCCACCAGCGGGCCGCCGGCAAAAATGAACAGAAACGACGGCAGGAACGTAAACCAGGTAACCAGCGCCGCCGCCGCGGCAGCGCCAAGGAACATCCCGTTGTCGCCAAATAGGGTCTGTACGTCAGCGCTTACGGAGCCGCCAATAAACCCGACAATTGCCACGACCATGATGAGCGGGCCTGGAGTCGTTTCTCCCAGCGCCAAGCCATCGATCATCTGCGCCGGCGTCAGCCATTGGTACTGCAGAACCGCACCCTGGTACACATAGGGCAATACGGCATACGCACCGCCGAAGGTCAGCAATGCAGCTTTGGTAAAGAACCAACCCATCTGCGTGAGTGTGTGCTGCCAACCCAGCAAGCTGGTTAGCAGCACCATCGGCAGCAGCCAGAGCGCGGCGCCAACCGCCAGTATTTTCAAAGTTCGCGATGCACTGAACACAGCATGAGATGGCGTCGGTGTGTCGTCGTCAATCACGGCGGGACCCGCCGACTTGCGAGCCTCGCCGTGGCCGCTGCCAACTTGAAAGCTTTTGGGTGCAATGCGACCGCCCGCGTAGCCGACGATGGCTGCGGCAATAACGATTAGCGGAAACGGCACGTGCAACGCGAACATCGCCACGAACGCCGCTACTGCAACGCTCCACAACAGCGGGTTGTTGAGCGTACGCGAGCCGATGCGGTAGGTAGCCTGCACGACAATCGCCGTGACCGCCGGCTTGATACCATAAAGAATCCCTGCCACCACGGGTACCTGGCTATAGGCGACATAGAGCCAGGATAGTGCTATCAGAATGAGCAGCGACGGCAATACAAACAATGCGCCAGCGACGATGCCACCACGCGTTCGATGCATCAACCAGCCGATGTAGGTAGCGAGCTGCTGCGCCTCGGGACCCGGTAGCACCATGCAGTAGTTGAGTGCGTGCAGAAAACGCCGCTCGGAGATCCAGCGGCGCCGCTCGACCAGCTCCTGATGCATAATGGAGATCTGCCCGGCGGGACCACCAAAGCTGATGAAGCCCAGTTTCAGCCAAAAGAGCCAGGCCGCGCGGAACGAAATCGGCGCGGCGGCATCGTCAGACTGGTTTATCGACTGCATCTGCCAACTCGATGACTTGATGTAGGGATCTTAACCGTTGCAGCTTAGAATCGGCGCTTCCATAGAATCAAGCGCTACAGCTTGCATTCCGACAACCCCACCGTCGAGGCACGACCATGACTGACTCAACAAGACGCGACTTTCTGCAGACTTCAGTGGCGGCATCGTTGCTGGCAGCAACGTCTGTTTCGGCGGCCGCAGCCGCCGCGAACGACAAGCCGGCAACACGCTTCGTCTCCGATCACCAGCATACCCCGGTGCCGCTGCCGTTCGACCCGCAGGCGTTGAATGGGATCTCGGAGAAGCTAGTCCAGTCGCACTGGGCGAATAACTATATCGGTTCCGTGAATGCCCTCAATTCGGTGCGAGGCAAGCTGACGCAGGCGCTGAGCGATGCCAGCACTCCGGCCTACCTGTACAACGGGCTCAAGCGTGAGCAGCTACTACGCACCGGATCGGTGATCCTGCACGAGCTGTATTTCAGTAATCTGGGTGGCAGCGGCAGGGCGGATGCCGAACTGCGCAGCAAGATTGCGAACTCGTTCGGCAGCTTCGATGTCTGGGAAACCGAATTCCGCAAAATCGGGCAAGGTCTCGGCGGCGGTTCGGGATGGGTAGTGCTCGGTTATAACCGCACGCTCAGACTGCTAGAGAACTACTGGATGGCAGATCACGGGACCGCACCGATAGACACGACTCCCTTGTTAGTCATGGATATGTATGAACATGCCTACCAAATGGACTACGGCGCCGCCGCCGCAAAGTACATTGATACGTTCCTCGCCAACGTCCAGTGGGAGGCGGTCGCGAAGCGACTGTAGTCACTTGATCGAGAAGAAATTGATGAGCCGGCGGCGTACGATCGGACCTATCGGCTGCTCAGCTTCTCCGCAAACAAACCTTGATCATGGACTGATACGGCACGTCACGGGAATTCGCGGGCGGCACGTCCTCATGCGACGTTGCGCGATTGGCTACCCGAACACCGCCCAACCGGTTGAATATGGTGCTTTCGACCGGGTCAGCACCATCGGGTTACACATCGCCCGGGCAGCAATTGGCCGTAGTAGTATGCCGCCATGGCAACCATAACCACCGATGATGCGGCGGCCTATCTGGCGCGCTGGCGCCTCGTCCAGCAAGCTGAAGTCGCGGAATTGCGGTGCACGCCGATGGCGACAAAACTATGCCAACTCGCCGCGCTCGTAGCGGCACGGGACCTTTTCCCCGCAGAGCCTGACCGAGACGTGCAGGCCGAGGAGGTCCGCATCCGTTGGGCCCGACTGCGGCAGGCTTTGAGTGACTGAGCACCTACCGGCGTCCCTGCAAGCGGCCCTTGCAGACTTGGCGGCATGGCTCGACGGGGCACAAATCCCAGCGACAATCATTGGCGGGATCGCCGCCTCGATACTCGGCCGACCGCGTTTGACGCGAGACATAGACGCGCTCGCCCTGCTAGCCGAAGCCGACTAGCACCAAGCAATAGAAAGTGCGGCGCGATACGGCATCGTTCCGCGCATACCAGATGTGCTGCAATTTGCGCAACGCAGCCGTGTTCTACTTTTGCGGCACATCGCATCCGAGATTGATCTCGACATTATCTGTGGGGCATTGCCTTTCGAGGAATCGGCGGTGACAAAGAGTGTCGTGCACGACGTAGGCGGCGTGCGCATCAGGTTGCCGAGAGTCGAAGACCTGCTGGTCATGAAGGCCATCGCAGGCCGACCGAAAGACCTTGAGGATATCCGTGGCCTGCTCGCAGCCCATTCTTCGGTAGACGTCGTGGAGGCGCGCGGCTCGATCCGAGAATTCGCGATCGCGAGCAGCATGCCAGACATGCTCGACGAGTTCGACAAGCTAGTCGAGCGCGCACGTGAGCGCTAGCGGCCAACTGTCGTGCTTGTATCGCCCGAACGGACCGTTCAAAGCTGGTGGAAAGGGAGGGAATCGCCCTGTTCTTTACTGTTATTTTTCAATGCTTTAGCTATCGCCCCGTCGCGTCGTGTCACCCCTTGTGTCACCACGACCCACCACAGGGGGTACTCGGTACCTTGACCCTCGCGGCAATCTCGCAACCAGCAATCCGCAGCGTCGGTCGAAGCGCAATGCCGAGCCTAGCCGGCCCTATTGCGCCAAGACCGCCCGGCCTGTCCCCCCAGGGGTGGGCACTTAAGCGCGTTTTCTAAAGGACGACGCGCCGCTCGCAACGAAATAACTCACCACACTCGGCTTCCCGCTCGAAGGCAATACAATAGATCCCCAATTATCGTCCGAGTCCAGCTTTGATCAGTTATGGAGCGAAGTAGAAAATGAATCGATCTACCGGCGTTGCCTTGATGCTAGTGCTGATGCTACCAGCTGGGTTTGCGTCTGGCGCTTCTAAGCCAGTTATTTCTACAACGCTGGTTCCCATTGAAAATCAGAAAAACGTCGACGTCGACATCGCCTACTTGGTCATTGAGGCGCGCGGCCAACTGATTGTAGGACTTGCAGTGCCAAAAGACGAATCCGCCAAAGATTCGGACCTCGCTACTGTGGGAATCGTGGTACTCAACCAGAGCGAGACTCCAATCCGCTGGCTCGGCACGACTAACAACATAAGCGGCCTACCCAATAACTGGAGTCAGTTGGACGCCAGAGACATGGAGGCCGAGCTTAGACGCCGACTTCGCTCACTTTCTGCAAGTTCCACTGGACAGAAAGCGAAACGGGCGGGAGCGGCAGTATTTGGTTTCTTGGGAATGGTTGCGGCTGGCATGAACTCTGATACCACTTCAACAACTATCTTCAATGCCGACTCGCCATCAGGAGAACGGATCAGCGGGTCAATGACCACGCGAACCCACGACCCAGCGCGAACATCGGCCGCAATTAGCGGAGCTTCAGATGATGCCGCGGCGCTGTATCGGTCAGTCGATTCCGCGGCTGATGAGCGAGATGCCGAGATCGCCAACGAACGAAACGAGCTATTAGAAGATTCTGCTTTCTTCCCGCGTGACATAATGATTAGCGCGGGTACGTATGCGCTACAATTGTTGAGCGTTAGAGCCCCTAGCTCGAAACGTGGTCTAACAGATGGAACTGTTCATGTTACGGTCGGCTCCGAGTCATTCACGTTTTCGGTAGTGTTCTCAAGATAGCCCAAGAACACTCGATTTCACATTTGATCTCCGAGCACGCTACCAAATCAACCGTCCCGACAATGGCGTTTCGCTTCCGCAAGTCATACAAGCTAGCTCCCGGCGTACGGATGAACGTTGGACTGAACGGCCTGTCGCTGTCACTCGGCCCTCGTGGGGCGAAAGTGAACCTCAGCAGTCGCGGGACCAATCTTTCCACAAGCGCTTTCGGTTTCACTTCCTCTACTCGCCTTTTCGATGCGACGAAGTCCGAAGTCCGTCGGAAGAAGGCGACTCACACTGAAATCTTTCGCGGCTGCGCGCCAACCACGATGCAAGCCACGGGGATAATCGACGAAAGCGGCGAATTAGTCCTGCGCGATGCAAACGGCACCGCACTTTCGCCAGAGTTACGGCTGCTTTCGATAAGGCAAAACAAGCAGACATTCATTGAGTTCCTCGGGGCGGAAGAGCGATCCCGCAATTCTTGATTTGAATCGCTAGAACGGTTTCATGTGGACCTGCCGGACCCGCGATCTGCGGTTCGATATGTGGCTGTCCCATTCGAAGAACATCCCCAACCGAAACCGACCGAACCAGCGCAAATCGCATATTCTCTATTGGATCGCCTTCTAGTAGCTCGCCGAAAGGAGTAGACCAGCGGAACAGATCCGCGGCGGTCCAATACGAAAAGGAGTCGCACAATTGGCGCGTCCAAGTTTCGGAATTGATTCATCGAAAGGCCGCTTATGACGCGCGGCAAGCGCCACGTTTCTTCACTCTTCTCGGGCGACGGAGACCGGGAGGTGACAGTGCTTGAAGAGCGACTCAAAGTGCGTCTAGCGGCAGTTAGCTGGCCTCGTGAGACCAACGTTTCCTTCGATGTAACGGAGAACGGTCGACAAGTTCTGCTTTGAAGTTGATCTGCCCGAAATAGAAGAAATGCCAAGACAGACCTTTGTGGTAGCGAGGCGCGAACTTCGTCTAACTTCAAAGTCGGCCTCGGAGGCGAGTGCGAGCTGTACATGAGGGCATGTTCATGCGGTCGGACTCCTAATTCTCGGCGAAGTCTTTGCAACACTTCCGATGTGCGATCTAGTGACGATTTCGGGGTATTCTCAGCGTCCTAACAAGAAGACGGGTGCAACCGAGGATCAATACCTTTATTCAGCGAGGGTAACTCGCGAGGAATGGATGAGAATCGACTTTTCCGCTCTGAAGCAAGTCGATCCGGTCACAGCTTTTGACGCCTTTACTACCCGTCGAGACGTGAGCAGAATAGGTCTATTCCGCACTATCGATCCACCTTGACAGCAGAAGGCTACCTATCAAAGCCGACCCCGAGTGCTAACGGCGTGCAATGCAAGGTTAACTTTCCATTCGGTCGTTCCTTTACCGATTTCACTTGGACAAGCGCAGCGGCGCGCCGATGTCCAGCGAACGAGACGGTCATTGACGTAGTTCCGAACATATTCTCGGTATCAATGTAGAACTCAATCGTGACGCCATGCCGTGACGACTTACATCGCCTGTGTTCATTTGACTGCGTGACCATGATCGCTTTGAAGTAATAGTCCGTATTGGAAAATATTAGACCGCCGGGTGCGATAAGGTCTGCCAGCGCTGCGCTAGTCCACGATTCGCGCTCGACATGACAACGTCGGTAATCCCCCGCGCAACTGGGGGTCTGAGAAGTAGAATTTTCTCTATTGGAGGAGTTCTACATGAAGCGATCGAGATTTTCGGATAGCCAAATCCTGGCGGTGCTGAAGCAAGCTGAGGCGGGCAAGACGGTGCCGGACCTGTGCCGCGAGCACGGCATCAGCAACGCGACGTTCTACAAGTGGCGAGCGAAGTACGGTGGCATGGATGCGTCACTGTTGGGGCGGATGAAGGAGCTGGAAGAGGAGAACCGGCGCCTGAAGAAGTTGTACGTGGAGGCGCAGATCAAGGCGGACATTGTCGCGAAGGCCCTCGCAAAAAAACTCTAAGGCCATCTCGCCGGCGCGAGGTGGCCAGATGGGCGGTGGAAGAACGGGGCTTGAGCATTCGGTTAGCCTGTGAGGCCTTTGGCTTGAGCCAGAGCGGCTACCGATACGAGCCGAAGCTGGATGGCGAGAACACGAAGATCGCCGACTGGCTGATCCGGCTGACCGACAACCATCGCAACTGGGGTTTTGGGCTGTGCTTCTTGTTTCTGCGCAACGTCAGGGGCTATGGCTGGAACCACAAGCGGGTGTACCGGATTTACTGCCAGCTGGAGCTGAACCTGCGGATCAAGCCCAAGAAGCGCATGGTGCGCGAGAAACCACAGCCACTGGCGGTGCCTGAAGCGCTGAACCAGGTGTGGTCGATGGACTTCATGCACGACCAGTTAGGCGATGGCCGCACGTTCCGGCTGTTCAACGTGATCGACGACTTTAATCGTGAAGCGCTGGGTATCGAAGTGGACTTCTCGCTGCCCTCGGAACGGGTGATCCGCAGCCTGGATCAGATTATCGCGTGGCGTGGACAACCCGCGGTTCTACGCTGCGACAACGGCCCAGAATATATCAGTGCGACGCTGCGGGAATGGGCAACCAGACGCAGCATCCGCATCGACTATATCCAGCCAGGCAAGCCGCAGCAGAATGCGTATGTGGAGCGGTTCAACCGACGGTGCGCTACGAGTGGTTAGCACAGTATCTGTTCGACAATCTGGATGAGGTGCAGCGATTCGCCACACGCTGGCTGTGGGCATACAATCACGAACGCCCACACATGGCCTTGGGCGGGTTTACACCGATACAGCGGCTGGCCATGGCCGGTTAGTACTACTTCTCCGCCCCACGAAAAATGGGAGGATTACCCGTCCACGCTGGATGAAATTTGGTCCACGAAAGAGGTATAGAGTGCGTGAAGCCGCTGGTCATCTCCAAATTCGAACCGGTCGTATATGGAGTTATCGATATAAGACGAAGCTGATCGCGGTCCGGGAGGACATATGACAATACCTCGCTCATCCACGATGCCGACCTTCTTGCAACGCGCAAAGAGCTCAAGATCCTTCCCGGTGAGCAATTCCGGCTTGGCAAGCTGAACCACTCTCTTGTGGTTGATGTATCCCCAAGTGATGCCGATACGTAGCCACTCATCGCTGGCTTGGGCCCGCTGCCCCGCGACGGTTGCGCCCAAGGATCTTTGATTTCGTACTTCTGACGTCCAGTGCTCCTTAGCATGCCTCAATTCCGACGGCCCTAGATTTTTCGTCAGTTTTCGAGTCGTATGCGCCTCGTCATGGTGGGCGGCGCAGAGAACGACTAGATTCGTCTCGGAGTTGTTGTTTCTATCTTCATCAATGTGATGAATCTGACAGCCACCTTGCTGACAGACACAACATACATATTTACTCTCGTAGAGAAGCCTGTGCTTGACTTGTACTGGTATTGGTCGCCGTCGCATAATTTTCTGGCGTTGCTGCGGAAGCGCTAGCCGAACGTCACGCTAGAACTGACTGCCGCGTCCTCTGCCTACCTGGCACGTTAGGCTTATTAGCGCATGCGCACCGCGGCGATTTGTTAGCGGTCAACGAAGTCACGTCGAACTTCCTCGGGGTGATACTCCTTGTTCCAATCCCAGCCCGCATCCGGGCGTGCAAGTAGCTTGTGCGGTGGCCATATACGCGCGGCTTTGAGGACAACTTGATTCTCTATCATTGCCGCTTTCTCCACCTCCAATTTCAAAGCGTGCGAAAGATCAAATAGTGCCCTGAATTCCGCGGGCTCTATCGCAAGAATGTTCCGCCCTTGCCCACCAATTTGCAATACTTCAGTGACATCATCGAGTGTTAGGACGGCCGCGACTATTTGCGTTTCTTCGAACGAGTTGACTGAATGCGCGATCCACTTATCGCGTAAGTCTTTTACTCGCCTGTGGGTGCATCGGTGTTCTTCGCTCAATGCTTCGAGCCATTCAGATTGTAGCCGCGTGCGCACTCCGGAACCGAAGGTACGGCAATAGCGCACAATAGCAGCGACAGCTAAAGAGCTTAAAACGTAAGGATGTGTGCCCGAAACCTCGAAACATAGCGCGTACGTGCGAGACAGCTCTTTGACGGAGATCAGGTCGGCGCGAATTGCAAGTAAATCGGCAAGCACTTTGGCTTCCGGGACGGAAAAGTCAATGAGCCGTGGGATGGGTCTAGGTGTACTCATTGGCAATGTCTCAGCTCAGCTCAGCCTTGTCGCGCGCGTGCCCGGCAGTCGAGCCTAGGGACGTGCAGCTCCGGCGATGGGTGTGCGACCGATCCGGGTCACTGGTTTCTATCGCCGAACGTGCCGACGTAAGATTTGCACCCTGCTTGCTCTTCGGTATCGCCGAGTTGGCTGCACGGCGCGTCGTTGTGGAGTTTTTTGTCCTCCGCCCATTTCCACCCCTTGTTCCTTGCGTCACGTCCGCGTGCCCATTCGGCCTGGGCCGCGGGATCTG
>JADJBE010000014.1 GCA_016703895.1 Pseudomonadota bacterium
CTGATCCTGGCGCGTCCAACGAAATCGGAAAGCCTATTCGTGCAGATCATCGGACGTGCGTTGCGGACGGCTCGAGGGCAAAGACGATGCGTTGATCCTTGACCATTCCGACACGCACATGCGGCTTGAATGGTCACCGACATCGATGTCGACGAGTTGGACAGTGGCAACGACAAGCGCGCTAAATCGAAGCGCAAGGAGCGAAAAGACCCGCTGCCGGAAGTGCTGCCCGCAATGCACAGCACTCATGCCGGTGCTCTCCGAAATCATGCGTTGCGTGTGGGCACGAAATGCCAGTGATCCCAGGCATCGAGCAGGTTGATGGCGACCTGGTTGCATTCGGCGGTGGAGCGCAGGGGCGGACAGGTCGCGTTGTCGACCTTCTAGCAAAAATGCCTCGCCGATCGGTCTATGCGCAACTCAACCACATTCGTTTTGAGCGAGGGCGCAAGTCGGGTTGGGTAGCGCACAAGTACAGAACGATTTTCGGAAACTGGCCGTCGAGTAGTTTCAACGAACTGGACTTGGAAGACCCGCTGCCAGAGTTGTTGTCGTGGGTACGCAGTGAAGACATTCGGTTCGTGAAGTCGCGTCATTCAAACAACTCAAACGCGGGGGCGGACCATGCGGCCTAACAACATTCACGACATTGCGCGCGGCAAGTGGGGGGCAATTCTTCCAGCCTTGGGAGTTCCTATGTCAGCACTGAGCAGAAAGCACGGCCCGTGCCCGATGTGTGGCGGTTCTGATCGCTATCGCTTCGACGACAAAGGCGGGTCGGGGTCGTACTACTGCAACCAATGTGGGGCCGGGTCTGGTGTTGATCTGGTGATGGGGGTTCTCGGGCTGGATTTTTCAGAAGCCCGCAAGCGCATCCTGGCCGAAGCAGGGCATGCGCCGGTGGTAGTCGCCAAGGCAGCGCGGGCGGAAGGCGAAGCCGCCACCAAGATCGTGGACGACATATGGCGCACGAGTCATCCACTCAACGGGTTTGATGCCGCATCGAAGTATCTCGAAAAGCGCGGCCTGCGCATGGACCCTTGGCCCAAGTTGCTGCGCTTCCATCCTCGTATGCGGTATGTCCACGAAGACAAGTCTGTGACTTATCACCCGGCACTCGTAGCGCGCTTTGTTGGGGCTGCTGCAGCGGCATTTCAGGTGCAGACGATTTATCTGACCGAGGATGGCGACAAGGCAGATTTGCCGAGCGTTAAAAAGTTCGCGCCGTGCAAGTTCCCATTCGGCGGAGCGGTTCGCTTGTGTCCATCGTCCGAAACGATGGGCATTGCTGAAGGTATTGAAACGGCAATGGCCGCAATGATCCTCTACGACGTCCCAGTTTGGGCAACGTTCACCGAGGGACTGCTTTTGAAATGGGAGCCGCCGCAGACGGCAAAAAACATCATCATCTTCGCGGATGCAGACCAATCCTACAAAGGGCAGGCATCCGCGTTTGCTTTGGCGCATCGCCTCAAGACTGAGGGATATCGCGTTGACGGCAGGTGCCTGAAGAACTGACGTTGATTGGAACGACATCTTGCTTTCGGAGGGTGCTGCAGCATCACAATCGTCAAGCGTTACGTCGAGCAGCAACGGCAGGCTTCGCGCTGACGCGCGAACTCCTCTGCCTCCCCGGCATGAATGCCGGGGTTTCTCGGAGAGGAACAGATGAAAATCCTCATCATCGCTATCATCACGATGACCAGCGGCAGCGTTTTGGAAATCGCATCTCCGTCGTTGGAGCGCTGCGAGTACTGGCAAGCATCAGTTCGCCAAGGCGCGAAGATGGAAATCACAGATGATGGCGGCATTCGTGAGACTGTTTTGTCTGTCGAATGCAAAGTGCAAGAAGTCTACGTGCCAGAGGCGGAAGGGTGGGAGCTATGAAACGCGCCGAATGGTTTCTCAACAACGGCTACAGCGCGAAGCGCACGTCAGAGATCACAGGCATCCCCGAAGACCTCTGCGAGGTGATGAAAAATGGCAGGTCAGAAAATCGTGCTTGGCAAGGGTTGGAAGATGAAGGACGGCAAGCCGGTTCGATCAGGAAAGGGCAAGAGCGTTTCGCAGAAAATCGCGGAGCGTAAGAACCCAAAGCGCAAATGGGGCAAAGCAGCAAAGAGCGGGTGATGGAAAGTTTAACGCCTGCCGACATCGAATTGATCCGCGTGTGTCTAGCCTACTCGGACGCCACGGATTGCCACATAACACGAGTGCCGAGTTTCGTTCTGCGTCGTCTACTCAATGAGGGAACCAATGACGCAAGCCACGATAGCACCGACGCCAGAGCGGATCGCCAAGGGCGGCCTGGAACGCCCCGTCTATGACCAGAAGCAGAAGCGCGATTACTATCGCCACCAATCGCCGTTCGAGCGACTGCACAACGGCGGTCAGATCACGCAGGAGCAAGCACTCGCAGGGATGAAACTTGAGCGCCACATGATCGGCGCATCAGGTGCGGACGCTCGAATGGATGACGGCGGACCTAGCGATCTTGACGGCATCCCGGCACGCACACGCCATTCTCTGTCCGTATCCAATGCGCAAAAGATGGTGCCTCAGCGTCAGTGGGCGGCCTTGATGATGCTGATCGAGGTAACGGAGCGCCTCTACGAAATCGGCGGAGCGTTGTGCCAGCGCAAGAGCAAAGACCAGGCCGCAGCCGCGGCTCTCGTGTTGATCCAAGAAGGGCTTGACGTCCTTGTGGTGCAATGGGGCCTGTCCACCTCACGTCACCGGCCTCCAAGTCGTTAGCGTGTCAGGCGTGCCGCTTGTGGCGGTAGGAAAAAGACGAGCGCACGCTTGAAGTGCAGGACGGAACGGATCCTTTCTCCGTGATCTTCGACTTCATTAGGCACGATTCATATGATTAGTCTCAGAAAGTCCTGGCAAAACGTTGCCAATAATTGGGCCTACTACTGGAAGCAGTATGGCGGCATAAAAGCGCTATTCGCGTCCCCGTATTTTGGTATAGCTATAATTTTATCTATGGTTAGCATCTATTGGGGACCCGATAAAAATTGGGTAGACAGTTCGTTAGCTATTATTCCGAGCCTCTTGGGCTTCTCTATTGGCGGGTTTGCCATTTTACTTGTTTTTTCGAGCGATAGGTTTCTTGCGATAATTTCGGAAGAAGGAAGTGAGAATTCATTGTTTTTAAAGGCAAGTGTTACATTCGTCCATTTCATCGTTGTCCAGGTTTTCGCCCTTGTCACCATAATGCTCGCATATGCAGGCGTTCCATTTATGCATACGGTGGCCATAATAGGGCTTTATTATTCCGTCATGACAGCCCTGGCGGCGTGCTTCGTTCTTTTTGATATTGCACAAGTATACAATAGTGCATCTGGTGTTTTTAATTGCGAAAACAGCCAAGAGGCGAATCCAAGAGTTGAATCTGATTCAAATGCTCAGCCACCTAAACATCGTCGAGTCGGATAGAAATTGCACCGATCGCGATTAAGCATTGGGCCATAAAGCTCGCTGAAAATTTCCCCCGTGCGAGCTTATTCCGAATGTTGACTTCCTTCTCGTCAACCCCGATCTCGGCCAGCTTCTCGACAAGCATTGACGAATTCGAATCACTGCCCAATAATCCTTTGGTTCGAATCAGTTCGAACAAAAGCAAACCCCCACCCGTTGGAGCGGGTAGGGGTTTTAAAAAAGAAACCGCCGGGTAGGGCGGGGTGTGATCACGAAGCAGACTTTGAGTCAGCTGAGTGTTAATGTCAAGTCTTACCCGGTCACAGCCCTGAAAGGGGACAAGATGACTGAAGTAAGGAAGCCGAGCTATCGGCTAACATTCTATGATGCCGTTCCCGCACCCGCGGGGCTGAACCGAGGCCCGACAGATGAAAGACCTGTATCTAATGGGAATTATATAGTTCACTCCCCTTCCTCACGTTTCGCCTTCCTTTCCGCCTTTTTGATTTGGTCCCGCATTTTGGTGGCGGCGACCCCCTTGTCCTTCGGACGGTAGGCGAGGACGCGGCTGGTGATCGCGTCGAGGGCTTTCAGGATTTCAGTCATGCGATCAGGGCCTTGTAGGTGAGCCGCTTGCCGTTGGCGGCGAACAAGAGGGAGGCGATGCGGTCCAGCGTGTGCCGGGCAACATCGCCATCGTTGAGGCGAAACGTGAACTCGCTGAGTGGTGCAATGGGGCCTGTCCACCTCACGTCACCGGCCTCCAAGTCGATAGCGTGTCAGGCGTGCCGCTTGTGGCGGTAGGAAAAAGGGGTCGGGTATTGTCCCGACTCCAGACTTAAATTGGATGACGACCATGGACCGGAATCGATACACCAACAGCCTTCTCGGACTGGACGACTACACAACAGCGGATATTCTCAACACTCCGATCGAGCGTGGATCAGTCCTTCCATTCGCAACATATGCTGATGGGAGCATAGGGCCGGCGTGGCCAGACCTAGCGCGGTCGATCGGCGGTGCCGTCAAGAAGGTCGCAACGGAGCCGATCGCGACAGCGCGGGCATTGGCTTCTGGGGCTGTCGACAGCATGGGCCGTGCCGTCACAGCTCCAGCACGCGCCTATCGCGGCGAGATGTCCGACGATCAAATGATCGACGAGGCGGCCAACATGGCGGGCTGGCTGACGCTTGGCGGGCATATGGCCCCGAAGGTACCATTGACAAAAGACTCAGCCATCGCCGCCTACAAGGGAATGCGGTATCGCGGCGAGCCATCTGCAATCGATACGCTGCCGGACTTTGATTATGGGAATGGATTCCCGCAGATCGGATCAGGCTCCAGCTATGGTCGAGTGCCGGATTCCGGCGCCAATGCCATGACCGATTTTATGTACAGTAAATCAGGCAACGACATCGATTTAGTGGATGCACAATTGCGTCGTAAGTTGCGACCTGAACCTGACGTTTCGGCCCCAAATCCGTTGATACGAAACTATAAAAATGCTAATATTTATGACCCGCCAAACCTACCAAAAAGGTCGTTTTCAGACGACTATCCTGGTGAAATTCCAGCAGACGATTTGGGGAGATTGACGCATGACATCGATGGTCGACCGTTCAACGCGGATGCAACCTACGTATTCGGACGAAGAGCTGTGGGAGGACATGAAGAAGCCTTCTCGGCGCCGACGATTTCAGACGTTAACGCAATCTCAGAGAGACTCAATGGCCAGGGGCTTGAGAGCGTTGCGCGCCGAGAGATTGGCGGCGACTCAGGCCGATTTAAAAAAACATACAATCTAAACAACGATGCTGAATATCACGCCTATGTGGCCAATGATCTGACGCCATCTCAGGTTCCGAAAGTAGGCCTGCACGAAATCGGTCATGGCATAGATACATTCGCAAATGAAATCCCGATTGATGGTCTCTCGAAGGAATTGGGTCGACTATATCACGATTTGAATGACTCGATGGGAAGGCGCGGCAAACCAACAAAGCCAAGTCTTCAAACAAACCCGTCAACCATGGGATACAAGGGAGATGACGTCCCGCGCGAGTTCATGGCTGAAGCGATCCGCGCTTACATGCAGGACCCGAATTACATCAAGTCCGTCGCGCCCAAAACAGCAGCGCGCATTCGGGAACATGTGAACGGTAATCCAAGGTTCTCAGACCTAGTTCAGTTCAATTCCAACGGCCGCAACGCGATGATGCCAGGTGTTATGTTGCAGGACACGTCACGTCGTGGGATTTTGGACGAATACGACGAAGGCCCGATCTACTGACCGGGCCTCCTTTGTCATTTAATGATGCGGATCAGTTCGTCAATGTCCGCCTGTGTAATTGGAGTAGCGAAATCCAGTCTCATGCTGCTTTCGCCTTTCTCCAAGCCGTTGTTTTTGGGCAGTCGGGGAAAGCGGACTGAACCTCTGGAATGCTCGGGGACCGACCATGCTTTGTGCGAAACGCCTTGGCCCAATCTGCAACGTTGTCGGCATCTGGTTCGAGGGCATCTGTTGGAGGTAGTTCGCGGCTGCGATCCTTTGGAACCGGGCTGGAATGCAGCGAAACAACGTGGGACACAAACCACGAGAGCGCCCAGATCGCCACATCAAGACCGAGTGCGAATCCGATGATACCGACCTTGCGAACGTCCGCAGCAGGTAGAACACCAGCAGAAGCCCAGGCGATAACTTCCGAACCAACATCACCAGAGACAGGGGCATCATGGATCGTCGTTTCAATGCGAGCGCGGCGCTCTTTGAGAGCTTCAACAGTGCCACGCTTGCGCCGGCACTCCGGCCAACGGTTCGGCGGCAGCGGTTCAGGAGCACCGATGCATTCCGCTGTCATGTCAGGCAGAGCATAGGACAGGGTTGTGTTGATGGACGCCAGCTCGCGGCGCGCTTCAGCCGCATCACCAGCGGCAACAACCTTAGCTTCCTTGATCTCGCCTGTACGCCCGATGTTGGCCGGGAGTGAGTACGCTAGGAACGCCAGGAACGCGACGAACAATGCAACGGCAACTCCGGTAGCGCCGATGCGCCGTGCAGCCTCGATAAAGATAGGCAGGGCAGCAAGCGTCACCATCGCAGCAATCATCGAAACGCGGGTGTAGGCAGTCCCGCCCTGTGTGTACTCGATGCCGCCCATAATTTGGACAGCGAGTAGTCCTGCGGCAATCATGATTGCGCCGCCGCACAGCGCTTTGTAAGCTGAAGTCATGGTCCAGGGTCCTTCCAACGGTTTTGGATCATCACGCCCCCGGTCCGTTCCAGCGGATGCGGGGGCAACTTGTATCCTGCATTGGCGCAGGGGATGGCCGCCCCACAAGGGGAGCGGCACACCGCTGCGTCATTGGTCTGGGCTGTTACCTGCCAGCATCCGCTCGCTCTCGATCCATTCCACGAGTGCCACCTGCTCAAAATGGCGCGTCAGTGATTTGACACGCTCGATTAGCTCTGCAGGTGCTGCGCCCTCGTCCTCTAGCTCCAGAGCAACGCCATCAAATACAGTTGCGGCGGGCTCCGCCAGCCAGGCTCTACATGCGCGCAAAATGTGCTGGCGCTCGTCGTCGCTGAACTGCCGCTCGATGCGCGTGCGTCTCAGGGCCTCGTGATAGCGATCGAGCACTGTGGCAATGCGGCCAGACAGGCTGTCGTAGCCGCTGACGAGATCGCGGAGATGATCTGTGAGATAGATATTCTGGCGGTTTGGGCGGGGCTTCGTGGTGGTCATGAGAATGTCCCGTCTGTTTTCAGTATTTGGCGGATCAGCTCGGCTGAGCTGCGTTGGGATCGGTGGGCGCTGTCCTGTAGTTTCCGGTGTTCAGCCTCCGTTAGAGGCACGATCACACGATGTGTGAAGCCTGTGGATTGACGAATTCTGCGTGCTGGCTGCCGCTGCGCCTCTGGTGGTATCGAGCGGCCTGTAATTGGGTTGATGGCGCGGCGAACGTCCGCCTGAGTGAGCAGCGTGAGTGGCACTGCGTCGGCCGGGGTGTCGGTAGCTCTAACAACGAGCAACGACCCGGCATCAAGGACGCGCCGTTGTTCGTCCGGTTCGAGGCTGGCGATAGCCCTCAGCGCCAGTCTATTACCAGCTAGCCGCACAACGGCCTCCGGTAACAGGCGCCTCGCAGCCACAGCTGGCAGGTATTGAGCGAGGCCGGTGCGCATGCGGCTCATGTCCTCTCCGCGCCTCTCTAACTCCACCCAGATTGCAGCGAGGCGCGCGACGTGATCTGCCGTCACCTGCATTTGTTGCTCGAGCAGGTGTTTCAGGTCCTCTGTTTCCAATTCTGCGAGCCCCCGGGCCTCGTCGGCGCGCGTTAGGTCGGTTGTGGTCACGTCATGATCTCCATCAATGCTGCCAGCGCTCGCAGGCGCCGCGCTTCTATTCGTCGGATTTTGTAACGCAGTATTTGCTCGTTTGTGAGGGACGCGCGCCACCTGCGCTGTGACTCGCGCCGATGCGCCATCCACGCGGGGTTTGCGTGACGCGCGTAGCTGGCTAATCCGTACTGCCGCCGCACACTAAAATCGGCGAGATGAGGCCGCACGTTTTCGCGGTAGTACGCGAGCGACACGCGGCGGCGGTGGTCGCGATCTGCGTGGTAGCGCGCGAGGTGATATCGCCGCCGCATAACCGCGTAGCAGGCATTTGAGCAATACTGTCGGTAGCGGATGGCGACAGGCGCCCCGCATTCTAAACAGGCGCGGGTTGGTCTGTACTGTCTCTGCCAGTCCGTTTTGCGTCTGGTGCGACAGGGTTTGGCCCGACACACAGTGCTGCCCGCCCTCATGTCGGAGATGTCGGCGCTGCAATAGCGACATCTCCGACTTTCGTTATCTGCCGACATCAGTCAGACTCTGGCAGGTCGTACAGGCCACGGCTGATTTGCTCGATCCCAATGTCGCCGCCGCGCTTGGCAATGGCCTCGGCTAGGCGTTCTGTGATTGTGATTTCGATCATCGCTCCGTCAATATTGTCGGAGCATAGGTCGTCAGTCGTGATGGGCTCATCGAGCCACTTGTTGGCATCTAAGATGGCCTCGTCCAGCGTGCGGCCAACGCCGAAAACTGCGTAACCGTTCTGATAGATTGCTGTGAATGTGTTGGTCATTTTCGTCTCCTTGCGCCAGTGGCGTCTCAGGTGTTTCGATGGATTTAGAATAGCACACACAAAAGGTGTGTCAACCCCTAAAGTAAATAAAAACCACCAGTGCGTTGGCGCGCTCTGGTGGCTCAAGGGCCGGAGCCCGGTTAGTCGAAACTAGACCATTTTTGTATAGTGGGTTTGCGGTGGTGTGTCAACGCATCGGGGGGCAGCGGTGCGTTATCCTGGCTTTCCGGCGCGCTTCCAGGCCTTGGAAATTGCGCTATTCGATGCATCATGTCATGCGCTGCGGCGAATTTAGCTTTGGCGGCATCAATTGCGGTGCGCTTGTCTGTCAGGGCGCGTTCGCGCGTTGACGGCACTGATCCGGACGCCTCACGAGATGGCCCAACAGCCATAATTTGCGTGTAGCCAATGCCACGATCGGGAGTTATGGCCTGCCCGTGTTGACTGGCCCGCACAGCATCATCATGGGGCATCATGGCCTGCCAGAAGTGACGGATTTCGTTGAGCGTTGCCTGAATGACCTTGCGCCAAGGTCCAAATCACTGTTACCTATGCTAAGGTACGGCGTAGGTGGGTAAAAATAATCCCATGCGCTGAAAATTGCGCGAGCCCACTTTACGCAACGTCCGGCTCGCGCTGTTGGTGTACTTACGCCGACGCGGAACTATCCAAAGCAACAACAACTCAACATCATCAATCTACGCCACGAGGCATGAACCAGCTATGAACTGGGTTCTGGCCTTCTCTGTGGCGTGTCTTGGCGTGATCGCAATGATTGTGGGGATAAAGGCTCTGCTGAAATGACCATCACGCAGGAGCCTGATCTTCCCGATCTCGTCAGGATGATTGTTGATCGAATGCGCAGCAACGGCATCGACTACGAGGACGGCGGCGTGATCCTGCTCGACCTGTACGCCGAGATTTATGACGACGTTGACGTATGTCGCATCGTCCACTGAAACCACGCGAGGCCACCACATGAATCCAGATCAGGCCCTAAATCAGGTGCGCCCGGTCCTGAAACTTGTTGGAACCGCATTGATCGTCGTGGGACTGGCTAAGTTTTTCGGCGTCAACATCAACATTGCGCGCGGCTCGGGCCTGGAACTGGCTGTGGCTGGCTATCTGACGAAGTCAATCTGAGGGAGGGTGTGTCATAGCCGCGTTCAACAAATTCAACTCGTTTTCCGAAGCGCTGAGCGAAAAGGTCCACAATCTACAGTCGGATGTTCTCAAGATCGCGCTCACAAACACCGCGCCAGTCGCGACCAACACACAACTTTCAAACATCACTCAGGTGGCCGGAGGTAACGGCTACACGACCGGCGGTTCTACCGCGGCGCAATCGTCGTCAGCGCAAACGAGCGGCACATACAAGCTGGTGCTGGGTGATGTTGTGTTCACAGCAAGCGGCGGCAGCATCGGCCCGTTTCGCTATGCTGTCCTCTACAACGACACCGCGACGAATGATGAGCTGATCGCTTATTGGGACTACGGCGCTGCCGTTACGCTCGCGAACGGTGAAATATTCACGTGGGATGCTGACGCAACCACAGGCGTGATGACGCTTACATAGCGCGGGGGACGCAATGAAATTCGACAAGGCAACGCTGCGTGAGCGGTTCCACGTGGCGCAGTCAGAGAAAGCGGCAGTTGAGGCAGCAGTCCAGCCGTTGATTGATCAGCGCGAGGCATTGATTGCAGAGATGCGGCCAATGCAAGAGCGTCTCGACGCGCTCAACGAGCAGCTAAAGGATGCCCGTGAGCCGCTCTATGAGTTGTCCGTTGAAATCGGCGCCATTGCCAGGTTCCTGCGCGATCCAGATGGCAAAACACGGGTCTAGTTAGACCATGCCCGTCATCTTCATCAAGTTCGGCGCCTCGACGGTCACGAAGGCCACTCTGACGATCAAGGTAACCTGCACATGAGATGCGCCCTGATCGAGACGGCATCGCGCCACGTGATCAACATCATCGAGGCCGACCCGGCAACCGACAAGCCTGCCAAGGGCACGGAGATCGTTGCCATCCCCGACGGGCTCGAAGTCGTCGCCGGATGGTCATACAGCAAGGCGCGCGGCTTCATTCCGTCGGTCGAGCAGCGCTCGGCGGAAGAGATCGCCAGCGTAGCCGTCGAGGTGGAGGCTCTGGACTTCTCATGATCACCAGGGCGACCACGATGGAGGAAGTCGAGACGGCGACCGGCATGAAGATGAAGCCGATCGACCTCAAGCGCATGCACGCGCTCTGCACCGACGCGGGCACGCTGATCTTTGACTCCGATGGCAACGGGAAGCACCGGCTCAAGCTCCTGTACGCCAAGCCCGAGGCTCGCGGACAAGACGCAAAAGACCTGATCAATGCGGCTTTCTCATGGATGTTCGTCAACACGGACGCCATGACGATCATCGGCGTGTTCGATCTCGACAACCTCGCTTGCAAGGCCATGGTGCCGCATACGCCCTACAAGAGCCTGATCGAGAGCGACGGCCAGTACGTCTACACCATCACGGTTGCCTCGTGGATCAAGGCCCGTGACGTGAACGAGGCCGCGCGTGCGATGGCTGATGCTGGATTCCCCGACAAGGCGAACGCGGTGGTCTCGGCATGGAACGCCTGGGTGAACAAGCGGGGCGTGACCAATGGCTGAAACCGTCATCGTTCTCACGTCCGGCACAAGCTGGACAGTGCCCGCAGACTGGAACAACGCCAGCAACTCGATCGAGTGCATCGGCGGCGGCGCGAACGGCGTTGCCGGTGCTGCGAACGGCGCTGGCGGCGCTGGCGGTGGCGGTGGTGCCTACTCGGCGATCTCGAACCTGAGCCTGACACCCGGGGCCAGCGTGACCTACGCCGTCGGCGCGGTTGCTGGCGACACGTGGTTCAACGGCGCGAGCCTTGGCGCGTCATCGGTCGGGGCCAAGGGGCGCAAGTGGTGCGACGGCGGCGCATCCGGCTCTGGCGTTGGATCGAAAACGCACAGCGGCGGCAACGGAGGAACCGGCGCGGCATCGAACGGCGGCGGCGGCGGCGGTGGTGGTGCGGCTGGTCCGAACGGCGCGGGCAAGAACGCAGGCAACGGCGCGGCGCGCGGTGGCGGTGGTGGCGGTGGTGCGAACAACGGCGCGGCTGGCAGCACGGCAAGCGGCAACACGGGCGGCACGGGCGGCAACAACAGAAGCGGCTCGGGCGGTGGCGCTGCGAATGGCGGCAACGGTTCGTCTGGCGGCGGTGGCGGTGGCGGCCTCGGATCGACAAGCAGCATGGACACGCTGGGCGGCACCGGAAGCCAAGACGCTATCACGGCATGGGGCTCCTACGGCCCTGGCAGCGGTGGCGGTGGTGGCGGTGGTGACGGAACGACCCTCATCGGTGCTGGCAGTGTCGGCGGCGCTGCGGGCTCCTACGGCGGCGGCGGTGGTGGTGGCGGCGGCGGCAAGATCGCTGGCGGTGCTCTCGGCGCTGGCACGCAAGGCATCATCGTCATTCGCTACACGCCTGGCGTCACACTCACTGTTGGGAACGGCACATTTTCCCTCACAGGCCAGCCGGTCAGCCTGGAAGCGGGCCGCCGGCTCGCAGCAGACCATGGTATCTTTGGCATCGCTGGTAGTGCTGTCAGCTTTAAGCACAATCGACGGCTAGCAGTAGGGCCTGGGTCATACGCACTCGCCGGCCAACCTGTAGCGCTCGCCTACACGCCAGTATCTAATCCTGTTATGGTCGTTGGCGCTGGATCATTCACGCTGTCAGGGCAGCCAGTCATTCTCAGGCACAGCTATCAACTCAGCGCCGGCAGCGGGGCATTTGTTCTCACGGGCCAATCTGCAGCGCTCAAAGTCGCTCGTCGTATCGTCGCAGAATACGGGTCGTATGTTCTCACCGGCCAGTCGGTCGGACTTTCGCAGACACACAATCCACTCATTGCAGAGCGTGGTGACTTCGCACTTTCCGGGCAGCCGGTCAGTCTAGAAGTAGGCCGGCGGCTTGTTGCTGACTACGGCACGTTCGGTATCAGTGGCCAGGATGTATCGTTCGACGTCATCCGCCGTGTTGCCGCTGAGTGCGGGGTGTACTCGCTAACGGGCAGTGACGTAGCGCTGATCCGCCTGCTCATCATGGCGGCAGAGGCTGGCGAATTTGCTCTGACGGGGCATGATGTAGCCCTCACCTACACTCCCGGCATCATTGCTGTGGAGCCGGTACTCACAAATCTGTCGCAGATCACGCGTGCTGCAGTAGTGCCAACGAATATCATTGCCGCTGTAAGCCTCGGCGCTGTCATTACGAGAGATTCAGAGGCCCGGAGCGATGTAACAACCGACCCGACAAACGCTCCAAAGATCACGAGCGATCGGGTGTTCAGCATCACGCACTAGAGTGTTGCGCAAACTCTACAGTAGAGGCTTTTAGATTATGGCTGAGAAGCCTAGACGGCCGAAAACAGGCGGCAGAGTGAAGGGCACGCCGAACAAGGTCAATGCCGAGCTTAAAGACATGATCCTTGGTGCGTTGAACGACGAGGGCGGGCAACAGTATCTGCGAACCCAAGCCAAGGAGAATCCGACAGCATTCCTGTCGTTAGTCGGAAAGGTCCTGCCAATGACAGTGCAGGGCGATACCAACAACCCGCTCACGTTCACCATCACGACTGGTGTGCCTCGTGCTGCAGAAAATTGACCTTGGATACCGTGCCCGCGACAAGTTCGTTCCATTCCATGCCCGCAAGCAGCGTTGGGCTTGCATTGTTGCCCATCGTCGCGCCGGCAAGACTGTCGCCTGCATCATGGATCTAGTGGACGCGGCCTTGCGCTGCGATAAACCAAACGCACGTTTTGCGTACATCGCACCACATTACAATCAAGCCAAAGACGTCGCCTGGACATACCTGAAGCAGTACACGGCGCCGCTGCCGTACGTCGCGACCAATGAAAGCGAACTGCGGATTGACTTGCCGGCGAACGGAGCACGGCTCCGGCTTTATGGTGCCGACAACTACGACCGGATGCGTGGCGTCTACTTTGACGGCGTTATTCTAGACGAATACGCAGATATGGACCCGCGAGCTTGGTCGGAGGTTTTGCGTCCTGCCCTAAGCGATCGGAAGGGGTGGGCCACATTCATCGGCACGCCCAAGGGCAAAAATGCGTTTCAAGAAGTATTCGCTAGGGCCAAAACGGACCCGGACTGGTTCACGATGATGTTGCGGGCATCAGAAACCGGCCTTGTGGATGCTGAGGAACTGGCTGATGCCAGAAAGGCCATGTCTCCGGAACAGTTCGAGCAAGAATACGAGTGCTCGTTCGAGGCTGCTATTGTTGGAGCTTACTACGGTCGAGATATGGCGCAGGCCAGCGCAGATAGTCGGATCCGTTCAGTGCCGTGGGAGCCTTCAGAGCCGGTCTATACAGCATGGGATTTGGGGCTAGACGATGCGACCGCGATTTGGTTCGCACAGGTGGTCGGGTCTGAAATCAGGCTGATTGACTACTTTGAGACGAACAATACGCCGCTACGGGACATTCCACGTATTTTGATGAATGAGAAACCGTACACCTACGCGGAACACTATCTGCCGCATGACGTGGAGGTACGAGAATTGATGTCTGGAACCAGCCGCAAGGCCAGTCTCGAGCAGCTTGGATTGCGGCCGATCACAGTGGCACAGCGCGTTGCTGTTGAAGACGGGATCAACGCAGTGCGAAATCTACTGCCCAAATGCTGGTTCGACGAAACAAAGGCCGCGCGCGGGATCGACTGCCTGAAACAGTATCAACGCGAATGGGATGAGAAGTTGAAGGTATTTCGCCCGCGCCCACTGCATGATTGGACCAGTCATGGGGCTGATGCGTTTCGCTATCTGGCGATGATGCTTGAGCCTAAGGCAAAGCCGTCGAACTGGTCGTTCGGTACCGTCGGAGCATCTGCGGATTGGATGGGAATATGAATCAGGTGTTGCTCTGATGGATGATGTCGTTAAAGACGCCCGCGAAGCGTTGGCCACGGCCTACGAATACGATCGGAAGAACATCGAGCAAGCCGTAGAAGATTTGCGCTTTACGGC
Organism: Pseudomonadota bacterium; assembly: GCA_016703895.1. Classification (GTDB taxonomy): domain Bacteria; phylum Pseudomonadota; class Gammaproteobacteria; order Steroidobacterales; family Steroidobacteraceae; genus CADEED01. The sequence continues at coordinate 14,617 of JADJBE010000014.1, forward strand.
CGGGTTTCAGTGGAGTGATGCGGCAAAGGCAGAGCGCAAAGGCCGCCCGATGATTACGATCAACCGATCAGGTCAGTTCCTGCGCCAGGTGTCTAACCCGATCCGACAGAATATGCCTGTCATCAAAGCGGAGCCAGATGGCGACGATGATGATGAGATTACCGAAATCGCAAACGGCCTGATGCGTCGTATCCAGTACAACTCAAGCGCTGCGCACGTCTACGCTGCGTCTGTGGAACACATGGTTGCCTGCGGAATCGGATGGATGCGGGTCGAGCATGACTATGCAGACGAGGAAGCATTCGAGCAGGAAATTCGCATCAAGCGCGTGTTCGATCCGTTGAGCGTCTACGCTGATCCGGCCAGTCGCGAACCTGCCCGCAATGATATGGGGTGGTGTGTTGTCTCTCAGATGTTGCCCATCAAGGCGTTCAAGAAACGTTATCCCAAGGCCGCTCCTATCAGTGTCGATTCAGAACGTAATGACGGGCACTATCTCACGTGGAGCAATGGCGACTATGTGCGGATTGCCGAGTTCTGGCGGCGCAAGGAGATGGAGCGCGAGATTGCGCTTCTGGCCAACGGCGAAACCTACGAGTTGACGGACCGAGGCCGTAAAGACGTCCAGGAGTTGATCCAGTCTGGATACATCCTGACAACGCGTAAGGTGAAGGGTTACACCGTCGATATGGTCAAGGTGACAGGACAGGAGACACTAGAAGACCCGTACAATTGTCCGTCAAAATGGATACCGATCATCCCGGTCGTTGGTGCCGAGATTCCGCTGGACGATGGTGTTTATCGTCATGGCCTCATTCGGTTCCAACGTGAACCACAGCAGTTGCACAATTATTTCATGAGCGTTGCGGCCGAAACGTTGGCGCAACAGCCCAAAGCGCCATACCTCGTTACGACAAAGCAGATCGAGAGGTACAAGTCGGTGTGGGATAATGCGAACCGAAATCAAACACCTTATCTGCCCTATGATGCCGATGCGTCAGCAGGTGGACCGCCGCAGCGCATTGCTCCACCGCCGTTGCCAGCAGGGCTGATACAGATGGCGCAGATGCTGGCGGACGACATGAAGGCAACGACTGGAATTTACGATGCATCGTTGGGTGCCAGGTCTAATGAAACGAGTGGCGTTGCCATTACGGCTCGCGAAGAGCAGGGCAATACTGCCACGTTCCATTTCGTTGATAATCTGGAACACTCTCTAGAGCACATGGGGCGTGTCATTCTCGACATGATCCCCAAAGTCTACGACAGCGAGCGAACGCTGAAGCTGGTCATGGAAGACGACACGGAAAAGACTGTAACCGTTAATCGCTCGATGTTCCAAGCCGGTGATACGGAGTTCAAGCACAACGACCTTTCGAAGATGAAGTTCAAGTCGGTTCGTGTGACGCTTGGTCCGAATTATGCGTCCCGTCGGACTGAGGCGGTGCAACAAATGGTGCAGTTGGTGCAAGCCTTCCCGCAGGTTGGTGCCGTCGGGGCAGATTTGATCGTCAAGAACATGGATTTCGACGGGTCGGAACAGCTGGCGGAGCGCTTGCGCGCAACGTTGCCGCCGCAGGTCGTCCAGGCCACAGACCCAGAGGCCGCCCAGGCGATGCAACCGCCCCCCGATCCTATGGCCGAGGCGCAAGCACAAGGTGCAATGCGGATGATGGAAGCGCAAGGGTCGGAAGCCGAGGCCAAGGCGCAAGAAGCACAAGCCAGAGCGGCGAGTGCTACTCAGGGCGTTGAGGTTGACGCCCTGCAAGCGGCCGAGACGCTCGAAGGTACGCGCCTGGACAACGAATTGAAGCGTAAAAAGTTGAGTGAACCGCCGCCGCAGGCCAACAGGCCAGCTGGATCAGATGCCCGCCCCTAAGGCGGGTTTTTTTATGGGAAAACCATGAGCGATATGACCATCCCGGCCGCCAATGAGGCGAGCACGGATACCGCTGCGCCGCAGGTTACGACGCAAGAGACGACACACGAGCAGGACGCACCGCAGGCCGATAAAGGCCAAGCCGGAGAACCGCAGGCGAAACCAGAGGCGAAAGCCGATGAGCCGCCCGCTGGACGCGAAGACGTTCCTGAAGGAGAGCAGCCGAAGACGTGGAAGGAGAAGAAGCAGGAGCGCAACCGCCAACGCTGGCAGGAATACAAATCGGCGCGGGAGGTTATGCCGCGCCGGCTTGAAATGCTGGAAAAGGAAGTTGCACGCCTCAAAGGTGGCGATCCGCCAGACTTCACGCAGATCGCAGACCCCAATGAGGAACTCGCCGAACGCACTGCCTGGAAAGTCCGGCAGGCGAACGCGAAAGAAGCTTCTGACCGGCTTGAAAGCGAGCGTGAGGCGATCGCCTATGAGCATCACCAAAAGCTTGCTGCCGCTTGGGCCGAAACCGTCGAATCCGCTCGGGAAACCATGCCTGATTTCGATCAGGTTTTTACAAGCGACACGCCAGTCCACGAGCGCGCTGTGCGTCATATCGCGGAAAGCGATATGGGCGCAGAGATTGCGTATTATCTCGGCAAAAACCCGCAGGAAGCCGCATCGCTGTATCAATCATTCGCCAGTGATCCAGCTCGCGCACTGAAAGAGTTCGGCAAGCTGGAGGCCAAATTGAGCCGCCCGACTGCCGCTAAACCCACATCAGCCCCACGACCGGCAGCGCCTATCAGTGGCGGTGTGACGCCCGTTGGCTTCTTCGACCCTGACAAGGGTGGAGTTGGCGACATGGCGGCATATCTGCGCACCAAGGGCGTGATCCGCTAGGGGCCTCATCATCTGAGGAAACAGAAATGTCGAACACGACACTGACGGCGGACATCGTAGCAAAGTCCGCGCTGCCGATCCTTGAGAACGAATTGGGCTGGGTGAACCAGCTCTACCGTGCGCCCGAGGAAGAGTTCTCCAAAAGCGTCAACGGCTACAAGGTCGGGGACGAGATTTCAATCCGGCGTCCGGCTGATTTTACGGTGCGTACTGGCCCCACTCTTTCAACCCAAGATGTGATCGAGGGCAAGACGACGTTGAAAGTCGATCAGCAGATCGGCGTTGATTTTGAGTTCTCGTCAACCGACCTGACGCTCAAAATCGAAGACCTTGCAGAGCGGGTCATGAAGCCGGCGATGATGAGTATCGTCAATCACATTGCGGCGGATTGTGCGTCTCAGATGTACTCCGGGTTTTATAACTGGGTTGGTACGCCGGGGCAGATCGTCAACAGCTATGCGGACTTCGCCAGGGGACCAGAGCGTTTGACCGAAATGTCAGTCCCCTATGATGGGCGCATTGCGTTGCTGGCGCCGTCGGATAACTGGGGCCTGATTGGTAGTCAGACGAACCTATTCAACGGCGGGCTTGTATCGTCTGCATATACAGACGGGCGCCTTGGTAAGGTGGGCGGCTGCGAGACGTTTGAATCGCAGGTAGCGCCAAGTCATACGACCGGTACCCGTGACAACACAAGCCCGCTTGTTAACGGTGCTGATCAGAACGTCACCTACGACACCGCAAAGAATACGTGGTCGCAAAGTTTGATTTGCGACGGCTTCGATGCGTCATCGACGGTGAAGAAAGGTGATGTGTTCACGATCGCCGGTGTCTACATGGTCAACCAGCGCACAAAGGCAAGTACCGGCATCCTGCAACAGTTTGTTGCGACGGCTGACGGTACGGCTACCGCCGGCGCTCTTACCATGACGATCTCGCCGCCTATCATCATCGCCGGCCCGCATCAGACTGTTGACGCAAAGCCCGCGGACAACGCGGCTCTGACCTTTGTTGGCGATCCTTCCACGACTTACAAGCAGTCGATGGCATTCCACAAGAACGCAATGGCACTGGCTTGCGTCCCGATGGAGTTGCCGGCAGCTGCTTACGGGTCTGCACGTCGTTCGTACAAGGGGTTTTCGGTTCGCGTTATCCCGATCTACGACGGGACAAACGACATCAGCAAATGGCGTTTGGATATGCTGTATGGGCGCAAGTTGATTGACCCGCGCACCGGTCTCCGCCTCAGCGGAACGGCATAAGCAATAAAAGGGTGGGGTTCAACAGCCCCACCCCAACACAAGGAGTGGCAATGAATATTCCTGCATCGTTGAGGCGTAAATACTCATGGGGTCCTGTACCGCAATGGGAATTGGACAATCTGGAAGCGGCCAAACCTGAGCCTAAGCGGCGCGGGCGGCCATCCAAGCAAGCAGAAGGCGACCATGGCGACAGCACAGCAGATAGCGACCCGAGCACTTAGACGCATCCGCGTTATCGCTGTCGACGAAACACCATCCGCTGCGGATATGGACACGGCATCGGAAGCGCTCAACGCTATGATTGCGTCGTGGGAAGCCAAGGGCTTGTCCGGAGATACATTGCCGCTTGATGCACGGTTCGAACAGGCCGTTGTTGCCATGCTCGCTGTGCGCTTGGCCGATGAGTATGGCAAAGAGCCGACAGCGGTTCTCGCGCGCGATGCCGATGACGGGTGGAGCGATTTGCGCGCTGCATTCTTCGCAGTACCGTTATCGCAGTTTGACGCAGGCGTTAAAGCGACAGCTCAGGACGCCCCAGGAACCGTAACGCTGCTTGGCAATGATCCACTGCCTTATGGAGTGTGGCAGTCGGGATCGACTTATTACGTGCGCCAAGTGGTCGTTTGGAATGGCAACGTCTATGAGTGCGCAACGCCTGGGACAAGCGGAACGACTGGACCAGCCGGCACGTCCTCAGAGATCACGGATGGCACAGTGACGTGGGTTTGGCGACGTTCAACTGGTATAATCACGGTGGGGAACTAATGCCAAATCCAATCCCCCTCTCTCTCAACGCCAAATCCGCCCCGGCTCGATTCCAGCAAGGCGGGACAGCGCGCCTGGTGAACGGTTTCGCTGAGACGATTGGCGAGGAAGGCCGGGTTACATTCGCACTGTACTGCGCTGATGGGTTGCAGGGTTTTGCCAGGCTTGAGGGAATCGCCACCGGTATTCGTGCAGCGCTTGAAGTTGATGGTGCGCTTTACGTTGTGGCGGGCACGCAGCTTTGGAAAATCCAGAGCAACGGCATCAGCACATCATTGGGGTCAATGTCGATCAGCGGGTCAGCGCAGGTCTACATGGTGCGCAACCGGCGCTCAACGCCAGACGTTACGATTGCCTGCGATGGCGTCATGTACAATTACCGCACGTCGCTGCAACAGGTGACGGATGCTGACTTGCTCGCCCCGCTTAGCCTGACTGTTGTTGATGGCATAGTTATCATCGGCACTGTGGACAACAAATGGCAGGCCGGCGAAATCGATGATGCGCTATCGTGGGATGCACTGAGTTTTGAGCGTGCTGACGCCAGTCCTGATCCAGTTGTCAGGGTGTTCAATCGTCAAAATGAGTTGATGATTTTGGGAACGCTCACATGTGAGTTTTGGGCCAACGCCGGTCTGGCCGACGGTACAGGGTTCGCGCGCACCACTGTGATGGACCTGGGTTGCCTATCTGCGAACAGCGTGGCGCGGTTGGATCAGACCGTTGCCTGGGTAGCGCATGACCGCACAGTGAGACTGTTGCAGGGCTATTCCGGACAGCGGATTTCAACGCCCGCGGTTGAGCGCGATATCGAGGCGCTTGCCGACAAGAGGACCATTCAGGCCACGAGCTGGACCCGCGACGGCCACTCCTACTATCAAATCAGCACGGACAAATGGACGTGGGTTTATGACAGCCAATATGGCTGGTCTAACCGAGAGAGTTACGGGCGGAGCAGCTGGCGCATTTCCACTGTCACTGAGGCATTCGGCAAGGTCATTGCCGGCGATCGTGACAGCCCCAATCTCTACGAGATGGGACAATCATTCGCTGACGAGGCCGGCGATCCGCTTATCTTTAGCGTGACATTGCCGCCCGTATCGGCCTACCCGCACCCGGTTACGCTCCATGCGCTGCATATCGATGTGGAGCGTGGTGTTGGAACGGGTACGGGCAATGCGCAGGACATCAATCCAGAGATCATGCTGGAATGGTCGAAGGACGGCGGCGCGACGTTCGTTGGCACACGCACCCTGACGCTAGGCCAGCAAGGAAAACGTCTGACGCGCGTTGTGGCGCGCCGTCTCGGGCAGTCACTCTTGGGGTTCACGCTGCGTATCTCGTGCTCAGCCAAGGTGGCACGGGCGCTGTATGGCGTCTATGCCGAGATTGAGAAGGACGCAGCATGAGCGACATCAGCCCATCTGGCGTACCGGGAGACGAAACGTTCTACCGCTTTATCGTTGAGGAAAAGCGCCGGAATGCGCGAAACGCAAAAGATTTGACCGGCAAAGCAACGCTCACGCAGACGTGGGAACAGTCCTGGCTTATCCAGTATCCCGACGATGGTGACTACCGCGTTGTGGTGAATTCAGCCGTTGCGCGCAACATCACAGACGTAACGACAGTCTGCACCACGGGTACTGCCACTCTGACCGTGAAAATCAACGCTACGGCGTTGGGTGGATCCGCAAACAGCGTCTCGACCTCGGAACAATCGCAGTCCCACACTGGTTCCAACTCGGTTTCAATCGGTGACGATGTGGTTCTGACGTTTTCCAGCACGTCTGGCGCTGAGAATGTGAGCGTTAAAATCTCCGGCACACTCGCGCTGGCCGCGTCATGATCTTTTCAGGCGGCGTGATTGGTGGGGCGAGGCCTGCGCAGGGCGTTACGTTTGGGTCTGGGGCGTACATGCTTCGCGGCGCGTTGGCGGGTGTCGGTGATGGGTACACTGGGGTGATTTCGTTTTGGTTTAAAGTCCCATCATCAGGAGTGTTCCGTGAATTGTTTGCAGGGAGTCCCGACCTAACTTGGAATGGCGCTGTGTACGCGCGATTAGGCAATACCGGTTGGGTTAACATGGTGTGTACAAGCACCGATCGAAACACGACGAGAGTATCTATAGCTACGAACTACGCTCAATCTAATGGGGTAAATGAGTGGTACCACATCGTGGCGTCATGGAATTCTGGGACTGGCAACAGATTAATGTATGTGAACGGTGCGTCCGCAGCAGGGGCCTCTACAGGAACCAACGGCATTATCAGGTACAACAACGCCTATTGGGCGCTTGGGAAGCAGTTAGATAACACCGATTATTTCGGTCCTGGCGCTTCAATGGCGGAATTTTTCTTCGCGCCCAACCAATTCATTGATTTAACCGTCGCGTCTAATCGCGAAAAATTTCTGCGCCCTAATGGCAAGCCAGCGTTCCTGGGGCGCAATGGCGAGAAGCCGCTTGGCGTATCTCCGTCGATTTACCTCACGGGACCTGCATCAACGTTCGGCACAAACTACGGCACTGGCGGAGACTTCACGCCCTACGGAACTTTCACGGACGAGGGTTCCGCCGTCACTCTGTGACGCATCCACAAAATCGAACTATTAGGAGCAACGCATGGGATTTTTTAGCAATCTCACCGGCGGCGATCAACGTCGCGACATCCGCCAAGGCTACAAGCAGGCCAACGCGATGCTCGATGAGGGATACGGCAAAAGCCAAGGTTATTACGACCAGGCGAGCGGGCTGTTCGATCCCTACATGCAGCAGGGCGGGAAGGCTTCTGGCATGTACTCCGATCTGCTTGGCCTCAATGGCGCCGATGCGCGATCTTCTGCGCAGGGCGTTATCACCAGCGACCCGTTATTCCAGGGGCAGTTTGCATCAGACAGCAACGCCATGCTGCGGGCCATGAACGCGCGTGGTCAGGGGGCAGGTGGAGCGGCGGCGCTCGCTGGCCAGCGCGTCTTGCAGCAGAACTACGGCCAATGGATGGATCGCTACAATCAGGCCGGGCAGCAAGGCTTCCAGGCCGCTAACGCGATGTCCGGGATCAAAGCCGCGCAGGGCGACAACGCCTACGGGTTCGCAGCGACGAAGGCCAACAACGCGATGGGTCAAGCCAACGCGATGGGGGCAACGCGCAACGTAGGCATGAACAATTTACTTTCTGCTGTCGGCACAGGATTGAATGCGTATAGCAAAATTTACAAACCCGTATAAGGCGGCCGCATCGCATGTACAAAGAATTTACGCGCGATCAAGTTGATGCTTCCGTGATTTATGATCCAGTTAATGGAAGATTCTACAGAGTAAAACCGTGGAATGGCGAGAAGCCAGGAACGGAGTGCGGGTTCGTTTCTAATGGAGATGGGTATGTCAGAGTTTCAATAAGCGGGAGCCCAGTCTTAGCGCATCGAGCGGCATGGTTTATTTGTGCAGGAAGGTGGCCAACAACGCAGATTGACCATGTAAACGGAGATCGCTCAGATAATAGGATCGAAAATCTGAGGGTCTGCACAATTTCTGAAAATAGATGGAACAGTAAAAAGAGAGTTAGAAATACTTCTGGATTTAAGGGGGTCTCGTGGGACGTTAATAGGAAAATGTGGATCGCTCAGATTATGGCGAACCGGAAGAACTACATGCTTGGTCGTTTTAAAACGCCAGAGGAAGCGCATTTGGCATACATCGTAGCGGCAAATAGGCTGCATGGCGAATTTGCAAGGACCGAATGACATGAGCCGATATTTCGTCCCACTGACACAAGCGCAGCCGAAGAACGCGATGCTTGATTTCAGCCCCGTCAATCAAGGGTTGAACGCGATCGGCGAGGCCAAACAAACTGCGACCCGTAATGCCATGATGCAGCAGCAAATGGACATGACGAAGGAGCAGCACGACTGGACGCGCAATAGAACTGAGAAGCAGGACGCGCGGACTGAAATGGAATGGTACGGCAAGGCCGCAATGGCGGTTGATCGCATGAAGAAAGGAAGTCCGGAACGGAATGCTGCGTTTCAGAGAATCCTGCAACGCCACGGCGGGCAAGGGCTGACGCCGGAAGAAATGTCGCCGGATACAGGCCCGGCGATGCTGGCGGCGCAAGCGGGCATGTCGATTGATCCGCTGGAAGCAGAGGAAAAACGCCTCGGCATTGATTACAAGCGCGCTCAATTGGGTGCGTTGCGCGACGAACAGAGGCAGATGGCGGCGGTCAATGGTATGCTTACTGGAGCTGAGCAACCTGCAACGCCAACCCCAGAAGCGGTCCCGACAGAAGGCGCTGGACGGTTCGCGCAGCCTGCCGTCAATCCATCCAAACAGCCGTCAGTCGTATTCGGAAGCCGCGAACTGTCTCCACCCCAAGCCATGCAGGTTGCTACCACCATCGCTAAGCGCAATCCGGCGATGGCGAAGTACTTGATGGATGAGGTGAAGCGAGCACAGATAGAGCCTAAATTGTTGAGTATGGGAATTGATCCGGCGAGTGCCGAGGGTCAAACCTACATGCTGACGGGCCGTCTCCCTGCGAAGGCCTACGAGAAGATGGCCAACTCTGCCAAGCGCGATGAATTAACGGGCAAGGTGGATGCTGGCCTGACAAATCTGCTCGATTCGGCCAACACCACTAACGATACATCGTTTGAGAGTGCACTTGGTCCTTTCCAAGGATCCACACCCGATAGCCTTGCCGGCGCTGTGCCTATCAACATTGCGCGCGTTTGGGGAGAAATCAGTAACTTCATGGGCGGTGGCAACATTAGCCCGAGCGAGGTGAGATCCAACATCACGGGCGCAACCGAAGCGCTCGCCGGAGCGATCAAACCTCTGATCCGTGGTCCCGGCGAGGGACCTTGGACGGACGCTGACCAATCCCGCCTCGTTTCGATCGTTGGCGACTTGGCACAGGCACGCAACAAAGACGAGTACCGTCGCCGCCTCAACTCAGTGCGTGATCGGGTACGCGCAAACTTCGGGCTTGATTTGAAGTTTGACGCAAAAGGCGAAGGCAATGACGCCTTACGCAAGAAATACGGACTCGAATGATGACTGATATTGCCAAGGTAAAGCGCAACATATCCCGCATGATCGAAGCGCGTGCGCCGGAAAGCGACATTGATGCATACCTCGCGTCGGAAGGCATCAATGTCGCTCAGTTGCAGTCAGCAAGCCTAGATCAGAGCACGCCGCAAGCGCCACAGCATGCGCAGCAACGGTCGATGGCTTGGTCGGACGTTCCAGGGCAGGCTGCACAAAACCTCGTCCCGAGCGCCAAGCGGTTTGTCGATAATGTCACCTATCCCATCCGCCATCCCGTAGAAACGGCGACCGCTATCAAGGATGTTGGCGTTGGGCTTGGATCCAAGGCGCTTGAGACAATTGGGTTTGAACAGGATCCAAGACGGCAAGAGGCTGTTGATGCCGTGGGCAAGTTCGTCATGGACCGCTACGGCAGTCTGGACGCATTCAAGCAAACGCTGGCGACCGATCCCGTGGGGGCGCTGGCAGACATCTCTCTTGTATTGACGGGCGGCGGCGCTGCGGTAGCGCGGACCCCTGGCGTCGTCGGCACGGCAGCGCAGACGGTTGGTAAGGTGGGACGCACAATAGATCCCCTGATGGCAGCGGGTAAGGCGGCGGGAAAGGTTGCGCAAGGAGCGGGACGGTTCTCTGCGGCGGCACTAGGCTTGACGACCGGGGCGGGCACAACGCCCGTCCAGACGGCGTTCCGGGCTGGGCGTGAAGGCAATAATGCGTTTCGCCAGCACATGCGCGGACAGCGCCCCTTGAGCGATGCAGTGGACATGGCAGAAAGCGCGGTTGGGAGCCTGCGCGCAGACCGAAGTGCTGCTTACAATGCTGGCATGCAGAGCGTACGCTCGTCGCAATCCTATATAAACCCGTCGCCAATTCTTGGTGTCATGAACAGAGCCCGCCATGCGATAGAGCGTAACGGGTTCGTCAAGGACCCCAAGGCTCTCAAGGTGGTTCAGGACGCCAGGACTTTGTTTGACGAATTGGTCGATTTGCGCGGCGGGCTAATGACCATCGAGGACTTGGACGACTTCAAGCAAGCGCTCTACAACGGTAGCAGTTCGCTGGAGCCCGGATCCAATGCGCAGCGCGTGGCGCGCAACATGTCAAACGCGGTCAAGTCCACAATCATCAAGACTGATCCGCAATACGCAGAAACGATGGCCGATTACAGCCGCGCCAGCGACCAGTTAAACGAAATGCGCCGCACGCTTTCTATCAACGAGAAAGCCACAACAGATACGACGCTGCGCAAGCTTCAATCGTCGCAGCGCGATAACGTCAATACGAATTTCGGGCAGCGCCGTGCGTTGGTGGATGATTTGGCGCAATATGAGCCAGACTTGCCTTATGTGCTCGCCGGTCAATCTATGTCGGGTCTAGAGCCTCGTGGGCTTGCTCGTGTAGGGACTGGTCTTGGGGCCATATACGGCGCTGTGAACCTGGACCCGACAGCGCTCGCTGTCATGCCACTAACATCGCCCCGCGGCGTTGGCGAAGCGGCGCATGCTGCGGGACGCGTGGCGGGTGGTGTTGAGCGTTCTGCAACAGCGGCGGCCAGGGTGTCGGGTCTCGATCGCTTGCCGCCGTCTACTGTTCCTGTTGCTGCAAGGGCGGCGCGGGCAGTTGGTGAGGGGACGCAGCCGCTTCGCGGATCCATGGATACGACATGGACTGACGCGCTGACGCAAGCCGAAATAAATCGCCTGCTTGCAGAAGAAGGCAAGGCACGGCGCTAATCATCCGCGTCCTTTTTCTCTAGTGCTTCTATGCGCTTCAAGAGCGTTAGGTTCGTATCTCTCAGAGAGCGTATCCGGTCGTACAGACGAACGATTGCGATTCCAAATATCGCCAGAAAGAAACCGTGCCACTGGATAGCCGTCAATCCGAGCATGAAAACCACCCCTTCAATGCGCGCCTAAATTGTATGAGGCCCCTCAATGACTGATTCCGTAGCTGTATTCTCGCCCGGCACACGCATTACTGACAATGCTACCGGTGCGGTTGTGTCAGGAGCACTGCTTGAATTCTACGACGCCGATACGACAAATCCTAAAACAGTTTACGCAGATAAAGAATTGGCAACACCGCTTGGAACGAGCGTCACATGCGATTCGCTAGGATACCCCACGTCGGACGGCACCACCAAGACGCAGATTTACGTTGGCACACCGGCATACAAGATCGTTGCAAAGACAAGCGCCGGCGTCGTGATCTGGGCGCATGATAACATCAGTGGGGCGGTCAAAGTCATAGACCCTGGCGATTTGTCGGTAATCGCGACGACGCCGGTGGTTACAAAGTCGCTCAATTACATCATTGTGCCGGAGGATCAGAGCACCGAATTCGTCGGCAACTGCTCGTCGGGTGACGTGACGTTCACGCTGCCGTCTGCGGTTGATGTTGGTGATGGCTGGTTTGTCTCAGTTCAGCATGCCGGAAGCGCCAATCAGGTTCTGATCAACAGCACATCGAGCCAGACAATCAGTTCTGGTTCGGCGAATTACGATACGGTTCTGCCGCTCTCGTTGTCAGGTGAGAGTGTGAAAATCACGTCCGACGGTGGTAACTGGCGCATCTCAAGCCACACATCACCGCACGTCAAAAGCGCTCATGGGATCATCACAGTTGTTGACCGTTTGACCGCTCCACCCGGCAGTGAAGTTAACGGCGCGTTTTATTTGATTAGTGGCCCCCCGTCGGGAAGCTGGGCGGCGTTCGCTGAAAACGATGTTGTCCAATACACGTCGAGTGCCTGGGTGCGGTTTGTGCCGCATGAGGGATGGCAGGTGTGGGTCGCTGATGAAGGTCTCCACTACACCTATGCAGGCGGAGCGTGGACGTCGAGAATTGCAACGGCAGATCGTCCGGGTATAGTCGAAAAGGCTGTGCAAACCGAGGTCGAGACCGAAGCGCCTGAAAAATATCCTGATGCGTCACTGATCCGGCACCATCCTGGCGTTGCAAAGGCGTGGGTGCAGGGCAGCGGCGGGACAATACAGGCAGATTACGGTGTGTCTAGTCTCACGAACAATTCAAACGGAGACTACACCATTGCTTTCGATACGGCCTTCTCGTCGGCCAACTACGCCCATCCGACATCATCGTCGGCCAATGACAGTCATGGTGGCTATGCGTTGTGGCAGTTTGCTGGCGTTGCACCAACGACGCTAGAGTGCAGATTTCGATCTGGTGTCGGAGACGACGAGGGAATCGGCAACGTGGCACGCTATACCGTAGCATTTTTCGGTGATCAGTGACGCGCAGGTTTATCAGCACATCCGCGACAGGCGGTGTCGTAATCACGTGCCCCGCTCCGCAGTGTCTCCAGCATCTAAAGCATGGCCGCCGCTGGCCTGATGCAACTGGCGCATGGATTGAACAGCAGATCGAACGGCAAGTCGCCGAGGGCATATCAGCTGACATTGCGGCGCGATGGGTGCGCGCCATGCAGTGGGGCGGGTTGAGCAATCATGAAGCGCTGTGGCTAATCGCGGATAGGGATTGCCGAAAACTAGGCTCCGCAACGGAGCTTGTAGATGCGTCTGAAGTGCCAATCGATCTAACGCATCGAGATGCGTGGCGGCGCTCCCACAATGGGGGGCCGATCTGGATCGATGCAAAACTAGCCCGGAAAATCGACGAAGAACGGATGTGGAGGGCCTACGATGCGTCCAAATCATAAGCGCGGATACTACACAAAAGACGGCGCTGTTATTCACGCCAAGAAATGCCCGGAGGGTGCGCGCGAGATCACGCAAGATGAAGCGGATGCAATTCTAGCGGCGCGGCCACAGCAGATCAGCACTCCGCCACAGTCAACCGACACCACCGCCTATGAGGAACTCGTGCGCATGGTCCAGATCATTGCGCAAAAGTACGACGAACAGGCGATTGAAATCGCGCGGCAGCGGTCAACGATTGATGCGATCCTGAAAGCCAAAATTCCCTTGGACGTAAAGCAGGAGCGCGTTGCATGACGATACCCGCCGCCGTCCGCAACAAAAATCCCGGCGCTATGGAGCCAGGGTTTGCATCAAAGCGCATGGGATCGACAAGCTTTGAGAAGCTGCGCTGGACTGATGCTAAGGGCAAGACGAGAACGAACAAGTGCGCGACGTTCCCAACGCATCAACATGGAGCGGCAGCGATGTTTATCCTGCTGTCTGAGGGCAAATATTACCGGGGAAAGCCGATCGAAGATGCCATTCGCACTTGGTGCGGGGGCTATTGGGCGTCGGACTACATCGACCACATGTGTCAAGCGACAGGGCTTAAGCCAACGTCACTACTCACGGCAGAGCGCGTCCAAGACCCTGACATTGCGGTTCCAATCGCGCGTGCGATTGCTCGCTGGGAGCGTGGTAGCTACGCCGAACAGCTCACCGAGGATGAGTGGATCAAATCTCACGGCATGGCATTCGGCGGGGCGGTAGCGCCCGAGCCTACGCCAGACAACGACGTGCCGTTTCAAACGCCGGAAGGCAAAGACCGTGAGGCGCTGGAAGCCGCGGCAAAAGTAGCGGTTCCCGTCGCCGTTGGTGTGACTGGAACTTCGGTTTCAGTGCCTACCATTCCGGTTCCACCTGATCTCACGCCGGTTTCGTCGTGGAAAGTCTTCGGCGATCAGATCGGTTCAATTGTTTCATGGGGCTGGGGCAATCCGTATCTCGTGGGCGGGTGCCTCGCGGTGCTCGTTAGCGTTTGGGCAGGGCCATCGTTAATCAAGAGGTTCTCATGACCTGGATGATGTCAGTGCTCATGCCGTGGTGGCGCATCATCGTCAGCGGCGTTGTCGTATCTGTGTTTGTTGGGAGTTGCGTTGTGCGTGATCGAAAAATTGAAAAGCGCGGCGCAGACAAGGTTTTGGCCGCTGGCAAATCAGCAGGAACCAAAGCCAATGCCGAAAATCTCGACGTGCGCCGCCGTGCTTCTCAGCCTGGTTCTTTTGGCCGGCTGCTCGAAGAATCTTGCCGTGATTGCGACCCCTGAACTTTGTCGGGATTGGCAGCACATGACAGTCTCGAAATCTGATAAAATTACGGAACCAACGGCATCCCAAATCGAGGCGAGTAACAAGAGCCGTCCGGCCTGGGGATGTGCATACGGTCGCAACGAAGCAAAGGGATAAAATCAACCGAGTGGAGTGATACAAATGGTTAGAGGCGCGACGATAAATGACTTACCCGATCTGGGACGATCATGCGCCCCATCATCACCCCTTGAGCGCGCCATCACCGACGCGCTCGACAGGAAACGCAGCACCGCACGGCGATCTGAGGGAGAGCGTAGCAATCCTACGGGAGAGCATGGCGCGCCTCGAAGAGAGGCATACGGGCCTCAGCCACTACGTCTACGACAGGATGCGCGCACATCACGATCGGCTGATAATCGGAGACGACAAGATGGGGCGGTTGAGCCAGGACGCGGTAGAGACCAAACGCCAAGTGCTCGCGAACTCCGAGTCAATAGCAACGATGCGAGCGTCTCACGACGGTACGCATGGGCAGGTGTCGGAGATGCGCGCGGTAGCAGTATCCCAAGCCATTGCGATGGAGAACCGCCGCGAAGACCGCAAGGAAATCGCGAAGTTGCTGCTGTGGGGGATATTCATCATCGTCGTTCTCGGGGCGATCACGGGCCACATTCCGAAAGAACGCCTCGAGGCTCTACAGCATCTCAAAATGCTGCCGGGGCTCTAACGGATGGCTGCTGGATATTCCGCGTGGCAGGCTGGCGTAAACGGCTTCATCTGCCAGACTCTATATTGGTGCCTGTTGCCGCTATAGCGGTGGTGCTCGTGCTGAATGCTGTGGTGTGATTACACTACCGATTGATGGAACGGTTGCCCGCGTGGCGGCGGAGTGACGAACACGAATGCGGCATAATAAAAGGGAATTATATAGTTCACTCCCGAGCGCATTAGTCATCCGCCTTCTCGGCGTTCTTGCGCTGGCGCTTCACCTTGCGCTCGGTTCGCTTCGCCCACTCGCCCTTGTCCTTCGGGCGGTAGGCGAACACGCGATCGGTTACGGCGTCGAGAATGGCTCGGATTGCGTCACTCATGCGATCAGGGCCTTGTAGGTGAGCCGCTTGCCGGTGGATGCGTGCAATTCGCTGACGTAGCCCTGCGTGATCCCGAATTTGTCGGCTATCTCCCGTTGCAGCATTCGGCCTTTTAGACTGCGAATCTCAGCGATCTGGGAATCGGTCAGTGTCGCGTTGTGGTGCGTCTCGCCGTGGCGCGCTGTTCCATGCGTCCATTTGTCAGCGTGGTTTTCGACTGGCGTTCCCCACGCCAAATTGATTGCCGCATCGTTAGATTCTTGACCGTCCAAATGGCGGCATTCTTGACCGGCGGGACATGGGCCGTAAAACGCCTCGCAGACCAAGCGAGAGACGCGAAGTTGTTTCCATGCGCCGCCCACGGCATAGAGCCGAGCGACGCGATATCCGTCTTTGTCGATGGTCGGCGACATACGCCGCCAAGACATCCCCAGACGCCCCCCACGGCCGGGGCGATACCGAGACCAAAGTGATCCGTCCTCGCCAACCCGATAGGCTGGCCACGCGGTCAGGGTCAGAAATCCGGGCTCAGAATTGATAGCGGCAACAAGATAATCCCCAGCCGCCTCCCTGATGCGCTCAAGCATCAGCCACCCTGTCTTTTGAGTGACGCCAAGATCATGCGCCAATGCGGCGGAAGATACCTCTGGCGATTGGGTTACGATCCCGAACGCGACAATCCAGGCGTTGAGCGGGATATGGGACCGCTCGAAAATGGTCGCCGTGCGGACGGTGAAGTCCGTCTTACAGGCGTTGCAGCGGTAGAACCCGCTCTTGCGCGCGGTGATCCGCTTTGCCTCGTCACAGGCCGGGCAGACGGCGCCGTCAGGCCACCGCTTGCCCTCCATGTAGACCCGCGCGGCTTCCGCGTCGGGGAACATCTGGAAAAGCTCGAACGTGGAGATGGTGGACTTGCTCATTGCCCGCGCATCTTCTGTTCAAGAAAGAGCAGGGTGTTCTGAATGCCTTGAGATTTCTCGCCGCCATCAAAGGCGTCTGCAATTCGCTTCAAGCTAACAGCGATTGACGTGAGCGCGGCATCGGAGATGCATGTGGTGACGGTCTTCGCCTCGGGCTCAAACCTACCGTCCAATTCGTGCGGCTTGCTGAGCAAGTCGGTCAGGGGATCAGGATGAGGGCCGCTCACAGGTCATACTCCGAGGTCACGCCTGTCCGCGAGAACTCGCGCTCAAGGTGGTGAAGCTCACCCTTCAAGTCCTCGATATCGTCGAGGCTGTAGGAGGGATCGCCGCGCGCCTCGTCCAGATGGACTTTGGCGGCCTCGATCTCCAACGCGAGGGCGCGAGCGCGGCGGTAGTTAGGGCGAAGAACGCTATGCATGTCGGGCTCCTTTCAGGAGGTCATAGAGGCGGGAAGATCGCGCGAGGCGAAGCCGAAGAAGCGGGCGCGCTCGTTGTGCATTCGCCAGTCATCGTAGGCGGCCCATTCAAGGGAGCCGTCCAACATGCGGCGGAACACCCGGCGCGTAAGCCCTTTGCGAAGCTCCGGCTCGACCATCACAGTTGAACCATTGGAGCCGATTTCGACGGTGACGTAGTCAATCATTAGATCGCCTCCGCCCAGACAGCGGCCACGTTGTGACCAAATTCGCAGCCCTCGCGCCAAGCGCGAGCGATGCCAGATGCCTCGTCCCGACACCAAGTGAAAGCCTGAAACTCGGCGCCTTCAGCGGTGCGAACGAAGATGCGGAACGTCGGAGCCATGAAACCCTCCCGGGGCTGATGGGCGGAATTGCCCGTGGCTTGATTGCTCATCGCTATCTCCTTGTGAGCGTTCGTCTTATCCGCTCCATAAGTAGATATCTACCCCGGAATTATCGGGGAGTCAAATATATAATTCCCTAAATGAGCAATCGCGGGATTGCATATAGCGCAAAACCAAACTCCGCCGAGAAAAACCGGTTTATCACCCAGCGGATAGCCGCAGTCGGCGCATTGCCTATCGTCTAATTTGTCCAGCGCAGCCGAGTAAGCATCAGCCCCTGGACGCCCGTCGCAGTCTTGGGGGCAGGCAGGCCAATTACAGTTATGACCGCCGCGATGGCACGGGATAACGCTCATGACCGATTCTCCCGCAGATCGAGCAGCGAGCATCATTTTCTTGGTCGTTGTCAGTCTTGCTCATCTTCCACCCTCATAGCGTCCTGCCTGCCAGTTGAATTTCATGTCCCGGCGCCGGTTGAAACCGCGCTTTTTCACGATCCCAAAATGCTTGTCGCTCACGCGCTTTCCGCGCGCGTTCTCAGAGATGTCCACGCGATCCTTCTCGCGCGCGCATTTCTGATGTGCTGGCAAAACATTCGAAGGCGCATCGGAGCCGCCCACAGCGCGCCGGACGGCGTGTTCCGCAATCCACGGTTCAATTGCCGGATTAATTCGCCCCTCGCACAAATGACACACGAGGTAGATGTTGCCGATCTCGTCTTGCTTTTTGTGAGCATCGAAACAATCCCTCCGGGCCTTGGCTTGGACTGAGCTTGAGCGTGTTGGAGATATCATGCAGCTTGCTCCGTCTCACGCATCAACGTCTCAACGTCGACCCCGGTCATGTCCTTGATGACAACTGCGACAGCATCGGACAGTGATCCAAACTCTTGCGGCCCCATGCTGTGAAAACTAATCGAGCGAGGAATCCACACGACCAATTCACCCTTATGAACGACAGGCCACGCATGCGCCTTTGCTCCTGCAATAGCTGCTGCAACGAGCATTTTGGCCGTTTCTGGATTGACGCCGACGAGTGGAATTCGTGCCCCAACATCACGCCACCCGGCGCGCATTTGCAGGTGCTTGCGGCACTCATCCTCGGACGAGAATTGCACGTCAGATGTTTCGGGCCAGTGGTGGTATGCCGAACGGATCATGCTGAAATAGCGACGAAGCTGCGGTAGTGATCGTGGCTTGTCGTTGCCGGAAATATCGGACCCGCATGAGGGACAGGCTTTCATGCTGCGGCCTCCTTGTCGCCATCGGGCGCAGCTTTGGTTGCAGCTGTCACATGGTTGCCATGCGCAATCGTTCCGCAGCGCAGTTCGGCTCTTATCTCCATCTCCTGCGGCTCGGGGATGCGCCATGCAAAGGCCAACAAAAATTCTCAGCCGCGCCGCTACTGTTTTTGAATCAATTGACAGGCCAGCCTTGATGCCCAAGCCAGCCTCGATGCCATCGCCAGCCTTGATGCCATCGCCAGCCTCGATGCCATCGCCAGCCTTGATGCCATCGCCAGCCTTGATGCCCCAGCCAGCCTTGATGCCCCAGCCAGCCTCGATGCCCCAGCCAGCCTCGATGCCATCGCCAGCCTTGATGCCCAAGCCAGCCTTGATGCCCCCAGCCTCGATGCCCAAGCCAGCCTCGATGCCCAAGCCAGCCTTGATGCCCAAGCCAGCCTCGATGCCCAAGCCAGCCTCGATGCCCCAGCCAGCCTCGATGCCCCAGCCAGCCTCGATGCCCCAGCCAGCCTTGATGCCCGAGCCATCTCCAGATTTAATTCGACCCGTAGCTTGCAATCCTGCAGAAAACCTCACGACACCTAAATTGGCAGCAATTTCGATGTGCCCATCAAATTGACTAACATCGTCGGCACCGATGTACTCGCCGTTGGCGTTGAGTTGATCCTGAGTGATGCTGAGAGTTTTCATGCTGCTTCTTCCTCTATGCCCAAAGCTGCGCACCCCATCCGGTACACAGATCGTGCACCACGCCGGCGGCATGCATGGAGATCACCTGATCTCAGGATCAGGCCCAACATCTTGACGGAGTGCGCTAACGCGAATTTGGTTGCCGCGTCGTCACAGGTGTCGATCTTGTCGAGCGCTTCCCGCATACCGTCGATGGCGTCCATCATTTCGTTGATGGTCATGCGGCGGCCCCCAGAGCATAGAGACCACGCAGTTTCGCGACGGTTTCATCAAGTTCCGACAGGAATTCAATGACGGCGGCTTCCATCTTCTCAATCATTCCGCCGTCTCGTTTAACGCGCACCGTGTGCAACTGCATTTCCACTGGAAGGCGCGGATCATAGCTGACGAAATCGCACCACTGGCGTTCCGTGCACCGCATCTCCCATTGCATTTGCTTGATGTAGTCGGGGGCGATGTCTTTCCCCAGCAGAGCAGCAATGTGGTTTTTCGTCTGCGGGCACTTAATCTGCAGTAGGCCATCCGTGTTGACGAGCCGATCTGGAGAGCATCCCGAGCCATCAGACTCGGGTACAAAACAAACCCCGACGCGCCACCGTTGATCCGGCTTCCAGCGCGTACATCGCTGGCTTCGTCTTCCGTAACTCTTTGCCATGCTGCAAGTCAGCGGAACAAAACCCATCTTCCTGCACGCCAGTGAGTTGTTCGGCGACGAGTTCTGCCATGTACGTTGCACGCATGGCTTAACGCCACTCTTGGTCTGTTAGCGCATAATGTCAGCGACACGGCTAGCCGTAATACCGCCGCCTGGCGGCATGCCATTCGGCGTATTTTGTTGGCATTCTACCAGCCTCATTTGCACCTGCATGTCCTGGACAGGCGGTAAGCGGCTTTGTCGGATTGAACTCTTGAGAGGTCGGAAAGCTCCCCAACGCTGAATTCATCAAGCACAATAGACACGAACCTTCTGTCTGTGACCTTTCCCGAAGATCGGCAATATCCTGTTCCGTTTACTGGTGCGGGAGGAGGGCCTTTCACAGCAGCGTTACCGTCACGTCGTCCTGGTTGCGTTGCCCAGCGTTAGGAGCCACGCTCACCGCTTGCCATACGCCACAGCAGAGCCCCACGCCTGCACAGCATTGCGCCTCGGGCCGGGGTCGGAAGACTACGTTGACGTGCTTTCCAAGTCGCCGCGCTGTAGCCAAAACGCCGGACGCTTGACTGTGTGATGCTGTCGTTGCTGAAGTTAAGGCGGAAGGACAGAGAACCCGGGATTAGCAGAGGCTCTTTGATCGTATCTACGATGTCCTCAAGCGCGCGTATTTCGTCTTGTCGAGCCTTCCCTTCTTGGCAACGACCGGAAAGGCACGCCGCTCCAGGTCAGAAAAAGCGGAAAGATACCGCTGCCGGGCCTGCTGCCTCCATCCGCTCTTTCATGGCGAACAGACGCTCCATCTTGTCGAGATCAACGGAGGGGTCACGTGCGGCGCGCTCAATCATTGATATCATGGCGCCGCTGTCGTTCATGGCTCCAACAGAAGCCACAGCGCGGCCCCGATCGGCAGGGCGCTCGCTATCAGAGAGATGAGAAATGCCGTTAGGGCTGGCAGTAATTTCTTGCGTAGCATTGTTGTCCATTGTCCTGATCCATCCTCTACTCAGGTGTTTGCACTTACGAGTGCGATCGAAAAAAACGCTACGATCGTTGAAACAATTACCGCTGCAATTACCAACTCAACCCACGCCTCACGCATCAGCACTCTCTCTACGTTTCGTTAGTCTGTATCCAGCTGCCCGCGCCGCGATCGACATGGCGTCGAGCATCTCAAATACGTGCCGTTCTTTTTCCTTGTCCGTCATCGCGGAGTAAGCAGCGCCAGCGTGATCGTAGGCGTCGAGCAACTTGCGGCGCATCACAACCAGCGTTACCGCTTTCATGCCGCTGTCCTTCCGGAGAGACGCCGAGTTGCTGCATCGAGAGGTAGTTGTGTCCACCGTCAAGGCGCGCTTCGCGATCGTCCTCGTCGGCTTCTTCGCGACGAGCGTCGTCCAAATTGCGCAATGACGTGATGAGATGCTGTGCAGCTTCGAATACGGCCGTCTCAGCCTTCCATCCCGCGGATGTTTGTAGGGCAGTCAGCGATCCGTTGAGGAATTCACCAAGGCGTCCGTCGAGATCATCAAACAGATCGTTGAGCGTGTTGTGAGCCTCGAAATGGTGGCTGTTCTCACGGACACGAAAACGCTTGATGGCCTTGGAGCGATCCGGCCCGAATGAGCGTTGGCATTCGGTGCATTCAGGACGTCCGCAATCGTAATGTGGCATGTTCCCGTCTCCTCGTTGTGGGGTTGCCGGGGAGGCTTGTTAAGCTCTCCCCGGTCCCCCGCTACACGCCCCGGAACCCTCGAACAGGGCGTGATCTGAAATATCAATCGCCGTAGCCGTAGCCGGAGCCGTCGCCGTAGCCGTAGCCGTCGCCGTCGCCGGAGCCGTAGCCGTCGCCGTAGCCGTAGCCGTAGCCGTCGCCGTCGCCGTCGCCGTAGCCGCCGCCGTAGCCGTAGCCGTAGCCGTAGCCGTAGCCGTCGCCGTAGCCGTCGCCGTCGCCGTAGCCGTAGCCGTAGCCGTAGCCGGAGCCGTCGCCGTAGCCGTAGCCGTAGCCGTCGCCGGAGCCGGAGCCGTAGCCGGAGCCGTAGCCGTTATCCGACATGAGTGGTCTCCCTCTCCCATGCCGCTACAGCAGCTTTTGTCATCTCGGAGACGGACGTCACTTTTCGCAATTCGATTTGTGTAACGCGGGCACCGATGCGCGATCCCGCTGCTGGGCCATTCTCAGCCAGCCCCATGAAGCCGCCTGTCGCTGCAGACCAGTAAATGCAGTTGCGCGCGTTCTTCAAAACGACGGTGTCGCCGCTGGTGTCGTCTGCGTATCCAAAAAACACGCCGCGAAATTCGGTAGTGATGATTACGGGTCTCATATGCCCTCCTGTGGCTTTGCTATCGGCGCGATCTGGAGAGCGCCAGGGGAGGAGGAAGCGCCTGCTGAGTGGGGGACTCTGCTGCAAATCGCGCCGCCGATGAGTTCAATGTTTAGCAAAACTAAACAATCTGTCAACA
>JADJBE010000015.1 GCA_016703895.1 Pseudomonadota bacterium
GAAGCGGTCGAAGTCCCACTGCATATCGAGCGTGCCGCGTTTCGTCTCGCCGTCCCAGCCGAACGCGTCCGGCGATACAGCAATAATGCCATCGGACGCAACCGCCGGCACTTCACCGCAATAGTAGCCAGCGCCACCCTCGACAAAGCCGCAGTTGTTAGGTACGACAGAGTTGGCGCGGTTCTGGCCGAAAGTATCGTTGTAGAACCCCGTCAATGTAATCGAGCTGGTATCGCTCGGCTCAAAACGCAAGGTCGCCAACACGCTCTTATCGACGGAGCCACCCAGCGGCTCGCCAGCGGCCAACGGACCCGCATTGCGGTAGGTGCCGTTGTTGTCATCGTACGCAAAGGCCAGCCGGCCCGACACGCGGTCACTGAAGGGACCGCTGATGATCGCCAGGGCGCGACGAAGATCGTCGCTGCCCATGGTGCCTTCGAGACGGCCCGAGAATTCTTTGCTGGGCTTGCGCGTGATGTAGTTGATGGCACCGGCGAACGTATTGCGCCCGTAGAGCGCGCTCTGTGGGCCCTTGATCACTTCGACGCGCTCGAGATCGAGCATGCCGACATTCTGCACCGCACGACCCGACACGAAGGCGCCGTCGATAAAGATACCGACGCTGTTGTCGAAGCCGCGGGTGTCGATAATGCCGATACCGCGCAGTACGGGGGCTGCGATACGGCCGGTTTCACCCGAGCTGAACGTCATGTTGGACGTAAAGTTCGACAGGTCGTCGATGTCCTGAATTGCGGCGCGCTCCAGCGTCTCCGCGGAGAACGCGGAGATCGACACCGGCGCATCCTGCAGGCGCTCTTCGACGCGGCGAGCCGTCACGACAATTTCATTGATCCCCACTGTTTGTTCCTGCGCGTAAACGGCAGAACTCAAACAAGCGAGCGCTAAAGCGGAATAACGAACGAACTTAACTGGCACAGTGCCCCCTAGCCAACCGGCGAAATGAATCGAGACATCGCGCCGGAATGTAAAGCAACTTGCACACGTTTGCAACGCGTGTATGACCCTTTAACAGCATGGACACGGGACTAATGGTTGGCCTATGCTCACGTGTGCAACTACCACGCACGGGACGCCAGCTTGAGAACCCGGGCGCAGCTTTCGACACGGGAGATCCACATGAGCATCAGTGACCCTCTTTATGTCCGCGGCAAGATCGCGGGCGTCTACCCTTCCCTATCCAGCCGGCGCGATGAAGCCTATATCGAGTTCGTGGAGGACGCCCGCAATGCGCTGCTGCACGGCCAGCAGGCACCGATCGCGGCCTACAGCCGCGACCTGCTGAAGAAAGCCGGCGCGAGCATGACGCCAGACAAGGCCTCATGCGATGCCGCCGAGAAGATCCTCATGCAGGATCCGGCGCTCAAGACTTACTACCGCGTCAAGCGCAGCCTGCAGGAGTCATTCTGGAATGGCATCCGCAGCTCGTTCAACATGCGTCGCGATGCGATTTTGGCGGCGATGGACGCAGCAGTCACAAAAGGGCCCGGCACGGTCACCCTTGATCCGGACATGCCGATGCCCGAGTACAGCCAGGCGCAGATTCATTTGCAACCTGGCGCCTATGCCTATGAGGAGCTAGGTGGTCTGTTCTACGATTACGGCCTCAAGGTGTTCATGGGCGGGGCCGCCGACAATGACAACCTGCCCAAGATGGTGGCGCGCATTGTACGTGTACCAGCCGACGGCAAAGTCACGCGCGTCCTGGATCTAGGTTGCAGCGCGGGTGCCACGACCACAGCCCTGAAGTTGGCACATCCCGACGCCGAGGTCACTGGCATCGATATCGCAGCGCCAATGGTTCGCTACGCGCATCTGCGTGCCGTCGAACAGAACATCGACGTGCACTTCAAGCAGATGAATGCCGAAAAAATGGCTTTCCCTGACAACCACTTCGACGCGGTGCTGTCGATGTTGCTGTTTCATGAGTTACCGCCGGAGGCGAGCCGTCGTGTGCTCGAAGAGTCGTTCCGCGTGCTGCGTCCCGGTGGCGCAATGACCATCCTGGATTTCACCAGTGTCGATGACCGCGATGTTTACAACATGTGGTTTGCGGAGATGGACTCCAAGGACAACGGCGAGCCGTTCCTGCCGCCGTTCGTGCGCTCGAATATCGAGAAAACGATCGCCGCGGTTGGCTTCAAGATGGAGCCATTCGATCCAAAGAACAGCCTGCGCACTGGCCGCGTCTGCATCAAGCCACTGCAGCAGTAAAGGGAGCTACTACAATGTCCAAGAAAAATGGCGCTGACGAATTGGCGTATGTGCGGGACCTGCCAGGTTTCAAACCCAACAATCCGACTTATTTCGAGCAGGAAGCGATCGATCATCTGATCGGCATTGTGCTTGAGCTCGGTGGCGAGCTGTGGACGCTGCGTGACCGGATGGCCTATATGGAAGAGCTGCTGCGGGACAGCGGCTCCAAAGTGCTGGAGAAGCTCGACGCCGGTCGGCCGTCGGATGCACTGCAGGCCAAGCTTTCGGCGGAACGCAAAGAGTTCATCTCACGCGTCTACAGCAGACTCTACTCCCGCTACGGCGGCGACAAGGCGCAGCACACCACTGCGCCCATGTAACAGCGCCTGCCGGCGCGCGTACAACGGATGCGAGATCGCGTACTCAAGATTCCGACCAAGATGGCCTACGGGGTGGGCCAGGTCGCCGAATCAATCAAGTCGAACTCGTTTGAGTTCTTCCTGCTCTTCTACTACGTGCAGGTGCTGCATCTCGAGCCGGCGAAAGCCGGTCTCGCGTTGTTTCTTGCGTTGGTAGTCGATGCGATTACGGATCCGTTGTTAGGCAGCATATCGGATGGCGTCCGCACCCGCTGGGGCAGGCGCCATCCGTATATCTATGCCGCGGCAGTGCCGTTCGCCATTGGCCTGTGGTTGTTGTTCTCGCCGCCTGCCACGCTGTCGGGCTGGACACTGTTCGCGTGGCTCACCTTCTTTGCGATTGCCGTCCGCACGGTCATGACATTTTTCATCGTGCCCTACTACGCACTGGGCGCCGAACTCACGGACAATCAACGCGAACGCTCCGCCATCGTCGCCTACCGGAACATGTTCTCCTTCCTCGGCTCGATCGCGGTTACCGCCGCAGCTTTTCAGATCTTCTTCAAAGCGTCGGCGGAGTTTCCGCAGGGGCAACTGAACCCAGCAGCCTACCCCTCTTTCGCGCTCGCTTTCGGTATTGCGGGCATGGTGGTCATCCTGATCTGTGCGCGTGGTACGCAGAGCCAAATCCCCTATCTGCATCCCGTCGGCACCGGTGCAAGGATCACCGACGTACGCGCCTATCTGGCGCAGCTCAAGGGCATGTTGAGTAACCCGTCGTTTCTGGCGTTCTTTCTCGTCTCAGTGATGTTCTTCATCATTCTGGGCACGCAGCGGACGCTGGCGCTGCATATGAATACCTACTTCTGGGAGCTCTCCACGAAGAACATCCAGTTCATGCTGTATGCGCTGTTCGGCGGCACGGTGATTTTTATCCCGTTCGCCAAATACATCATCGACAGACTCGACAAGAAGCGCTCAATGTACGTCGGCCTGATCTTGCTGCTGGCAGCATTCGTTTTGCCGACATCGCTACGGCTGCTGGGCCTGTTTCCGGAGAACAGCAGTCCACTATGCTTACCATTTCTGCTGGCGGCACAGTTTTTTGCCGGTATCTGCGTCGGCTTGCTAGTCGTAACCACTGGTGCGATCGTGGCCGACATCGCCGATGACCATGAATGGCGCACTGGCAAGCGGCAGGAAGGCGCCCTGTTCGGCTTCTTCAATTTCGCTAACAAGGCGACCTCGGGGGTCGGTCATCTGGTTGCGGGGGTAGCGTTATCGTTGATCTCATTTCCGACCGGTCGCACGGTACGTCCCGGTGAGGTGGCGCAGGACGTGCTCAACCACCTTGGTTGGGTCTATGGCCCTGGCGTGTTTTTGTTCGGCGTCCTGAGCGTCTATGTGTTCTCCTTTTACCGCATCACGCGCGACAGCCACGCCAAGACAATGGACGACCTGGTTGCCCGGCGACTGGCAGCACAAACTAACACAGAGAGCGCGATATGAGTTTGAATTCGACGATGCGCGGCTATGGCGCCATGGCAAGACTGCTGCATTGGGGCGTAGCACTGTTGGTCGCGACGCAGATAGTCATCGCACTACGCGCCTGGAAGCTGCCGCTGGGCAACGACAAATTCGCACTTCTGTTGCAGCATCGCTCGTTAGGGCTGACGATTTTCACGCTGATCGTAATTCGTCTCGGTTGGCGCTGGGCCAATGGTGTGCCCACCCTGCCCGACAGCGTCGGTGCCGCTGCTCGCGCTTTGGCGCGTTTCAATCAGTACTTGCTGTACGCGCTGCTGCTGCTATTGCCATTGTCCGGACTCATCATGTCTCAGTCGGCGGGGACTGTCGTTAGCTGGTTTGGCCTGTTCAATATTCCGAACTTAGTGGCAGCCGATGAAGCGCTGTTAAAGCAGATGAAGCTTGTCCATCTATTGCTGAATACGGTTTTGTTTGCCGGTATTGCGTTACACCTGGTGGGCGCCCTGCGGCATTGGTTATGGCTGAAGGACGGCGTCTTTCAACGCATGTTGACCGGCCGTTAGTGTCACTTACAGAGGGGACAAACAAATGAGACTTGGAAAAATACTGACCGGCCTGGTGCTGGCTGTAAGCTTGCTTGGCGCGGGCCAGATGGCCAACGCATCGCCAGAGTCGGACGCGATTGCCACGGTGCAGCGCTTCGCAACGGCGATGCAAACCGCCGATGGCGCCGCTTTCGACGATCTGTTCAGCCGCGGTAACGATGTGACCGCGATCGAGAATGGCGTCATCAACACCGATCGCGCCAAGATCGTTGCGACACTGTCAAAAGAAGTGGGCGAGCGAAAAGGTCTCAAGTTCGAGCTCATCGACCCGCGCGCCGCCCGTAGTGGCAATGCGGTCTGGGTGGTATTCGGCTACCAGGTCTCGATGGACGCCGGTGAGCGCAAAATGGAGTTGACCGGTGCCGGCACTGCTGTCACGCGCAAGGAAAGCGGCAAATACCGCATTGCGCACCTACAGATGGGCCACAAGCCTGCCGCGCGCAAGGCCGCAGCCGCCACCGCGCGCGACGGCCTGGTACTCGTCGTGGGTGCCACCGGCCGCAGTGGCCCAGCCATGCTAGCTGCACTCAAAGCGGAGGGCTACACAAAGATCCGCGCATTGGTGCGCGACGTAGACAAGGCCAAGGAAAAGCTCGGCAGTGAGATCGAGTTCGTGCAAGCTGACGTGCGTGACATGGCGAGCCTCGACAAGGCCATGACAGGCGTCAAGTATGTCGTCTCGGCGCTGGGCTCGAATACGTTCAACGATCCGACTAACAGTCCCGAGTTCGTCGACTACGAAGGCGTACGCAATCTGGCCCTGGCCGCGAAGAAAGCGAACGTCGAACAGTTCGTGCAAGTCTCATCGCTCGGCATCTCGCGCGCCAAAGAGCACCCGCTCAATCGCTTTGGTCGCGTCATGGAATGGAAGGCCAAGGGCGAAGAAGCGCTGCGTACCAGTGGTGTGCCTTATACCTTGGTGCGCGCTGGCGGACTTGGGGATACGGCTGGCGGTGAAGCAACCGTTGTCGCGCTGCAGGGCGACAATCTGATCACTGGCCAGATTCCGCGCGCCGATGTTGCCACGGTGTGCGTCAAAGCACTGGGCGACCCCGCATCACGCGGCAAGACGCTAGAAGTCGTGTCAGGTGGCAAAGGCGGCAAGGTGGATTGGGCGACGTTCTTCAGCGGACTCAAGTCGGACGCCTGAGGCAGGCGCGCACAAGCGGACTACTACGATGCCTGCAAAGAAGACCCGTGCCCGCCGGCCCGCGACGCGCTCGCGAGTGCCGCTGGCAGGCGCACGCGTACCCGGAGGCTTACGGGACGGCGAGCGGGTGCTGATCACGTCGCATGATGTGGCGGCACTCGCAGGTGTCTCGCGATCGGCTGTCTCACGGACGTTCACGCCTGCGGCGAGCGTGTCGGATGCCACGCGCCGCAAAGTGCAGCGTGCCGCAGCGCAGTTGGGCTACCAACCGAACGTCATCGCGCGTAGTCTGATCACACGTCAATCGCGCCTGATCGGCTTGATCATGGGCGAGTGGGAGAACCCATTCTACGCCGCGATGTTGCGCCAGTTCAGCGAGAAACTGCAGGCGCGTGATTATCGCGTGATGCTACTTGCGGGCAGTTCTGAAAAGGACGTCGATGACTCGGTGCGCCTGCTGCGCCAGTATCAAGTGGACGGCATCGTGCTCGTCTCGGCAGCACCGAGCGAGGAACTCGCCGCCGAGTGCGCACGGGCAGGCGTACGGCTCGTACTGCTGAACCGCGAACGACAGGGGCTGCCGGCGACCAGTATCGTACTCGACAATGCTGGCATCGGTAGAGAACTGGCGGCCCTCCTACTCAACGTCGGTTATCAACGCTTTCTGCTGGTACGCGGGCGCGCCCAGTTGCGGGCCGGCATCGAGCGCCAGGACGGTTTCCGCAGTGTGCTCAACGCCCAGCGTCGCGGCCAGATCATTGGTGAGGGCACTGATCTAGTGGGCTACGCGGCTGGCAGACAGTTCATCCGCGAGTTTGTCGAAGCTGGCAAACAACCCGATGCCGTGGTGTGCTCCTCGGATCTCACAGCGCTTGGCGTACTCGATGGCTTGCGCATCGATCTCGGCCAGCGCGTCCCCGACGACATCGCTGTCGTCGGATTCGGCGATATTCCCGCTGCGTCCTGGGCCGCCAACGAGCTCACGACTGTCGCCCTACCGCTCGACGGCATGATCGACGCAGCACTCAGTGACATGTTTGACGACAGCGGCGCCGATCGGCCGCGCCGCGTGGTGCTGCCCGGTCGAATCATCGAGCGATCGACTACTCGGACCGTAGCCTCGATCCAAGCAGCGCCTAGTCGGTAGCCCGTGGCGACGCACATCCCCCAGAGCTGGAGCGGCGCTCCGGCGAGCCCACCTCGCGCGCTAGCAGCGTGGCAGCGGACACCCCGCCGGACAGCCCGCCCGGAACCTGGACGGCGCTAGAGCACAAGGTTTTTCGCCGTTTCTGGATCTTCTCGTTCTTCGCTTTCATCGGTGCGTCTTTGCAGAATGTGGGCGCAGCCTGGCTGATGGTGGATCTCGGTGGTACACCGCTGCAAGTGAGTCTCGTGCAGGGCATCATGAGTCTGTCCGTGGTGCTGGTCGCGCTACCGTCCGGTGCAGTGGCCGACTTGTTTGATCGCCGTTACATCATGCTGGGCTCGCTCAGCGGCTTGATGCTCGCGACCGCCGGGACCGGCGCGCTTGCTCTCACCGGTCATTTGTCGCCGCAGTTGTTGCTGGCCTTGACGTTCGTGTTCGGCGCGTCGTCCTCGCTCATGACGCCGGCAATGCAATCGACAATTCCGGATCTTGTCAGCCGAGCGACATTGCCGAGCGCAGTGACCCTGAACGGCATGACCTCGAGTGCGTCGCGGTCTGTCGGTCCTGCCTTCGCGGGAATTCTGATCAGTTTGCTGGGCGCCGGAATCACACTGATTACTAACGTTTTGGCTTTTGTCGGACTTTGGCTGGTCGTCGCAACGCTAGGGCAATCTCTCGCGGTCAACGCTCCGGCACAACAACGGCCCTCGATCGCCAGCGCGATTCGCGTTGGCCTGCGCTTCGCAGTGACGGACAGCCACTTTCGCCGTTTGCTCATTCGCACGCTTGCCTGCTTCGTGGGTGTCAGCGCGCTGCTCGGCTTGCTACCGAGTCTGGTGGCACAGCGCTTCGACGATGTCGGCGCGGCCGGCGCGCGGCATCTGGGTTGGTTTCTGAGTTGCTATGGCGTCGGATCGGTGCTCGGATCGCTCAGTATCGCGCGCGTCTCGAGGCGTTTCAGTCGCGACAAGCTCATCCTCATGGGTACATTGGTGAGTGGCATTGCCATGCTGGCGATCGTCTACGGCGAGTCGTCGTCGGCCATGAGCGTCGCCATGTTCGCGGCCGGCATGAGTTGGGCCGTAGCGTTGACGTCAATCAATATCGAAGCGCAGCTGATACTCCCCAAGCCACTGCTCGCCCGCGGACTGTCGATCTCCTTGATGGCGCTCATGATCGCGTTGACAACGGGCAGCGTCATCTGGGGTGCGATCGCCACGCGCTGGTCGATCCCGGTTGCACTGACAGGCGCCGCAACGGTCACTATCATTGCAGCCATGGCGCAGTGGTTCTCCCGCAGCGCAACGTCTCGATGACATACGGCGGCGCGCGCTGCGCCCATCTAGATTTACCTCTGACCGTGATGCGGTGCGAGTCGTTCCTCGAACGCGCGCGCGGCTTGTTGTTGCGCCCGCCACTGCTCGATGCTCAGGCGTTGCTCATCGCACCGTGCAGTTCGGTACATATGATAGGCATGCGTTACGCCATCGACGTCGCATTTGTCGACGCCGAGGACATCGTCATTACCGTGCGCCACGCTTTGCCACCGTTTGCGATTGCCAGCGCTCGCGGTGCGCGCGCCGCCTGGGAGTTCACGGCGGGTACCTGCGCGCGACTAACGATCGCGCCTGGCAGCCACCTGACGTTCGTCCCGAACTAGGGACGCGTTCGACCGTCGAACGTCGTTAGTGCGCCATAGAGTTCAGGCCGCCGATCGCGAAATACAAACCAGTTGTTGCGCTGCGCATCCAACGCCGCCAGATCGAAGGTAGCCGTCAGGACAGCGTCGGCGTCCTCGCCCGCTTCCGCCACCTTAGCGCCGGTGGCATCGGCGATGAACGATGAACCATAGAATCGAATATATAGCCCGTCCGGATCCTGCAATGAGCGCTCCAGACCGTAGCGATTGGCGACGATCACCGGCATCAGATTCGCCGCGGCATGCCCTTGCTGTGTGCGCTGCCAGTGGTCGCGCGAATTCACCGGCATCGCCGGCGGTGGCTCGCTGCCGATCGCGGTGGGGTACAGCAGCAACTCCGCGCCCATCAACGCCATCGCGCGGGCGCACTCCGGAAACCACTGGTCCCAGCAGATACCCACACCCAGGCGACCAAAGCGCGTGTCCCAGACCTTGAAGCCCGTATCGCCCAAGGAAAAGTAGTTCTTCTCCTGGTAGCCGGGCCCGTTTGGAATGTGCGCCTTGCGATAAACGCCCAGATTGCTGCCGTCGGCGTCCAGAATCGCGATGGAGTTAAAGAACGCCCGGTTGTCGCGTTCGAAAAAGCTGATCGGCAATACGACACCCAGCTCGCGCGCCACGGCGCTGAAATGCCGAACGGCGCGGTTCTCAGCGACCGTCGTTGCCAGATTCAGATGGCGCGAATCCTGCTCGATACAAAAGTAAGGCGTCTCGAACAGTTCCTGCAGCAGGATGATCTCGGCACCCTGCGCTGCCGCCTGCCGAACGAGCGCCTCTGCGCGCGCGATGTTGGCATCGATATCCCAATCACAGGCGAACTGCGTCGCCGCAACCGTGACCTTGCGTGCAGGTCGTAGTAAGTGGGGCAATGGCTGGCGCTCGCTCATCTCGTCACTCATCCCTTTGTCAGGATAACTTTGCCGGGGTTGAGAATACCGCGTGGATCGAGTGCGCGCTTGAGCGTGCGCATCAACTCGATCTCCGCCGGCGTGCGCGACCATGACAGATAGTCGATCCGCTCGGTGCCGATGCCGTGTTCGGCTGAGACCGACCCGCCGATATCAGCGAGGGGGCGATAAATCACCTCCTCGACCCGGCGGCGCACAGCGACATCCTCGCCTGATGCGACGACCAGGTGCAGATTGCCGTCGGCCAGATGCCCAAAAATAAACGTCCGCTCGGGACCTACGATTGAGCGCAAATCCGTCGCTACCTGCCGCGTGTAGTCCAGCATCGCATCGATCGGCAGACTCACATCGAACGCCTGCGCGCGCGCAATCCTGCTGACGGCAAACACATCCTCGCGGATGGCCCACATGGCGCGCCGTTCCTGGTCGGACTTGGCCAACGCCGCATCGGTGATCACCCCTGCCTCCAACAACTCGCCCAGCAGGCCCTCGAGCCGCGCCTGATCCGCGACCGGCTCTGCACCTAACGACTCTATCAACGCGTACATCGCTGCACCCCGCGCCAACGGCGCCGAATGCTGGGTCGGCGGCGCCGTGTTGATATCGTAGAAGTTGCCCCACATTGCTTCAAAAGCGCTCAGTTGGCCAGCTAGCCCCGCGTCCAGATGGTGCAATACCCGGACCAGCGCCGCAAAGTCTGGCGCTGCGACGAGCGCCGTATCATGGCTGCGTGGTTTGGCGACCAGGCGCAGTTCAGCGCGCGTGACGACGCCGAGCGTGCCCTCGCTGCCGATGAACAACTGCTTGAGGTCGTAGCCGGCATTGTTCTTCAGCATGCGATTGAGTGACGTGAGCACCGTGCCATCAGCAAGCACCACCTCCAGGCCTAACACCAGCCCGCGGGCCATACCATAGCGTACGACCCGAGTGCCGCCGGCGTTTATGGTTCGGCCCGCGACGTCGACTCGTTCGATCGAATTCAACCATTCCAGTGACAAAATGATTTCGTCAGGGCCCGCCGTCGCGCCATGGACCAGACCCGTGAGGCCGCCGTGCGGCACAACTGCTTGCGAGCGCGCGTTGCACAACGCGAGCACTTGCGAGACCTCCGCCGTCGTCGACGGACGCACCAGCACCTGCGCTTCCACGGCTCCAAGCCACGAACTCGACGCACGCGCGCGGACCGCATCGCCCGTCACCAGCCCGCGCTCGCCAACGATGGTGCGAAGATCGCTCAGTAATTCTGGCTGCGGCATGGCCGCTACGTTACCGCGTGCGGGTGACCCGAAGCAAAGCCGCTGCGATCAGTGCAGCGTCGGTTTGGCTACCACCGGTTGTTCGCCCTCGGTTGGCGTCTCTATGGCCGGGAACAGGGCCTGATCGAGCGCGAGTATGTAGGTATTCACGTCTACCGCGCCTGGCACGAACACGCGCCCGTTGAACAGCAGATTGGGCACGCCGCGCACACCGAAACCGCGCAGCCGTTCTTCTGCTTTGAGGAGATCCGAGCTACCCTCATCCGAATCGCGAAACTGCTGTAACACCTCGACCGACATGCCAGCTTCTGCACCGATCTGGCGCAGTGTTTCGCTGTCACCGATGTCACGACCAGCCTCGAAGTAGGCGCGAAACACTGCGGCCGCGACATGCGCCTGCAACCCTTCCCGAGCTGCAAGAAATGCCAGCCGATGTGCCTCGGTCGTGTCGGGTACCGTCTCGATCTGGTCAAAGTTGAACCGCAGGCCGAGCTCGCGACCGGCCTCGCGCAGACTGCGCTCGGCGAAGTCGACTGTGATGCCATTGGGTAGTCGCTCTTCAAGGTAGCGACGAAACGGCTGGTTGGCATCGTCGGCGCCCGGTTTACGCAACCGAAACGGATGCCAGCGGACTTCGGGCACGATACTGCCCTGCAGATTACCGAGCGCCCGCCCCACCTGTGCCATGCCGAGCCACGACCAAGGGCAGGTGAAATCGGCCACCAGATCGATATCAACGGTCTTACGCGGCGCGGAAATGTAGGGAACAAGGTTGTTCATAGCCACTGAAATGGGTTCGCCACGCGGAAATTCAAGGGCAGCGCACGGGCACCGGAAACGCCACGACGAGGGCACCGACCGACTGCGATGACCGACTCAGCTAGCCGCGCGCCGCGCTGCCAAGCCCGCATTGACCTGTGCGCTGATTCTGAGGGCGGTCTCCAACGCTCGTAGTCCATCTTCACCACTTACGATAGGTGCTTTTTGTTGGACAATCGAATCGAGAAAAGATTCGATTTCGCTCGCGAGCGCGTCACCTTGCTCGAAGCTCGCCTCCTCAATCACGACCGGTAGTTGCCCAGGCGTCGGTGGCGAGCTGCGTTTGCGTATCAGCGTCAGAACCTTCTGCTGCAGATCAAGCGACAGGTAGGCGGCGTCTTCAAAAATCCGCAGCTTGCGCTCGGATTTGAGACTGACCCGGCTCGCCGTGGTATTCGCAACACAACCGTTGGCAAACGTAATCCTGGCATTGGCGATATCGATCTCGTCCGAGAACACCGGACTGCCGATCGCATCCACAGCGACGATGTCGCTGCGCGTGATGCTCTGGATCAGATCGATGTCATGAATCATCAAATCGAGAACAACATTCACATCCGTACCGCGCTCTTTGTACGGCGCGAGGCGCTGGGATTCGATGAAGCGCGGGCGCGCCAGATGTGGCTCGGCAGCGCGCAACGCGGGGTTAAACCGCTCGAGGTGCCCGACTTGCAAGACCCGACATTGCTTCGCCGCAATGTCGATCAGCTCGCGCGCCTCAGCGGGCTGCTCCGTGATCGGCTTTTCGACCAACACATGCGCCCCCGCCCGCAGAAAGGCCGCGGCGATCTCAAAGTGCGCAGGCGTCGTCGTCACCACACTGACAGCGTCGACCTTGCCAAGGAGCTCGCGGTAATCACCAACGCTGCGGGTTGCTAGCTCAGCGGCCACCCGATCACGAGCGTCTGCCCGGGAATCGACCACCGCGACGAGTTCGCTTTTTGCATTTTGGGCATATTTCTGCGCGTGGAAGCGACCGAGATAACCAACGCCGATCACGGCGGTGCGAATGCTGCTCATGCGTTATTATGCGCTCATCGCCGCCGGCGGGTTCAGGCTAAGCCTGCTCGGGCGCAGATTGGGAGAGGCGGTCTTTGTTTGCATGGATTTCTCGCACCTGGGAGGCGTACCGTACGCAGTCACCGCTGCGCTTCGAGCTGACGGTTCTGGCTGTCGCGCTCGTGCTCGGCCTGTTGGTGCTGCCACTGCTGATCTACCTAGCAGGCCGACTCACGTTGGGCTCGTACGCTAATGGTGGGCCGCTGGCTTTGTTGGGCGACTATCTGCGCGGCCTGGCAAACGGCCATCTCAGCGTCTGGATAGCGGTACTGGGGCCATACGGTTTCATCCTGTTAGGCCGCTTGTTTGCGGCAATCTGGCGGCGCTCCCATTAGGTAAAATTGCAAACCCAATTCCGTGATCAATGTCACGAAATAGAGATCTTTTGCAATGCCGACCGTCGCCAACTGGCAACATCGGCCCATCGTCACGCAGATGACGGCAAGAGATTAGGGGCCCCTGATGAGTGACTCGATGAGCGAACCCAGCAATAGCACCTCGCCAGAAAACTCGACGGCATCACGCGTCAAACGCGAGCCCTCAGGGGTCAACAAGATCAAGGTCAAGCTGGTGGGTGAAATGGCGCTAGCCAAGGATTCGCCTGGCTTTGATCCCTATAACAGCACCGGCGGCCAGACAGCCCAAGTGCCCTGGCGGCGGCGCGAAGATCGCCGCTAATCACTTGGCCATCGTTGCCAGACTACGATCCCGGATCGCGCGAAACTCATTGCCCGGATACCAGTTAGGGAACGTTGCTTCGGAAGCGATCTGGGCACCCACCGCATATAACAAGTTGAGATCCTGCCAGCCGCCCCGCAAATCCACCTCGGGCCGGTATTCATCGCCGATCTGATGGTAGCGTTTGGCGGTGTAATCGACCATCTGCGCTGCGCCCCACTCGGCCCCGCGCTCACGATCGTCGATACCGAGCTTGGCATACAGCGACGGCACACCACGCTTGGCGAAATTGAAATGGTCTGAGCGATAAAACGCGCCCTTCTCCGGCGTGGACTCCGGCCGCAAGACACGGTCCTGGCGCTGTGCGAGTGCGGCAAGATAGTCCCTCCAGCTCGGACGCGCCGGCGCCGATCACGGTGACGTCACGCGTCGGCCCACCGAAAGGAATGGCGTCCATGTTGATCACTGCCGCGGTCGAAGCGAGCGGCGCCAACGGATTGTCGACGTAGTAGGCGGAGCCTAACAAGCCAGACTCTTCGAGCGTCACTGCCAGAAACAATAGCGACCGTTCGGGCCGCTGCTCCGCCTTGCTGAAGGCCTCCGCGATCGCCAACAGACCCGCAGTGCCGGTGGCATTGTCGACCGCACCATTGAATATGCTGTCACCACTGCGCCCAATCATCTGACCCAGATGGTCCCAATGCGCCATATAAAGGACGTGTTCGTTGGGGCGCCTGCTGCCGGGCAAGCGCGCTGCCACATTGTAAGAATTCGCTCGCCGCACCGAGTTGCGGACTGCCGCAGTGACCTTCGTTTGCAGCGCTTCTGGCTTGAAACCGCGGGCTTTCGCCCGGTCTTTGGCAGCCTCGTAGCTGCCGCCATTCGCCGCAAATAGCTGCTCAGCCTGCGACTGCGTGATCCAGCCTTCGATCGCGACGCGCCCGGCGTTGCCGTCACGTGTCTGCATGTCGAGCTGCGGACCGGTCCAGCTGTTAGCCACCGTGTCCCAACCGTAGGCGGCCGGCTCGGTCTCGTGCACGATGATGGCGCCAGCGGCACCCCGCCGGGCTGCTTCTTCATACTTGTACGTCCAGCGGCCGTAGTACGTCATCGTCCGGCCACGAAATAAATTCGGATCTTGGGTCGCAAACCCGGGGTCGTTGACCAGGATCACCGCCGTCTTGCCGCGCATGTCGACACCGGCATAGTCGTCCCAGTCGAACTCCGGCGCCGTGATGCCGTAGCCCACGAACACCAGTTCGCTGCCCTTGATTGACTCCTGCTCTTTGACGCGCTTCGTCCAGATGACCATGTCCTTGCCGTATTCCAGCGCGCGGGATGCACCGCCCGTGGTCAAGGTCAGGGCAGCATCAGAAGCGGCGGTAATCTCAACCATCGGCACTGCCTGCAGATAGCTGTCCCCATTGGCTGGCTCGAGCCCGAGTCGTTTGAACTCAGCGACCAGATAATCGAGCGTCTTTTGCTCACCGGACGAGCCCGGTTTGCGGCCACCAAAATCGTCAGCCGCCAGCGTGACGACGTGCCGTGTATAGGTCGCCAGTGACACGGGCTCGGGCAACGGCGCCAACGCGGGCGGTGTCACCACCGCCGCCTTGGCGGCAGTCTGTGCCAATGAGTCTGCGCCAGTCTGAAGTGCCTTTTGAGGTGTCGCGCAGGCCGCCAGAAAGAAAGCCGCCAGCACCGCGGGAACTGTCACCGCCCAAGAACGCTCAAATATCGACATGTTCAACCCTTGTCCAGGTCCAACGGCGAGACGCTGTCGTCCCGCGCGCCCTCATTCTGCGGGCCAGTACGCGGCCACGATAGCCACAATCATCACCAGCAAGGCCGCGTGTGCCCACCCGCGCCACTTGCGCGTCCGGAGCTCGCCGTAGAAGCTATAGGCCGACGCTACCGCGGCGACCAAGACGAGTGCAAACGCCTTGATCAACGGCATTTGCTCGTGAGCGGCACGCTCGCGGAACTCGGGCAGCAGCAAAAAGACCACCAATGTCAAACATAGCGCCACCGTGGTCGAGACCAGCGAGCCCATCACGATTCCTATCAATACTGTCAACGGTTTCATGGTGGTTTTCGCGGTACGCTAGCGTAGTGCTTGTCGTGGCCTGCCTGCGGGCCTTAGCCTTGCATTGTACTAGTTGCCGCCGCTCGCGGCCCGGAGTTGCATGATTCATCGTCGCCGCAGTCCTTTCAGCTTCCTCGCCACGTCGGCGCTCACGGCCGCGCTGGTGGTTATCGCCGGTTCGGCGCCGGCACCGGCCAGCACCTCGCTGCTGCCGCCAGGCTCGATTGCGCCAACCGAAAGGCAGCGCACCGTGGCGCGCCGCGTCACTTCGATGCTCGAAGGCATGCACTACACCGGCGCCAAACTCGATGACCGCATTTCGAGCGTGGTTTTTGATCGGTACCTCGACACGATCGATCGGCAACGCTCCAATCTACTGGCCAGCGACGTCCAGGAATTTGAACAGTACCGGCTACGCTTCGACGATATGGCGCGCTCGGGTGACATCGATGCCGCATTCGCCATTTTTGCGCGCTACCAACAACGCAACCGCGAACGCGTGCAATACGCGATCGACGTTCTGGCGAAGGAGCCAGACTGGACACGGCAGGAGTCGTTCGTGTTCGACCGGGAAAAGGCACCGTGGCCGACGACGACCGAAGAACTGAACGAGATCTGGCGCCAGCGCGTCAAGAACGATGCCTTGTCGTTGCTACTGACCGGCAAGACCTGGCCTGAAGCCAGTGACATTCTGCGCAAGCGCTACCAGCGCTCGCTCAAGCGCGTCGATCAAGTGAGTGGTGACGACGTCTTTGAAGCGCTGATGAACGGCTATGCCCGCGCCTATGACCCGCACTCGAGCTATTTCTCGCCGCGCAGCTCTGAGGAATATCGCATTCAGATGAGTCTGAACTACGACGGCATCGGCGCGTCGCTGCAGCTCATCGATGACATCGTCACTATCATGAACGTAATTGAAGGCGGGCCGGCTGCCGTCGCGGGCACGCTGCAAGCTAACGACCGCATCACCGGTGTCGGCCAGGGACGCGAAGGGCCCGTCACTGACGTGATCGGCTGGCGTCTGGACGATGTGGTGCAATTGATCCGCGGCAAGGCTGGCACGCAGGTGCGGTTGCAGGTGCTGCCCTCAGGTGCCGCGCCGGGTTCGCCGGAAAAGACTCTCGAATTCACGCGTAACAAAGTGACACTTGAAGCCCAGGCGGCCAAGAAAGAGCTGCGCACCATTGAACGTGGTGAGCGTACCCTGAAAGTTGCCGTCATCACGGTCCCGGGTTTTTATCAGGACGTGCAGGCCCAGAATGCGGGTGACAAGGAATTTCG
The DNA here is from genome assembly GCA_016703895.1 of Pseudomonadota bacterium. Taxonomy (GTDB): domain Bacteria; phylum Pseudomonadota; class Gammaproteobacteria; order Steroidobacterales; family Steroidobacteraceae; genus CADEED01. The sequence goes on from JADJBE010000015.1 coordinate 16,750, forward strand.
CAGCACCACACGAGACGTACGGCGGCTGCTCGATGAAGCCAAGGCCGACAAGGTCGACGGTGTCGTGCTCGATCTGCGCGGCAACGGCGGCGGGTATCGCACCGAAGCCACCGCACTCACTGGCTTGTTTGTCGAGAAAGGCCCAGTCGTACAACTCAAGGTGACTACTGGTGAGCTCGAAGTGCAGGACGACCCGGATCCAACCATTGCCTATGCGGGACCGCTGGCCGTACTGGTCGACCGGTTTAGCGCCTCTGCGTCCGAGATTTTTGCGGGCGCCATTCAGGACTACCGCCGCGGCGTCGTGCTCGGTCAACGAACCTTTGGCAAAGGCACCGTGCAAAACCTCGTGCCGCTCGATCGCTGGTCAGCAAAGCCAACGAGTGGTCAGCTGACCGTGACCATCGGCAAATTCTATCGCGTGACGGGTGAGAGCACGCAGCATCGAGGCGTCGAACCGGACGTGCCCCTGCCCTCGCCCATCGATATCGAGGAAGTTGGTGAGAGTGCCTTGCCAGGTGCGCTGCCGTGGGATCGAATTCCCGGCGTGCCGTTCCGGCTCGAATCACGTATGCCAAAAACCCCGATCGCCACGCTGGCACTCGAGGAACGTGCCCGAGCGGACCGGGATCCTAACTACCGTTGGCTGGTCTCTGACCTCGCCGCACTCGATACGATCCGCAAGCAAACTAGCCTCTCGCTCAATCTGAAAGAGCGGCAGGCGGAGCGAATCCGTCTTGATACCGAGCGCCTTGCCCGTGAAAACGCACGCCGCACGGCGCAGCAGCTACCGTTACTGAAGGCGGTCGAGGACTTCGAGAGCGGTACCACCCCCGACTCCGTTCTCGAGCAGGCGACGCAGATCATGGGCGATATGGTCTTGGGCGTTCGTCCCGGGCAGCCCGCGACCCGTACCGTAAAAGCGGAATCTGCCCAAGCGGATAGTAAGTCAGATTAAGTAAAATTAGTGTTGTAGTTGACTATAACACTATTATAAATTAGGCTCCTATTACCCTGCCGTTTTGAACTGCTGGCGCATACCGCGCATCTAACGTGCAGGGAGGGGATGCCGATGCACACGACTCGCTGGCTCACTGGGGCGCTCCTAAGCGCAGCATTGTTGCTGTCGTCGGGCTGCGCCCAGCAGGGCGAGGCCTCATCGAAGGCGTCCGACGACGAGGCCTCTCTGATACCGGTCGAGGTCGTCACGCCGTTACGGCGCGAGATGCTAGCCACCTACTCTGGTACGGCGACGCTCGAGGCCGAGGCCGACGCGGAAGTCATCGCCAAAGTGGGCGGGGAAGGCGCTGCGCCTGCTGGTTGAGGAAGGCGACGTCGTCAAGTCCAACCAACTTCTGGCGACGCTGGATGACCGGCAACTGCGACTGCAAGCGGCGCAGGCCCGCGCCGCGTTGGCGAAGGCTCAGCGCGACTATCAGCGGCAGGTTGAGCTGCACGAGAAAGGCCTGGTCGCGCGCGGCGCATTTGAGGGTCTCAAGTTCGATCTGGACAATCTGCGCGCCGCCCATGAGCTGGCACGCCTGTCACTGTCCTACACCGAAATTCGCGCGCCGTTCGCCGGCATCATTGCCACGCGCTCTATCAGGGTCGGACAGACGGTGCCGGTGGGCGCGGCACTGCTACGTGTCACTGACCCGACACCGCTAAAGGCCAGCGTGTTCATTCCGGAGCGAGAGCTGTCGCGGCTGCAGGTCGGTCAGCCGGCCGGCATTCAGGTAGACGCGCTAGCGGACAAGCGATTTCTTGGCAAAGTGACACTCGTCTCACCGACCGTGGATGCCGCCACCGCGACCTTCAAGGTAACACTCGAGGTCGACGACCCCAGCGGCGAGCTCAAGCCTGGCATGTTCGCGCGTGTCGGGATCGTCTTTGATCGTCGCGCCGATGCCCTGACGATTCCGCGCGCAGCACTAGTCGAGAACGACGATGTGCGCTCAGTTTTCATTGTCGCCGCTGACAAGGCGCGGCAACGCACGCTAACGACTGGGCTCACCAACGGCGGTGACATCGAAGTGCTTGCTGGTCTTGACGGGAGCGAGCAGGTAGTCACGGTGGGTCAGAACGGACTCAAGGACGGCAACGCCGTACGAGTCGTCACGCTCGACGTCGACGCGGCTCGTTAGGTCATGGGTGTCATCGAGTTTGCGATTCGTCGCCGCGTGACGATCGCGATGGTGACCCTGGCCATCGCGCTGTTTGGTTGGGTGTCACTCAATCGCCTCAAGGTCAACCTGCTGCCCGACCTGTCCTACCCCACCCTCACGATCCGGACCGAACTTCCCGGGGCGGCGCCACTCGAGGTGGAGAACCTGGTCACGCGGCCGATCGAAGAAGCCGCTGGCGTGATCCGCAATGTGCGCGCTGTCCGCTCGGTGTCGCGCGCCGGCCAGTCCGACGTCATTCTCGAGTTTGTCTGGGGCACAGAAATGGACTTCGCGGGCATCGATGTCCGCGAACGGCTGGATCTGCTGCAATTGCCGGATGAAGCCGCGCGGCCGCTGCTGCTGCGGTTTGATCCCTCGACCGAGCCGGTCATGCGTCTCGCCTTGGTAGCCACCGCCACAGCAGCGGCGCGCCTGTCCGAGCAGGATCAACTCAAGGCGCTGCGACGCTATGCAGATGAGCGGCTGAAACCGGACCTCGAGGCACTGGAAGGCTCTGCTGCCGTCAAGGTCAGCGGCGGCTTCGAGGATGAGATCCAGGTATTTGTCGACCAGGATCGACTTGCACAGCTTGGCTTGGGCGTCGGCCAGGTTGCAGCGCGGCTGGGCGCGGAAAACGTCAATCTCTCTGGTGGCCGACTTGAGCAGGGCACACAACGCTTCCTGGTACGGACGGTCAATGAGTTCACGACGCTCGAGGGGATGGCCAACGCCGTGATCGCGACGATCGACAATCGGCCGGTCTATCTCAAAGACGTGGCGCGCGTCGAACGCGGCCACAAGGATCGCGCGGCTATCGCTCGGTTGGGTGGGCAGGAGTGCATCGAGCTGGCGATTTACAAAGAGGGTGATGCCAATACCGTTCAGTTAGCGGCATCAATAGACAGCACGCTGGCAACACTGCGCAAGAATCTGCCGCCGCAGACCGAGTTGCAAACCGTCTACGACCAGTCACGTTTCATTGCCAGCGCCGTCGACGAAGTGAAGAGTGCAGCCCTCTGGGGTGGTTTGCTGGCGGTCATCGTGATGTATCTGTTCTTGCGCGACGCGCGCGCCACCCTGGTCGCAGGAATTGTCATTCCGGTGACGGTGATCGGCATTTTCGTGTTGATGTTCGGCTTCGACCTGACACTCAATGTCATGTCGCTGGGCGGTATTGCGCTCTCGGTCGGTATGTTGATCGACAACTCGGTCGTCATCCTGGAGTCGATCGCCCGCAAACGCGACGCCGGATTGGCGCCGCGTGACGCGGCCCTGCAGGGGACGAGCGAGGTCGCGATGGCCGTCACCGCCTCGACGCTGACGACTGTTGCGGTGTTCTTCCCGATGGTGTTCGTCAGTGGTATCGCTGGACAGCTGTTCCGCGACCAGGCGTTGACCGTGACCTTCGCCCAACTACTGTCACTGGTCGTTAGCCTGACGCTGGTACCCATGTTGGCCGCCTGGCGTGCAGACCTGCCAGAACACGCGCAACGACCCGCCGCCAGCAGCAGCACGGTGGCGCCGTCGCTACGCGCTGACCTGGCCACCCGAACTGCGGCCCTGGGCGGACTCCTGCGACGCGTGCCAACGGTCTTCGGTAACCTGCGACGACCGTTATTGGCCCTGCTGTCACTCGGACGCCTCCTTGTTAGTGTGCTGGGCAGTCTGCTCGGTCTGCTGCTCGCGCCTGCGGTAGCGGCAACGCAACGTGCCTATGGGGCGTTCGAGCATGTCTATCCGGCGGCCTTGCGAGCAGTGCTGCGGCACCGCGGCGTGACCATTCTGGCGGCGGTTCTGTTGTTAGGCGCAACGCTGGCGCTGGTGCCGAGGCTGGGGTCCGAATTGATCCCGCAGCTTTCGCAAGGCGAGTTCACCGCCAAACTGCGGCTCGCGCCGGGCACGCCTCTCGATGTCACCGACCAGATGGTTCGACGTGCCCAGGACGCAGCCAGCGCGCTGCCGAATCTGCAGCGCGCTTACTCTGTCTCCGGCACCGGCAACCGGCTGGATGCGAACCCGGTGGACGCCGGCGAGAACACCGGCGAGCTTGCCATCGTGTTGCAACAACCCGCCGGTGAAGCCGAGGAAACGGCTGCCATCGAGCAGTTGCGGGCGAGCTTCGCACGGCTGCCAGGCGTGCAGTACGAGTTCGCGCGCCCTAGCCTTTTCTCGCTATCCACGCCGCTCGAAATCATGCTGGCGGGCTACGAGATCGAACCGTTGGCCGTAGCAGCCACCCAGGTCCGCGCAGCGATGGAGGCGAATGGCGGCTTCCGCGACATCCGCACTAGTGTCGAGGGCGGCAACCCGGAAATTCAGATTGTTTTCGATCAGGAGCGTGCTTCGCAGCTGGGTCTCACCGTGCGGGACATTGCCGACCGCGTCGTCGCCAGCGTCATGGGGGATGTCGCCACCCGCTACCGTTGGCGCGACAAGAAGATCGACGTCCTGGTTCGCAGTGTCGACACGCGCGCAGCCTCTATCGAAGAGATTCGTCGCCTGGTCGTCAATCCGGGCGCCGAGCGGCCTGTACCACTCGCTGCCGTTGCAGACGTGCGCCTGGCGATGGGCCCGGCCGAGATACGCCGCGCCAACCAGGAGCGCGTCGCGATCCTCTCGGCGAGTCCGGCAGACAAGGATCTGGGCGCTGCGACCGTGGCCGCTGAAGGTATCCTCGCCTCGATCGCACTACCAAACGGCGTGACGGCAACAATCACCGGGCAAAGCGAGGATATGCAACAGAGCTTTCAGGCCATGCTGCTCGCACTCGGGCTGGCCGCCTTCCTGGTCTACATCGTGATGGCCATGCAGTTCGAGTCGCTGCTGCATCCGTTCGTGATCTTGTTGACCGTACCGATGGGCCTGATTGGCGCCGTCTGGGCACTGTGGCTGACGGGTACGACGGTCAACGCGGTTGCCATGATCGGCATGATCCTGCTGGCTGGTATTGTTGTTAACAACGCCATCGTGCTGGTCGATGCCATCAATCGGGCACGCGCTACTGGCCTGGCGCAGCTCGATGCGATCGTTGCCGCAGGGCTCCTGCGCCTGCGGCCGATCTTGATCACCAGTATCAGCACCATGCTGGGGCTTGCACCGATGGTACTCGGCATGGGCGAAGGCGCAGAGATCCGCCGACCGATGGCGATCACTGTGATCGGTGGTATGTTGTTAGCGACGTTCCTGACGCTGTTTTTGATCCCGGTGCTGTACGCAACCTTGGACCGCGGCGCTCGCACCGCGAGTGGACTGCAGCCAGCGACCGGGGCGGGCGCGTGATCCACACACGGCTTGCCTTGCGGCGCCCCGTTTCGATCACGATGCTGTTCGCCGCAGTGGCCGTGATCGGCCTGTTAGCGACTCGTTTGTTGCCACTCGAGCAGTTCCCGGACATCAAGTTTCCGTTCATGGGCCTCGAGATACCCTACCCCGGATCGATCCCCGAGGAAGTCGAGGATCTGGTTACCAAGCCGATCGAGGAAGCGCTGGCGACGCTGCCGGGCATACAAGAAATCAGTTCCACCTCGGCAAGCGACCGAGCGCAGATTCGCATTCTGTTCGACTGGGGCATGGACCTCGATGCCGCCACCTTCGAAGTGCGCACCAAGCTCGACGCGATACGCCAGCAACTACCTCCGGCCGCCAATCGCATCCTGATGTTCCGTGCGTCCTCCGGCGACCAATCGGTGCTCACGATCAGAATTTCGGCCGATCAGGACCTCTCTACTCAGTACGACGTGCTGGAGCGCTACCTCAAACGGCCGATCGAGCGCCTTGAAGGTGTCGCGCGCGTGCAGCTGGCGGGCGTCGAACCGCGCGAGCTGCGCATCCTCGTCGACTCGGGTCGCATGGTCGCACATAGCATAGACGTGCAGCGGCTGGTAAGGCTGCTTGAGCGCAGCAACTTCTCGGTCAGCGCTGGGCAGGTGACCAATGAGGGACAACGCCTCGCCGTTCGCCCGCTTGGTGAGTTCACCTCGATCGCACAGATCCGAGATCTCGTCATCGAGGGTAATGTGCGACTCAGCGATGTCGCCAGCGTCGAGCTAATCAGTCCTGAGCTCACCGTACGTCGCAACCTCAATCTGCAACCAGCGGTCGGCGTGGATGTGTACAAATCGACGCAAGCCAACGTCATCGACGTGGTCGACCGCGTGCTCAAGGTGGTCGAATACGCCCGTACCGTGCCGCAGATGCAGGGCATCACAATATTCGTGATCGACAACCAGGCAGACTCGATCAAAAGCTCGCTCGCGTCCGTAGGCCAGTCTGGGATGGTCGGTGGACTGTTCGCGCTGCTGGTGCTGTACGCGTTCCTCCGACATTGGCCGACGACTCTATTCGTCAGCCTCGCCGTGCCGCTGTCCCTGCTAGTCACCTTGGCCGTGATGTACTTTGTCGGCCTGACGATCAACGTCATGTCGATGATGGGCATGATGTTGGCCATTGGCATGCTGGTCGACAACGGCGTCGTGGTGACCGAGAGTGTCTATCGCCAGCGGCAGCTGCAACCCGGTGAAGCCGAGGCGGCGACACTGGCGGGCGTGCGGGAGGTGGGTGTCGCCACGCTGGCCGGCACGCTCACCTCCATCATCGTTTTTGTGCCGATCGTGTTCGGTGAGCAGAACCAGATGTCGATCTTCCTGGCGCATGTCGCCATCCCGATCATCGTGGCGATGCTGGCCTCGCTGTTGATTGCCCAGACGCTGATTCCGATGCTCACCGCGCGGTTTCCCGCGCCACCCCGTCGCGCCAAGCGCGACTGGATCGATGCGCTACAGACCCGCTATGCAGCAATGCTAACTGCGACGCTCGATCGTCCCGGCAAGTCCGGTGCGCTGTTGCTCTTGTTAGTACTGGTTACGGGCGGCCTGCTGGCCGCGTCCAACCACTGGCCCGATCGGTTCCTGAAGATCGATATGTGGCCGCAGGATGCGGGGCGCCAGCTCGCGATCGACTACGGCATTCAAGGCACGCATCCTATAGAGCGAGTCGAGGCAGCCGTGCGGCGCATCGAGCGATATCTAGACGACAATCGGGACCGCTTCGATATCGACAGCATTTATTCACGTTTTGACGCCGACGATGCCAATACTGTCCTCAACTTGAAAACCGGCGAGGCTGCGACGTTGAGCGCGGCCGAGATCAGCACCCTGGTGCTGGCTGAGATGCCGAAGATCAGTATTGGCAAGCCGAGCTTCAATTTCGACGATGACGGTGGTGGCGGGTCCGAAGGGTTCAGTTTGCAACTACGCGGCGAAGCTACTGAGCGCCTCGCAGAAATTGCCGATGACGTGACACGTGTGCTCGCAACGGTAGCAGGCCTTGAGTCGGTACGCGCCAACAGCAGCGACGGCGACGAGGAAGTGCAGATCGTGGTCGATCGGCAACGCGCTGCGGCTCTTGGTCTAACGCCGCGTGATGTGGCGACCACCGTCGCCGCGGCGATGCGCGGCGACCGGCTACGCGAGTTCCGGGGTGCCGAGCGCGAGGTGATCATGCGGCTGGCGTTTCGCGCCAACGATCGCCAAACACTCGATGACCTGGCGCGCCTGCCGCTCTACCTACCGAGTGGCGAACGGATCGAGCTCGGTGCCGTCGCGCGTTTCGATGTCGCTCGGGGACCCCGGACTATCGAGCGCACCAACCGCATGACTTCCAGTGTCATCGATGCCAATATCGCTACTGGCGCCACGCTCGGTGCGGTACGCGAATCCGTCGAAGCCGTGATGGCCAACTACTCGCTACCACCGGTTATAGCTGGAAGTTTGGTCGCGGTATCGAGAACGACGACATAACCCAGCAAGCCATGCTTATCAATCTGATTTTTGCACTAGCGATGATCTACTTCGTCATGGCCGCGCTGTTCGAATCCACGCTGATGCCCGTATCGATTGTCGTGTCGATCTTTATCGCCGCTATTGGCGTGATCTGGACGTTGTTTTTGACTCGCACGACGATGACCTTCATGGCGCTGATCGGTGTGCAGATCCTGATGGGCGTTATCGTCAACATCGGCATTGTGCTGGTTGCACATATCAATGATCTGCGACAAGCAGGCCTCGAGCGACGCGCCGCCATTTTGCAAGCGGGTCACGACCGCTTGCGCCCGATCCTGATGACCACACTCACGACCGTCCTCGGTCTGGCGCCGCTCGCGGTCGGCGACGCACAACTTGCCGTCGGCATCGGCGGACCCTCCTACGCACCGATGGCTCGCGCGATCATGGGCGGGCTGGCCTTCGGCTCGTTGGTGTCATTGTTCGCCGTGCCACTCTGCTACACGTGGGTGGACCAGGCAGTGACGGCAACCAAGCGATTCGTTGCCGACTCTAGAGTTGTGGTCAAACAGAGCTAGCGAGGGCCCGAAAGTGGCCCGCGCATTGAGCAGATCCGCCCTCTCCGCCGCAGTTATTGCGGACCAATTGGTCGATTGGCTCGCGCCGGATTCGATTGACGGCTATGTGCCCGTAAGCGATCAAATAACTGCGTGGTTGCTATCGACCGGTGGATCTGAAGCGGCGTGATCAGCGTTGAGTTGCCACGGCAGCAGTGCTTCGAAGTGCTCGACGGTGGTAAGCGTAGGTAGTCGCTGGAAGAGCATCGACAGGTAGGCATGCGGCTCGACGCCGTTGGCTTTGCAGGTTTCGACCAGTGAGTATAGGTTAGCGCTCGCCTTGGCACCGTTGACCGTGTTAGCGAAGAGCCATCCTTTTCTGCCGATGACGAAGGGTCGGATGGCGTTCCCGCAACGGTTGTTGTCGATCGGTACATTGCCATCGGTGAGAAATACCGTCAGCTTGGACCACTGCCCGAGCGCGTAGTAGATGGCCTTGCCGAGTGGGCTTTGCGGCAACACGCGCGGCGCCAGTTGTTCAAGCCAGGTATGAAAGCGTGCCATGATCAGCGCACTGAGGTTTGTCGGCTGTGGACGCGCTGCTCGGCGGTGCAAGGCTTGTCTCGGTCCCACAGTGTGCGCTCTATTTTGTACAGCTCGCGGATGAACTCAAGCGCCACTTTGGCCTGCCCGGTCGTCTCGTTCGGCTGCGCTTTGTGCGCATCGTGAAAGCGGCGCCGCGCGTGCGCCAGACAACCGGCATGCGTGACCCCGAGCACTTGGGCAACGTGTGTGTAGGTCTCGTAGCCATCGGTGAGCAAGACGCCACGGTAACCCTCGAGGAGTCGCTTCGGTACCGCCCCGGCGCGTGAGGCGTCGTAGTCGAAGAGCACGATCTTCTCACCAGGTGGTCCCGCCGCACGCACCCACATCCAGTGATTGGCGGTGGGCGCTTTGTCGCTGTGCAAGACTTGCAGTGGCGTCTCATCGCAGTGGATCATCGGTGCGCTGAACATCTTCTCGGCCAACAAGTTAATCAAGGGCTGTATTTGTGACCCGAGGCGGATCATCCAGCCGGCCATGGTCGCGCGCCCGAGTGTGACCCCCAAGCGTGCGAACTGCGCTTCCTGGCGATACAGCGGCAGCCCGTCGACGAACTTGGCGGTGGTGATGTGCGCCAGCAGCGCCGGCGCGGCCAGTGAAAGCGCTCGCGCTCCAGGCGCTTGCACCAGATCACAAAACCGTTACGCTCCCAGGTGAGGCACTTGAGCTTATCGCGTCGGCGGTTGATGAACACGAACAGCGCGCCACCCAATGCGTCCGTCTGCATCACCTCGCGCACGAGAATCGACAGCCCGTCGATCTGACGGCGCATGTCCACCGGCGCCCGATGCAGATACACCCGCTCGATACTGCGCTCAGGGCGCAGCATCCGGCCCCGACAAACCCGTGAGCCAATCTCGCGGCGGCCACTGCACGCAATCGATCACCAGCCGCTCATCGAGCGCGAGCCGACACACCACTGGCGCCCGTGTCGACGGTGGCGGTGCAATCGTCACCGCCACGAACTTCTCCCGAGTCGCTGCCGCGGCTCTCGGCAACAACCCGCGCCGACGCAAGTACGCCGTCGCGTCATAGATCTGCCGCGCCGACACGCCATGCAACCTCGCATACGCACCCAACGACAGCCCCTCGGCCTTCGCGCGCGCCACGTGCTCCAGCGACTGGCGCTGCAGACCCGTCATCTCCCTATCGTTCATCCCGCACTCCTAACAAACCATGCGCGCGAGAATCGCCAGGCGTCGCCTAATCGGCAAGTACGTACTTCTCTGATCGCTTACATGTGCCCGAAGCGGCCGGTCGCCGAGAGCTGATTCTCGCCCAAAACTTTCCCCTGGTAGATGTCTACTTTACGTATACGCTCGAAAAAGGACGTCCTTTCGGTCCAGTAAACGACGTCGTTAATCTGGTGCTCACTTCGAATGGTCCAACGCGAGTAAGCGGAGCGTGGAGATCAATTAGGAGTATATTGATTGCATCACTCTAATCTGGACATCGTTGAACCATGGCAACGCACCACGCCCAGCCAGGTGAGCTCGTTGATCTAACTTCCTGGGCAGACGACATACCGTCCGAAGGTTCCAAGGCTATTACAAAGATCGACCGGCTTGAACTGGCCCGACTCGTGGTCCCAGCCGACACGGAAATGCATCGCTCGAAGTACTGCCGAGTGTCGGGACCAATCGTCGTACATTGTCTCGACGGCGAGATTGAGCTGAAGACGCGCGATGCAGTTACGACGATCAAAGCGGGTCAGCTGGTGTACTTACTGGCGGACACCGACCACGCGATTAGAGGTATTCTTGACTCTGTCGTTCTGCTAACAATCGTACTGACTACGTAAACAGAAGTCGAATATCATGACGCATCAACGCATCCCTCCGCACTGGACCATTCAACGCTCAACGAAATTCTTTACGAAGTCCGATGTTCCCAAGGCGCTCCTGAGTCACCACAACACTGCCGCGGGTGTTTTCGGTCAAATTTGTGTCATGGAGGGTGCGGTCACGTACTTCGGTTTCGCAGATAGCGAGGCCACGGCACCCGGGACGACAATCGTCATCGAGGCGGGGCAGTTCGGGACCAGCCCACCGCAGTATTGGCATCGCGTCGAGTTGACCGACGACGCGCAATTCAACATCAACTTCTGGTCGTCGAAAGATCAAGAAGGGCAAACGCCTAATCAGCACAAAAAAGCCGGTAGCTGAGGGTTATGAGAAGACAAAAGCCATGGCTAAAGGCAAAGCGCTTTGAGCGCAAAATTTAGCAGGCGCGGGAGCATATTATAATGACTGATTCTCACTCAGGCGGCTACTCTGCCGCGATTCCAATTGAAGAACTAACGCGACTAGCTAGGGCTGACTGCAATACTAGCAATGGTTGTACAAAGAAGGGAATTCGTGAGCGCGCCGAGACCGTCGTGCGCGCGAAACTCTGTCCTTGCGCCTCGACAGTTGACTCCATCGTCGATGCAGTTGTTGATGAGTACGTGCGACAACTAGGTACTGAAAAAAATAGCTTTGTTGAAAAAGTAGAACCTAGCTATCAACTGTTTAGCATACGGCTGCTGTTGGCCGAATCCAGCCGAAACAACTAACTATCTGCCTTCCATACCTGTAACTCGCAATCAGCGGCGGCCAAGACGAAGTCGTTATCGGTAGTAAGCAACGTTAGCCCATGTCGGACACATAGCTGAGCGATCAGTGCGTCAATTGTGCCAATCTGCACCCCAGATCGTCGGCACGAATTTCGGAGATCCGCTGCGTCGATGTAATCTTGGCGGTCCGGATTGAGCAGAGGCAAAGCGGAAAAACGCTGGACGATATCGGTCCGTGCCCTCGGTCCAGTAAAGCCTTGCAAAAGTTCCTGGAGAACCAAACCGGTAGTGACGATGGGTTCGCCGTCAGTCAGGGCCTTCTGTAGGGCCCGTACCTGTGGTTCGTCGCCCACTCGATCACGCCTGAAGGCCAACGACCACACGCTGGTATCGACCAGCAAAGTCATCGCCGCGTGCGCTCAGCCTTATAGTCGAACGACGGATTCCACTCGAGCTTGCCCATCAGGTCGAGCACGTCTTTTGCTTTCGCCGAGCAACGAATTCCTCTAGTGCGCGTTACCGCCGCCTTCTTGGTGGTCTCGCCGCTGACCGCCAAGGCTCGTTCGATCAGAGCCGGATCTATGGAGAGATTGGTAGCCATGTGTGACCTCTTACACATGATCTTACACAATCCTGTGTGCCTCGGCAACTTTATCTCGATGTGAATTGACCGTCACGTTGGTCATTTGTCCACCGGGCTGGGTATCCGCTTACCGGGAAAATGCAGGTTGGCCTCGAATGACTGCTCCTGACAGTCAACTGCCGGCTAACCAGCCCCAGCGCTAATGGGTCGAATCCTTGCGACCTGCGCACGCAGTGCCTTGCGACTGCGCCACAGATCGTAGCTCGCCTGCATGTGGAGCCATGATTCAGCACTACCGCCTAACGCGGCGGTCAAGCGTACCGCCATATCTGCGCTGATCGCTGCTTTGCCGTTGAGCACACGCGAGAGCGCGACGCGCGTAATGCCGAGCCGCTTGGCAAATTCAGTCACGGTAATTCCCGTGTCTGAAAACAGCCCATCGCGCAGCACTTCGCCGGGATGAGGGGGGTTATGCATAGTAGCCATTAATGTCGCCTTTCAATGATAGTCCTGATAGTCCACGACTACGGCGTCCGTGCCCTCGAACGCAAAAGTGAGTCGCCAATTCTGATCAACCCAGACGGCCCAACTGCCCTTCAGTTCGCCCTTGAGCGGGTGCAATCGCCACCCGGGGAACGCCATGTCCGCCGCTGACTGCGCGCCATCGAGGCGCGCAAGCTGCAGGCGTAGCCGCTTCGCATGCGTCGGTTGGATACCGGCCTTGCTACCCGTCTTGAAATAGCCTTCCAGGCCCCGATGACGGAAAGACTTGATCACGAAAAAATAGTATAGCGTGGCTATACACCTGTCAATCCATGGGTCACTCTGCCCCGACTAGCTCAACGGCGACGAATTCGAATGACCGCTTCCGGGAGAACTGGCTATACGCACCGAAGGTCCGTTGCTGGCCGAGAGCCGATGCTAGGAATACCTCGCCTGACGCGGAAAGATACTAACAAGAACAATACCCATGAAAAACCAGTGTGCAATAGGATCAGCAACTTCCATCCAGAGACTATGCGGCGCGCTGCACTCGTAGTTTGACTTGTAGCCCAGCCGCTGCCGCCATATTCACGAGAGCATCGAGACCAAACAAGTTAATCTTGCCGCGCATCAAGTCGGATACCCGTGGCTGGGTCACTCCAAATAGTCTCGCGGCATCTGCTTGGCTCATTTTCGTGCGATTGATGTGATTTCGAAGTGCCAGCATGAGTACGGAACGCAGCTTCATGTTCTCAGCCGCTTCCGCCATATCCTCGACGGCGTCCCAAACATTGTCGAATCGCTTCCTGGTCATTTACCTAGTTCCTTACGCAGTTCCTTGTACCGCCGCGTGGCCACATCCAAATCATTCTTACCAGTCCTTTCGCTTTTTTTTGAAAGCAATGCAGAACATAGATCGCGGTGGCGAAGTTTGCGACATAGACGACTCGAAAGGCTCCCGATGCATCACGAATCCTGATTTCACGGACGCCTCTGCCTACGGTGCTCATTGGCTTCCAGTCATCCGCTTCCTGGCCGCATTGCACTTAGTAGAGCTGAAAGCCTGCTTCACGCCGCGCCAAGAGCGGAAACGACCGCAAGTCGCTCAAGGAGCTGCCTAGAAATTCCAACGGTTTGGTATCGGCCATTCCTCAACTTAAATACAATACTTTGTATGCAAGATACAGGTGCCCGCATCTCAAATTCTCACAGAAGGCTCGTATTTCATAGTGCGGAAATAGAGTGTCAGCGGCCGGTTACCGGAAAGCAGGAGACCGGCCTCGAATGGCGGCTCCTGGCCGCAAGCGCCGCCCCCAGCAATTGTTTCGGACCGTTTTCTCGGCTTGACCGCAGGGGTCTGGTGGTATTACTTTATGACTACCGTAATTTTTCGAGGCTAGATATGGCGGCCACAAGCTTGAAGCTCCCCGATAGTCTGAAGCAAAGAATCGAACGCCTTGCGGGAGTGGCGAAGAAGACGCCGCATGCGTTCATGATCGATGCATTGACGCGCGAAACGGAGCGTTCAGAATTGCGCGAGCGATTCGCCGCAGATTCCGCACTGGCCGAACAGGAAGCGATGGCGAGCGGCAAAGCGTTCTCGCTCGCAAGTGCCTTTGACTACCTGGAAGCGCGTGTCGCCGGCAAGAAGCTGAAGCGTCCTAGGGCGCATGCATGGCGCGCGTCGAAATAACCGAGCGAGCATTCGCCGATCTCGAGCGCCTATTCGAATTCATGGCGACGAAAGATCCGCCTCGCGCCCGTCTACAAATCCTCAGCATACGTCGTGCCTTTGAGGTACTTGCCGATCATCCGCTACTGGGACGTACGGCTGAGGACGGCCGACGGGAAATGGTCTTGTCGCGCGGCCGTAGTGGTTACATTGCCAAGTACCGATGGCTGCCGGCTGAGGATGTCGTATTGATTCTGGCTGTCAGGCATCAGCTTGAAGCCGGCTATTTGGAAGACTAACCCGGTGACTGGCCGCTTCTGCACTTTTTAAGGAATAGCGGCAAAAACGCCACGTTCGCTCCGCAACTACTTCAACAGGACGCCGAACAAGTCCCAGATGTCTTCCGCAACGACATTCGGCAAGCGAGTCGCGTTGGCACCGACCGCCTTGAGTTCGAGTGCATCGCCTTCGGCGATGGTCACCGACTCGGCCACTGGCACGACTTCCACCGAGCTGCGATATTTCGCCGTCTTCTTCAATCGTTCGACCCGCGGCGCCACTTGTTTTGCCAGACCAGTGCGAACGCCGAGCACTTTGCGGGCGTGCTCGACGTCTGCCATCAACGCCTGGCATTCCGCCGGTGAACCGTATTCATCGATGACTTCGCGCCGTGCGACCGCTGCACGTGCCATTTGCAGCAACGGCGTGCGTATCAGCCGCAGGCAAAGCACCTCAGCGTAAGCGATTGCTGCCAGATTGATGGCGCGGCGTGAACCAATGGCGAGCCCTGGAAAATAGGAGTCCTTACGCGCATCGAGCGCAGAAATGTCTGCGTGCGCCTGATCAAGCGCCTGCTCAGCTTGCAGCGAAGACTCCTGTGCGGCAGGCAATAGCTTGGCAATCTCTGCACGGCGTTTTTTCTGCCACCAGCGTGTCAGCGGTTGCAGCTGAGACTCTATACCCTGAATGGCTAGCCGCGCATCGACCAGCGCAATCTGTGCCGCGTGAAGTCGCGCCTCGACCACTTTGCGCTGCTCGAACTGGCGCTTGTTGCCGCCGAGGTCATGTACCTCACGTTCGCGTTCAGCCTGCTTGTTAGCGAGGTCGGTGACAAACGCCTGGATCAGTTCACGACCGTCGCCCCATAGCGTCCGCAGATGATAGAAGGCCAGCGCCGGATAACCGGTGTCGGCACTGCCGAGACGCCCTTCGAGAACGTCGAGCATGTCGCGTACGCGCTGTGTGGCCGCTTCCTGTTGCTTGAGTCGATCGCGCTGCCGATTGAGGTCCGACTGCAAGTCATCGTGTTGCTTGCGCAGCTCTGAGCGGCTGCGAAATAACTCGACGACACGGCCATCCTCGGCCTGCGTGGGCGCCGCTTCTTCTCTGCGGAACGCGAATTGTGCCAGTTTCATCCGTGACCTTGCGCAAAGTACGCAGAGGGTCGCGGGCGCCGCCTACCTCAGGCGGAACGAGTGTCCCCGATCCATGCAGTACTCAAGCCACTTATTTAGCATCATGTTGCGCGCCCAACGCTGATCCAGTTCACGCTCCGCTGCGGCACGCAGCTCGCGCAGTGCAGGATGGTCATGCTGGGCAGCCCAGCCCTGCGCCTCAGCCAGATTGGCATCCAGATAGATGCGCAGGGTGAGATCTGGATACGTGACGCGGGGCGCCTCGGCCAGCAGGTAAGTGAACTCACAGGTGATGGTGTAGGCGGCGCGGTCCGTCACAGTGAGACGTAAATCACAATCGCCCGTCACACACGAGCGATACTCCCCGTGCAACTCGGACAACCGACCCGCCAGCCGCACGAGACGCACGAAATTGCTCTCGTAGAGAGACATCAACGCAACGAAGCTGCGTGGCCGCGAACGCCACGAGACCAGTGCGAGTGTGTCGTTGTCTGTTACGTCATTCACACCCCGACTATAGCCCACCGCGCGCGCGACGCAATACGCAAATCCTGGGCCAGCTCACGGATATCGTGCAGCCCCGTGCTCTCAAGTGCGCACGCGTCGCTCGACACCCGTCTTCGCCAAAATGCGGCTGGCCATTTCTTCGATCGAACACTCCGTGGTGTCGAGCGATGGAATGGCATACTTTGCAAACAGAGCCTGGGCGCTGCGCAACTCGTACTGCACCTGCTTCACAGACGAATACGTGCTATCGGGTCGTCGTTCATGGCGAATTTGTTGCAAGCGATCTGCTTTTATTGTCAGCCCAAAGATCTTACGGCGATGCTTGTCGAGCGCTGCCGGCAAGCGGTCGCTTTCCAGGTCCTCTTCAGTCAATGGGTAGTTGGCGGCGAAGATCCCGTAGTGCAGTGCCATGTACAGACACGTGGGCGTCTTGCCCACCCGCGAGACGCCGACCAGGATCAGATCCGCGTGTTCGTAGTCTCGATTCGAGCCATCGTCGTTGCTCAGTGCATAGTTGGTCGCGTTGATTCGAGCCGTGTAGCTGACCAGATCGGTAATGCCGTGCGCGCGGCCGGTCCGATGGGTCGACCGAACGCCGAACTCCTGCTCTAGCGGTCCAACGAACGCATCGAAGAAGTCAAGCACCAGTGCTTCGGATTGCGCCAAAATCGCCCTGAGATCATCCTGCACCAGCGTGCTGAACACGACCGGCCTCACACCTTCGTCACGACCCGCTCGATTGATCCGCGCTACGGCCTCCTCCGCCTTGTCAGGAGAGGACACAAATGGCAAAGTTTCCGCTCGAATCTGCAAGCCTTCGAACTGCGTGAGCAGGGTGTGGCCCATAGTTTCGGCCGTCACGCCGGTTTGATCGGATACAAAAAATACAGTTCTTCTGCCCACTATTGCCGCCTTTGTTGCTCAATGATCAGATGAATCGACTGATTGTCAGTGTTTCAAAGCGGCCCGCGCTCGGCAAGGGTGCAGGTCATGCCAAGGAGTCTCTTTGAACACTTACGTGCTGCCTCTCGAGAGTGCCACGATGCGCGACGTCGAGGTCGTCGGCGGCAAGAACGCATCGATCGGCGAGATGATCGGGCAACTGGCGCGACTTGGCGTCAAAGTGCCGGGCGGCTTTGCCACCACCGCCCAGGCTTATCGGGACTTTCTGCAGCAGAAGGGTTTGAACGAGCGAATCCGGGCCGCCTTGGCCGATCTCGATATCGATGATGTCACCAAGCTCGCCGCGACCGGCGCGCAGATCCGCCAGTGGATTCTGCAGACCCCGTTCCCGCCGGCCCTCGAGCAGGCTGTGCTGGCGGCGTTTGAACAAATGAGCGCCGGTCGCGACATCGCCGTCGCCGTGCGCTCCTCTGCCACCGCCGAGGACTTGCCGGAAGCCTCGTTTGCTGGGCAGCAGGAGACCTTCCTCAACGTCAGCGGCAAAGAGAACGTGCTCAAAGCGATGCACGAAGTGTTCGCCTCGTTGTTCAACGATCGGGCGATAGCCTATCGCGTCCACCAGAATTTCGACCACAATCTGGTGGCTCTCTCGGCCGGCGTTCAGCACATGGTGCGCTCGGACATCGGCGCCAGCGGAGTGATGTTCACGCTCGACACGGACTCCGGCTTCCGGGATGTGGTGTTCGTGACCGCGTCGTATGGGCTCGGCGAAACCATTGTGCAAGGTGCGGTCAACCCCGACGAGTTCTACGTCTACAAGCAGGGGCTGCGGGCGGGCAAACCGTGCGTGGTGCGGCGCAACCTGGGCGCGAAAGCCATCAAGATGGTGTACGCCGAACCCGGCAGCGCCGAGCGCGTGCGTACTATTGATGTTGACCCGGCTGATCGCAGCCGGTTCTGCATCAATGACGATGATCTCCTCGCGCTGTCGCGCCAGGCATTGATCATCGAGGAGCATTACAAACAACCGATGGATATCGAGTGGGGCAAGGATGGCACCACCGGCGAAATATACATCCTGCAGGCGCGGCCGGAGACAGTGCAGAGCCGTGTCGGCCGCACCATCCAGCGCTACACGCTGAAGAAGCGCTCGACCATACTAACCACTGGTCGCAGTATCGGGCAGCGTATCGGCGCTGGCCCGGCGCGGGTGATCAAGAACATCGAGCAGATGGCGCGCGTGCAGAGCGGCGACGTGCTGGTCGCAGATATGACCGACCCCGATTGGGAGCCGGTCATGAAGCGCGCTGCGGCAATCGTCACCAACCGCGGCGGTCGTACCTGCCATGCGGCGATCATTGCGCGTGAGCTAGGCATCCCGGCAGTCGTCGGCTGCGGCGATGCCACCACCGCGATCAAGGAAGGTCAGGATGTCACCGTCTCGTGCGCCGAGGGCGACACGGGCTATGTCTATCAGGGAGCGCTCGAGTTCGAGCAAAAGAACATCGAGCTCGACTCACTGCCGCCAATCCCCGTCAAGATCATGATGAATGTCGGTAATCCCGACCGCGCGTTCGATTTTGCCGGCATCCCTCACAATGGCGTTGGCCTGGCGCGGCTCGAGTTCATCATAAATCGCATGATCGGCGTGCATCCGCGGGCCTTGCTCGAGTTCGACAAGCTCGACGCGGACACCAAAGAACAGATCCGCGTGCAGATGGCAGGCTACTCTGACCCGGTCGGCTTCTACGTCGAAAAACTATCAGAAGGTATTTCGCAGATCGCAGCAGCGTTTGCACCGGAGCCTGTGATCGTACGTTTGTCTGACTTCAAGTCCAACGAATACGCCAACCTTATCGGCGGACGACTGTATGAGCCCTCGGAAGAGAATCCGATGCTCGGGTTCCGCGGTGCCTCACGCTACATCGACGAGACATTCCGCCCCTGCTTCGAGCTCGAATGCCGGGCCCTGAAGTGGGTGCGCGAGGAGATGGGACTCACCAACGTGCAGGTGATGGTGCCATTCGTACGGACGCTGGAAGAAGCCCGCAAAGTCACCGAGCTGCTGGCGGAGAACGGCCTAAAACGCGGCGAGAACGGCCTCAAGATCATCATGATGTGCGAGTTGCCCACCAACGCGGTGCTGGCGGAAAAATATCTTGAGTACTTCGACGGCATGTCAATCGGCTCGAACGACATGACCCAGCTCACGCTCGGTCTCGATCGGGATTCCGGCATCGTCGCCAAGCTCTTTGATGAACGCGATGAAGCGGTCAAGGCCATGCTGGCGATGGCAATCAAGGCCTGCAAGAAGCATGGCAAATACGTGGGCATCTGCGGCCAAGGGCCGTCCGATCACCCGGACCTTGCGCGCTGGCTGCTGGAGCAAGGCATCGACAGTATTTCGCTCAACCCGGACACCGTGGTCGAGACCTGGCTGTTCCTCGCGAATCAGAAAGCCGACTGACTAAACATCGGCACTAGTTAGACAAACGCGCGCCGCTCAGGAACGGGCAGCGCGCGAGATCCACGTTGCCGCCCGAGAGGATCACGCCGATACGCGGCGTTTGCCCGATCGACTGGGCGCCGAGCAAATTGCAAACAACACTCGCGACGGCAACCGCGGCAGACGGTTCGACCAGTAGCTTGAGCTCGTCGAGTGCGATGCGCATAGCCGCGACAATGGCCGCTTCGCTCACCGTGACGACGTCATCCACATAGCGCTGCAGCAATGCGAAGTTGCGCAGGCCGATCGAGCCGCGTAGCCCGTCGGCAATAGTGTCGGGAACGCCCGCTCCCTGCCGCTTGCCGCTTTGGAAAGATCTAAATGCATCGTCCGCCATTTGCGGCTCAGCGGCGATGACCCGCAGGGCGGGATTCGTGCCCTTTGCAGCAAGGGCCGTACCACCGATGAGCCCGCCGCCACCAATTGGCGCAACGATGCAATCGAGATCTGGCACTTCTGCTAACAACTCGAGCGCGGCGGTACCCTGTCCGGCGATCACACGGCTGTCGTCAAACGGATGGACGACAGCCGCTGGTTGCCGTTGCAGCAGCTCGGCGAGTGCTGCCTCGCGCGCGGCAGTGCCCGGTTCGCACAAGACTATTTCCGCACCCGCAGCGGTCACCGCGGCGAGCTTGGTCGCGGCGGAGTCACGCGGCATCACGATGACAGCCCGCATACCTCTCGCCCGTGCAGCGAGCGCGATCGCCGCGCCATGGTTGCCAGATGAT
>JADJBE010000016.1 GCA_016703895.1 Pseudomonadota bacterium
ATCGGATATGGTGTGAAAGTAATAACATATTACATATGGCGCGCGACATCGTAATGATTAGCGGATACGGCCAGAGAAGATGACCGTTCCCATCACAATGATGTCGGAAGTCAGTGGCAGGATGGGGTTAGGCCAGCTTGGGTTCAGTGCCTTCAGAAACTGACCCTCCGGCGTCTCGATGTATCGCCTGAGTAGCCCGGCCTTTGGGCTGACCGCAACAACATCGCGACCATGAGCCGGCTTCACGACGGGATCAATAAATATCAGATCGCCCTCCCGATAGCCGTCATCGCCGACCATGGCCTCCCCGATGACCGGCAGGGCAAAGCTCATGTCGCTGTGGGGGACGGGGCAGATCAATGCTCGGCCGGGTGAAATCTCCCCCATGTGCGGGGTATGGGTCAGCATGTCCCAGCGTCCGATGGGTACGGCACCCTTGTCGAACAAACGGACTGAAATGGGATCCTGCCCAGTGAGTTGCTCGGGTGTGACGCCCAACACGCCGCCAATTTTCTCCAAAGTCTCGCGGCGAGGTTTCTTGGCCTTGCTGCGCTCCTTGAGGATGCGATTGATCGCAGGCTGGGAGACTCCGGAACGATGCGCTAGGTCAGTCTGATTCAGGCTTTGCTTGTCCATTAGCGCTTCCAGAATCTCCGCGACTGGGTTTTGCCCAAGGAATGTCGCTTCCATAGTAGTCATAAATTATTCCGCGCAGTGGTTACATTGGTGATAATTGTAATATAAAATGCGCACTCGTGACCATTCATTGGAATTTTTATTATGGAACAGCGCGACATACTCAAAATTAACCGGCAGCTTCTCCTTCTGACCCGTCAAATGGCCAACGACAGCGATGCTGCCGAATTGATGACAGGTCTATCAAAGCCCGTCATCGACAAGATCGCCACCCTGGATATGGATGAGATCGAAGAGTTGGCAGAGACTGTTGGTGTCTCGCTCTATACCTTGCGGTTTTCCGATTCGGTATTCAGCCGGTTATTGCAACTGCCACGAGATGCTCGAAGTACATACGCCGAGGCAACGCTGGCAGGCAATAGTCGTGGCGGCGCTACTTTCCCCTGAGGAGTTGGAAAATCATCGGATAGCCCATGAGCTGGTGCGGTTGAAACTCAGGCTACCGATCGTGAATCATCTGACCCAGATTCATCCCAAGCCCCTCCGGCTTCGCTGGCGTGTGATTCATGCCGAAAGCCCTCCAAACGGGAGGCTCCTGAGTCGGTTCGACCTTTCATAGTCGATGCACTCTCGGCGGCAGAGCTGGCGAGTTTCGCAGCAGTGTATCAACGCCTTGGTGGTGCTGATGACAGCAGGGTTTCTGCAGCGATGCTGTTACGGGCGAGGGAGATGCATCTGCGGATTGCCCATCGGGAACTCGATATCAATGCCGCCTATTTCGCCGTGCGAGATGTTCGTGCCAAGATCGTCGAGTGGCGGAGATGCGGTCGCTGCCAGACCTACTATATCTTCGACATAAATGAATTCCACGCCAGATCCTGCCCATACTGCGAGTTAAGTAGTAGAGGATGATCAGGGCATCAGTCGATACCAGAGCGGCAAATTACAAACTGCCCTTGAGTCGCTGTATCAGCTTGGTCGCCGTTGCCCTTTGATCCGGTTTTGACACGCCCTCGGTTTCCAGATTCTCGGACCGACGGTGGCGGCAGTCTTTGCACACCCCTGAGACCAAGCAAGCCAGTATCCGAAGTCGCTCGGCTCGGTCTCGGAGCTGAACTTTCGATAGATCGCAACAAGTTCCGGGTAAATACTTGTTGGGATTTTGACGACGACCCTGATCGAGGACATCTCAAGCCCCGATCCGCCAGAAACCGCGAGCATTGGCAAAGACTGGCAGATCGGATGTGGAGATCTGAGGTTCGAAACGCTTCCTTCACCGATGGCTCAGAAGAACCTGCGCCGCCACCACACCAACAGTCGATGTCGCACCTGCATTTTCTTTGCGCAGAGATTCCCTTAATGTCGCTGTACAATCGGCCCCACTTTGTCGGCAGCTTTTTTTTGAGGTAGGAGGCGAAATCGATTCGCTCTCAAAACAATCGAACCTCAGTCTGATTTTTGCCTGATGGCGTTTTCAAGCCGCTCGCGTCCGATGTTTCCCCGAAGTCATTGGCGACCAGCTTCGCTGCTTCATCCAGATGACAGAAGATGCTTGAGTCTGGTGCCACAGGATTGGCGTCGCAGCTCTCCATGGCTGATCAGCACCCAATCAACGGAGAAGAAACCTGGATCGACCACCAGGACTCGCGACTCTTCAAACTCGGAGGCGTGAGTCAAGTTCCAGACATGATCGACAAATCCTCCGACCGGCTGCGGCACCACTTTGACTTGTTGGACGGTGATCCGCCGGCGCGGGGTGACCTGGTGTTCCCCCTGCATCTGCGATTTGAAGCCTTCTACGGAGGTCCGGGGGCAAATGCTGATTGACGGGTAGGCCAGTGACGAGCATATCACCTGATCGAGTTCCGAACTTCGGTGACTGTCATGCCCGACATTGGGCCATGAGACCTGGCAGTAGCACTGCAGGGCACCCCGAGACAGGACGTAATGCCTGGGATTGCGAGAGTGCATATCGCGAGTGCACCGCCAGAGCACCTGATCCTATGGCGCGCCCTGTGGTTGTGGATTTTGAAATGCGCCCAAAAAAAGGTCACATTGAGCGCGCAGAGACACGGATGCTTTTACGATGGCGTCCGTTGAATCCCGGAACAACAGGGGTTCCAGTGTCATGTCTGCTTGCTGCGGTTTCACTGGTACGACGGGTGAACGAACGTCAGATTGCCTCCGAATGCCGGGTCGGGCGTACTTCCAGATGGATTCAACGGGCGATCCAATTCTCGGCGCGGCTGAGAACAGGTCGAAAGCCCGCTGTGGATTGTGCGATGCAACCGGAGCTTAAAGCTTGGAGAGATGGTATGGATGAACGACTTGGCAGGTTCGAACGATACTCAAAACCTACATTGGTGATCTGTTCGATCAAGCCTCCAACACGGCGGTCAGATTTGAACTTTTTACCGTCGAGGGAAACTCCCGCCGAAAGGGCTGGGACGACCAAAACACCCTGAAGTATCGCGTTCAGCTTAAGCAGAATACGCTCATGCTGGAATGGTATCAACGGGTATGGAAGCGCGATGCCAAGGGCAATCGGACACAGAGCATCATTACGTTCGCAAGCGCAACAAGAACAAGCGCGGCACCGATCTCTGTGTATAGCTATGACATGGGCGACTTGTTCAAGTTCGCTCCTGAGTGGAGCCGTGAGCGGGTTATGGAGGCCGAGACCGAGGCTGCATCCTTCCGCCGTCAGGCTCATTACTGTTCTTCGATGCTGGTGATCCTTGGGCGAATGGAGCGCTATTTGGCCGACTGTGCCGGAGAGTCGCTGCCAGAGGAGGACGCAGCATGAACATGCCGCCGCGGTATCTCGTGACCGACACGTTCGACTTGCGCATGCTGGCATCGTTCACTGTTGGCATCACGCTGAAAGAGCTGTCGCTGAGCGATGCTTGCGATCTGATCGAGAGCGGAACAGGAACAACGCATGGGCCTTCATGGCGGCTGGGCAGATGGTCTCAAGCATCCGCTCGCCACCGCGTTGGTACCCAACGGACCAATCCTGCTGGTAGCAAATCAAGTACAGACAGCACAGGGGGACGTCATGAAGTGGGTTCAGGTGGAAATAGTCGATTGAGATTTCCTTGGACTCCGGTGCTGGCCGGATTCCAACCCTATTTCAAATTGCGGCCAGGAAGGGCGCATTTCGGTCGCCCGTGAGTTTTCCGTCCTGCTAAAAGCGTGGGAATGATTTTCGATGCAATTCTTCCCACGGCCGTTTTCGATTTCCGCTGCATGAGGATTCGCCAACCGTTGCGAGCCGTTGCATTGCCATGACAGGCTCGGAACGAGTTCATAAATTGATCGGACTTGCCTCCGATATTGCCGCCGGCGAGAACGATGCCGAGTCCATCGGATTCC
Source organism: Pseudomonadota bacterium (assembly GCA_016703895.1). Lineage (GTDB taxonomy): Bacteria > Pseudomonadota > Gammaproteobacteria > Steroidobacterales > Steroidobacteraceae > CADEED01. Next base: position 4,012 of record JADJBE010000016.1, read on the forward strand.
CGGGGCAGGCGTTGGTGCAGACAACCTTGCCGCATAGCGATCCTGGCGTTCCGTACTTCGAACGCCCAGCGGGGCCGTGTCGCTCTCGATCATCGCCAATCCGAAATTTGGATTGCCTTTCGGCACGGTTCCGCCGGCTATTGCTTGCATGGATATGTACCGAAGCAGTGCGGAACCAAGTCGCCCACACTTGGGCTTGGCCGGAGTCAGAACGAATTCCTCAGAAAACTCGGAATGCGCACGGACGGCAGGACCGTCTGCGCCTGCGGACACAATCGCTGAAACTGTTTTCGTCGATGCTGTCCATCACGTACCAAATCGAAGGACGGTACGGGCTGAAGAACATGCCTATTGCCGACGAGGCATTTGTGCTGTGGGATCCTCACCGGCGGATGATCGGATGCTCTGGGGAAGCAGCCTCCTCAGACTGTCCAATACCTTCTTCAAGAACATTACCGACTCTCCCGTACCGATCGACATGTGCAGCGTGGCGCTGTCGAAATCGCCGTTGGCAATGGATATCTATTCTGGCTGGTCTATCGAATATTTCTGCTGCGCGTGAAAAACCGACCTGGCGGATGATTCCGTGGGCAGCCTTGAAGCTTCAATTCGGTGCGGACTACGGCGATAGTCCGCGAGGCCTGATCGATTTCAGAAGCGGTTTTCTTCTTCGCTGAAAGAAGCTCAGTTGTTCTACCCAGAAGCCAATGCCACGCCGCAGGACGCTGGCCTGTTTGTGGGTGCAAGCCGATTGCATACCCGGCATACCGGTTCCGCCAAACTATCCAGACTCTGACGACGGGTTTTCGGTAGTCCTGCTTGAGAGACCGGCTGGCCTTTTCCCATGTCGGTCTTTTTATGATTTTTCCACAGAAGAAGGGGGCTCTAACTGCAATCTACTTAAACCCAGGCTAACGCTACTTGAGGCAGGCTGTATGCCTTGTCCCATAAGGGTTCTACGCCGATGACCGGGACAGTTGTCACGTAATTCGGGGACAGATGTCACATGGTAGCGGAACAGATTTCACGGGCAAAATTTCGTGGCGCCGGAGATCCCCTATTAGTCAAGGTTCCAGATGAATTAGGCGGTGAGACAGATTTCACGTGGGTAACTTCTGTATCGGCGGGCGACCTGTGGATAACCGGAGTTCGAAATGTGACCGATTTGGATCGATTTCGGATGTTGCATATTTTGGGAAATCCGTAAGATGAATTTCGGGCGGCGGTTTCCTCAGCCGCTTGAAGCCAGCCGGCGGTGCTTCGCAAACAACACCGGCTATGCGAGGACGTGACCAAGCGCGAAAACGGTGCCTCCATCCGACTGATCGCATCGTCCGCCCCACGACACGGGGCATGTTGGCGTCCTGGCTGCCGCCGGCAGATGGCCCATCGCGACATGGGCGGGTATTGCATCATGCATTTGCTATCCCAAGCCTCTCAGGACGGGGCCGGGGCCGGGGCCTGGCGCTGAGCAGGAATTCCTTGAGACCATGACAAGGTCGGCTACACCCTATGAATTCGAAGTTCCATGGCGCCCGAATTTCGAGGCGCGGATGGCGCTTATCTGGGGCCTGGGAGCTATGTCGATTCTCGTCTTGGCATCCGTAGCGCCGATATTCCGTGGCTTTGGTGTAGTCCTCGGCATCAGCTGTGCCATCGGTGCGGTGATTCGCAGTGTGCAGGGATACCGCCGAATGATCGTCGATCAGCGCCTGAAGTTTTTCGGAAAGAATTCATCGATCTGGATGCGCTGCAGGCGAAGTCCAGACAAGCGAGTGCAACCAAGTCCTACTGGTTGGGACGAGGATTCCACTGGAGTGACATCGAAGCCACCAAACTGCATACCTTGATGTCGATGGGGGTAGTTCGCACCATCGGCAAGGCGGCCCAGCACCCCGAGGGCTCCTACTGGGTCCATGGCCTGGCTCCGGAGCAGGATCTCTATTCAGAGTTGGCTAACCTCGTGGGCCATACGCTGATCGTTGGCAGTACGCGGGTCGGAAAGACGCGCCTGTTCGATATTTTGATTTCCCAGGCCATCTTTCGCGGCGAGACCGTGATCATCATCGATCCCAAAGGCGATCATGGCCTGGCGCAGAATGCGCGCGCCGCCTGCGATGCCAGCGGAGAGGATGATCGCTTCGTCTATTTTCATCCGGCCCATCCGGATCGGTCGGCCTGTATCGACCCCCTACGCAACTGGAACCGAAAGACGGAGCTGGCAAGCCGCGTCGCCGCACTGATTCCTTCGGAAACCGGTGCCGATCCCTTCACGGCATTCGGCTGGAAAGTGCTGAACGACATCACTAACGGCATGATAGCCACTGGCCATCGTCCCAATCTGGTCCAGCTTCGGCGTTACGTGGAAGGAGGGCCGGAAAAGCCTCTTGCAACGAGCTCTAAAGTTCACTTCGCCGCGAATGTGCGTGATTGGGAATCACGGGCCTCGTCCTACATCCGGACGCAACAAGGACCGCTTGCTCCAAGCCTATGTGGCCTTCTATCAAGAGGTCGCCATCCACGAAGCCCAGTCGGTTGACCTGGACGGCCTGATCTCGACCTACGAACACAATCGGGACCACTTCCAGAAGATGGTGGCCTCGCTGATCCCGATTCTCTCGATGCTGACCAGCGATCCGCTACAGGAGCTGCTGTCCCCGGATTTCGAACCGGGTCATGAACGGCTGGTCACCGATATGTCCAAGATCATCCGTGGCAACAAGGTCGTATATATCGGCCTGGATTCTCTGGCGGACTCGACTGTCGGTAGTGCCATCGGTTCGATCATGCTGGCTGATCTCGCCGCAGTGGCAGGCGACCGCTACAACTACGGCATCGATTCGCTGACGCCGGTAAATCTGTTCATCGACGAGGCGGCCGAAGTGCTCAACCAACCGGCCATCCAGCTCATGAACAAGGGTGGTGGAGCGGAATTCCGGGTAACCATTGCGACGCAGACCTTCGCCGATTTCGCCAGCCGCCTCGGCGATGAGAACAAGGCTCGCCAGGTATTGGCCAACACCAACAACAAGATTGCCCTGCGCGTTCTAGATTCCGAGACACAGAAATACATTGCCGAAGGCATGCCGCCGATCAAGGTGCGCTGATGATGCTGCGTTACGGGCACAACGTCGATACCCACATCCGTGACGGATACACGCGTCCTACCAGGAGCAGATTCTTGAGGAAGAGGCGGAACTGTTTCCGGCGGCGATGCTGGGCGAACTGCCGCCGCTGCACTTCATTGCGCGCCTGTCCGGCGGGCGAACGCTCAAAGGGCGCGTCCCCATCCTTGTCGCCGAGGGCTGATGGCCAACAAGAAAGCCGATACCGGCGGAGTACCATCATCGCCATCTCGGCCTTCATTCCTGATCGTGGCGACATGGGTGTTCATTCCGCCGGGCGTCATCCGAAGCGCCTGGATCGCGGAACGCGCTGAGGTTTATGCCATGGCTGGCAAGGGCAGAGCGCCGTCTACGGCCGGCATTCGATGACCTACAGAAGTCGCTGGCGGAGATTTCCGGGGATTCCTCCGCGATGCGGAAGCGATTGGGAGGGGCGCTGGGAAATGTAGGGTTCAGCCGCTGGACCCAGACCGATCATGGCAACCTGGCTATGGATCGGGTTGATCGCCTACCGGCTACAGGTGCTGACGGGGTGGCTTCTGCGGGGATCCCGCTGCCATCTTGGCGGCCTACCTTGATGGACAATTCGTTCGGGAAATCCGCAAGTATTCCTTCGTTGCCCAAAGCCCGATTCGGCACAAGCTGGGAGTTCGGGTGATGTGGATGGTGCTGGCGGGACTGGCCGGATGGATCGTGGTTCCGGTGCCGATGCCATCGCTGCTGGCCCCCATGCTCATTGTCTCGATCTCCTATTCGCTTTGGCTGTGGGTCAGCAATTTGCAGAAGCGGCTCTAGGATTGCACATCACTTCTTGACAGACGCCGCCTCGCCGGATTTGTTCTTGCCCTGAGCGACTGGATCAGACCGTCGATGCCGCCTGGCGCACTTCGTTGGCGAAGGACTCTCGGTAATTGAGAATGAGGCTGATGCCGCCGACTTCGATGTCATAGACTTTCCAGTCTCTCTCCTGCTTTTCGAGGTAGTAGTCGAGCTGGATGGGCTTGCCGCCGGGCTGCTTGATCTCGGTGCGCACCTTGACATCGGTATCGCCCGGCTGCATCTTGAACGGCTTATAGTCGATGGTCTGTTCTGTACTCGGTCAACGCCTTCGAGTACGTCCGCATCAGCAACGCATGGAACTCGTCGGTCAGTATCTTCTGCTGTGCTGGCGTGGTGTTGCGCCAGTCGCGAGCCAGCGCCAGCTTCGTCATGTGCGTGAAGTTGAAATATGGGAGCACCTTCGCCTCGACCAGTTCGATCGCCTTCTTCGGTGTTGCCCGACTGGATATCCTTGTCCTTGCACGATGTCGAGGACATCGCTGGTCACGCTTTTGATTAGGCGTCAGGTGACATTTCCTGGGCAGATACGCCAGCAGCGAGGACAAGTCCGGCCACCATGGCAAACAACCATTTCATGAGATTTCCTCCCTTTGTTTGAGATCAGTCGTCCTGCTCGCGCGGCGCGTTACCGTCGTGAATCAGGTTGCGGCGGCGCTGTAGATAGCCGTCCCGGATGTACGAATACTTGTCGAGGGCAGCCTCCTCAATGACCTTGTCGGCCGGCAGGAGGTTGGCGCGATCACTAACGACACGTACCGCCAATAGCGTATTTCGGGTGGGAATGTGGCCGACGTTGGCGACGGGGTCAGTCTTCACGTCGAGAACGAGTGCAACCGCGTCACGCGCCGTTCGCGGGCCGAAAAACGGAACGACGACATAGGCTCCATTGCCTACGCCCCAACGACCGAAGGTCTGGCCGAAATCTTCGTCGTGCTTCTCCAGACCTAAATCGGTGGCGACATCGAACAGCCCAAGGATGCCGACGGTGCTGTTCACAAAAAGCGTCCGGCATCGCCCGTGGCCTCGGGTACCTTGCCCTCAGCAGGTTGTTCACCGCAATGAAGACATCAGCGACATTGCCAAAGTTGGCTACACCGTTTTTCACCGGCGACGGCAAGACCGAGTCGTATCCCGTGGCAACAGGTCTCACTTACCACCTGATCGAGTGCATCATTGAAGCCGAACACGGCGCGATTGAAAACCTCGATGGGATCCTTAGGATTGCCGGTGGTTAGGCAGCCAATCAGCAACAACACGGCGCACACAAACAATGTGATTTGCTCTCCGATCTGCTTTTCACGTGTTTCTCCTCATTTCTTGATACCAATGCCGACGTCATTCTCGCCCCTTGTTGAACATGAACTGGCTGATGACCTTCTCCATCACCATGGCCGACTGCGTCTTCCGACCGTGGCATTGTCCTTAAGCATCTCGGGATCGCCGCCCACCTCGACGCTGACGTATTGTTCGCCGAGCAACCCCGAGGTGCTGACGGTCAGGAGGGTGTCACGGGGAATTTGTAGCGGGCGCCAATGGTCTCGTGACCACCGCCCGATAGGACTCCGAGGAAAACTGAGCGTCGGACACCCGCCCCACGACGACCCCGGCGCTTTTAACCGCGCCCGCACCTTCAAGCCGCCGATGTTGTCGAACTCGGCTCGTAGCCGGTAGGTTTCATCGGCGCCGGAGTCCGCGAGGGAGCCCTATCCGGGAGGATCAAGACCAGAAGCGACGCCAGCCCAACGGCGACGATGCCAACCCACGACCGATCGTGGCGCGATCCATTGATAAGCTCCTGAACATGAGGGCGGTAGGATGAAGTCGGCGGAAAGAATCGCCAGCGACGACGTCACCACGGTACGCGTCGTGGCGCGCGAAACGCCCTCAGCCCGTGGGGTCCGAGTCATGCCCTTCGAACACCGCGATCAGCTGACGATGATGCCGAAGGTAAAACTCTTGATGACGCGCCGTTAATGAATGTCCTCGCGGAAATCCACCGACGCCCCCATCTGCGACCAGAATGACCGCTTCATCGACGCCGATCAATTGCACGCCGACGCGAGATAACCGCCGAAAACGCCCAAGAGCCGAGAAAAGCGCCGCCAGCAGCGGCATCGATATCACGCCGGCCCAGAGGCGCAGTGCCACGATCCGGGCGATGGGGTCGACGGCCATCATCTCCATCGCCGGGAGTTGCTCCGGTCGCCTTCATCGAAGCCGATCTCGGCCGTGATTGCCGGATCCCGCGCGGCTGGCGAACAGCAGCGCCGCCACGACGGGACCGAGTTCACGCACCAGAGACAGCGCGACGAGCACGCCCAACGCCTCGGAAGATCCGTAGCGTTGCAGCGTGTCGCCAACCTTGCAAGCCCAGCACCATGCCCACGAAAAAGGCCCGAAACGATGATGATGACCAGCGTGATGGCCGACGATCAGGCGCTTCAGATCCTCCGCCGAGGCAAGAAAGCCATCAAGGAACACGTGGTGATTCTGTCCCCGCTGCACCACCGTGCCCAGCAGGGCGAGAACATGCCCGCGGCGAGGCGCGTACCTGATCCAGCGGTAACGCCGAAGGCGGTAGGCGCTCAGGATCCAGTTCAACGCTCATCTCGCGGTCGCGCCCGCCCTTGACGTAAGTGGCGGATATCGCCTCCAGACTGCGCAGTCCCTCCATCATGCGGTCGGCCAGCCGCTTCAGGGCATAGTCGTCGTATTTTTCGAGGCCAAGGTCACGGTGACAATGGGCACGTCGTCCACGTCCACGCTCCTGATCAGCGGATTGCCGGCATCGGGAGGCAGGAGGTCGCGCTGGCCCAGTACGCGGTCGTAGAGAGCTTGACCAGGGATTTTTCCTTGTCTTCACCCACCTTGAACTGCACCATCAGCGCTCCCATCAGGTTCATGGCAGTGGCATAGGTATGATCGACGCCCGGAATCTGCTTGACGATGCTCTCCAGGGGACGGATTACCAGCTCCTCTACCTCCTCGGCGGAAGCGCCGGGCAGCAACACCCGCACCTCGGCGCCTGGCACCACGATTTGGGGGTTTTCCTCGCGCGGGGTCAGCGTCACGGCCAGCAGCCCCAGCAGCGCGCAGGACAGCATGAATAGCATGGTCAGCTTGGAGGTAACAAAAAGCTCCGCCAGACGGCCGGCGCTGTTGAGCTTAGGGTTGCTCATCGCGCCTCCTTTGCTGCGGTGACCAGGTCGCCGTCACGAAGAGCGGGCACAGGTGCCGCCACGAAGCGCTCGTCGGCTGCCAGGCCCGCGTTCACCTCGACCTGTTCGGGCCACTCGCGCCCGATGCGCAGCCAGCGAAAGCCTGCCCGGCCTTCGCCGTCTACCACGAAGACACCGGTGAGCCGCCGCGCTCGACCAAAGCGC
>JADJBE010000017.1 GCA_016703895.1 Pseudomonadota bacterium
GAACCCGTGAAGGGTCTCCAGTTTTCAAGACTGGTGCAATCAACCGCTCTGCCACCCTTCCGGATCAGCCCGCTGCAATACGGTCCAAGCCGCCCAAGTCATGAACGCAATGCCGCTGGAATGGTGATCGACCCGTCGGCATTCTGGTAATTCTCAAGCACGGCGACCAGCGCCCGGCCGACTGCGACGCCGGACCCATTGAGGGTATGAACGGGTTCTGGCTTGCCGGTCTCAGGATTGCGCCAGCGGGCCTGCATGCGCCGCGCCTGGAAGGCTTCGCAATTGCTACATGACGAGATCTCGCGGTATTTCTGCTGCGACGGCAGCCACACTTCGAGATCATAAGTCTTGGCGCTGGCGAACCCGACATCACCACCACACAGTGCCATGACGCGATACGGCAGCTCGAGCTTGCGCAAAATCGCTTCGGCGTGGGTGGTTAGTCGTTCAAGCGCGGCGTAAGAATCGGCGGGCTTGACGATCTGCACGAGCTCGACCTTGTCGAACTGGTGCTGGCGAATCATGCCGCGCGTGTCCTTGCCGTGGCTGCCGGCCTCACTGCGGAACGACGGCGTGTGGGCCACGAACTGCAGCGGCAAGACCGCGGCCTCTAGAATCTGCTCGCGCACCAAGTTGGTCACGGGCACTTCGGCGGTGGGGATCAGATAAAACCCCTGCTCGCTCTCAACCTTGAACAGATCGGCCGCGAACTTCGGCAGCTGGCCCGTACCCTGCAACGCTGCGGCCGACACGAGATACGGCACATACAACTCGGTATAGCCGTGCTCAGATGTATGCACGTCCAACATGAACTGCGCCAGTGCACGGTGCAGCCGCGCCAGGGCGCCGCGCACGATGACGAAGCGCGCGCCGGAGATGCGCGCGGCCGCGTCGAAATCGAGCCCGCCGAGTTGCTCGCCCAGCGCCACATGGTCGAGCGGCGTGAAATCGAGCTTGCGCGGCTCACCGTGGCGGCGCACTTCGACGTTGTCACTCTCGTCACGCCCCGGGGGTACGGAGTCATGCAAGGTGTTGGGTAACCCAAGCTGCCAGCTCTCGGTTTCTGCCTGCACCGCAACCAACGCGGCGTCGGCACTCGCCAGCTCGCGGGTGAGCTCATCAGCGCGTGCCAACGCGGTGCTGGCGTCCTCGCCTCGCCCCTTCGCCATCCCGACCGCCTTGGCATTGGCATTGCGCTCGGCACGCAACCGGTCGGCCTCCACCTGCACAGCCTTGCGCCGCTCCTCGAAGCTGCGAAACGACTCGACGTCGAGCTTGAAGCCGCGACGGGCCAGGTTGGCGGCCACGGCTTGCGGGTCCGCTCGCAAAGACTTCGAATCTAACAAGACGCCTCCATCGATTGAATCAGGACCAGGCCATCGCCAACGCGCGGCCCGCGAGCGCCGCAGCCAAACACGCAACGACCGTGATCGCGGTATAGCCGGCGGCCGAGGCCCAATTGCCGCTGGCGCCAAGCAGACTCGTCTCGAGCGCGAACGCCGAGTAAGTCGTGAAACCGCCCAGTACACCGGTCATCCAGAACAGGCGCGCATTCTCGGCGCTGATGCCGCGCGCTGCAACCCAGGGATACAGCAGGCCGATCAGAAAACTCCCCAGCACGTTGACGACCAGCGTGGCCACCGCCCAGCCGCCGGGTGCGATCGGCGCGACCCGCGCAACCCCATAGCGGAGCACCCCGCCAAGCGCGCTGCCGAGCGCCACCAGCAGCCAGCTCATGGCTTGCCCTGCGGCGGTTCGGCAGATGCGTCCGCAACCGCCTCACCACGCAGCCGCGCGAGCGCGTCGGCGATGCGGATCTCAAGCCCACGGGGCACGGGTCGGTAGTAGCGACGATCCGGCAGTTCATCCGGCAGGTAGCGTTCACCACGCACGTAGCCGCCGGGCGCATCATGCGCATATTGATAACCATCGCCGTAGCCGAGACCTTTCATCAACTTGGTAGGCGCATTGCGAAACCTTAGCGGTACGTCGAGCGTGCCGTACTTCTCAACATCCGCACGCGCTTCCGCCAGGGCCACATACACCGCGTTGCTCTTCGGCGCGCAGGCCAGATAAACGACTGCCGTCGCGATCGCCAGCTCACCCTCCGGACTGCCGAGCCGCTCATAGACTTCCCAGGCCTCGCGCGCCACTTGTAGTCCGCGCGGATCCGCCAGCCCGATATCCTCAGTTGCCATCCGCACGACGCGTCGCGCGACGTAGAGCGGGTCACAACCACCGTCGATCATCCGCGCAAACCAGTACAGTGCCGCGTCCGGATCCGTGCCGCGCACCGCCTTGTGCAAGGCCGAGATCTGATCGTAGAACTGCTCACCACCCTTGTCGAAGCGACGCCTGACACCGCTCGCGACTTCCTGCGCTTCGTGCATGCCGATATGCCGCTTGCCGTCACGCTCGGGTGCAAGGTCAGCCGCGATCTCGACCATCCCCAAGGCACGCCGCGCATCGCCGTCGGCCGCCTGGGCAATCAGCTCGAGCGCGGCAGGCTCGACCACCAGGTTCTGCGCGGCGAGTCCGACCTCCGCGTCATCCAGGGCGCGCGTCAGCACCGCGACGATATCGGCGACGGTCAGACTCTTGAGGACATACACCCGCGCCCTGGAGAGCAACGCACTAACGACTTCGAAGGACGGATTCTCGGTGGTCGCACCGATGAACGTCAGCGTGCCATCCTCGACGAATGGCAAGAAGGTGTCCTGCTGCGACTTATTGAAGCGATGGACCTCATCGAGAAACAGCACCGTACGTCGGCCGCGCTCGGCACGCGCAGCTTGCGCGCGACTCACCGCTTCGCGAATATCTTTGACCCCGCCAGCACCGCCGACAGCGCAATGAAGTCTGCGTCCGCGCGTGACGCGATCAACCGCGCCAGCGTTGTCTTACCAGTGCCGGGCGGACCCCACAGAATGAGCGAATGCAGGTGCCCCGCTTCGAGCGCGCGGCGCAGCGGTTTGCCGGGCCCCACGATGTGCTGCTGGCCGGCAAACTCCTCGAGACTCCGCGGGCGCATGCGATCCGCTAGTGGTCGGTGCAGCGAGGCGCCGACGTCGCGCAGCAAGTCCGGCTGACGCGAACTCACTGCTACTCGGCCCAGCTTGCCAAAGACGAAATCAAGGTTGCCGCACCTTGCCCACTAACACTCGTTCGAACCAGGACGGCCAGCCCTCAAGACCCAGTCGCGCCAGCAAAACACCCGCACCAATACCCGCGGAATCGGCCACCAGGTCGAGCACGTCCGCCGTGCGACCCGTCGGTAGCAGACCCTGGGTTACTTCGATCAAGATGCCGAGCGCGAGCATTGCCGCACTAACCATCAGCCATCGCCGGCGTTCAAACAGCGCACAAAACCAGAGCGTCATCGCCACGAAGCCCAGTACATGGTTGATCTTGTCGTTGAAGCCCTGAATCGGCACGTCACGGGTCGGCAACAGGCTCAGCACGAACACGGACCCTACTAACGCCAAGCCGAGCGCCAGCCAGAGCGACCGTAGCCTCAAGTCACGCACTCGTCAGTTGACCGGCGTGCCGATCACGTCGGCACCGGCCGGCGGCGTGAAGCTGACGTCGCCCTCTGGCACCATGCCATTGCGAACCGCCTTGGCAAACGCCAGCGTCGAGGTCTGACCCAGCTTGTCTTTGAGGACCATCTGGCGCAGCTCATCACGCATGAATCCCAGCCGAGCTTCGCGAAAGTCGGCGTCGGTTGCGATCGGTGTCACGACGACCCACTCCAGACCGTCGGCGCGGCCACCTGCCGTCACCTTGAATACGGTTCGCAAATCGCCGGTGCTCGAGAGCAACGTGGCAGGCGTGGCGGTCAGAGCGGACTCCGCTGGGCGCACCGAGACCTGCTCAAGATCGCGATCGTAGAACCAGAGGTTGCGCCCGTCGGCCACCATCAGCTGCGTGGCGTCACTGTCGGCGGGTGTTAGCTCCCAGCGGAACCGACCGGGGCGCACCACCGTGAGAATACCGGTGGCGCGCTGTGTCTCACGGCCACGGGCGTCGGTCAGGATCTGTGCGAAATCGACGCGCAGGGTTTTCAGCCCGTCGAGATAGCGATCCAGCGCCGTCGACCGGCTCTTCGAAGACTGCGGACCCGCGGCCTCGACGCTGTGCGCGAGGTTGGTGGCGAACACACCCAGCATCGCAACCATCGCCGCGACCAGCGACGGGCGAATGGCGGTCGCCCAGCACACTACGTTAGTCCGCATGGTTAGTCCGCATTGCCGCCTGACCCCGGTGGTGGTGGAGCCAACACCTCGCGTGAACCATTGGGCTGGAGTTGCCCGACAACGCCTGCGCTTTCCATGCTTTCGAGTAAACGTGCCGCGCGGTTGTAGCCGATCTTGAGCCGCCGCTGGACGTAAGAAATCGATGGCTTGCGCTCGGTGGTGACGATCCTGACGGCCTCATCATAGAGCGGATCTTCCTCGGCACTGACCGACGCAGCAGTCTGGTTTTCATCAGGAAACCCTGCAATCGGCATCGACGGGCCCGAGAGAATCTCCTCGATGTAATTCGGCGGCGCCGCCTTCTTCAATGAGTCGACCACACGGTGCACCTCGGCGTCGCTGACGAACGCGCCGTGGACTCGCGTCGGCACCGACGTACCAGATGGTAGATACAGCATGTCGCCGTGACCTAACAAAGACTCGGCGCCCATCTGATCGAGAATCGTGCGCGAGTCGACCCGTGCCGACACTTGAAACGCGATGCGGCACGGGATATTGGCCTTGATCAGGCCGTGATCCACGTCGACCGACGGCCGCTGTGTCGCCAGCACCAGATGGATACCGGACGCGCGCGCCTTCTGCGCCAGACGTGCAATCAATTCTTCAACCTTCTTGCCAACGATCATCATCAGATCCGCCAGCTCGTCGATAATGACGACGATGTACGGCAGCGGCGTGAGGTCTTGGATCTGGCGCTGATCGATGCGCGGGTCGTTAGCGGCCAACTGCAGCATCACCGGGTCCTTGATCGGCTTGCCGTCTTCGATCGCATCTTTCACGCGACGGTTGAACCCAGCGATGTTGCGCACGCCGAGGGCCGACATGAGCGCATAGCGCCGATCCATCTCCGCCACGCACCAGCGCAAGGCATTGGCGGCCTGCCTCATGTCGGTCACGACCGGCGAGAGCAGATGCGGAATGCCCTCGTAAACTGACAACTCCAGCATCTTGGGATCGATCATGATCAGACGCACGTGCTCCGCCGTGCTCTTGTACAACAGCGACAACACCATCGCGTTGATCGCCACCGATTTGCCCGAGCCCGTGGTGCCGGCAATCAGCAAGTGCGGCATCTTGGCGAGGTCCGCGCACAGCGGCGCGCCGCCGATGTCTTTGCCGAGCGCGAGCGCAAGCGGCGAACTGACATCGTCGTAAGACTTCGACTTGATGATCTCGCCGAGCGTCACGATCTCGCGCTTCTCATTCGGGATCTCAAGACCCATGACCGACTTGCCGGGAATCACCTCGACCACTCGCACACTGATTGCGGACAAGGCTCGCGCAAGATCCTTCGACAGTCCGGAAATCTGACTCACCTTGACGCCAGGCGCTGGGCGCATCTCGAAGCGGGTCACCACCGGCCCCGGCTGCACGGCGACGACTTCTACCTCCACGCCGAAATCCTTGAGCTTCAGTTCCACTAGACGCGACATCGCTTCGAGCGCCTCCTGCGAATAGCTCGGCTCGCGTGTGCCCGGGTCGTCCAGCAGCTTGAGCGCTGGCAGTTCGCCCGCCTTCGGAGCGTCGAACATTGGCACCTGCCGCTCTTTCTCCACCCGCTCGCTCTTTTCCATGACCGGCGGCGGCACGTCGATCCGCGGCTTCGGTCGCGCCGCCGCTTTGGTTTGCTCCGCCTTGACTGTTTCGGTGCGCGCGCGCTTGGCCTCTTGCCCGACGGCAACGTCCCGAGCGGTGGCGCGCTGTGCCTTCAGACGATTGACGCCCGCCCAGGTCCAGGCCCCCACGCGATCCATGATCGTCAGCCACGACACGCCAAACGCGAGCGACAAGCCCGCCATCCACGCGCCGAGCATCAACAGCGTTGCGCCCAGGAAGTTCATCGAATCAGCCAGGCTGCTGCCAACGAGACTGCCGATCACGCCGCCCGCAGTTTGGCGCAACGGCTCCGGCGCCCAATGCAATGTGGCCAGGCCACAGCTAGCCACTAACAGCAAGATGAAGCCGCCGATACGGATTGCCGTATTGGTGCGTGACACCGGCTCCGTGTCTGCCCGCTTGCGAAACAGCACGAAACACGCCACACCCAGCATGATCGGCAACAGATAGGCGGGCCGGCCAAACAAAAAGAACAGCACGTCCGACAGCCACGCGCCAAACGGGCCTATCGCATTGTGAATTTTCTCGGCGCCACCGGTGAACGAGAAGCCGCGGTCGTTAGGGCTATAGGAGCCCAAGGCAACCAGAACGACCAGCGCGACCACCCCCATGGCGATGACAACGCTCTCGCGCAGGCCACGCACCACCGTCTCGGTGAGCTTAGAGGGAACATCGCGCGCAGCCAAAATATCTCCAGAAGTTTAACAATACATCGCAGGTGGCTGATTCTAAACAAGAATGGTCAGCTCATCAACGCGGGATGAACAACCTTGCCAGCATCGATGTTGATCCCTCGGGCAAGACCCGCGTCGTCGCGCCACCCCGACTCCGCCAGGCGCGACGCATACGGGGCGATTGCGGCCGACAGTGCTTGCGAGGACGTCCTCGGCACCGCCCCCGGCATGTTGGTCACGGCAAAGTGTGTGACACCCTCCCAGACGTAGGTTGGCGCATCGTACGTGGTCGGCTTGGTCGTCTCGACACAGCCGCCCTGATCCACCGAGATATCAACAATGACACTGCCGCGCTGCATGGTGCGCACCATCTCGGCCGTGATCACGTGCGGCGCACGCGCGCCTGTGACCAACACCGCGCCGATCGCGATATCGGCTTGGCGCACTGCGTCGGCCACGTCTGACAGATGCGGATAGAGACCCGTGACATTGGCGCCCAGCGCGCGTGCCATGACCAGCTTGTCGCGATCCGTGTCAAAGACTGTGACCTCAGCGCCCAGCGCTGCCGCGACCAGCGCTGCATTGCCACCGGCAACACCGCCGCCCAACACGACGACGCGGCCGCGTTTAGCAGCCGGTACGCCACCTAACAAAATGCCCTTGCCGCCCTGCGGCTGATGCAGCAAGGTGGCCGCATACTGCATCGACAGTCGCCCGGCAATGTCGCTCATCGGTGCGAGCAACGGCAAACGACCCAGACGGTCTTCGACCGTCTCGAAGGCCACGGCGGTAAGACCAATGTCGCACAGACGACGCGTCAAATCCGGCAGCGCCGCCAGATGCAAGTAACAGAACAGCAGATGCTCGCGGCGCAGGCGCGCCAGATCTGCATCAATAGGCTCTTTGACCTTGACGATCATCTCGCCGCGACGGTACAGCTCGTCGGCATCGGCAGCGATGTGCGCACCGATGTCCCGATACTGCTGATCGTCATAGCCGCTCTGCTCGCCCGCGCCACGCTCGAGCCACACCTCGTGCCCGTCGCGCACCAGCCCCACACAGGCAGCGGGTATCAAGCCCACGCGACCTTCTTGGGACTTCAGTTCACGGGGAATGCCGATGCGCATACTGGTGCTCTCCACGCTCGCGCATGACCGGTTATCATGCAGTGCTTTATCGATGGAATTATACATGAGCACCCCACGGCACTCGCGCCTCATCATTCTCGGCTCCGGTCCAGCCGGCTACAGCGCTGCCGTCTACGCCGCCCGCGCCAACCGCGCGCCGCTGTTGATCACGGGCGTGGAACAAGGCGGTCAGCTGATGACCACCACCGATGTCGACAACTGGCCCGGTGACCCACACGGCTTGCAAGGGCCCGCGTTGATGGCGCGCATGCAAGCACACGCCGAGCGGTTCAACACGACACTGGTCAACGAGCAGGTGCACACGGTAGATCTACAAGCGCGTCCATTGCGTTTGTTCGGCGACAGTCACGAATACACCTGCGACGCGTTGATCATCGCGACCGGCGCATCCGCCAAGTACCTCGGCCTGCCATCGGAGGAAAAATTCCGTGGCAAAGGTGTGTCGGCCTGCGCCACCTGCGACGGCTTCTTCTTCCGCGGTCAGCGCGTCGCGGTGATTGGCGGCGGCAACACCGCCGTCGAGGAGGCGCTGTATTTATCTAACATCGCCGCCCACGTCACGCTGGTCCATCGTCGCGACAAACTGCGCGCCGAGAAGATCCTGCAAGACCGCCTGTTCGCGCTGCAAAAAGACGGCAAAGTCGACATCTTGTGGAATCACTCGGTCGAGGAGATCCTGGGCGACGACCAAGGCGTCAACGGCGTACGACTACGGAGCGCCGACGCGGACCCGGCCACGGACGCGACCAAAGACCTGCCTGTCACCGGCGCCTTCATTGCCATTGGTCACACACCCAATACCGGCATCTTCAACGGTCAGCTGGCGATGAAAAATGGCTATCTCACCATCAAGAGCGGCACCGAAGGCGGCGCCACCGCAACCAGCCTTGCCGGCGTGTTTGCCGCCGGCGACGTCGCTGACCATGTCTATCGACAAGCGATCACGTCCGCAGGGTCTGGCTGCATGGCCGCGCTCGATGCCGACAAGTATCTCGAGGCACTCGATACGCGCGCCTGAGCGCGGCGTCGCAGTCCATGCAGGCAACCGTCCACTCCAGTATCAGCGAACTTGACGCGGCCGCCTGGAACTCGCTCAACCGCACTAACAATCCGTTTTTGCGCCACGAGTTCCTGCTGGCACTCGAAACACAGGCTTGTATCGGTGGCGAGACGGGTTGGCGCCCCGCCATCGTATCGCTGCACGACAACAGCGGGCTGGCGGCCGCCGCGCCGGCCTATGTGAAAGGCCACTCCTACGGCGAATTTGTCTTCGACTTCGCGTGGGCACAGGCCTATGCGCGAGTCGGCCTGCCCTACTACCCCAAGTTGGTGGTTGGCATTCCCTTCACGCCAGCGACGGGCGCGCGGCTGCTGCTGCGCGATCCTGCAGATGGGCAACTGCGGTCGCAGCTGATCGACGAGTTGCAGCAGGCGGCGCGAACGCGCGGTTGGTCGTCCATCCATGCGCTGTTTGCCAATGAGACCGACCACGACGCGTTGCGCTCGGCTGGGTGGTTAAGCCGCCGCGACGTGCAGTTCCATTGGCACAATCGCGGTTACCGCTCGTTCGATGACTACCTCGCCACCTTCACGGCCGACAAACGCAAGAAGGCGAAACGCGAACGGCGCCGGGTCGCCGAAGACGGCATCGAATTCGTGACGCTCATGGGGCCGTCGATCGATCCGGCCGTTCTCGATGCGGTGTACGCGCTGCATCGCCAGACGTTCCTGCGACATGGTCACGAGCCGTATCTCACGCGCGAGTTCTTTCGCACCATAGCAGCGGTCGTCGGCGAACAATTCATGTTGAAACTCGCACACCTGCGCGGCCGTCTGGTCGCCGCGGCGGTGTTCTTCTGGCATGCCGAAGCACTGTATGGTCGCTATTGGGGCGCTATGGAGGAGTTCCATAGCCTGCACTTCGAGACCTGCTATCACCAGGGAATCGAGTTTTGCATCGAACACGGCATTCAGCGCTTCGAGCCTGGCACGCAGGGCGAACACAAAATCAGTCGCGGCTTCGAACCGAACTTGACTCGTTCGGGCCACTGGATTGCCGATGAACGGTTTCGCAACGCAATTGCCGACTATCTGCAACGCGAAGGGACGCACATCGACGCCTATGCCGCCGCGGTCCGCGCCCACGTTCCCTACCGCGATGCTCGCGGTGCCGCCCGCCTAGCCTTGCCGCCAGAGTGATGGCCCGGGCGCGCGCCAGACCCGTCACCTGGCTCGCCCCCGACGACGGCTCGCAATGGTTCCCGCCCGTTGAGCAGGCGCTCGAAGAACCGAATGGCCTGCTCGCCGCCGGCGGCGATCTCGCACCCGGCAGACTGATCGCCGCGTATCGACGCGGGATATTTCCGTGGTACTCACCGGGTCAGCCCATCCTGTGGTGGTCACCGGACCCCCGTGAAGTGCTCGAGCCGCGTACATTCCACGCCAGTCGCAGCCTGGCCAAAGCCGTTCGATCACGCGGTTTCATGACCACATTCGATCATGCCTTTGCACAAGTGATCGATGCCTGTGCAGCTCCGCGCCAATACAGTGCCGGCACCTGGATCACCGACGCGATGCGCGCTGCGTACCTCGAGCTACACCGGCTGGGTGCCGCGCATAGCGTCGAAGTCTGGCGTGACGGCCGCATGGTGGGTGGCCTGTACGGTGTGCTGCAGGGGGCGGTTTTCTTCGGCGAGTCGATGGTCAGTCTGGAAACAGACGGGTCAAAGGCGGCACTCAACGCGCTCGCGACGCGCGCGGCAGCGACCGGCTGCGAACTGATCGACTGCCAACTCGCATCACCGCACTTGCGCAGTCTCGGCAGTCGCTCGATGCCACGAGCAACCTTTCTGGCACGGCTTGAAGGCTTGATCGCCGCGCCGACCGCCACCACTTTCCCCCAGATCGAGCCCAATACGCGCGTTTAGTGGCTTGCCGCCGCGATTTCATGCAGAATCCGCGACCTTCCTGCGGGCCACGGATACCGGATGTCGAAAGAAGACGCAATACAAATGGAGGGCGAAGTCGTCGAGACGCTGCCCAACACCACATTCAGAGTCAAGCTGAAGACGGGACACATTGTCACGGCCCACATCTCGGGCAAGATGCGTAAGCATTACATTCGGATCCTGACCGGTGACCAGGTCACGGTCGAAATGACGCCGTACGATCTCAGCAAAGGCCGCATCGTCTACCGCGGACGCTGAGCGCAGCTAGCTGGCGTCAGTCGCGAGTTCCTGCGCTGCAGGCATCGCCTCGGTTTCGAGCTCGAGCGATTCACCATCGGCAGCCACGTGCACGCGCACGCTACCTCCATTGGCGAGTTTGCCGAACAGCAGTTCTTCTGCGAGCGGCGGCTTGACCTGCTCTTGCAGCAGGCGCGCCATTGGGCGCGCGCCCATCTTCGGGTCATAGCCTCGCCCCGCCAGCCAGCGGCGGGCCGCGTCGTCGAGCGACACGCTCACATTTTTCTTCTCCAGCTGCGCCTCGATCTCCACTAACAACTTGTCCACGACCCGCTCGATCACGGGCAGGTCGAGCGGCGCGAAATTGATCACCGCATCCAGCCGATTGCGAAACTCGGGCGAGAACAACCGCTTGATCGCTTCCATACCGTCGCTGGCGTTGTCCGACGCGACGAAACCGATCGACGCTCGGCTCATCTCATAGGCGCCCGCATTGGTCGTCATGACGATGATGACGTGGCGGAAGTCGGCCTTGCGACCGTTGTTGTCAGTCAGCGTGCCGTGGTCCATTACCTGCAGCAGCAAGTTGAACACGTCAGGGTGCGCCTTCTCGATTTCATCCAGCAACAGCACACAATGCGGATGCTTGTTGATCGCTTCGGTCATCAGACCGCCCTGATCGAAGCCCACGTAGCCCGGCGGTGCGCCGATCAGCCGCGAAACCGTATGCCGCTCCATGTACTCCGACATGTCGAAGCGGACAAACTCGATCCCCATCGCCAAGGCCAGTTGCCGCGTCACCTCAGTCTTGCCGACGCCCGTGGGTCCGGCGAACAGGAAACTACCTACCGGCTTGTGCTGATCGCCGAGTCCCGAGCGCGCCATCTTGATTGCAGCGGCGAGCGTTTGAATGGCCTTGTCCTGCCCAAAGATCACGAGCTTGAGATTACGCTCCAGGTTGCGCAGCACATCTTTATCCGACACCGACACACTGGTCGCCGGAATACGCGCCATACGCGCGACGACGTCCTCGATCTGCTTCTGGTCGACCACGTTTGTGCGGCCCTCGAGCGGCTTGAGCCGCAGCCGCGCGCCGGCTTCGTCGACGACATCGATCGCCTTGTCCGGCATGTGCCGCTCATTGATGTGCCGGGCGGCCAGTTCCGCGGCCGCGATGATCGCGTCGTCCGTATAGGTGATGCCGTGATGTTCCTCGAAACGCGACTTGAGGCCCTTCAGGATCTCGATCGTCTCACTGATACTTGGCTCGACGACGTCGATTTTCTGAAAACGGCGCGCGAGCGCATGGTCCTTTTCGAAGATGCCGCGGTATTCCTGGTAGGTAGTGGAACCGATGCAGCGCAGTTCCCCATTGGTCAGCGTCGGCTTGATGAGGTTCGACGCGTCCATCACGCCACCCGACGCGGCACCCGCACCGATCACCGTGTGGATCTCGTCGATGAACAGCACCGCGCCGGGCTGTTTCTTGAGCTCTGCTAGTACCGCCTTGAGACGCTTCTCGAAGTCGCCGCGATATTTGGTGCCGGCGATCAAGGAGCCCATGTCCAGTGAGTAGATTGTGCAGTCGGCCAAGGCGTCGGGCACCTTGGCTTCGACAATCAGTCGCGCGAGCCCCTCAGCAATCGCAGTCTTGCCAACACCGGCCTCACCGACATAGAGCGGATTGTTCTTGCGACGACGGCACAGTATCTCGATGGTGCGCTCCACTTCGAGCGCGCGGCCGATCAACGGATCGATCTTGCCCGCTTGCGCCCTCTCGTTGAGATTGGTGGTGTACTTCTCGAGCGCGGTACCACCGTCCGCCTCACGCTCGCCGTCCGGCGTCGACTCATCCTTGGGAGCCTTCTCGTCCGCGATTTTCGATAGACCGTGCGAGACGAAGTTGACGACGTCTAGCCGCGAGACGTCAGACCGGTTCAGCAGATGCACGGCGTGGCTTTGCTTCTCGGAGAAGATGGCAACCAGCACGTTTGCCACACCCACTTCCTTCTTGCCCGACGACTGCACATGGAACACGGCGCGTTGCAGCACGCGCTGAAAGCCGAGCGTGGGTTGCACTTCGCGCTCGTCGTCGTCGGCCAGGCGCGGCGTAGTCGAATCGACGTGTTCCGCGAGCTCGCGCTTCAGCGCGTCAATGTTGGCACCGCTGGACCGCAGGATCTCTTGCACACGCGCCGTCTCGAGGATGGCGACCAGTAGATGCTCAACCGTCAGAAACTCGTGCTTGGCGGCGCGCGCTTTCGCGAACGCATCATTGAGACAGTATTCGAGTTCTTGGGATAACACAGCTTCAGACCTCTTCGAGAGTGCACATCAGCGGATGATGATTGTCGCGCGCATAGGTTGTGACGAGCGCGACTTTTGTCTCCGCGATTTCATACGTAAACACGCCGCACACGCCCTTGCCTCGAGTATGAACCTCGAGCATGACGCGCGTCGCGGTAGGACGATTCATGCGGAAGAATTTCTCCAGCACATCGACCACAAACTCCATCGGTGTGTAGTCATCATTCAAGAGGACAACCTGGAACTGCGGCGGTTCCTTGGTCTTTGGACTCGCCTCTTCGACCAGCAGCCCAGCTTCGCCGCGTTCGGGTGGTTCGTTTTCGCCTGTCGACATCAATGTCCTTTATATGGGTCGCGAATCGGCAACACAAGTGCAACCCAAGTCACGTAACTTTACCGAAAGAAAACAATTGCTTGAGCGCATGTCGCGGCAAACCGTAGAATGCACGGGCGGCGTATCGCGCTGAGCACGGGATTTATAGTTTACCCCGGATGACCACAACAACATGACTGCTACCACGTGGCGCGCCAGTCTAGGCTCTGCTGCAAACTCGCGCAGTGCCTGGCTTGCGCGTGCGCCGCAGGTCGTCACCTTTCTGCTCGCGCTCGCTCTGGCGGCGCAGATCGCCATGATTCTAGTCGGACTCGCGGGTGGCAAACAACGCACGGCCGCACCTGCCGTCGTGTTGCCGGGGGCGTCTGCATCAGTCGCCATTGATGTCGCGTCGATCGTCAATGCGCATTTGTTCGGCCAAGCTGCCACACCGTCGGCATCTGGCGACGCGGCCAACGCACCCAGTACCACCATGGCACTGGTGCTGGCAGGGGTCCTGGCAGCTGACGACCCCCGCGAGGGTTACGCGATCCTGGGCGATAACGCTGCTAGCGCCAAGGTCGTCGCGGTCGGCGAAGAAATCTCCGGTGGCGCAAAGCTGCACTCCGTGTACGCCGATCGTGCCGTTATAGAGCGTGCGGGCGTGCTGGAGTCGGTTTATCTGCCGCAGGGCACGGGCGTCGGTGGCGCGCCGCCCCCGCCGATAGCCGCCGCGCCGGATCAGACGCCACTGCTCGACCGGATGCGCAGCCTCGTGAACGAGCAGCCCGGCGTCCTGAGTCAGGTGATCCGACCGCAGCCGGTGTTTGCGAGTGGCAAACTGAAAGGATTCCGGGTCTATCCGGGTCTCAACAGACAAGCTTTTTCGCGGCTGGGGCTCCGTGCCGGCGACCTGGTCACGGCCATCAACGGCACGCCGCTCGACGATCTGGGTCGCGGGGAAGAGATTTTTGGCACCTTGGGTTCCGCAACCGATGCACGCGTCACAGTCACACGGAACGGGCGCAGCCAAGATCTGTCACTTAACTTAGCGCAGGTCGCCGCCGAGGCGGACGCCTTGGTGGGCACGCAAGGTATGATTCCGGTGGACCAGAGCGCGCCGATGCCTATACCGAGCGAGCCGCTGTCGGTGCCGGGCGATCTGGCGCCGGCGAATGAATGAATCGTGGCGGCAACGCCGCGTGGGGTCTAAAGATGAGTAAGGTATTGTCTGTTCGGCACTGGTTGAGCGTACGGCTATTGGTCGTCGCCAGTCTGTGTGCGCTGGCGGCCACATCACTGGTGAGCGCGCAGCCGGGCCAGCGGATCACGCCCAACTTCAAGGACGCCGAGATCGGCCAGGTGATCGAAGCGGTGGCGGCGGCTACCGGCAAGACCATCATCCCGGACCCACGCGTGCGCGCTCAAGTGACGATGCTCTCATCGACGGCGATGAGTCCAAGTGCGTTTTACGAAGCCTTCCTCGCCCTGCTGTCCGTCCATCAGTTCATCGCGGTCGAGACCGGCGGCATCGTGCGCATTCTCCCCGATGCCAACGCCCGGCAGATTCCAGCTAACGACTTACCCAATCGCGTCAGCTCGACGTCCGACGAACTGGTGACACAGATCATCTCTGTGCAGAACGTGAGCGCCGCGCAGTTGGTGCCGGTGCTGCGCCCGTTGATGCCGCAAGCAGCCCATCTGGCGGCGTATCCAGCCTCCAACATCCTGATCATCTCCGACCGCGCCAACAACGTGAGCCGGCTGATGCGCATCGTGCAACGCATCGACCGAGTTGGCGACACCGACGTCGACGTCATCAACCTGCAAAACGCCTCCTCGGGCGAAGTCGTGCGCATCATCAATTCGTTCTTCCAGCAGCAAGCTGCCGCAGAAGGTGGTGGCGCAGCGGTACGCGTAATTGCTGATGAACGGTCTAACAGTCTCTTGGTAGGTGGCGACCAGGCGCAGCGCCTCAAGGTCAAGGCACTGATCGCGCATCTCGACACGCCGCTCGACTCCGGTGGTGATACCCAGGTGCGCTACCTGCGCTATGCGGACTCGGAGAAGCTCGCCACGCGCTTGAAGGAACAGGTTGGCGCGACGATCGCGATCTCGGGCGGTCCGGCGGCGGCAGGTGCAGCGCCAGCAGCGGCCACGGGTGTGACCAGCGATCGCAGTGTCACCATCTGGGCAGAACCCGAGACCAACGCGCTCGTCATCACCGCGCCGCGCAAGATCATGCAATCGCTGATGTCGGTGGTCGACAAGATCGACATTCGCCGTGCGCAGGTACTGGTCGAAGCGCTGATCGTTGAGATCAATGACACCAACGGCGCAAGCCTCGGCGTTAGCTGGGTGATCGATGGCAGCAAGGCGGACCAGGCGGTCGGCGGCTTCCTGCCAAACGGTGCCGCCTCGCCAGTGGTGAATCTCGCGGCCGCGGCACGCAGTGCCACACCAGCCAATCTTGCCAACGTGCCCGGCGGGTTCAGCGTCGGCGTCGGCCGGCTCGCAGATACCGGTATCAACTTTGCGGCTGTGATCAACGCGATTCGCACCAACGCCAAGAACAATGTGATCGCGACGCCCTCGACTGTCACGCTCGACAATCAGGAAGCGGAACTGAAAGTAGCGCGTGAAGTGCCGTTCCTTACCGGCCAGTTTACCAACACGGGTGCCGCGGCCGGCTCCGTCAATCCCTTCCAGACGGTGCAGCGCCAGGAAGTCGGCCTGATCCTCAAAGCCACACCGCAGATCAGCGACGAGAACGTGCTGCTGAAGATCGAGCTCGAGGATTCACAGCTCGAGGGCGCGACCGCCGGCGGCGTCGCGGACCTGAACCAGATTACGAGCAAGCGCTCGATCAAAACTACCGTTCTGATCGATGACGGCGGCACCGTCGTGATCGGCGGGCTGCTGAGCGACTCGTTGTCATCCAGCGAATCGCGCGTGCCGTTCCTCGGCAAGATACCGCTGATCGGCGAGTTGTTCCGCACGCGCACCGGCGATAAAGCCAAGCGTAACTTGATGCTGTTCCTGCGCCCGCGCATCCTGCACGACGGCATCGACGCACAGATCGAGACTAACAACAAGTACAACTACATGCGCGAGGAGCAGCGCAAGCAGGGCCGCGGCGAGTTCTTCCCGATCCTGCCGGGCGCCAAAAAGCCGATGCTGCCGCCTGCCCCGCCGCCGCCAGTGAAGCCACTGAAAGCCGCGCCGACCCCCAAGGAAGTGGCCGAAGCGGCAGAAGCGGAAGGCGCGGCGGCGCAGACGACACCACCCGCCGAGCCCACACCCTAACGTGTTGCCATGAGCGAAGTGCTCTCAACGCCTGTCACGGCACCGCGGCGGCTGACGTTCACCTTTGCCAAGCGCCACGGTGTGTTGGTACGACGAGTTACCAACGGTGTCGTCGAGTGCGTCTACAAACCTGCTGCGACGCCATTGGCCATAGCGGAGGCACGTCGTTACCTGCGCATGCCGATGCGGCTCGAGAAAATTACTGACGGCGAGTTCGACGCACTGCTGCGCAGCACTTACGAAAGCGGCTCGGGCGCCATCGAAGCCGCGTCGGGCCTCGATGAGACCACGGACCTCGCGTTTCTCGCCCAGGAACTCCCCGAACAGGCTGATCTCCTCGAGAGCGACGACGATGCGCCGATCATTCGGTTGATCAACGCCGTGCTCACCCAAGCGGTGAAAGAGAACGCTTCGGATATCCACGTGGAGCCGTTCGAGAACCGGCTGGTCGTGCGCTTTCGTGTCGATGGCATACTGCGCGAAGTGCTGCAGAGTAAACGGGCGGTCGCGCCGCTGGTCGTCTCGCGCATCAAAGTGATGTCCAAGCTCGATATCGCCGAGAAGCGCTTGCCGCAAGACGGCCGTATTAGCCTCAGGATCGCCGGCCGCGCGGTCGACGTGCGTGTCTCGACCATTCCCTCGGGACATGGCGAGCGAGTCGTGCTGCGTATTCTCGACAAACAAGCCGGCCGGCTGGAACTCAACGCGCTCGGTATGGACCCGGTGACCGAGCAGCGCATCAACGAGCTCATTCACAAGCCGCACGGCATTCTGCTGGTGACCGGTCCCACCGGTTCCGGTAAGACAACCACGTTGTACGCCAGCCTCGAGCGGCTGAACGACAACACGCGCAACATCATGACCGTCGAAGATCCGATCGAGTATTACATCGACGGCATCGGTCAGACTCAAGTGAACACCAAGGTCGAAATGACCTTCGCACGCGGGCTGCGCGCGATCCTGCGCCAGGATCCGGACGTGGTGATGGTCGGCGAAATCCGCGATCTCGAGACTGCGCAGATCGCCGTGCAGGCCTCGCTGACCGGACACCTGGTGCTGTCGACGCTGCACACCAACACGGCAGCCGGCGCGATGACGCGGTTGCGCGACATGGGCATCGAACCGTTCCTGTTGTCCTCTAGCCTGGTGGGCGTCGTCGCTCAGCGGCTCGTCCGCACGCTCAACCCGGACACCAAGCAGGCGTTCGAGGCCGGCGAATACGAACGGCGACTGCTTGGGCTTGGGCCCAAGGACCCGTCGCCGACGCTGTACCGCGCTGGACGCGACCCGACCACCGGCTTTCGTGGCCGCACGGGCATCTATGAGCTGATCATCATCGACGATGCGATGCGCACCATGATTCACGACGGCGTAAGCGAGCAGGAGATCGAGCGCTACGCACGGACGCAGACGCCATCGATTCGCGACGATGGCTTGCGCAAGGTACTCGCGGGCGAGACGACGCTCGAAGAAGTCCTGCGCGTCACGCGCGAAGATTGATACGCTAACGCCACTATGGGTGCGTTCGAATACGTCGCGCTCGATGCCGCCGGCAGCGAGCAAAAAGGTGTGCTCGAAGGCGACACACCGCGCCACGTCCGGCAGCTCCTGCGCGAACGCTCACTACTGCCGGTCAGTGTCACTGAGGTAGCCAAGCGCGAGTCGAAGCGGCAGCGCAGCTTTGCCGTGCGACGCGGCGTCTCCACGGCCGATCTCTCGCTGCTCACCCGGCAGCTCGCCACGCTGGTGCGCGCCGGCCTGCCGCTGGAAGAAGGCCTGCTCGCCGTCTCGCAACAAACTGAAAAACCGCGCGTGCAGAGCATTCTGCTGGGCGTGCGCTCCAAGGTGATGGAGGGCCATACGCTGGCCGACGGTCTCGCGGACTTCCCGCGCGTGTTCCCGGAGATCTACCGCTCCACGGTAGCGGCAGGCGAGCAGTCTGGCCACCTGGACAATGTGCTCGAGCGCCTCGCCGACTACACCGAGAGCCGCGAGGGCATGCGGCAGAAAATCATCGGTGCGATGCTCTATCCGGTGGTCCTGTCGGTGATTTGTTTCGGCATTGTTTCCATGATGTTGGTGTACGTGGTGCCGAAAGTCATCGACGTGTTCGAAACCAGCAAAGCGAAATTGCCGCTCGCCACGCGCGTGCTGATCAACACCAGCGATTTCTTGCGCGACTGGGGCATCTATATTCTGATCGCGGTCGCCGTCGGTCTCTTTCTCTTCACGCGTTGGCTGCGCTCGCCCGCGGCGCGCAGCCGCTTTCACCGCTTCTTGCTGCGGGTCCCGCTGTATGGCCGTATCTTGCGTGGCTTCAACACGGCGCGGTTCACCCGCACGTTCAGTATTTTGACTGGCAGCGCGGTGCCGGTACTCGAAGCGATGCGCATCGCGGGCGACGTCGTCACCAACATGCCGATGCGTAACGCCGTGGCAGAAGCGGCCGCGCGTGTTCGCGAGGGCGCCCCCATCGGCCGCTCACTGGGCGTGAGCAAGCTCTATCCGCCCATGACCATCCACCTGATCTCCTCCGGCGAGTCGAGCGGTGAGCTCGATTCCATGCTGGAACGCGCCGCACAGAGCCAGGAGCGCGAACTCGACGGCTTGCTGGCCGCACTCGTGGGGCTGCTTGGCCCCCTGCTCATTATTTTCATGGGCCTGTTCGTAATGGGCATTGTTTTTGCAATGCTGTTGCCGATCTTCGAGATGAACAACCTGATTCGGTGAGCGCGGTCACGCGCGGTGCGTATCAGTCTGAGAAAGGCGACAAATAGTGCGTACGAAGTGATTGCGCAACAGGTACAGATCGTTTTATAAAGCGCGCCATGACCACCGCCGCAGGGGCGGCATACAACACCGGTAATCATGAGCGAGAAGCCAGAATCTGACGACTTCGACGGCGACGATGACGACGACGACGTGACCAGTGACGGCGGCGACGAGCTGAATGTCGATCGCGCCATCAAGGACCTCGACCTCGCCAAGAAGCGTGGCACCAAGCTGGGCGACCCGGCATGGCGGCGCCTGGAGCGCCTGCGCGAGGAAAAGCACACGGCGGAACTAACGAGCGACTTCGACGATTACGATATCGGCGATGGTCGGGGTCGTAAGCATCGACCGTCAGCTTGATCGGCTGAGCTCACAGCAAGCCCGCCTTCTTGACCGCGTTGTAGCGGTTCACCAGCTCGACCCCCAGGCGCGGCGGCTCGACATCCACCATCAGCGCGTCGCGCGCTGCGAGGCGCGCAAACGAGAGCCGACGAGCTTCGGCGTACAGATGCGCGCTCGCCATGGTGATCGAGGCGTCACGCGAGACCAGCGGTTGCTCGATCACCTCCTGCACGATCTGCTCACGCAGACTCGCCAGCAACACCAGATGGCGCGAGCGCAGCAGCCGGAGTGCGTCGCCCAGCTCGTTGGCGTCCTCATCGCGGAAATTCGTGACTAACATGACCAGCGCCCGCTTGGGGTGGCGCCGCATGAACTCCTCGGCCGCAGCCTGATAGTCGGAGTGCGTCGGCGTCGGCTGCACGGCGTAGAGTTCCCCCATCACGGTCTCAACGGTCTGCATGCCCTTGCGCGGCGCCACAAAGCGGCCCTCGCCCGCCGGCGTCCCAAAAGTCATCGCACCCACCGCATCGCCGCGCTTGAGCGCCACATAGCTCACCAGCATCACCGCATTCAGCACTTGATCAAAATGCGTACGGCCACCCGATGTTTCCCGGTCGTCGGCGCGCATCCGGCGGCCGCAATCGATCAGCAACATGACCCGCTGGTCACGCTCATCCTGAAACTGCCGCACGATCGGCTTTTGCAGCCGCAACGTCGCCTTCCAGTCGATATGCCGGATGGGGTCGCCCGCCTGGTATTCGGCCAACTGTTTGAAGTCGGTGCCGGCCCCACGCTGGTGATACGTCTTGATGCCAATCTCATTGAGCCGGTGGTTGCCCGTGAGCCAGGCGTAACGCGCCACTTCAGCAAAATCGGGATACACACGCCGCTCTTCGGCCGGCCCGAGGGAGGTCTGCAACTCGAGCAACCGCAGGAACGAGCGCAAGCGCACCGCCGCCGGCGAGATGACCACGTCACCGCGTCGCTCGGCGCGGACGCCATAGGTGAACTGGGTGGTTGTTCCCGCGGCAAGACCGAGCGCAACCGGCAAGTCCTCGCTCTGCAACGACGGATCGATCGAGTCGAACAGCGTGACCTGCCAGTCACGCGCGCCGGGGTTGATCACCTCGGCCATAATTTCGGTTCGCACGCCGACCGCGAATGCAGCCGGTAGCCGCCGCGTGAGCGTCAGTCCATCCTGCCGCCAGGCCCGGCGCGTGACGAAGTAGTCGAGGCCAGTGGCGGCCATGAGCGCGGCAGCCAACATCGCCGCGATCACGCCGACCAAAATGCGCGATAGGTCGAGGACCCAGGCAACGACTGCCAGGATCGCCAAACCAGTCGCCAGCGCAACCAGCAGCCGTGATGGAATCGCCCGCATCTGCGCGCGGGTTAAACGCGCGGCGCCGCGACGCTGTCGACGACAGCCGCCAACACGTCAGACGCTTTGCGCCCCTCCATCAAAGCATCCGGCGACAGGCCGACACGATGACGCAGAGCCGGCAGTGCAATCCGCTTGATGTCATCGGGCGTGACGTAGTCGCGACCATCCATCAACGCAATCGCGCGCGCCGTACGGACCAGGGCGATCGCACCGCGCGAACCGGCGCCAATCGCGAGTCCCGGCCACTCACGCGTCGCGCGCACGATCGCCACCGCGTACTCGATCACTTTCTCATCGACTCGCTGTCGCGCAGCGAGTTGCTGCAGAGTCAGCACCGCGCGTTCGCTCAGACAGGGCTTCACGCCATCGAGCGATAGCTGATCCCCAGTCTGGTTAGTGGTCACGCGCTGCACGGCCGCCACCTCTTCATCCGCCGGCGGATAGTCGATCAGCACTTTCAACAGGAAACGGTCGAGTTGCGCCTCGGGCAGCGGATAGGTGCCTTCCGTTTCAAGCGGATTCTGGGTGGCCAACACCATGAAGGGCTTTGGAAGCGGCAGCGTCTGCCCCTCGAGTGTCACTTGGTACTCTTGCATCACCTCGAGCAATGCACTCTGTGTCTTGGCAGGCGCGCGGTTGATCTCGTCCGCCAGCAACGCATTGGTGAAAATCGGGCCACGTATGACGCGCAACTCGCGCGTCGTGCTGTCCAGCACCGCATGGCCCGTGATGTCCGACGGCATCAGATCAGGCGTGAACTGCACGCGTCCGTAGCGGATCTGCAGCGCCTGCGCCATCGCGCGCACCAGCAGTGTCTTGCCGAGTCCGGGGACGCCTTCAATCAAGACGTGGCCCGAGGCGACCAACGTCGCGATGACCTGATCCACGACCGCGGTCTGTCCAACCAGGGCTTTACCGATCTCGCCGCGCAGCTTTTGCAGCAGGTCCGCGGCTCGGGTGATGTTTGATTGGTCTGCTTCCATTGCTCTCGCTCTCCTGGGGTGTCTATTTTGCCGCCAACAAGCGACGCGTCGCTTCCAGACAGGCAATGCTGGTGGTGAGATCGGCCTTACGCGCCTGTCGCGGCCAGTCGCGCGCCGTCGCCAGCCGGCCGCGCTCAATGCCGGTGACCGCACTGAGTTGATCGAGTCGCTCCGCCTCACTCATCTTGTGCCAACCGCGGATGCGCCGCTCCGCCGCGCGCTCGAGTGCCTCGTGGACCGCACCAAACAAGTCGCCAGCGCCATTGGCCCGCAACAGAAACCGTCCGGTACCGCGGATCTGTTCGACCAACGAGCGGCGCGCGATCGGAGGCGCCGCGAGCGGTGGACCGAACGAGACGACACTGCGCCACAACGCGATCCCGATCGCCAACAAGGCCAGCAACACGGCAGCCGCGCCATTCTGCCAAATAAGCTCGAGCAGACTCTGCTCGCGGTCGGCCGACAAGAACACCACTTGGTCACCACGCTGCAGCGCCAAGGCACGAACCAGCAGTCGTGCATGGTCGACGCGTTGCAGCTCACGCCATGTGAAGGGCGTGCCGTCGACCACCGTCACGCTGCCTTCGCCAACTGGCACCCTGACAACCTGCAGTCCGGACTCATCGGCGAGTCCCCACGAGATACGGTCATCGGCGATAAACCGGCCCGCCGGGTCCATCCCGCACAGTTCCCAATTGCGTGCCTCACCGACGATACCGCCGCTGACTTGGGACTCGAAGTCGCGGCAATCGGGCAGCGGCTCCGCCTCATTCTCCTCGTCTTCTTCCTCGTCGTCCGAGTCGTCGGGATATCGATACTCAAGCCCCGCCCATGTCAGTAGCTCGTCGAAGCCGAACAATGAACTATCCACTACCAACCGACCGCCCGCCTCGACCCAGCGCTCGATCGACTCGCGACGTGGTGCACTGATCGACCAGTGCCACGCGGTGAGCACCAGGACACCGTCCGCCGGTGGCAAGTCCCCCAGTGATCGGCGCGACATGGACTTCGCGCCGAGGCTGTTGGTCAGCCGTTCGGCGGCATAAAAGGGATTGAGCGCAGCGTCACCGCCGAGCGGTGTCGGGATTTTTTGTTCCTTCCAGGTTGAGATCGATGCCAGATAGCTGCCCAGCAACACCAGCGCCAGCAACACGATCAACGCGATGATGTGACCGCGGATCATGCCGCCTCCGATGCCGTAGCGCCGCTTGGCACGCGGTCCGCTTGCGGCAAGCGATCAAGCGTCGGCGCGAAATCCGCGCACAACGCGTGAACAACTTCGGCGGTCGGCAGCTGACCGCCGTAGACGGACTGCTGCCAGACGCGAATGAGCTGGGCCACATAGGCGATCCGATCGGCAGGCAGCGCAGCCGCAGCGAGTCGCAGACAATCGCCTTCCGTGCTCGAGTCGCGAATTCCGACATCGAATACATGTACAAGCCGCGACAACAGACCGCGATACAGCAGTGACAGGCAGGTGCGCTCCGCGCCACGATCCCAGAACTCGCGCGCGGCGGCGCCGATATCATCCGGCAGACTCTCCGGGCGGATATCGAGACTTTGCACGTGAGTCGGCGCCCAGGCTTTCGCGTCGCGCCGCCAGCGGCGGGTTGTCAGTGTGAGGCGGACCAGATAGACCACCAGGCCTGCTAGTAGTAAAGCAATGACCAACCAGAACAGCCAGCGAACCGAGCCCGCCAGCCAGGCCAACAACTCGCCTAACCACTTCAGGAAGCCGCTGCGCTTGCGCGGTGGTTCTTGCGCAGGTTGATCGAAAGACAGCGTGCGAATGCTGCGTTCTGCAAGCAGATTCGGATCACGCGCAAGTACTTGCAGCGCCGCCTCGATATCGGCATCCGAGACGGCACGGGGCAAGGACTGCACGCCGTCGGCGGACCATACAGGGAGCGCACAGGCAAGGCCTACGAGCAACAGAAGAACTGTCGGCCTAGTTAGCAAACGCACGGCGAAATTCCTGTTCAATATCCCAGGCTTCGAGCTCCACCCGCCGGTTCAGATACAAGCCAAAACCGGAGGCGACGTAAAACGGCTCGAGCACTGCTACCACCAGCAAATAGCTGACAGCAAACGAAAACTCGAGCCACGGCACGCGTGCATCGTCAAACAAGCTGGCTAGTCCAATGTCAGAGCCCGGCGGTGCGAACCACAGTAGCAAGGAGAGCAGCCCCACCGTGATCATCGTCTCGATCAACGCAAAGCCGCCCGTCAGCAACGTCGCAATGCCACCACCCCGACGCCGCATCAACTGCAATCGTTGGCGGCGTTCGCCCGCGGCAACCCCTCGAGTTGATAGACAGGCTGCGTGAACGCGCGGCGAAACGACAATCGACGCAACGTCAATGTCAGCAAGAGTTGCCGCCAGAAGACCAGTCCTCGCGCACGCCAAAGATCACGTATCCGCGTGCCCTGGCCAAAACCGGCGCGCGACAAAACAAACAGGATGGTGCGATCGAGCCAGGGCTTGAGCCACCAAATCAGGATACCCGGCAGCCAATTCGCAATCTCGAACGTTGCCAGACACAGCGCGAACACCGGCAGTGCCACCACCCAATAGCAGCGGTAGACCGAGCGCCATTCCCGTTGGCAGAGTCGCACGCCGAGATCCGCTGCCTCCCACGGCGAACGCGCCCGCAGCCGGATGGCGAAGGCGTCAACCTGCACGATCGCGCCCTTGCAACCATAGCCAGCCGAGCACCGCCGTCCAGCACAGTGCCGCGACGCTGTATTTTACGGTAGACGGCACGAGCGACGATGACGACCAGAACGCCTCGATCGCCGCAGCGATCAGCAGCATTGCGAGCACCCCATAGACAATCGGCAGCACGTCACGTGCCGCTTTGACCAGGGCTTGAGACCGGGTCCGCCGCCGCGGCGCCAGCCACGCATGTCCCAGGCGTAACCCAGCCGCCCCCGCCAACACAATTGCCGTGAGCTCAAATGATGAATGGGTCGCAACGAACGGATAGAACGTGCCACCCATGCCACGCTGAGTCAGGTAACCACCGATCGCACCCGTATAGCCCCCATTGAAAGCCAGATAAAACAGGCTACCAACACCCGCTGCCAGGCCACTCGCGAAACACTGCAGTGCGACCGTCATGTTGTTACGGATGTAAAAGCCGAACATCGCCACGTCGGTCTCGGCATTGCGACGCCGCCCGATCGACTCAGCAGTCGGGGAATACATCTCCTCGAACTGCGACGCCGTCTCCGCGCCAACTACTGACAGAATCAACTCCGGCTGTTTGAACACCAGCCAACCGAGTACGACCGTCGGCAATACGAACACCAACGCCGCCACCCAAACATAGTTCGCATGACTCCGTACCGCTTGTGGAAAAGTCGTGAATAACAAATGCGCCAGCTTGCGCGCGCCATAATCACGCTGACTGTAAATGAGCTGGTGTGCTTCGTGCGTCAGACTCTCCAACCGCTCGATGAGATGGGCTGGAAAAGACCGCGACCGTGCCAGCGCAAGCTGCTCGCAGGCGCGCCGATACAACTGCGTCAGACGATGCCCCGGCACGTCGCGCGCCGCACGCCCCTGCGCTGCCAGCTTGTCCCCGCGAACCTGCGCCAGCAATTGCGCCAGCTCCTGCCATTCGGCGGAGTAGCGTTGCTCAAAAATCAGCGGTGTCATGGCAGCGCTCTCATCGTCTCCCTAACAACCAATGCGCTACCGACACGAGCCGATCGGTGTCAGATACAAGGCCTTCCGCCGACGAATCGCGGCCGGTCGCCGGCGTCGCAAGGCGCGCCAACTCCGCGGCACGCTCTGCGGTCAGCCGCGGCAACCGCGCCGCAAAGGCAATGACAGCGGCCTGCGCACGTGGCGATAGCGCCATTGCCGGCGGCTGTGGCGCCACCTCAGCAAGGGTCGCCGGCGGCGGTGCCACCGGCCGATACACGACCATCGTCGCCGCCGCCAGATCGCCGAGTCGCTTGAAGTCGCAGCGTACCAACATGCAGACGACCCCCGCCGCATAGGCAAACGGCAGAAAGTCTGCGGTCCGCAGGAGATTGCGTGTTATCGATGCCCCCGGTGTGACCGGCAGGCCGTTATCCATCAGCACCGTGAGCCCGAAGACCTTCTTGCCAGGCGTGGCGCCAGACCGTGTCAACTCGAAGAGCACCGGATAGAACCACTCGAGCAGGAATGCCGCGATCAGCATCGTGGCGACGCCCAAACCGCCCAGCACGGACAACACGAGCACGAGCGCATAGAGAATGGCCGCGCGAAACATCGCATCCAGCATAAACGCGTAGAGGCGCACTGGCAGACCTGCCGGGCGGAGCTCAAGCAGCACGCCTTCCGGCGTCTCGACATAAATTACTGTGTCGAGCTCGGCTGTATCGAGATCCGCTCGATTGGCGCCGACGGACTGCGTGATGGCTGTCAGAATCAGGCCTTGACCACGATCGTGTCTGCCACACGATCGTGCAAACACTGCTTTTTCTCGCCAAAGATCATCAGGGAGTCGACCAGACTGACAATGACATTGATGAACGGAATTAACCCGGCGATCCAAAACGGCAAGTTGCGCAACGCAAATATACGACCAATCGGGGCGTGTGAACCATCGGCGCGGACCACCTTGATGCCAAACAACTTCTTGGCGATTGTCTGGCTATTGCGCTTGACGAGTACATAGTTGATAGCCGCTGCCACGATTGCGCCAACCAAAGCTCCCACGCCCGCGGGTCCGGCGAACATCTCGAAGAAATTGGGTGTTCCGGACTGTGACGCCCGCATCATGTTCGACAACCCACCGAGCGTAAACAAGGGACCGTAGATCAGCACGCTGACAATAATGCCATCAACGATAACCGCCAACAGTCGAATCAGCCGACTGGCCGGCTCCTGGGTCGTCGAGCTCGTGATATCGCCGACAGTTGCTGACGGCGGCGCATAAGGGTTGGTCGTCCCGGCTACTGGATCTTGATTATTCATGTGACCTCCCGTGTATTCATTGGACCGCACTCAGCACGCAGGCCTTATCTGCATAGCATACAACGCCCTTCTGCGACGTCGATGCCAATCTGGCTAGGCGCAGACGTGCCGATGCGGCGAGCGGCGGTACAGCGAGACATGGCTCCAGCACATCTGCTACGAGTTGCTAGCGCGGTACTATGGACGATTGTTGCGAGGAGCATTCATGAGTACTCAGAAGCTAGAGTTTCCAGGACACACCGGCGATATGCTCGCCGCCAAGCTGGACGCACCCGCGCACACACCGCGGGCTTACGCTCTGTTCGCGCACTGCTTCACCTGCAGTAAAGATGTGTTTGCTGCGTCGCGTATCAGCGCTTCGCTGGTCGAACGCGGTTTCGCAGTACTGCGCTTCGACTTCACGGGGCTAGGCATGAGCGATGGCGAGTTCGCCAATACCAACTTCAGCTCCAACGTCGCCGACCTAGTGCAAGCCGCCAATTTCTTGCGGAGTGAATTGGCAGCACCGGCGCTACTGATAGGCCACAGCCTGGGGGGTGCCGCCGTTCTGGCCGCCGCCGCCGAGATTCCCGAGTGCCGCGCTGTTGTCACAATTGGCGCACCGTCTGAACCGCTACATGTTCAAAAGCAGCTGGGGGACAAAGTGGCCGAGATTCGATCGCTCGGCGAGCTCGAGGTGGAGCTTGCGGGGCGTACATTTCGTATCAAGAAGCAGTTTCTGGATGATCTGCAGGCCAGTACCATTCGCGAGCGTGTCGCAAACCTGCGCCGCGCGCTACTCGTGATGCACTCGCCTGTTGATGAAGTGGTCGGCATCGACAATGCCCGGCAGATCTACCAGGCCGCAAAACATCCCAAGAGTTTTCTGTCGCTCGACAATGCCGATCATCTCCTCAAAAAGCATGCGGACGCTGCGTATGCGGCCTCAGTACTCGCCGCTTGGGCGGCGCGCTACCTACCAGACTTTGAACGGAACAATTCCGACGCAAACCCGGCTACTGACTTGGCCGACGGCGAAGTGCAAGTCGCCGAGATCGGCACTGGGTTATTTGCTAACCAAGTTCGCGCCGGCAAACACCAACTGTTAGCAGATGAACCGGCGAGCGTCGGCGGCACCGACAGCGGCCCTACTCCGTACGACTACTTGCTCGCGAGTCTGGGTGCCTGTACATCGATGACGCTGCGTATGTATGCCGAACGGAAGAAACTGGCCCTGCGCGCGGTTTCCGTGCGCCTCATTCATCGGCGTATACACGAAGGACTGCGCCGACTGCGAGAGCACAGACGGGCAAATTGCCGAAATCGAACGGATCATCGACTTACAAGGCGACCTCACGCCCGACGAGCGCCAGCGGCTCTTGGAGATAGCCGACAAGTGCCCAGTGCACCGAACACTCGAGCACGAGATCAAGGTGCGCAGCCGGCTGGCTGATGACAGTGCCCCACCCTAGCCCGGTGGTTGCCACAGCTCGACCTTGTTGCCCTCCGGATCGATGACCCACGCAAACTTGCCATACTCAAAGTCATCGATCTTATCGAGAACGTTGCAGCCCTCTGCTTTCAGCGCCGCGACCAACGCGTGCAGGTCTTCAACCCGGTAGTTGACCATGAACGACGCATGGCTTGGCGCAAATCAACTTTGAGTCATTAGTAGTTGCTCAGCGCTGCTGCTTGACACGATGAATCGCACACAGCTTGTTGCCGTCTGGATCGCGAACGTAGGCCAGGTGCATCGCACCCATCTTGCCTTCGCGCAGACCCGGCGCCTCTTCAATCGACGTGCCGCCATGTGCGACTGCTGTGTCATGGAAGAGCCGCACCTGCTCTGGCGAATTGCACTGGAAACCTATTGTGCCGCCATTTGCGAAAGTGGCCTTCTCCGAGTTGATTGGCTCGCCGATACCAAAAGTACCGCCGTCGTGTCGATAGAACAGCCGAACATGGCCAGTGATCGCCACATTTCGCAGCGCTTCGCCCGCCCCAAGCGTTCCGAGGACGGCATCGTAGAAGCGCTTTGAGCGTTCGATGTCGTTCGATCCAACCATCACGTGACTAAACATGGCTTCTCTCCTGATCTTGCGAAGTCGGCATAGTCTGCGCCGCGCGACGTTGGCGCAGCAAGAACCAAATGGCGCCTACAGGGATGCAAAGTAAGCACCAAGGGACCGACCCAGCCGTTGCGCATGATTGCAGCGAATTGTTGGGTTCCATTCTCTTTGTCACCCGAATACAAGCCAGCCCGCAACACCAACCAACAGACCGGCAGAAATCCTATTCAACCACTGCCCTAGACCCTTGTTGGCAAGATAGTCACGGAGCACGCGGCCTCCTTGAGCATAAATCAGCAGACAGATGAACTCGATCAGGACCACTGCGCCAAGCAGCAAGCTGGCCTGAGGCAAAAGCGGCTTGTCCGGAAGGATGAACGGAGGCAGCAACGCCGCAAAAAGGATCCATGCATTTGGATTGGAGATCGCCGTCACGAACCCTTGGGAGATAAGCTGATACTCGCTTGCGACAGCATCGTTTTCACCAATAGCCAGATTTGCGGGTGCCCTCCAAGCGCCAACAGCCGACCAGAGAAGGTACATCGCACCAATTAGCTTCGCGGCGATAAATATTCTTGGCGCGCTCAACAGGAGAGTAGCAACACCGCCCAACGCAGCTGCACCCACCAGCGCAATACCTGCGAGCTCACCCAACATCATCCAAAACGTCCGGCGAACACCGATGCTGATCGCAAGTGACAACGCCAGCGTCATGCAAAGCCCCGAACTAATCGCGATCAGAAAGAAGCTCGCGCCAAAACCTAGGAACAGCGAGATCTCCATAGCAACAATATACCCGTGATTCGCTGCAATAGGACTGTAGGCAGTGTGATGGACAACGCCTCTGGACGGGCGCAAACAAACTTGGTACGTAGTAGCTCTGGCAATCCAAATGAACGCGCGACCGCAGCCCTCAGGACTCAGGGTCAACCTGAAAGACGTGCTGCTCTTGGTCCCAGCGGCAGACCCTAGAATGCGAGTCGCGGACTACGACCTCCAACTCGCCGTCCGACACGAGATTTTTTACTGGCTAGCACCGAGATGCGCGGCCTCATTTGGCCACGTGTGAAACACAATGATTTCTTGGTCTGAAAGCGCCTGCTCGAAGTACGGGAGTGTGCAGGCGTCCAAGTCCTAGTCACCTCCTGCGACGGCGCGACTCTCATCGACTCGTTCGACCCGCCAACCGTCGCCCTCGCCCAACCGAGCAGCTCGCGCTAACGCGTCACGTTCCGGCAAGATCACCCAACAATTCACATGGGCGCCACCGCACTTGCCAAAGTCATCGGAATAAACGCGCGGCGAAGCTTGAAACTGCTGAACTACGCGCGAACTCCTAAACGATGGCGCTCCGCTTGAACGAGGGGTTAGGCGTCAATGCGCATACGCCCCGAGGCTGATTTAAGACTGCCGGTCGCCTCGATGAGTGGGCCTACTTTGCCCAGCCCAAAGGCCGGCATGTTGACGTACATGCTTTCAAAATCGCCAGAGCGGGCAAGGAAGGTTTCATGCCAAATTCCGACTGCTCCGTCAGTGCCGATCGCCTTATTGAACTGCTGCCACGCGGGAAGGTGCCGAGCGTTCCTAATTCTTTGCGTAGCTCATCAAACACTCCACACTTTTCCAGTATTGAACGAGGATGATGGTTCTCGAGAACCACATTTTCATGACTCAACAGGCCAAGTTCTGGCGCCCGGTAGAGTTCGGTCAGCATCTTCGGCATCGCTGCAGCGACGGGCAGCCACTTTCGAATCTGAAGTGGGCGATTGATGCGCATACCGATAAGGAAGACCACGATGTCTCCCTCGGGTCTTGCCGTCATTCGGGAGCGATGGAGCATGGTGGTTATGACGCTTAACGAAGCTGTAGAAAAACCATGATTTGATGTTGCTCCGGCCCGCCCTCGCAAGCAAGATCCTGTTAGACATTATGCGGTCGAGGTCTGTGATGGCGCGCTACAAGTTGATCGATTCGAGCCCGCGGCTGCTGCCGGTCGATCTGGCGGCGCAACTCGTACCGGGCACGTTTGAGCATGCACTCGATCAGTTGATCGATCACGAGCTGGATCTGTCGGCCTTCGATGCACACTATCAGAACGATGCCGCGGGGGCCGCCGTGTATGCACCGGCGGTGCTCTTGAAGGCGGTGTTGTTCGGGTATTCGCGCGGGTTGTCAGCAGCCGCGCGATCGAGAGAGGCGTGCCGCGAACGTCGTCTTCATCGCCTTCAGCGGCGATGCCGCACCGCACTTCACGACGATTGCGGCGTTCGTCAGCCAGGCCGGCGATCAGATCGCTCAGCTCTTCACGCAGGTGCTGTTCTTATGTGATCGGCAAGGGCTGATCGGCCGCGAGATGTTCGCCATCGATGGCGTGAAGTTGCCCGCCAATGCCAGCAAGGGCACGCAGCGGCACGCGTGCCGACTTCCAGAAGCGAGGCTGGTGAAGCTGGAGTCGGCTGCCGCGACGATGCTGCAGCGGCACCGCGAGCAGGACGACAACGGCATCGAGCCAGGCCTGGATGCCAGGCGCGCAAAGTCGGCGCTTTGCAGAGCGACGCCAGCAACCTCAAGAACTGGCTGGCTAAGTCCCTGGACCGCAAAGGTTCGAGCGGAACGATCCGCAAAAGCAACCGCACCGATCAACGAGTCGGCCAAGATGGCGACCTCCAAAGGGGCGTCATCCAAGGCTATACCGGGGTGGCTGCGGTGGATGCCCGCAGCCAGGTCATCGTCGAGGCGCAGGCTCACGGCACAGGCTCTGAGCAGGAGCTGCTGCTGCCGGTCATGGAAGCAATCCAGGATGTACTGACTGAGACCTCGCTGCTCACAGTCGATGCCGGCTACCACAGCGAAGAAACCTGCAGGCGCTCGAGCCCAACGCATCGATGCACTGATCGCGGACAACGACCTGCGCGCGCGTGACGAGCGCTTTGCCACGCAGTCGCGGCACCAGCAGGATCCGGATCCGCTGCATGACAAGTCGCGCAACGAAAGAAGTCACGCCACTTTGGACCCAGGCGTTCGACTATGACCCAAACAACAGGACCTGCCCCTGCCCTGCGCAAGATCCTGCAACGCAGTGGCACCAAGGACGACGAGAGGTTCGTCGGAGACCGCTTCCGCGGCGCCCTGACAAGGACTGCAGCCGTTGCCCATTGCGCCAAGTGCTTGCGCAAACCCGGAGAAGCCCTCAGGCCGGCAGGTCACGTTCTTCCAGAGGCAAGGCTCCTGATGCCGCTGGAATCCGCCGCTGCGCGGATGAAGCGCAAGATCGACAGCCCCACAGACAGGCGTCGATACGGCAGAAGGTTCGCGACGGTCGAGCCCGTGTTCGCCAATCTGCGGCACAACAAGCGGCTGACCCGGTTCACCCTGAGAGGTCGGCGCAAGGTCGATCCCCAGTGGAAGCTCGACTGTCTTGTGCACAACATTGAGAAACTCGCTAATCATCGAAAACGAGCATGAAGTGAAGCGCCGGCAGAGAACATCAAGCCACTAACTATCTCTAAGAAACGATCCGACTGATCGCCTGCTGTCACGCTACTTCGTGACGGCTCCTCAACAATGCATCTTCGAAAGCTGTTTTTCTACAGCTTCAACGCTCCGCATGAGCGCCACGGGCGCTCATGCTCGAACTTAGTACTTTATCTCTCACGTGGCGCTCGATGCGGTCGTTAGGCGGCAACTACTTACCTACAAGCCACTTGATCAGATGATCCTAGGCGCGCTTGATTAGACGCACGACGAATAGAAGCACGACGGCACCAACTGTCGCCACAACAATGCTTCCCAGGAGGCCACCGCCCACAGAAGCGCCAAAGGTACTAAACAGCCACCCGCCAAGTACTGCACCGACCACACCAACGACGAGATCACCGATAACCCCGAAGCCACCGCCTTTGACCAGCATCCCCGCCAACCACCCGGCCACGAGCCCAACGATGAGAAACCACAGTAAGTTCATGTCATTCTCCTATTTATTCTTAGCACCATAGCACGAAGTCGTAACGGGCAGCAGCGCGCGCTGGGAAAGTTACGGCATTGGGCCGCGGAACAATAAAACCGAAAGCATGAGTCACAATTGAATCGGTCGGAGTGCATTTCCTTGAAAGTAGGGGTCGGAATCAGACGCGTACCCACCGTGCCGCCTAACGCTTGCGATCAGCGACACGCACGGCGCGGCCTGCGTGTTCGCTGCATCGCGTTGTTATATTGCTCAACGATACACATCCTTGCGGTTCCCAATCTTGGGGACAGTAACCTGCCGCAGATCGTCGTCAATCAGATAGACAACTCGAAAGTCACCTTGGCGGACGCGATAGCGATC
>JADJBE010000018.1 GCA_016703895.1 Pseudomonadota bacterium
AGTCCGTTTGCTGTTGACGAACGGGCAGGCGGCGGCCTTGGCGCGTCTGATGGAGCGGGGCGCCTTTGCCGCTTCGCGCCTCACCAACAACGAGAACGACCGCGCCGAGATGGAAGGCGCCATGTGGGCAGCCGGGCAGCAGTTTCGCGCGGCCGGTATCAGGGCAGGGGATGCGGACGCATGACGGCCAGGAAGTCGCGGGCGTTGACCAACGCGGGGCGTAAGTTCCTCGACGCGGCTGTAGAAATCCAGCTTGACCGCGCAACGCCTGCCGATCTGGCCTATATCGCGCGCCAATTCGTGCAAGCCACCTTGCCGCACAGCGACCCGAAGGCGAACACCTGGAGCCGCAAGAACGGCAATTACACGCTCAGCCTGCAAACCGGCTTTGACGACCAGGGGCAGGCCATCGGCCTGCCGTATGGCGTCATTCCGCGCCTGTTGGTGTATTGGCTGGTAACTGAGGCGACGCGCACGAAAGAGCCGGTGCTACAGCTTGGCCATAACCTTGCGGCCTTCATGCGGGAACTTGGCCTAGACCCGACGCACGGCGGCAAGCGCGGCGACCCGCAGCGGCTTGAAGTGCAAATGCGGCGGTTTTTCAGTGCGCGCATGGCGTTCTTTGAGCAGCTCGACGAAGGCGGCCGGCGAGGGGAAGCGGCCGAGTTCATGCAAGTGGCGCGCAGCTATGTGCTGTGGTGGGACAGCAAGCAGCCGCAGCAGGGCGCCTTGTGGGGCAGCTCCGTGAAGCTCGACAGGGAATTTTTCGAGGCCATCACGGCGGCGCCTATCCCCGTGGACATGCGGGCGCTGAAAGCCTTGAAGCGCAGCCCGCTGGCGCTCGACCTTTACGCCCTTTGCTCCTACGAGGCGTTCAGGCTGGAGCGCACAGGGCGGGCGCGGGTTATCCCCTGGCGGGCGCTGATGAAACAGCTAGGGGCGGACTACGACCGCGCCGACAAAGAGGACGCCGCCAAGGACTTCGCGCGCAACTGCCGCTTGGCACTGCGGAAGATTGCGGCCGTCATGCCGTCGCTGAAACTCGGCAACGTGAAAGGCGGGCTGGCCATCCTTCCGGGTAGCCGACCGGCGATTGAGGCGCGGCCGAAAGCCTAGCTGGAGCCTGTGCATAGTGGCTAACGCGGAAACACCACACCTTCACAGCTAAGCTGTTGATTTTTAGCGTTTCTTGCAGGCGAATCGGGAGTGTGAACAGAAAAAGTTATCAACGCGGAAACACCACACCACGCAAGTCCTTGATGGATTTGACTTGCCAGACTTATCAACGCGGAAACACCACACCACCCTTACGCGGAAACACCACACCCTTCCTTTAGTTCTTAAATCCTTTATATAAAAACCTGTAGTTACTCCGCCGCCAACAGTGGATAAATTCGGGGTTTCAAGAACAAGAAAACTGATCCGCCTTGCGGCGGATGACCTCACGAAAAACCAGCAGCCTGCGAAGCACAGCAGCCGGACGGCCATGAACTCGGCGGGCTACGCCGTGCAAAGCACGGCTACCGCCTCGGCCTCCGCTTCGCTACGGCTGCCGGCTAACGCCGGCATTCACCATGGCCGCCGTGACGCGACAGCGCGAGCGGATAGGACGTTAAAACCGGTTTAGCAGGGAAGAAGTCAGGGCAGGCGACCGACAGCGGCCAGAACAGGCACCGGAGCGGCGCACAGGTTGGCGGAAAGCAGGGCAGGGGCGACTTTCAGGACGTGGCGGCTACCTCACCACCAGAAAACGGCGAAACGCGCTCAGAGGCCAAATGCGGCCGTTCTGGAGGGGTTGCCCGAAATCCGAGCCGCCAGGAAGGCCGCAGGCGCGTTTTTTCGGGGTGGCCTAGGGTGGGATATCCCCCCGAAATCGTACTAATATTATAATCTTATACGTTAATATCCGGCCGGCCGAGCAGCTCCAGGGACGGCCAGCCAGGGGCGCGGCGGAAACGCAGGCCGGCAGCGGGGACGCGCTCGACACGGCCGCAGTTCACGCAGTTGCCAGCTTCGACCAAATCGCCTTGCGGATGCAGCACGTCCGAGCCGCAGGAGAGGCACCCGCCGACTTCGCGCAGCGCCGATTGCTGAGACGCGAAGCGGTTGCAATCGGCAGGCCGCGCAAAGCCGCCGTGACACGGGACGACCTCGGCACAGGTGGCACAAGCGAAGGTGTTGAAGCGTTCGCCAGGGAAGCAGGACACCGTGCCGGGAATGCCACACGAGCGGCAAAGGATATTCGGGGCGGGCAGGGCGCTTGTGGGCTGTTCATGCATCGGCTGGCCTCCTGGAACCGTCAGGCGCGAAGGCGCGGAAGCGGGCGGCGTGTTCATGGCTTTCCGAGACGCGAACGACATGGCCGCAGCGTTGGCACTGGCCGTGGTCATGGACAAGGAACGCGCCCGCGTAGGGTGGCCAGCTTTCCCAAACAATCGCGGTGACCGTGCCGAGGCACGTTAGGCAGCCCCAGGCGAATTCTCGCGGTGCATAGCCGCCCTTGCGTGGCACTGGTTTGCCGATATTGTCGTCATCCCAGCCGGGGGCGCAGTAAGCGAACACGGTTTCGGCGCGCGCGTTGTAATCCACACATGGCACGACATAGCCGCAGGCGCGGCAGTGGAACGAATGCCGCGCGCCATCAGGCTTGAGGACACCTTGCCCGCAAGGCCACTCATGCAGCGCGCGGTTTCGTCGCGTAGCGCAATGGTTATGCTGTTCATAAACTTATAAGATTATCTGATTATCAAAAGAGAATTTCCTTGCCTTCATTGGGGTGCGGCACCGTCCACTTGGCCGCTTCCGCGAGAGGCAAGAAGCCTTGCACGGGGTCGCCGTGCTGGTCATTCGTCACCCAATATTCAACTTCGCCGCAGCGACCGCATAGGCAGACTTCCTTGCCGGTGTCGTGTTCATCGCCGCACATCACATCGCTGCCGCAGGCAAAACAACCCCGCTTGACCGTGACCGAATGCACCAGCTCGATAAGCGTTAGGTCTTGTGTCATGGCGTTGCTTCCGTGGCCGGCGCCGGCTTGCCGCGATAGAAGGCGAGCCGCGCCGCATCGTGTGGCACATGCGCGGGAATTCGGGCTTGCAGTTCGCGCGCGGCCGCCGTGGTGTTACGCATCAATTCCCAGGAAACTTGTCCGCCCTGGCCGTCATGGTCAGGAAGCGGCAGCCAGCGGCGATTGAACAAGGGCATTTCGTAATAGCCGCCGCGCGAACACAGGGCAGGGAAGGCCAGCCCTTGCACGAACGACAAGCTAAGGGTCTTGCTCATGCCGTAGAACTGCTGCGGCGTGAGGAAGCGCACCCGCTGATAACTCGTTGTCGTGCTGCCGCTGCTGCCGTAATTGCTGCCATGGCTGCCGCCGCTGTTGCTGCTGCCGCCGCTGCTGTATCCCGCCGTGGTGCTTTCGAGCAGAACCCCATATTCACCGGCCTTGCGGCTGAAATATTCCGCCGTGGTGTCATCGTTGACGGTGAGAATTTGCACGACGCCCGCGTTAGCGATGAAGGTTTCCCAGGATTTTTCGTAGTCACGCTTAATCTGGTTCACGTCCTGATAGGCCGACCAAATCCGCACGTTGTAACCGCGGAGCGTCGCGGCGGAAGTCTCGATAATTTCCATGCCGCGGAGTTTTGCTTGCTCATCGAGAATGACCAGGACGGAATCCCGTTCATTCATGGGCGAGGCGGCCAGCGTGTCCAGGCAGGCTTGCACCAGCACACGCGCGAAGCGGAAATAAGTCTGCATTTCCGCTG
Organism: Pseudomonadota bacterium; assembly: GCA_016703895.1. Lineage (GTDB taxonomy): Bacteria > Pseudomonadota > Gammaproteobacteria > Steroidobacterales > Steroidobacteraceae > CADEED01. The sequence continues at coordinate 3,768 of JADJBE010000018.1, forward strand.
GCGGAATCATCAGGTAGATGGTGCAGCGTTCCTTTCGCAGATCCGAAAAATCAAAATCGGATTTGCTCAGGAACGCCCTAAGCGCCGGGTCATTGAGGAATGAAAGCTGCCCCTTGGCCGTACTGACGACGCCGCCGAATTCACGGCCGCCGGCGATGATGAATTGCGCGTTGTTGACGACGACCGGCAGCTTGCACCAGGTCAAAGCCTTGGCGACGTAATCGGCCAAGCCCTCTTGCAGCACGATAGGCTGGCCGTGGTCATCGAGAACCTTGCGTTCAACTTCGCGCCCGGTTGCCGCGTCCAGCAGGGTTTCAGTCTTGAAGCTCGAAACGTGCGGGTAACTCAGCAAATCCATGACACGCGGCAGATGGTTCGTGCCGGCGCGCTGTTCTTCGGGACTGGTGGCGACAATGCCCATGAGACAGGCCACCACATCGCGGGCGCGGCTCGACCAATGCGGATCGTTGCCTTCGGCCACGATAAGCGCCGTGGCAAGGCCGTTGATACGCTGCTGGAATGTCGGGCTTGTCCCGTCGCGGAGCGCGTCCAGCGGGTTGTGATAGTTGGTCATGGGCTGCACGAAGCCCAATTCCTGGCCGAACAGGTTGAAGGGATTGACGCAGATAATGCGCTGGCCGAATTCGCGTTCGCGCCATGCGTGAGTGACCCACCAGTTTTCGCCCTTGATATCGTTGACGAACACGCTTTCCTGATTGAGCAAGAGCGTGGGCATGATGGCTGCCGCGTTTTTGCCGGCGCCTGCGCTGCCAATCGTCAGGATGTTGGTTTCGCCGGAGAAGGCGAGGAAAAAAGCATCATCACCATCCACGCCGACCGTTGCACCGACATGAGCGGGAAACTTGACGGTGTTGCCGCCTTCGTTCCATTCGGTATTCATGGCGTAGCCGAGCCAGACGGGTTTGCGCCAGCGTTCAGCATCGAGGCCGAGCAGCAGTTTGTGCGCGGCTAATTCTTCGAGATAGGCATAGCCGGCTTCACCGAGCGCACCCGAAAGGCGCGGCCAATCACGCGTGAGCTGGGCGGCGGGTGCTGGTTCGTCGTGGTGGTCGCGCCAGAGCCAAAGGCCGATGCTGAAAGAGACAAGGACGAACGACCAGAACCAGAAGCCGCCAAAGAACAGCGCCGCCACGACGACGACAAACAGGATGGCGCCGAACACGACGGCGATGAATAGGCCGCCGCCAACGTAGGTCGTGACGAGCGCACCCAGCCCCAGCATGGCGGGCAGGTCTTTGAGGAAACGCCCCAGCGTGGGCGCAGGTTTTTTGCTGTTGGTATCGCTAGACATAGGCTCTCCGGACAGCACCGCAAAATGGGCACTGCTTCCCGTGAGAGCACTAACCTAAGCCGAGCGATTGGGTCTTAGGCCGCTCTAGGCGTTGGGGTTTTCACCCTGCCTTGGTCAATATCTTAATCCAATCTGCCAGCAACGTCTTGTCGCGTTCCGTGGTGAGCGCGGAGCGCATCGCCTTTTTCACCGCTTCGGCAAAGTCTGGATCATGGGCGCAATGCGCCATGACCGCCCCGCCGATAACGATTTTGCGGCGCGTATCCAACTTACGAGCAGCAGCACTTTCGCGGGCTTTCAATGCCTGCAATTGAGCATCGAGCGCCGCGCGCTTTGCGAGTAACGCTGTTTTCCGTTCTTCCGTTGACTTAGCCATAGCGTTGCCGTGTGAAGGCGCAGCCCCCATGCGAAGGCTGCGCCCGTTTCATCACCTTTGACGTGGCTAGAACTTGCGGAACTCACCACGCAGCAAAATCCTACCATGCAGATTCGCGCCAGGGTCAAGGCGAATTCGAAATTATCCCCATCATCTTTGCAGAAACTTGCGCCTCCCCCCTTGGGGGGACGGGAGGGGGGTGCGCGCTTGACCGAGAGTCACCGTAGATTCAGAATCGCAAGGCCGAATCGGAGCGCATCCCGAAACGAACGAAGTGAGAAGGGCGCACTTAGGTAAACCTCCGGTTTACGGTGCGACCTGCGGCGCGAACGGGCTGGCGCCCGTTGCCGTCGCGGCGCTGGCGCCGAACGGCAAGAACAGCGCGGGCTTGTGAGGCATCACAGACCGCGCTTTGCGGCCACTGCGGGGCTGCCATCCGGCAGCCGCGAAGCGGCCAGAAAGAACAGGAGCAGCACCCCGCCATGCCTGCCGTTGCGTTTCACCTGAGCGTCAAACCGATAAGCCGCACCAACGGCAAGAGCGCCGTGGCCAAGGCGGCCTATCTGACGGGCGAGAAATTCCGCGACGAGCGCACCGGCAAGCTGCACGACTACACGCGGCGCGGCGGCGTTGAAGCCGTACTGCATGCCCAGGTGAAGGACGCGCCGGACTGGTCACGCGACATTGCCCAGGCGTGGAATACCGTTGAAGCCGTGGAGAACCGCAAGAACTCGACCACGGCCAAGGCGATTGACGGGCTGGCCTTCCCGCATGAATTGACCGCCGAGGAACGCTTGCGCGTCCTCGTGGACTGGACGCGGGAGCAGCTCGGCCGGCGCGGGTATCTGTGGACGGCCGCCATCCATGAACCCGACAAGGCCGGCGACGCGCGGAACCATCACGCGCACGTCATGTGGAGCGAAAGGCCACTGACGCCGGACGGCTTCGCGGCGAACAAGGCGCTTGCCGCCGTGAACCGCGCGGCGGGCAAGGAGCAGCTTGCCGCCATGCGCGAACGCTGGGCGGCACTCACTGGCCGGATGTTGGAGCGCAAGGGGCTGCCGCTTGAGGCCGCGCGCTGGCGCGAAGGCCACAAGACGATTGAGCAGCAGCGGGCGGCGGCGATCGAGCGAGGCGATACCGCCTATGCCGAGCGGCTGGCCGAGCGCGAACCGACGAAGCATCTAGGCGTGGCAACCGTGGCCATGGAGCGCAAGGGCGTGGCGACGGAGCGCGGGGACGCGCACCGCGCCCTTGAGGCGGAGAACGCCCAGCGGCAAGCCGTGGCGCGGCAGCGCGCCGGCCTTGACCGCGAAATCACCCGCCTTGCGGGCAAGGAAGAACGGGCGGCGGCCTATGCCGTCAATGTCGCCAAGGGCGAACCGGAAACCATCCGCCTTTATCGGGGCGTGGGCGATAACGTATGGGCGGCGCGCGAAGGCGAACCCCTGTATTTCTCCACCAACATCGAGCGCGCCCGTGCCTTTGGCGCGCTGCATTTCGTGGACGTGACGCGCGCCGAATTGGCGCAATACAAATGCCCGCACTCCAAGCGCATCTTGGAGACTGAGCCGATAGCAAAAGACGACTACCGCATTGGTGACGCGGCCATATTGAACCGGTTGCGGCCATTGCCAACCGTGCATCAAGAGCGGCAGGCCGAGGCGCAGGAGCAGCGGCGCAGCGTCCTGGCGGCGAAGCTGGGCGGGCTTGAGGACGTGCAGACCTTGCGCGGCCTTTGGCAATCCGCCGACAACGCGGCGGCTTTCCTGGCCGGCACCCAGGCGCAGGGTTACACCGTCGCGCGGGTTACCGAGCGCGACGCGCGCATGAGCCGTGGCGAAGCGCAAACCCTGGCCAGCAGCGATCCGAGCCGGACGCCGCCGATTTATCGCACGGGCGAGCTGGTCGCTTACAACGCGCAGGGCTTTGGCTTCCGGTTGAACGGCGCGACGCTGGACGACGCCCAGGCGCCGCGACGCCTCGACACGGCCGCGAACGTGCGATTACCCACCCTTGCCGCCGCGCGGCAATCCGTCATCGAGCAGCGGCCGGAGCAGACGCCGGCCACCAAGCGCAATTTGGGCGGGCTGGCGCGCGCCGCCATCACTGGGCTGGTGGAATTCTTGTTTGGCTGGGTGACGCGCAGGACAGAGCCACAGCGCAGCCGGCCGGCCGCCCCGCAGCCTTCCCAGGCGCGGCGCGTGGCCGAGGCCAGCAAGCGCGCCGACAAGTCGTTAGGCGGCGCGCGTGACCTTGAAGCCAACTACGGCGGCCGGCTGTTGCAGCTCGACCCGGAAATTCAGGACGCGTTGCGGCGAGCGCGCGAGGCCAAGGAGCGCGACGACCGCGAACGCGACGACGACGGACGAGGGCGGGAACGATAGAAGGGGTTTCGGGCAGCGCACCCGAAGCCCCCACAGAAAAACGGCGCAGGAAAAAAGGGGAAGGCAGCGGCGACAGTGGCGGCGGGTTGCGGCCACGCAAACGCCGTTTCGGTATCTACCGGAAACCAGCCTTGCGGCCTATCTCGCAGCCGCGCACGGTGCAGCAGCTTGCGGCCTTGCAGATTGCCGGCGCGTTCTCGTGTTTCGATACGCTGGCCGCGCAGCATTTCCACTATCGCACCGTGGCGGCGCTGTTGACGACGCCGGCCATGCCAACGCCGGCACGGGTCACCGTTGACGAATTCGAGAGAGCGGCGCGACAGGAAACTAAACGCGCCCAGGACGGCACCAGCTCCAGCGTCTTGAGCCTGCAACAGCTTCGCTTGTGGCACGCACGGCGCGGAACGCTGCACCTGTTCTATATCCAATACCCATCGAACGCGCCGCGCTGATCCGCTGGCGCGGGCGCGCGGCGCATGCGATGGAAAGAAATGGTTAAACAACCGACCTTCTGCCGCGACTTACCGCGAAGCCCTCCGCACCACTGAAGGGGTCTGCCCCGAGGCGAACGGACGGATTTGTACCTAAGCCATTAGCATGAAGGGCCCGCGCCGCTCGCTTGGGCTTCCGGCCACTGTGTCCGGTTGGAGTACGGTTCAACGGGCGTCAGGCGGTATGCTGAAAAGAGTGACAAGGTAGGGCCGTTTTCGGTGTTTCCTGACACATCCACCGCCGCATCGACGGCCTCAACCTGACACCTGAAGTCCGTGGCGTACGATTTTTTCCGTTTCGTGAGCAGACCCCTTGAACGGATCTTGCGTGACTTGCGCTTAATTCAGCGCCACACCACGGAAGCGGAACTGTTGCGGGAATTGCAGCACACCCGCGATGCCTGCGCCGAAGCTGTTCTGGTTTTAGATGAACGACTAAACCCCAAGACACCCCGCGACTGAGTTGGTTAAGGCGCGCCACGCGCTTTGTGCATGGACTTGACCCGAGAAACTTCGTAATTGTTAGGGAAGATACGCCGCAACCTCGACGATGGAAGGGCACACCCATGTTCAAGCGCAGCAGACACCTTTTCCCGCTTCTAGCCTTGTTCATTCTGTCCGCCGCGCCCGCGTTTGCCAGTTACACCACGGCGGAACTCTTGGCGAAAATTGAAACGCTGTCGAATGTGGGTACGTTTCTCTATCCAGGCAGCGCCATAGTCAGCAAGCCAGTCTGCAACACACAAAACCGCTACGTCATCAATACCAGCAACGCCACGGGGCAAGTCTTAGCGCAGCAAATCTCTAGGGCTGTGGCGACCAAGAGCAAGGTCACCATCATCGGCACCGGTTCCTGCACAACGTGGGGCGACAGCGAAGAAGTGAGCAGCGTCACGGTATTTCCGCCGACGCCGACGACTGGCGGGCAACAGTTCGTCTCTTGCGTTAACTACATGCCTACGACCACGTCCTGCAACTGCGCTGCTGGAACCACCACGCTTTCGCGTGTCACGAACATAGACAGATCGAACGGCTGCTATGTCGTTACCACCGGGGGCGCTGGCTGTTTTGCCTCTGGCGGCGACCCGACCCCAGGGATTGGGTCACCACCGAACCCGCCGGTTTTTGGTAGCTGCTGCTTGTGCGCGTATTGATTAAACGCTTGCAGCACGGCGCCGCCTTCGCCGTGCTGCTCCTTACCGTTGCTGCGCCGTGCCCTGCGCTTTGCGCCACCGAGCCGGAGCAACAAACCGGCGCATGGTGGTGGAAGGGTATCCACCAGACCGAGCCAGGGGCGCAGTTTGCCGCCGATACGCTGCCCGCCGCGCTTAAGGCTGTGCCGCTATCCGCTGGCAGACTGGAACGCTACCGCACTAGGGCGACGCACGGCGAAGCGGAAGCACAATTCTTTTTAGCCACGCTCTATGCCGAGGCGGAACTCCAGGAATCGGCCTCCGCTGTCGTGCGCGGATTCAGCGTGTCCCAGGACTACCCGCAGGCGCTTACGCTCTATGCACAAGCCGCTGGACAGCAGCATTCGTCGGCGCAGAACAATCTGGGACTGCTCTACGCCCAGGGCAAAGGCGCGGCGCGCGACGACGCCCAGGCCGAGGCGTGGTTTCGCCGCGCCGCGCTCCAAGGTCACGCGAGCGCGCAAAACAATCTGGGCGTCTTGTATGAACAAGGGCGCGCTGTTGAACGTAGCGCCACGCTGGCCGCTTCATGGTATCGCAAGGCCGCCGACCAAGGGTTGCCCGAAGCGCAGTTCAACCTTGGGCGCATGTATGTTAGCGGCCAAGGCATCACCGCCGACCAGAGCCTTGCCTATGTTTGGCTTTCCCTCGCGGCCCAGCAGCGTTTTGAACCCGCTGGCACCGCCTTGCGCGAGTTGGAAGGCAATCTATCTGAAAAGGCGCTCGCGGACGCCCAGCTTCACCTAGCGGAGTGGCAAGCCACCACGTAGCGCCGCGCTGATCCGTTGGCGCGGGCGCGCGGCTTATCCTATAATCTTATACGATTATGCAGGACGACCCCGACCAAAACGCACGGCTTTTTTGCTAGGTTCGCGCCCATGACACCCGACGAATACGGCTAATTGCTGATGCAGCATCCCGACGAATCCCCGGAGATTGTCGGCACCCTGCCCTATCTCATTCACCCGCCCAGCAGGCTTGCCAGCACGGCGCGATGGATGAAATTTCGGGACAGCACCTTGCGGCCTTTGATTGCGTCGCGGCCGGCCGACCCGTTTTTGCCGCGCTTCCTGGAGCAGACCGAGAAAATCCTAGCGTGGCGCGCGACCATCGCGCCGGAGCGGCGTATCTGGAAGGCCGACTAACAGCATGACGACGAGCAAGCCCCCTGCCCTGCGGCGCTTTCTGGCGCGCGTGATTGCCGCCAAGAGCGGCGAACCCAACGCCGGCCGGCAGGAAGTCGCGGCCGAAGTGCTGCATGCCCTACAGCTCGCGCAGCGCGTTTGCCCCAAGTGCGGCAACGAAGCCTATGCGCTCGAACCGTCGCCCCTTCTCTGCGGTGACTGTCACGCGCCGATGCAGACGCCGGAGGCGGAGAGCGAGCGCATTGCCCGCTTCATCGAACGGCACAGAAAGACGTTGCGGGGATTGGCCGACAAGTAGTTAGCCATGGCGCCCTTGTTGGGGCGTGACCGATCCCACGGCGGGGCATTGGCGGGAAGCTAGCGCAAGCCGTCTGGCCGTCAATCCCCTGCCCGCTCCATTCACTACGTTCCCGTGTTGGGGTTGACCGCCAGCCTATTGGCTTGCGCCCGCGTTCCCTTGCCCCCGCTGTGGGGGTCACACCATCGAGGGAAACGCCATGCCTAACAACTCGCACGAAATCGCCCGCCTTAACGACCTGTGCCGCACCGCCATGGGCATCGCGGGCAAGCTCTTTCAGACCGAAGGCATCAGCGCACTGCCGGCAGCCGACCAGTCGGCTATCCGCGAGAAGGTGGAGACGTTCAAGGACTTCAGCGAGGACAACGACCCGCACGGCGAACGCGACTTCGGCGCCTTTGAACACAACGGGCAGCGCATCTTCTGGAAGATTGACTACTACGCCCGCGACCTCATGCACGGCAGCGAAAATCCCGCCGACCCGAAGCAGACCGTGCGCGTCCTCACCATCATGCTGGCGCACGAATACTGACGCCGCCGCCCGCGCCTGGCCTGACGGCTAGGCGCGGGTTTTCTTTGACCCACAGCCGTAGGACGAGACCCCATGACGTGCCGCCACGTGCATCCGCGCCGTGCTGGAAAGCACAGCGCAAGCTGAGCGCGCGTTACCCGTCTTGCACGGATTTGCCTTGCCAGCAGCGACGAAATGCAGGACATCAAAAGCGAAGCCGTTATCCGATGAACACCAGCAAAGGCACCGCCGCGATGATTGTTGAACCCGCCGCCGAGTTTCGCGGATTAACCCAAGAAGCCGTAACGGCGGCGTTGGCCGACCCCGACCCGAACAACCGAATTGCCTGCGAAGTGGCGCGGCTTGTTGGCTGCTACACGCAGAATTTCAAGGCGCACTGTGACCGCATGGGACGCGTCCCCGCCAGCATCCTTGTCAGCAAGCCCGGCACCGCCATTGAAGCCGTTGCTATGAACTTAGTCACCGAGGTGATACGTCAGGAGATTGCGAAGGAGTGACCGGAGCGGGAAGTGGCTCCACATCGCTGGCAGGGGGTGGCCGTGTCGCCTTTACAGTGCCAATGCGCCAGCGTGGCAGTTTTGCGGGTTTCGGCGCGGCCTGCGTCATCCAGGCGTCCGATGGACTCTTTCTTTCATAGGCGATCCAACTTAGAGCCACGCCCAGGAAGAACGCGCCCGCGCCGTCATCGAGAATGCTAATTGCGATGCCATACGCGACAATCTGCAAAAGCATCGCCAGCGCATTCCGATCACTCGGCGTACAAGAGCGCGGCACCGACCAATACGCCACGGTCATCAGGCACAAATAGACGAGCGCCATGAGACCGAAGTAGGCATACATGAAAACGAAGAGGTTGTCCGCCGCGTTCAATTGTTCCCCGGCATACATCTGTTGAGCGCCGCCGATACCGCCCAACCCGACGCCGAACGGAAAGAGTTCGTGCTGTCCTATCCATTTCCAGGCCTCTGGCCACATACCCTCCACGCGCATGAAGAAGGATTCGCTGCTAAAGACACCGCCGCCCCCTTCAGGCATGTAGTAGCCGACTAGAACAACCGGCAGCAGCACCATCAAAAGCACGAAGAACAGGAACGCTCCACGCAGCACGATTACCGACAGACGCGACCCGACCCACACTGCCCCCGTTACCGCTATAAAAGCGAGCAACGAGCCCTTCTGGGTGGTGCAGTAGAGCGCCCCAATCGTTCCGATGGAGATGGCCGCTCTGAGCCAGAAACTGCGGCACTGCGAGAAAACCAACAGCGCCAGCAAAGGAACAAGCGACGCGCAATTAATTGAGGACCGCGTTAGTCCTCCAGCCCGGTAAGACTCCCCACTCATCTCCCAGTCCCGGGCTATTTCTACATCCAATCCGCCAATATTGGCCTTCATGCCTACCCATGGCATGGCCTGGAAATATTTGTCGGCGCCTGTGGCGGCTACGGAAACGAACCAGAGACCCATGAAGAACCACCACACGCGCTTGGTGGGGCTCATGAAGAAGCGGGCGGCTAACGCACCGGCGAGGCATGCGAATAGCGCCTTGGCTCCTACGGCGATTGGAGATAAGAGACCGAAGTTCAAGTAAAACACTAGCCCATGCAAGCCGACGATACCGAGATACACCAGCACGGCCGGGTGTAAGCGCCGACAAAGCGCTTGCTGCGTGACAAGACCAGCCGCGCCCACCACCAGCACGACGTCGCGGGCAAAAATGGCCGCGTCCATTCCCACCATGTTTAGGAGCCAGCGGATTACGGCTTCAAAGGCATAGCAGACGATGAAGACGGCGGCACAGCCGTTAAAGAACCGTTGCATCGCCTAGACCCGTTGTCCGGCGCAAAACCCTGTTTTTGCGCGATCTGCTCGTTGCACTACCAGCGCCGGATTGCTAAGGCAAGAGGGAAAATTTCTCTCAGGAAGGCCGTCGCACGTGTATGTCAGCGTTCAGTGGTTGCGCGGCCTAGCCGCTGCGATGGTCGTGTATTTCCATGCGACCTTGATGGTGCAGGAACACATTGACCCAACGATCCAAGCGGCCACTCTGGGCGCAGCAGGCGTTGACCTGTTCTTTGTAATAAGCGGCTTCATCATGGCCACAACTACCGGCAATTCCCAGGGGCGCCGGTCAGCGGATGTGCGGCAGTTTCTCTTTCGTCGCTTCGTTCGTGTCATGCCCATGTATTGGGGCGCAACCGGCGCAAAACTCGCCATCGTTTTGGCAATGCCACATCTCGCGCTGCATTCAACCGTCACTGTTCCCTATGTGCTGTCTTCTCTAATGCTCGTCCCGATGGCTAACAACGATGGACACGTAATGCCACTTCTAGTAGTCGGCTGGACGCTGTCCTACGAGGCCTTCTTCTACATAACCTTCGCGCTATCCATGGGCACCCGCCTCGGCGCTGTTCGCCTCACGACTTTCGTTTTCGCACTGTTCGCGCTGTTAGGAACCTTCCTACCGCTTGCCACTTGGGCAGATCCGTTGAGCCTTCTCAGCCCTCTGCTCCTGGAGTTCCTCTTTGGTATGTGGATTGCCGCTGCCCTCAAAACCAAGCTAACGCTCTCAACATCGGTCGCGGTGTTGTGTGCATTCTTTGCAATGGCATGCCTTGGCGCCACGAGCATGCTGTCACCAGAGTCGTGCTACCAATACCGCACAGTCCTCTGGGGGGTGCCTAGCGCGCTATTCCTTCTAAGCGTCGTTGTCCTCGAGCAGAAACGAGGGCACATCAAGGAGACGTTCTTTCGCCTTCTGGGAGACGCCTCCTATTCAACCTATCTCGTTCACTGCTTTACGCTTCCCTTGGTCGGACGGGTATTCGCTAAGCTCGTATCGGTTGGCGTCCTTCTGCCGAACGCCGTAATGGTGCTTACCGGAATCGCTGTATCCCTAGCCTCTGGCGTTGTAATTCACCTTTACCTGGAACGTCCGCTACTGGAACGTTTGCGCGGATTGTGGCCGACACCGTCCACCGCAAATATGAGAGCCGCTCCATGAGGCATTCAAGCGCGGCGATCCTGGCGACCGCTCTAGCGATGTTAATGGCCGCGCCAGTCCGTGCCGCCACAGCAATTAGCACCGAAGCGTTTCTTGGCCGATACTTCGGCGTCAATCTTCACCTGAGCAACTGCTGCGGCGGGCGCTACGAAGATACAGAGCGCGTGATCGCGGACATCCGTTACATCGGTGCGCGTCGCCTGCGCGACTGGGCGACCGCACGCCGTGGCGTTTTCGAACGTTGGCAGCAAGTAGCACGCGAGACCAGCACAGGATTCTCAGCATCCATCCCGTCATCGTCACCCAAAGACCAACGCATCGCGCTCGGCGTCATCCGCCAATGGCTTGCAGAGGCGCCTGGGCTCATCACTACCATCGAGGGGGGGAACGAACCCGATATGCCCTATGCGGTAGCTTTAGGCGCCACGCTTGAGGACACAGCGAAGCTGCAACACGAGGTGTATGCTGCCGGAAAGGGCGCGGGCGTCCTCGTCGCGCAAATGAGTGTCGGCTTCGGCTGGAAGCCGCCGCTCTACGAAGGGAACTACAAGAGCTTCGGAAAGCCACCGGCCGACCTGGGCAACGCCCACGTCTATTTGCAACACCACATGACACCGTCGGCCCTGCTGTCACGCGCAGGGGAATTGGCAGCGTATTCTGTCAACGGAAAGCCTATTTCCGTCACCGAGTTTGGCGCCTTCAAGACACTACGGTTGCCCACCACAACCATTAACGCGTTCATGCATATCGCGCCGTTCGCGGCGGCCGTTCTCAAGCAGGATAGCCTGTATGTGTATGCCCTCTATGACGACTTGTCAGGAGTGAGTGGCTTCTTCAACGAAGACGGCAAGCCGCGCGACTTCGCACACTACTGGCACCATACCGCCCAACTTCTATCGGACACTGCTGGGAAGGAACTACCAGCGCGGGACGTGCCAGTCACGTTCTCTAGCGACCAGTTACCGAAGAGCGCAGCCAAGCGAGCGAACCACCTCGTAATGCATAAATCGGATAAATCGGTATGGGCGGCCGTCTTTTTTGAGCATCTCACGACGGCAGCGAACCATGAGGAGGTCATTACCTTCAGCGAAGTCCAACCACATATCACAATTATTGATGCCCGAGACGCACGGATTCTTGCGCGTCATACAAAACTGCGCGCGGTGACCCTATCCCTGCCGCCGAATCAACTGCTGTTTGTTGTGGCTAGCCGTACCCAATACGCGGAACAGTCCGACCAGCCCAAGAATGACGAGCGGCGCAGCGACAAAAAGAAGATAGAAAACCAATTCGGTGTTGGCGCGGGCGAAGGTCAATGACACCTGCGCCAAGGGAAAAATAGTTAACGCTTCACTTCACCAGCGGCGGCGAGCCAGGGCGCCGCACGTCATACTCAATGCGCTTGCCCGTGGCGGGTTCGTAGTCAATCGCGGCTTCTCCGCCTTCCGGCACATACAGGCGCCCGTCCCGGCAGAACACTTCCAGCACCGCGCGTCCCGTGACCGGCGAGAACTCCGTGTAGGCAGCCCCGTTGTCACGATGCAGCTTCCCGTGCCGGTAAAACATCAGCCGTACCGGTTGCGCCGTGCCTGGATGCAGTTCCGTGACGGCGGGCAGATCGCCGTCAGAGTGCAACTGTCCCCTTACCTTTACGGTTTGGGTCAAAAGCCCCGTGCTGTTATCAATCGCGCTATCGCGAACCGGGCGGCCTGCGATGAAGGCCAATCCCCACCCAATCCAACCGAACATGAAAAGCCGCGCCCAAAAAATCGCCGTTAAATGCAAAGGGCATAGCCGCAGGAAGGCATGAAATCAATCGGATTTCGCGTTAACCGTCTTTACCAAATTGACGCATCGCGTCTGTCGTCGGCATCTTCCGCACGGCGTTCGTCGGCGCTCAGACCAGCGCGCCGGCGCCAATACCAAGCATTCACCGCCACCATGGCGACAAAGAAAACCGCCGCGAGTATGTAAACAAGCCACATAGTCCAAATTGCTAACACGGGTGCGTAGAGCAGCCAAGCCCTAACAGATACGCGCTTCCCGCACTGTCGCACAAAGGGTAAGTTTTGCGACAGTTTCGCAGCCTTTTGAAAACAATAGCTTGCGTGTCGCAAATGTCTGTTGCAAAATAGGGGTGTGATTAGGCTCATCCGCACCGACCCCGCCAAGAACATGCAACGCTTCTATGCGCTGCATGTCGCGCCGACATTGTTTGGCGAATTTGCGCTGGTCGCGGAGTGGGGACGCATCGGCCAGGGCGGCACGGTTCGCCAGCAGGCTTTCGCATCCCAGGCGCAGGCAGACGCGGCGCTGGCCGAGCGGATGCAGCGCAAGGCGCGGCGCGGCTACCAACCAGCCGCATGAAATACGGTTACGCCCGCGTCAGCACCGACGAGCAGAATCCCGCCTTGCAGCTTGCGGCTTTGAAAAAAGCCGGCTGCCGGCAAGTGTTCAAAGACGAAGGCATTAGCGGCGCCACCACAAAGCGCCCTGCCCTGCGCCGTTGCCTCGATACGCTCAAGACCGGCGACACCCTCATAGTCTGGAAACTCGACCGGCTAGGCCGCAGCCTGCGCGACCTCATCCACATGCTCGACGAGCTGCGCGAACGTGGCGTTAGGTTTCAATCCCTCACCGAAGCGATAGACACCACGACGCCGACCGGCCGCGCCATGTGGCAAATGATTGGCGTCCTGGCCGAGTTGGAACGGTCATTGATTACCGAGCGCACCCGTGCCGGCGTGAAGGCGGCACAGTCGCGCGGCGTGAAATTCGGGCGCAAGCCGAAGCTAACAAGCCAGCAGATCGCGCATGCGCGAAAGCTGGTGGACGGCGGCGAGGCCGTGCCGGAAGTGGCGCGGCTGCTCAGTGTTGACCGTGCAACCGTTTATCGCGCACTTCAGCGGAGCGCATGAACTAACGACTATCTGCATTCAAGAACGAGAAAGAAACTATGCCCCTGCTCCACTGGCTTACACGCGACAAAGACATTCACGAAGCAACCCGCACGCCCTATCGCTTGCTGGAGCAAGTGGCATCGCAATCGCATGGCGACCCCGACACGGGGAACATGCTTATTCAGGGCGACAACCTGGACGCGCTCAAGGCGCTGCTGCCTTACTACGCCGGCAAGGTGAAGTGCATCTTCATAGACCCGCCCTATAACACCCGCAGCGCCTTTGACCACTACGACGACAACTTAGAACACACGCAATGGCTGGCGATGATGTATCCGCGCCTGGAGCTGCTGCGGCAACTCTTGGCAGAGGACGGCAGCATATGGGTATCCATAGACGACAATGAAGGACACTACCTTAAGGTCGTTATGGATGAAGTCTTTGGGCGCGCGAATTTCGTCAGCAGTTTCGTTTGGCAAAAAGTGGACAGCCCCAATGACAACCAAGGTGCCTATCACGCCAGACCATGAGTTTGTGTTGTGCTATGAAAGCGCAAAGACGCGGCCAGGGTTCAAGAAGGATGACGCGACGCTCCTTGCGGCCTATGGACAGCGCGACGAAAACGGAAGGCTCTGCCGCGACAGACTATTGAAGAAGAACGGCAAGAGCAGTTTGCGCGCCGACAGGCCGACGATGTTTTTCAAGCTGGATGCGCCCGACGGAACGCCCATCTTTCCTATTCACGATGACGGACGAGAGGCGCGATGGTCGCACTCGCCAGAGGGTGTGCAGGCGGCCATGAAGGAAGGTCGTTTAATCTGGAAAGCGCGACAAAGATGGGAAGCAGGTATGGACTCCCTACGTTAGAGAATTTGCGCCAGAGGACACGCCGACGCGGCCGCCCAGACCATTCGGTTTCATGAGGAAACCTCACGCCAGAAGTCGAAAGCCGACATCAACGGGAGCTGCTGCCGAACGCTCCGCCTTCGACACGGTCAAGCCGGAGCAGCCTTATGCGCGTGATCCTTCACATCGCTACCAACCCAGGCGACCTAGTGCTCGACAGCTTCCTCGGCTCTGGAACGACCGCAGCCGTCGCGCACAAGATGGGACGGCGCTACATCGGCATCGAGATGGGAGAACACGCGATCACGCATTGCGTGCCGCGTTTGCAAAAGGTCATCGAAGGCGAACAGGGCGGGATTTCCGAAGCCGTCGGCTGGCAAGGCGGCGGCGGCTTCCGCTTCTACAAGTTGGGCGCGGCCGTGTTCGATGAAAGCGGCCACGTTAACGAGGGCATCCGCTTCGCACCGCTGGCCGCGCATCTATGGTTTGTCTCGACCGGGTTTCCGTTCAAGGGCAAAGCAACGTCGCCTTTCCTCGGCCAGCACGACGGCACAGGCTTCTATCTGCTCTACAACGGCATCCTTGGCGACAAGAGCGTGAGCGGCGGCAACGTGTTGACCGGGCGCATCCTGGCCAGCCTTCCGAAGCACTCAGGCGCGAAGGTCATCTTTGGCGAAGGCTGCCGCTTGAGCGCCGAACGCCTGCGGGCGGAGCGCATCACCTTCCGGCAAATCCCCTACGAAATCAAAGCGCGCTAGGAGCATAAGAACAATGGAACTCAAGCCCTTCCAGCGCACCGCGCTCGATACGCTGGCCACCTACCTGAACGCGCGCGCACACTGGCGAATCCCGGAACAAGCCTTCCATTGAAAGCTGGCGCAACCGTGACACGCCGCAGACGCCGCCGCCGTATCGCACCATCACCGGCTTGCCAGGGGTTCCCAACGTCTGCCTGCGGCTGCCCACGGGCGGCGGCAAAACGCTGCTGGCCGCGCATACCGTGGCCGTTGCGGGGCGCCACTTTTTGGAGCGCGATTATCCCGTGGTGTTGTGGATGGTGCCGACCAACACCATTCGCGTGCAGACCGCCGAAGCACTCAAGAAGCCGGGACACCCCTACCGCGCGGCGCTCGATGATGCATTTGACGGGCGCGTGTCGGTGTTCGATGCAAGCGAGATTGCCCAAATTCGGCCGCAAGACCTCACGGAGCGCGTGACGGTCATCGTCATCACCATTCAGAGCCTACGCACCACCAACACCGACGGCCGCAAGGCTTACGCGCATTCGGAAAACTTCGAACCGCACTTCGCGCACATCCCCGCCGACACGGCAGGGCTGGAGCGCGCAGAGAACGGCGGCATCAAGTTTTCTTTCGTCAATCTCATGGCGTTTCACCGGCCGTTGGTCATCGTGGACGAAGCGCACAAGGCCGGCACGGCGCTGTCATTCGACACATTGGCCGCGCTGCGGCCTGCCTGCATTGTCGAATTCACCGCCACACCGAACACCGACCCGCGCAGCGGCAGCAACGTCCTTTATCGCGCCTCCGCCGCCCAGGTGAAGGCCGCGCAAATGATTAAGCTGCCTATCGTCCTGACGGAGCATCCCGACTGGCGCGCGGCCGTTCACGACGCTATCGAGACGCGGGCGCGGCTGGCGGAAACGGCTAAAGCCGATCCGCGCTATATCCGCCCACTCACGCTGTTCCAGGCGCAGGACAAAGGCCAGGAAGTCACCGTAGAGGTGCTTAAGCAATTCCTCATCGAGAACGAGAACATCCCCGCAGAGAAAATTCCCGGTGGATTTCATCATCACGGTTGAGGCCCTAAGGAAGGCTGGGACTGCTCTTTCGCCTATGTGCTTTGCTCCGTGGCCAACATCGGCAGCGCGACCGACATCGAGCAGTTTTTGGCCGTGTGGCGAATGCCCTACGCCGAGAAGCGCAGCCAGGCGGCGTTGAACCGCGCCTATGCCCACGTCTCCAGCCCGCGTTTTGGCGAGGGCGCGAAAGCCCTCACCGATACGCTGGTGGAGAAAATGGGCTTTGAGCCGGACGAAGCCGCAGGCGTGATTGAGCAGCGGCAAGCCCCCCTTCCCGGCCTCGACAACAACGGCGACCTGTTCGCGCGCGTTCCTGTGTTGCTGGAAACCTTGGACGCGGCGCCCGACTTGTCCGGGCTGGCGCCGGAGATTGCCGAGCGCGTCCAGGTGGAGACGCGCGACGACGGCACGGTGACGGTGACCGTTAAAGGCGAGATTCCCCAGGAGCTGGAGCAACGCCTTGTCGCCACCATATTCGCCATTCACGAGAACGCCGAACGCTGGGAAGTGGACTTGCGCGGCGAGAAGGTGATTTACAAGCACCTGGAGCAGAGCGCGCAACTCGACATTGGCTTGCTCAAACTCGACTGGACGGACTTGCAGTTGTCGCGCTGGCTCGACAAGGAATGCCGGCAGCCCGACGTGACGCAGCCCGTGCTATTGGAATTCTGCCGCAAGACCGTGGCCTATCTCACGACGACGCGCGGCGTCGCGTTGAATGACTTGCTGCGCTTCAAATTCCAGCTTGCCAAGGCCGTGCAGCAGAAAGTTGCGGCCTACCGTCAGCAGGCTTTCGCGGCGAACTATCAAACGTTCCTGTTTGGCGCCCAGGCTCAGGTGACCACGAGTTTTGCCGACGGCTTCGCGTTCGATAATCGCCCCTACCCTGCGGCCTGGTTCTACAGTGGCGCGCTGCAATTCAAGAAACACTTTTTCGGCGGCGTGGGCGAGTTGAAAGCCAGCGGCGAAGAATTCGAGTGCGCCAAGCTGCTCGATGCAGCGCCACAGGTGAAGTTTTGGATTCGCAATCTCTCCCAGAAGCCCGATACATCCTTTTGGCTCCAGACCTCGACCGACCGTTTCTATCCTGACTTCGTGGCCATGCTGCAAGACGGCCGGCTGTTCGCCGTGGAATACAAGGGCGAACCCTACGTTACGAACGACGACAGCCGCGAAAAGACCAACCTTGGCGAACTGTGGGCGGGCAACAGCGGCGGCAAGGCCGTGTTTCTCATGGCCGAGAAGCAGGACAAGAAAGGCCGCAGCCTGAAAGAGCAGATTGCCGCCGCTGTTGCTCCTGGTTGACGCCTACCGAAAAGCTGGAATCTGCGAAGGAAGTCCGACGCGCATGAAGTAGCGAGCGAAGGACTGAGAGAAATGCTCCAGGAACGGGGAATCGAGCCGAAGTCGTTCGCCAAGGCCTTCGGCCAACTTCTCCAAATATGCGGGCGGGAGGCTAAAGATTTGGCCGAAATCGACCACGAGCGTGCTGGTATTGTCTTCAGGGTTTGACGGACTGCCCAGCAAGTGAAGACCCACGACGCGGCCTTGACGAACGTTCTCCCATTCTTTGAGAGATCTTGTATTTATCGTTGACGCTGGTGAATCCGCTGAGAAATGCGCAGGGCACAACGCGACAAGTTCGACTTTTCCATTTACGAGGTCCACAGCTCTGCGTGATGACGATTAGTGTCAACTGGGCAAGGTCGATATCCTCTACAGCGCCAGCGCCTGCAGCTCCGAAGTCCGCTCAAACTTC
>JADJBE010000019.1 GCA_016703895.1 Pseudomonadota bacterium
TCTCGCCGCCCAGCCACCAGTAGAGTTTCTTGGAAGTGAGGTTGCCGTTGTCGAACTCGGCGATTTTGATGCGCCGGCCGTAGCCGTCGTATGCGAATATGACTGGGCTGTCAGAGTTGTCGAAAAACCCCTCAGCGGCCTTTTCGGCGTTGGTCGGGACCGGTAAGGCGACCCGCGCAGTGGCAGACCGCAAAGCCGCCCCGGCGGCTCGAGCCAGTTGCGTAAGGGCCTTTACGGCGACCACCGGGGCCATCAGTCCAAGCAGTGCGGGGAGCATCAGGCCATTTTAGGCGTGCCGCGGGAAAGAACCTACCGAAAGGGCGGGCGAAAACGTGGGTGGCAGCGGTGGTGTTGCTCGCGCAGGCGGGTGGGAGTCAGATGGGTGTATACTTCGGTGCTGGCCAGCTCGCGGTGCCCCAGCAGTTGCTGGATGTCTCGAATGGAGGCGCCCGCCTGGAGCAGATGGGTGGCGCAGGCGTGGCGCAGTTGATGCAGCGTAAACGGGAAGTCCAGCACCTTGTGGGCGCGGTAGTCCTTTTTAAAGCGCTCCCCTAAGCCTCCCAGGCGCATTCGCCGGCCGGTTTCTCCCAACCAGAGGGCATTCAGCGAGAGGGGGGAGAGCAGTTGGGGCCGGCCCTCTTCCAGGTAGCGCTGGAGCCAATACAGCGCCCATTGGGTCAAGGGTACGGTGCGTTGCTCCAGATTCTTGGGCTTGCGCACCGCCACCAGGCCCTGGCTCAAGTCCAGATCGGCCAGGTCGACAGCATTCAGCTCCCCGCGCCGCATCCCGGTGCCATAAGCCATCTCTAAAAAGGCCCGATCGCGCAAGCCCAGAGGCTCGGTGACGGGCGGCAAGGCCAGCACCTGGCGGACTTGCTCATGACTTAAGAGAACCCGTCGTTTCTTGGCCGGGAAGCGGTAGTCGGGCACGCTTTCGTGCAGGGGCAGCATCAGCTCCCGTTGGCGATATAAGAAGCGCAGCCAGGCGCGCAAAGCGGTCAAAGCAGACGCTTACCGGGGTTACAAGGCATCATAAAACGGTCCAACAGCGAGAGCGGCACTTCGCGAAACGAAACCCCCTGGTGGTACTGAAAGGCCAGGAAACGATCCAGTGCTCTTAAATAGTCCCGGGCGCAGCGGATCTTTTGATGTAGCCTCTCGGCAAACTGTTGATACAGTTGGCGTGCCTCCGGAGGCCAACCGTCTGGCAGCCCATCAGTCGGTATCTTTTTCACGGGGATGGCATTCTCTCATCGTCTTTTTGAGGTCCGCAACCTCGACTTTGGTGTAAATGGCAGTGGTGCTCAACTGAGAGTGCCCCAGAATGGTCTGGATGCAACGTAGATCGGCCCCGCCGCGCAGCATATGGGTGGCGCAGGTGTGGCGGAACTGGTGAAATCCTGTCACCTGGCTGATTTCGGCGCGGCGGGCGTGACGGCGAATGGCCTGCAGCATCTCTTCCTCGCTGACCGGCCCACCGTGGTGCTGGGAGACAAAGACGCGATGGTGAGCGCCCTCGACCAGGTAGGGCCTGCCTTCGCTCAGGTAGCGCTCAAGGCCCCTTTGGCGCTGGCTCCTAAAGGGCACCACCCTCTCTTTTTGTCCCTTGCCCAAGATGTGGACCATCTCTTCGGCCAGGCGCAGCGCCGAGATCTCCAGGTTCAGCAGTTCAAAGCGCCGCAATCCGGTGGCGTAGAGCAATTCCACCGCGGCCCAATCCCGAAGGCCGCAAGGCGTATTTTTAGGGATGTGTTCCAACAGGCCGGCCATTTCTTCGACGGTGAAGACCGTCTTGGGCAGGGTTTTCAACTGGCGGGCGCACTCCAGCTCGGCGCTGGGGTTGCTCAAGAGCTTGCAGACGCGCTTCAAGTAGCGAAAGAAGCTGCGTAGCTCGGCGGTGTGCCGGTTGCGGGAGGCGGTCGACATGGCCTTGGCGATGTTCTTGCTCTTGAGCGACGGCCTGAGCATCAAGTGCATCTGATAGTTTTCTAAGGCGCTCAGGGTCAGGTCGGCCGGGGTATTCAGGTGCTCTTGCCGGCTCACCCATTGCACGAAAAGCTGCAGGTCGTAGCGATAGGCTCGGATGGACGCCGGCGAGTAGTTTCGGCGCTGCAGGTCCTCCAGAAACTCGCTCAGCCATTGCTCCAACGTCTGGCTCAATCGACTCATAACGGCCCCCGGCCCACGTTTGTGCTTGTTCGTACAAGACAAACCCGGGCTTTACAGATGGATGAAGAAGTGGAGTTCATTGGAAAAAAGATACCTACCTCTGTTTTTTGTGCCAAACTGACAATCTGAGGAAAACTCGATAACCACGGTGTTTCTGCTGAAAGAGCAAAACGATCAAACTGTGACAAGCACGATCAAACTAACAAACTGGCCAGCTCATCGGGGTGCATCAGACGCTGCCTGGAGGCGGGCGCGGAGGCGATCTCAGCCAATTGAAAGGTGAAGAGGTTGCGAGCCCCTCGGTTCACCTCCAGGAACTCTAGCTCCACCAACTCGTCTAAGGCGTCTCGGGTGCGTTTGTCCGGCCACTTCAGTTACTCTCGGACCTCGCGGCGCGTGATCCAGTGAGGGTTTTGCGTCTCAAAGAAGGTCAGCAACTCGCGGGCCCAGCGCGAGAGCTCGTCCATCGACTGCGACAGCACTCGGTTGGCTAGAAAGTAAGCCCAGCGGTAGTCGGAGACCGTGGCTTCGATGTATTCCACGCCATGATGCTTTTTGAGCGACCTTTGGTGCTGGTGCAAGAAGGCAATCACCTCGATCAGATGCAGAAAACGGTCGTGGTCACGGCGCGTGCGCAGCCAGGTGTCGGGGAAGGTCAGCAGATGCACAAAGGGGATGACCACGGGGATTTGCTCTAACAGCCGCTGGGCGTGGTGATGCTTTTCGGTAATGGCCTCGCGCTGATTGGTAGCCGTCAGCCGCTCTTTGGTTTTCAAGGCTTTCTGGCGTTGATGAATGCGACGAGTCTGTTCGGCCGACTCGTCGAGCGGAATCTCAAAACAACGGCTGGTGTTTTCTGCATTGAGCTTCATGCTGGTGGTGGTCTCGAGATAGGCCATGGGCCCGAGCACTTCGTTTTCCTTCACCATCAACTGGCCGGTGCCGGGGTCTTTCACCACGATGACCTGGCGGAGGATGCCGGCGCTTTGCAGGGCGCGAATCTGATAATCGCAGCTCTCGCCGCCCACGCGCTCCTCCAGTTCTAACAGCTTATGCACCAGGTAATCTTTGGGCATGTGGTAGAGGGCCTGCAGGGACAGGCGCGAGTAAAAAACCACGTCCTCCGGCGGCGTCAGGGCGCGAATCGTCTCGGCCAGATAAGACTTGCCCGCGCCGGAACCGCTCTGAATAATCGCCGACATCGGCTTGGCCAGTTGCGCGAGACACTGACGCAGTAGCCGAGCAGCTTGGCCTCCTCCTCCCCATATAGCCCAGGCTTTCCATATCGGCCAGGATACTGCCAATCAGGTCCTTTTGGGTGAGAAAATCCAGCGCTCGTCGGCGTTGCTCGGCGCTCATGGGCGGCACCTCAACCCGGGCGAAAAGCGCCTGGGCACTGTCTTCCTGGCCTCGCAAGTCTTCTAGCTCGGCCAAGATCTGAAGAAACCACTCCTCCAGTTCGCTGCTTTTGAGCGAGAGGCGCCGGGCCAGCTCGGCCGCTTCCTGGCGGCGGCTGCGCGAGGAGAAGAGGTCCACGGTAGCATCGAGCTTTTCCCCCGCTTCATTGGCAACGCGCACGAGCACCTTCAGCTTGCCCTGTCCTGAGGAGAGCTTCCGGTATTTTCTCCTGGTCACCGAACCGGCCGGCAGTTGTAGGAGCTTTCTTAGTTCTTGGGGTTGCGTGGTGGCGTAGGTCAGGGGATCCTGGCCCTCCGGCAGAGGGAGGCACCGCACGGAGAAGCCTTCTTTGGCCAGGCGCGTAGCCAACTGTTGGGCCCCTGGCGCCCGGCCTCGTCGCCATCGAGGCACAAGACCAGTTCTTTCACGTTCTCGGCGCGCAGGTGATCCACCAGAGCCGGGGTCAGGCCTTGCGCGCCACCCAGAGCCATTGTCTGCGGAAAACCCGCCTGCATCAGCGCCAGCGCGTCCAAGACCCCTCGACCAGGTGGACCGTGGAAGCCCCCGCGCGGCCTCAACATAGAAAAGACCGGTGCGATTGCCAGCGCAAAAGCGATGGGGGACTTTGGCGCCGGGCAGGGTGCTGCGGCCGTAAAAGCCAGTCACACGGTGGTGGCGGTCACGCAGCGCAAACACCACACATCTCGAAAAAAACTCTTTTCCCCCCTCGTTGAGAATCCCCACACCTTGCAGCAGCCTGCGTTCTTCAGCGTTGGTGATGGCCAGCAAGCGGTCTCCGTCGCAGTAGCCGGCTTTCAGGTCTCGCAGCAGGCCCTTGTCGTGGATGCCCCGGCTTTCCAGGTATTCCAGGGCTTCTGGCTGTTCACAAAAGGCCTGGTGCCAGACTTCTGCGACCCGCTCCATCAGGTCGTAGGGGAACGGTTCTTCTTTTTCGTGATGGGGACTGGCTCCGCTTGCGCGGGTGAGGTGCCGGCGTGGCGGCGCAGTTCGGCGACGGCCTCGGCAAACGACAGCTTGGCGTGCTCTTGCAAGAACGTGAGATGATCGCCGGCCTTGCCGCAGCCAAAGCACTTGTAGAGACCCTTCTTTGGGTCGATGGATAGCGACGGCGTTGTCTCGGCGTGGAAGGGGCACAGGGCCTTGAAACCGCGGCCCTGCTTTTGCACGGTCACGCCGTGCTTTTGCAGCAGGGCCACCAAGTCCACGCGGGCCTTGAGGTCATCGACTTCTTGACGGTCGGGGTTGGGGTCATGGGCTCCTCGATTCTCAAAATAGCGGCGGCCGGTCACCCAGCGCGTGGGTCAGGTCGCCCTTCCGTTTTTTTCAGGTGTCTTTTCGACGCCTAAAAGTGCATTAATTACATTTTAGAGTCATTCCATAGATCCTTGCGGGATGTCTTGACGAACACTCGGATCGCAATAAGATTGAACAAAATCAACAGTTTGGCTAAACTACTGTAACTACCGAGGCTTTGAAGGGTCTTCAAAGATCACAGTTGCGAAAAAGGGGATGGACCCAAGAATACCTGGCCGAAAAGCTTGGTATTCAAAAGACACAGGTCACGCGTTGGGAAACAGCGCGCTCTCGTCCATCCATGAAAACGCTCAAAAAACTGGCTCCTTTGTTGGGAGTCGCAACTGACGAACTCCTGGACGAGCAAGCCTCAGGGCTTCCCGAGGGCGGTCCGTCCCAAATTCCGAAGCCGGAAGTCATTGGAGCAACTTTTGTCGCTTCCGCCGGAAGACCAAGCTCTAGTTTTCCGCGTCATTGAGACTTTCTCAGCAGCAGTTGACCCAAGTCTTGATGCCATCCACTGCTGGAAGACTCCGCGTAAGCCCGCCGGCGGAGGCTGAGGCCGGGCTTCGCCCGGAACAGACTGATCCCCAGAGCTCAACGTAAGCGAAGGCTGATCCCGGCTCGGCCCCGCTTTATCCGGATAAAGCGGCTGAAACGCCCTGCGAAACGACGTGGGCCGAGCCGAAGCAACAGTAGCTCAGGCCAAAGACCGGGAGGGCTGGGAGCCGGCTGACAGCGGAGTGCCAACCCGTCCCCGGAACTCCGTTCCGTGGGACGGGCCAGAGCAACACGATCCCAGGCGCGGCCTAACGGCCGCGGGGAATCCCCAGATGGAAGGCCCGGCCGGTATTACCGCCCCGGCGGGTTGTTCCTGTTGGGCCTCGCCCAACCAGGGACCCCGAGCCATAGCGAGTTTGTGACGCCGATCGCATCAGGCCAGCCCAGCAGCTCCTACGGCCTCTTCTTTTGGACCGCCAACTGGGGCGTGAGCCCCGGTTGGTGTCAGGCGGCCGCCGGGCCGCAATACCGGACTAACTTTCAGCCAGGCGGTCCATCCCGGCCACCAGCTGGGCGGGCGTGGTGTGGGTGTAGACCTGAGTGGAGCTGAGCCGCTCGTGCCCAAGGATGGTCTTTACTACAGGCAGGCTGGCGCAATTGGCCAGACGCGAAGCCATGGTGTGGCGGAAAGTGTGGGGAGAGCAACTGGATGTCAAGGTCCGCCCGCTCCCGGTAGCGCTGGATGAGGTCCCGCAAGGAACGGGTGGGAAGCCGGCGGTGGCAGCGGGTAACCAGCAGCGGAGATGACCCGGCCACCGCAAAGCCCCGCGAGCGGTTGAAGTGCACCAGGTCCAACACGGCTCTGGCGGGCGATAGGATTGAGGGGCACCTGGCGGACGCGGTCCCCCTTGCCGACCACCTCCACCCACTGGCGAGGGAAACTGTCCCGGGTCATCACGTGGCCGACATCCAGACCACAAAGCTCGTGAGAGCGGAGGCCCGTGTGGATGGCAAAGGTGATCAGGGCCCGGTCCCGCGGCCCAAATGGCTCACCCGGCCGGATAACCGAGAACAGCCGCTGCTCTTGATTGGGAAGCAAAATACGCATGGTGTTTCTCCTTAAGGAAAATGTGCGCAAGGCGAGAGCCGGTGCAGGTGGCCCAGACCGTAGGACCCGCCCATTGCCCCCCATTTCCAGCAGGCCCGGCAAGGGCGAGTGGGGGACGCGAAGCGGCCCGCCTCATGACCGTTCCACGCAAAGGCGGGCCGCGTAGCGGCCCCTACTCGGCGAAGCGAACCCTTGCCGGGTCTGCTACCTTCTGGGGCGATGGGCGGGGCTGGAGGGCTGGGCCTGCGCCTGGCTGCGGCGCTGCAGAGGAGAGAAAAACACGCGGATTTGCGCCTCGAAAGAGCCGTCCCCAGCCGAACAGGCCTGGCTACCGGCTACGGGCCTGGTTGTTTCTGGTGGCACGGAGTGCC
>JADJBE010000020.1 GCA_016703895.1 Pseudomonadota bacterium
CTGCCAGTTCAGCTTCGCGCCGCGGTCGATGAGCAGTGTCGCGACTTCGACGCTGCCAGAGCGCGCCGCATTGGCCAGCGCACGCTCATTTAGGCTTTCGCCAGTTACACCGGCGTCCAACAACAGCGCAACGGCTTTGGCATCGCCTGACCATGCCCGGCTCAACAACTCCCGGCTGACGAAGTCCTGCGCGCCATTCTCACGGACGATCTTCGCCACGGCGGCCGCATCGCTGCGGTCCAGTGCCTTGTCGAGCTTCTTGTCGTTCGCCGCGCCGCACACCTGCGCGAAACCAATGCTGAGCGCAACGAACAGCAACCAAGCGGAAACACTGCGGGGAGCCTTGGTCTTGTCGTTCATGGGACCCTCGTACGTCGGCGAATAAGTCGAGCAGCGAATGGCAATTGATTGGCAGCAACGCGCTGACTTCGTCAATGCGCCGGCACTCATAGGTGCACACTGAATTGCAATGTGAACGGAATCACGTCAACGAGCAGGTTCATGGCCCGCCGTCCCCCTGCCAGTCGCCGAACTCGGTCAATACGCCGTTTCCGAAGTAGTACACCTTCCGACCGACCCGAACGCCATCGAAATTGACCAGAGAGTGTTTGATCTCGCTCAGATTCAGAACGACGAGAAAGTCCTGCAGACTCATTCCAGATTTCACTTTCACGATGCGTTCGCCGTCCGTCGCGATATCTTCTCCGTTGAATCCGACACGAAGGATCACCAATTTGCCGTCAACCAGTACCATCTCCCCGCCGCCGCCGGTGGATCGAGCTTCCAGCGGACCTGGAGGCGGGTTCGCCAGCGCTTCCACCTGCGCCTTGTTGAGCTGAGCTGGCGGCGGGGCGGGCGGCGTCAGGGGTCTGAGTAGCGCGACCACTTCGCTGCTGTCTCCATTGGAATCGTTCATCGCAACGCTCAGCGCTGTCGACCCATTGACGGAGCGCGCACCGGGCTGCGCCTTCGCAGCGAGAAGCGCCCGCACCATGTCCAGGTTGTTCTGTCGGGCCGCCCACATCAGTGCCGTGGCGCCAGTTCTTGCCCGCGCGTTGATATCCGCCTTGGCCTCGATCAACGCACGCACCAGCTCACCGCCATTTGCGGTGGTGCTAATCATCAGGACGGTGTCGCCGCGGCTGTTTGTCACATTGGGGTTGGCCTTGGCCGCCAATAGGAGCCGGACCAGATCCACCTTGCCGCTGCGCACGGCCCCGACCAAAGCGGCCTCACCGCCGGATTCTGCGGCGTTCACATCTGCGCCAGCAGCGAGCATCGAAGTCACTAGATCTCTGTAGCCAGCTGCCGCGGCGCGCGCCAGCAATTCAGGGGCTTTGACGTCCGCGTGGGCGTCGATCAGAAGCCGCGCAATGTCCGGGTGCTTGTTAACGAGCGCGATTGCCAGCGCGGTCTTGCCCTGGGAATCTGCGGCATTGATGTTGGCACCGCCGGTGATGAGCTCACTCGCCAGGTCTGTTGATCCTGCAGTGGCGGCGACGTGCAGCGGTGTTTGGCCCTGGTTGTTGGCAAGATTGGGGTCGGCCTGGCGTGCCAGCAGTTCGCGTGCCACCAGGGGCTTTGCGGACAGAATCGACACCAGAAGTGCCGAGGATCTCGCAGAGTTGCAGACGTTAGGGTCGGCGTTGGCGGCGAGCAAATCGTGAACGACGTCGGCAAACCCCAGTTCACTGGCCTGCATCAGCGGTAACGCGCCACCCTTGGTGGGTGCGTTTACGTCGGCACCGGCAGCGATGAGCGCGCGCGCAATCACGGGATCCTTGTTCAACAGCGCTGCGCCGAGCGCCGTCGTGCCGTCGGTGCCGCGCAGGTTCACATCGGCATGGGCGTCGAGCAGTGCGCGAATGACCACGGGATTCTTGCTCGCGGCGGCGACTACCAGCACCGGATTGCCGTCCGGCCCCCTGTAGTTCACGTCGATGTGTTTCTTGGACAGCAGGTTGATGATGGTCGGAAGGTGGCCGTAGCCCGCAGCGGCGTGAAGTTCCGCGTTGTAGTCGTGCTTGGCAGCGGCCAGATTGGCCGCGCCAAGAAGGACCACGCCGATCAGGATGCCATTGAGTCTACGTGGCGGCATGGCAGCTACTCCTTGGTGAAGTACGGCACTTGCTCTTTCTGCGCGTAGCCAACCGCACTGTCAGCCTGCAGCCTTGGCGACGGTGAGGAAAAATTCACGTGCACTGGAACTATTCGCGCGTCCACCACGACGATATCCACGCGCGCATCCGTGCAGAATCGTGCGCGATTGTCCTTGTCGCTTGAAAACGCGCGGAGTGAGGCAGTGATGCCAAAGCTTGCGGCACCGGGTTTCGTTTCGACCCGCACCACCCGGTGCGGACTCGCGGCGATCTCAGCGAGGTAAGTATGGTCGTCCTTGCGATCCTCGGTGGTGAACGTCCCGCCGTAGAGATCGCGGTGCACCGTTGTTTGCGTGACCGTCCAGGAGCAGGGCACAGCGCCAGAATCGACGTAGAAATCGACGTAGCCCATTCCGGACCGCGGTTCCGGCGGATTGGGTTCCCGGGCGTAAAATGGCGTCGTGGTGACGCAGGCACTGAGAGCAGCGCTGATCGCGAGCAGCACCCATCCCCTTGGCGGAGCTACTTGAGGTGGAGTCATCGCCTGTTACCCCCGGGATATTCGCGCTTCCTTCATTCTGTCACAAGCCGCTCCCCGCTGCGACGATGAGCACCTGGTGAGTTTTCGATCGTGACTTCAGGATGTTTATCGGCAGGTCTCGGTTCGATTTGCTCGAAGCGAATGCCTCGCAATTGGAATTTATCGTCGTCTTTTGCTCTCAAGTAGAGTTTCTGTAGGTCAAGTTGGCGGTAGATGCGCCAATTGCCTATTCCAGGCGGGCGGCCCGCCGTTCGCCGTATGGCTACGGGCCGCTAGGTTGTTCGTCCAGCAGGATGACTTCCGACGCAACGACGAACGCCAGCGGCTTTTCGCCAGGCATTAGCTTCGGTGTCTTCGCGTATTCTGCCGGCAGCGAACGGAATACGGGTCCGACAAATCGATATCTCCGCCCCAACTGCCAAGCGACGGACTGCTCGTCTACGACAAGATTCGTATACTTGGTGCCTTCGGTCTTGATCAGCTGATAGACCGTGGTGCCATCATCAACAGAGAACAAGTTGATACCCCGGCTTGTGCCATCTGCGGCGACTCCGCTGTCGACCATTTGCACCGCAAGCATGCCTTCGACGGAGGATCCTGCGGTCTGTGGCCGCGCCGCGGCATCTGACAATTCCGCCGGCGGCGAGGGTGACGGGCCACAGGCCGAGATCGCCAACCAAGCGCCCAGCGCAAGTGATCTGGCAAGAGCGCTTGCTGCGAGCTTGCATAGCCGATTCATGGTGCTTGACCCCCTTGGCATGACTTGGCGACTTGCAGGCGACCGGACTCGGCAGGCTCCTAGGCTACGGCTGGTCCCGGTTCATTGCAAAAGATGAGAAGTCGCCTGCATTGCTATGGGCCGGTTGTCATCTCGCACTGGCCTCTGCCACGATTCGAGTTTCCTGCGACCGTCGCGCACGTGCTCCATCGTGAACATGGTTGCGATACATATTGACCTTGGTGCTTGGCACCAAAGTAAACGGGGCGAACCGCGCCACGACGTACCTTGCGACTTACCGTTTGGTGTCGAAGTAGTATCCCGAGATAAAACCGGACCGGCTTCTTTCGGATCTCTTCGCAACCACGCCGTGCGATCCGAAAACGCTGATCCGTGCCGCCAGAGACAACGTTGGGAAAGTGCCATCATGTGCCTCAGCGTCGCGCTCGCGGCGTCGTACTGGATCTGCCAGGGCAGGGGCGATGCGCTCGGCTAATCGGAGCGGGTGGCGCCACGGATTCAGACATGCTTCCGTCGACGACCCGCGAAGTTCGCTGGATCGGAGAGATGCTGGGCGTTCCCGCTTCACCGGAGACCGGGGCTCCGAGAGCGTGAGCTTTCGGCATCAATCGCGCTCAATCGCCGCCAAGCGAGGTTTGTTGTCGGTCATTCTTACGGTAAGTCGACATGACGCTTTTCGAGAAAGCCTGTAGTCACAGCCACTTAGATGACTTGGTATCAGTTGAGTGGGAGTGAGGGGCGCTTGTGCCAGGGGACTTGGCAACATCGGAGTCCATCACGCTCGGCAGTTGATCCGGGAACAACTCAGTTGGTCGCGGAGGTCGAGGCTGCCTCGTCCGGGGCCGATGCGGCGGGATCCTCGATGCCGAACTTTGCCCTCAGTTGTTCATCCGTGAGCGCCGGGTCGACGTCGCACAGGTACGTCCACCTGCCGCCGGCAGGTCGAGTGAATGCCTTGCCGATCGATAAGCCTGCTCGTTCGACCTCAGCTGGTGATTCGCTGAACGATCTGAACACATACACGTTAACTGGGCCACCGCCTGCATAGTTCAGTCCCGCTCCCCCAGGATCGAATCCAAAGACATGCTGGCCCATCGCCATACAAAGGCCGTCCTTGCAGACCGTGGAGCGTATCCACCTTTACGGGGCACGGCGGGGTTGGCGCAACGGTCTGTACATCGGTCGATGCCGAAGCGGTGGCAGAGTCGGCGGATCTATCCGAACCGCAACCGAGCAGAATCAAGCAGCATAGCAACGGGAATTTTGGCGAAGGCTGTTTCATGACGCGCTTCTACTCCAGGTGCGGGCCCAATACGAGACTCGCGGGTCTCGGTGACGGTAAGTCATTCGGCTTTGCGTGAGATCAGCGCGCGGTGTCAGTTATCTGCTCGCGCGATTTGAGAACCTTGTCAGCGAACACGAGGTGATAGGACTTCGCGCATCGCAGAGCCTTCCCATCCTTGGAACTGACGACGATGCCATTGGGCCAGTGGAAATCATACTCCGTGAATCTAACGGTTTCCGGATTCGCGAGATCGTTGTGATTCGACGTCATGTCCAGAACCGAGGCCAGACTCAAGTCTTGGAGATCACCGCAGGAACCGAGGATGAACTCGGCGGTTCCTTTGTCCTGATCGCTCCGCCAGGCAATGATTCCTAGTTTGCCTCGCGCAACATCGCGAGCGCGCCAGCCATCCCTGAGAAAGTCACCCAGCGTGGTGGTTCCTGGCTGGTAAGCCTCGACACGCTCGAGGCTTCGATCGGGTGTCGGGGGCGGCGCCGTTTGCGACAGCACCGGTCCCGCGCCAAGGGGCACGACCAGAGCAAGAACAAAGCGAAGGAACAACCCCACATTGCGACAGTTCATGGTTTCCCCCGCGTACGCCGGCTCACCCGGCAAGCCCGCTCCGCGTCGATCGTTCAACGCGACGTATAGGCTATTCTAAGTCTAGAGTTAGCCAGCGCAAAATGACAGATCTCGTGCGACAGCAGCTCGTCGCCTAACAGGGCGATAGTGGACGCAACAGGGAACGTAGGCACGTTGTCCAGACTTGGAGTAGGAGGCATGTATGTCGTGCTTGCGCAGCGGTGGCGTATGGTGTGTCGGGTGGGGCCTAATTTCGGCTGTTGCACAAGGTGCAGATTCGCGCGGCATCGATTTCGAACTCAGCCGCCTCGGTACCTACGTCCCCGGTCAAACGACTCTCCGGCAGTTCTACGGGGACGGATGGAATGGCGTTGACCCGCTGCGCGGCAAGTTGGGCGTGCTGGGTTTCCGCCGTTCACCTGACGGCACCGTCGACATGCTGTTGGGCGTATGCCCAATCGAAAGCAATCCGAAGATGCTGTCTGTAGCGGAGGACAACGAGGCAAAGTTGCGCCAGGAGCCGAATCGCGACTTGTTCAATTTGCCCTGTGGCCCGACCAGAAGCCAGCAGCGCAACTCGTCCGAAAAATCCTTGCCGTCCGTCTGTACCGAGAAGGCTCGTCTGAAGTTCAAGAATGGCTCGCTGCAGTCACTGGCGCTGATCAAATCCGACGAATTCAGTCCAACTGCAGCATTGTGTTACGTCGATCAATTGAGTAACGACGGTGAGGGGGTCGATGAGTTGCACCGGTTGGTCGCAGCAGCGCTGGAGAACAACTCGCCCTCATCGATCAGTGTCAGCGCGATGGAGAGTCGAGCGTCGGATACCGAGATATTCATCTTTCGAGCCGAGGGCAAAGTCCGCTCCCAACCACTGCTCGAACGACTGGTGGAGCGACGACTGTTGGAAGGCAGCATCCGGGTCGGCGAGATGATCCCACGCCTGGAGAGCGAGAGGGTTCTTGCGCGTATCGCGATGCAGAGCCCCCATCGGTACATCAAGCCCTTGGCACTCAAGAAGGTGACCGACAACGCCGTCTACGCGGACTTCATCTTGCGATTCGTCGAGGCGAACGATCATGTTCAGGCTGCATTCTGGGCGTTCGACCACATCGAAGATCGGAATCAACTCGCGCGTCTCGAACGCGAGCTGCGCCTCAAGAAGGATCCACGCGCCGCCTTGATTGCCGATCAGGCGAGACTGCGCCTGCAGTTTGCCTCTGGGCGAGTCTTGAATGCGGATACCACGCAGGCGCGCCTGAGAATTGCCAACGACGTCCGATTCCAGGCGTACTCACCGTATTCGCCGTTCTACACCAGCAAGATCACCGTTGAAGTCGTGGTGCCGGAGCGGGAGTCCTTCGTGCGCATTTTCGAAAGGGTTTTCCGGCGGCATTTATCTTCGCGACGCCGAGGCCCTCGAGTTCTGGGTTTCGCCGGGCTTCAGCTTGTCAGCCATCTTGGAAGAGATTTCGACGTGGCTTGGCGCCTCAGCACCTGTGGTGGAGTAGTAGCACGTGGGGGAGGGCATATGCATCGCAACATCCGGAAGTCTCTGATCCTGCTCGCCAGCCTGGCGTGGCTGCCGCTGGCATTCGCCTCGGTCGCCGGGGACTGGAAGAAGGCCCAGAAAGAGGGAACCTGGTCGGCCTACCTGCGATTCGTGAGCAAGCATCCCGAGGCTGCCGAGGCCGCGGAAGCACGCCGGAGGATGGAGGAGATGGAGCGCGAAACCGCATGGAAAGCGGCCATGGCGGCAAGCAGCGTAGATCAGAGACGGGGGATCAGTGATTATCTACGGAAGTACCCTGGCTCACCGCATGAGGCTGAGGCACAGGCGAGGCTCAAGGCACTGCTCGCCGAGAGTATGTGGGAACGCGCGAAGCAGTCGGACGCCGAGGAGACGTACAGGCTTTCGCAGGGATTACCCCGATTCGCCTTTCGCTGCTGAAGCAGAGACGCGCGCCGACGCCGCACGGGCCCGCGCTCTCGAAGCGGATTGGGGCCAGACAATGCAGGCGAATCGGACGTCTGCGTTCAGGGAATTCATCGCGCGCCACCCTGGAGCACCGCAGGAAGCCGAGGCAAGATTACGCATTGAGGCGATCGTCACCGAGCGCGAACGCACGACCCTGGAACCGCTCCGCAAGGCAGTGGCGCAGGCCGAGAGCTTGGACGCCGTGCCGCTCCATCTGGGCGATTTCGCGAAGAATCTGGCGATCAGGGCGCCCGGCTCCCTGATGAACTACGAAGGCGCGTTCATCCGCGTGGTGGGCGACCCCTATGCCCGGAAGCCCGGTGAGCAGGCTTTCGAAGCGATCACGACCAGATCGTTCGTCATCCTGTCCATCGGGCAGCGACCGGATGCGGTCGCCGACGTCATCGCGCATACGGCAAAGATTTCTTGGCCCGTCGGTTACATGGTCGATGCGAACGGCGCGATGACGCTAGTAGTTCCCGCCGAGCTCATTCCCTGTGAACTGGAGTTCGTGGACGCGGTTCGAACACGAATCCCGCTGAGAAGGAGGTCCAAGTGAACGTCGGGATCAAGTCCGGATCGTCTTGCGGGCAGTGCAACAAGGCGCTGGGCAAATGGTTCGCCGCCTTCAAACGTGACGACGGCTTTTGCAGCCAGGAGTGCCGCAACACGTTCGACGTGACGAGGAGCGAGCCGGCTGAAGCCTCGCGCTTCATCAGCAGCTTCCTGGAGCAGATCGCACCGCGCGAGAAATGGCTTGCCGTCGCACTCTGTCGGTGGGGCGCGGCGGAGACCGGGAATCAGACGGTGAGTCTGTGGGTCGGGCGCGCACTGTTCGGCATCGGCGGCGATCTCCTGAACGCTTCCGGTGGGTCCTCGATCGCGGTCGTGGGAATCTCAGAAAATCGGACTTTCGCTCTCGCTCCCCTGGGTTACCTCTCCAGCGAGCTGGTGCCGGGCATCCTCCATCGCAAGTCGGTCGACAAGGAGAGTTCCGTCAACAGCCCGCTGGATCGGATCGTCGTATCGCAAGGTCGAGCGAACCGGTTGATCGTCAAGAACGAGGATCGCCGCCACGTGTGGGAGCTGGAGTTTCCGAAATGCTTCGTCGATCGGAACGACGAGTTTCCGGTTCTGCACAAAGATCTGTGGTATGTCGACGCACGAGTCGCGACCGAAGAGGGGGCGGGCGATTCGGGAATCGCCGCAGGCGCCGTTCGCGCGGCCATCGAGGCGGCGAGCCGCGGACCTGCAGCGGATGCGGCCAAGTGCTTTGGCAACATTCCGTCCAAAGCGCTGAACACAGCGATCGAGCGCTACGCACCGGAAGCAGCCGGCGAGGAGGTATTTGCGCTGGTGCCTAGTGACGGCTCGGGCAAGTCGGGGTTCGTTCTGACGAACAAGGCGCTGTACTTTCGCAGTATCGTTCACTCGAACCGCTATCGCTTCGCGTACGACGACGTCGTCGACATCGCAAAGACAAAGACGCTCCTGAGGATTGCCACCGCGCAGGAGGCTCTCGAATGGGATCTCGAGTCCGGCAAGGAGCTGCTGTGGGAGCGCTCGCGACGCAATGCCGCCGAGTTCGTAGCTGCGGTCCTTCAGGCGGTCCTTCGTGTACCGGTGTAGATGACTGATTGAACAGATGGCCGGTTCGACGAAGTTGGCTATGCGGATGAGGCGCGTTGAACTTCCTATCCGCTCGTTGTACGGGTAACCTTTCCTTCGACTCAGGACGCGGGTACCTGCACCCGCGCAATGGTCGTGCCGCGAGGCGCCTCTCGCATCTCGTACTCCACCACGTCGGCGGTGAGCGTGCCGCCAGCGGACCCAGGCACCGCCGACTTGATGTCGCGCAGCACGTCGAGGTTCTCGTGGTCAGCGCCGTCGGGAATGGGCTTCCGGCAGGGGCCATGAATGACCTATTCTCCGCCTAGAGCAGACGATCAGCACTGATATCTCGATGGCAGGGAGACGATGACTTACAAGCCATCCTCGTGGGAAGTGGTGCCGTCATGGCAGGCCAAGGCGCAAGGCAACCCTGCGATTGACATTGGCGGCGGCTTTTCCGTCACGGAAACATCGTCGACTCCGCTGACCCCGCCGGCGCCGATGTCCCCCACTCCGAGCATGCAGCCCATGTATGGCGGCGGCGGGGGCGCGGTTGCTGCGCCCTCCGGCAGTATCGGTTCCGATATCGGGCTCTTGCTGAACATCGTCATGTACCCATGGATGCTGCTCGTCGGAGCGCTGGCATTCTTCGCCGTCATCGCTCCGGCCACCGCTGAGCCGCCTGGCCTTGATCTGCACCCGCTCTTTGGCGTCGCTGCGTTTGGACTGACCATCTGGCTCTACATACTGTTCATGCGCTTCCTGCCAACCGCGCTTCTCCTGGCTGCGGCTTCCGCGTTGCTGAGCGGGGTCATCGCTTGGTCATTGAGCGACGGCGCAGGTTTCCGCCGCTTCACCGAAAGCGTGGACTGGAACGTGATAGGCCCAGCAGACCTAGGGTCTGCACTGGCGAGTCAATTGCCGATGTTGAACGCGTGGGTAAGCACCGCTGCCATGCTAAATCTGGCGGCCCATCTCGCCTATTATTGGGATCGCCGCGCAGTCAGGCGCACACGCGAGACAAGGCGGTCGGCTTAGCAACGTCAGGGCGCTACATCGGTCCTCTCGGTCGCAATGATTCGGCGCAAACATCCCGTGGTAGCGCGTCAGGTGTGTCCGCAGCGGTGGCACCAGGGCTGGGGCCAGCGCATAGGACGGCGGGGCCTGCATGGTTTGATAAAGATCGCATTATCGTAGTCGAACTACGACAAAGCAGGCTAAATCAAATTGACTTTGATTTGAGATAAGTGTATTCGTCGTAGCGTGGCTACGACTAAACCAAACCTGCTAAATATTCTCCACACGCGGCTGGCACCCGGCGCGCCCCTGGCGTCGGAAGATCTCGCGGCCATGGGTATTTCCGCTGACCTTGCCGTTCACTACGTTCGTGCCGGCTGGCTCACGCGCCTGGCGCGCGGCGTGTATTGCCGGCCAAACGACCCGCCAGCGCTGCACCCCAGTCTGCTGCTTCTGCAACGCAGGCTCGAAGGGCTGCACGTCGGAGGCAAGTCGGCGCTCGACTGGCATGGGTTGCGTCAGTACGTGGCGCAGCAACCGGTACTGCAGTTGTACGGCTGGATGGCAGGGCATCTGCCCTCATGGTTCACAGACCGGTTTCCGGCCGAGTACCACCGCAAGCGGCTGTTCGATGAGCGTCCCGAAGCGCTTCTGCATGTCGGCCCTTTCGAGCATCGCAGCGGAGCTCCGCAAGTCTCTGAGCCGGAGCGGGCACTGCTGGAACTGCTGAGCGAGGTCGGCGTGCGGCAGACGCTGCAGGAAGCCCGCGAGCTGCTCGAGAGCACCTACAGCCTGCGCGCGGATGTGCTGCAGGAACTTCTGCAGCACTGCACGAGCGTCAAGACGGTCAGGCTGTGTCTGCTACTGGGTGGGGAGGGCTCGCTACCCTGGATGCGCAAGCTGGATCCGGCCACGCTTCCGAAGGGCAGTGATCGGGCGTGGGTGGCACGGTCCGCGGAAGGGCTACTGGTGCTCAAGCCGTGAACCCGGTGTATCTCCAGACGGCGAAGATGATGACGCAGGTCGCTCCGCTGGTGTTCGTGGACGACACCTTCGCGCTAAAGGGTGGCACGGCCATCAACCTCTTCGTGCGTGACATGCCGCGGTTGTCTGTGGATCTCGATCTGGTCTTTCCCGACCATTCACTGCCGCGCGAGCAGGCGCTGGCGCGTATCAACGACGCGATCCGGAAAGCCGCCGACAAACTAGTTCGGCGTGGATTTCAGGTACACATTCCAGAAGCGGAGGCGGGCGAAACCAAGCTGCTGGTTCGCCGCGACCGGATCGAGGTCAAGGTCGAAGTCAACTTCGTCATGCGCGGGACCGTGCATCCTGTACGCCTTGCTGCACTCGTGGCAGCCGCCCGCAACCAGTTGCTCGCCGATGTGGAACTGCCGATGGTGTCGCTGGAGGATCTGTACGGCGGCAAGCTCTGCGCCGCGCTCGGTCGCCAGCATCCGCGCGACCTGTTTGATGTGATGGAGCTTTATGGGAACGAAGGAATCACGCCGGAAATCCGCCGCGCATTCGTCGTCTATCTGGCCTGCGGTAAGAGACCGATCCATGAGTTGTTGTTCCCGCAGCTACGCGACATCCGGCACGACTACACGCATAACTTTCAAGGAATGACCGCGTATCCCGTGCCGCTGGACGTATTGATCGGGACGAGGGAGAAGATGGTGCGGCAGATCCAGCGGGATCTGGATGGCGACGAGCGTCGATTTCTGCTGTCACTCGTTCGTGCGGAGCCTGAATGGCCGCTGCTCGGGATCGCGCACCTTGAGCAACTTCCCGGCGTGCGTTGGAAGCTGCAGAACCTGCGGCAGCTGAGGAAAACCAACGCCCGGAAATTCGTGGAGCAGGCGAATGCTCTGGTTGAAGGGTTCGAGCGTGTCCGGTGATGGTCCGCCTTTCGCACTCTATCGGCATGCAGCGTCACCAAGCGGGATGTTGTGACGGTCAGGCTGACGGCAAATCTGTTCCACGAATTCAGGAATTGCTGCGGCGGCGAGCACTTGCGACACTGCGGAACAATTGAGTGGGAGTGAGGGGATTTTCAAAGCGAAAAATAGTGTTTATTTATCAATGGATTGCGCGCGCAGGCGACTATTGATATCCAATCGTTGCCGGACATTCTATGCACCGCTAACTCATTGGGAATTAAGGCATTGTGGGATTCCGCATGCGTACTGCTGGGCGATTCAAGCAATTATTTTTGACGGTAATTCTGACGGTAAAATCCATTAGAGATTTCGCTCCCAGAATTTACCGTCAAACGTGATCTCAGTCGGCAAAAAGGTCTACAAATAAAGGCGTATTCGCAGGTGGGGTAGCCAAGTTCAGGGGAATCTCCGATAACTGCCGCTCGCAACTGGCCGTGTCGGGTCAGAGCTGTCCATTGGCCGACCTCGGCCAGTTCAATGCGGTGAAGACGACCCTGATGGCGGGAAGGCACTGAACAGAATGCCGCAATCTGTGAATTCTTCCGTGAATTGACCCCGGTGATTGATCAGTCACTACTTGTGTTGAGAATACAGAAATCTGTATGATCGAATGATGAAGACCACGCTCGACATCAACGACCAGTTGCTCGCCGACGCCAAGACGCTCGCCGCGCAGCAGCGCACGAGTCTGACTCGATTGATCGAGGAGGGGCTTCAGCTGCGCCTTCGAACTCAGGCGGCACCGCAGCGCGGAAAGCTCCGCCTTCCTGTATTCAAGGGGCGCGGAGGCCTGGCGGCCGAGGTCGATCCGCTGAGCAACAAGGCGATGCTGGCGGCATTGGGCGATGACGCCTGACGTCAACGTCCTCGTCGCTGCGTCGCGAAGCGATCATCCTCACCACGCGATCGCGCGCAGTTGGCTTGAACAGTCCGCCGCTGCGGCGGCGGCGGGCAGCACCTTGATATTGATGCCAATGGTGATTGCCAGTTTCCTGCGTCTGGTCAGCAGCCCCAAGATATTCCCGGAACCCACGCCCGTCGATGACGCCGTCGCCTTTGTCGATGCACTGCTCACGGCTCAAGGCGTCCACCTCGCGCCGCTCGGGCCCGAGTGGCCGCGTCTGCGCCAGCTTTGCGTCGATAAGCGGCTCAAGGGTAATGCTGTGCCGGATGCATGGCTTGCCGCAGCGACGATCCATCTCGGTGAACACCTGGTGAGTTTCGATCGTGCCTTCAGGAAGTTGATCGGCAGATCGCAGTTCACGTTGCTCGAAGCGAACGCCAGGTAATTGGTATCTATCGCGGTCTATCGCCTGTAAGCGAAGTCTTGTGACGGTCATTCCGACGGTAAAATCCTGGCGCCTCGGAAGGAATGTTAGTCGTTACAGCCACTTAGATAGCCCTGCAACAATTGAGTGGGAGTGAGTTTGAAATAGTATTAATAATCGTAGCTAAATTACGATAAAGCTGACCAAATAAAATTGACTTCTATTTGAGAAAGATGTATTTATCGTAGTATGGCTACGACAGGCGTCAGTAAACTCCATACGCTTGATACCCAGCTTGCTCCTGGAACGCCGCTGACGTCCGAAGGCTTGGCGGCGCTGGGCATCTCCGCGGATCTGGCCGTCCACTACGTGAAAGCCGGCTGGCTCACACGCTTGGCGCGCGGCGTTTTCTGCCGCCCGAACGATCCGCCGTCCCTGCATCCCAGCCTCCTGCTGCTACAACGCCGGTTCGATGGTCTGCATGTCGGCGGCAAAACAGCGCTCGACTGGTATGGCCTGCGCCAGTACGTGTCGCAACAGCCGGTCCTGCATCTGTATGGTTGGCAGGCCGGCCGCTTGCCCGAGTGGTTCACGAAACGTTTTCCGGCCGAGTACCACCGCAAGCGCCTGTTCAATGAGCGTCCCGAGGCCTTGCTGCATGTCGGTCCGTTTGAAAACCGCAGCGACGCGCCGCAGGTCTCGGCACCCGAGCGGGCGCTGCTGGAATTGCTGAGCGACGTCGGTGTTCGGCAGCCGCTGCAGGAAGCCCGTGAGCTGGTCGAGAGCACCTACACCTTGCGCGCGGATGTGCTGCGCGAACTGTTGCAGCGCTGCACCAGCGTCAAGACTGTGCGTCTGTGTCTGAAGCTAGGCCGCGAGGGTTCGTTGCCCTGGGTTGCCAAGCTCGATCCTGCCACGCTGCCAACCGGCAGTGATCGGCCCTGGGTGTCGCGGTCGGCTGACGGCTTGTTAGTCCTAAAGCCATGAATCCGATCTATCTCGACACTGCACGGCTG
Organism: Pseudomonadota bacterium; assembly: GCA_016703895.1. Classification (GTDB taxonomy): domain Bacteria; phylum Pseudomonadota; class Gammaproteobacteria; order Steroidobacterales; family Steroidobacteraceae; genus CADEED01. The sequence goes on from JADJBE010000020.1 coordinate 14,080, forward strand.
CTGGCGCAGGTTGCGCCGCTGGTGTTCGTTGATGACACGTTCGCATTGAAGGGTGGCACAGCGATCAACCTCTTCGTGCGCGACATGCCGCGCTTGTCAGTGGATCTCGATCTGGTCTTTCCCGATCACGCGTTGCCGCGCGAGCGAGCGCTGGCAAGCATTCAAAAGGCGATGCGCGAGGCGGCCCAGCGGCTGACCCGACGCGGCTTCGCCGTGCACATTCCGGAAGCTGACGTGGGCGAGACCAAACTACTCGTGCGCCGCGATCGAATCGAAGTCAAAGTCGAAGCGAACCGTGATGCGCGGAACGGTGCTTCCAGTTAGGCGCGCTTCGTTTACGACCGTTGCACGCGATCAGCTGCTGGCCGATGTGGAAATCCCGGTGGTGTCCCTGGAAGACATGTACGGCGGCAAGCTCTGTGCTGCACTGGATCGCCAGCACCCGCGCGATCTGTTCGACGTGATGCAGCTCTATGCGAATGAGGGCATCACGCCGGGCATCCGGCGTGCCTTTGTCGTCTATGTATGCTGTGGCAAGCGGCCGATCCACGAGCTGATATTTCCGCAGTTGCGCGATATTCGCCACGACTACACTAACAACTTCCAAGGCATGACTGCCGAAGCGGTGCCGCTTGACGCCTTGCTTACGACCCGCGAGCGCATGGTACGGCAGATCCAGCAGGAACTGGATGGCAACGAGCGCAGATTCCTGCTGTCGCTGGTTCGTGGCGAACCCGATTGGTCGCTGCTGGGCGTTGTGCATCTCGAACATCTGCCGGGCATTCGCTGGAAACTGCGCAACCTGGAGCAGTTGAAGAAGACCAATGCCAAAAAGTTCGCCGAGCAAGCTGATGCACTAGCCGCTGGTTTCGCGGGCGTTGGCTGACGGTTCCAAGCACTCGCGTTCTATCGCGGCGCCGCGCTATCAAGCGGAACGTTCTGGCGGGAATTCCGACGGAAAAATCCAGGCGTCTCAGGGGGAATGTTAGTCGTTACAACCACTTAGGTGGCTCGGCGACAATTGAGTGGCAGTGAGGGGATTTTCTCGACAGAGAAAAGTCATTTGCATCAATGAGTTACGCGCGCCGGAGACTACTGAAACCCAATCGTTGCCGTCAATTCGATGAATCTCTAACTCATTGGTTGCAAAGGTGTCGTGCGGTTTCACACGCATATTTCGCGGCGATTCAAGCGAACATTTTTGACGGTAAAAGTCTGCCGAGAATTCTGCTTCCGGAATTTGCCGTCAGAGGTCTTGTCCCGTTCGGCCTTAAACCGATGGCTGGCAATTGCAGCGCACCCGCGGTAGTCACCATCAATTCGTGCATCCGACCAAGCCCGGCACGATCACGGTGCCACACCCAAAAAAGGACTTGGGAAAAGGCCTGGTGCAGGCGATTCGCAGGCAGGCTGGTTTGAAGTGAGGAATTGAATTTATGCGCTATGCCATTGTGATCGAGCCGGGTGACGCAAAACACGCGTTTGGGGTTGTCGTTCCCGACTTGCCCGGTTGCTTTTCAGCCGGCGACACCCTGGATGACGCACTGACCAATGCGCGTGAGGCTATCTTGCTCCATCTGGAGGGGCTGCTGGATGATGGCAAAGCGTTCCCGGCACCGTCACTGATCGAGCAGCTTCAAAAGAAGCGCAGCTATCGTGGCTGGACCTGGGCTGTCGTCGAGGTCGACGTCAGTGAGCTTGGCGACAAGGCGGCACGGATCAACATCACCCTGCCAGCGCATTCTGCGTGCGGTGGATGTCTACGCCAGGAAGCAGGGTGAGACCCGATCCGGGTTCATCGCCCGAGCAGCATTGGAGGCCATGCGCAAGCCGGCCTGAGCCGCCAGCCTATTTGCCCGAACGCACGCGATTTGGCGTGCCGCGGTCGATCAGTCGCCGCGTAGCCTGCGGTGTCCCTTGCAGATTCTTCGGACGCGCAACATGTCTGCCGCCTGTGCGCAGCGGCTACGCGCACCGCCGTTCATCGATCCATCGGGCTATGCGCAGCATCGGCCCGAGACCACACTGCTGTATCGCCTGGTCGAGCAGCACTATCCGGATTTCCGTGAACTGCGGGCGGGCGAAGGTCGGTCGCTACCCGGCCATGTGCAAGAGGAGTTCGACGCCTACCTGAAGTGCGGCCTACTGGAGGAGGGTTTCCTGCGCGTGCGTTGCGAGCACTGCCATGTCGAGAAGCTCGTGGCATTCAATTGCAAGAAGCGCGGGTTTTGTCCCTCGTTAGGTGGTAGGCGCATGGCCGAGACGGTGGCGCTGCTCGCCGATGAGGTGCTGCCCGAACGTCCGTTGAGTCAGTGGGTGTTGTCGCTGCCCTTCACCCTGCGATTTCTGCTCGCGACGGAGCGTACCGTCTATCGCGCGATCCATACAAAAACTACTCTTCAAGGTTGCAGCCGGATAACGGCAAAGTCCTCACCCGTAGCCGTTGTGGCATACCCGGCAACGAGAACCCGGCCATCAGCCTGAATGGCGAGCACGCCCGCGCGATCATCACTGCTTGCGAAGTCGACTACCGTGTCGCCGCCAGTTCCCCACGCGCTATCAATACTGCCATCGGCATTCAGGCGGCTGATGACCATGTCGTCGCCCGCGCCGGTTCGGGTGTGACCGGCAAGAATCAGTTTGCCGTCATTCTGAATTGCTATGGCATGTCCATAGTCCTGGTCGCCAGACACGGGATGAGACACACGACCCGTAATCCCAAAACTCCCGTCGAGACTGCCGTCGGACTTGAAGCGGACAGCGGCCAGCTGATTGTGGCCACTCACTAGCGCCGACCCGGCTACAACGATGGCACCGTCTGCTTGCAGCACCATGCCCTGAGCCAGGTCGCCACCTGCAAGAAATCAGCATGGGCCCGGCCATCGCCATCAAAGCTTGTGTCGAGTGAGCCATCGGCGTTGTAGCGCACTACCGCAAAGTCGGCAAATGAGGCACCCATATTCGCGCTGCCAGCAAGGACGATCTTTCCATCGTTCTGCAAACGCACTGCCCTGGCGATATCGTCTGCGGCAGCGAAAACCGTGGCGACGAACCCGGTGCCACTGCCGAATCCTGCGGTGTCGGGCGTGCCGTTAGTGTTGAAACGGGCGACGACGAAGTCATTGTTAGCGCCATTCCACGCCGAGCCAGCGACGACAATCTTGCCGTCCGGCTGAATGGTGATCGCAAAGGCATTGTCGTCGGCCGCCGCGACATCGAACAGCACCTTGCCGCCACTGCCGAAGCTACCATCCAGCGTGCCATCGGCGTTCAATCGAACGAGGGCGAGATCGTTATTGGTGCCACTGCCGGCGAGCCTGCAACCACGATCTTGCCATCGCTCTGAATGGCAACCGCGTGGGCCACACTCGCGCCGTTACCGAAATCGACGGTGAGCTTGCCGCTGCTGCCAAACCCGGGATCAAGAGAACCATCGGGTTGATAGCGCGCCAGCGCGAAGACAGTGTCCTTGCTCGCGGCGTCATAGGCGAATCCAGCCACAACAATCTTGTGGTCGGCTTGCTCGGCAACTGCGTGGGCGCGATCCGCCGGCGCGACAGCGCTTGAGAAATTATCGAGCGGCGTCAAGCCATCGACCTCGATAATGAGACCGCCTCCCGTGTCGAGGGGGTCGCGGAACTCGGCAAATACATGGTGTTCGCCCTCGACCTGCGACGACCGGGCGACTGCCGCAGCGTCCATATATATGTAGAAGCTGTCGCCGACGGCAATTTGTGAGAGATCAACGCTCACGGTATGCGGATCGCACGTCAGCTCATGTACGTCAACAAGCTCGAGGGTCAACTGGCAGTTCAAACCGTCTGTCCAGGAAAGCCACCCGTCTCTTTCGATGTACTGCAGATCTATGATCGTTCGAGAAAACTCCCATTGCGTTCCGGCGCTATAGCTGCCAACCGTGCCTGTAGAATAAAGGCTCGCATAGCTGCCGGTAGCGCCCGGTCCGTAGTACGCGCTTCTGCCATCGACATACAATTTTGCCTTGGTCGTCTTGAAGGTCATCCAGGCATCGTCTGTGTTCTTTCGAAACGCTTGCCCCCATTTTGCCGTCGCACGCACGCCATCACGAATCGGGGAGTCGGGATTTGTTCCAAAGCGCTTGTAGGCGTTTGCGTAGAAGACGTCTTTGTCATTTGCGAAAGCTTCAGCCGAGTCAGCAATTCTGCTACTCGTCGGAAATATGGCGGCGAGCGGGTCGTTAAGAAATCCGGAGTGATAAGTATATCCGGGCGGGGCAACAGTTGCGTCCTGATCATGAGTATACGGGCCAGTGGTCGAATAGATGTGGGCAAGACCTTCGGGTATGCCAATGGGCGTAACGCCACCACCCTGTACGGCGAAGACTTGAGTTGGCATCGCGAGCACTGTGAGGATGACCGACGCCATCGAGAGCGCAATCCGCTTGATAGAGAACAATTGCATGATGCTGACTCCAGTGTTCATGTCATGGCGCTCCGCTGAAATCGGTGGTGACCTTGCCGCCGCTGCGGAAAGTCGAGTCCAGGCTGCCGGCGGTGCCCGTCGGTAACGCCGGACCGCAGATGATGGCCACATCGAGCAAATCCCTGGCCGGCATCGGAGGTGCGCCGGTTGGTGCCGGGCAGATTTGCGCGGGAGCGCTCGGTTGGGTTTTGACGGTGACCACGATGACTGACCCGGCAGCGAGCAGGGTGGTGAACACGTAGCTACCACTCGCGGGGATGGCGAGATCGGTGCCGCCATTGAGCTGCAACACAAGGCCGCTGCCGACGAGTTCGCGGACGTTCACGCCCAGCCGATAGCCCGGGTCGTCATCCGTGATGGTGAGAGTGGCTGCGGTGCGCGTGCCAAGCGTCGCGCCACCGGTGGCGGCGGATAGGTCAGGGCGACGTTCTCCTGATGTCTCGGGGACCGCGTCATTCAGGATCGTAACAAGCACGGTTTTCGTGCCGCCTTCGCCGTCCGGGAATGTGACGGTGTGGCTCATGGCGGTGAAGTCCTGACCCGGTTGTGCGGATCCGCCGCTTCCCGTGGCAACCGTTGCACCGACTGCGCCTGCAGTACCTCCCGTGCGCGTAACCGCGATCGATGCAGTGCCACCGGCCTCGTTCACCGCGTAGGTGTCGACGTCGAACTGCAGACTGCCGTGTTTACTGCGGGTGGATTGTCTGCGGGTGGATTCGAGCTGCCGCTGCAGGCCGAGAGCAGGGCGAGGGCAGCCACGCAGGATGCAACCCTGGCTCGCGTCGTGCCGCCAATACAAATTCCTGGTTTGAGGCTCATAATAATCTCGGTGAACAGTTCCTGCAGTTAGTGACGGATTCAAACGGCAAATGCGGGCATGACACTTCAGGCGGCTTGAGGCGCTCTTTCACTGATGCGGGGAGCGATGCCCGCATTGACCGCGGAATCTCGTTAAGGGTTCGATAGCGCCGCAACACGGGAGATCACATGATCCTCAAGATCGACCCCACTTCATGGACGCAACTGAATCAGCTGTTGAACGGCGCTGGGTTTGCCCGAGGAACAACGCCAGGCCTGGATCGAATCGCTCAGCGCAGAACACCGAGAGCTGAAGCCGCGCCTGATCGAACTGCTGGCGCCCAGGGCGATTGTGGAAACCGCCGACTTTCTCAAGACCCTGCCGAAATTCGAGGATGTAGAGCGCGCGCCCAACGGACCCGCTGCTGGTGGTGAAGGTGCAGTGATTGGTCCCTACCGCCTGCTGCGTGAACTCGGTTGCGGCGGCATGGGTTCGGTATGGCTGGCCGAGCGTACCGACGGCATCCTGAATCGTCCAGTGGCGCTGAAACTTCCGCACATCGCCGGCAGTCGGGCGGGGCTCGGTGAGCGCATGGCGAGGGAGCGCGAAATCCTCGCCTCGCTCAATCATCCGCATATTGCCACCCTCTATGACGCGGGCGTCACAGCCGAAGGGCAGCCCTATCTCGCACTCGAATATGTCGAGGGCATCCCAATCGATGCGTACTGCGAACTGCACGCACTCACCATCCGCGCCCGATTGCGGCTGTTCGTGCAGGGGTTGGCAGCCGCTGTGGCGCCCGCGCACGCCAAGCTGTCGTGCATCGTGACCTGAAGCTATCGAACATCCTGGTGACCGCTCAGGGTGAGGTGCAATTGCTTGACTTCGGAATCGCCAAACTGCTCGAAGCAGGCGTTGCGCGGCAGACCCGACTCACCGGGTTTCCGGACGCGCCATGACGCCTGACTATGCATCCCCGGAACAGATCGACGGCGCGGCCCTCACCACGGCCTCAGACGTGTATTCGTTGGGCGTGATCCTGTGCGAACTGCTGTCCGGCAAGCGCCCGTATGAACTCAAGCGTGACTCGCGCCGTGCTCTGGAGGAAGCCATCCTTCTGGCTAAACCTGCCAGGCCCAGCGACCTGGCGGCACCAACTGATTGTCGAGCTTTGCGCGGCGATCTGGATACGATCGTGCACAAGGCGCTTAAGAAGGACCCTTCCGAGCGTTACGCCACCGTCGATGCCTTCGCAGAAGATGTTCAGCGCTTCCTGCAAGGACATCCAGTACGCGCGCGGCCCGACAGCACCTGGTACCGCACCCGAAGGTTCGTGAAACGTCATCGAATCGGCGTCGCGATCAGCGCGACGGTCATGGTCGCGATCCTCGGCGGTAGCGGATTTGCGATAACGCAAATGCTCGAAGCGCAGAAGCAGCGAGACGCCGCGCTGGCCAGCCAGAGAGTTTCGCGCGCGTTTGGAGAGTTCCTGGTCTTTCTGCTGCAGGATGCTGGTGACTCGCCGAAGACCGCCAAGCAACTGTTGGATCGCGGGGTTGAGCTGCTGGAGCGTCGGCCCAATCAGGACGACTCGACCATC
>JADJBE010000021.1 GCA_016703895.1 Pseudomonadota bacterium
GACTCCTTCCACCCTGGTCAGGCGGTCGTCGGTATAGGTGTAGACCGTGCTGAAGCCCACCCGGTCGGTGCGACTTTCCACCTGCTGGTCCCCGTTATAAGCAAGCTGGATCCGACAGCCGTCGGGCATCTCCAGCTCGGTCAACAGGTCGTCGGTATAGCTTAAAAGGTAGCCATTTCCCTCGGGGTCTGAGACCGAGGTGATGAGATCGGCGTCCCAGCCCAAAACGATCGCACGCTCGCTGACCGGCTCGAATATCTGCTGCAGCTTTCCGAAAACGATGATCCGTGAACGGTGGCTCGCTGAGTCGAAAGTCCTTAGCGTACGATTTTTTCCGTTTCATGCGGTGACCCCTGTACGGCCCGGTTTTGTTAAGTGGGGGCCCGGCTTTGTCGCCAAGGCCGACAAAGCCGGGCCCCCACTGCGGATGTGTTACGTGCGAAAAACCTAAAGAAGGAGGCCAGGATCAGCCGGCGATTGAACGCAAGTAATCGACTAGGACCCGACAAGTTCGGTTTCCTAAAGTGCTACCTTTCATGCAGTATTGCAAAGCCCGCACAGGGTCTTGCGTTAAAGACAGGTTGCCTGCAACTTCATAGAAACTCGCCTCTTCGGGTTGGTATTCAATGGCCCTGTCGATAGCTTGCATCCCTTCCTCAAATCGACCTTTTCCGCACATCAATGAGGCACTTACCCTGCAATACTGCGCCGCACTCCAAAGGTCGTTGTTGGCTTTGGCCAACCGTTCCGCATCATTGAGCATCGAAGATCCGGCTTCTAGATCACTTTGAATCAAGGATAGACCTCGCGCAAATAGCTGCTCGTGAGACATCAAGGCGCTACCGGCCAGCAAGGTGGTGACGGGTCCCAACCCTCAACCCCGATGAGAAGCACAAGAACCGTCTGGACCTGAGGGATTGTCTTCGCAAGAATTAGGAACTCACAGATGAGTCGAGCACGTTCACAGTCGTCAAGACAGTCAGTAATATACGGATAGTCCTCAGGATTTTTAGGTCCATAGCAATCTCCACGAGGCTTATTGGTCGGGCGAGGTAAGGGAGGGGTGTTTGCCGTGCAGCAGTCCTGACATTGACTGAACCAGTTTTGACACGGGCTACCACCGCCACCTCCGCCGCTATCACCTGGTGGCGGAAGAGGTCCATTAGGCCCCCCGGGCAGAGGAACATTAGGATTAGGTCTCGGCAGAATGGGCGGAGCTGGAAGAGTCCCGCGTCCTGCGCCCCCACTGCCACTTGCAGCCTCTGACAGTTTTTCAAAAACCCATGCAGCAACGAGTCCTGCAACAATTCCAGCCACGGTTCCCCACGGCCCCCATGCAGAACCTATACGGCCGCCTTGAGATGCCTGTTGAACCGTCCAGGCTGCTCTTCCTAATTGAATCGCTCGGCGACCCGTTTGCAACTCCTGGACAACGGTTCCGGTCACATCCACCCACTTAATGGGGTTGGAATTTGCGTAGTCATAAAGATTGATTCCACCTACGAGACCCATCGGGTCCCTGCTTATGAACCTCTGCAATGTACAATCGTAGTGCCGATTCCGCATATACAGGAGGCCGGTAAGTGCGTCGGTTCTCACCCCTAGACCACCCACGAAACCAAACGGCATCCCGCCCGGCACCGAATCGAAGCTCCCAGTCAGCAACTCGCCCCAAGCACCATACTCGAACTGGGCCACCACGTCGCCGTTCGCGTCGGTCACCATGCGGACACTCCCCAGTGCATCCACGTGGCAGACATACAAATCCCCGTCGCGAAGGAAACTGTGAATCAGCCCATTGGGCACCAGGTAGTCGGTCACGATGGAATCGGTGGTCTCAGACAGCAGGTCCCAGCCGTCCCAGACGAAGGTGGTCACATCGGTGCCATCGTCGCGGGTCAGCATTCGGCCCATGGAATCGTAAGTGTAATCCACGGTGAATTCATTCACCAGCACGGGACCAGCCGCGTAGACGCCTTTCTTCACCTGGATCAAGCGGTCGTCCTCATTCCATGAGAATTCCCATTTCTCGTCGCCAACTCCTGTGCCATTGTTTTTCTCAATCAGGCAGCCGTTATCGTCATACAGGAATTCCCAGCCGCCGGTGGCCGTGTCGATCTGGTTGAGGTCGTTCACGGTCCTGGTCTCGGTGGTTGTGCCGGAGTCTTCAGTGATGGCGATTTCCAGCAGATTGCCGGCATCGTCATACTCGAAAGTGGTCATTCGGGAGTCGGACGTGCCCGTGTGCGACAGGTGCACGTTGGACAGTTCCGGGGTGTCGGCGCCGTCCGTGCTATACAGGAAGGCGCGGAATCGGCAGTTGCGGCCGGTGAGGCTGGTCAGGGTGTGGCCGGCGGCAGTGCTGTAGTAGGTATTAACGCCACTGGGGCCTTCGTAGGTCCAGGGGCCGTCGGGGTCATCCGAGACGGCCAGTTGCAGGCGCACGTCAGTGTTGCTGGGCAGGGTCTCGGTCCAGCTCAGCTTGCTCCAGTCCACGCTCTGGCCGGCGTCGTAGATTTGCGATTCATAGCAGGGCCAGGCGGCCTGGTTCACCGATTCGGTTCCGCTCACGCTGGACACGCGGAACTGGGCGCCTTCCGTTTCCACAAAATCGGTCCAGCGCACGTGGCCATATTTTCCGCTCAGGTGCAGGTAAGCATAGAGCGTCTGCCCGTCAAACTCATCCACCCAGTTGGCGTGCGAAACCCAGGTGGTGCCATCGTGGTAGAAGCCCTCCAGCATCCAGGTGCTACCGTCCAGGTATCGCCTCAAGCGCAACCCCTGAGCGGTTACGTCGCTGAGGGTGTAGTTGTTGAAAATCACCCGGTTCTCATCGGACCCGCCGTCAAAGCCGGCCACAATGTCGCAGCCGTTGGCGTTAATCGCCCCGCTGGTGCTGGGAGGATACTTGTTGCCGGGGGCACTGGTTTCATAGCGCTCGCGGGTGACCCCCAGACCGATGAAGCAATCAAACAGTTGCCACTCCGAGATGGAAACCCGAACGTCAAACTCGCCTTCCAGAGGCAGGCGGTGGCGCATCAGCATGCGACCGGCCAGCCAGCCAATGTTGTCTGACACGCTAAAAGTCTGGCTGGGATAGTCATAGGCCGTGTTGTCTGAGGTGTGGTGAAGGATGTGCGAAACCACCCGGCCGCCGCGCTGAGTATCGCCGTGGCTGGTGACCCAGTGCAAACCGTCTCCGGGCTTCACCAACACCTGAGTTGCCACGGGGTCGGTTATGGCCAGGTCCCAGCGCTGCAGATCCAGTTGCTGGGCCGCCAACGAGTCGTCGCGCGAAATCAGGCGAAGGGTGGCCTGGTCGTCAAAGCCGGTCAGGCGAAGGTCTCCGCTGGCCCACTGGTCCACGCTGGCCACCACAAACCGGTTGATGGTTTCGCGAACCAGACGGCCACTGGCGTCCAACTCGTAGCGGTAGCTGTTGCCGCCCTCCGGCCACAGGCTGTGCTGCAACAGGCGGTCGGCCGCCAGGTTGTAGCCATAAGCCAATTTCCAGAGCGGGTCGGTGTCCTGAAGGACCTGCGTTTCCAGCAACTTGCCCACCAGGTCGTAACGGTGGCGGGTTTTCAAAGCCGGAGTGCCGTTGGGGTGGTCCACCTCCACCAGCATTCCGTCGGCGTTGTAGCCAAAGCTGCTCTCGTGGCTCAGTCCGTCTTGCAACGATTCCATCTGGCGGCGAGCGTTGAAGGCCGCCGTGAAGTAGGAATCGCTGCCCGACAGGTAAGCATCGGTGCCATAGAAGGCCGTGCCATAGACGGGCAGGTTGGTGGTCAGCCCGCTGCGATTGCCGGCCGCATCGTAGACATTTCGAAAAGCCCACTGCGGTCCGGCCAGCGACTTGCGCTGGCTCAGGAGCAGGCGATTGAGAGAATCGTAACTCATGCGCAGTTGGTCCCCATTGCGCTCGAGCAGCCGGAGCAAATTTCCATTGGGGTCATAGCTCAGCTCGATCGACTCCACCGGAGTCAGCAGATAGTCCACGCGCACCAGGCGATGGGCCGCGTCATAGAAAAACTGACGCTCTTCCCCTCGAAGGTTGGTATAGGAAGTCAGGTCACCGGCCGGGCTATACTCGAAGAGTTCGTTTTGGGCCGGGTCGGGCTGAATGATCTCCAGCAGCCGGTTGAGATCATCATAGATAAAGGTGGTCTCTTGCGAGCGGCTGTCGATGAACTGGACCAGATTACCCAACCAGTCAAACTGGTAGCTCAGCGTCAGGCCCCGAGAATCGCGCACCAAAACGAGACGGTCCTCCACATCATACGTGAAATCCACCGTCCTTCGGGCCGGGTCCACCATCTGGCGAACCCTCCCAAAGCGGTCTCGCACCAGCGTCACTCGGGCCCCGTCCGCCCCCACCGTGCCGTCCAGATTCTCCCCGTCGTATTGGTAGAGCTGGGAAAGGGCGTTCACCTTGAGGTCATCCAGAAAGCCGGTGGTGTTGGGGGCTCCATAGGGCGTGTCGATACCGGCCCGAAACTGATGGAGTACGGGCACCGTGCGGGCCACCTGGGCGTCCCCCGGCATATCGGCCCGCACCTGGGAAGAAGTCCAGGTGTTGGCCGCCATGCTGGTAGCGGCTTTTTGCTCGGACAGGGCGCCGGCATGGTCGCGAACCACGGCGATCAGGCGCAGGCTGCTGGCGACGGCGCACTTGCCCCAACCGCTCATCAGATAGCGCCCTCCCGGGCCACCCCCAGGCCTGCGCTGAAACCAATCCTTCGAGGTTCCCAAGTCATCAAAGGGTTCGATGTCGAGCGGGAAGCTGTAGCTGCCGTCCACCTTGTCCGAAGAGCTGCGCACCCGGTTGACCGTGGGCCCGGTCGTGGTGTAGCCCACCTCGCCCCAGCCCATGGGCACCTCATTGGTGGTGCCGCTCTCGAGCTCGGCACTGCCGTTGCGCAAAAGGTTGAGAGCGCCCACCAGGTTGATGTTGTCCACCTCTTCCAAATTGCCATTGGGCGAGGTCACGGCCACCAATCGATGCCAGACATCATAGGCCATCTGCAGTTGGGGAGTGAGATTCTGGCGGGAGAAGTCGGGCAACACCACTTCCACCTCGGGATAGGTCACCCCGATTCGGTCTCCTGGATCGTTGTAGGCAAAAGATACGGTGCCCGAAGCATCGGTGATCGATTCCAGCAGGCCATCGGCCAGGTAGCTGTATTCGATCACCTCCCCCAGGGCATTGATGATCTTCCAGAGCCGCCGTTGGGGCGTATACAGAAATTCCGTCACAAAGCCCCGCGCGTCCCGGGCGCTGCTCAGCAGACCGCGCCCATCGTAGACCATAGCCGTGCTATGCCCCAGGTCATTTTGGGTGCCGATCAGGCGATGCCGGTAGTCGTAGAAAAAGTTTGTGGCCACCTGGTCCTGGTCAATGGCTCGCACCATATCGCCGTTGAGGTTGTATTCCATCTGCATGGGCGCGCCAGACCCATTGAGGGCGTCCTCCACCCGGGTCAGATTCTTGGCCAGATCCTGATAGAACATCGACGTGCTGCGGCTGTCGCTAAGCACCCCCGACTCGCGCAAGGCCTGCACCACCTCGCTGACCGTGCCGTCAGCGTTGTAGCTATACTCCGTCGACACTTCCCGCTCCGGGTCGGAGGTGGGTTGAATCACCTTGGCCAGATTTCCCTGGCCATCGTATTCTAGAAAAACTCGCCGATCTTCAAACGGATCGAAAGCAATCGCAGAAATCGTGGGCAACTGGTTGGACAGGCGGCAGGAGACTTCCACCTCGATGGGGTTCTCTTCATCTCCCACCACCGGGAAAGTGGCCCACACACCGGTGGCATTTTGCGTCACCCTAAAGACCTGCGTGCCGCGCAGGTCGGTGACGGAAAGCTGAACTTCCCGGCCAAATTGTTCGGCATACTCCAGAGAAGGGGCCCCATAGAGAGGGATGGAGCTGTTGTGGTCGAGACTGGTGGTATAAAGACTCAGGTTGAAGGCCTTGGCCTCGGCCAGCTCCACCTCGAAGGTAAAGGAGCTGGTGTCTGAGGTCCAACGACCCACCCGGCGCAGACTGCTGAGTCGGTCCGACTCGGCCGGGTCCACCCCCTCCAGGATCTGAGTGCTCCAAACAATGCCCATCTCGGTCAGGTCCAACTGAACGGCATCGACATCGCCGCCCTTGGTCACCTGCGACACATAGTCCGGGAGATTCTCCCAGTCCGTGCCGCCGTCCCCGTGAGCGCAAAACAGGTAACCATCCTGGCAAAAGTGCTGGCGCCAGTCGCCTCCCAAGGTGCAGTGGGCCTGGCCCCGATACACCGAAGTGGTCCGCGAATGTTCGTCCACCGTATAGGTGGTGATCAGGCCGTTGGCGTCCCAGCTCTCGCGCATGTTGCCGACCAGGTCGTAGGCATAGAACCGGAAACGGCTGCTGAAGTTGTCGCGGGGTCCCTCGGTCGCTCCGCTCGGGGTTCCCTCGATATTGGCTCGAAAGTAGCCTTCGGAAGCATAGAGCAGATTTTGAAAATCGTCGTAGTAAAATCGCCGATGGTGTCCCAGCGGGTTAATCTCGCGCCACAGCATGGAGTTGGCCAGAAAGCGGAAATCCCACACTTTGCCACGCGCGTCGGTGAACAGGACCTGAGTAAAGTCGCCACCGCTGGTCCCCAGCGATTCCACCACGGGATCCACGGGATACTCCCAACTGGCCTCACTGAGCACCTCAGCTTCAAAGACCCCTTCCACCCTGGTCAGGCGGTCGTCGGTATAAGTGTAGACCGTGCTGAAGCCCACCCGGTCGGTGCGACTTTCCACCTGCTGATCCCCGTTATAAGCAAGCTGAATCCGACAGCCATCGGGCATCTCCAGCTCGGTTAACAGGTCGTCGGTATAACTTAAAGGTAGCCATTTCCCTCGGGGTCCGATACCGAGGTGATGAGACCGGAGTCCCAGCCCAAAGTGAGCGCACGCTCGCTGACCGGCTCTACGATCTGCTGCAGCTCGGGGTTTAGGGAGCAATGGAACGCAAAACTCCGTTAAGGAGCTTTGGCCCTCTGCAAGATACGCCACACTGTGGCGGGATGAACCTTGAAGAGTCTGGCAGCGTCCGCTGCGGTCTTCTTTCCGGAGTGAACCAGGCGAACGATCTCCTCTTGCTGATGTGTATTGAGTTTGGGCCGACGCCCACCGATACGACCTTGCTTACGTGCCGCGTCCAGGCCAATGCGGGTGCGCTCCCGTAGCATCGCCCGCTCGAACTCCGCAAAGCTCCCGACCATTTGCATGAGCATGCGCCCTCCGGCGGACGTCGTATCGATAGCCTCTGTCATGCTGCGGAAACCGGCTTCCGCTTTAGCGATTTCCTCCATCAGGGTCAATACGTCCTTGAGTGAACGCGACAGGCGGTCCAGTTTCCAAACCACCACAACGTCGCCTTTACGCAACTGCCCGAGCAGTCGATGGAGCTCTGGTCTGTTCCACCGGCCACCCGAGGCCTTTTCCTTGAAAATCAGCTCGCAGCCGGCGGATTCCAGCGCGGTAATTTGGGCTGCCGTGTCTTGATCTTGGGTTGAGACCCGCGCGTAACCGATGAGCATAGTTGCACAAACCTCTTGCTAATTGACCCAATTGTGCAATATCTTTATGCAATGCGCAAGCCCCCATTTTGCCGTCATGCTGGATCCGTTGCACAAACGTTCGTTTATGCAACGGTGACTTGAATGCCAGTCCAGTTCCTCACTTCCGAACAACGCGCTAATTATGGCCGCTATGTTGGCGACCCAAATACCGATGAGTTGACCCGCTATTTCCATTTGGACGACGCTGACCACGCGGTGATCGGCGTCAAACGTGGCGACCATAATCGGCTTGGCTTTGCGCTACAACTTGCCACCGCACGCTTTCTGGGCACCTTTCTTGAAGACCCCCTGGAAGTGCCCAGCGTTGTGATGCAAACCCTCGCACGACAATTGCACGTCGCGAATCTTGATGATCTACCGCGCTACCGAATTGCAAAGCAAAGGTGGGAGCACACAGCGGAAATCCGGTTGCAATATGGGTTCTGCGATTGGACTGAACCCGCTGTAGGTTTCCGCCTAGCCCGGTGGCTCTATGCCTTGTGCTGGACCGGCACTGACCGGCCCGGGATGCTGTTTGAGCGCGCGACGACCTGGATGTTGGCGCACAAGGTAATTCTGCCGGGCTGCACGACCCTCGAACGTTTCATCGCTCGCTTGCGCAGCCGCGTCGAAAATCGGCTGTGGGAACTGCTTGGGCGAGGTATCACGAACGAGCAGCGAACTCGCCTGGAGGACCTGCTGACAGTGCCTCCGCAAGGTCGCAGTTCGTGTCTCGATAGACTGCGCTCAGGACCGGTGCGTGTTAGTGGACGCTCCCTCGTGAACGCAATCAACCGCCTGCAGACCGTGCGCGAATTGGGCATCAAACTGCCGGCGACCGGCGTGCCGCCTGGCCGACTCGCCTCGCTTGCGCGCTTTGCTGGCGCCGCCAAGGTCACAGCTATCAGCCGCTTGCCGCCAGTGCGTCGTCTGGCAACTCTGGTCGCTTTCATCCACTGCCTTGAGGCGACCGCGCTCGATGACGTGGTCGAAGTGCTTGACGTATTGCTCCACGAGTTTTTCAATAACGCCGTCAAAGCAGACAAGAAGGCGCGGTTGCGTGGAATTAAGGATCTCGACCAGGCTGCCACCGTGTTGGCGATGGCCTGCCGAACTTTGCTCGATCCGGCGCTCGCTGATAGAGATCCGCTTGAAACAGTGTTCGCGCGCATTCCACGCGAGTTGCTGACGCAAGCGCTGGAGAGTGTCGAGTCGTTAGTGCGCCCGCCAGACGATGTGTATTACCTCGAACTGGAGGCGCGCTACCGCGCCGTGAGGGTTTTCCTGCCGACTCTTCTGCAGCACATCCGATTCGGCGCCAGCCCTGCGGGTGAGGCTGTCGTCGCTGGCTTTGATTGGCTGCGAACTCACGAGATGCGTGACAAGTCAGAACCGCAGGCACCACGGAACGTGATAACCAAACCGTGGCAGCGACACGTTTTTCGCGAGGACGGCAGCGTCGACCCTCGTGCCTACACATTTTGTGTGCTTGATGGACTGCGCAAGGGGCTGCGTCGCCGAGATATCTTCGTTAGCCCAAGTTGGCGTTATGCCGATCCGCGCGCCGGGTTGCTTACGGGCGCTGAATGGGAAGCCACGCGTCCCATCATTTGTCGCCGCCTTGGACTGTCTCCCGAGCCGGCACCAGCTTTGGCCGCGCTGAGCGCAGAATTGGACCAAACTTACCTTGCTGTGGCCGCTCGCCTGGCCAACAATCCGGCGGTTCGGTTCGAGACCGTGGGCGATAAGAAAGAACTGGTCTTGAGTCCATTGGACAAACTGGAGGAACCAGAGTCATTGGTGGCGCTCCGGGAGGCAGTTGCAACCAGGCTGCCAGAAGTCGATCTGCCGGAAATCCTGTTAGAGATATCCGCCCGCACTGGCTTCACTGACGCCTTCACCCATCTCACCGAGCGCACTGCACGGGCGAAGGACCTGACCACCAGCCTGTGTGCAGTGTTGCTGGCCGAGGCCTGCAACACCGGCCCTGAACCGTTGATCCGTGATGACGTTCCAGCGCTGCGGCGCGAGCGGCTGGCCTGGGTCATTCAAAATTACCTGCGCGACGACACCCACGTCGCCGCCAATGCAATACTGGTGGCCGCGCAGAGCCGGATTCGGTTGGCACAAGCCTTGGGCGGGGGTGAAGTGGCGTCGGCCGATGGGCTGCGCTTTGTAGTGCCGGTTCGCACCGTACACGCCGGCTCCAATCCCAAATACTTCGGCTACGGCCGGGGGGTCACTTGGTACAATCTCCTATCCGACCAGTGCTCAGGATTGAACGGCATCACCGTGCCCGGCACTCTGCGTGACAGCCTGATCTTGTTGGCCGTCGTTTTGGAACAGCAAACGGAACTCCACCCAACGAAAATTATGACAGACACCGGTGCCTACAGTGATGTTGTATTCGGGCTGTTTCGATTGCTGGGCTACCGATTCAGCCCGCGTCTAGCCGACATCGGCGGCACACGTTTTTGGCGTATTAATCCGCACGCCGACTATGGTGAGTTCAACGCTATCTCACGGCATCGCGTGCCCCTTGGCCGAATGGAGGCGAATTGGGATGACTTCTTGCGCCTCGCCGGCTCTCTAATACTCGGCCGAATACCCGCAACGGGCATAATGCGCACCTTGCAGGTGGGGGACCAGCCGACGGAATTGGCAATGGCGCTGTTGGATTTCGGTCGGATCGATAAGACTCTCCACACCCTGACCTACATTGATGACGAGAACCGGCGCCGATCAACCTTGATACAACTAAACCGCACCGAAGGGCGCCACAGCCTGGCGCGCGATGTATTCCACGGCAAGCGTGGTGAGCTGCGCCAACGTTACCGCGAGGGACAGGAGGACCAGTTGGGGGCCCTCGGTCTTGTGGTCAACATCATCGTGTTGTGGAACACGATTTACATGGACGCTGCACTCGAGCAGTTGCGGCAGGAAGGATACCCCGTCCTGGATGAGGATGTCGCGCGGTTGTCACCCTTCGGTCATGAGCACATAAATCTATTGGGGCGATACACATTTGCGGTACCTGAGGCGGTCACTCGGGGCGAGTTGCGACCATTGCGCAATCCCAAGGAAGCTTAACTGGGTTTTACGTTCCATTGCTCCTCAACATGCCAAACGAACGGTCTGCAGAACTTGAAAAACTTGCAGTTGTCTGGGGCGTCGCCAACTTTTCGAAAAGTCCTTAACGGAGTTTGCGTTCCCTGCTCC
>JADJBE010000022.1 GCA_016703895.1 Pseudomonadota bacterium
CCGCTTCGAGGACCGCAAGCCCGACCTGTGGACGACGTTCAACCGGGTGCAGGAGAACCTGGTGCGCGGCGGCCAGCCCGGTCTCACCGCCACCGGCAAGAACACCCGCACCCGCGAGGTGACCTCGGTGGGCGAGAACGTGAAGCTGAACCGCGCGCTGTTCACCCTGGCCGACACGATGGCCCGGATCAAGAACGGCGAGCCCGTCGCTGCGTGATCAAACCCAGCCCCTTCTCCGGAGGGGGCTGGAGTGTGACCACCCATAGGAAATGACCATGGACCTGAGATTTCTCGACCAGAAGTACGACGTGACCAACGAAGTCATCCTCAAGGAGGACGGTCGCTGGACGCGCTACGGAACCCCTGAGTCGCGCACCGGCTACGAGTTGGTGGCGATGCTCGCGCAGGCCAAGCGGCAATCCGAGATGGCAGCCGAGAACGAACGCAACCTGCGCGTCCTGATCAACGGGCTCTTCGAGAACGAGGTGAAGCCGTGAGCCTCACTGAAACCGAACAGGCCCGCTAATGAACATCGACCAGCACGCCCTGATCGCCCAGCGGCGAAAGCAACTGGACCGCCAGTACAAGGCATTCATCAACGAGGTCGCCAAGACCGCCAACGAACTGCAGGCCCAGCAACCGGACCTGTCCCGAAGTGAAGCGATACGCGTTGCCGAGATCATGGTGGCGCGTGCCAATGCGGAGAAGTCATGACCAAACCATTCGACATCGAGGCCGCCCGCCGGGGCGATCAAGTTCAGACCGAGGTCGGCACGATCGTTCGCTTCATTGGGCAGATGTCCGACGGGCGCATCGTCTATGAGCGGGCCGGCGAGTTGCGCCATGCGCCTGAATCCATACTGCGCATGGCCCCGCGCAAGCGCACCCTCTACATCGGCATCCAGAGCATCGGTACCGCTGGGCCATGGTTCAGCGTGGCTGAGGACGCCAACGACTGGGTCGAAGAGTTCCCTGCGACCCGCCGGTACATCCCCGTGGAGGTGACCGAGTGAGCGCTATCGAGTGGATTGGGTTCGCTGCCCTCATCGTGATGGTGGCGGTGCTCACCGGGTGCAGCAGCCGGATGCAGGCCGACGAGGCTCGGTGGGCGATCGAAGCGTGCTCATCGAAGGGTGGGCTCACGGCGATCGAGCGCAGCGCAGCGCGCGGCTGGTCGAACATCACCGCCGAGTGCGCCAACGGCGAGGCGGTCAGGAGGCGATTCGATCGATGAGATGCTAGCAACGACAAGGACATCAACGATGTCCTAACCGCTGCAGTCAAACGGTACGGGTGCAAGGTCAGCGTCACAGGCTCTTGCCACCTAAAGATCACCTTCCCAGGCGGCGTCGTCGTATTCGGTCCTCGAACACCCAGCGACCGGCGCTCGACCGCCAACTTCAAAGCCCAACTCAAACGCGCCGCCAGGCTGGCGGGCATCAAGGAGCCGTCATGAAAAGTCCGCACACCGAGATCGCCGACAAGATCCTGAAGACGATCGCCACTCAGCGAGAGACCGTCCGCAAGATCGTTTCGGCGAAGGACAAGATCAACGCGATCGCCACCGTCTTCAACGCCGGGATCCGCAGGATCGAGGAGATGGGCTGCGGCGTCTACCGCTGGACCGGGGAAAGCTCGGTGCTTTTCGCGGCAAGCTTGAGCAGCGTGCCGTCGTTCAAGGATCCCGCCCTGGCCGACCTTTTCGAGTCCCTGATGGCTGAGGGCGTCGAGTTCACCAGCAACGAGTACCCCGCCAATCTCAACCGGGACTTCAGCGGTGTCGTGCGCGCCGAGAACGGGTTGGAGATCCGGGTCTGCATCTGTGTCTACGTCAAGAACGACTCGGACGTTTGCCGGCGGGTCGTCAAGTCCTCCAAGACCGTCGAGCAGTTCGAGTACGAGATCGTCTGTGATTGACCAAACCCAACTCCAACCAAGGGGGCCTGTCGCCCCCTTTTTCATTCCCAGTACAGGAGCATGAAATGGCATTTGATCGCATGAGAAGTCGTCTCCGCTGTCGCCGCGCGCCGCGGTGTCAAGGCGGGCCGAGCCCTGGAGTTGCACGCCAAGGCAATGATCACCATCGTCCACTTCGAGGGGGCTACTTCAAGAAGATCGGAGACACCCAGAAGGCGCAGCTGGCCGACTCGCTGATGGACGTGGTGATGGAGATGGGAGTGGCGATGGGCGTCACCGAGGCCGACTCCCGGATGATCGCCGAGGCGACGGCCGACGACATCAGCGATTACCCGGCTTCGAGATAGGAAACCACCATGAACTTTGATCGCATCAAAGAGGTCATCGCCGCGGTCGGCGCCAGGCGCGGGGCGCGGGCTGCGCAAGCGCTTGAACTGCACACCAAAGTGATGGCGGGCCTGGCCGTCCTTCACCTTCACTTCGAGGAGGTCGGCGACAAGCAGCGCGCCGGATTGATCGAGGGCATGACCCAGAACTTTTGCCTCCTGAGTGACATGGCGGGAGTCACCCCGGATGAATCCAGCGCAACGGCGAAAGCCCTGACTGGAGACGTTCGCGAGTGGAAGGGGGCATCGTGAGCAAGTTCCGCATCACCAAGAGCAAGAGCGTCGTGCCCACCGGGATCTTCAGCAGCCCCGCCACGGTGGTGTCGTTGTACCTGGTGGAGGTCGGGTGCCGGCGCCAGCGCATCCACTGCGGCACCTACTCGCTTGCCGACTCCGAGAAGCGGATCGGCGAGATCCCGATCGACATCAAGTCCAACGATGCGATGGAAGCTATCCGCCCCCGGTGGGCGTAGGAGAGACGATGACCGACGCAAAACTCGCCCGCCTGGCCCTGATCGCGGCGCGCCGCCGGATCTTGCTGCGCCAGAACTCGATGGTCTGCCTTGCGCTGCAAAGGGTTGCCCAGAAGCACCCGCTTCGGACCAGGGCATGCAACAAGCTCCAGCGATGGATCAATTCGCTGCTCGGCGGACTCATGTCCTACGAGACGTGGATCTCCGCCCACCACAAGCATCTGGTCGTCCAGCCGATACCGTTCGATGAGTACCGCAACAAGACTCGCCTCGGCCGCCTCGCCTGGATCGACTGGATGCTCACCCAGGATCTGGGTGAGGTGATGAAGAAGTACTAGCCAAGCACGCCCCGTTTCCTCATCGGGGCAACCAGCACCCCCAGCGCGCGGACGTAGTAGTCCCAGCTGGGGATGCCATCCATCCCGAACATGCCCATGTTCCCAAGCCGATGGTGCCGGTGAACGGCCCACCATCCCAGGCGATCGACCCTTGCCAGGTCATCGATCGCGGCTTGAATGGCTAGCGTCCTGCTCGCCATCAATTCCCCGTACCGCTCCTCCAGGATCTCAACCCGATCGCGCTCGGTCTCTTCGCCAACCTTGGCCCAGGTGCTGCCCGACAAGGCACCCAAGGTCGTCTCGGTGGCGAACCACAACTGAGCCGCCATCTCGCCCACGTTGTCGCGCTGATGGGCGGCCCACACCCTCAGCCACTCGTGGGCCTGCTGCAGCACCGGCTCCAGGTCGGTGATGTTCTTCGGCTCATCCACGCTTCACCTCCAAGAATCCCGCGCTCGATCATCGCGGAGTACGTCCTGCCCATCATCTCCCAGGCGAAGGCGCGCTTCTCGTCGCGCGTCATCGTCCTGCCCTGGTCGTACTCCGAGTGGCACCCAGCACAGGCTCATCACCCGTGAGTCAGGCGCCTTCAACCCCATGCCCTTGCCCTCGTTCTGATGGGCCGCGACGATCGTGCCGTCGTCAGCCCCGCAGTTCACGCACTCCATCGAGCGGCACGCCTTCAGCAACTTTTCATTCCGGTAGCTCATTGCACCTCGTTGTGCGGGATCGAACAGGTCAAGGTCATCAGTCCGCCGCCGATCTGGGTCTCGTGCTCAACGCCGCGGAACTCGCATTCGTCGACCTTGCCTTCGCTTGAACGAGACGATCGAGCCATCGGCGTACTGCACCGTGACCTCGACATAACGCACGGCCCCAAGCGTCGGCTGCAGCGCGTCGATCATGGTGAACAGTGGGTTGATCGAGTTGAGCGTCATCCGACCGACCGCTCCGCACGGCGGGTGGATTCCATCGAGCGCCAGGCCTCGATCTTGGCGTGAGCCGTGGAGACCAAGAACCGAAACCGCTCGTCGTTGGCGACCGCCTCTCGAAGGGCGTCCAGGGACTGGATGTACTCCGGGTCGATCCTGGCCTCGCGCTCCTGCGCATTGACCGCCAGGTCGGCATGCTTCTTCTGGCACTGGGCCAACACAGTCTTCACCCACGCCTCCATGTAGACCCGCTCGGCCTGGCCTGCGCCGCCTTCTCGGCGTTGTCGCGCAGCCAATCCAGCGCCCGCTCGATCTGGTCCTCAGTGATCATGGGATCCACCCTTGCGAGAAGCCGCCCAGGAGGCCAGGATCGAGGCCTCAGCGCGTCCGTCGTCCTTCTTCCGCATGAAGAGGTGGACATGGGTCGGGAATCGCTCCTGGGCCTTCCGGATGGCGACCGCTTTGTCGGCGATGAGCCCGGCCTTCTTCTTCCAGACCGACGGACGAATCATCTCGATCGGATCCACGCCGCGGCGATCACGCCTTCGATCAGCCCAGCCGACTTGCCGAACGCGAACGCGCCAACGGCCCCGTCACGCGGCATCGACTGCACCTCCTCGATCACCGCCACCAGGCGCCGGCCGGCAACCTCGGCGGCCGAGCGCCACTCGTCGATCTGCCTGGCAAGCAGGTGGGGCGAGACCATCAGCCGCTCGCTGGTCACCTTGCGATCGGGCTTGCCGTCCTTGCCCTTGACGGTGCGCGTCTCGCTGGACTTCACGATGGTAGGCATGTCCACGCAGGCCAGCAGGCGACCACTCACGTCATCGACCAAGGCCAGGGCTCCATGCAGGCCCGGGTCCACGCCGATGTACCAGGTGCCGCCCTGCTTGCCATCGGGCCGCTTCAGGTTCTGCGCGATCATCTCGTCGATCCCGTTCATCCCCATGCCTCCAGCTTGTTGACCAAGTCCTGCAGATCGCGGCTAGAAGAGCGCGGGTTGCCGATCAGCTTCGTTGCTTTGACCGCCTGCTCTTTCCACACGACCGCGCTTTGCACGCTGCCGCTGAGCACTGACTTCGGCACTCGCCTGGTGAGCAGCGTGAGCCGCTCGATCAGCATCTCGCGCTCGCTGGTAGATGTGGACTGAATCGACATAGCTCTCCTCGTACCAATTGGGGTGGCGAAACTTCCACCAGTTCATCGTTGCCGCGACCGCCTTCGAGTTGATCAACCCTTCGAGGTATCGCGCCCTGCAGCAGGGGTTGTTGAAGTTGAAGATGCCCGCCTTCGCGCAGCACACTCCGCGCACACCGACTGGTACCTCAGCCCGTTCTTGCTCGGCACCTTCA
>JADJBE010000023.1 GCA_016703895.1 Pseudomonadota bacterium
GTGCGGCCGCGAGGATGTCGTTCGGTCGGGTCACCGTCTTGGCCTTTGCCAGTTGTGACATGGCGCCGCGGAGGTGCTCCTTCGCATCGCGATTCACGTCTGACTTGTGGTCATCGATGTACTCGCGAGCACGAGATACTTCCGCCTTGGCCGCCGCGAGTGCCGACTGGGCATGCTCGCGACGCTGTTCGGCGGCGTCATGTCCCATCACCACTTGCTCATGGATACGAGTGATGATCTCTTCCGCCTCAAGCGCGAGCTTGAGGTTGGTGAGATAGCGGGGTTGCCTGTTCGGAGGGGCTGACCTGACCTGACGAAGGGTCGCTCTTACTCCTTCGAGAGAGTTCCACAGGCTATCCTCGATGTCGCCACCGTATTTATTGATATCGCTGTCTATCGCTGTCAAGGCATCTCTGACGCGCGCTATGACAAGCGGTAGCTCCAGTCTTCGCACGCTCGAGGTTCTTCTCGAGCTCATGGATAGAGCGGAGCAGGCTCTTCGGCCTCGTCCATGAGGCTGCTGCCTTGGACGAGGTGATCGTTGGCGGTCTTCCACTTTGCTTGTCCATCGTGGCTGCGGCAAGGGCGGTTTCAAGTCTTGCAGCGGCCTGGGTTGGCGCGCTTTTGTGACTCCGACGCCGTTGCCTTTGATGGGCTTCCATGACTCAGGGTTGTAAGCGAGTTTGATCTTCTCGTCGAACACCTGTCGTGCCGCTTGCAGCAGCGCGTCGTAGCCTTCCAGCCTCGACTGTAACGTAACGATACCGTCAGAAACCAGCTGGCGGATCGAGACGAGGGATTCGTATGAGGCCTGGCTCGTGATGACGCACTTTCGCGCTTCTTCGAGCAGAGAGAGCGAGGCTGGCTGCCCCGTCATCTCAGTGGCGTTCATGAGAGCGGTGCGAGCTTGTGTGACCGACGCAAGGATCGAATCGACCTTGATACCGGCGATCCCCAAGCTTTTTGTGTCCATCTCGACGGCGTCGAGCTGCTTGTTAAGCTCGGCTGCGTCGTCTTTGACGTTGCCGATCCTGCGGAGAGCTTCCGCATAGAGAGTGTGAAGTTCGCCAGATGTCTGAACGGCCTGATCGGCACTTCTGCTCGCCGAGCTGTAGCGATCAGCCAGGACTCGCCAGGTTTGCGTGTCTGCTGACGTCACGGTGCTCGGATCGGGCGAGGTAGCAAGAATGGCACGAGCCTCTTCTGTGCTGCGGGCGATGGTCTCGGCGAGTGCTGATGCGCGAGAGCGGTAATCACCTCCTAATTCCTTGAGGAACTTTACCTTGGTGATACTCGTTGGAGGGTGTTCGTCCTGGGCCAGTTGCTCAAGTACGCCGGTTGCCATACCGTGCGCCATCCATGCATCCTGCCGGGCTGCCCGAAAGCTTTGTGATCCTTGCGCTTCTTCTGTATGCGGGAGTAGAGCCCAGCAGAGGTGCAAGGCGACGCCAACTCCAGCCAGCCCGATGAGCCATCCAAGAATCTTCCAGAGCCCAGAGGAATCGGGCGCGACCGTTAGCGGGCTGCTTGATGCCGGCGCGCGTCGCCGCTGCGCTGGATGGGGTGTCGGTAGGCGTCGATGACGCGACCGGTCTCGTTCATCCCGTCGATGATCCCGCGGGCGTAGTTGCCTGCTTTGAGTTGCGGGTTCATGACATTGTTGCGGATGTTTGCACCGGTCATGGGGCCGTCGTAGGAGCCGCCCCAGCCGATCAGGCTGCCGTTCGGGTTGGTGCTGACGCCGAAGACAAGGATGTTCGCTCTCGCGTTGTCCTTGAACTCGGTGCCGCCTTTGTACCCGTCCGATTGCCAGTTCTTGCACGATGCGATGAAGGGCTTGAGCCAGTTATCGATCGGGCCGGCATTGGTGTTCGTCCTTACGAACACGACTGCGCCGACCTTGCTCGCCAGGCTGTTCGCAGCTTGATCGACTGCGGCCTTCTGGTCTCCGAGCAGGTTGCCGTCATCGACGACGGTCTGGGTGCAGGTGTCGTCGGCTGCGCTTGCACTGGTCTCTGCTCATGAAGATGGGCGAGAGGAAAACAACAGTGCGAGAGCCGCACGACGAAGTCGTTTCGATGGTGATGACACGGGCTCACTTCCTTTGTTGTGTGAGTAGCCAAATTGTGGGGTGCATGAAAGTCACGTCTCTGTTACGAGGCGCAACTGTCCAAATATAAGTATGGCATGATTTTTATAAAAGCGCAATTGTCAGAACAGATATCATCTCATGTTGCAAATTTATCAACGAGTCCGAAATTTGCTGTTGCTTTTGATCTCGCTAGACAGTGCGGCGGGTGTCGCGTTCTTCGGCGCGTTTCTTGAGGGTTTGTCGTTTGTCGTAGAGTTTTTTACCACGGCCGAGGGCGATGATGAGTTTTATGTAGTTACCAGTGGTCAGGAGTTTTGTCGGGATAATGCTCATGCCGGATTTTTTGCGGGCGGCGAGGTCATCGATCTGGCGACGCGACGCGAGGAGTTTGCGGACACTGGTGTCGACGGTGCGGGTGCCGCCGCCTTTTTGGTTGAGCTTGAGGCTAAAGCTTGAGTTGTTGAGCCACAGTTCCCCGTCCCAGATGGTGGTTTGTGAAACCGCGCAGCTGGACGTGGCCGTCGCGTGCAGCGCGGACTCCTGCCCTGTCAGGACGATGCCGACCACCAGATCATCGGACACCATAATCAAACCGCGCCCGTCGGTTGACGATAGAGGGAGGACTGGCGGGCTTTTTTCTTCATGCCCCTACTATATCAGAGGTCGATACTTGACACAAATGGCAAAAGTATGATATAATAGTAAGTGATAGCATCGCCCGATGCGAATAACTTCCCGGGCGACGCATCGCCCTTGTCAATGAGAGGTGGACGCTGTGCTCCGCGTGCTCTACCTGTGGCTAGCTGGAATAGTCATCTTCTACGGAGGATGGCTGTTCGTCGCCTCGTTCGAGGCTCGAGTCGCGCTCCCGCCGATCTGGGGTGGCCAGTACCGGGCCTGGTTCCCGGGAGATTTATTTCTCTTGGTGCTCCTGGCCGTGGCTGGTGTACTGCACCGAGCATGTCTCGGTGTCTGGCTGGACCACACTGCTCGGTCTAGTCCTCGACTGATCGTCGGACTGGCGATGTTCCGGTACCAGATCACGCCGCGTGAATTCGACGATCAGTGGTTGATGTTTTCGCCGACACGTATCCTTCATCAGGTGTGATCTACACCATCGGTGTGTTCGCGTTCGTGCGATTCATTCTTCCGGCGGCCTGGTCAATCAAGAGTGGCATCGCCCCGTCGGCCTGCTGGCTGGTCGTCATCGGCATCGTCGGTGCTATCGGCTACGTGGCATGCCTCGTCTACGACGGGACACACCCCATCGAGGCGTGGGACATGCTGCACCCGATCCACGCTCCTCTCGCAGAGCAGTACCGGTCCGACTTCATCACGAAGTTGGTCACGACGCTCTACAACCTCGCCCGCCGGATGCCGGGGGGATGAGACAAGGAAGGCCGCCCAAGTACCTACCAATCACCGGTAGGGGACGGGCGGCTTTGTCATTTGGGAAGGACGCTTCGATAGACATGCAAAAATTTGGTGCACATCTCGTCGGCGGTCAACTGAGGGATCAAGAGCTTGGACGCGTGCTGCATGCGCTGCAAGAGATCACGATCGGCCATCAAGCGACGCATCGCAGCGGTAAACGCCGTGGCGCTGTTGTTCACGAGGAGCGAATTGTGCGAGTCGACACCGATGGTGAGTCGATCGTCACAGTAGATGATGGCTGCACTGGCGCTGGCGGCTTCACCAAGCACCATACCTTGGTGTCGAAGCGATAGGATGAAAAGACAAAGACATCGCTATTTGCAAACTCGTGGCCCGCGTTCGTGGTCTTCGTAGTGTCCGGAGGAATTCGATCCGGTTTTTGGGATGGAGGTCGTGGGCCAGACGTTTGAGATTGGCCTCCCCGGTGCCAGATCCGAGGATAGAGCTCGACATCGGCTTCGGGAAGTGCAGCAAAGGCCTTGATGATGATATCAACTCGCTTCTCTGGATCGAGACGGCCACAGCTCAGGAAGCGGAGCGTGTCAGTGCTATCGCGGATGCGCTCGGCACGGGCGAAGACGTCGTTGACGCCGTTTGGCACGACAAACCCCCGCTTTTCCATCTCGTTGTGTGTAGCGTCGTTGATATTGTCGATGACATAGGGCGCGGGCGATGTAAATGCATCGACATACCGGCAAGCTTGGCGACGGCTCGCCAGTCGTATTTGGCCAGGCGGGAATCTTCGACCGATGAAAGTTTACGCGGTAAACGGACTGGTAGTCGCAGCTTGTCGTTGCGCAGTCGTTTCATCAGTACGGGGTGCAAATCGCATAGAGGTATAGGTGTTGAGCGCGGCTGACCATGGTGCGGTACGATGAGTACCGGCGTAGTTGGAGTGAAATGTATGCACGTGTGGTATCGAGAGCTGTCGTGCGATGCGAGCGGCGAGGAACATACTTCCCCGCTCGTTTTGGGAGTGGACGATATCGAACGGAAATTCTTTCCAGAGCTTCTCGGCGATGTTACGACTGAACTTGAGCGAACAGAGAAAGCTCGGAGTGCCTGTCAGGTGCCATGACTCACCGACGACGTATTCGCAGTTGGTCGGTGGGACGAAAAGGGACTGGGAGCGATCAAAATCACCCGATGGCCGCGCTTGGTCAGCTCGTTGATCTGCAGTTCGATAGAGCGCGCCACCCCACCAGAATTCGGATAAAAATCATCGGTCAAGATGCCGATACAGTGGTCGACCGTGGTGAGGTGTGCGATGTGGCGGTGTGGGACGTGAGTGAATGACATTAATCATAAGAGGTATTATATCAGCTAACGAAGTTT
>JADJBE010000024.1 GCA_016703895.1 Pseudomonadota bacterium
CAGCGAATATCTGGAGACCTCCAATGAGGGTGACACGCAGGGAGATGAGGCCGGGCGAGACGATGTTTGGCGGGGGGAAAGGGGTCTTGGTGCCCTACAAGACGCCTTCCGGGGAAGAAATCCGGCGCGAAGTCGAAGCCGCAATCGAAGAGCCCATCCGATCGACCGTCGGACTCCGAGACGGCACCGAAGACCTGAGTGCGTACGGTGTTCAGCCCGGGACCAAGATCACGGTCCGTGAACTGGCTGAGGCACTGGACAAGCGAGCGGCTCGCCTGGGCCGCATCAGTGACCGGGACTTCTCCGATCGCGCGGCCAACGAGATCGCCGAGACCTTCGCCGCCGAGATCGCGCATCAGCTGACCAACGACGCCAATGCCGAGACCGGCTCCGGCGCCGGCTGGTACTCCAGCAACTGGCCGCCGGCCCTGGGCGCAGCTTTCCCAGTTCTTCCCCGAGCTTGGGCATAGCCGGGACGCCCGGGCTCTCTTCACGATGCTGCTGGCGGTGACCTCCAACGGCGAGCGCGTGGCGGTGAACCTGGGCAACGCGATCACCTTGTACGACGGCTACGTCCACCAGGGCATCCCGCTCACCCAGGTGCCGCTGGGCACCAAGATGCAAGACGCACTTGATCAGAACCTGGCCGAGTTGGAGGGCTTGCTTTCGCGCATGAGCGTCTCGCAGGCCAACGAGTACCTGCTGGGCACGATCACCGTGTCCGAGTTGAACGTCGGGCGCGAGAAGAAGATCTCGGACTACCCGGCAGACGCCGTGGTGCCGATGGCGACCGCGATCATGGGTCCGAAGCTGGGCGCCTTCTACGCCAACCTGATGGGCGAGGAGGGCTACCTGACGATGGACTTGTGGTGGACCCGCAGCTTCAACCGGGTCCGCGGCAACCTGCTGCCCAGCGTCACCGACTCATCGCTGGACTCGTTCAAGTCGTTTGTCGGCGACCCGCAGATGTCGGACGACGAGGCAGTCATGCTCGCCATTCCATACCAGGTCGAGTATAGCGACGCCGGCTACAAGATCCCCGCCGATTTCAAGGGGAATCGTGACATCATCACCATCGCGAACACGATCGTGAAGAACGCGCTCCTGGAGATCAACCAGGCCCCCCGAGGTTCGGGCGAGCGCGAGTTCATGGTTCGGGTCGCGCGGGAGACGGTCCAAAAGCTGTCGGACAGGGGCCACAACCTCACCATTGCCGACACGCAAGCCGCCCTCTGGTACTACGAGAAGCGCCTGTACGGCGAACTCGGAACTCGGGAACGTGGAGACATCGGATATGAAGAAGCGATCGACCTCATCATCAGTGATGGCAATCGACCCCAGCGACCCAGCGCTGATCTTGAGCGCTTCCGAGCGCAAGGACGCAATGCGCAGGACGTTGAGCCCCAAATCCTCCGCTCCGCTCGACCTTCAGAACCTGCCGGTGGACCCAGCGATGGACGCGGCGCAGGCGCACGACGAGGCGATCAGGATGCGCGAGGCTGGAGCAAGCGCAGCCCCCAGCCCGGGTCGGTCACAGTAGAGGGCTGGCACTACGGCAAGGCCAAGGTTCCCGCGCTGTCCGGAGTCATGTACGGCTCCGGCATCAAGGGGGCCGAGGCAGACCGGCTGGCTCAGTCGCGCGATCGGCGCATCAAGAGCAGGGTCTACTTCTACATCAATCGCGACGACGGCACGCCCCCTCCCAAAGAAGACGGGCTCGGGCCGCACAAGTACGAGCAGCGCCTCTCCAACCTGTACGACCCGAGCACGGGCGACCCGCGCATCCCGCTGATCCGCAACGGCATGAACGAGTTCGAGTCGGCGATCCTGGACGCCGGCTACGACGGCTACATCGCGCCCCGGTTCGGCATGGCGGTCGTGATGGATGCGACGGTGCCCGCCAACTACGTCGGCGAGGACAAGGTCGGCCCGGCGCAGATCACCACCCCGGTGAGCCAGCGCGCCAAGAAGTCGCTGATGTCGCGCGAGATCTTCGAGGTCGAGCCCCTGGTCCCGCAGCTGCAGAAGGTGGACCCGACGCTCAAGTACGAAGCCGGCCGGGTGACCTACGACCCGGCCGCCAAGGACGCGCTGAACGCGGAGATGGAGAGCGCCGGCACGGGCATCCGGTTCTCGCGTCGTGAAGAGCCGCGCCCGCGCATCGGCCTGTTCATGATCGACTCCGAGAACTACGAAAGCGCCGCCGACTCGCGCTATCGCATGTCCGAGTCGATCGGCATGTGGACCGCGTTCGCGCCTGGGAATAATGATGGCGAGATCAGCTTCATGACGGAGAGTCGTCAGGAGGCAGCGCGCTGGCTCACCAAGACCTTCGACCAGGACATGGCTATCAAGGGTGGCCGCGACCTGTACAAGGAGAACGAGGAGGGGGCCAAGCGCGCCATCGCCGGGTTCAAGGCACTGGCCCAGGTCAAGGGTGCGTTCGAGCGCAACAACCCGCCCCCAACCAAAGACATCAACCGGATCTTCAAGTTGATGTCGACGCCGCGCTCGCAGTTCCGTGGCGTGGATGTTACCGTGGGTGGATGTTAGCGACCCGCCGTACTTCAAGGTCTACTACGACCGGCCCGCAACCGCCGAGAACCCGCCGCGCAAGATGGTCGCGCTGCTCGCCCCCAAGGAAGACCGCGACGGCAACGTGATTGGCTACTACGCGGACACTTCCAGCCTGGGCGAGACCGGGCGAGGCGCGGACTTCTATCAGGCTGCGTTCGCCTGGGCCAAAGCCAACAAGGTGAAGCTGCAGCCCGACGATGTGCTCACGCTGATCAACACGTTCCGGCGCACCGAGCAGATGCTCTCGGCGGCTCTTCGCCTGGGCACCACGAAGTGGATGAACCCGCACCTCGACCAGCGCATCTACGGCTGGAACGAGAACCCCAAAAACCAGCAGGAAGACGACGAGAACCTGGGCCGGCTGATCCTGGCGACGGTGCGCAATCTTGAAGAGAGTGTGCCGGAAGCATACAAGGTGTGGTATAATCCTACCTCTGGGAAATTCGGAGGTGACGATGGACGAACTCTCGATTACGGAACTGAGGTCTCACCGATCCTCGCTGCTGGCGCGGCCCGAAGTGCTGGCATCGGTCGTAGTACATTGGCGCGAGTCTGCTGGCCCGAGACCTCATCGCTGGAAAGCTGGACGCCTCGTCAGTGGCACGCGGCTATGGCGCAGATCTTCTCGGGGGTGGGGATGCTGCCGAGCCCGGAACAGGTCGAGCCGTGGCTGGCGAAGACGCCGCAGTTCGCGATCGAGCAGATGCGGAAGGCGATGGCACCCTAGCCAGCCCAGTCTTCTACTCTCGCCGCCAACCGCCTCCGGGCGGTTTTTCAATTCCGGCGCCGGCTGGTCGATTCACGCTCGACCCCGAGTCGGAGTACATGCGCAACCGCAGGGTCGTGCAGGACCGCTTCGTTCGTCTTCGCGAAGTGCAGAAGATGATCGCCGAGCAGGGCGGGCTCTTGAACGACGACACCGATGCCTACCTGGCCGAGGAGCGCTCGCACGGTCGGGTCGGGTTCGCGATCGACGAGTTCAAAGACAAGTGGATGCGCCCCTTCACCGAGAAGGCGGCCAAGGTCGGCGTCGATCTGGACGAGTTGTCGCTGTACGCCTACGCCAAGCACGCCGAGGAGCGCAACCGGCACATCGCCAGCATCAACCCTGGCCTTCCTGATGGTGGGTCGGGCATGAAGACGGCGGACGCCCAGGCGATCATCGCGCGCTTCCAGGCCCAGCCCAACTTCCAGGACATCCGCGATCTGCACAACGACCTGATGGCGGTGACGCAGGCCTCGCGCGATCTGCTGTGTAACGAGGGGCTGATCTCGGACGACGAATACACCGCCTGGAGCAACCAGTACAGCGACTACATCCCTCTTCGAGGCTTCGAGGGCGTGGACCCCGAGACCGGCGTTCGCACGGGGGGCCACGGCATCAACGTGCGCGGCGGCGAGTCGATGCGTGCGCTGGGCCGGCGCTCGCGCGCGGGCAACCTGATCGAGAACGTGATCGCCGACTACGAGCGCGCCGTGCTGCGCGCCGAGAAGAACGAGATCGGCCGCACCTTCTACCGGTTCGTGCAGGCTAACCCGGACCCGAGCCTGTGGGAGGTCGACCCCGTCAAGCGCACGCGCAAGTACGACCCGACCAAGCACCTGGTGGTCTCCAGCCTTGTTGAAGACGTCGGACCCGACACCATCGCCTTCAAGGAGGATGGCAAGGAAGTCCACATCAAGATCCACGACGAGGCGCTGCTGCGCACGATGCGCGCCTCCTACATGGATGAGACCGGCCAGTTTCAACGAGTGGCTGCCGAGACCCTCGGCGTCTTCAACGGCTACCTGCGCAACACGCTCACCCGGTGGAACCCCGGCTTCGTCGTGATCAACACGGCTCGCGACTTCCAGACCGCGAATGCCTCGGTGGTCGACAAGCTCGGGTTCGGCGCGCTGGCGAAGTACAACCTGCACGTCGCCTCAGCCGCCGCGGTGGCCTGGCGCAACGAGCGCGGCACCCTGGTTCCTGGCGGCGGTTGGGACAAGTGGATGACCGAGTTCCGCGCGGCCGGTGGCGCGACGGGCGGCTTCTTCGGGCGTGACGTGGAGCGCATCGCCTCGGACCTTCGGGGCATGCTGATCGACGCCGGGGCCACGGTTCAGCCCAAGGGCTCCACGGTGACCGCCAAGGCGATCGACCGGGCGGTGATCGCGCTGCGCGGCAACCGGGCGGCCAAGGTCGCGGCGGCCACCGCCAAACTGGTCGAGTCGATGGGCGGGATGTCGGAGAACATGTTCCGGGTGGCCGCCTACCGCACCGCTCGGGAGATGGGCAAGAGCCCGGCGCAGGCCGCCTCGATCGCCAAAAGAACCTGACGACCAACTTCGATCGCCGCGGTGAGGTCGGTCTGTTCCTGAACTCCGCCTACCTGTTCTTCAATGCGTCGCTGCAGGGCGCCGTTCGCACCCTCCAGTACGCCAAGAACCCGAAGATGGCGGCGGTGGCGGCTGCCGGGGTCGCCCTCGGCCTCACGGTGGCGATGCTCGGGGCAGGGGCTGGGGAAGAGGATGGCGAGTCCTACTGGGACATGATCCCCGACTACATCAAGGAGCGGAACCTGGTCATCATGCTCCCGCCCTCGGAGACAAGACGCTGACCGGTGAGCGCATCGGCAAGAAGGGTCGCTACATCAAGATCCCGCTGGCCTATGGGCTGAACTTCCTGCCGGTCCTGGGTTACGGCTTGGCAGACAGCTTCCGCCACGCCCAGGATCCCTCGAAGGGGCGCAAGGCGCTGACCTCGGCCGCGCGCGTGGCGAACGCGTTCCTGGGCTCCTACAACCCGCTGGGCGGTGGAGTTCCCAAGTCGGTGGATGAGGCCTGGCTGATGGCGCTGCCCACGGTGGCCG
>JADJBE010000025.1 GCA_016703895.1 Pseudomonadota bacterium
TGCCATCTAGTATATCACTCACAGACCCCGGCTAAGAATCAAACTTGAGCCAGCTTGGGTCGGGAGATATCGTCTTCGACTTTCGTCCAAAACTGATCGAGTTCGGCTTCGTCGGGGCGATCAGTCAGCTGCCAGTTATCATCGTGGTCGATCGGGGGTCTGAACGGCGGTAGTGGGAGTTCATCGTCATCATCGACGACCGGGCTGAGCTGCAGTGTCTTCGGCTGGCGAAGGCTGAGTGACGGAAGCGAGGTGGAATTTTGGTTTGATTTCTAACATGGGCTATGCATTCATTAGCATAAGAATATAAAAATGTCAATGCCAGCGGGCTTCGATAGCGTGTATCTGGTCGTGATTGAGGCCGTAATAGAGAGCGATCTCGTGCCAGAGCGTGTGTTTGATCTGTCGATAAAACTCGCCTCGTCGTGCGATATAGTACGATGGGATATTTAAACAGCGTGGTCTTGTCCGCAGCACGAGGTTGTAGCCTGCCCGCGCTGCGGCAACGGGATGCCTTCGTAGAGCCCCAGGAGAAGCTGATCACCCCGCAGGCGAAGTTTGTGCGCCTGCTCCGGCTCGGCTCGTCAGCATAGGTGATCACAACGTTGTTCAGGTGCTCGATATATCGCTCAGGCATCTCGCCCATGGCGCGGAGAGATGAGCTGGTCAAAGGTCTCGTCGGTGATATCGTGCATGGAATAAAGTATAGAGCATCGATCACCCAGCTCTCTACGCTCCCCATTTACGATTCGACGATTTCCGTCTACAATCCTACGTAATAACCATAATAACTTTAGAGGTGGGCACTCCTATGGCAGTCATCGTTTTTTATGAAGCAACCAAAATGGATGAGCATCAGCTCGCCGAGGGGCTGCAATCGACCGATCATCACTGGGAATTCGTCCGTGACCAGATCAGTCTGCGCAATCTCAACGAAGATGCCGAGGTGATATCAGTCTTTGTGACCAGCCAAGTCACCCGTCAAATGATCGAGAAAATGCCACGACTCAAACTTATCGCTACCCGCAGCACCGGCTTTGACCATATCGACCTCGAAGCCGCCACGGCTCGCGGCGTCACTGTCCTCAATGTCCCGACCTATGGCGAAAACACTGTCGCCGAAGCTGCCTTCACTGATGCTCGCCCTGACCCGCAAACTTATCCCGACGGTCAGCGCCACCCGCAAAGGTACCTTTGTCGCCAGCGATCTAACCGGTGTCGACCTCAAAGGTCGTACGCTCGGCGTCATCGGCATGGGACATCGGTCGCCACGTCGCTCACATCGCCAAAGGCTTCGAGATGAATGTCATCGCCTATGATGTCCACGAAGACGCAGCCTTCGCCAAAGAAATTGGCCTCGAATACGTCAGTTTCAACGACCTCCTCGCTCGTAGCGACATCATCACCCTGCACACCCCGCTCCTGGCCGACAACTACCACCTGATCAACCAAGCAACTATCGCCAAGATGAAAAAGGGCGCAATTTTGATCAACACGGCGCGCGGTGAGCTCGTCGAAAACCGTGCCGTCATCCATGCCGTTAAGAGCGGTCACCTCGCCGGCGCTGGCCTGGACACCATCGAAGGCGAAAAACTGATCCTGCAAAAAGGCGTCATCGACGCCCTCGATAGTAGCCGCACTAGCCCAACGACGTGTGAGCACGCCCCCGAAGTCCACGCCATGCTGCAAATCCCCAACATCGTCATCACGCAGCACGCCGCCTTCAACACCGCCGAAGCTATCGCTCGCATCAACGACACGACCGTCCAAAACATCGTCAAATTCTGGTACGGCGAGATGCCAAACCGCGTGCAAAACCACGCCACCCAGGGCAAACTCATCATCGTCCGCCACACCGAGTCAGAGTGGAACGCACAGGGCCTCTGGACCGGTACAACCGATGTTCACCTCAGCCAAAAAAGCTTCATGATGCTGCAACGATGGGCACCAAGCTCAAAGACATCCACTTTGACTACGCCTACACATGCAGCAAATTCGCTCACAAGAGACACTCGAAGCGATCAAAAACGCCTCTGGCCAGCTCGACCTCCACTCTGAAGCAAGCGGCGCGATCAACGAGCGTGATTACGGTGTCTACACCGGTATGAACAAAGAAAAAGTCCATGCATCGATCGGCACCGAGGCATTCAACACCCTCAGGCGTAGCTGGGACGGCCCCGTCGAAGGCGGCGAAACGCTCAAAGACGTCTACGCCCGCGTCATACCGTTTTACCTGCGTGTCATCGCCCCGCGTCCGCCACGGGCAAAATGTCTTGATGGTCGCCCACGGTAATTCCATCCGCTCACTCATCAAATACATCGAAAACATCTCCGATGACAAGATCGGTGTCACCGAAATGCCCCAAGACGACGCCCTCATCTACGAAGTTGATTTCGATGGCCGCGAGAAGTCCAAAGACATCATCAAGCTATAAGATCTGGTCTTTGCGGAGCAAAATTGTCTGCAAATGAAATTTTTTACTCAGTTCGTGATCAAGCTCTGGGCGGATCAGGAGGATGGTCGCCATGACGTCAGCGATCAGCGCTGTCCGAGCGAGCACATAGGTGCTGATGACATCTGACGTGCTTGACTCACTCGTCGCGGGATCGATGATGTGATGATGCGTCGCGCCGTCATGCTCCCAAGTACGCATGACTGACGAACTGACCGCCAGCGCGGCCGTGACCGATCGGTGTCTGACCGATCTGTTCGTCATGCCTCGTCGGATGCTGCAGCGCGATATCGATCGGCGTGTCGCTATGGACGTACATATCACCACCACCATTGACGATAAACTGGCTATGGCCGCAGTCTTGCATAATTGTCACAAATTTGTCGATCAGCCAGCCTTTGCCAAGACCGCCAAGATCGATGACACTTTCACTTGGGATGACTATTTTATCTCTGGTGATTTCACTTCGTTGCCAGAAATTATCGACAACTTCCCCGCTCCGCTGGCGATCACCATAGCCCAGCCGATGCAGCACACCGCCGACCGAGATATCGAACGCGCCGTGCGATACGGCGTACATATCGCGGGCGAAGATCAGCATATCGTAGAGCTCCGACGGGACATCCTCCAGCACCTTATCGACATTTAGCCGCCCGACGAAAGACGTGTCCGTAAAGCGCGTATAGTCGCGGTTAAACTCATCCATCGCCGCGTCGATACGTCGCTTGGTTGCCACCGGAAATGTCCGTGCACCCGGAAGCTCAAACCACCAGTGCGTCCCGATCCCCTCGCGCGTATAAATATTAGCGGCCAACTTGAACTCCGTGCGTTCGCCAGCCAAGAGTGGCGTGCAGCGGGTGGACCTGCCTGACAGGACCCTGGGAGCGGAGGCACTAACAAAATTTGACTTGCAAATTTTGGGCAGCGACCATCAAGTAACAAACTAGGCCTTAGCATCTGCTCTAATTGTATCAAGGACTGCGTTAAAGGCATCGCTCGTCAGGCTCGCCCCGCCGACGCGACTGACTGAGACGCTTGATAATGATTCACCCTTCACGGCAGAACTGATCAAGGATTCAAAATCGCTGATATACCGACCAGACTCGTGATCGCTATATGAATTATCAACCGTCAGGTTCGTGATCACACCGCCAGCCACCGTGATCGTGGCAGGGAGTGAGTTGACGTCACCTTTCGGCACGCTATAATTCACGCTCGCGACATACGTCCCGTCGGCATATGACGAACTCGACTCACTCAATGTCAACGTATTGGTTGTTGCCGGCGTGGCGGCACTAGACGTCGTCGTACTCGCACCGGCGAACCTGCGACCGATGGTGTTGCTGATATAGTATCTGGAGTCGCAATAATGCGTATCCACCGAAGCCCGCCGCCGCAATCACCGCGGTCGAGCCGATAACTGTAAAGATTTTTTTGTGATGTATTCATGGTTCAGTACTATAATACCGCCGTTTGAAAAATAGCTGAGAAAAATATCATGCGAGTCCAGCCGCTACACCTTGCGAAAAAATGCTAATGGCTTAATAATAGAAGTAATGGCACATCAGGTGAAAAATTTAAGGCGATCATTCGCCGTGGCGGCGTTGAGTTTCGTGTCTGGGCGCCATTTGCAAAGCAAGTCTCAGTGACCGGTAATCTCGCCGATCACCCGATCGCAATGAATTCTGAGAGGATGGCTATTGGTCGCTCATGCAGCCCGGCGCCAAACCCGGCCAGACCTACCAGTACCAGATCACCACCAGGATGACGGACGCTTCTATCGCAACGACCCCCGAGCGCGCGCTCACCGGCAGCGAAAACGGCACATCTGTCATCGTCGCCAATGATTTTGACTGGGGTGATGACGTCTTCCCGCCGATACCACGTGAACGGCAGATCATCTACGAACTCCACGTCGGCACATTCGCCCGCCCCGATGCATCGACAGCCGCAACCTTCTATGACGCCATCGAGAAGCTGGATTATCTGGAAGAGCTCGGCGTCAACATGATCGAACTCATGCCTGTCACCTGTATGGTCAGTAGCCATGGCTGGGGT
This sequence comes from Pseudomonadota bacterium, assembly GCA_016703895.1. GTDB lineage: Bacteria > Pseudomonadota > Gammaproteobacteria > Steroidobacterales > Steroidobacteraceae > CADEED01. Next base: position 4,512 of record JADJBE010000025.1, read on the forward strand.
TACGCGCCCAATCACATCTATGCTGTCGAGAGTAGCTACGGCGGCCGTCACGGCCTGATGAGCTTCGTGCGAGCCTGCCACGACCGCGGTATCGGCGTGATCCTCGATGTCGTTTTCAACCATTTGGATGGCAATGGCGTGACTATGGCAATTCGACGGCTGGAGTGAAGACAACCACGGGGGCATCTATTTCACAACGACTGGCGCGGCGACACACCGTGGGGCGGCCGACCTGACTATGGCCGACCCGAAGTCCGCCAGTTCATCCTGGACAACATCGTCACGTGGTTTAACGAATACCGGGTCGACGGACTGCGTATCGACTCAACGATCTACATGCGCAACACTGCTGCTCGCGATGGCGACAGCGCCCATGACCTCCGCCTGATGCCCGGCAGCTGCTTAGTGATATCACGACCGTCGCGCACAAGGTTCGCCCTGGTGGCATCCTGATCGCTGAAGATTTGCGGTGACTGATTTTATCACCGCCGGTCGCTGATCAGGTTGCGGCTTCGACGCACAGTGGGGACCGGCTTCCCGTATGTACTTTCGCGATGCGCTGGACTCACTCTACGGCAAGCCCGCCGACTCACCCAATCTCGTCACAGAGCCATATCATCGGTTCAACGGTGATGCCTGGCAAAAAATCATCTTCGCCGATTCGCACGATACGGCCGCAAACGGCTCAGTCCGGCTCAACGAAGCAGCTGATCCCGATGGTGGCGATAATCTCTCAGCACAACAACGCCTGCTGACCGCATCGGCTATCGCCCTGACCGCACCGGGCATCCCGATGATGCTCCAGGGCCAAGAATTTATGCAAGAAGGCGCCTTCAACGACTGGCAAGCTCTCGAGTGGAACAAAGCCACCGAGTATCATGGTATCGTCCTGGCCCACCAGCATCTGATCCAGCATCGACTCAACACCTATGGCGTCACGGCGGGCTTACTTCGGCCAATCACCGGCCATCTTCCACCAAAACGACCACAATACCGGTCTTTGGCTACCACCGCGTGGGACAAAGGCGGACCTGGCGACGATACGCTCGTCCTTGCAAATTTCGGCGGCGATCATTTTGAGCAGTACGACGTCCACTTGCCGGTCGCTGGCACCTGGTATATCCGGTTCAACAGCACGTGGCACGGCTACAGCGAAGCGTTCCCAGACTTCGTGACTGAGTCATTTACGACTGATGGGTCGGGCAACGCGACTATCACCCTACCCTCGCATGCCGTGCTGATCATGTCTCAGGATAACTAAAAAAGTAAAACTCACTCCCCTGTTTATTGCGCGATCTGCTCCCTATGAGAACTCCGCGTGGCCGAAGTGTCCATAACGGGCGGCTGGTTCGTAGATCGGTCGACGGAGATCAAGAGCGGCGATGATACCTCGTGGGCTGAGATCAGCTTCGACGACTTCTTGACGCCATCGATCGTCACGGTTGCCTCGAGTGGTTGGTCGTAGCCGATTGCGTACGCCAGGTGGCAAAGACTTCATGCGCACCGCGCTTTTGCAGATAGTCACTAGCGATCTTGCGTGCCGTAGGCCGCGCTACGATCGACTTTGCTCGGGTCTTTGCCGCTAAAGCAACCGCCGCCGATCGGAATGCTCGGACCGTAGTTATCGACGACCAGTTTGCGTCCCGTCAAGCCAGCGTCGGCTTCGAAGCCGCCCTGCTGCCAATCACCCGCAGGGTTGGCGTGGATTGCCACGTCATCGATCGCGTCGGCCAGCGGCTCGGCCGAGACCCATTCTTGAACTGCGGCAAGTAACTCGTCATGTGGCGCGTTTTGAAAGCTCGCGACCAATGCCGTGATGCGACCGTCTTTGAGCGTCACCTGAGTCTTGCCGTCGAACGGCCAGCGCTCGAAGAGGTATTGATTGAGTTTGCGGCTGAGCACTACCTCAAGTGGTAATAGCTCCTCCGTCTCATCGCAGGCATAGCCGACCATGATACCTTGGTCACCAGCGCCACCAGTATCAACGCCCTGGGCGATCTCTGGGCTTTGTTTGACGAGGTGTACGATCAGCTCGACATCACCAGCAATCCGCTGCACGATCGGCTGAACGTCAACGTGGTTTTTGGCCGTGACTTCGCCAGTGATAAACACTGAGCTGGCGACCGCCGACCGTCTCTACAGCGACACGGGCAGTGGCATCTTCGGCGAGGTAAGCGTCGAGCATACCGTCTGATATTTGGTCAAATAGTTTGTCTGGGCGCTCTGGTGATACTGATTCTTCGGTCCGAAAACGACTCATAGTTTCTCCTTATATTTTTTAACAAAACAAAACCGCCTGGCGAGCAGACGGCTTTATCGAGCGACGCACGTCATATCTTCCCCATTTGTTGGGCTGAATGAAAGCACCTTGCCTACTACACAGGCAGGCTGGTTGCTAGCGGTTCATCGAGTCAGATCTCTCCCCGCTTCTTGATACTGGATTCGTAAAGTACTTCGGACTACTATAGAGTCACAAGCATTTTGGCAACATGGTGTTCATTGATGCCATTCGTGAGATCGGTGAAACCGTGCATTTTGAGCATCTGGATGCAGGTATTTGACCGCTGTCCACTACGACAATACATGATGATCGGCTGATCTTTCGGAGTGTCCACGAGCTCAGTCGGTAGCCCTCTCATAAATTTCATACTGGAGATATTGACGGCGCCCGGTACGTGGCTCATCGCAAATTCATTTGTTCACGGGTGTCTATTACGAGGACTTTTTGAGACATACTTGTAGTTCCATTCCTTCGATTTTAACTGTTTCTTCATGCCCTGCCGTCACGTCACCCAGTAATACGGCGAGCGTCTCAGCCTGGATCGTCGAGTCGTGTTCGGCGATGGCTTGTTGCAATTCTTCTATGTCAGTCGTGAATGACAGCACGATGCGATCATCGACGTTGAGACCGGCGTTTTTGCGGGCGGCTTGGACATAGCGGACTACTTCGCGCATCAGACCTTCGCGCTT
>JADJBE010000026.1 GCA_016703895.1 Pseudomonadota bacterium
CGCCCGCAAGCCGTGCCGGCAGGAACCCCTCGAACGCAAAGCGCTCGGTCGGCAAGCCGGCAACGCTGAGCGCCGCGGTAATCGCGGAAGGCCCGGGGACCGCGACCACTGTGACACCAGCGGCGGCCGCTTGGCGGACCAGCTCAAAGCCAGGATCCGACAACAATGGCGTGCCCGCGTCGCTCACCAGCGCCACCCGCGCGCCTTCGGCGAGCCGCTGCAACAACTCCGGAATGCGCTGCGTCTCATTGTGCTCATGCAACGACAGCAGCGGCCTCGACAGCCCCAATGTTGTCATTAGCTGACCGGTGCGGCGGGTGTCTTCCGCCGCTACCAAATCGGCCGCCGCCAGCTCATCGCGGGCACGCGACGACAAATCACCCAGATTGCCGATCGGCGTGGACACAACAGCGAGGCGACCAGGCGCTGCACCGCACTATAATTCTCCCGATTCAAATTTTCCCCGATTGAGGGGCCGCGGTCATCCGAACGTCCGCGAGCAAGGGAAGGCTAGACGAGTCATGAATGGTTTGCATCTTGCGCGCGCAGCGCTATTGATTCTTGCTTGTGTCGCGTTGGCGGCCTGTCCCAGCTTGGCGACGCGCACCGCCCCACCGTCGGTAGACCGTGCGCAGTCGTTTGCGGCCGCCGGCGAACACGCCCAAGCCGCCAGGATCTATGGGCAGCTTGCAGACGAGACGGCTGGCACGGATCGCGCCCAGTTCCTACTGCTGGCCGCCGGCGCCTGGCTAGATGCAAACCGTCCGACTGAGGCGGAACGCGCACTCGCAGCCTTACCTGCCAATATGTCGTCGCAGCAGGCCAGCTACCAGCAGTTGCTGCAAAGCGCCGCGTTGTTGGCCCGTAACAAGCCCGACGAAGCATGGCAGCAACTTGAATCACTACCGGTTCCTGCTCAGGGCTTACCGGCCGTACGCTACTGGCAACAGCGACAACGGATCGCGCTCGGTACCAACCGGCCGGTGGCCGCTGCCGAGGCGCAGATCGCGCTCGAACGCCTGCTGACTGCTGCGGATCGCAGCAAGAGCCGCAACGAATTTCTCACGCTATTGCGTGATGCCAGGGCTCGGGGGGTAAGCCTCGACGCCCCGGCGCAAGCCGACCCGTTGGTACGCGGCTGGCTGGCCGCCGGCATGGCCGCGGCAGACAACGCTCGCGATCCGGCGTTGGGCGCAACCCGGATCGCCGCTTTCCGCGCACGCTTTCCGAGTCATCCAGCCTTGGAGCCGCTGGCGGGCGAAGCGACCATCGGTGAACCGCTGGCCGGCGGACTCACGTCGGCTTCACACGTCGCGCTGCTGCTACCGATCACGGGTCCGGCGGCCGGCGCCGCGGTCCGCATTCGCGAAGGCTTTTTGGCTGCCTACTACCAACTGCCCGAAACTGAGCGGCCGTTGATTCGCGTCTACGACACGAACGGCGTCACGGCTGCTGATCTCATTTCGCAAGCGCGCGCCGCGGGTGCCACGTTCATGGTAGGCCCACTGACTCGCGAAGCGGTCGCTGCCACGGCCGAGTTTCCGGCCGAGCGACCGCCCACACTCGCTCTCAATTTTCTGCCCAGCCAGCAGCCGGCACCGCGCGATTTCTATCAATTCGCACTGTCGCCCGAGGACGAGGCGCGCGCGGTCGCGAGGCGACTAGTCAGCCACGGCATGCGCCGTGGCGTCGTGCTGACGCCTAGAGGGGACTGGGGTACCAGGGTCGAGGCCGCCTTCAGCGAGGAGTTGACCGCCGCCGGTGGTCAGGTCCTGGGTGCGGCAACCTTCGACGCGGGTGCTAACGATTTTGGCGCCAGCATCAAGAATGTCATGCGGATCGACGACAGCATCGCACGCCACCGTCGCCTGCAGACCATCGTGGGTCAAAAGCTCGAATTTGAACCGCGGCGTCGACCCGACGTGCAGTTCATCTTCGCACCCAGCCCGGCTGCCACGGCCCGCATGTTGCGACCGCAACTCAAATTCTATATGGCGGGTGACATCCCCACTTACACAGTCTCCGACGCCTATGATCCGGCGCGGCTGGGTGGTGACGACGTCGACGGACTCGTGTTCCCTGACATGCCGTGGGTACTGGGCACCGGTGCGCTCACCGCCAAAGTACGCAGTGAGTTGCAAACGGCCTATGGTGACGCCGCGAGCAGCCGGGGTCGCTTGTTTGCGTTCGGATACGACGCTTTTGGCATCTATGCAGCATTGCAACGCGGTGACACGCTGAGCCTCACGGGTCTCACTGGCCGGCTCACTCTTGATAGCGAGCGGCGTGTCCGGCGCGATCTCGACTGGGCACAGATCAAGAACGGCACCGCCCGGGTGCTGGAGAACGGCACCAGCGACTAGCGGAGGGTCATGACCAAGCTCGCCCCGGCAGACCGCGCGCAACCCACCCAAGCGAGCAATTATCGGCAGGCCATCGGCCAGCGAGCCGAGGACCGTGCGGCGGCGTTTCTGGAGTCAAATGGCTGGCAGGTGGTGTTGCGCAACTTCCGACGTCGCGGCGGGGAACTCGACATCGTGGCGTCGCAGGACGGTGAATTGGTCGTCGCGGAGGTCCGGACGCGCAACCGGGAAGACTTCGGCGGCGCCGCAGCCAGCGTCGATCGGGCCAAGCAGGCGCGTATTGCCCGCACCACAGCGCTACTGTTGCAAAGTCGCCCAGCGCTGGCTCGCTACCGGGTTCGTTTCGACGTGCTGGTCGTCCGTGACGGCTCGATCGAGTGGATCAAGCACGCGTTCACAGCCTGATGGGCGTCATTGCGATAATCTGTGCGGGTGTGGCGTTGGCTCAGGATCGCGATTCTACTGGTAGCGTTGGTGGTAGTGGCCACGGGAGCCTTGCTGGACCGCTGGATCACAGCAGACTGGGACCGCACGCTGATCGTTGGCGTCTTTCCGATTCCCGCTGACGATCTGCCCACGACCCAGAACTACGTCAGCGGACTAACGAAAGCACAGTTTGCAAGCATCGAGCAGTTTTTCCAGCGCGAGGCCAAGTTCTTCGGCCTGTCACACGATCGACCGATACGGATCGAGCTGTATCCTGCACAGATCGAACCACCCCCCGCCCTGCCGCCGCGCGCCGGCATGGTCACCACGATGTGGTGGAGCCTGCGATTGCGTTGGTACACATGGCGCGCGGCCAGCGGCAAAGCTGCGCAAATCCGCATCTTTGCGCTGTTTCACGACCCGGTGCGAACGCCGTCCGTGCCACATTCGCTTGGGTTGCAAAAAGGACTGATCGGCGTGGTCTATGCATTCGCAGACCCGCAGATGGCTGGCGCTAACAACATCGTCATCGCCCACGAACTAATGCACACGCTCGGCGCCAGCGACAAATATGCGCCGGCCACGAACCTGCCGCAATTCCCCGGCGGTTATGGCGATCCCGAGGCCCAGCCACGCTATCCGCAGCGCGATGCCGAGATCATGGCGGGGCGTCGCGCGATCTCGGCGACCGAAGCGCAAATGCCGCCCGATCTAGACGCAGTGGTGGTCGGTGAGCAGACGGCCAGAGAGATCGGCTGGACGCAGCCGAGCAGCAACAGTCAGTAGCGTGCCAGCTACTTGACGATCTTCAGCTGCGGTCGCTTGCCCGTGTCGTCGGGCGACTTGTTCGGCGGCTCGGGCACGAGGTCCTGCTCCGAGAACACCATGCCTTCGCCGGTCTCGCGGGCGTAGATGCCTAACACTGCCGCAATGGGCACGCTGACGTGATGCACCACTCCTGCAAAACGCGCGTCGAACTCCAGCGTTGTATTGCCTAACAGTAGATGCTGTGTGGCGGTGGTCGAGAGGTTCAACACCACCTTGCCATCCTTGACGTAGGCACGTGGAACCTCGACACCGGGGTACTCGGAGTCGACGATCAAATGCGGCGTCTCGCCGTTGTCCGCCATCCAGTCGTGCATGGCCCGCAGCAAATACGGCCGCTTGGAGGTACGCGCAGGAGTATCCGTCATATCGCAGTTGCTCGACTGTTGCTCGACTCAGTCGAGCCGCATTTCCCGCTCGGCCTCGGAGAGAGACTGCCGAAAGGCAGGACGGGTGAAGATCGACTGCGCGTACTTGATGATGGGTTCTGACTCTTTTGGCAGGTCGATTTCGTAGTACGGCAGCCGCCAGAGAATCGGCGCAATGGTGGCGTCCACCAGCGAAAACTCATCCGCTAGAAAGAACGGCTTCTGTCGAAACAGCTCGGCACTCGAAAGCACCGCATCGCGCAGCAACTTGCGAGGCTCGGCCGCTGCTTTGCGGGTCGGCTGCTGCTCGATGGCATGGGCGAGCGCATACCAATCACGCTCGAGTTGAAACAGCGCCAGCCGAAACCGCGCCCGCGACACCGGGTCGATCGGCATCAAGGGTGGGTGCGGGAACCGCTCGTCGAGGTACTCGATGATGACCCGTGAGTCATACAAGACCAGATCCCGGTCGACCAAGGTGGGGGTCGTGTTGTAGATTCAGATCGAGCAGGTCCTCAGGCAGTTTGCCTGGCTCGACCTGCACGATCTCGATCTCGATCTGCTTCTCAGCGATCACTATCCGGGTGCGGTGGCTCCACGGATCAAACGGCTGTGAAAACAGAACCATAGCGGCGCGGCGGCTCGACAAAAGCAACTCCTAGTGGCGCTCAGTGCTGGAGGACGTGCCCGCCCCGCGTGGGCTCTAACGAACGTCGCGCCAGTACTCGCGTTTCAAAAAATAGGCCAATGATGTAAAGACCAACAGAAACAGCACGACCCAAACACCGAGCTTCTGCCGGGTAACTTGTGCCGGCTCGCCAGCATATTGCAGGAAGTTGATGAGGTCGCCGACGAACAGATCGTACTCCGCTTCGGACAGTGTACCCGGCACATCCAGCTGGAATTTCTCCCAAGCCTTGACCGTTACGGGCTTGCCACCTTCGCCACGGTGCTCTTCGTTGCGAAACACCGCGGTCTGAAGGCCCTGCAGTGACGCCAGCACGTGCGGCATCGCCGTGCCCTCGAGCGCAAGATTGTTGACCCCACTGGGCGTGCTTGGATCGACGTAAAACGTCTTCATGAACCGGTATACATGGTCGGCGCCCTTGGAGCGCGTAATTAGCGACAAATCAGGCGGCGCTATACCAAACCAAGTGGCGGCGTCGGCCGCGGGCATCGACGTGGTCATGTAGTCGGACGCCTTGGCGCCCGGCGGCAACAGGAATTGCTCGAGCTGCTCCGTCGAGATATCGAGGTCTTTGGCCAGCCGTGAGTAACGCAGGTACTTGACCGAATGGCAGCCACTGCAATACGCAACGAAATTCCGGGCCCCACGCTGGCGAGATGCCAGATTGTTGATCTCGACCTCGGCCTGCCAATGCTGCCACTCGCCGGGGATACCGACGGCAGCAAAGCTTGCCAGCCCATGGGTTGCGGCCAACGCTGCCGCCAGCAAAACGATCTTAGTGCGCATGGTAGGTGACTCGCTCCGGAACCGGGCCGTTCCCATCGGCCTTCGAAATGAATGGCAACAACAGGAAGTACGCGAAACAGAGCGCGGTAAATATGCGCGCCAGCAACACGTAAATGCCCTCCGCTGGCTGCAGGCCGAGGTACGACAGCACGATGAAGGTGATAAAGAACATACCCAGATGCGCCTTGGAGACCATGCCCCGATACCGCATCGAGTTGTTCTTGGCACGATCCAGCCACGGCATGAAGAAGAACGCCACCACAGCGAGCGCCATCAATAACGCACCGAACTGTTGATCCGGCACGGCGCGCAGAATCGCGTAGAAGGCTGTGAAGTACCACACCGGCGCAATGTGCAACGGCGTCGACAACGCATTCGCTGGCTCAAAGTTGGGCGGCTCGAGGAACAGCCCACCCAGAGTCGGCACGAAGAACACAACGATCGCGAACAACGTGAGGAATACGCCGACGCCAACGATATCCTTGACCGTGTAGTACGGGTGGAACGGAATACCATCGACCGGAATGCCATTCTTGTCCTTGTTCTTCTTGATCTCGATGCCGTCCGGGTTGTTCGATCCGGTGGTATGCAGCGCCGCGAGATGCAGGACGATCAGCATGGCGAGCGCGAATGGAATCGCAATCACGTGGAACGAGAAAAAGCGGTTGAGCGTCGCGTCGGCGATGCCGAAATCACCACGAATCCACTCCACCAAGCCCGGCCCGACGACCGGAATCGTACCGAACAGATTGACGATCACCTGCGCGCCCCAGAACGACATATTGCCCCAAGGCAATACGTAGCCCATGAAGGCTTCGGCCATCAGCGCGACGTAAATCAGCATGCCGATCAGCCATAACAACTCGCGTGGTCGCTTGTACGAGCCATACAGGAACGCGCGTGTCATATGCAAGTACACCATGATGAAGAACGCCGATGCGCCCGTGGAGTGCATGTACCGGATGAGCCAGCCGTACTCCACTTCACGCATGATGTACTCAACCGAGTCGAACGCCGCCAACTCGCTTGGCTTGTAGTGCATCGTGAGAAAGATACCGGTGAAAATCTGCAGCACGAACACGACCAGCGCGAGCGAGCCGAAGTAGTACCAGAAGTTGAAGTTCTTTGGCGCGTAGTACCCCGTGAGATGGTCACGGACGAAGTCGCTGACCGGCAGCCGTTCATCAATCCAGCCCATGAGGCCCTTCGCCTTGGGCTTTGCAGGGTCAACTACCGTAGCCATTACGCAACCCCTTTCGCCGCGCCAGCATCGTCCGTTCCAATCACCAAAGTGTTGTCGTCCTCGAACGAGTACGGCGGAACGACCAAATTGACCGACGCTGGCGAGCCCTTGAAAACGCGGCCAGACATGTCGAACTTGGAGCCATGGCACACGCAGAAGAAACCACCCGGCCAGTCAGCACCAAGCTGCGGATCTGCCGCGGCGAAATGCTGCTTCGGCAGACAACCCAAGTGCGTACAGATGCCGACTAACACCAGCAGGTCGTCGCGCCGCGACCGGTTGACGTTACCCGCATACTCAGGCTGCACCGAGTCGGTCGACGTCGGGTCTTTGAGCTCCGCGTCGTGTTTCGGCAGCATTGCCAGCATCTCCGGCGTTCGCCGCACGATGTAGATCGGCTGCTTGCGCCAGTTGGCCGTTATCATCTGGCCAGCTTCCATTTTTGACACGTCAACGACCGCCGGAGCGCCAGCCGCACGGGCACGCTCCGAGGGCTTCCAGGAAGCCAAGAAGGGTGTGAGCATGAAGCCCACGCCGACTGCACCAACGGCACTCGTTGCAACGGTCAGATACTTGCGCCTGGTAAGGTCTATTTCAGGTTCCTCGCCGACAGGCGGATGCGCCGCATACTCGCTCATTCGATAACCTCTGGTACAACATCACTGAGCCCGTACTCGCTCGAGCGGCACGAGGGCGCTGCGACTTCACGGGAAGCGATACATTATACATGAAGCCTTTGCTGCCCATTTGTCCTCGCCAACCTAAACCATCCCACGGAGCCGCTCGGCAATGACTCGCTCATCAGTCGCCAAGACACTGCTGTTCATCGCTGGCTCCATCGTGGTTGGCCTCGCCGCGGCTTTCTTGCTGGTCGCTTGGCGGCCGGAGCTGCTGACACGCCAGGTTGCAGCGCCCGACCAAGCCGGCGCAAAGCCAGCCGAATCCAGCCAACCGGCAGCGGTGAACCCTGCCCCAGCCGGCGGCCCCGAGGCGACGAGCCCCAGACTGGCTGCTGGCCCTGTGTCCTATGCAGACGCCGTCGAGCGAGCCTCGCCAGCCGTCGTAAACATTTACACCGCCCGCATCGTCACCGAACGGGTAAGGCCCAATCCGATCGAAGAGCTGTTTGGCGATGCGACGCCTCGCTACCGACAACGCGTGGAACGCAGCCTTGGCTCGGGTGTGATCCTGGACCCGGCAGGCAACATCGTGACCAACCATCACGTGATCGCCACCGCAGATGCCGTGCGCGTCCAGCTTGCCGATGGCCGGGCGGCGGATGCAGCCGTGGTGGGGCGCGATCCGGATACCGACCTCGCCGTACTCAAGATCGACTTGCCTACTCTGCCCGTGATGCCGGTCGGGCAGTCCAACCGGCTGCGCGTCGGCGACGTTGTGTTGACCATTGGCAACCCGGTCGGCCTGTCGCAAACCGTCACGCAAGGGATCGTCAGTGCCACCGGGCGCGGGCAGTTAGGCGTGGCGACGTTCGAGAATTTCATCCAGACCGACGCGCCGATCAACGCCGGCAATTCCGGCGGCGCACTGATCAATACCAGCGGCGAGTTGGTCGGCATCAACACGGCCGTGCTCGCCAAAAATCTCGGCGTCGAAGGCATCGGCTTCGCAATTCCAGCCAACCTGATGCGCAGCGTCGTGACCGAGTTGCTAAAGAACGGCCGCGTGATTCGCGGCTGGATCGGCGTCATCCCGCAGGACATTGACGCGCGCGACGCGCAACAGCTTGGTCTGGCTCAAGGCGGCGTCGTGATCGCCAATCTGTATACGACGAGCCCCGCCGCCAGCGCCGGCATGCGCCCTGGTGACCTGCTGCTGGCAATCGATGGACGCGATGTCCTGAATGCGCAAGATGTGCTCGCGCGGGTGGCGGACGCGCTGCCGGGTAAGGCGATCGAGATTCGGGTGTTGCGGGGCAAACAGGAGTTCACCGTGAAACTGACGTCTATTGAGAAGCCAAGAACGCAGACGTAGTTGCGAGATGTGCGGGCGTCGGTGCACGAGCAGGCTGCCGCAGACTGAATCGGGCGCGCTGCGCGTGCCCTTGCCAGAGCGCGGGGCGCATCTTCCCCCTGGCGAAGTAGTTATATTGATAGGAAAACAGGAGCGCCCCGCGCTCTGGCTGCGGCGCCCTCCACAGCCTGCGGTAGCCTGCTCGTGCACTGACGCCCGTAAATCTTGCGGCTATTTCGCGGTCTCGTCGTTGCAACTGGGACAAGGATCACGGCGCCAAGATCGAACTCTCCAGGCTTAGTTGTTAAGATAGCTCGCCTAACAGCTACGTCTCTTTGTGAGGCATATCATGCTCGACGCACGGAATCCGTACGCGCCGCCGCAGGCGACGCTGGACCCGAACCGGATCCATACGGATTCTAGAGCTATGCGAGATGGAAAAGTCCTCGTTCTGGAGTACGACGCCGCGCCGCCACCGCGCTGTGTAAAGTGCAATGCGCCGGCTCTCGAGCCGATCAAGCCGAGGCGGCTTTACTGGCATCATCCCGGCTACTGCGCCATCATTTTTTTTCAACGTGATTGTCTACGCAATCATCGCCATGATCGTACGCAAGAAGGCGCGGGTCGCACTCGGACTGTGCCAGGAGCACACGCGCAAGCGACGCATCGCCATTGGCCTGAGCTTTGCCGGCGTACTGGCCAGCATCCTATTGATCGGTTCTGCCATGGTGCTGTCGCCGGATTCACCGGAAGTGATTGCGGCAAGCGGCGCGCTGAGGCTACTGCCTGCGTTGATATTCGCGGTGGTCGGAACGCGCATTGCCTACCCGCAGCATATTTCCGCCACCCAGGTGCGACTCAAAGGCTGCGGCGAAGCATTCCTGAACAGCCTGCCCGACGTCTCAACACGGCCGAGCGATTGGTATGCGGCACGCGAAAAGCACGGTTGAACGCAGTTGTGACAATCACAATGCAGTGAGAACCGTGCCATTTTGGGTTGACGCCGTGGCCATGTCGCTTTACGATCTAATGATCGATCGGAGAAACGTATGACAACGGTCACTGTGTCGTCCAAATACCAGATCGTGATTCCACGTGCGATCCGCGAGTCGCTCGGCATTCGCGGGGGCATGCGCTTGCATGCGCTCGAGTTTCGAGGACGACTGGAACTCGTCCCGGTGAAGTCGGCCCGAGACGCGCGAGGCTTTCTGCGTGGCATCGATACGACCGTGCCGCGCGACAAAGATAAAATATGAATGTCGTCGACTCCTCCGGCTGGCTGGAGTACTTCGCCGACGGACCGAATGCCGCGCAGTTTGCCAAGCCCATTCGCGATACCGAAACGCTGCTCGTGCCGACCATTTCGATTTACGAAGTCTTCAAGCGAGTTGCCACGCAACGAGACGAAGATCTAGCACTCCAGGCGGTGGCGCAGATGGAGCAAGGTCGAGTAGTCGATCTGGATCGTGCAACGGCGCTCGCCGCGGCTCAATTGTCCATCGAGCTCAAACTACCGCTGGCCGATAGCGTGATGTTAGCCACCACAAAGCGCTTTGGCGCAACGTTTTGGACTCAGGATAGCGATTTCGCAGCAATTGAAGGCGTGAAATACTTCCAGCACCGCGCCTGACCGCCAGCCAGCTCGCACATGTCGAATCTGCGACTCTTCGATCACCTAACGGCGCGCTGCGGCAGTTAGCATGTCGGCGAGCGCATCGTCTGCGTCGCGGTGAACTGTCGAGGGCGCCGCAGTCCGGCTGGGGTGCGCTCCTGTTCCCCTAACAATCTAACTACTTCGCCAGGGGGAAGATGCGCACCCCAGCCGGACAAGGGCACGCGCAGCGCGCCCGACCCAGTTCACCGCGACGCAGCCGATGCGCTCGCCGGAAAACCCACAGCCACAACGCACCCTTAGTTAGGAACGCGCCGTATTTGCGCCCCCAACTGCGCCAGCTTCTCCTCGATCGCTTCATAGCCACGATCGATATGGTAGATACGCTCTATATCGGTGCGGCCTTCGGCTACTAACCCTGCCAGCACCAGACTCGCGGATGCTCGCAGGTCGGTAGCCATGACGGGCGCGGCCGTCAACTTCGGCACGCCCTTGATGATCGCGGTATTGCCTTCGAGCCGGATCTCGGCGCCCATGCGGCGCATCTCCAGCATATGCATGAAACGATTCTCGAAAATTGTCTCGATGATCGTGCCAACACCATCGGCAATGGTATTGAGCGCCGCAAACTGTGCCTGCATATCGGTGGGGAAAGCGGGATACGGCGCGGTGCGCACGTCAACCGACTTCGGTCGCTTGCCGCGCATGTCCACCTCAATCCAGTTGTCACCGACGCCCACCTTGACGCCCGCTTCTTGCAGTTTGCTAACCACTGCATCGAGATGGTCCGGGCAGGCGCGCTTGATGCGTACATTGCCGCCGGTCATGGCACCCGCGACCAAATAAGTCCCACCTTCGATTCGATCCGGGCAGCACTTCGTATTGAGTACCGTGCAACTTCTTGACGCCCTGCACGATGATCTTGTCGGTTCCGGCGCCTTGGATACGAGCCCCCATCGCGATCAAAAAGTTGGCGAGATCCACCACTTCTGGCTCGCGCGCCGCGTTCTCGAGGACGGTTTCGCCGTCGGCAAGCACCGCCGCCATCAGTAGATTTTCAGTCCCTGTGACCGTGACGGTGTCGAGCACTAAACGAGCACCCTTGAGGCGCCCCGCTCGGGCGCGGATATAACCACCCTCGATACTGATATCCGCCCCCATCGCCTGCAGGCCGGCGACATGGATGTTGACCGGCCGCGCGCCGATGGCGCAGCCCCCGGGAAGCGATACATCCGCTGCACCAAACCGCGCGACCAGCGGACCGAGCACCAGGATAGAAGCGCGCATGGTCTTCACCAGTTCGTATGGCGCCACATAATCGCGAATGGTGCTCGGATCGATCTCGATCTTCATGTGCTCATCGATCGTGACTGACACGCCCATACGGCCCAGCAGCTCGATCATGGTGGTGACATCATGCAAATGCGGCACGTTGCCGATCGTCACCGGGTCGTCCGCTAACAAGGCCGCCGCAATGATCGGCAGCGTGGCATTCTTGGCACCCGACACACGCACCTCGCCCTCGAGCGGGATGCCACCTTGAATCTGCAGTTTGTCCACGGTCTATCCTTACGCGCGCCGCGCCGCGTGCTCTTCTGGTGTCAGCGCCTCGATCGACAGCGCGTGTATCTCCCGCCCCATCTTCTCGCCGAGGGTCTTATAGATGAGCTGATGGCGGGCGATCGGCCGCTTGCCGGCGAACTCGGCCGCGACCACCAAGGCCCCAAAATGGGTGTTGTCCTCGGATTGAACCTGGACGGTGGCGCCGGGCATGCCGGCGCGGATGAGATCGGCTACGACTTGTGGATTCATGTTGCGATATTAGCGCGGCCGGCGGGGCGGTATCATGCGGACGATGGACAAAGCGCTGCGATCGACCGTGACAGACCAATCCCTGCTGGACTCGGGCCGCCGCGCGCTCGACATCGAGGCGCGGGCACTGACTGCGATGGCACCACGGCTGGAGGCGGCTTTTGCCGCAGCCTGCCGCCTGTGCATCGACTGCAGCGGGCGCGTGATCGTCACGGGCATGGGCAAATCGGGGCATGTTGCGGGCAAGATCGCCGCAACACTGGCCAGCACCGGCACGGCGGCGTTTTATCTGCATCCGGCTGAAGCGAGTCATGGCGACATAGGCATGATCACGCGGGACGATGTCGTGCTGGCCCTGTCCTACTCTGGTGAGACACCGGAAGTGCTGCTGCTGCTGCCGCACGTGTCGCGGCTAGGCGCGCCGCTGATCGCGCTCACCGGCAGTCCCCAATCGACGCTGGCGCGCAATGCGGACGTGACGATCGATATCCGCGTCGCCGAAGAAGCCTGCCCACTCAATCTCGCGCCAACGGCGAGCACCACTGCGAGCCTTGCCATGGGCGACGCGCTCGCGGTGGCATTGCTGGAGGCCCGTGGCTTCACGGCGCAGGATTTCGCACGATCGCACCCCGGCGGCAGCCTGGGCCGCAAACTACTGCTGCATGTCAGGGACGTGATGCGCAAGGACGGCGAGTTGCCGGTGGTCGGCCCCACCACACTCCTCGCGGACGGCCTGATCGAAATGTCACGCAAGGGGCTCGGCATGACAGTCATCGTCAGCGACGATGCGGCACGTGAGGTCGTGGGCGTCTTTACCGACGGCGACCTGCGACGTACGTTCGACGGCCGCGTGAATGTCCATCAGACGCAAATGCAGGCCATCATGACCCGCGAGTTCAAGCGGATCGGTCCGGATGAATTGGCTGCCGAAGCCGTGCACTTGATGGAAACGCACCGGATCACGGTGTTGCCGGTGATCGACGCCGCCAATCAACTCGTCGGCGCGCTCAACGTCCACGATTTGCTGCGCGCGGGCGTCGTCTGATGGCCGCTATTGCGCGCGCGCTGCGTAGCCGTGCTGCGAAAGTGCGGCTGCTGATACTCGACGTTGATGGCGTCATGACGGACGGCCGGCTGTACTACGGTAGTCGTGGCGAAGCGCTCAAAGTCTTTCACGTGCATGACGGCCACGGCATCAAACAACTACTCAGTGCCGGCATCGACGTCGCCATCGTCTCGGGACGCCGGTCGGCAGCGGTAACACGCCGCGCGCGCGAGCTAGGCATCAAGTCTGTGCGGCAAGGCGTCGACGACAAGTTGGCAGTCGTGACTGCCCTGGCACAGCGTCGCCGTTTGAATCTGGCGCAATGCGCGTGCCTGGGAGACGACAGCCCGGACGTTGCGGTGATGCGCGCCGTCGGTCTGGCCGCCGCCGTGGCGGATGCGCATGGCGATGCGCTAGCCGCAGCGCATTTCGTTACGGACCGGCGTGGCGGCCAGGGTGCCGTGCGCGAACTATGCGATGTCTTGCTGGCACTGCGCACTGACCCGGCCCGCCGACGTTGATCTATCGCGTCGTCATCGTGGTCTTGATCGTGGCGCTCGTAGTCGGTGCGCTACTCATGACCAACCGAACGGATTCGCCCACTGAGCGCGCGGCCGACGAGCCCCTTTCAGAGCCCGGTTACGCGGCCCGCGACACCGAGGTCGTCGAGACGGGGGCGGATGGCCGCGAACTGTATCGACTCAAAGCGGAGCTGATTCGCCAACGCCCCGATGCCGGCATGATCGAACTTGAGCGGGTGCAGATGGACTACTCGCCGCCAACCGAGTCGACCAGCGCCCCGGACGGTGCCACGCCAGCCTTGTGGAAAGTCAGCGCCTTGCGGGGCGAGGTGCAGGAATCCGGCGAGCGGATTCGACTGTCGGGCAGCGTGAACGTCACCGGACCCATGCCAACCGCTGTACAAACTATCCGCCTCGATACGGAGTTGCTCGATATCCAGCCGCGCGAGCAGCTCATCACCACCGATGCGCCGGTGACGCTCACCTGGACCGGCCAACGCTTGAGCTCCGTGGGTATGATTGCGAATTTGAAGGACGAGACCGTGCAGTTACAATCGAAGGTCAATGGCCGCTTCCTACCCTAACGTCGCGGGCCCACAGGCTGCTGGCAAGTCGCTTGCGACAATCGCGCTGGTTGCACTGTTGGCGTTGCCAGCCGGCCCGCACACCCGCGCCGCGCAGCGCACCGGGCCGATCGCGGTCGATGCGGCGTCCACCGAAGTGGACTATCGAAATAACGCCATCGTCCTGCGCGACGTCACCATTTCCCAAGGTGACATCCGCGTCGAAGCGACGGAAGCGCGGGCCGCGGGCGGTCTGAATTTCGAGAACAGCCGCTGGACCTTTAGCGGCAATGTCCGCATCCGCGCGGAAGGCGGCAAGCTGACCTCCGACCAGGCGATCGTGTCGTTTGCCAACAATGCGATCAGCCGCGCCACGGTCACCGGCAAACCCGCGCACTTCGAGCAAGCCCGCGGCACGACGGCGGATATCGCGCGCGGCCGCGCCGAAACGATCATTTATGAGACGGCCGCCGGCACGGTGAGTCTTCTCGATTCGGCCTGGCTGTCCGACGGCCGCAATGAGATTCGCGGCCAACGTCTCGTGTACAACATCCGCGAGCAGCGTGTGCAGGCGCGTGCACGGCCCAACGCCGCGCCGGGCGAACAGGGCCGCGTGCGGATCATCATTCAACCCGGTGCAGCGCCGCAGGGCACGCCGACCACCGAGCCGGTGCAACCTTCGCCGCCGGCCGAGAGTAGCTCCCCAAAACCATGAGCGTCTTGAAGGTTCGCCAACTCGCCAAGAGTTACAAGTCGCGCAAAGTGATCACCGATCTGTCGCTTGAGGTCGCCAGCGGCGAGACAGTTGGGTTGTTAGGCCCGAACGGCGCTGGCAAGACCACCGCGTTCTACATGATCGTGGGCCTGATCGCCGCTGATGCTGGCAGCATCCATCTCGATGAGCTTGACCTGACAGAACTGCCGATGCACCGCCGCGCACGGGCGGGCATTGGCTATCTGCCGCAGGAAGCCTCGGTTTTTCGCAAGCTGTCGGTCGAGAACAACGTGCTCGCGATCCTCGAGACCCGCACGGACCTTGACGCGACGACGCGCCGCACCAGACTCGATGAGATCCTGTCTGAGCTACGCATCGACCACGTGCGCAAGAGCCTGGGTATCTCACTCTCGGGCGGCGAGCGTCGGCGGGTCGAAATTGCGCGGGCGCTGGCGGCGGAACCGCGCTTCATCCTGCTGGACGAGCCATTTGCAGGGGTCGACCCCCTGTCCGTCATCGACATCCAGCGCATCATTGGGGAACTGACGGCCAAGGGCATCGGCGTGCTCATTACTGACCACAATGTCCGCGAAACGCTCGGGGTTTGCAGCCGCGCGTACATCGTTTCGGGCGGAATTGTGATCGCTGCCGGATCTGCCGAAGAAATCCTTGCCAACCCCCAAGTCCGCGATGTTTACTTGGGACAATCGTTCCGGCTCTAGCGCGCAGGGCGCTCGGCCAGAAAGCCACTGAAATCAACCACTTGGGGTTCCAAGAGACCCGTGTCGATGCTCAAGCCTTCATTGCAGCTCCGCCTGGGTCAACAACTCACGATGACCCCGCAGCTGCAGCAGGCTATCCGCCTTTTGCAGATGCCGACGCTGGAGTTGCAGGCGCACATTCGCGAGCAGCTCGAGAGCAATGTCATGCTCGAGCCCATCGAGGATATTGAGGGCACGGGGACATTCGAATCGCTCGAACCGCACCCGATGCCCGAGGAACGCCGCGGCGACGCCGCGGCGCCGCCCGAGCGCGACAGCACGGTGGAAGTGGAAGTCCTCGACGACGGCTGGGCGGAGCGCGGCAGTAGCAGCACCAGTGGCGATTCCTGGCGCGACGACGACGATCGTCAAGCCGACCTCGCCGACGAAGCCGAGGAATCACTGCAGGACCATCTGACCGGTCAGCTCGAATTCGCAAACCTCGATCCGCGCCAACGCGGCATCGCGCGCGCCATTGTGGACGCGATCAATGACGACGGTTACCTCGCCGATAGCCTCGAGGCGATCGCCGACACACTGAAGCCCGAGATTGTCTGCGACGCCGCCGAGGTCGAAAATGTGCTCGCGCTGGTGCAGACACTCGACCCGCCCGGCATCGGCGCGCGCTCGGTGTCGGAATCGCTGACACTGCAATTGCAGCTGCTCGATCCGGACACGCCGGGTCTGGCACTTGCCGTGGCCATTGCCGCCAAACATCTCGATCTGCTGGCCGACCGCGAACTCACGTTGCTGCGCCGCGAGTTGCTGACCACGGACGATGAACTGGAGACGGCCGTCGCGCTGGTGCGGTCATGCCATCCGCGCCCGGGCTCCGTGATCAGCAGTGCCAAAGCCCAGTACGTCGTGCCCGACGTGTTCGTGCGGCGCACGGACCGCGGCTGGTCGGTCGAGATCAACGGCTCCACCTTGCCACGCGTGCAACTCAATCAGGGCTATGCTGATGCACTCGGTCGCGGCTCGGGGCACTCTTCATTGCGCTCACAATTACAAGAAGCACGCTGGTTGTTGAAGAGCCTGGAGATTCGCAACGAGACGCTCATGAAAGTGGCGCGCTCGATCGTTGAACGTCAGACGGCGTTTCTTGAGCACGGCGAAGAACAGATGCGACCGATGATCCTCAAGGACATCGCCACCGCGATCGAAATGCACGAGTCCACGATCTCGCGCGTCACGTCCAGCAAATACATGCACACGCCGCGTGGCGTTTTCGAACTCAAGTATTTCTTTTCGAGTCAGGTCGAAGCGGCCGATGGGGGCGGTGCCTCCTCGACGGCGGTGCGCGCCAAGATCAAGAAACTGGTGCGCGAAGAAGACGCCGCTGCGCCGCTTTCGGACAGTCGACTGGCCGAGTTGCTGGCCGACGAAGGCATCGCCGTCGCCAGACGCACCGTCGCCAAGTATCGCGAAGCACTCGGCATCGCGCCCTCCAATGAGCGCAAGCGCCATGCCGACAAGTAACACCAGTTTTGCAGCAGTTTCATCCAGCCAGAGCTACGCCTAAGGAGTTAGCCATGCAACTATCGCTCTCCGGTCATCATGTCGACGTCACGCCACCCCTGCGCGCCTACGTCGAGAAGAAACTCGAACGTATTTCGCGGCATTTCGACCACGTCCTGAACGTGTCCTGCATCCTGACTGTGGAGAAGCTGGAGCGGAAAGCTGAAGCCACGCTGCAGGTGCGCGGCAGCTCGATACACGCCATCGCTACCGACACCGACATGTACGCCGCGATCGATGCGCTGATCGACAAGCTCGATCGCAGCGTAATCAAGCACAAGGAAAAACGCGCCGATCCCCGTGCGGCGGAGACGCGCAAGGCGCTGCGCGCCTGACCCGCTTATGCGTCTAATCGTCGTCAGCGGCCTATCCGGCTCCGGCAAGAGCGTGGCACTGCACATGCTCGAGGACGTCGGCTATTACTGCATCGACAATATCCCGGCCGCCATGCTCAAGCCGTTCATCGCCCATACCGTGCATAGCGGTACGGCGCAGTACGAACGCACGGCGGTCGGGCTCGATGCACGCAACGAGCCGGCCGAAATCGCGACGGTGCCAAAGCTGATCGACGATCTGAAAGAAAGCGGCGTGCAGTGCGAGGTCGTGTTTCTGTTAGCAAGCGACGAAGACTTGTTGCGACGTTTTGCCGAGACTCGTCGCAAGCATCCGATGAGCTCGCAGGAGACTTCACTGAAGGAAGCCATCGCCATGGAACGGCGGCTGCTCGAGCCGATCATCTATGCGGCGGACCTGGTCGTTGATACCTCAAAAATGGGTGTTCACGACTTGCGCGAATTGATCGCCAAGCGCGTCGAGCAGCGCTCGAGCGCGCGGCTGTCGATATTGATCGAATCCTTCGGCTTCAAGAACGGCATCCCGGGTGATGCAGATTTTGTGTTCGACGCACGCTCGTTGCCGAATCCTTACTGGGACATCAGCCTGCGCGCCATGACTGGCCGCAACCCGGAAGTCATCCGGTATCTCGAAGGCCATCAGAGTGTGCGACGGCTGCTCGAGGACATCGCGCGCTTTGTTGAGGGCCGAATCCCCGAACACCAGACGAGCAACCGTCGCTATCTAACAATAGCGATCGGTTGCACGGGCGGGCAACACCGCTCGGTGTATCTCGCCGATCGGCTGGCCGAAAAGCTCGCTGCCAATCACACCTCGGTGACCGTGCGGCACAACTCCTTGGCCGCCGGTACCGAAGGCAAGATCCAGATTATTTCGGGCCCAAACCGAGCGACGTAATATCCATCACGTGCAGTTTTAGTCCCTGCATGAAGCCGGCCTTTGGTCCGGCGCTGCGCGAAGTTGTCCACACCATCTTGCGACCGTCGGGCGAGATTGACGGGAAGCCGTCAAAACCCTCATCGAAGGTGATGCGCTTGATTTCTTTCGACTGCAAGTCGCCGAGATAAACTTCCCAGTTGCGCTGTGTTTCGGCGCGCACAAAGACGAAATGACGACCATCGGGCGCGGGATATGGCGCCCAGTTCATATCGTGCGTGTACGTCACGGCTTTGCGGCCTGAGCCATCGCGCTTCATCGTGTAGATCGTCATGGGCGTGGGCTTCTGATCGTATTCAGACGCCTTCCACGCGCGGAAAATGATGGTCTCGCTATCGGGCAGAAAATACGGCGCTCCCTCCTGATCGTCTTCCGTAAAGGTCAACTGCTTTTCGTTAGTGCCGTCCGACTTCATGATCCAAAGATCCATGTTCTTGTCGATCATTCGACCAAAGACAATCCACTTGCCGTCCGGTGATACCGTGACTTCCGCCTCGTAGTACTGGTTGTTAGTCAGACGCTTGACGTTCTTGCCTTGGCGATCGGATTCATACAACTCCGCGCCCTGCGGATAGTTCCGCCAGTCGGACCAGTTGCCGAGCGGCATGGTCATGTTGTCTTTGATCGAGGTCCAGACCAGGCGCTTGCCGTCCGGGAAGAAGTACGAGCACGCATCCCAGCCCTTCTCGTTGATGAGCACGATGTCTGTACCGGAGTCCGTGAAGGTCTTGGTGAGAAAGCCCGACATACCACGCGGGCTCTTGACCGCCAGCGGGCTTTTCACCTGCGCGATCAGGTGTTCGCTGTCCGGCCCGTAATAGGCCTCGGCGGCCTCGTCCATGTTGGGAATTAACCACGACGGCAGTTCGTTGGGTACTGTGCTCAGCTCGGCGCCCGCCGGCACCGTCAATGGCTGCGGTGCTGTGGCCGCCGTCTTGGTGGGCTCACTGGCCTGGCAACCCAGCAAATTAAGTGAAAAAGCTGCCAGAACCGCGACAGTACCGGAAGTAAGAATAGTTCTCATATGACCCCTCGTTGGTGCAGTGTGTGGTCGCGCCCCCCCTGTCTAGTACTAGCGTCGACCCAAATTTAATTGTAGCTTTGCCACAGCAGTCGCGAAAAAACAATCGCCACGCACTTATGGGAGCACTCTATGAACAATCGATTTTCCTGGCGCTGGCTCAGTCTGGCCGGATCCGCGGCGATGCTAGCACTGGTTGGCATCAACGTCTCGCAAGCGCAAGAGGCTGCGGAGGCGGCGTCCGCCGTGAGTCTCGACGAGGTCATCGTCACGGCGCGTCGTAGCGAGGAAAAGCTCCTCGACGTGCCGCTGGCAATCAGCACATTCAGCACCGCGCAGATTGAACAGCGCGGCATCACGAATCTGGATGACATCGCGGCGCAGACGCCTGGCCTGACATTCTCCAGCGTCATCGGCGAGTTTCTGCCAGCGCCTGTGATTCGCGGCATATCACCTGTCGACATCTTCGGTGACCTCAACACCGCTGTCTTTATTGATGGCGTGTACGTGTCGGGTCGCGAAGGCATCAACTTCAGCCAGTTGGATCTGGAGCGTATCGAAGTCGTCAAAGGCCCGCAGTCGGCGCTCTACGGCCGCAACGCCTTCAGCGGCGCCATCAACTACGTGACGGCGAAGCCGACCGACGAATTCAAGGCGAAGACACAAGTGACTTTCGGCAATGACGGCAAGGCCTTGGCGTCGGTCGGGGTCAGCGGCCCATTAATCGACGGCGTGCTGCGCGGTCGCGCCGCAGTTCTGCACGATGAGTTCGGCGGTTCCTACGAAAATAATTGGTCCGGCGGCGGCGGACCCGGCGCGAATATCGGTGGTTACAAGTTCAAGACCTTCCAGGGCGCCTTGGTCTGGACGCCGAGTGACACCTTTGAAGCGGAAGTCGGCCTTTATGTGTCCGACGACCGCATTGACAATTCGGCAACTACGGCAGTCGCCGCCAACTGCGAAGACCGGCGCGTAGCTGCCCAGAATCAAGTCCCGCCGCCCGCGATGCTTCCCTCAAGTCGGCAGCTGAACTTCTGCGGCGAATTGCCCTCGATCAATGCCGACAGTCTGTCAGCAGTACCGGGTGCTCGCGGTGAAGATCGCGACCTGACGCGCGCACACCTGCGGCTGCAGTGGGATGTCTGGGGCGGCCAGATTTCCGCGCTATCGGGTTACTCGAACGTCAGCCAGTCGTTCTTTGTCGACGGCTCGCGCAATTCCGGTGAGACCGTAATCTTCACCTACCAACCCGCACCGATTGTCACGGTTTTCGGCTTTCCGACCTCCGGCCCGGCGAAGCAGTTCACCACCGGTTTGTTGCAGAACGGCGGCGGTGATACCACCGAGGAATTCAGCCAGGAACTACGCTTCGCGAGCGATCGCGAACAACGCTTACGCTATTCCTTTGGTGCTTACTACTACAAGACGGACCGGGAGTTCGGCGAGGACGGTGTCATCGCCAGCCAGCCCCTGCCGGCTGACTTTGGTTCATTCTGCCTGGCTTGCACGCCCTTCGCCTTCGGCCCGATGGGTCCGGCACTGGTAGAGTTCGCAGCCGGCGCGGGCAACGCAGCATTCCTGGAGTGGTTCAACGACCCCAACGGCGGCGCCGATTTCGGCATCGTTGGCACCGAGAACACCGAGGCAATTTCGGGCTTCGCGCAGGCGGAGTTCGACTTCACCGATCAGTTCACCGCCTCGATTGAAGGGCGCTACACGGATGAAGAGCGTTCGTTCAACCGTCCCCTGACGGGCGTGAGTGACAAAAACTCTTGGGGCTTGACGGATTGGCGTGCGAGCGCACGGTACAAGCCCGCCGCGTCCATGACGATTTACGGATCAATTGCCCAGTCAGAGAAGTCCGGTAATTTTGATGCAACCACCGTTCAATTCGTTGACACACCGGGCGTCGATCAGACTGTTGGCGCACCGTTTGATCCTGAGAAGATCCTCAGCTACGAAATTGGCTTCAAGGGCGAGTTTCTCGACCGGCGCCTTAGCATTGATTTCGATGTCTATAACATCGACTGGTCGGACATCGTCATCCCGCAGGTCATTTCGCAAGTGGGCGGCCGAGATATCATCACACCGACCGGCGTCAACACAAATGGCGGCGACGCAACCGTACGTGGCACGGAGCTGCTCATTAGAGCGCGACCGATCCCTGGTTTGGACCTCAACTTTGGCGTGTCCTACCTGGACGGCACTTACGATAACGCAAGGATCGCCTCGTTCAGCGAGTTCCCGGCCTACGCACCCACGGGTGACGTATCAGGCAACACCCTGCTGCGCTCGTCGGAATGGCAGGGCAACCTCGGCGCTGGCTATACCACGGCGCTACGCGGCGATACGGATTGGTTTGTCCGGGGCGACATTTCTTACCGCGGTGAGCAGTTCGGTGGCGCAGACAATCAGACCATCATTCCGGAAGCCACCAACCTGAACGCCTCCATCGGCCTGCGCAATGATCGCTGGACGCTCGAGCTTTGGGGTCGCAACCTCGGCAATGAGGACGCTCCGACGGGTGCGTTCCGTGATGTCTACTTCGGCAATACTCTGCCCACCGGCCAGAACACGGGCGGCACGTTCTTCCCGTGGCGCTGGAGCGTCTCACACCCGCGCTTGCGGCAGTACGGCGTGACCTGGCGGATGCGGTTCTGATGGCACTGCCGCTGCGGCTCGCCGCCGCAGCGGCCTTTTCGTTGTCGGTCTTCGCGTTGGCGGCCTGCGTTGCGATCGTCGCGCCAGCGGCAGCGGCCGAATCCGCTGACGCGGCAAACCCGGGCCCGCAACAACTCGCGATCGGTGATCAGGCTCGCAAGGATCGACTCGCAGCCGTGACGCTCGACGGCATCACCGACACCGCCAAGGGTGAGGTGATCGACGCCGGCGAGTTTGCGCGCCGCCTGGCTGACGTCCGCGTGCTGTTCATCGGCGAGGAGCACACCAACGGCGAGTTCCATCGCGCGCAGTTGCGGGCAATCGAAGCGCTGCAGGCCGCCGGTCGCAAGGTGATCGTCGGCCTTGAAATGTTCCCGTACACGACGACGCAGCCGCTCGAGGATTGGACCGCAGGCAAACTCACGGAACAACAGTTCCTTGAGCAGGCCAAGTGGTACGAGACCTGGTCGCACCACTGGGGTCATTACCGCGAGATTTTCGACTACGCCCGCGATCACAAGCTTCGCATGGTCGGCGTCAACGTACCGCGTGAGGTTGTGCGCACGGTCCGCTCC
This sequence comes from Pseudomonadota bacterium, assembly GCA_016703895.1. Taxonomy (GTDB): domain Bacteria; phylum Pseudomonadota; class Gammaproteobacteria; order Steroidobacterales; family Steroidobacteraceae; genus CADEED01. The sequence continues at coordinate 22,765 of JADJBE010000026.1, forward strand.
ACGGGCCTCGACGCGCTCGATCCTGAGACGCGCAAACACATGCCGCCGTCGATCGACACCACGAGCGTCGAACATCGGCAGTTAGTGCAGTCATACTTCGAGTCGGACGATCCGTTGCACTCGAAGATGCCGCCCGAGCAGGTCGAGGGCCTGTACCTTGCCCAGGTCACTTGGGATTCGGCGATGGGCTGGAACGCGGGCCAGGCACTAACGACTCCGGCGGACATGAGAGAGATCGTCGTCGTACTGATTGGCTCCGGGCACGTGGCGTACGGCTTGGGCGCCGAGCGTCAGCTCGCACCACACTTCAAGGGCGGCATCGCCTCATTGATTCCCGTGACCGTGCGCGGCGAAGACGGTAAACCGCTGGCTGGCGTACGCGCCTCCTACGCAGACTTTCTCTGGGGCGTGCCGTGGACAGCACAACCCACGCTGCCGGTGCTCGGTGTCTCGCTGATGGGCCGCATTGGCAATGAACCCGGCAAGATCATCCAGATCGACCAAGGCTCCACCGCCGATCAAGCGGGCCTCAAAGTCGGCGACATCCTGCGCACGCTGGATGGCGTCAAAATCGATGGCAGTACTTCCCTGCAACGCCAGGTGGGCGAGTACCGCTGGGGTGATGCCGCCGAGCTCGTGATTGAACGCGACGGCCAGCCAGTCACTCTAAAGATCGCTTTCCGCCGCAGCATTGGTGTCGCTAAGTAGCGGCTAGTTCGTAGGTAGCGGCTACTCGCCCAAGTCGGCGGTAAAGCCGATACCGCGATGCGGGGAAGCCGGCGGTTTCATCAGCTCACGGATCGCCGCGAGCATGGCGGAAATCGATTGGTCATGGGTGTTGAGCTTCTTTTCGATACGCGCTTCGAGTTGATCGAGACGAACGGCGAGTTCCTTGTTCGAGCTCAAGAGTTCACGGAGTTGGACGAACGCGCGCACGACAAAAACACTCATCTCGACAGCGCGGGTGCTGTTGAGTACGTTCGCCGCCTGAATGGCGCCGTGTTCCGTGAAGGCGAATGGCCGGTAGCGGCGGCCACCGCGGCCGCTGGGCGTTATTGAGGTCGCAATTTGCGACCTCAAAGCGGCAGCCTCCTCGGCCGTCAGTTGGAACATGAAGTCCTCGGGGAACCGCGCATTGTTGCGCTTCACTTGCTCATTCAGTCGCTTGGTGGTGACGCCGTAAATGGCGGCGAGATCCGCATCAAGGAGAATGCGCTGCCCACGCAAGATGAGGATGACGTGAGTGATGCCATCAACCGGTTCCAGACTGCGGCGGCGGGTTTCCATACGGCTGCCTCGCTGATGAAAAGGGTCAGCGCCATTTTATCCGAGCCATAGCGGCCAGTTGCGCCGGCACACACGTTAGAATGTGGTCTATGCGTTCACTTTCACTAGTATTAGCGATCTCTGCCCACGCACTGTGCCTGGCGCTGTCCTCACCGTATGCTGTCGCCGCCGATGCCCCGCCTCTGCCTCGCTACCAACTCGAGACGCAACTCGATCCAGCGGCTCGCACGCTCGATGCGCGCGCGGTGGTCAAGTTGCCGCCCGCCATGGCAGGTCAGGCAGTCGAGTTCTTGCTGGCGGCACCGCTCGCGATGGTCGAATCGGAACCCCGCGCGGAACGCCTGCCGGCCGACGCCGCTGCTGGCTTCAGCGGCATCAACGGCTCTTCGCAAGCAATGACGCGCTCCGGTCGCGCGGCGCGCTATCGCGTGCAGCTCGCGCCGGGCAGTGCGCAATTTGCGCTGCACTATAAAGGCCGCATCGACTTCGGTTTCGAGACACCCGGGCAGGAATACGCCCGCGGCTTCAACGAGACTGCGGGTGTCATCAAAGAAGACGGCGTCTACCTGGCCGGCAGCACGCTCTGGTACCCCTACCTCGGCGACACGTTGTTCACGTTTGAACTAACAGCACAGTCGCCCGAGGGTTGGCAGTTGATCAGCCCAGGCAATGGCACCGCCCGCGATGCCGCGGGTAAGACGCACTGGCGCTCGGACGCGCCGCTCGATGAGCTGCATATTGTCGGCGGCCCCCTCACCCGCTATGCGCGCGCCGCAGGTGCCGTCACGGCCGAGGTGTACCTGCGCAAGCCCGATGATGCGCTCGCAGCCAAGTATCTGGAGGCAACGGCGCGCAATCTCGAAATGTACCGCAGCCTGATCGGCACTTATCCATACGAGAAGTTCGCGCTGGTCGAGAACTTCTGGGAAACCGGCTACGGCATGCCGAGCTTCACCCTGTTAGGGCCACAGATCATTCGCTTCCCGTTCATCCTGACCTCATCCTATCCGCACGAGATCCTGCACAACTGGTGGGGCAACGGCGTGTTCGTCGACTACGCCAGCGGCAACTGGTGCGAAGGCCTCACCGCCTACCTTGCGGATCACCTCTACAAGGAGCAGCAGGACCAGGGTGCCGAGTATCGGCGCGACACGCTGAAGAAATACCGCGACTTCGTCCGCGAGGCACGTGACTTCCCTTGAGCGAGTTCCGCTCGCGGCATAGTCCGGCCACTGAAGCGGTGGGCTACGGCAAAGCCCTGATGCTGTTTCATATGACTCGCCGCCAGATCGGCGACGAGGCCTTCAAGCGCGGCTTGCAGAAGTTCTATCGCGAGCAGCGCGGCAAGCGCGCCACCTTCATGGACCTGGCGCGCGCCTTCAGCGCGGTGGCCGAGACGGATCTGCTGCCGATGTACGAGCAGTGGGTGACGCGTGCTGGCGCGCCGGACCTGCGCGCTACTGACGTGACGATGGCTCGCGCCAGCGCCGCAAACGAGTCGTACGCTGTCCGCGGCACGCTGCGCCAAGTGCAGAAGGCAGCGCCCTTCGCAATGGATATCCCCGTGGCTATCCGCACGCGCGCGGGTGTCGAGATGTTCAAGGTCGCAAGCAACCAGCGCGACACGAAGTTCGAGTTCGTGACGCAAGCCGAACCGCTGTCGGTCGAGATCGATCCCGAGTTCGATCTGTTCCGCCTGCTCGACGCGCGCGAGACGGCCCCATCGCTCGGTCAGATGTTCGGCGACCCGGAGATCGTCGCGGTGCTACCGGCGGCCGCGAGCGCCGAGACACAGGCCGTGTATCGCAAGATGATCGAGTTCTGGGGCGGCGGCAACGCACAGAAAATCGACACGCGTCTCGACAGCGCCAGAATGGCGTTGCCGAAGGATCGCGCCATCTGGTTCTTCGGGCGCGACAACACGCTGGCAAAACAGTGGTTCGCGGACGATCCGGCGATCGGCTACGCGGTCGCTGATGACGGGATCAATGCGGCCGGCACCAACATGCCGTTCAAAGACCATTCGACCGTGGTCGTTAGGCGCAACCCCGGCAATCCCGCCAAAGCGGTGGGATGGGTCACCGTCGATCCCCTGGCGGCGGGCGAAGGCCTGGCGCGCAAGCTGCCGCACTACGGTAAGTACTCTTATCTTGGCTTCGAGGGCACGGAGCCAGCCAACACCGCCAAGGGCGAGTGGATCGCGGCCGACTCGCCGTTGCATGTCGTCTTGCCAGCGTCGAATGCTGTGCCGATGGCCGCGGCTGCGCCAGCGACTAACAAGTTCCCGCCGCGTAGGCCGCTCGCGACGCTGCCGGCCGTATTTGACGGTGCCGCCATGATTGAGCTAGTGCGTTGGCTCGCCGATCCCGCTCGCGACGGTCGCGGCCTCGGCACTGAGGGCCTGCAAGCGGCTGGCGACTACGTCGCAGACGCATTCAATGCAGCGGGGCTCGTGCCCGGCAATGGCGAGTCCTATTTCCAGCCGTTCGAGTTCACGCCGGCTGGTGCGAAACAACCCATCCGCACGCGCAATGTCGTCGGTGTTCTGCAAGGCGCAAATCCCGCCTTTGCGGACCAGGCGGTGATCGTCTCGGCGCACTACGACCATCTCGGTCGCAGTGGTCCAGGTGTCAGGGTCGAGGAAGTCGGCCAACTCCATCCTGGCGCCGACGATAACGCGAGCGGCGTCGCCGTGATGCTCGAGTTAGCCCGCACCTTGGCGGCTGCCGGTGCGCCACCGCGGACGCTCGTATTCATCGGCTTCTCGGGCGAAGAGTCGGGGCTGAATGGCTCGAAGTTCTTCGTCGCCAACTCCACTGTGCCGCTTGCCGGCATCCGTGCCGTCGTGAATCTCGACACCGTTGGGCGCTTAGGCAACGGTGAAGTAACGGCGCTGGCAACTGGCACCGCGACCGAGTGGCAACACGTGTTTCGCGGCATCACTTTCACAACCGGCATCCCGACCAAGAGCATTCCCGGCGCGTCGCAGTCCTCTGATCAACAGAGTTTCATCGAACGCGGCATCCCGGGTATTCAGCTTTTTACCAAAGCCCATCTCGATTACCACCGGCCGACCGACACTGCCGACAAAGTGGACGTCGATGGCTTGGTGAAAGTCGCCACCGTGGCCCGCGAGACGATCGATTACCTGGTGCAACGACCCGAGCCGCTCACCATCACGATCGATGCAGCGGCCGGCGGTAACAACGCCGGTCCGGCAGGCGCGACGAGCTCCGGGGGTGCTGATGGCACCTCACGGCGTGTCTCCTTCGGGCTGGTACCGGACTACGCCCAACAAGCCAGAGGCGTGAAGGCGGAGTCGGTCGTGCCGGACTCGCCCGCGGCCCACGCTGGCATCGTTGCCGGCGACGTATTGCTCGCACTGGATGGCGTCGCGATCAATGACTTGGGTGCTTTCTCCAACGCGCTCAAGCAGCACGTCGCGGGCGACAAAGTGAAGGCGACGATCCTGCGCGACGGCGTCGAGACCGTCGTCGCGGTCGAACTGCTGGCGCGGTAAGCGCCAAGCGGGCGCGCTCAGCGTCCCCACGCCGTTCAAAGCGGCGCCCGCGCGGACTACGTAACGGCAACGTCAGCCGCGCGTTACACTTCCGCGCGCCATGAACGCGGAACTCAAACCCGGCAAACCAGGACGGCTCGCAGCACTGCGCGAAGCGCTCACGCAGGGTACGTTCCGTTCTGCGCATCGCCTCGTCAACGCGATGCACCCGGCCGAGATTGCGAATCTGCTCGAGTCCCTGCCGTCGGCACAACGCGAGGTGGTGTGGGAATTCGTTGACCCCGAGCTCGAAGGTGACGTGCTCGTCGAATTGAACGAGAACGTCCGTCAGTCGTTGATCGACGGGATGGACGCCGAAGAGCTGGTCGCCGCCGCCGAAGGCATGGAGGTGGATGATCTCGCCGACCTCGTCGGCGATCTACCCGAGGCCGTGACGCGCCAGGTGCTGCGGGCGATGGACCAGCAGGACCGCGAACGACTCAATACCGTGCTGGCTTACGGTGAGGATACCGCCGGCGGTCTGATGAACACCGACACGGTGAGCGTCCGTTCCGACGTGACGATCGAGGTGGTGCTGCGCTATCTACGCATGCGCGGCGAGCTGCCAGACAAAACCGATCGCCTGTTCGTCGTCGATCGCAACGATCGATATCTCGGCACGATTCCAATCACGCGACTACTGACCGAAGACGAAGACACCGTGGTCGGCGAGTGCCTCGAGTCGGACTCGCCGCGCATCGTGCCCGAGATGTCGGCGCACGACGTCTCACAGCTGTTCCAGGACCGCGACCTCGTATCGGCCGCGGTGGTGAACCCGGCGGGTCGGTTATTGGGCCGGATCACCATTGACGACGTCGTCGACGTCATCCGCGAAGAAGCCGAACACTCGTTGTTATCGATGGCCGGACTGCCCGATGAAGAGGATCTGTTCGCAGGTGTGATCCCCTCGACCCGCCGTCGATTGCTTTGGCTCGGCATCAATCTCGTGACTGCGTTTCTGGCCGCATTCGTCGTCTCACGCTTCGAGGGGACGATCGAGAAAGTCGCGGCGCTCGCTGCACTGATGCCGATCGTAGCCAGCATGGGCGGCATCGCGGGCACGCAGACCGTCACGCTGATTATTCGTGGCCTAGCGCTCGGTCAGGTGGAATGGGCTAACGCACGCTGGTTGTTATGGAAGGAAATCGCCGTCGGCGGACTCAATGGCGTGATCTGGGCGGTCGTGGTCGGCTGTGTCGCGGTGTTCTGGTTTGGCACCTGGAAGATCGCGGCGATCATCGCCGCGGCGATGCTGGTCAACCTGCTCGCCGCCGCAGGCGTCGGCGTGCTCGTGCCGCTGATCCTGCGGCGCATGAAGATCGATCCAGCACTGTCAGCTGGCGTGATCCTGACAACCTTCACGGATTGCATTGGCTTTGCGACGTTGTTAGGACTAGGCGCGTTGTTCCTGACCTGATGTCCGCGGATCGTGTCATTGCCACGCGCGACTGAACAACTCATCCAAGGCGGTGGCAATGAGTTGGCCCGCTTCGGTCAGTGAGCCCACTTTTTTGCCTAACTGGCCCGTACTGACTGAGACGATCTCGAGCGGGTGTAGCACTACCTTGGTGCCCTTGATCGTAAACGCGGGATTGAAGGTCGGAAAACTGACTGGTCCGATCGCACTGGCACGTACGAGCGGCACCACGACCCGGCGTCTGTAGCCTTCAAATTGCGAAGATTGGACGATGACAACGAACGGGATACTGTCCTTGTGTCGACCAAGGTTGTGATGGACGTCAAATTGGGCCATCAGAGAGTCGTGTGTTCGTCGGCAAATGACCCTTGGTCGGCCTCGAAGCGATTCCAGATAAAGATCGTCTGTTCCACGACCGCTGCGCGCGCCAACCGTTGTCGCAGCTCGCTTTCGACATGTTCGCCGAGGAGTTCTTCGACCAATGCAGAAAGATTGTTGGTCATGCCTTTTGCCTGGCTTACCAGCGCCTCGTTGAGTGTGAGGTTGACAGGTCGCTTGCGCGACACTGCGTCGGAATCTAATGGGAAATCACCGCGCTTCATATGCGCATACTATGCGCATATCACAAGAAACACCACTAACTCAAACTGCCAAAAACTTGGTAAGCGCGCTCTGTTGCGCCATCCCATCCCGATAGCCGAGATCGATCAGCTCGCGCGTGTAGTTGGACTGGAACATGAGATAGCTAGCCAGCAAGCTGCCGGCTTTGTCGCGCGCGCCGATCACCCGCAGCAGACCGCGCAACCCTCGCGGCAGGCTGTCGACATGCCGCGCAGCAAGCGAGCTGGGGTCCTCGCTCGGACCAGTCAATAGGGTTTCAATCGAACGTGCGACGGTCGACTCGGGCGCTGCGCGCACGAGGTCATTGACACGCGCAAGCTGCTCGCAATCGGCCGCGATCTGATCCGTGAACCGTGTATCGAGCATGTAGCCAAACAACTGACCCGGGGTCGGCGACGTGTCGCCGAGCACAAGACGTGGTCCGGCGTTCGCCTGGCGCACGCCGATGATCAGGATACGGTCCGCACCTAGATGAATGCAGGGGCTCAACGGCGCGGTCTGGCGCATCGCTCCGTCCCCATAGAACTCGTCGTCGACTTGCACGGGTGGGAACAGGAAGGGAATACCGAGGCTCGCCATGAGATGGTCGAGCTCCAACGGAGTGCGTTTACCGTAGCGCTGCGCGCGGTTCCAGTCGGGGATTGCCTCGTGACCCTCGAAGAACGACACCGAGTGCGCAGTGGCGTAGCTCGTGGCACAGAGCGCCAGCGCGTGCAGCGAACCGTCGGCCACACGCGCCCGAACAGCCTCGAAATCGGTGACGTAGGTCAGCAAGCGACGCAACGGCATGTTGTTGAGCAGAGAATGCGGCGGCGCCAACAGAAAACCGCCTGACAGCAGCGACAGTGCCCAATGCAACCCCGAGCGTAGCACCGACACCGAGTCCACACGAAAGACCTGCTGCACTCGAAAATTCGACCAGACGGACTCGAGCGAGGCGACAGCCCGCTCCCAGCGGTGAGCGTCGGCCGCCAGGATGCTGGCCACCACCGCACCTGCCGAGGTGCCGACAATGATCGGGAACGGGATACGCTGCTGCTCGGTGAACTCAGCAATCGCCTTCAAAACCCCCACCTGATAGGCCGCGCGGGCGCCGCCGCCCGTCAAAATCAGCGCAACCCGCGGCGCGGCGCCGACACTGTTAGACTGGTTCATCGATTGACTGCCACCAGGTGCTGGAGAAACAACATGCTCTTATTACGCCGCCTAGCCATTACCCTGCTCGCCGCCACTGCGGTTCAGGTTGCTGTCGCCGATTCGCCCGCCCCGCCTGCCGTGGGCGATATGGCGCCAGCCTTCAAGTTACAGGACCAGAGCGGCAAATGGACCACGCTGGCAGACCACCGCGGCAAATGGGTGGTGCTGTATTTTTACCCCAAGGACAACACGCCGGGCTGTACTACCCAAGCCTGCGAGCTGCGCGACAATATCTTTGCCTTTCGGCGCGCCGACGCGGTGATCCTGGGTGTCAGCATCGATGACGTCGCCTCGCACAAGAAATTTGCCGAAGAGCATAGTCTGCCATTTCCGATCCTCGCCGATGCCACGAAAGCAACCGCCAAGGCCTACGGCGTGCTGTACAAGGCCATGGGCGTGATGGAAGTGGCGCGGCGCGACACTTTCCTGATCGATCCCAGCGGCAAGGTCGCCAAACACTACAAGAGCGTCAATCCGAAGGGCCATTCGGAAATGGTGCTTGCGGACCTCAAGGGGCTCGCCACCGCTAAGCCAGCGGCTGTTCCGGCGAGTTGAGCGGGCCGCGACCGGGCACGTGACGCCGTTGCAGCGTCGCGATGGCCCGGTCCAGGCCGTCGAGCGTCAACGGGTACATCCTGTCATCCATTAGCTCGCGCGCAAGCTTGATCGATGGCGTCCACTGCCAACGCTCCGGCGGCTCGGGATTGAGCCAGACTAGCTTCGGGAAGTGGTTCGCAAGCCGTTGCATCCAGACGCTGCCCGCCTCCTGGTTCCAGTGTTCGACACTACCGCCAGGCTGCACGATTTCGTACGGGCTCATGGTCGCATCACCCACGAAGATCACGCGGTAGTCAGAATTATAAGTGCGCAGGATATCGAGCGTCGGAATCACCTCGTTCATCCGCCGGCGGTTGTCTCTCCAGACACGCTCATAGAGAAAATTGTGGAAATAAAAATGCTCGAGGTGTTTGAACTCACCACGCGCGGCAGAGAACAACTCGTCGCAGATCCGGATGTGGTCGTCCATCGAACCGCCCACATCAAGAAACAACAGTACCTTGACAGCGTTGCGCCGCTCGGCGACTAGCTTTAGATCGAGGTAGCCCGCGTTGCGCGCCGTTGCATCGATCGTCCCGTCGAGATCGAGCTGGTCCTGGATGCCCTGACGCGCAAACTTCCGCAGCCGGCGCAATGCCATTTTCATGTTGCGCGTGCCGAGTTCAACGCCGTCGTCAAAATTACGATACTCGCGTGCATCCCAGACTTTGACAGCCCGCCGGTGACGCGACTCTTTTTGACCGATCCGGATGCCTTCCGGGTTATACCCGTAGGCGCCAAACGGCGATGTGCCAGCGGTACCGATCCATTTATTGCCGCCCTGATGCCGTTCTTTCTGCTCTTTCAGCCGCTCGCGCAATGTTTGCAGCAACTTCTCCCAGCCGCCCAGCGCTTCGACCTTGGCCTTCTCCTCGTCCGTCAGCGTGCGCTCGGCTAGCTTCTGCAGCCACTCGGCCGGCAGATCCGCCGCGATCGCCTCGAACGCTCGCTCGGCGCCAGCAAAAAACTCGGCAAATACCTGGTCGAAACGATCGAAATGGCGCTCGTCCTTGACGAGCGTCGTGCGCGCGAGGTAGTAAAACTCCTCGGCGGACGCCCAGGCAACCCGCTGCTCGAGCGCTTCGAGCAGCGTCAAAAACTCGGGCAATGATACGGGCACACCGCCGGTGCGCAGGTCGAAAAAGAACCGCACCAGCATCGCAGGAGCTCGCTAACGACCCGCGCGCCGATGCAAAAAGACCAGCTGCTCGAACAGATGCACGTCCTGCTCATTCTTCAGCAGCGCGCCGTGCAACGGCGGAATCGATTTCTTGGGATCGTCCGTGCGCAATGCCTCTGGTGGAATGTCCTCGGCCAGCAACAACTTGATCCAGTCCAGTAACTCCGAGGTCGACGGTTTCTTCTTCAGCCCCGGCATGTCGCGCACTTTGAAGAACGCATTCAATGCCTCGGCTAACAGCTCACGCTTTAGGCCTGGATAATGAACGTCGACAATGCGCGTCATGGTCTCGACGTCCGGAAAGCGGATGTAGTGAAAGAAGCAGCGACGCAGGAACGCGTCCGGCAACTCTTTCTCGTTGTTGCTCGTGATGACGATGATCGGACGATGCCGCGCTTTGATGAGCTCGCGCGTCTCGTAGACAAAGAATTCCATCCGATCGAGCTCACGCAGCAGGTCGTTCGGGAACTCGATATCCGCCTTGTCGATCTCGTCAATCAGCAACACCGGCTGCTGCTCGCTTTCGAAGGCTTCCCACAACTTGCCACGCACTATGTAGTTGCCAATGTCGCGGACCTTGGCATCACCTAACTGCGAGTCCCGCAAACGCGACACGGCATCGTATTCGTAGAGGCCCTGTTGCGCCTTGCTGGTCGACTTGATGTGCCACTCGAACATGGGACGATCCAGCGCGCGCGCAATCTCCTCGGCGAGCTGCGTCTTGCCCGTACCCGGCTCGCCCTTGATCAGCAGTGGCCGGGATAACGTGATCGCGGCATTCACTGCCATCATCAGATCATCGGTTGCAATGTAATCGCGCGTACCGGTGAAGCGTACTCGCGCAGTGGGGTCAGTAGTCGGTGTCATCGGTCATGGCTCTCTGTCAGCCGCAGGCTCGCTCGGCAATAGTACGAGTTTGTGTCGGGCCAGGCCCGGCAAAAAGGGGGTTGGTCGTCCGCGGGCCCAGTCATCAAAGCCGGCACGGTAGAAAGGCGACAGCGGATGGGCGCTTTGTCCGCCAGCAAGTTGCAGATAGCCCTCTTCCTCAGCGCCCGGCGACACCGCGAATCGCTCCGATGCGCCGAACGCGCCCACTTGCACTCGCGGCATATCGTTGTCGCCAGCCAACATCTCGGTCGGCATGTCCAACCAGTGCGACAGGAGTGGCACCGCCTGAGACAAGGGGTGACGGATCGCGACCGGGGTGCGCGATCCCCAGGTGCAACGGGCCAACGACTCGCAGCTACGCAGCAACTCTGCTTGCGTCGCGTCAACCTGCGATAGCAGGAAGCTGCGCCAATCGTCGGCCAGTGGCGGTAAAAAATGTTGCGGTTGCTCGTTGACCAGTTGCCACAGCGCAGCTTCGAAGCCAGCAGGCGCCGTGATGTCCTCCGCCGTCAACTTCAAGTGCGACAAGATCACAGCCCATTCTGTCTGCATCAACCGGTCGTGAAAGGCTCTGACAAGCCGATAGCCCACCGAGTCCACGTCAGCCCGCGCATCCCAACGCTCAACAAACCGCCGCAACTCAGCGCGGCCGCCGTTCTCCCGTACCGCTGCATCATCGATGACGCCCAACAGGACGTCGCGCCAGCGACTCAGCGCGACCGCGCGGTCATCAAGCTGAATGGCGAGCATGTCGGCCGGCGTGGCGTTGCGGGGGATGGCTAACAATCGGTCGCGAATCTGGCGTGCACGCGCGGCAAACGCGTAGCCAACACCGACATCCACTTCGTCGCTGCCAAGCACTGTCTCCAACGGCCCATCGACGGTGCGTGCGTTGGCTGACCACACACGCCCGATGGCCGGATTGACTATCGTGGGATGGTCGCCGACGTCTCGCCAGTCGATCGGCCGCCACAGACGCTCGGCGTCCTCGCCACGCGGCAAGCGACCCAGGATGGACCAGGCAATGCGTCCCGACCGGTCACCGATAACGACGTTCTGTTGGGGAATTCCGACGGTTGGTAGCAATTCCAGGGCCGCACCGACCGAACGCGCCTGCTCCAAATCGAAGATCCGAAGATTAGTCGCGCCGCGGGCGCGCGCGAGCCAGCTCGCCAGCGTGCAACGCTGGCCATCAGCTGACTCCTCGAGCACGACCTGATGGCCAAGCGCCGGATCGCGCGGCACACGAATCGACAGCGGCACGCTGTCGCCACCCTGCACTGCGATCGTCTCTTGTACCGTGAGCAAATCCAACTGGCTGCACGCGAGCTGCTTGACGTCAGACCAGTCGCCGTAGCTGTTGGTAAATCCCCAGGCGATGCGGTGATTGGAACCGGCAACGATCGACGGTGCGCCCGGCAGCGTGACGCCAATGGCATCTAGTCGCGGCTCGCCATCGGTTGTGCCCGCTGTTTCGCCTGCTACCACCAGACGTGCACGATACCAAACGGCAGGTACACCCAAGCCCAAATGCATGTCATTGGCAACCAGCGCCGCACCGGTGGCGGTCAATGACCCTGCTATAGCCCAGTTGTTACTACCTGGTGCAATAGGGTCGCCGATTGAGCTGCTGGCGGCCGCCGGTTGCACGGCCGTCAACCGCTCGCCAGCACGTAAATCAAAAACCTCGGGGCCTGGGACGGGCACCATCGCAGGCATCGGTCCAGTCTGAGCGATCGGCGCGTCAAACGAGGTGCCACGGCGATAGAGAAACTGGGCCAGCGCAGCCGGTGCAGCGGCGAGAACCTGCTGGCGGCGCTGCTCGCGGCCGATCTCTGTATGCTGCAAGTCCCACCACATCGCGTACACGACGAGCACCGAATCCTCAGCCCGCCACGGGGATGGCTTGAGGCGTAACAGCCAGTACTCGAACGGTCGCGTCGTAAGGTCGGCAAGACCCGCGTTTACACCTTGCGTGTACGCCGCAATCACGGCGCGATCCTCCGCAGTGGCATCTGCGAGGACCTGCGTCGCGGCAGCACGAAACCGCCAGCGACGGGCGTCTCGATCCCGCTCGACCAACCGCGCACCAAACAATGCCGCTAACTCCCCGGCGGCCGCGCGACGCGATAAATCCATCTGAAAGTAGCGGTCCTGCGCGTGTGCGAAGCCGAGCCCGTAGGCAACGTCGGCACGCGTCGCGCCGCGGATCGTTGGCGTGCCGAGCGCATCGCGCTCGATCTCAACGGGCTTGGCCAAACTCGCCGGGCGTCGCTCGCCATCGAGTCGTGGCAACGAACCGCGAATGAGGCCGGTAATGACGAGTGCAGCCAGCAGGATCGCGACCGTGAAGCCGAGCAGCAGGCGCTGCCACAAGCGCAGCGCTTTCATCGAGTCAGGGACTTTCCACGCGCAGGATTTTCATCGCATTGGTACCACCGGAGACACCGGTCATATCGCCTTTGGTGAGGATGACGAGATCGCCTATGTCCACCAGCTCAAGCCTCAGCAACAGCGCAAAGATCGCTCGATACAGGTCTGGCGCGCTGGTCTCCGGCAGATCGAACGGTACCGGAAACACGCCGCGATAGATGGTCACGCGTCGACGTGTGATCTCGTGGCGCGTGAAGGCATAGATTGGGATGTCCGATCGAATGCGCGACATCCATAACGTGGTCGAACCCGACTCCGTCAGCGCCACGATCGCGCGCACGTTCATGTGATTGGCGGTATACATCACGGCGCTTGCGATGGCTTCTTCGGCCTTGCCGAAATGACTGTCTTGCCGTTGCCGAACGCTCGAGTTATTGAATTGATACTTCTCCGCGCCCAGGATCACCTCTTCCATCGCTTGCACGGCCTTGACGGGATACTTGCCCACCGCACTCTCGGCCGACAGCATCACCGCATCGGTGCCGTCGATCACGGCATTAGCCACATCGCTCACCTCGGCCCGCGTCGGCACGGGACTCGAAATCATCGACTCCATCATCTGTGTCGCGGTGATCACCACCTTGTTGCGGTGACGAGCGCGGTGAATGATGGTCTTCTGCAGGCCAGTGAGCTCCGCGTAACCCATCTCCACGGCCAGATCGCCGCGCGCGACCATGACGACGTTGCTGGCATCGATGATCTCGTTGAGCGAGTAGATCGCCTCGTGGCGTTCGATCTTCGCGCAGACGTGGCCGAACCCTCCGGCAGCCTGCAACAATTCGCGCGCCTGGACGATGTCGTCGGCGTTGCGCGCGAAGGATACGGCGATATAGTCGACCTTCTGCTGGGCCGCAAACGCAATGTCGACGCGGTCTTTGTCGGTCAGGGCCGGCGCCGAAATACCGCCACCCTTGAGATTCAGTCCCTTTCGATCGGAAAGCTCGCCACCCGCGCGAACGACCGTATCGATACGCGTGCCGTCGATCGCCTGCACTTCTAGCTCGATCTGACCATCCGCCAGCAGCAGCCGGTCTTGCGGTTTCACATCCTGCGCGAGCTGTGCGTATGCGCAACCGACGATCTCGACCGTGCCAGCGCGCGGATCATGCGCACAGTCGAGCGCAAAGGACTGCCCTTCAGCCAGCAGGACCTTGCCAGCGCGAAAACTCTCGATGCGGATTTTCGGACCGCCGAGGTCCGCCAGGATGCCTACATACTGGCCTGCCCGGTCAGCAGCGTCGCGCACCAGCTGGATACGCTTGGCGTGGTCCTCGTGTTTGCCATGTGAGAAATTGACCCGCGCCACGTCGAGTCCAGCGCGCACCATCTCAATCATAACGGCGAGATCGTCCGTGGCAGGCCCCAGTGTGGCGACAATCTTGGTGCGGGACGAGTGTTTGGTGCGGTTCATGGACGAATATTCTGCGGCTTGGACGCCGGAAACGCGAGCGCGCTAACATGCAGGCTGAATCCAGCTATGGCGAGGTCGATACCATGTCCATGCGTACGAGTCTGATCGGGTGCTGTCTTTGCGTCCTGGCAACGGCTGCAGCTATGACGAGCGCGGCACATGCATCCGACGCAGCCGCAACGACACCTGCTGACGCAGTCTCCCGCTACAGCGCTGCCGACGAAGCACTGTACAACCAGCGCTTCGAGGCGCTCGGCCGAGCCATGCGCTTGGGGCAGGGTCTCGATCAGTACGATACCCTCGAGCCGGTTCTGGGCGCGCGCCAAGTCCGGCCACTGAAACGCAAGTTGAGCCGGCGCCTATCAATTGAGTCAGAAGCTTTGTCCGCGGCGCGCGACTATGCTCGCCGCAACAACAGCGATGCTTTCCTCGTGTGGCGCGACGGCGGCCTGGAAGATGCCAGCTACTTTGGCGACATTAACTCCTACAGCCTGATTGTCTCGCGATCCCTCGCCAAGCCCATCACCGCCGTGCTAGTCGGCCGCGCAATCGCACTCGGCAAGATCCGCTCGCTCGACCAACCCGCCGCCGATTTCATCACCGAATGGCGTGGCAAGCCGCAAGAAAAAATCCTCATCCGCCACCTGCTCGACATGCGCAGCGGCCTGTTGCGACAAGGGATGGCAATGGATCCGGCGGATATCCTGAATCGCGCCTACCTGCATCCGCGCCATGATGAGGTGATTATTCACGACTACCCGTTGATCGATGCGCCGGGGACGCGCTATGAATATTCCAACGCGACCTCCGAGATGATCGCGCCCATCATCGAGCGGGCGACCGGCATGCGCTACGCCGACTTTCTGGGTAAAGAGTTGTTACAGCCGATCGGCGCAGTGGGCGGCAAAATATGGGTCAATCGTCCCGGCGGCATGGCGCACTCTGGTTGTTGTCTGCTGCTGCCCAGCGAGAGCTGGATGCGCGTCGCGCTGCTGCTTCTCAATGACGGCATGGCGAACGGCAGCCGCCTGTTACCGGCTGGCTACGTACAACAAATGACCACCGGCACGGCGCAGAATCCTTGGTACGGCCTGGGCACGTATGTTGCTAGCAGTTACCGCGAACGTCGTGGCTTCGCGAACAGCGAAGTGACTGGCTTCGGCCTGGGCGTCCTGCATTCGGAGCCATATCTCGCGGCCGACCTGTTTCTCTTCGACGGCAATGGCAATCAGGTCGTCTACGTCGTACCGTCCGAGAAAATGGTAGTACTGCGCGTCGGCCCTGCGCCACCGAAGACGACCGACTGGGATAACAGCTACCTACCCAATACCCTGATGCGCGGCATCGAGCGACGGGCTGGAGAAACGGCACCGTCGCCGCAAGCTCGTTAGCACGGCGCTTGTCATTAGCCGCTTGCTGGCACGCTAGGCGGCGGCTCGTGCTGTCAGCATAGCGACGGCCGGCAGGGTCTTGCCCTCGACAAACTCGAGGAACGCACCGCCGCCAGTGGAAATGTAGGAAATCCGGTCCGCAACACCATACTTCTCAATCGCCGCGAGGGTGTCACCTCCGCCTGCCAGCGAGAACGCCGCGCTGGTTGCGATCGCATTGGCGATCGTGCGTGTGCCCTCACCAAACTGATCGAACTCGAACACGCCAATTGGCCCATTCCAGATGATCGTGCCGGCGTCCTGCAGCAACGCGGCCAAGCGCTCCGACGTATCGGGGCCAATGTCGAGAATGAGTTCGTCGGCACGCACATCGTGAATGTCACGCACATCAGCGTGCGCGGTTGCTGCAAATTCCTTGGCCACCACGACGTCCGTCGGCAGCGGGATTTCCGCGCCGCGAGCGCGCGCCTGCTTGAGGAGACCTCTGGCCATCTCCAGCATGTCGGGTTCATGCAGAGACTTGCCGACGGACACGCCGGTCGCAGCCAGGAATGTGTTGGCAATACCCCCACCAACGATCAGCTTGTCGACCTTGGTGAGCAGCGACTCGAGTACTGTTAGCTTGCTGGAGACCTTGGACCCGGCCACAATGGCGACCAACGGCCGCGCAGGTTTTGCAAACACTCGTTCGAGCGCTTCGAGCTCGGCGACCAGCAGCGGTCCCGCGCAAGCGACGTTGGCAAACTTGCCGACACCATGGGTACTCGCCTCGGCACGATGCGCGGTACCAAAGGCGTCCATGACGTAGACATCGCAAAGTGCTGCCATCTTGCGTGACAAAGCTTCGTTATCCTGCTTTTCGCCTTTGTTGAATCGCACGTTCTCGCACAGCACCACTTGGCCGGGCTCGCAATCGACACCGTTGAGCCAGTCCTTGACCAGCGGCACAGGCTTGCCTAACAACTCTGACAAACGTGCGGCGACCGGCGCGAGCGACAACTCATCAGTTGGCGCACCCTCGGTCGGACGACCGAGGTGCGACATCAGCAACACACGTGCACCCTTGTTGATAGCGAGCTGAATGGTCGGCAGGGAGGCACGAATCCGTGCATCGCTCGTCACCCTCCCCGCCTCGATCGGTACGTTCAGATCCTCACGGATCAGCACTCGCTTGCCCGTGAGCTCCAGGTCCGACATCTTGAGTACATTCATAAAGGCGGCCTAAACTCGACTCAGGCGGCGCGCGACCACGCCAACGTGGTATCGAGCATGCGGTTGGAGAAGCCCCACTCGTTGTCGTACCACGAGCAGACCTTGACGAGCTTGCCGTCGATGATGCGCGTCATGGTCGAGTCGTAAGTGGACGAATGCGGGTCGTGGTTGAAATCAATCGATACGAGTGGCGCGTCGGAATACTGCAGCACGCCTTTGAGCGCGCCGGCAGCGGCCGCCTTCATCCTCGCGTTGATCTCATCGACGGACGTAGCGCGCTTGGGCGTAAACGTGAGATCAACCAGCGACACATTGATGGTCGGGATGCGCACTGCGAAACCATCGAACTTGCCTTTGAGCGCCGGCAGCACGAGGCCCACCGCCGCCGCGGCACCCGTCTTGGTCGGGATCATCGACATGGTCGCCGAGCGCGCACGACGGATATCCTCGTGATACACGTCCGTGAGGCGCTGATCGTTAGTGTAGGCGTGGATGGTGGTCATCAGGCCACTCTCGATACCGATCTTGTCGTGCAAGACGCTGGCAATGGGTGCCAGACAATTAGTCGTGCACGACGCATTTGAAATTACCGTGTGTGAGGCCTTCAGCGTATCGTGATTGACGCCGTAGACGATCGTTGCGTCGACGTCCTTGCCGCCCGGGGCCGAGATGATGACTTTCTTGGCGCCGCCCGCGATGTGCTTGGACGCGTCGGCTTTGGTGGTGAAAAACCCGGTGCACTCGTGCACGAAGTCGACACCCATTTTGCCCCAGGCGATCTTGGATGGGTCACGTTCGGCGATGACTTTGATGCGATCGCCATTGACGACCATCGAGTCGCCCTCGACGCTGACCGTGCCCGGGAACTTGCCGTGCGCGGTGTCGTACTGCGTCAGATGCGCATTGCTGGCCGCATCGGCCAGATCGTTGACGGCGACGATCTGGATCTCCTGGTTGCGATGCGATTCATACAGCGCTCGCAGAATGTTGCGACCGATCCGGCCGTAACCGTTGATGCCGACTTTGATAGGCATGTGTTTTCCTTTTTTACTCGTTAGTACAGTGGCTTCAAGAACGCAGCAACTTCGCGAGTCGCTCGCGGATGTGCTCCATCGTGAAACCGAATTCCCGGAATAGTTCCGCGCCCTTGCCCGACTCGCCAAAGCGATCGACGCCGATGACATCGCCGTCACGACCGACAAACTTCCACCACGACTGCGTGGCCCCTGCCTCGATGGCCAAACGACGTTTCACCGCACTGGGCAGCACGCTCTCGCGATAGGGAGCCGGCTGCTGCTCGAATGTGTCGACGCTTGGCATCGACACCAGGCGCACGCGCCGACCACTCGCCTGCTCGGCACGTACAGCGTCGGCGGCAACACCCACCTCGGAGCCCGTGGCAATCACGATGCACTCTGGCACACCCTGACAATCGATCAATACGTAACCGCCCTTACGCAATGCAATCAGCTGCTCGGCGGTCCGCGTCTGCTGCGCCAGCCCTTGCCGGGTCAGCACCAGCGCGGTCGGCGCCGACTTGCGCTCCAGCGCCGCCGTCCAACCGATAGCGGTCTCGACCGCGTCACAAGGTCGCCAGAGACTGAGGTTCGGCATCGCGCGCAGTGACGCCAGATGCTCAATTGGCTGATGCGTGGGGCCGTCTTCGCCGAGACCGATCGAATCATGGGTGTAGACGAGCACGATCGGCTGGCGCATCAACGCGGCCAGCCGCACTGCATTACGCGCGTAATCCGAAAACACGAGGAATGTACCGCCATATGGGCGGAAGCCACCGTGCAACTGCAGCCCGTTCATCATCGCCGTCATCGCAAACTCGCGCACGCCGTAGTACAGGTAATTGCCGTCGGCTGACGTTGGTGTGATCGGCCGCGAATCCTTGCGGAACGTATTGACGGAGCCGGTCAGGTCGGCAGAGCCCCCCAACAGCTCCGGCAGATGCGGGCCTAACACGTTCAGCACGGCCTGCGAGGAGGCGCGGGTGGCTTGTGCGCCGTTAGTGTTCGCGGCCACGCTCAACGCGGCCGCCGCCACCTCTCGCCAGTCGCTGGGCAATGCATGTTCCATGCGCCGCGCAAACTCAGCCGCCCGCTGCGGATGGTCCTTCTGGTAACGCCGCCATAGACGCTGCCACTTCTTCTCGGCTGCCGCGCCCGCTTCGCGCGCATCCCAAGCTGCACTGACCTCCGCTGGAATAACGAACGGCGGCGACTGCCAGTCGAGCTGCTGGCGAGCCGCGGCCACTTCATCGGCACCCAACGCCTCACCATGCGTCGCTTTCGTGCCCTGCTTGTTAGGCGCGCCCCAGCCGATGACCGTCTTGCAGCAAATAAGCGTGGGCCGATCCTTGCGCGCCTTGGCCTTCTTGATCGCTGCAGCGACCGCATTGGCGTCGTGGCCATCCACGTTCCTGAGCACCTGCCAGCCATAGCTCTCGAAGCGTTTTGGGGTGTCGTCCGTGAACCAGCCTTCGACCTTGCCATCGATAGAAATACCATTGTCGTCGTACAGCACGACGAGCTTGCCGAGCTGCAATGTCCCAGCGAGCGAACACGCCTCGTGGGAAATGCCCTCCATCAGACAACCGTCACCGACGAAGCAATAGGTATGGTGATCCACGAGCGCCACACCCGGCTGATTGAATTCCGCGGCTAACAGCTTTTCGGCGAGCGCCATGCCGACCGCATTCGCGAGCCCCTGACCCAGCGGCCCGGTCGTGGTCTCAATCCCAAGCACAAGGTCATGCTCGGGATGGCCCGGCGTCTTAGAACCCAACTGGCGGAAACTCTTCAGATCTTCGATCGACAGCGGGTATCCGGTGAGATGTAGCAGCGAATAGAGCAGCATCGACGCATGGCCGTTGGAAAGCACGAATCGGTCACGATTCCACCACGTCGGATTGGACGGGTTGTGTTTTAGAAAGTCGCGCCACAACACAGTGGCAATATCCGCCATGCCCATTGGAGCGCCGGGGTGACCGGAATTAGCGTGCTGGACAGCATCCATCGAGAGCGCGCGGATTGCATTGGCGAGGGTGCGAGGCGTACTTGTCATAAAATAATTGCTCGGATTTGCGGCCCCGGCACTGCGGCTCGGGCAAAGACCCATTATAATGGAGGGCTATCCCCCTTCTGTGGAATTCTCAATGGCAAGCTCGTATTTGTTCACCTCCGAGTCGGTTTCTGAAGGTCATCCGGACAAAATCGCCGATCAGATCTCCGACGCGGTGCTTGACGCGATCCTGACCCAGGACAAGCGCGGCCGCGTGGCCTGCGAGACGCTGATCAAAACAGGCGTCGTCGTAGTCGCCGGCGAGGTAACAACCACGGCGTGGATCGATCTCGAGGCGCTGGTCCGCAAGACCGTGCTCGATATCGGCTATAACCATTCCGACATGGGCTTTGACGGCGCCACCTGCGGCGTCCTCAATGTGATCGGTAAACAGTCCCCGGACATCGCTCAGGGTGTCGACCGCAAGAGCGAGAAGCTCCAGGGCGCGGGCGATCAAGGCCTGATGTTCGGCTTTGCAACCAATGAGACCGACGTGCTGATGCCTGCGGCCATCACCTACTCGCATCGGCTCGTGCAGCGCCAGGCCGAGGTACGCAAGAAGGGCAAGCTCAAGTTCCTGCGCCCCGACGCCAAGAGCCAGGTGACGCTGCGCTATGAAGATGACAAGCCCGTCGGTATCGAAGCGGTGGTGCTATCAACACAAGATAGCGAGGACGTCTCCACCAGCCAGCTGCGCGAGGCCGTGATGGAGGAGATCATCAAGCCCGTGCTGCCGAAGAAGTGGCTCGATACACGCACCAAGTACCATATCAATCCCACCGGTCGCTTTGTCATCGGTGGTCCGGTGGGCGACTGCGGCCTCACGGGCCGCAAGATCATTGTCGACACCTACGGCGGCTTTGCTCGCCACGGTGGTGGCGCGTTCTCAGGCAAGGATCCGTCGAAGGTCGACCGGTCTGCGGCCTACGCCGCGCGCTACGTCGCCAAGAACATCGTGGCTGCCGGTCTCGCCGATCGCTGCGAGGTACAGGTGTCTTACGCCATCGGCGTCGCAGAGCCCACCTCGGTAATGGTCGAGACCTTCGGCACCGGCCGCGTGTCGCGGGAGAAGCTGACTGCGCTCGTGCGTCGGCACTTTGATCTCACGCCGTATGGCATCCGCCAGATGCTGAAGCTCGTGCGGCCGATTTATCAGAAGACTGCCGCGTACGGCCACTTCGGCCGCGAGGAAAAGGAATTCACTTGGGAGCACACAGACAAAGCCCGCGCACTCGCGGCCGATGCGGGCTTGAAGGCCGGTGTGAGTGCCCTAATCAAGGGCAAGGCTAAGCGCAAGGCAGCCTAACGTTTTTATACATCTGCTCCCGAGGGGCGCTGCAGCGTCGGTACGACGCCAGGCTCGGCGAGCGGACCAATCGAACAACTGCGCCCGTTTATGTACTACCAATAAACGGAGACTCTATGAACGCTGTTGTTAAGCCCAATACCAAAGACGACTTTCGCGTCGCCGACCTGTCGCTTGCCGGCTGGGGCCGGCGCGAGATTGCGATCGCCGAAACAGAGATGCCAGGGCTGATCTCTATTCGCGACGAATACGCCGCCACGCAGCCATTGCGAGGAGCTCGTATCACCGGGTCCTTGCATATGACCATCCAGACGGCCGTGCTGATCGAGACCCTGCAGGCCCTCGGCGCAGAAATCCGCTGGGCATCATGCAATATCTATTCGACGCAGGACCATGCCGCCGCGGCCATCGCGGTGCGCGGCATTCCGGTGTACGCGTTCAAGGGTGAATCGCTGGACGAATACTGGGAGTTCACCCACAAGATCTTTGAGTGGACCGACGGTGGCTACACGAACATGATTTTGGACGACGGTGGTGACGCGACGTTGTTGCTGCATCTCGGCACCAAGGCCGAGACCGACGCCAGCCTGTTGAATCACCCCAGCAGCGAAGAAGAAGTGTCGCTGTTCAATTCGATCAAGGCGATGCTGAAGCGTGACCCCAAGTGGTACTCCACCCGGATCAAACACATCAAGGGCGTCACGGAAGAAACCACCACCGGCGTCAAGCGCCTGTATGAGATGGCAAAAGAAGGCGCATTGGCCTTTCCCGCCATCAATGTCAACGACTCGGTAACCAAGAGCAAGTTTGACAACCTCTACGGCTGTCGCGAGTCGTTAGTCGATGGTATCAAGCGTGCCACGGACGTGATGATCGCCGGCAAAGTCGCGGTGGTCGCGGGCTATGGTGACGTCGGCAAGGGCTCGGCGCAGGCGCTACGCGCACTGTCCGCGCAAGTCTGGATCACGGAGATCGACCCGATCTGCGCGCTGCAGGCTGCAATGGAAGGCTACCGCATCGTCACGATGGACTATGCCGCCGACAAGGCTGACATCTTCGTCACGAGCACCGGCAACTTCCAGGTGATCACGCACGATCACATGAAGCGCATGAAGGACCAGGCGATCGTCTGCAATATCGGGCATTTTGACAACGAGATCGACGTCGCTGGCCTCAAGCAGTACAAATGGGAAGAGATCAAGCCGCAGGTTGATCACATCATCTTCCCGGACGGCAAGCGGATCATTCTCTTGGCACAGGGGCGGCTCGTTAATCTGGGTTGCGGCACAGGCCATCCGTCTTACGTGATGTCATCGTCGTTTGCCAACCAGACGATCGCGCAGATCGAGCTGTTTCAGAATCCGGACAAATACCCGGTGGGCGTTTATGTGCTGCCGAAGCACCTCGATGAAAAGGTCGCTCGGCTGCAGTTGAGCAAGTTGGGTGCGGAGCTGACAGTCCTGACCGACGCGCAGGCGCGCTATATCGGCGTGTCCAAGCAGGGTCCGTACAAGCCAGATAGCTACCGCTACTAAGCACTACTCTTGCCGGCCTGTCAGGCGCCACGTGGCGCCAGATCAGCAGGTATCAGTGAGTAGACCGCGGCCGGGTAGGCTTGGCCGTGCATGACGATACGATTGCGGGCGACGCACTCCAGGTGCGCGCCCGCTTTCTCTGCCACCCGACGGCTCGCGGTGTTGGTCGGCACGGCCACGATTTCGAGCCGCGTCAGATCCAGCTCTTCGAAAGCGTAGCGCGCGGCAAGGCACACCGCGCGAGTCGTGAGTCCCCTGCCCGCGTGACTACTACGTAACCAATAGCCCAGATTCGCCAGTCGATTGGCGCGCACGAGATGGTTGATGCCGACCGCGCCCAGCAACATCCCACTGGTTGCCGAGTAGATTGCGAGTTGATAGGCACTGCGAGCCTGCCAGTTGCGCGCGCATTCGGCGATCCAGCTGCGGGATTCCTCAATCGCATAGTCGCGATGACACCACGGTAGCCAGCGACCGATATCGGCGACTGACTCGCGCACTGCCGGATACACGTCCTCGGCGTTTGCCTCACCAAAGGGGCTCAACAAGACCAGATCGTCAGAGGTGATCACCAGCACGACTTACCTCTGCGCCTGCGTAAATCCGCGACAAACCACCGCTAGTTTGTGGCCATCGAGATCACGTACGTAAGCGGCGTAGAAGTCAGGGTTATACTGCGGCCGCAGGCTAGGTGCGCCCTCATTTTTGCCGCCGTGTGCGATCGCAGCGGCGTGAAATTCGTCGACTGCCGCCCAGCTCGCTGCTTTGAACGCCACCATCGTGCCATTTCCCACGGTGGCGGGTCGGCCGTCGAACGGCGTGCAGAGCCATAACGCCATTTCTGTCTGACCACCGTCGAGGTAGGTACCCCAACCCGCCCAGCCTTGCCAGTCGACCTCGCCGCTGGTGTTGCAGCGGCTGAGACCCAGCGGCGCCAGTACGGCATCATAGAACGCCGCAGCGCGCTCCAGCTTGTCAGTGCCCAGGCAGACGTACGTGAACATAGTTATCTAACTGCTGTGATTAGTCCGTGGCATCGAGGAAATCCTGCAACAAGTCGCGTGCGGTGCGCTCGTCTTCTTGCGCAACCATGATGCTGCTGGCCATCTGCGGGAGCATCTGCAGCCCAGGATACAGACTACCGAAATGCTGTCCTTGGACCAAACATCGAATACCGTAACCCTCGAGCATTGCTACGAGCACGGCTAGCTCGGACTCTGTCTGCGGTGTATGCAGGTTGACCAGTGGCATGCCTCGGAGTTTACCGCGCCGACTCCTGCAAGGCGTTGCAAACCTCGTCGTAGCGCTCGATGACAGCGGCGAGGTCGTTCTCTTCTGAGATGCCGGCGCGCGCACCGCGTGCAACCATGTCTGCGTGCCGCCGAAGCACCGCGCGATCTCGTTCACGCCGTGTGCCAGCGGCAACAACCGCAAGCACCTCGAGCAATCGAATGGTTACCGCGGCGCTGCTCGCCGCATTCTGCCGAATCTGATTGAACGCGGCATCGACCATGCCGGCGAAGGTGATCGGTTGCAGCACGACACGCAGCCGATGGTGCTCATCGAGACGGTATGCCGAGGGCATCACGCGGTGCGCCGCACAATACAACGCCGAGCCGAGACGGTCGATGCACGCGATCGCCGTAAAGGGGTCATTGATCCCCGGGGATAACGCGCGCACTGCGACCTCGACCAGCTGCTGGACCGAGAACTCGATGTCTCGCCCCGGCGTGCGCTGATTACCGAACACGAACGCCGAGTTGACTCGATCACTGACGGCATCTTCAATTCTATCCGCCGGCCAGACTCGCGCCAGAATCGTGCCAGCCACGACATATTGCCCTGGCCGGTGCTCGACACGAATCACGGTATCGGTCTTCTCCGCCAGCTCCTGCAGCGCATTGTCGTCGATCAGATGCATATAGCCATCTTCGGCCGCGACCACACCTAACGAGTCACGTTCGAACGATTCGGGTAGTTCGGGATGCTCGACCGAGGGCAGTGCCTGGCCGTCATTGTCACCGCGTTCGTCGGGAAAGAACCGGGCGATCGCCTCGCGCAACTCCTTGCCCACGCGCGCAACGATCTCGTCAGCCTGGATCGAGACGGACACGTGGTGAATGAAGTAGATCAGCACCCAAAGACTGGCGAGCGCAAGGGCGACACCGAAAGTCACCGACAGATGGGGTACGAACAGCGCATCTTCTACACGCCGAACATTGCGCAAGACCAGCAAGCAGTACAGGAACGTGGCAACAAACGTGCCGAGCACCAACTGGTTAGTCGTGTCGCGCATGAAGTTGCGCAGCATGCGCGGCCCAAACTGCTGCGATGCAAGTGACAGCGCCACGAGCGTGAGCGAGAAGACCACGCCGGCGGTGGTGATCATAGAACCGGCAATCGTCTGCAGAACCGCGCTCGCGCCTTCGGCGCCGCCGCCGTAGATCCAATCAATCGACAGCAGCCATTCCGAGGTGACCGTCTCATCCAGCCAGACCGTGAAGAAAGCGAAGCCGAGCGCACCCAACGCCATCAGCGACGGCAGGAACCAGAAACTGGATCGCAGCCGATCAAAATACTTGAGAAACGTGGCCTTCATGATGCAGCCGCAAGAATAGCGCGGATCACGACCCCGGACGGTCTTCGAAAAAGTCGACGACACCCGTCTCGAGAGAATACTCGGCCGCGACTACGATCAATCCGTCGTTCTGGATCAGATTCTCTAGAATCTGCGACCCGTGCCGCACCTGGTTTGCAGCGGCGCGTGTGTTGGCTCGGATTGCATGCGACAGCAGCCGGTCGCGATCGTGACGCAGATCCGTGTCCAGCAGTGACTCCACCGCGGGCTCGATCCGATCAACGATGGAGCGCAGATTGGGCGAGCGGTTCGCGGTCGGTCGCTCCAGCTGTTCGAGGGTTGCGATCACGGCGCCACACATCGTGTGGCCCATCACGACAACCAACCGCGTGTGATAGAGATCCGCTGCAAACTCGATGCTACCGATCTGCGAGGGAGCCACCACATTACCGGCCACACGAATTACGAACAGATCGCCAAGGCCTTGGCCGAAGACGATTTCTGCTGGCACCCGCGAGTCCGAGCATCCCAGTATGATGGCAAAGGGCTCCTGGCCCGCCACCAACTCGGTGCGACGGGAGGAGCTGGTGGCCGCGCGCCGACTGCGAGTCTCATCGACAAAGCGCTGATTGCCATCCCGCAGTCGCTGCAGGGCGTCTTTCGCTGCGATCATCTGTTAGCCATGCGCTACTTCATCGGCTCCATGCCCATCCGCTTGCGCACCAACGCACCGGCTTCGCGATACGTATCGGGCAATTCATTGGCGAAACCGTTCGGCTTGATCAGTGGCTGATACTGCTGAAATACAGGTAGCAGCAAGGCCATTGGCACTTCCGGGAAACGACGCGTCTTGCGGAAGTCCGCGATCGGAATGCGCGCCCGCACAATGTCTTCGTGGTGATTGCCCGAACGCGCCATCGGCGTGCCGCGCGGATCGACAATGGCGGTGCCCTCATCCTCGGCACCCGCTGCATCGGTGAAGCCAATATTGTCGGGCGAAACCGAGTTGCCAACACCCACAGTATAGATACGGTTAGCGCGCGCGGTCGCCATGGCGCTGTCGGCATTCGAGCCGCCCGTGACCGACATGATCAGAACCTCAGCACCCTTCATCGCAAGCGCCGCATACAACATCGGCTCCATACCAACAGCGGTCATCGCCAGATTGCCGATGTCGGTCCGCGCGACCGGCAGCACCTCATCCCAGCCGTACATTTCGACGTAACGATCGAGTACGTCATAGATGGTGGTACCAATCAGTGCCACGTCACCAAAGAGACCCAGAATATTGCGCGCCTTCCATTGCTTGGCAACGATGTTGCCATCCGGCCCCATGATCACCGACATGTTGATGACGTGACGCGGCCAGTCCTTGTCCTTGGCGTAACAGCCGAAGGCGATATAACAACCATACTTCTTGGCGCGCGCACCGATGACCTCGGTTTCGGGTCCCGGCAGCTCGAACGCAATACGGTTGAGCTCGCTGCGAGTCCAGGGGATGAAGCCCTGCACCGGGAACTCGTGCATGCAGATCAGATCTTGTTTGGCGCCCCAGACGTTGTCCGGACCCCACTCTTCGGGGCGATTCTGCGCATAGTCAACCAGCCGCACTACGTGGTCGAGATTGGCCTGCAATGTCGGCTTTAGATTCTTGACGTCGACCGTACGGACGCGCGACTGAATGGCTGCCACATTGATGGCGTTCTCGCGCAGCTTCACTGTATCGTATTTGCCGTTATTGGCGACGGAGACAGGCGACGCGGCAGCAACCGCCTGCGCTTGCCCCGGCATCGACGCGGCGGCCACAAGACCTGTCAGACCAGCGACACCGCCGGCGGCGATCAATTGACGACGCGACAATTTTTGTGGTGATTTAGCCATGTGACTCCCCTTAGATTTTTTCAACGATCGTGCAAGACTGCCGCAATATACACGCCCCCGCCCCTGAGCGTGCTTGCGCTGTCCGACCGGCGGCCGTAGCCGCAGACCGCCAGAGTGTGTCCGTTGTCACAAGCGACCGCATCGAATGGCGGGGATTTGATGCAGGTCACCCGATTCGAGCGCGGATTCGGGCTAGGATGCGCCGATTGAACCTCCCTGCCCGGAGCCGGTCGATTATCAGCATGACGGTTCGTCTCGTTCAACTAACAGATCCACACCTGTTCGGCGGTGCCTCCCAGCAGCTCCGCGGCGTCGTCACGCTGCAATCCTTGCAGCGGACCTTGGCAGCCGCCGCTAGTGTCATCGGCGCGGCAGATCGCGTCTTGCTGACGGGTGATCTCGTGCAGGACGATCCGGACGGCTACCAGCACTTTGCGCCGCTGCTCGGCGACCTTGGCAAGCCGATCTGGTGTATTCCCGGCAACCACGATGACGTGCCGGCCATGCGACGTGCCCTGTCGCAGCCGCCCTTTGTCATCGGTGGTCATGCCGACCTTGGCGCCTGGCGCGTCATCATGCTGGATAGCACCTTGCCGAACGAAGCGCGCGGGCGCCTATCTGCCGCGATGTTGACGGAGCTGGAGACTGCGTTGTCGATGGCACCGCAACGACCAGCACTGGTTTGCCTGCACCACCACCCAATTCCCATGGCGAGCGAGTGGTTAGATGATGTGGGTCTGGAGAACGCAGCAGATTTGTGGTCCGTACTGGATCGGCACGCAAACGTGCGAGCTGTTCTTTGGGGACACGTCCATCAGGTGCACGATTCCGTTCGCAACGGCGTGCGTTTGCTCGGCACGCCGTCGACCTGCTCGCAGTTCTTGCCAAACTCCGCCGAATTCGCGATCGATACGCTGCCACCAGGCTATCGAACGGTCGCCCTGCTGCCCTCCGGAGAGCTCGAAACCGAAGTCCATTTCGTGGTGTCCTAACCAAATGATCGCCAAAGTGATGACAGTTCATCGTCAAGTACTTCTCGGCCTGGCGGTATGCTTGTCAGCCGCGACGGCACAAGCGGACTCGGCCGTGTGGTCGCTCGCGGGCAAGCGGAACACCGTCTATATTGCCGGCTCGGTGCATGCGCTACCGGCTAACGACTCCGCTCTGCCGGCTACCATCGAGCGTGCCTACGCGGACGCGGAAGTGCTGGTGATGGAGCTCGATATGGATGATCTCGACCCGGCCGAGGCGGCGACGTTCATGCTGCAGAGGGGCACCCTGCCGGCGGATCAGACTCTTTCCCAAGTACTATCGCCGCAGCAGTACCAGGCTGCAATCAAGGCGGGTGACGAACTCGGCCTGCCAGCGATGGCGATGGACAAGCTCGAACCGTGGGTGGTCACACTGCTGCTGACGCAAGCGGCGATCGCCAAGAGCGGCTACGACCCGCTACTCGGTGTCGATCAGCAACTCGCGACACGTGCGCAGGCGGACGCCAAGGAGATTCTTGGGCTCGAGACACTGAGCGAGCAGCTCGCGTTGTTCGACGACCAGTCATACGAACAACAAGGGCAGTTTCTGGCGCTGTCGAGTGATGACGTTGCGGCCGCCAAGAGCGAGCTCGCCGCACTACTCGACGGCTGGCGCACCGGCAAACTGGATGCACTGGAAGCGGAGCTGCGTCGTGAATTCGACGGTGCACCGGAACTCTACCGGGCGCTACTCAGCGAGCGAAACGCCAAATGGATGCCTAAGATTCTGGCGCTGCGCGATGGCCCGGAGGACTACCTTGTCGTCGTTGGCGCATTGCATCTGGTGGGTGCCGATGGCGTGATCGCCTTGCTGGAGCAGCGCGGCGTCAAGCTCACGCGCCTGCAGTAGACAGCGGCGCGGTCCGCCGGTAGCGGTCGCGAGTGGTCCGTTCGGCCGCGGCGAGTCGACCCAGCTTTTCGAGGCGTGCTTCCACGCCGGCGAGGGATCGCTGCAAGGTTGCGGCGATGTCAGCCGGCGCGTGCCCGGCATCGAAAGCCGCCATCATCAAACGTTCCTCTTCCGTGGTCCACCGCATACCCACGTTGCGCGGCGCTGGGATTTTGCTCGAATCCATGGTTGCAAGCCCTCCATATACGCAGTGTCTACCCAAGGTTCTTGGCGCCAGCATGCCTCGTGGTGCGGTGCTGCGCGTGCGCATTTTGTGGTGCATTTGCGCAGTTAGTGTCGGCCGCGTAACGTGCACGCATGCGCGCCTTCGCGATCTTCATGGGTCTCATCGGGCTCGGCCTGTTGGGCATTGCCGTGCTGGCGTATCCGGCGTGGTCGCTGCTGACGGCGCAGTTCGACTTCCCGTTCCATCGCGTCGCGAGTCGCATCGCCATGCTGACGCTGGCCGTCGCGTTCTTGCTGGCCATTCGGCGCATGCACCTCGACAACAAGACCAGCCTTGGCTATGACCTGCGCCGCCCGGCATTTCTGCGTGAGCTGACGCTTGGCCTGGCGCTCGGCGTTGCCATGATGTTGCCGTTGATCGGCCTGATGCTGGCACTCGACATGCGCGAGTTACGCCCTGGCGTCACGCTCGATCTTGGCACGTTCATCTCTCTCACCGTCAAGGGACTTACGAGCGGACTCGTGGTCGCGCTGATCGAGGAGACCTTTCTGCGCGGCGCCATGCACAGCGCCATTGCCCGCGAGTCGGGCGCGCGCGTGGCCGTTCTACTGACCGCGGTGGTCTATTCGGCGACGCACTTCATCGGCAAGTACCGTATTCCAGCGGACGCGGTCAACGCCGGCAGCGGTCTCGACATGTTGGCCGCCGTGCTCGACAAGTTTGCCGAACCCATGTTGATAGCCGATGCCTTTCTGGCGCTGGCGGCCGTCGGCGTCCTGTTGGGCTTGGTACGCAGCCTGACTGGCAACATCGCCGCCTGCATCGGCCTGCATGCGGGCTGGGTCTGGGTGATCACGTTTGTGCGCGAAACCTCGACTCCGAACGAGGCGAGCCCAGTGGCGTTTCTGTTGTCGCGCTTCGATGGTTTCGTCGGCTGGATGGTGCTGGCGTGGACGATCGTGATGGGCGCGGTCCTGTACCGCTTCTATTCGTGCCGCGCCGCGGCCGGTGTGGGCGTCACTCGTCCGCAGCTGGACGCCGGATCATCGACACGAGGCGCTCGAGCCGCTCGATAGGGTCGTTGAGTTCCAGCAACGCTTGCTTGTCAGCAAGTTCGAGCGGGATCAATTCGACAATCCGCGCCCCAACCCAAGCTGCGTCATCGAAGCGCTTGTCGACATGTTGATACGCCGCATCGAGCTCCGGCAGCACTTTACGCAGAATGTCGACCAGATACTCAGCCTCGGGCGGCACCGGCAACGCCGATTCCAAGCCTAACCACTGGACCTGAGCGCGGTTCAGCCCATCCGTTGCGCGCCACCGCGTCAGCACACGAAATTTGCGCTCACCGACACAAGAGATTCCTAACAGATTGTCCGGCAGTTGCGCAAAATCAACGATCCGCGCGCTAGTGCCGATTGCCGCTGTCTTGGCAACCTCGCCGGCCTCCCCGCCATTGCGAATCAGCACGACACCGAATGCCAGTTGTTCGCGCAGACACTGACGCACCATGTCGGTATAGCGAGTCTCGAAAATTCTGAGCGGTAGTGGCCCGCCGGGAAACAACACGACATTGAGCGGGAACAGCGGAATCTGGGCCGTGTCGTCCATCGCTTGGCCTTCAACGCTCCAGCGGCGGCGCGAGTCCCCAACGCGGCATCAGCTCGTTAGCAATGCCGATCTGATCGAGAACGCGCGCAACGATGAAGTCCACCAGCTCTTCGACGCGCGTCGGGCGATTGTAGAAGCCCGGATTCGCCGGCAAGATGACGCAGCCCATGCGTGCAAGCTTGAGCATATTCTCGAGGTGAATCGCCGAGAACGGCGTCTCACGCGGCACGATGATGAGCTTGCCACTCTCCTTCAACACTACGTCCGCAGCGCGCTCGAGTAGGTTCTCACTGGCGCCGTATGCGATCGCGGAGAGCGTCGCCATGCTGCAGGGACAAACCACCATCGTCAGGGGCGAGCCTGAGCCACTGGCAACAGGCGAAGTCCATTCTTCCTCACCGAGCACCCGCAGCTGACCATCCCGGGCGCGCGTGTATTGGGTGAGAAATCGGGTTGCCTCGGCCGTGCGCCCCGGCACTTTGCAATCGGTCTCGGACCCGAGCACCACCTGCGCAGTCTTGGTCAACATCACCAACACTTCGCGGTCGGCCGCTACTAACGACTCGATCAGCCGCAGTCCATACTGCGCGCCGGACGCGCCGGTCATGCCAACCGCCACCGCGGTTAGGCGAAATTCCTGTTTCGGCGCACTGTTCATCGTTACGACCGCCTCGTCATTGCCGCTGTCTCGCGCGACTCGAGCGCCGCCAGCAATTTGCCATGCAGACCGCCAAAGCCGCCGTTCGACATGATCAGTACATGGTCGCGCGCACGCAAGCGCCCCGCCAGGCTGGTAACCAAACTCTCGACATCGTTTGCCAGGTGGCCGCGCTCGCCCAGCCCTCGTACAACAGCGGCCGCATCCCAGCCCAGATCAGGCGGTGCAAACAACCAGACTTCATCAGCAAGCTCGAGCGACGGGGCCAGCGTCTCACGATGCACGCCGAGACGCATGGTCGCCGAGCGCGGCTCGAGTACTGCGACGATACGTTCCGCACCGACACTGCGCCTTAAACCATCGAGCGTGGTCGCGATGGCTGTCGGGTGATGGGCAAAGTCGTCATACACTTTGACGCCGGCTGCCACGCCACGCAGCTCCATCCGGCGACGAATGCCCTTGAACTGCGTCAGCGCCTCGATGGCAGCGCCGGTCGGCACGCCGGCATGGTGAGCCGCCGCGATCGCTGCCAGCGCATTCGCCGCATTGTGACCACCCATCATCGACCACTCGACGGTGCCGACCACTTTACCCAGGTGTACGACATCGAAGACCGAGAAGTCGCCCCCGTCGTCGACCTGCAGCGACCAAGCAGCGTCAGCACCGCGCACGCTGCTGAACCCTGCACGCGGCGTCCAGCAGCCCATCGCCAGGACTGCATCGAGATTGGGCTCGGCGGCGTTGTGCACGATGCAGCCACTACCTGGCACGATTCTAACAAGGTGATGGAACTGCCGCTCGATAGCGGCGAGATCCGGATAGATGTCCGCGTGGTCGAACTCCAGATTATTGAGAATCAAGGTCCGCGGTCGATAGTGAACAAACTTGGCGCGTTTGTCGAAGAACGCTGTGTCGTACTCGTCAGCTTCAATCACGAAGAACGGCGCCCCGCCCAGGCGTGCACTGCTGTCGAAGTTGCTGGGCACACCGCCAATCAAAAAGCCTGGCGCGAGATTTGCGTACTCCAGAATCCAGGCGAGGATCGAACTCGTCGTGGTCTTGCCGTGAGTTCCCGCGACGGCCAATACCCAACGATCGCGTAACACCTCACGCGACAGCCACTCGGGACCCGAGGCATATGGGATCGACCGCTCGAGCAACGCTTCGATCACTGGCTGACCGCGCGTCATGACATTGCCCACGATCACAACATCAGGCGCCGGGTCGAGCTGTGCCGCGTCATAGCCTTCAGTCAGCTCGATATCGAGCGCTTGCAGTTGCGTGCTCATCGGCGGGTAGACGTTCTTGTCCGAGCCCGTGACACGATGGCCGGCGGCCCGCGCAAGCACCGCGACACCGCCCATGAAAGTGCCGCAAATACCCAGTATGTGGACGTGCATGGCGCCAGGGAACCTACGGAACCGCGCTCTCGGGAGGTGGTCCGAGCATCGCCAGAAACAGCACTTGCGAGGTGAGGAATTCAGCCAGCACTAGCCCGGCAGCCGCCGGGCCTGAGCACTCGAGCGCGGCGCGCACGATGCGCGCATTGACGGCGAGCGACCAGCCGAGCAGCAGTAGTGCGCCGGCGGCGACGATCACAATCAGGGAACTATCCTTGGCCAGTTGTGGCCAAAGCCAGTCGATGGGCGCTAACAACGGCCGCATGACGAGCTGGTAGCCGAAAACAGCGGTCAAGGTTTGTTGCAGACGTTCGGGCCGATTGGCCAAATACAGCATCACCCCGTACCAGCCAAAGGTGAACACGATGCCAACTGGCACCTGCCAAAGGATATTCGGTATGCGCGACGGCAACAGCTGCTGCAACAGCAACGTCAACGCGACGTACAGGCCAATGGTCAACCACAACACCTGTGGCCCACCCGGCACAGTCTCCGGCCCACGGCGGAACAAGGCGATCTCGACAAATAACTTGAGTAAAGCGATCACCTTCGACTGACAATGCTCGTTCCGCCAGGCACATAGGCCTCAGGTCGTGGAATTGTACACGTCGGCCAGAGCGCGCATCATCCCGCCGCAATCCTGTCCATCCGGCCCCGCTTAGAAGGAGCAGTTTGATCATCCATACGAGCGACGACCTCGCCACGCTTGCGGACCGCTTGAGCTCGCAGGATGCGATCGCACTGGACACAGAGTTCCTGCGGGAGCGCACCTACCGCGCCGAACTATGCCTGCTACAAGTCGCGACCCGTGACCATGCGGCCTGTATCGATCCGCTCACGGCGGACTCGCTCGCGCCGGTGCTGCCGGTGCTCGCCGCCAGTCCTCCACTCAAGGTGCTGCACGCCGCGCGCCAGGACTTGGAAGTCTTGCTGCCCGCCACTGGCCTGGTAGCGCCAGTGTTCGACACCCAGGTAGCGGCGGCGCTGGCGGGGTATCCGCCACAAGTTGGCTACGCCGAATTGGTGCGGCGGATGCTCAACATCGAGCTCGCCAAGGCGCACACGCGCACGGATTGGTCACGCCGGCCGCTGTCGGCGGAGCAGCTCGAATATGCCCTCGATGACGTCCGGCATCTGTTGCCGCTGCACGCGGAGCTGACCGAGCAACTCGCTGGACTGGGACGGTTGGCATGGCTCGCCGAAGAACTGCGACCGCTCGCAGACGCCGGTCAACTCGTGGTCGATCCCGAAGATGCCTGGCGCAGACTCAAGGGCTTGGCCGGACTCGATCCTGGTCGCGATGTATTGGCTCGCAAGCTGGCCGCCTGGCGGGAGCGGCGCGCCAGCGATCGCAATCGGCCACGCGGCTGGATCCTGGATGATGCGGTGCTGCGAGAAATCGTGCTGCAGGTGCCGCGCTCCACCGCAGCGCTGCAACGCATACCGCAGATGCCGGAAAGCGTCGTGCGCAACAGCGGTACGGATCTGTTAGCCATGGTTGCAGCGAGCGAGATTGCTTCGCCGCCGCCAGCGCTGCCGAAACGTCAACGTCCCGACCCGGCTTTGACCGCGGCGGCCAAACGATTGTCAGAAGTGACGGCGACTGTCGCTGCGGAACTCGCAATTGCTCCAGAAGTCCTCGCGACTCGCCGCGATCTGGAACAGGTTGCGCGGGGCGACGCCGGCGCGGCACCACTGGTCGGCTGGCGCCGCGATGTTGTCGGCGTCAGGTTGTTAGCCGTGGCGGCGGGGTCGTAGAGGGTCAGCCTTCCAGAGCGCTGCTCAAGCGCTGCGTTACCGCCTGCGGATCGCCGTCGCCATCGATGGTACGCAACAGACCGCGCTGCAGATAGTAGTCGACCAGCGGTCGCGTCTGATCCTCATACACTTGCAGGCGCTTGCTGACTGTTGCCTCACTGTCGTCAACCCGCTGCACCAGATTAGGTGCCGTGCAACGACCATCGCATGGCGGCGGGCTGGACGGCGGCGCGGTATGAATGTTGAACACGCGACCACAATCCTGACAACTGCGCCGGCCCGAGATGCGCTTGAAGAGCAAGTCGTAATCGACCTCGAGCTGCACGACCGCGGACAAAGGCTTGTGCAACTCGGTGAGCAGTTTGTGCAGACCATCCGCTTGCGCGAGGGTGCGTGGAAACCCGTCCAGAATGAAACCATTGGCGACGTCCGGCTGCGCCAGGCGCTCGCGAATGATACCGAGCATAGTGCGATCATCGACCAGCTTGCCGGCGTCCATGATGGCCTTGGCGGCAATACCCAATGGGGTACCCGCTTTGACAGCCGCGCGCAGCAAATCGCCCGTCGAAATTTGCGGGATGCCGAAATGCTCGACCAGACGTTGAGACTGTGTGCCCTTGCCAGAGCCGGGCGCACCGAGAAGAACGAGTCGCATGGCAGTATTATTGAGACCGGATCCCCAGGAAGGGGCGCACAGTACCGGGACGATCCGGGCAGGTCAAACCTGCCATCAGCTTGTATACCCTCCCGGGCGGGCAGCTGCGGTATGCTTTTGCCACCCGGCAAACAAAAGGATCTGCTATGCCCCGCGCGAAACCGCCTGCCCGCCCTGGACGCCCTAAACTCATGAATGCGTTATATGTTCAGTCTGGCGGCGTCTCGGCGGTCATCAACGCCTCGGCTGCCGGAGTGATCGAGACGGCGATGAAGTCCAAACGCATCGGCAAGGTTTTCGCCGGCCGGCACGGCATTGTGGGTGCCCTCACCGAGGATCTCATCGATGTCAGCAAGGAAAGCGCCGCCACCATTCGCGGCCTGCGACATACGCCGGCGGGCGCCTTCGGCTCGGCTCGCTACAAGCTCAAAGGGATCGATCAGGACCGCGCCAAGTACGAACGCTTGATTGAGGTCTTCAAGGCCCACAACATCGGCTACTTCTTTTACAACGGCGGCAACGACTCGATGGATACCGCCAACAAAGTCTCCCAACTGGGTGATCAGCTGGGCCATCACGTCACCTGTATTGGGGTCCCCAAAACGGTCGACAACGATCTGCCCCATACCGACTGCTGCCCCGGCTTCGGCTCGGTGGCAAAGTACGTCGCCGTCTCGACCCGCGAAGCTGCACTCGACGTCGCCTCGATGGCCCGTACCTCAACCAAGGTGTTTGTGCTGGAAGTCATGGGGCGCCACGCCGGCTGGATTGCCGCCGCCGGCGGCCTGGCAGGGCAAGGCGCTAACGACGCACCGCAGATCATCTTGTTCCCAGAGATCGCTTTCAACAAGAAGAAATTCCTGGCGCGCGTCAAACAATCCGTGGACCGCAACGGCTATTGCGTCGTGGTCGTCTCCGAGGGCGCCGCCTATCCAGACGGCACCTTCCTCGCCGACGCTGGCACCAAGGACGCTTTCGGACATACCCAACTAGGCGGTGTCGGGCCGGTGGTAGCCAACATGGTGCGTGAGGCCCACGGCTACAAGTATCACTGGGCCGTCGCCGACTACTTGCAACGCGCCGCGCGACATATTGCCTCCAAGACAGACGTCACGCAGGCCTACGCGATGGGCAAGGCTGCGGTCGAACTGGCACTTGCGGGCCACAATGCCGTGATGCCAACCATCGTGCGCAAGTCCTCCAAGCCCTACAAATGGACCGTGGGCCGAGTTGCGCTGGGCGACGTGGCCAACAAAGAAAAGAAGGTACCGCGGAACTTCATCACCGCCGACGGTTTTGGCATCACAGCCAAGTGCCGCGCCTATCTTGAGCCCTTGATCGCGGGCGAAGACTACCCGCCCTACCGCAATGGCTTGCCGCAATATGTGGCCATCAAGGGTGTCGCAGTGCCGAAAAAGCTCAAGATCCGCTTCACGCCCTGATTGCATTGCGTTGCGGCCGAGCCGCCTGATTCAATCTGGCCGGCAGCTTTGTTATAGTTCGCGCCCCGTCAGCCCGGTTCGGGTTGCGGCAAGAATTATTAACTTACTGATATTTCTAGGGGAATCTTATGGATGCCACAACGTGGCTGTGGCTGGCGGTCGCCGCCGGCGTGGTTGCCGTTTTGTACGGCGTATTTGCGACCATTGCAATCCTCAAACTGCCCACCGGCAACGCCCGGATGCAGGAAATTGCCGCGGCCATCCAGGCTGGCGCCAAGGCTTATCTCAACCGTCAGTACACCACCATCGGCATCGTCGGTGCGGTGCTGGTGGTGCTGCTCGGCTTGACGCTGGGCGCGCCGACGGCTGGCGGCTTTGCAGTCGGCGCGATTCTCTCCGGACTCGCCGGCTACATCGGCATGAACATCTCGGTGCGTGCGAACGTGCGCACTACTGAAGCGGCTAACAACGGACTCAATGCTGCGCTCGCGGTCGCGTTCCGCGGCGGCGCGATCACCGGCATGCTGGTGGTCGGTCTGGGACTGTTAGGCGTGGCACTATACTACCTGCTGATGTTGCCGCTGATCGGCGAGAAAGAAGCCCTGCGCTCGCTCATCGGCCTCGCCTTCGGCGGCTCGCTGATCTCCATCTTCGCGCGTCTCGGCGGCGGCATCTTCACCAAGGGCGCCGACGTTGGTGCGGACCTCGTTGGCAAGGTCGAAGCCGGCATTCCTGAGGATGACCCCACGCAATCCGGCGGTGATCGCCGACAATGTCGGCGACAATGTCGGCGACTGCGCTGGCATGGCGGCCGACCTGTTCGAGACCTATGCGGTCACCATCGTCGCCACCATGTTGTTAGGCGGAATGATGATGACCAACATTGGCACCAACGCCATCATCTATCCGTTGGCGCTCGGTGCAGCCTCGATCATCGCCTCGATTGTCGGCACGTTCTTTGTGAACGTATCGGCCGGCGGCAAGATCATGAACGCGTTGTACCGCGGCGTGGGCGTGTCGGCCGCGATCGCCGCCGTTGCGTTCTGGTTTATCACGCAGGATCTGATGCCGGCGGACTTGGCCACGAACTATTTCGGCTGCGCGATGGTGGGGCTGGCGCTGACCGCCGCCATGATCGTCATCACCGAGTACTACACGGCCACCGAATACAGCCCGGTGCAAAAAGTGGCTGCCGCCTCACAGACCGGCCATGCCACTAACATGATCGCGGGTCTGGGCGTGTCGATGAAGTCCACCGCACTGCCAGTGCTCTCCGTGTGTGCCGCCATCTGGGCCGCTTATTCGCTGGGCGGCTTGTACGGTATCGCGATCGCAGCAACCTCGATGCTGTCGCTCACCGGCATGATCGTGGCGCTCGACGCCTATGGTCCGATCACCGACAACGCCGGCGGTATCGCCGAGATGGCGGAGCTACCCGCCAAGATTCGCGACATCACCGACCCCCTGGATGCGGTTGGTAACACCACCAAGGCCGTGACCAAGGGTTACGCGATCGGCTCGGCCGGTCTCGCCGCGCTGGTGCTGTTTGCCGACTTCACCCACAAGCTCGAAGAAGCGGGCTTGTTAGGGCCTGGTCGACTGGTCGAGAGCTTCCGGCTGGACGATCCAGCCGTGATCATCGGCCTGTTCCTCGGTGGCCTCATTCCCTACCTGTTCGCCGCGATGGCGATGGAAGCGGTCGGACGTGCCGCGGGTTCGGTAGTGACGGAAGTGCGCCGCCAGTTCCGCGAGATCAAGGGCATCATGGAAGGCACGGCGAAGCCCGAGTACTCCAAAGCAGTGGATCTGCTCACCAAGGCCGCGATCAAGGAGATGATCGTACCGTCGTTGTTGCCGATCCTCGTGCCGGTTGTAGTGGCATTCGGCATGAACGCGTTGATGGGTCCCGGCGCCGGTATCCGTGCTTTAGGCGGCCTGTTGATCGGCACGATCGTCACCGGGCTGTTCGTGGCCATCTCCATGTGCACCGGCGGCGGTGCCTGGGATAACGCCAAGAAGTACATCGAAGAAGGTAACTTCGGTGGCAA
Source organism: Pseudomonadota bacterium (assembly GCA_016703895.1). GTDB lineage: Bacteria > Pseudomonadota > Gammaproteobacteria > Steroidobacterales > Steroidobacteraceae > CADEED01. The sequence continues at coordinate 62,006 of JADJBE010000026.1, forward strand.
GGGGTCCGAGGCGCACAAGGCGGCCGTGACAGGCGATACGGTCGGCGATCCCTACAAGGACACCGCGGGGCCGGCGATCAATCCACTGATCAAGATCATCAACATCGTCGCATTGCTGCTGGTGCCGCTGCTCTAACCAGGCGCTTGATCCAGATCACATCGGCAGTACGCTCCGCTTGCGTACACTGGTGTGATCTGGAGGTTTCTGGTGGAAAAGCCCTCGATTCCGCTCGTTTACTTGTGCTCGGACTGCTCGAACGCCGCGCAGATGGCGAATCAGCTCGCGATCCGCCTCGATCGAACCAACCTCGCGATGTCCTGCATCGCCGCCCGCAGCATGGACTCGACCAGCTGCAGGTGCGGCGCTTGCGAATCGGTCCGTCGCGAGAGTCGTGCGCGCCAAGTCGTGAGCGTCGCAATGCCCTCTGTCAGCGACGCCGCCGTGCGCAGCGGTCCCAGGCACCGCCACATTAGCTGATGCAGTTCGTCGTCGATACGCTCGTCGTGAATTGCGAGTGGATCGAGCTTGCCTACTTCAGGCGGTCCGCCGCGCGCATCGCCAAGGACCTGTCCGAGACGCCGTCCGAAGGTCACGGCTTCCAGCAGCGAATTACTCGCGAGGCGGTTCCTGCCGTGCAGGCCCGTACACGCAACTTCGCCCACCGCCCACAGGCGAGGCAAGCTCGTGCGGCCATCGAGATCCACCGAAATGCCGCCCATGTGATAGTGCGCGGCGCACGTCACGCCGATCGGTTCGCGATCCGGATCGATGCCATGTTCCCGGCAATGCCGATAGGCAGTTGGAAACGAGTGCGCAACATCTGTCGCCTGCAATCCCGTCGCATCGAGCCACACGCGTCTGCCGGCTAACTGCTCGGCATACACGACACTGGCCACCACGTCGCGCGGCGCAAGATCGCCGAGCGGGTGCACGCCGTGCATGATGTACTTTCCCGCCGCGTCGATCAGTCGCGCACCAGCGCCGCGCAACGCCTCCGAGATCAGCGGCAACGGACGCGTGTCGACGTCGAGCGCGGTGGGATGAAACTGCACTGCTGCCAACGAGTCGCAGCGCGCACCCGCGGCGAGTGCTATGGCGAGACCATCGCCGCAAGCTTCGAGCGGATTCGTCGTACGAGAATAGAGTCCGCCGAGTCCGCCCGTCGCCAGCACGACGTCGCGAGCTCGCACCATCACTGGCGACCCAGCGCTGGAGACGGCGGTAACGCCCTGAATGCCACTGGTATCTTGCAGTAGAGCGCGAGCACGCATCGACGGCAACAGCTCGACATGCGGTGCCTCAGCCAGCCGTTCTCGCAGCACGCGCATGATCGCGGCGCCAGTCGCGTCGCCATCGGCATGCAGCACCCGCGCCCGGCTGTGCGCCGCTTCGAGATGCACCGACCACCGCCCATCATGCGTGCGCGCAAAGATCACGCCGAGCGCCTCTAACCACTTGATGGCATCGAGCGCATGTCCGCAGGCAAAGTGCACCGCGCGGTCATCGTTACATCGGTGTCCTGCGGCGCGCGTGTCGGCTGCGTGCAACTGCGGTGTGTCGTCATCGCCGACGGCCGCCGCGATGCCACCCTGCGCCAACTCGCTCGCTGTACCGCCTGCGTGCAGAATACTCACTCGACGCCCGCGAGCAGTCAACGCCGTCACGAGACCGGCCGCGCCGGCGCCGACGACCAGCAGATCTGTGTCGAAGGTTGTCACGAAGCGCGCGTGCGACCCAGCTCCAGCATCCGCTGCACGGCACGGCGCGCACCGGCCGCGATTTCGTCCGGAATCTCGATCGCAAGGCTCAGGCGTTCGAGACTGGTGCGCACACTGGCAAGTGTGATGCGCTGCATATGCGGACACAGATTGCAGGGGCGCAGGAATTGAATGTCCGGGAAGTTGCTCGATATGTTGTCGGCCATCGAGCACTCGGTGATCAGCATTGCGCGCGGCGGTTGCTGACGTTCCAATGTCGCGATCATGGCTGAGGTCGAGCCGACGAAATCAGCCGCGTCCAACACGTCGCCCGGACACTCGGGATGTGCGAGCACATAGGCTTGCGATGCATTGCGATACTCGCGGACTTCCTGCCCCGTGAACCTCTCATGGACTTCGCAGTGGCCCTGCCACGGAATGATGCGCACGCTAGTGTGAGCCGCAACATGCGCCGCAAGATACTCGTCCGGGACGAAGATCACCTCAGGCGCACCCAGGCTCTCGACCACGGCTTGTGCGTTTGAGGACGTGCAGCAAGCGTCGCACTCGCTCTTGACCGCCGCGCTGGTGTTCACGTAGCACACGACCGGTACGCCGGGATGACGCGCTCGCAGTGCCCGGACGTCTGCGGGCGTAATCGACTCGGCCAGTGAGCAGCCGGCAGCGGCGTCGGGTAACAGCACCGTCTTGTCCGGCGCCAGCAACTTGGCAGTCTCAGCCATGAAGCGCACGCCGCACAGCACGATAACGTCGGCGGTGGCTCTGGCAGCATACCGGGCGAGCTCCAACGAATCCCCGCAGAAGTCGGCGACGCCGTGATACACCTCAGGGCGCTGGTAGTTGTGAGCAAGAATCACCGCATTACGCTCGTGCTTGAGAGCATCGACGGCGGCCACCAGCTCATAGTGCGCATCCCATTCGACGGCCGGCATCAGGCGTGCGACGCGCTCGTAACGCTCGCGATGCTGCGAGGAACTGTAATGCCGATCGAGCGCCGCGGTCGTCATGTTCACACTCGCGCAAAAACCAGCGACGCGTTGGTGCCGCCGAAGCCGAAGCTGTTCGACATCACCGTATCCACACGCATCGACCGCGTTTCTCGCAGCACCGGGTAGTCTGCACAAGCTGGGTCCAGTTCGTCGATATTGACCGAACCTGCGAGAAACCCGTCACGCAGCATCAAAAGGCTGTAGATCGCCTCTTGCACACCCGCGGCACCGAGCGAGTGCCCCGACAAGGATTTGGTTGAGGACACAAGCGGCACGTCGAAGCCGAACATCTCGCGCATCGCTTTGAGTTCGACTACATCGCCGAGCGTTGTCGAGGTACCGTGTGCATTTACGTAGTCCACTGGCTGTGCAACTTCGGCGAGAGCTTGGCGCATGCAGCGCACTGCGCCTTCGCCGGAGGGCTGCACCATGTCGGCACCGTCAGAGGTGACACCAAAGCCTACCAGCTCCGCAATGATCGGTGCGCCGCGCGCCACTGCGTGCTCGAGCGATTCCAGCACCAGCATGCCGCCACCACTTGCAATGACGAAACCGTCGCGGTTCACGTCGTAAGCGCGCGATGCATTCTCAGGCGTGGCATTGCGTGCAGTAGATAGCGCACCCATCGCATCGAACAGCGCGGTCAGCGACCAGTGCTCTTCTTCGCCGCCACCGCAGAACATCACGTCCTGATTACCCCAGCGAATCTGCTCGGCCGCCGCACCGATGCAATGCGCACTGGTCGCGCAGGCCGAGGTCAACGAATAGCTGACGCCCTTGATGTGGAAACTCGTCGCCAAACACGCGGCAACGGTACTACACATGGTGCGCGGCACGCGCGTCGCACCAACTTTCCGCAAGCCGCGGGCACGCAGGGTATCAGCGACCTCAACTATGTTGGCGGGCGATCCGCCACCCGTGCCCGCGATCAAGCCGGTACGCGGATTGCTGATCTCAGTCTCGGTCAGGCCGCTTTGCGCAATAGCGCGCGCCATCGAGATCGCGGCAAACGCCGCCGCGTCACCCATGAAACGTAGGTCGCGGCGGTCGATGTGCTCGCTCACGACTATCTGCGGCACACCGGCGACATGGCTACGCAGACCTGCCGCGGGATAGTCCGGCATCGCGCGGATGCCGGAGCGGCCCGCGGCGAGCGCGCTGCTGACCGTGTCGAGATCATTGCCAAGGCATGAGACGATTCCCATGCCGGTGACGACTACGCGGCGCACTCAGCTCACCACTGGCGCGTTGAACAAGCCAACGCGCAGTCCCGTCGCCGAGTAGATCTTCTGGCCATCCGCGATCAGCGCGGCATCGCCCACGATCATCACGAGCTTGCGTTCGATCAATCGCTTGATGTCGATCTGGTACTCCACCAGTTTGATATTCGGCAACACTTGACCGGTAAAACGCACTTCGTCGACGCCCAGCGCACGACCATGACCGAGATGCCCACGCCACCCTAGATGGAAACCCAACAGCTGCCACATCGCATCGAGCCCGAGGCAGCCGGGCATCACCGGATCGCCGATGAAGTGGCACGCAAAAAACCAGAGCGACGGGTCGATGTCGAGCTCGGCGCGTATCTCGCCCGACCCATAGGCGCCACCCTCGGCCGAGATTCTCGCGATCCGATCGAACATGAGCATCTGCCCCACGGGCAAGCGCGGTGATCCTGGCTCGAACAGCGTGCCCTCACCGCAGGCAATCAATTGCTCTTTGGTAAAGCTGTGTTGGCGTTGCTGGTTCGCGGCGTGCGCGGCTGGGGTATTGTCTGTCATACAGCCATTACAGCCCGTGTGGTGCGCGTCCGCTTTGATCTTTATCAAACAGCGCGGCCCACATTGGATCGGTCCGTTGGACCACGTCAGGGTCCATCGCAAGGGGGCGGCCCCACTTGCGGCGCGTCTCGCCTGGCCACTTGTTGGTCGCGTCAATGCCGAGCTTCGATCCCAGACCCGCAATCGGACTGGCGAAATCGAGATAGTCGATCGGACTGCGACGCACGAAATGCATGTCGCGCGCCGGATCGACGCGGGTAGAGATCGCCCAGATCACTTCCTGCCAGTTGCGCACGTCGATATCGTCATCGGTGATGATCACGAACTTGGTATAGAGGAACTGGCGCAGGCTCGACCAAACGGCTTGCATGATCTGCCGCGCGTGGCCGGGGTACGCCTTGCGTATGCTGACCACCGCGACGCGATACGAACACGCCTCGGGCGGCAGATGGAAGTCGACGATCTCCGGAAAGCTGCGCTGCAGGATCGGTATGAACATCTCGTTGAGCGACATCGCCAGCACGGACGGTTCGTCCAATGGCGAGCGACCCAGGTAGCCGCCGTGGTAGAACGCCTGCCGCCGAATCGACAGACGCTCGACGGTGAGAACGGGAAACATGGCTTGGCTGTTGTAGTAGCCGGTGTGATCACCAAAGGGACCTTCGAGTGCTTCGTCGCCGGGCGCGATGTGACCCTCGAGGACGATCTCTGCGCTTGCGCAACTATCGAGGCCAACGGCGGTGCGAAAGACCTCGCTGCGGCGACGGCGCAGCAATCCCGCGAACTGGTACTCGGAGATACTGTCCGGGATCGGGGTTGTGGCGGCGATCAACAAAGCCGGATCGGCACCGATCATCACAACGACCGGGAAGGGTTTGCCGGGATGCTCACGTTGCCAGTCACGAAAGTCGAGCGCGCCACCTCGATGTGACAACCAACGCATAATCACCCGATTGCGACCGAGCACCTGCTGGCGATAGGGCGCCACGTTCTGCCGCAACTTGCGCGTGCCACGGGTGACAACCAGACCCCAGGTGATCAGTGGGCCGGCATCTTCCGGCCAGCAGGTCCATACCGGCAAGCAATTCAGGTCTACGTCGGCACCAGTCTGCACCGTCTCGTAATCCGGCGGGCGCGCGACACTGTGCGGCGTTGCCTTGAGCAGCGGCAGCAGCGCCGGCAGGCGACCGAGCGCTTTGCGCGGTTGATCGGGCCAACGTGGCTCGCGCAAGAATGCCAGCGTCTCGCCCACATCCCGAAACTGCTTGACGTTGTCGTAGCCGAGCGCCGCCGCCACGCGCCGCGACGTGCCGAACAGATTGCCGAGCACCGGCATGTGAAAGCCACGCGGCTGCTCGAACCACAGCGCCGGCCCGCCACATTTGAGACTCCGTTGACACAGATCGGTCATTTCAAGTCGCGTATCGACAGGGAATGGTACACGCTTCAGATCACCGTTCTTTTCCAGCACTCGCACAAACTCTCGCAGGCTCGCGTGAGTCATCGTTGCTGCCCGCACTTCGTGTGTGCGTTGACAATGATCAATACGCACACCCATCGCACATGGCATGAATGCGTGCCGCCGCCGTCAGGGACATTCTCATGCTCGATCCTCATGCCGCACTTCGACACCTGCTGCGTCTGGCACCCGCGACCGCGCAGGCGCAATTGCTCGCGCTCGCAGTCAATCAGTTGCTGCGCGGCCAGCTCATCGCCGAGCGACTCGGCGATCTCGCCGGCAAGCGCCTCGCTTTGCGCGTGGACGACGTGCCGCTCGCACTCACATTCGAGATCGTCGCGGGCGGGCTGCGCCACTCGGTGCGTGCGCCGCATGTCACCGTTCGGGGCACTCTCGCAGACTTCATCGCGCTGGCGCGACGCCGCGAAGACCCCGACGCACTGTTCTTTCAACGACGCCTCGCGGTCGAAGGCGAGACCGAAACTGGGCTGCATCTGAAGAATCTGCTCGACGGGTGGGATTACGATTTGCCGGCGCATGTGCGTGCCGTGCTGCCGAGCCCCGTCGCGAGCCTCACACTGCACGGTCTATCCCGGCTTCGCCGCGCAGGTAGCCGTCGCAGTAACCGCCCGGCAGCGCGGACTCCGGGAACGGAGTTGTCGCGCCGGTAGCGTCGGTCGCATCACGAAAGGCGCGAATCACGGCCGCGAAGTCCTGCGATTGCGGCGAGAGTCTGAGGATGTCGACGCCAGCCGCGCGCAGCTCGTCGACGTGCGACCAAAGATTCTGGACGGCGGCGGACTGAGTCTGAATGCCGTTCAGTGTCAGGAACGGCTGGTCTTCGCGGGAATAGAGAGTGATGCCGTCGGGATATTCACGACAGATGAAGCCGCAATCATCCTTCGGTCGGTTTTGCGATCGCGCCGTGAAACAGCGTGCCGAGAAGGCGAGCGGCAAGCGACCGTATGCGAACACCTCGATCTCAAGACCCGGCGGACGTGACTTGCCGAGCGTGGCGATTGTTGTCAGTGGCAACTCCACAGGTGCCACCCAGCGTCGGGCACCATGCTCGACCATCAGTCGCAGCGTCGCTTCGTTGTAGACGTTGAGATGCGGACCGGCGACGAACGGACTGCCAGCACCATGCTGCACGGCCGCCATGTCGTTAGCCTCGAAATGACCAGCAGACCCGTCAACGATGCGCGCCATGGTCGCGAGTTCGGATTCGGCCTCGATCAGCGCCAGGGTAGACCAGACGACTTCCTTGCCGGCGGCTTCCAACGCGCACGCGACCAACGGCCAGTCGTCCTTTTGCAGGACCCGTCGTTTACTGCAAACGACTTCGCCGAGATACACGATATCGACCGGCGCGTCACACAACTCGGCGTAGAAATCGAGCGCCGTGCCCCGGTCCCAAAGATAGAGCAGCGGACCGACCGCCAGTTTCATCGCGCGCGAACTCATTGCCACGGGCGGTGATAGGCACCGAGTGTATGCGTGCGCCCCTCGGCCAGTGCGTCGAGTTCACCGATCATTTCGACCGGAGGTGTCCATTCGGCCGCCGCGTCGTCGCAAAGATCCAGCGCGCGGCGCAGCAGGCGCGTGACCTGTCCGACGTCATCTGGCGATCGTTGTCGCCCCTCCACTTTGATGGCCTTGACGCCGCTCGCGGCCAGTGTCGGCAGTACGCCGAGCGCGTTCAAGCTCGTCGGCTCTTCGAGTGCGTGAAAGACTATGTCGTTCACGCGAAAGCGCCCCTTACAAAGCGTCGGGTAGCCAGCCGCCTCGCCCGGTGCGTAGCGATCAATCAAAATATCGTTGAGGCGCGATTGGCGACCAGCCGGTGTCTCCTCCCAGCGCACCGCGTGGGCAGGTGAACAGACACCCTGCGTATTGGGAGAATGCCCGGTGGCAAACGACGACAATGCACAGCGCCCCTCCGCCATCACGCAAAGACTGCCAAAGCCGAAAACCTCGATCTCTACCGACGTGCGTTTAATCAGCCGCGCGACCTGCGTGGCTGACAGCACACGCGGCAGCACGGCGCGCTGCACGCCGAACTCCTGGCGGTAGAATTCGATTGCGCGCCAGTTGGTAGCCGAACTCTGCACGCTCAGATGCAGCCGCAGATTGGGGTATCGGTCGGCCGCGAAGCGCATCAGCCCGGGATCAGCCAGGATTAGCGCATCAACGCCGAGTCGCGCCGCACGGTCGATCGTGTCGGTGGCCGTCTCCCACGTAGCGGGCGACGGGTAGATGTTGAGCGCAACGAACACCCGTGCGCCGCGCTCGTGCGCATAGGCCACACCGGCGGCCGCTTCGCTTGCATCGAAGTTGAGTCCGGGGAAGTTGCGCGCGTTGGTAGCGCCGCGAAAGCCGATGTAGACAGAATCGGCGCCGTTGTCAACGGCGGCACGCAGCGCCGGCAGCGTGCCGGCTGGGCAAACAAGTTCGAGTGTCATGCGCGCATGGTGGCGTCATGCACGCGGTGCCGTATTGATAACCGTCAAACCGTCGCTGGCTTGAGTGACAGCAGGGTCACCTGCTGGCCCGCGACTTCAATTTCTTTTTCACGGTGCATCTTCTGGAGCGTGCGACTCACGGTCTCGATACGCGTGCCGAGCAAGCTCGCGATTTCCTGGCGAGTCATGCCAAGAGAAAAACGGCGGCCATCGGCGCCGGATTGCTCGAAACGCCGCGAGAGTTCGAGAATGAGCGCGGCAACCCGTTGATGGATCGTGCCGCGAACGGGCGGAGCCCGCCGCACCGACGCTCGGCTCAGCATATTGATCAGCGCGATTGCCAATTCGTTCACGCGTGCATATTGAGTGCTCAGCAGCGAAAGCGGCAATTTGCAGTAAGCGACAGGTTGGACTGCGACCACGTCGTGCACGTAGATTCGCTTGCCAAAAGCCTCAGTGCCCAGCACGTCCCCGGGCGTGTTGACTGCTACGACATGCTCCTCGCCGTCGGTACCAACGTCAACTGTCTTGAGCATTCCTTGGCGCACTGCAAACAACGAATGGGCCGGTTCGCCGGCGCGAAACAGTCGGGCGCCGACCGGCAAGGTGCGCGGAGCAGTGCCGGCGCGCTGCAACTCACCGCTCTCGCGACGCGCGATAATGCCGCAGAGTCGGCAGACCTCAACCAGATCGCAGTAGCGACAGGCGATGGGTCCCGTGGCGTTGATCGACATGGTGGAACTTTCGACCGCTCCAGCCGGCCCGTCATTGATCTAGGTCAAATGCGTCGATCGGCGTAGGATGGTCGGCATGGACCGCCGTGCACTCATGACCGGCCTCGCGGGCGCCGCCCTGATCGCGGCTAGCCCAGTCTGGTCCAACAGCCCTGTCCGGCCGTTCAGACGCATTACCGGCACCGACGAAGACCCGCCGGAAGAGCTGCAATACGCCACCAGCACCACTCTCGATCGGATCGGCCGCATCATGGCGCCCGTCATGGTCAATGGCATGGGGCCGTACCGGTTCGTGATCGACACGGGTGCCAGTCACTCGACGCTGTCACCTGCACTAGCAGCAACCCTGGCCGTGGAGCCGAACGAGGGCGATATCGTCACGCTGAACGGCGTGACGGGCGCGGCGCAGGTGCCAGTGGTGCACATCGACAGCCTCGAGGCCGGCGCTCTGCTGCTGGAAGACCAGCGCATGCCGATCATCTGGTCGTCGATCATGGCCGACGCCGATGGCATTCTCGGCGTGGCCGGGCTCACCGAGCAACGCATCGACGTCGACTTTCGGCGCAACACGATCGAGATTCGCCGCAGTCGTGGCGGCGTGCGCCGCAGTGGCGCGCTGAAGATTCGCGCCCAGCGGATTGCGGGCGGGCTGCTGCTGGTCAACGGCCGGGTGGGACGGCAGAAGACCGCGATCATCATTGATACCGGCTCCGAACGCACGCTCGGCAACGCCGCCTTGCGCGATGCGCTGACCGAGCGGCGCTACCGCAACGACGCGCAAGACACCGAGGTCAGCGGCGCCACCGAGCATATCGTCGACGGCGAACGCTGGCTGGCGCCCACTATCAAAATCGATGAACTCAGCGTCGGCGATGTCGAAGTGACGTTCGGCGATTTTCACGTTTTCGACGTCTGGAAATTGCAGCACACGCCCGCGTTGATCCTGGGTATGGACGTGATCGGTGTGCTGGAATCGTTGGCGATCGACTACCGCCGACGCGAGATCACGGTCGTCACGACCGATCACCAGCCGCGGCGTTGGGAAGCACGCGGCTCGACCTAACGCAAAGCCCCGAGTACAAACAACTGGCGCAATGTTGCGCCGAGATCGAACGCCGCATCGATCGCAAGCGCCAAGTCAGCAGCCTCACCGAGCGCGCTGCCCTGCCCTAACGCCGCGGCAAATGCATACCCCGCCTCATCGAGTGCCGCGAGTGCGATTTCGTCGGGCATCACCCGTATCAGCAACCAGTCACCGCCAGCATCGAGCCTCACAGTCTCAACCGCCTCGTGCTTAGGCTGGTTGGCTAGCCAGATGCGGCGGATCGGAAACGGCGAGTGGCTGAGTCGAGCGGCGGGGTGCAGCTTGAAATGCAATTGCGCGTATTGCTCAGGTGGCGTGTCGCGCAATGCGTCGGGCGACAATGCCTCGACCAACGCGGCTCGCCTGGCGTCTTCTATCGCCCACTCGAGTGCGGCGACGTCAGCCAGATAAGCATAGGGACCGTTAGCAAACTGAGTCCGCAAGAACGCCGGGAACGCAGCGCCAACGTAATGCAGATCGCCGCGCGTCGAGTGATGCAAGGATCGGTAGTCATCGGCCAAGCTGGCGAAATACTCTGTGCCTACCAATCGCTCGGCCACCGGATAGATCAGCGCCAGCGCCTCGCGCACACCCTGGCGCCAGTTGTTAGTATAGATACCCACGCGCAGCGCGGGTTCGATGCCGGCAGCCAGGATCAGTCCTTGCCGCGGCACGTCCTGTGGCTCAAACAAGCCGGCAGCGAAACGCCGCTGTAGCTCACGCAGCGGCGGCAAGCGCTTCTCCCGCGACTTGGTCGGCACGCTGCGCCTCGGCTACCAGCACCTCGAGCGCGGGGATATCCGCGTCCCACTCGAGCAGGGTCGGTTGCGCGCCGAAGCGCGCGATCGCCTGGGCGTAGAGCTGCCAGACATCAGCGCAGACGTGCGTGCTGTGGGTATCGATCAGTACCGTCTGGCCGCCAAGCTCGCGCACCGAGTGGCCCGCGAGATGAATCTCGCCGACCGCCTCGCGCGGCAGCGCTGCAAGATACGCATCGGCGTCGAATCCATGGTTATGGGCATTTACATAGATGTTATTCACGTCGAGCAAAATGCCGCAGCCACTCGCTCGCGACAGTTCCGCCAAGAACACCCACTCCGGCATGTCCGACTGGTCGAACTGCAGATAACTGGAGAGATTCTCGATCAGGATGCGGCGTCCTAACAGCTCCTGCACCTGGTCGACTCGATCGACAAGATGAGCCAAGGCCTCGCGGGTGTAAGGCAGCGGCAGCAGATCATTGCTGAACCGTCCGTCGATGGAACTCCAACTAAGATGCTCGGAGATGACGGCCGGCTGGACGCGCACTATCAGGCGCCGCCATTCGCGCAGGTGCTCAGTATCCAAAGGATCGGTCGAGCCTAACGACAGGCCAACGCCATGCAGAGCAACGGGGTAGTGCTCGCGCGCTTGCAGCAACCAGTGCAGCGACTGGGAGCCGCGACCAAAGTAGTTTTCGCTGTGCGCCTCGAGCCAGCCGACGGCGGGCCGCTCGGCGACGACCGCAGCGTGATGCTGGGCGCGCAAGCCGATGCCGGCGCACGCCGGCAGACCATCGACCAAGCGCTTGACGGGGAGAGTCCCAGGCGGGCCAGGCTGTACGCTGTCGTTCACGCGCCGCCCCGCCTGGGAGAATCCTTACATGGCCTCTTTCTTGCCAGCAGCCTTCTCGGATGACTCGAGCGAACCGCCGACGATCTTCTCGCAGGTGCCCTTCGGAACCTTGATCCACTCGGCTTTGTCGCCATCCGTCGCAGCCTTGCCGCCGCAGCCGTGCTTCGACGTGCCGCAGTCATTCATGCCGGCCTTGGCCACGCCGTAGCACTTCTCGGTGGCGCCATCGGCGGCGAGTGCGCCCTGAGCGGCGCCCAGTGTGAACAAGCTACCCACGGCCGCAGCCAACATCGCGTTCTTGGTATTCATCCAGGTGTACTCCATTGGTGATTGAGGGCGGGCGCTGCCAGCCGTGGCAACGTATCCGCTGTATGCAGGAGACCCGAACTATAGCGGCATTATTGCGATGATAGTGCCTGTCTGCGCGTCAGCCGCGTCCTGACGCGAAATGCCGACGCGATGCAACAACGTTCGTCCAGGAACGCGGTTTCGCTCTGGCACGCGCGGCGCGCGTGCTGGCAGCGCAGGACAACCGTGCTCTAACTCGACCACGCGTTTCGAGCAATGCGCACCGGGACGCAGGCCGGAGACACGTTGGATGACGCTGCCAGAAGCGACACGGCAGATTTGCCATCGCTCAGCTCACCGTCACGCCGCGAGCAGCAACCGCTCGGGTCGCGCAATCGCGTAACCCTGGACGTAATCGACCCCCATCCGACGGGCCGCCTCGAGCGACGCCTCATCCTCGACTTGCTCGGCGATAATCTTGAAATCGAGCGTCCGCGCGAGTTTGATCATCGCCGCGACCATCGCCTGATTGACGGTGTCGCGCCCCAGATTGCGCATGAGAGAACCGTCGATCTTCACGTAATCGAGCGGCAAGTTCTTCAAGTTGGAGAACGAGCCGACGCCGGAGCCAAAGTCATCGATCGCAAACTTGCAGCCCATGCCGTGCAACACACCGACGAAGCGCCGCGCATGGTCGAGGTTGCTGATGACGGCCTGCTCGGTGATTTCGAAACAGATCTGGTTCGGCAGCACGCCGGTGCGATCAAAACACTCCACCACAAACTCGAGGAACTGCGAATCACCCAGCGTCTGGCCGCAGACATTGATTGCGACGCTGCGATCCTCAGCAAGATCGATCGAGCCGTCGGAGAGTCCCTTGAACGTGGCCTGCACAACCCAGCGGTCGAGCATCGAGGTCATACGATAGCGTTCCGCCGCCTGCAGGAAGTCCCCGGCCAGAATATCCGGACCCGGTTCATCCGCCATGCGCACCAGCACTTCCATTGCTGGGCCGCTGCTGCTGCCGCCATACGCCGAGACGATCGGCTGGAAATAAAGGCGGAACTTGTTGTCCTTGAGCGCGCTCTGCAACCGCTGTAGCCATTGGATTTCGCCAGTCTGGCGTGCCAATGCCTCGTCACGCGAGGAGTACACCGAGACACGCCCCGTGCCCTCGCGCTTGGCGACGTAACACGCGGAATCGGCCGCCGCCAAGGCTTGGTCAGCGGTACCCGCTTCGCGCCCCAACTCGAGGATACCGACTGAGGCGCCCACCTCGAACACTCGGTCTTTCCAGATGAAGCGATAGTCGGCGACCGCGCGACAAACGTCATCAGCGATCTGGCGCGCCTTGTCGAGCGGACAGCCGATCAGCAACATGCCGAACTCGTCACCGCCCAGGCGGGCCACCGTGTCGGAATCACGTACGGCATCGCGCAGCAACCGCGCCACTTCACGCAGCATGCTGTCGCCTGCCAGATGACCACTGGTGTCATTGACGTGCTTGAAGCGGTCAAGATCGACGTAACACAGCACGTGTGTGCCATCGCCACGCTGCGCAACGTCAATCGCTTCGTCCAGGCGTCGCTGGAACTCGCGCCGATTGATGAGGCCAGTTAGTGCATCGTGCGTCGCCTGATACGACATCTGGCGTTGCATGCCGCGCTGTTCGGTGACGTCGTGCAGCACGACTGCGGCACCCACGATCTCAGCCGCATCATCGCGCAGCGGCGACGCCGCCAGTTCGATCGACCGCTCGCCCCCCGCGGGCCGCTGCAACAGGAGCGCGCGCCGGCTCAACGACACGGGGCTGCCGCCCGCGGCCGCCTGCCGCACCGGCTCAGCCAGCAAACGCCGCTCGTTAGTGTCGACGAGTGTCGCGACATCTTCAATCAATCGGCCGTGCGCCTGGGTTGCCGTGACACCCAGGAGTGACTCGGCCGCCGGGTTCATGTAATCGATATGTCCGGCGAGATCCGTCGTCAGTACCGCTTCGGTCAAGGATTGCAGCACGAAATAATGAGCGGACGGCAGCGTCGCGGGCGGTGGCAGCGCAAGCAGCGGCTGCGCTTTGGCGGCCGGGGCCTCGGCAACTGTTAGGGCCCGCAATTGCTGCGTCGGTACAACCTCGACGCCGGTGATCAAGAGCGCACGGGAATTCTCGTATTCGACTGGCGCGGACGTGAGCTCGAGCAGACTGACCTGCCCTTGCATGCCGACGATCTCGACTTCGAATCGCTCTGGCGCCGCCTCGCCGATGATCCGCCGGCGCAATGCCTCGGCAACGATCTCTGCATATTCCGGCGCGACCAGGTCTTCCAGACGCCGACCGACGAGATCGACACGGTCCACGCCCAGAAAGCTCGCGAACTGCCGGTTGGTATAAAGGATTCCCTCGGTGTGGATCAGCACGGCCTCATGGATGCGGTCGCCCAGTTCGGCGAACAGCGCGGGCGAACGACGCGACTTGTCGCGGCTCAAGCGCACACGCGCGATCAAGTGATTGACGGACGTGCCCAACGCCTGCACGTTCGGCAGGTCGGTTTCGACTTCGACACTGCCCTCGAGCTTGCGCGAGGCGGCAATCCGTCTGACTTGCTCTGCAAGATCGCCAAGCGCTCGCAGTTCCGCTCGTTGCAACAGGTACAACACGAGCATCAAAGCCGCGACGATCGCGAGCAGCAGGCAAACTAGCCCCAGAATCGACATTCCGTAGCCTGGCCTCTTTTTGTGTACTTATGGCGCTGAGCTGTCCGTATTCAGCGACGCCAGCATAGCGCGCCAGTGCGAGCTCCAAACCCATATTCACCATATCCACACGAGTTTCTCTTGAGCGAATGGGCGAAAATCCGTACCTTTGCGGCGCCCACCGCCCGCGATTCCACTTTCAGACGAGCCTATAAGTCTCATGTATAACGAAGCAGCACGCGAGCAGATGATTCACCAGCAGGTTCGCGCCTGGGATGTTCTCGACGAACGCGTCCTCGAAACCATGCGGCGCGTGCCGCGCGAGCGGTTCGTGCCGAGCCAGTACCGTGACCTGGCGTTCGCTGATACCGCCATACCAATGGGCGCCGGCGAACACATGCTGAGCCCGCAACTGGTCGGGCGCCTGCTGCAAGCACTCTCTGTCACCGAGGGCGCGGCCGTGCTCGAGATCGGCACCGGAACGGGCTTTGTCTCCGCCTGCCTAGCCGCTCTAGGAGGCAACGTCCGAACGCTCGAAATAAACCCGGACATTGCCGCCATGGCGCGCGCCAATCTCGCGGACGCGCGGATCACCAACGTCGAAGTGATCACCGCCGATGCGTTTGCTGCTGGCGCGCTTGACAGCCAGCGCTACGACGCGATCGCCGTCACCGGCTCGATGCCCCTCGGCGACGAACGTCTGCGCCAAGCGCTACTGCCGGGCGGGCGGCTGTTTGTGGTGGTTGGCAGCGCTCCCATCATGCGGGCGCACCGGATTACCCGCGTGTCGGATACCGAGTGGCGAAACGAAACGCTGTTCGAAACTGTGCTGCCAGCGTTGCATAATGCACCTCGTCCGGTCGCCTTTACGTTCTGAGGCAGAGTTGTTTCGAGGTCGGTGTGGTCGTTGAAGTGTCGGTAAAAGAGCTGCGAGATCGACGTGCCGCCGGTACAGCGCCCGTCACGCTCGATGTTCGAGACGGCTGGGAGCTCGACATTGCAGCCCTGCCGAACGTCCTACACATCCCGATGAGCGAGATCCCGCAGCGTATGTCGGAGCTCGATCCGGCCGCGGAAACACTCGTGATGTGCCGCTCGGGCGGCCGCTCGATGAAGATTGCGGAATACTTGGCTACGCATGGCTTCAGTCGCGTGGCCAATCTCACCGGTGGCATCCTCGCCTGGAGCGCCGAGATCGATCCCCGCGTAAAACAATATTAGGGCACCGTTGCCGCTCCCGATCGGCATGTGATATAGTGATATACAACACTAAAGGAGTTGTCTCGATGCGCCGTCTGCTCGCCCTTAGCATGGCCCTAGTGCTCGCGCCCGCTGCCGTTGGCGAAGACCTGCTCGAGGTCTTCGACCGCGCCCTGCTGAACGATCCCCAAATCCGCGAAGCCGATGCGGTTCGGCTCGCCAATCGCGAAGCAAAACCACAGGCGCTGGCGACCTTGTTGCCGCAGATCAGCGGCTCGGCCTCCAAGACCCGCGATGACAACACGTCCTCCAGTCAGTCGACGCGCATCATCGGCGGGCAGTTGCTGACTTTTGGCGGTAACGACCGCTCAAAGCCAGACACCGAACGCTGGAGTATCGACTTGCGACAGCGCTTGTTCTCCTGGGGGGACTGGGTTGCGCTCAAGCAAGCCAACAAAGAAGTTGCGCAGGCAGAGGTCGACTATCAAGCCGCCCAGCAGGATCTTGCCCAGCGAGTGGCGACGCGCTACTTCGACGTCCTGGCGGCACAAGATACCGTAGCTGCCCAAGACGCGGCCTTGGAAGCCTTCACGCAGCTGCTCGAACAGGCGGAGAAACGCTTTGAAGTCGGCCTGATCGCCATCACCGACGTGCAAGAGGCGCGCGCGGCGCGCGATACTTCCGCTGCAGCACTGATTGCCGCCAAGCGCCAGCTCAGCACAGCGCAGGAGTTCCTACAGGAAATCGTGGGCGTACGGCCGGACTCGTTAGCAGCGCCTAATGAGACGATGCCGCTCAAGTCACCCGATCCAGCCGAGGCCAATGCCTGGGTCGAGTTGTCGATGCAGCAAAACGTCGCCCTAACCTCTAGCCGATTGGCAGCGGACATTGCGCGCGACAATGTACGCATGGCATTTGGCGGTCATTTGCCACAACTCGATCTGCTTGCGAGCCGCTCGAACAATAGTTCTGAAGCCACGACAACCTTTGAAAATGGTGTGTCGGCGCCTTCGGTCAGTGATCAAGACTCCAAGAGCATCGGGCTGCAATTGTCAGTGCCGCTGTTCGCCGGTGGCGGCACCCAATCCCGGGTGCGTCAGCAGGAATATCTCTGGCAGGCCTCACGCGCCCGGCTTGAGCGTACGTCACGCGCCACCGAGCGTCTGGCTCGCGACGCCTATCTCGGCGTTCAGTCTGAGATCTCGCGTGTCAACGCACTGCGGCAGGCGTTGCAGTCGGCCCGTACAGCATTGCAGGCGACTGAAGCTGGCTATGAAGTCGGTACTCGCACAGCAGTGGACGTGCTCGATTCGCGTCGCCGTCTGGTGCAAGCCGAGACTGACTACTCGCGCAGCCGCTACGACTACATATTGAACGTGCTGCAGTTGCAGCTTGCGGCCGGCAACCTCGATCGCGAAACAGTCGAAGAAGTGAATACCTGGCTGGCTGCCCCAGCGCCTGCTTCACAGATCAACCAGTAGCGGCGCCAGTAGCGGCGCCAGTAGCGGTAACAGACGGGCAACGGCGCCGCGGTTCTCGTCGACGACGGCACGGCCGGCCGCGGCCATCCGCTCGCGATCGCTGGGGTCACCCAACAGACGCACGACACTCGCGCCCAAGGCAGCAGCGTCCGCCACAAGTTCGACTGCGCCACGCTCGATCAAGAGCTTGGCGATATCCTCGGAATTGAAATTATGCGGCCCGGTCAGCGTGGCTTTGCCTAGTGCCGCCGGCTCGAGCAAATTGTGCCCACCGATCGGCACCAGGCTACCGGCGACAAACGCGACATCAGCCGCGGCATAGAACGGTAGCAACTCGCCCAGTGTGTCGAGCAGAAAGACCTGCGTATCAGCCAGCACTGGCTGACGACTGGAGCGCGTCACAAACGGAATATCGGCGCGCTCCAGCAGCGCCGCGACGTCGGCAAAGCGCTGCGGATGCCGCGGTACGAGCACCAGCAAAGCATCGCGCTGCCGCTGCAACACCAATCGGTGCGCAGCGACGACCTGCTCATCCTCACCATCGTGGGTGCTGCCTGCGATCCACACGGGCCGCGTCACACCTAACCACTCGCGCAGCGCCAAGCCGCGCACTGCAATATCCGTCGGTAACGCGAAATCGAATTTGATATTGCCGACCACGTGGGTTCGCGCCGGGTTGGCGCCAATCGAGCGAAATCGTTCCGCGTCCGCAGCGCCCTGCGCCGCGATCGAGATGCCGTGCGAGAGTGTTTCGCGAAACAGGCTGGTCAGCAGTCGATAGCGACCCACGGACTTGGGCGAGATACGCGCGCTGGCGAGTACCAGCGGAATCTTCCGCCGACCGCAGGCGTGGTAGAGGGTGGGCCAGATCTCGGTTTCGAGAATGATCACCAGCCGCGGTCGTATCCGCGCAAAGAAACGCGCCACCGAACCCGGCAAATCGTAGGGAATGTAACGAACATGCACCCGGCTGCCAAACAAGGCGCGTGCGCGGTCGGCACCCGTTGGCGTCACCGTTGTCAGCACCAACGGCAGCTGCGGATAGGTCTTGAGCAAGGCCTCGACCAACGGCGCCGCCGCCTGCACCTCGCCCACCGACACGGCGTGCACCCAGAGACTTCGTTCGCCCGTCAGCGTCGGGCCAAAGCCAAAGCGCTGCGAAAAATCGCGCCAATAGCTACGGTCCCGTAGGCCACGAAACAGCATGACGCCAGCCACCACGGGCGCCAGCAGGTAGGCGACCAGAATGTACAGCAGCCGCAAGAGGGGCGCCTAACTGCTCGCGAGAGATGCCAGCGCTGCCGGCTGCGCCGGCTCGCGATAGCCTGCCAACAACGAATGCCAGTCGTCGTTAGTGAAGCGATCTGGCGGCAGCGCGAGCGTGACCTTCTCGAGCGAACGCCGCAGACGCACCAGATTTGCGTCTCGCCACCAGCCAGCCTTGCGCAAGCGTCCGCGGTCGAAGTCGAGCAGATAAACGCTCTGACGTTCCACCAGCAAAATGTTGTGGGCATTGAGATCGGCGTGGAACACACCGGATTCATGAAAGCGCCGGATGCATCGACCGACCGCAATCCAAGCCGAGAATGGCAACGACTCGCGCGCCAGTATGCTGGCGAGCGACTCCGAGTTCTCGAGCCGCGCCGTGATCAGATCCCCGCTATAGGTGCGGCCGCGCTTCACGTACCGAGCAGCCACCGGCGCGGGCACTGGCAATCCGGCCCGATAGAGATGATAGAGGAGGTACCACTCAGCGAACGGCCGCGTCAGATCCTCGCTCCGCCACCAGTACCGGTCCGGCGAGAGTGTTGCGATCAGGCCACCACGCCGATAGTGGCGCACCGCGTATGCATGGGTGCCTGCACGGACCAATAGAGTATTGCCGCGCCCGCGGGCACGTCCTTCGATTGCGGAGCGGCGCTCCCAGAAGGCCGGCTCAAACCATTCGGCACCAAAATTGCTCGCTCGCGACGTGTCGTATAGCATCCGGCCGCCTGCGATCGCCGCCTGCTCCACCTCGGAACCCACGGGCCATTTGTCACTCACCGCATGCTCCCCCTGACTCAACCACCGAACAGCGTTTGTCTGCTGCGCCTCTCTGCAATCGGCGACACCTGCCACGTCGTGCCACTGTTGCGCACGCTGCAGCAAGCCTGGCCCAGCACGCGCTTCACGTGGATTATTGGCCAAGTGGAAGCCAAGCTCATGCGCCTGCTCCCTGCGGTGGAGTTTATCACCGTGGACAAGCGCGCCGGGCTCGGCGCGCTGCGGCGACTGCGCACAACCCTGCGCGGGCGCGAGTTCGACCTGCTGCTGCATCTGCAGCTTGCGGTGCGCGCGAGCCTGATCGCGAGCTGTGTGCCAGCGCGTATCAAGCTCGGCTTCGACCGACCGCGTGCGCGTGAGCTGCAGTGGCTGTTCACCAATGGTCAGATAGCGGCTCGGCAACGCGAGCATGTGCTCGACAGCTTCCTCGGCTTCGCCGACGCGGTGGGGATTGCCGCGAGACGGCTCACCTGGGATATACCGTTGCCGCCTGCAGCCGAGAATTATGCCGCCGCGCTGGTGCCAGACGCGACGCCGACATTGGTGATCAGCCCGTGCTCGAGTCACCGGCTGCGCAATTGGTCAGTCGCCGGCTACGCGGCGGTCGCCGACCATGCAGTGCGCAAACATGGCATGCGCGTGATTCTCGCCGGCGGACCCAGCCCATTGGAGCGGGAGATGGGCGATGCCATCGCCAAAGTCGTTAGTGTGCCGATCATCAATCAGATCAGCAAAGATACGCTGCCGGACATGCTGGCGCTGTTGGCGCGTGCGACCGCGCTGTTGGCGCCCGACTCCGGGCCTGCGCATATGGCGACGATGGTTGGGACGCCTGTCATCGGCTTGTATGCGGCCACCAACCCAGCGCGCAGCGGGCCGTATCTGTCGCGGCAGTGGTGCGTGGACAGATACGACGAGGCAGCGCGAACTTTCTGTGGGCGCCCCGCCAACGAGCTCGCATGGACTCGCAAGATCGAGGTGCCTGGCGTCATGGAGCTGATACCGGCGGCGGCTGTCTGCGCCAAACTCGACGACCTGCTACGCTCGACTACCCAGGCAAACAACCCGAGCAAGACTTAAGCCGTGCAAGACATCCTCGTGCCGATTTCACCCGGCGAACTGCTGGACAAGATCACCATCTTGCGTATCAAGGCCAGCCGCTTCACCGACGCCGCCAAACTAGCCAACGTGCGCCACGAGCTGGCGCAGCTCGAACAAACCTGGCGGCAGAGCGGTGTGGACACGTCCGCCGTGGCTGCCGACGAAGCGGAACTCGAGCGCATCAACACGGCGCTGTGGGAGATCGAAGATGATATCCGTGACCAGGAACGCGCCAAGAGCTTCGATGCACGGTTCGTCGAGCTGGCGCGCGCCGTGTACATCACCAACGACCAGCGCGCGGCGGTCAAGAAGCGTATCAACCAGCAGTTAGGCTCGGCGCTGGTCGAAGAGAAATCCTACCAGCCATACGCGGACTAGCGGGTACTAGGCTGGCGCGTGCGCCTGCTGCAACGTGTACTCGGCGCTGCAGTAAGGGCATTTGGCCCAACCCGTGGCTTCGATTGGCAGATAGACGCGCGGGTGTGAGTTCCACAACTGCATTTGCGGCATCGGGCAGGCGAGCGGCAAATCCTCCGCGTCGACGAGGTACTCGTTTTGCGCGTTGGGCTCAATGAGCTTCTGGGGAATTGTCATGGCCGCGATTATACGGCGGCCGTCATGGTTTCGTCCCAGATCGTGGCGACACCCGCACGGTCGGCCGCGAATTCCGTGCTCGCCACCACCGGCTTCTTGTCCTCCAGCGACAACCGATGCGTGCGGGCGCGGTAGGCACGATAGGCCACCGTCAGTTGATCGACAGTCTGCTGCGGCACGTAGCCCCCCGACGCCACTGTCTCGAGCTGCCGAATCGTGTCTGAGAACATGACGACGGCGGCGTGGCGTTGGGCGAAGGCAAGCGCCCAGTACTGCGCCAGAAACTCGATATCAGCTACTCCGCCGCGGTCCTGTTTGATGTCGAACTCGCTCGCTGTGGAACGCGATAACTCGCGCCGCATCCGCTCACGCATCTCACCGACATCCTTGCGCAGCGTTGTCCGTTTGACGCTGTCACGCAAGACCGCGAGCCGCACGTGCTCAAAGGCCGCTTGCAGCTGTGTATCCCCGGCCACGGCTCGCGCGTGCAACAACGCCTGATGCTCCCAAGTCCAGGCCTCGCTGCGTTGGTAGTCCGCAAACGCGTCGATCTGGGTGATCAACATGCCGCCCTTGCCGCTCGGTCGCAGGCGCACGTCCACTTCGTACAGTCGCCCGGCGGCAGAATGCATCGTCAACAGATGCACGATCCGCTGCGCCAGGCGCACGAAGAACATCTGATTGTCGACCGGCTTGGCGGCATCGGTCGCCTGCGTGTCACCGACCGAGTCATGCAGGAACACCAGGTCGAGATCGGAGCCATAACCCAACTCACGACCACCCAGCTTGCCGTAACCCACGGCACAGACACGCACGACTCGTCGCTCGGCGCCAGTGCCACAGTGCGGCACGCCATACTGCTGGGTCATCTGCTGCCATGCCAGCCGCATCGCTTGCTCGACGATAGTCTCGGCGATTGCGGTCAAGTGATCACTGATATGCATCAGCGGCAGACGGCCTGACAAGTCCGCGACGGCCACACGAAACACTGCCGCGCGCTGGAAGTGGCGCAACGCCTCGACTTCGCGCTCCGGATCATCTGCGTCCACACCTGCCAGCTTGTCAGCCACATCGCGCTCGAGCTCGGCACGGTCGGGCAGCTTGGCGTGCAACGACTCATCGAGCAATTCATCCAGCAAAATCGGGGCGGCGGCGATCTGCTTCGACAGAAACCCACCGTAGCCGCACAGCTCGATCAAACGACGACGCGCGATCTCGTTCTCGTTGAGCAACGAGAAATAGACCGATCGGGCACCGATCGCTTCCAGGGTCCGGATGACGCGGCGCAGGATTGCGGCAGGCTCCTGGGTGTTAACGAGTTCGGTCGCCAACAGCGCCATCAATACATCGAGCCGCTTGCGACCCGTGGCATCGAGTCGTTTGACGAGGTTCGAGCCGCGGAACTGCGCAAACTGGCGACCGCAGTCTTCAGCTTCGCCGATACCGTTGCGCTCGAACGATGCCTGAAACTCGGCTGCGGGGACGGCGTGTTCCCACAGTGCCGCAAAGGAGCCCGGCCCCACGCGGCCGTCATCGACAGCCGGCGCGTTGGCAAACAGCAGCGCCTGGAAATGGCGCATGACGTTGCCGCGATGCAAATCAAGCTGCCCAAGCAGACCATGCCAGCCATCGAATCCCAGTGCCAGCGCCAATCGCTCGCGCGCCAGCTCGTCGACCGGCAAAGTGTGGGTCTGACAGTCGGCAACCATCTGCAGCCCGTTCTCGAGGCGACGCAGAAAAACGTAAGCCGCATCGAGCTCATCAACCGTCTCTTGATCGAGCAAACGACTGCCTACCAACCTCGGCAGCGCCGTGCGCAGCGATGCCGTCTGCAGACGTCGATCCTGGCCGCCACGTATCAACTGCATCGCTTGGATGATGAACTCGATCTCACGAATGCCACCGGGTCCCAATTTGACATGGTCAGCCATGTCGCGCCGCGCCACTTCACGCTCGATCATCGCTTTCATGTCGCGCAATGAGTCGAACACGCCGAAGTCGAGGTAGCGCCGATAGACAAACGGTCTGACCGCAGCCTCATAGAGTTCGGCATAAGTGGCCTCGCCGGTCACGGCGCGAGCCTTGACCCAGGCGTAGCGCTCCCAATCACGGCCGTGGGTCTCGAGGTAGTCCTCGAGAAATCCCTCGCTCGCGACCAACGGACCGCTGTCACCGAACGGTCGCAGCCGCATGTCGACCCGCAGCACGAACCCGTCTGCGGTCGGCTCATCGAGTAGTTTGATCGCCAGGCGTCCCAGGCGCGTGAAGTACTCTTCATTGGAGATGGCACGCCGCCCGTCGGTTTCACCAGCTGCCGCAAACAGAAAAATCAGATCGACATCGGAGGAAAAATTCAGCTCCCCACCGCCGAGCTTACCCATCCCCAGAATGATTAGTGACTGCTCGTTCGCGTCAGCATCCCGCGGCACGCCGTAGACGGGCAGCAGACTGGCGCGCGCCAGCCGCACGGCGGCGGCAATCAAATTGTCGGCGAGTGTTGAAAGCGAACCGAGTGTTTCATCGAGCGCTGCCCAACCCGCGAGGTCGCGCCACGCGATCTTGAGCATTTCGCGCCGCCGTGTTCGCCGCAACAGTTGCATGTCGAGTGCAGCGTCAGACGCAGCGCCAGGATTGGCGTCGACCGCCAGCTGCTCCGACAGCCTGGCAACCAGCTCCGCTGGTGTCTGCCGCTGCTCTAGTGCACCTTCGCCCACTAACCACTCGAGCAATGCCGGGTCACGTATGCAGCTGTCGACGACAAAGTCACTGCCGGCCAGCACGCGGTCCAACGAGCGCTGCACAGCCGGCGTGGCGCGCGCGCAAGCGCCGCGGCGCAACGTGGCTCCGCACGCCAGCGTTCGCGCGCGGACTCCAGATACTGTTGCAGTGAGCGCGACAACCTCAGCCCCTACAGATGACCGCGGCTCTGTGTGAGCGTGGTCAGCTCGTACTCGAGACCACGCGTGGTCGACACGGACTTCACGACAATGAGATCGTCGTCGAGCACCCAGATATCGTTCACCCCCGCGAGCCGATAGTGCGTGGTATCGAACGTGCCGGCGGCTACTGTGATCCGCTCGGATCCCATCCGCTCGACCTGCAATGGCACGACCGTGACCAGCATTGGCCGGTTGATATCGGTACTGGCTTCGACTGACGCCAGTGACAGGGTCTGCGCGCCAGTAACCTTGGCATCGAGTCCGGCGACGTGCCAGCCGTCACCCGCCACCGGATGCGTTCCCAGGGAAAACACTGCGGGCACATCGATCGTCTGGTCGATCTGGCCCGCGGGCCCGCCGAAACTGACAGACAAGTGCTTGCCCGCCACCCGGATAAGGGACGCGCCCTTGTAAGCACCCCCATTCCAATAGCTCGCGTATGCCTCGACTGGACGGAAGTCGGCCGCAACGCGCAGTGCAACAGTGAACTGCGCATTGCGAGCAAACAAGTCGTGCCACATGAGGAGCGAGCGACTGCCATCCGCATGCACCAACATTTGAAAGCGTTCCTCGCCACGCGCGCGGCCATCTTTTGCGCGATAAGCGTAGCTGCCGCTCGCCGCGCGCAGGATGCTGGCATTCGCGCCGGTGTTTTCCGCAGCTGCGGGCGGCTGCTGAGCTGCCGATTCTTGCGCAAGCAGCGGCAGTGTGATGCAGCAGAGAATAAGGCTTAGTGTCTTGATCATGGGTCCTCCCGCGGAGATGGTGTCCCGCAGCGTCCATGCATTATGGAAAGTTCGGTGGGCAATCACCGCAAGTTTGCTGCTCGCGCCCACGGAACGGCCCGGAATATCGTCTAGCATACGTGCCATTGTTCGAACGTTCTCGCCGAGGAGCCTGCCTATCATGCCCCATCGCTCAATTGTTGCTTCGGTTTGCGGCCTGCTGGTCTCGGCTTTCGTCACCAGTGGCTGCACCTCTCGTGGTGCGGACGAGATGGACTGGGCACGCGCGGCACTAGCTCGCAATCCAGCGCTCGAGATCATCGCGGTCGATGAGAAGGCGGGCGTTTTCACCGTGAAGCTAGTCGCCTCCGGTGAGGTCAAGACGCTGGCGCTCGCGGCGCTCGTGGCGGGCCCTGTTACTGAACCGGTCGCGACAGCCACAACGCCAGCCACTGAGGAGCCACTCGTAGCCGCCGCCGCTGCAAGTGACGAGCCGGCACTAGCGGCTGCAGCAACTGCAAGTGACGCGAGCGCAGAGCCCACCGTAGCTAACGACGCCGCCGGCACCCTGCTGTCTGGCCCCGGCTACTCGATTACTCGCTCGGCCGCCAGTGGTGGCGCGGCAGCGCGTAGCGAACCTCTCGCACCACCCGAGGCGGTCCGTGTACCAACCCGCGCGGAGCCCATTATTTGTCAGGGTCAACGATTCATGCGTATCGATGGTCAGACCATCGCCACAACTGGCAACGCCATCGTTGCCGAAGACGGGTGCGATCTGCATATCACCAATTCGAGGATCAGCGCCGGCGGCGTGGCGATCACCGTTCGCAACGCACGCATCCATGTCACCAACAGCACGATCGCCGGCCAGCTGGCCTCGCTCGAGGCTGCTGGGAGCGCCGAGGTCTATTCCACTCGTTCGACCTTCGAAGGGATCACCAAACGGTTTGATGAAGCAGTGGTCAACGATCTGGGCGGCAGCGTCTTTCGTTGAAGACCAAACAGGAAATCGTCGATAACTGGCTGCCTCGTTATACCGGTCGTGAGCTCAACGACTTCGGCGACCTGTTCCTGCTGACGAACTTTGGCAGTTATCTCCAGGCTTTCTCACAACTAACAGGCGCCAAGATCGAAGGCCTGGACCGACCCATGCCAACCGCGACGGCAGACGGCATCACCATGATCAACTTCGGCATGGGCAGTGCCAATGCAGCGACGGTGATGGATCTGTTGTCCGCTGTTTCACCCAAAGCCGTCCTGCTGCTCGGTAAATGCGGCGGCCTGAAGCGCAAGAACCAGATTGGCGACCTCGTCCTGCCGATCGCTGCAATCCGCGGCGAGGGGACATCTAACGACTATCTGCTGCCGGAAGTGCCGGCACTACCAGCATTTAGTTTGCAGCGTGCCGTCTCGACGATGATCCGCGATCTGGGCCATGACTACTGGACCGGCACGGTCTACACGACCAATCGTCGCGTCTGGGAACACGACGAGTCATTCAAAGAATACCTGCGCAAGACACGCTGCATGGCGATCGATATGGAAACGGCAACTGTGTTCGCCACGGGCTTTGCCAATTCGATTCCGACTGGCGCTCTGCTGCTGGTCAGCGACCAGCCGATGATTCCGGAGGGGGTCAAGACGGAGTTGTCTGATCAGCATGTGAGCCAGACGTTCGTCGCAAGTCACATCGAAATTGGTATCGAGGCGCTACGACTCATTCGGCGACATGGCAAGAGCGTCAAACATCTGCGGTTCGATGAGTGATTAGTTAGCCTGCGGCGAGCGCCCGAGCGTCATCACGGCGAGTGCGCCCAAAGCGAGCACTGGGATAATGTACACCAGCCCTTGCGAGTAACCGCCGTGCAGGTCGTACATATGACCTAGAAACGGCGGCCCGAAGCCGACGCCGCCATAAAACGCCACAAACATCCAGCCATACAGTTTGCCGTAAGCCTTCAGGCCAAAGTAACGGGCGGTAAAGAATGGAATCAGATCCACTTCCGAACCCGCCGCAAGGCCAATGCAGACGACTGCCAGGATCACCACGGTCATCGAAGCCGGCCCGTTGATCAGCAATACGCAGCCCAGCACGGGCATGATCAGAAAGGCGGCCGCGATGTACGGCGGATGGAAGCGATCGACGAGATAGCCGGTTGCGAGCCGACCAAAGATAATCGCGACACCGAGGATGCCGGCAATCTTCACCGCGATCGAGCGACTGATACCGGCATCCGTAATCAGCGGCACCAGATGGACCAGCAGTGCGGACACGGCGCCGCCAACCAGAAAGAACGCCAGCCCTAACTGCCAGAACTGCCGCAAGCGCATCGCTTCGCCGACGGTAAGGCCCACGCTTATTGCAGGTGTTGGGGCTTTGGCGGCGGTAACCGACACATCCGCGTCGCCACGATTCTCACGAAAGAACAGCAAGACTGGGATCAACGTAAGCGCCGCGAACGTACCCATCGTGACGTAGGCCGCGCGCCAGTCGAAGCGCTGAATCGCAGCATCCAGCAACTGCGGCGAAATGACTCCCATCAGACCCGTGCCCGTCAATGTCAGCGCGAGTGCCAGACCGCGGTCCTTCTTGAACCAGGTAGCCACTGCGCGCGTCCAGACCAGGGGCGTCGTTCCACAGCCCGCCAACGACAACAGAAACAAGCCAATATAAAGGAGAGGATACTTGGGCCGACCTGCGTCATCGAGAACATGGCGATCGAGAGCGTAATCAGCGAGATGATGCCGATCCGTCTTACTCCATAGCGATCGGCGAGATAGCCCATGATCGGGCCCGTGAGGACGAAGCCCGTCGTCAGTATGGTCTTCGCGAACGAAACCTCGGCACGAGTCCAATCAAAAGCCTCAGTCAGAGGTCCGATCAGAATACCGAGGCTGTAGACCGACATCCCCGTGATGCCGGCCCCGCACCTATCGCGGCCGCAAAGACAACTTTCCAGTGAGCGCCAAGCTCGCTCAACGAAAGGCGCCGTAACTCGTCATCTTGCTGACATCGGGATAGAACACGCCAATCGCTGCTTGATTGTTAGAGCGTGTCGTGTAGACGATCGCGCCTTCACGCGTTACGTCGATACCCGGGTTATCACCCTGGCGCGGGGTCGGGAAATAATCGAACTTCTCGTTGGCTTGGTCGAAGCGCACCAGCGCACCGCCCAGCCCGCCATCGCCAAACCAGATGTTATCGTCATAGTCCGCGATGATTCCGTACGGCGCTGACACATTCAGACTCGTGAATGGAATGACATCGTATTCCTTGAGCTTGCCGGTCTTCGGATCCAACTTGCCGAGCTTGCCGCCGCTGAATACCGAGTACCAGATCGTACCCTTCGAGTCGCCTGACAAGCGGTTAATGGCACAAGGAGCGGAGGGGCTGGTGTACTCCTTCATCTTTTCTTTGCGCGGATCGAACATGCCAATCTTGCAAGACATGAGTTCGGCGAACCAGACGCGATCATCTGGCGTAATGAACACACCGTAGGGGAAGGAGTTCGGCGTAGGGATCTCCCAAAGCTGGATGTTCTGCGTCTTGCGATCCCACTTGCCCATCTTGTTACCGCGAATGACAGAGAACCAGATGTTGCCCTGCGAGTCCTCGCGCGGCGTATGGGCTCGCGCGTTGCCGATGTTGCCGGCCTCGTCGACAACCTTACGCTCCGGGTCGAATGGATAGCGATCCATCGTGCCGGTGCCAGGATCAAGCCGGCCGATGTGCTGGCCTTGAAACTCGGCCCACCAGATCTTGTGCTGCGAGTCGACGGTGATGTCGTGCGGGAAAATGTACTGCCAGATCGAACCCGGATCGCCCTTTTTCTTGCCGTACATGTCGGTGTCGGGATTGTTCGCATCCGTGCCGAACGGGTAGTTACTGAATTGCCCGGTGCGCGGGTCCAGCTTGACGACGCCGATGAGTCCATTGCTGGCCCAGATGTTTCCCAGCCCGTCGAGGTAAGCACGATGCGTACGGTTCTTACCAGGCACGTTGGGCGAACGCTGCATGGGATCGAGGCCTGGTAGCAGCGGCATCAGGTACTCGACGAACATGCCTTTGGCGAGCATTTCCTCATCGAGCGGATACTTGGCGTCGATGTCGAGCACGCGGGCCGGGCTGTCCGGGCCGAAGTTCTTGACCAAGTAGTCGGCCAGAACTTCGCGGTCGGCTACGCTAACGGCCTGCGCGTTTGAGCTGTTCGCCTGCAAGCCGGGCGGTGAGTTGAGCATGACATCGATCAGGGTGCGCCATTCGTCGCGGCCGAATTTGTGGCTTGGCAAGAACGACTGGCCGTGACAGCGCATGCAAGTCGTTTCTGCCGTCTTGCGTCCTGGCTCGTCCGGATACATCTCGTCGTACCTCTCCAACTTGGCATCCGGCGCCACCCGCGAGCCGAACTGCGGCCCACCCTTGCGCGGATCGTTGCTCGTCAAGAGAAAGTCTGGTGCTTCACCAAGCTGATGATCGATCTTCACTGTCTGACCGGCCTCGATACGCAGCATACGGTGCTCGGACGCCAGCGCGTCTTTCTGCGCCCAAATCTCGTACGCGCCCGGAAACAGGTTGATCGCGTTGTACTGGCCCTTGTTGGTGTAGACCATATAGAGGATGTTCTTGTCGCGATTCCAGGCGTACACCTTCGCCGCGGTGAATGGCGCTGGCGACGTCACCATACCGGAAACGCCGACGGTGCCGTCCAGCTTGGCCGCGAGGGCCAGGCCACTGCACAGCGACAACACAGCAATGGTCAAGAATCGAATTGCAGTTTGCATCTCACATCCTCCAGAACGTGTTAGTCGCGAATCAGCCCTTGGCGAGGAAGGCTAGCGTCCGCTCATGAGCGAGCTTGGCTGCGGTCGCGTTATACAGCGGCCGATCATCATTGGTGAACGCATGGTCGGCGCCCTCATAGAGGTGCGCTACGCCAACAGGATCCGCCGCACGAATTTTCTCGATGGCATCCGGCGGCAGCGACTTATCGAGCGCACCGAAGTGATACATCATCGGTGCTTTCGGCTGCATGGTGTCGCAGTACATTTTGATGCGCGTGCCGTAGTAGGCAACGGCGCGGTCGACGCCCGTGCATTTGGCGGCAGCCAGATACGCCAACGCCCCGCCCCAGCAAAAGCCGATGACGGCGACGGGGCCTGAACTCTTGACCGCGTCGATCGCCGCCTGCAAGTCCGCGATCACCGCCGCTTCACCAATTGCATTGGCAATGGCCAAGCCGCGCTCCACCTCCGAGTAGTCGAGCACCGCATTGCGTTCGACGCGATCGAACATCGCCGGCGCAATTGCCGTGTAGCCGTTGGTGGCAAAGAAATCAACGTCATGCTGAGTGTGCGCATTGACACCGAAAATTTCTTGCAGGATGACAACGCCACCTTTTGGTTTGCCATCGGGCCGGCCCACGAATGCGCCAAGTTTGTGGCCATCGCTCGCGGTCAGAGTCGCTTCTTCATGATGAGGCATTGTTTTCAACCTTTTAGTAGCTTGCGGGCCACTTGCATGCGCTGGATCTCATTGGCGCCGCCGCCAATTTGTCCGTGCCGCAAGTAGCGATAGAACAGCGTGAGCGGCAGTTCCAATGCCTCACCCATCGCACCGTGTATTTGGATGGCGTGATCGACGCAGCGCGCGCCCCACTCCATCGATGTGAACTTGACCATGCCCGCTTCGGCACGGATGTCCTCGCCAGCATCAGAGCGCGCGGCCATCTGGTAGGTAAGCGCGCGCAGCGCCTCAAGATCGACGAACATATCCACAATCTTCCATTGGATCGCCTGCCGCTCGGACAGCGGTTTGCCAAACGTGATGCGCTGCTTGGCCCAATCAATCGACATATCGAGGGCGCGCTGCATCTTGCCTAACGCATAGGGTCCACGCAGCAGACGATCATGCACCGTCAACCAGCGCTGCCCAAGGTAGAAGCCCTTGCCCACCTCGCCCAGCACATCGGTTTCGGGCACGATGCAGTCTTTGAAATGCACCGTGTACTGCGCAGCACGCAGGCCCAACCAGGTCTTGATGCCACCCGCTTCGATATGCACGCCGGGATTATCCCGATTAACGAGAAACATCGTGATGCCGCCGCGCTGGCGCTTTTCCGGGTCGGTCACGGCCTGCACCATGATGATGTCCGACTCCGCGGCCATCGAGATCCACATCTTGGTGCCGTTCAGCACCCAGTGGTCGCCCTTTTTGACGGCACGGGTCTGCATCATGCCGCCTGGATCCGAACCTGCATTCGGCTCAGTCTGCGCGAAACACGTCGTCTTCTCACCTTCGATCACCGGCTTGAGAAACCGCTCGATCTGATCACCCTGACATTCGTACAGGATGTTAGGTACGTTCGCGAACGGGAACGGCACGGCGGTGTAGTAAAACTGCTCGAGGATGGCGACCTGCGCCAACATCGGCAAGCCCGAGCCACCGAACTCCTCCGGCACCATCAAATACCAGAGACCCGTATCGCGCGCGATCTTGATCAGGTGGTTGGTTTTCTCTTCACCAAACACCGACTTCAGATTGATGGTTTCTTTCAGACCAAACGAGTGGCCGGGGTGCGGCAGAAACTCGGGCTCGAGCGGCAACAGTTCCTTGCGCACGATGCGCTGCGCCAATTCGCACTGCTCGACAATCTCCGCCGGCAGACGGAAAGCGTTGTTGTTTGAATGAGTTCCTGACATAGCTATCTTACCTTGAGAAAAAACGTCGCTGTAACGCTAACCACGTAGCGCCTTGAGTTGCTCTGGATAACCCGTTGGATCGACCGCGACGTCGATTAGAGCCGGTCCCTCGGCCGCGAAAGCATCGCGCAGAGCCGCAGCGTACTCAGCCACGTTGGTTGCCCGGTAACCGCGGCCGCCCATCGCCCGCATGGCTGCGGCAAAGTCCGTGGCGGCGAAGCGAACGCCGCGAGTCGGTAGTTTACGCTGCTGCTGCTTGATGTCGATCAGTGACAACGACTCATCATTAAAGACAATCACGACGACGCGCGCGTTGTACTGCACGGCAGTCGCCAACTCACCCAGACACATATACAGACCACCGTCGCCGGTGAAGGCAATCACCGCTCGACTGGGGTCGGCGAGTGACACGCCGATCGCTGCGGGCAGCGCAAACGCCATGGTCGCGAGGCCGTTGGAAATCGACACGTCACCCGGCTCGTCGCACGGCCAGAATGCCATCGCGGAGAACATATGCGCGCCGGCATCCACGGTGATACGCGGACGCTTGGACAACGACTCAGTCGCCGCGACCGCCAGCTCGACGACTTCCTGCGGACCAATGGCACCGGACTTACGATACTGCAAGGCGGTGCGTATCTTGCTGCGGAACTCGGCGATCGTACCGAGCTGCCAATCGCTGCGACCAGCAAGCCTGACGAGGGCACCCAGATTCGCGGCAAGTGGTCCATAGATGCCGACAGTCGGCTCGAGGTAGTGCACCGCATGGCGCACCAGCGCGACATCAATGACAGGTACACGGTAGCGCCACGGCTGACGCAGCAACTCCACGGGATCGAGGCCAATCAGAATAATCAGGTCAGCGGCGCCGACACACTCCGCTTCGGCCGCACCGCTGGTGAAACCACCCACATACTGCGGATGCCCGTCGGCAACCACGCCCTTGGCTTTATAGGTGGCCACTACGGGGCAACCGAGTGTCTCGATCAGCTCGCGTGCCGCGGCTGCAGCTTGCGGCTCGCGCGCTTCGAGACCTAACACGACCACGGGCTTGCGGGCACTCGCCAACAGTTCGGCCGTGCGCGCCGACACCACAGCTGCAAGCGGCTGACGAGCGGCGGGCGAGGCAGACCTGGAGTTGACGACCTGCCGCGCCGTTTCGCTCGTCAGCTCGATGAGCACCGGCCCGTAGGGTGGCGTCATGGCCAGATCCAGCAATAGGCACAGATCGGTCTCAGGCTGCGAGCCAGTTAGGTCGATACTGCCTTTGGTCACAGGCGCCAACAGGGCGCGCTGATCGAACACCTGGTGCGTCACGAATGCCTGCTCGGCCGCACTGAAGCCATCGGTCAGAAACAGCAGCGGCGCTCGATCAAGCGATGCGTAGGCGACGCCATTCACGCCATTCGCAGTGCCCGGTCCCTTGGTAGTCAGGGCGACGCCCAATGTGCCAGTCAGCTCGGCGGTTGCGGCCGCCATCATCGCCGCGGCGGATTCGGTCCGCGCCAGCACGAAATCAATGCCTAGTGTG
The DNA here is from genome assembly GCA_016703895.1 of Pseudomonadota bacterium. Taxonomy (GTDB): domain Bacteria; phylum Pseudomonadota; class Gammaproteobacteria; order Steroidobacterales; family Steroidobacteraceae; genus CADEED01. The sequence continues at coordinate 95,140 of JADJBE010000026.1, forward strand.
GCAGCCGCCTCGATGACATCGAGACTGCTGCCACCACCGGGGACACCGAACATACGGCGTACGCCGCGCGCATGCAGCTCGGAAGCTAACAACTGCGCGACGCTGCACTGGCTCACGATTGAATGCGCCCCGCCGTGTCAACCGGCAATTCGACCACCAGATTGAGTGCCGTGTCGATGTGCGCCTTGGCGCCCGGCGGAACGACAGTCGTGGACTCACGTTCCTCGAAAATCCCGGGGCCGTCGAACTTGGCTCCGGGCGGCAACCGATAGCGATCGAACACCGGGGCCGTCACAAAGCCCAACTTTGGTCCGAAGTACACCTTGCGTTCGCCCCGCCGTGCATCGCCACTGTCCGTCGGTGGGCGCCCGGCCACGAGATCCACGTCCGGCGGTGGCCCCGTTACGATGACTCGCCAAGAGACAATCTCGACCGGCATTTCAGCTTCGATCCGTCCAAACTGGGCTTGGTAGGTCTGTTCGAACACCTGCCGCAGCGTACTGTGCTGCCGTGCAGTTAGCACCGCCTCACTCAAGGGCACCTCGATGTCATACCCCTGCCCCGCATAGCGCATCGCCGCGACATGAGCAACGGTGGCGGCGACACTCTCACCGCCCGCACCACGCAAGAGCTCAACGCCCTTGTTCTTCATGCCATCGAGCATCGCCAGTGTTGCGTCAAATTGCAGCTCATCGAGCGCGACCACGCCGCCTTGCACGAATGTGAACGCCGCTGGCGCCACCAGAAAGCCCAGTGCGGATGCGACACCCGCCCCTGGCGGGCAGACGACGCGCTCGAGGCCGAGCTTCAAAGCAATATTGCAAGCATGCACGGGACCTGCTCCGCCGATCGGCACCATCGAAAAATCGGTGATGCGCTTGGCCTTCTCGAGCGCATGGATGTTAGCCGCCTGCGCCATGTTCTCGTTCACTGTTTCGTGAATCGCCCATGCGGCCTCGATCAGTGGCAGCTTGAGAGGCGTCGCGATAGCGCGCTGCAGCGCGGCTTCTGCGGCCTTCACGTCAAGACGCATATCACCGCCAAGAAAACTGTCTGCGGCGAGATAGCCCAACACCAGATCAGCGTCGGTTACCGTCGGATCCTGACCACCTAGGCCGTAGCAGGCGGGGCCAGGATCTGCGCTTGAACTCTCCGGCCCTATTTGTACCAGCCCCAGATGGTCGACTTTCGCGATCGAGCCGCCGCCGGCGCCAATCTCGATCATGTCGATAACCGGCACGCGCAGCGGCAAACCACTACCTTTCTTGAACCGATAGACACGCGCAACTTCAAACTCGGTAGTACGCAGCGGCTGACCGTTCTCGATCAGGCAGGCCTTGGCGGTCGTACCGCCCATATCGAAACACAGCAGATCGCCAAGACCAGCGGACTGCCCCACGGCCGACGTCGCTTGCACCCCACCGGCTGGGCCGGATTGCACCAGGCGGATGGGATAGGCCGCCGCGGTCGACTCGTGTACGGTGCCGCCATCGGAGAGCATCAAATAGAGATCACGGTCGATGCCCATCTTGCGCAGGCCCTGCGTCAGCCGACGCAGATACATCTCGAACACCGGCAACACATAAGCATTGCAAACCGTCGTCGACGTGCGCTCGTACTCGCCAATCTCCGGCATCACGTCGCTCGATACGCAGAGGACTAAGTCCGGTGCCTCACGTCGCACGATCTCGCGCACCCGCCGCTCATGGACCGGATTGCGGAACCCGTGCAGCAGCGAAATCGCCACCGCCTTGGCGTCCGTCTTGGCGATCGCGCGCGCCACGCTGACAACTGCCGGCTCGTCGAGCGCGGTCAGAACTGTACCGTCCGGCGCAATCCGCTCGGGCACCTCAAAACGCAGCTCGCGCGGTACCAGCGGCTCCGGCACGTTCATGAACAGGTCGTACGTGTCGTAGCGCCACTCGGTACCGATTTCGAGCACGTCACGAAAGCCCGCGGTTGTGATCAGCGCCACTTTGGCGCCGCGTCGCTCAATCACCGCGTTGGCGACCAGCGTCGTGCCGTGGATGACGTGTCTAACGTCCGACGGCGAGACCTTATGTGCCGCCAGTATCTTGGTCACGCCTTCTAACACGCCAAGCGACGGGTCAGCCGGGGTCGTCAGAACCTTCTCGTTGTACAGACGACCGGTGTCCGTATCGAGCATCACAAGATCGGTAAACGTGCCGCCGATGTCGACGCCGATGCGATAGCGATCAGCCATGGGACTTCACCTTCGCAGCTGGTGTCGCATAGTCCCGCTCGACGCCTGCCTTCGTCACCAGACCAGCAGCCAGATCCGCCTTGATACGTTCGGCCGCTCGCTCAGTGGGACAACCCATGCCACCGCCACCGGGTGTATCAAACGTCACGACATCATTGGGCTCGAGATTCATACGAACCTTTGCGGCGATCCTCTTACCGTTCACGTACTCACGACCAGGCGCGCCTGGCTTACCCCCTAACAAGCCACGCGGTGGGAACTTGACCCGCTCGTGGCGAATTGTCATCGACACCGGTGTCTGCCGTGACTTTGAACGACAGGCGTTGCGCCGGTCCACCGCGGTACTTCCCCGCGCCGCCGCTATCGGGAATAAGCGCCTTCTCCGTGATCAATAACGGCACGCTGTTCTCGAACTGCTCGATCGGCACCGTCGCAATGTTGCTGGGGAAACTCAGGCAAGCCGGCCCGTCCTGGTGCGGTCGCGCGCCGTGGCCGCCATTCATGAAGAACATCTTCACGAAGCGATTCCCGTTACGCTGCTTGCCCGCGAAATACACGTTCCATATCGGCGAGCCACAGTCGGCAATCACGCGTTCCGGCATGATTCCCGCCAAGGCGCTGAAGATCACCGGCGGCAGATAGTGGCCTGCTAAGTGTCGCGCCCAGATAGGCGCTGGCCGACGTGGATTGAGAAACGACCCTTCCGGCGCCGTAATCTGCACCGGCCGGAACGAGCCGTCATTATTGGGCGTGCTCGGATCGAACGCACACTTGACCGCATACGCGCTGTACGCGCGCGTGAAGTTGAGCACCGAATTGATCGGTCGTGCTACCTGCGGCGAAGTACCCGCGAAATCGACCGTCAAGTCGCTCCCCTTGATGCGCACCTCGCAGCGGATCGTTAGCGGCTCTTCGAAGCCGTCAACCATCAGACTGTCGCAGTAGGAACCATCCGGCACTGCCTCGATCGCGCGACGCATGGCCGTTTCGGAGCGATTCAGGATTTCGTCAACGAGCGCGCCAAGGTCATCGATCTTCTCGTCGTCGAGAATCTTCATCAGCCGTTCGAGACACAGTCGATAAGCGGCAAACTGCGCGCGGATATCCGAGCGTCTCCTCAGGCGCGCGAAAATTCTCGGTGAGGGAACGCAATGACGTCTTCGTTCTCGACTCCCGCCCGCACAATCTTCGCCACCGGAATCGTCAGCCCCTCTTCGAAGCTGTCGCGTGCGTCGATCGACGGCGCGCCGCCGACGTCGACGCTGTGAAACACGCTACCAATGAAGGCGATCAGACGATCCTTGCGGAACACTGGCCGTACCATGGTGATGTCGTTCAAATGACCGGTGCCGTGGTAGCCATCGTTCGAGATCAGGATGTCACCCGGCTGCAGCGTCTCCCGCGGATAGCGTCGCAGCATGACAGCCAAGGTTCTCGGCATCGTGCCAATGAACGACGGGACGCTGCGCGAGGACTGCGCGAACTGCCGTCCCGAAGCGTCCATCAAGCTGACGGCGAGATCCCAGTTGTCACGCACGACCGACGAGAACGACGTGCGCACGAACGTATAGGCCGTCTCGTCCATGAGCGCATTGAAGCGCCGCCAGGTCACACCGACTTGTAGAGCTGAAAATTGTTGTTCTGACGTCACCGAAAACTACTCACGTTGGCTGGCAGGGTCCTGCTGATTGGTCTTCCCGTCGTCCGTCTCGGCGGTCGTTTCCGCCTGCAGATAGGCAATCAGCGCAGCCTGATCTTCAGCCTTGCTGACGCCCACCGCCGCCATGGTCGTGCCCGGCACGGTCTTGGCAGGCGCGGCGATGAACTGGGCGAGTGTCTCCGGCGTCCAGACGATGCCGGACTTCGCGAGCGCGGCTGAATAGCTGAAATCCGCTTTACTCGCAGCCTTTGCGCCCCACACGCCCGAGAGATTCGGGCCGACGCCATGCGCGCCGCCCTTGTCCAGCGTATGACAAGCGATACAGTTGGAACTGTGGATGCGCTTGCCAGCGGCTAACGACCCCGCTGCCAGCGGCACTTTGGCCGGCGCGACCGGGACTTGGGCCGCATTGGCAGGCGGTGTTGCCTTGGTCGCGGTGGCTTGTGCGGCGACCTGCTGCTCCGGCATCGAAACACCCCAGGCAGCTCCAGCCCAGCGGGCATAGCTGTCAAGATTCTGCGCAGTGGCCGAGCTCGTACGCACGCCGCCCTTGACAGTCGGCGCTGGCGGACCCTGGTACTTGCCCATGCGATAGCCCTGATTACCGTCGAGATGGTAGGCGGCTAACGTAGGAATTTTCTCTTTGTCCGGGTATAGCACCACTGCAGTGCCACCGTAGTTTTCGTACTTGCCGGCATTGCGATAGAAGAACCACACGCCATCGTCACGCGTGATCGTGGTCTTCAAAGTGTCGGATCGCACTGGGATCGGGTAGTGGATGAAGCGCTCGGCACGCGTATCGAACTTGGTCAGATAGTTGTCGTTCGACAGCCAAATGTCGTCCTTGCTATCGGGTTCCGCGTTGTAAACGGCGGCGTATGGCAGATCATCCAGGGCCCATTCCTTAACTGCCCCCGTGACCGGATCCAGCCGATACAGTTTGGCGATGTAGTTGATACTCGCCCAAGTACCAGCCCAGATGTTGTTCTTGGAATCGACACCGAGTCGACGAATCGAACTCGACGCGTTCTCTTTGACGAGCGGGAAAAACTGAAACTGCTCGGTGGCAGGGTCGAATCGCGTCACACCGCCATTGTGGTAGTCCGCCCACCACACTTTATCTAGGTTGTCGACGACGATACCGTAGGGACGGCTAGCAACCACCGGCACCTCATACCAGATGACCGAGTCGGTCTTGCGGTCCCATTTGCCGAGCCCGCCCGCCGAGAGAAATGACAACCACAGATTGCCCTGCGTGTCGAAGATCTGCGTATTGCTACCAAGATGGCGGTCATCGCCCAGCTTCCAATAATCGACCAGGCCGGTCTTCGGATCGAGATGACGTACCGTATCGCCCGAGTACCAGACCGTGCCGTCGTGCTGATCAACGGCGATGCCATGCCCACCGCCATGGCCTTCGAAAGCCTTTGATTCACCCGTGCGCGGATCGAAGCGCACGATGCAACACGCCGTGTAGGCCAACCAGACATTGCCATCCTTGTCGAAGTCGACCTGGTGTGGCCACGGCCAGACGTCGTACTTGCCGTTTGGCTCGCGGTAGTTATATTCAATGAACATCGCGCTCGCCAGCGCTGCGCGGTCGAGCTTCGGCACACTCTCGAGCTGCACGACTCGCGGCTCGGACCCGACGCCGAAATTAGTTGCGAGGTAGTCGATCAAGATCTCGCGATCTGCGGCCGGCAGCAACGCGGGATCGAACATCGGCGCCTTGCCGGCGCGCCCGAAAGCCGGTGGCTTGTGCATACGATCGACGCTGACAGCCCATGCGTCGCGATCTTTTTCCGCACGACCGCCGGAGTAGGAGCGCGGTGCATTGTAGGAAATGAAACTGACCGAGTGGCACGCGTTACAGGTGCGCTCCATGATGTCCCGCCCAGGACCAGGCGGATAGATCTCGTCATAGGGCAAGATCTTGCCGTCCGGATAGCGTTTGTCGCCGTCGTAGCGAACGCCACCAACATAGTCGATGATCGGCGTGATCGCCCCGAGCGCGAAGTCGGCACTCACAGTTTTGTCAGCTGCAACCGTTCGCTTGACCGACTGGGCCTTGAAACCCTTGAGCTGGCCAACCGCTGATTGCACAGTAATCTCGTAATCGCCGGGCAACAAGTTGGTAGCCCGATACTTGCCGTCAACGACATACACCACAAACGCCACGTCGCGTTTGGCATTGTAGGCGCGCACCACAGCCAATGCATCGGGCTGAGTGCCGCGGACTTGGCCGATCAGCGTCCCATGGCCCGCCAGGCTAGCGGCCTGCGCGACGGGCAAGGAGAGACCCATAGTCAAGACACTAACAATTGACGCAAGTGCCAATCGCGCCATGGAAAGATTCTTGAGACGCATGGTGCTATCCCCTTAGCGACGTACGAACGGATTGGCGACATCGCCACCCGAGTAAAACCAGACACTCTTGGTCTGCAGGTATTCCTTGATCGCCTCGATGCCGTTTTCACGGCCGATGCCGCTGGCCTTGTAACCGCCAAACGGCGTCGTATAACTGGTCGAGCGGTAGGTGTTCACCCAGACGGTGCCGGCCTCGAGGCGCTCCGACATCCGAATGGCGCGACGCAGGCTCTCTGTCCAGACGCCAGCGGCGAGGCCGTAATTGACGTCGTTGGCAATTTCGATCGCGTGCTCCTCATCGCGGAAGCGAAGCACGGACAACACCGGGCCAAACACCTCTTCCTGCGCAATGCGCATCTGTGGCGTGACGTCTGCGAACACGGTGGGCTGCACGAATAGTTTACCGACCGACTTGGCCGGGGCGCCGCCCAGCACACAGCGCGCGCCTTCAGCTTTGGCGATGTCGATGTAGTCGAGAATCTTGCGGTACTGCGGCTCGGTGGTGATCGGACCGATGTTTGTTCCCGCCGCCATCGGGTCGCCGAGTGTGGCTGACTTGGCCGTCTCGATCAGGCGGTCCAGAAACTCATCATGAATCGATTCCTGCAGCAACAGACGCGAACCCGCAATGCAGGTCTGACCACTCGCGGCGAAGATGCCGGAAATCGCGCCATTGACTGCCTGCCCCATGTTGGCGTCATCGAACACGATGTTGGCCGACTTACCGCCGAGCTCGAGCGTTACGCTCTTGAAGTCGCGGGCCGCGGCAACATTTACGTGTCGACCGCCCGACTCACCACCCGTGAAGGCCACTTTGCGCACCTTCGGGTGGCGGACCAGCGGCTCGCCCACTTCGTTACCAAAGCCGGTCACCACATTGAACACGCCGGGCGGAAATCCCGCTTGCTGAGTCAGGCGTGCAAACTCCAGCGTCGACGCTGACGTGTACTCCGAAGGCTTGATAACCAGCGTGTTACCGGCGGCCAACGCGGGCGCGGCCTTCCAGGCTAGCAGCAGCAGTGGTGAATTCCATGGCGTGATACAGGCGCAGACACCCAAGGGTTCATGCCGCGTGAAATTGAGGACGTTCGGCTTGTCGATCGGCGGCACCGTACCTTCGATCTTGTCCGCAAGCCCGCCGTAGTAGCGGTACCACTCTGCCAGGTAGCGACACTGATGCAGGACCTCGGCGATCAGCTTGCCGTTGTCACGTACTTCGACCGCTGCCAATGCCTCGGCATTTTCCACCAGCACGTCTGCCAGTCGAACTAACAACTGACCACGCCGAGACGCCGTCAAAGCCGGCCAGTCGCCAGTCTTGAAAGCGCGATGCGCGGCGGCCACGGCGAGCTCCACGTCTTCAGCGCCACCTCGAGGGATCTTGGCCCAGACCGTGCCTGTGTACGGGTTGGCAGTCTCGAACCAATTCCCGTTAGCGGGGTCGCGCCATTCGCCGTCGATGAAGAGTTGGTACTGCTGCATTGTGGCTAGATTAGAGTTCGCCACTCAGAATGCTCCGCATTGATACCACGAACGAGATCGAAATAGTCCTGACTCAGCTTGCGCGTCAACGGGCCAACGGCACCGTCGCCCACCGCAAACCGATCGATCTTGACGACCGGAATGATCTCCTGCCCCGTGCCACACAGAAATGCCTCGTCCGCGAAATACAGCTCGCTACGATCGATCACGCGCTCTTCCACCTGCTTACCAGTCAATTCACGATAGCGCGTGATGATCGTATCGCGCGTGATGCTCTCGAGTATCCCGCTCGACTTGGATGGCGTGATCAACTGACCGTCTCGCACCATGAAGAAACAGGCGATCGGCGACTCCGACACCTTGCCACCCGCGGTGAGCATCAGCGCGCCGTCATAGCCGTCGGACTTCGCCTGTAACGCGGCGAGACGCGCATTGTGGTAGTTAGCCGTACTCTTGATGCGCGGCGGGCTGGCATTGTCGTCCAGCCGATGCCAGGAGCTGACGCCGAGACTCATGCCGGTCTCGGCGAACTTGGGTTTCTCGCGCGGCATTGCTGCCGCGGTGAAACCCACCGGCCCTGTGGTCGCCATCAGGCCAGTCCCCTCGACATACACCAGCAGACGCACGTACACATCGCTGTCCGGCTCGTTAGCGCGGATCAGTTTGGTCAGACTCTCAAGCATGTACTGCGTATCGTAGCTACGGTCCATACGCAGCAGCTTCATGCCGACTTGCAGCCGGCGCATGTGCTCATCGAGCCGGAACAGAGCAAACTGCCCAGTCTTCTCAACATGGTAGGCACGGACGCCCTCGAACACCGTGGTCGCATACGTGACGGCGAGCGACAGCGGATGCAGCCGGGCGTCTGCAAACGGGACCAGCTCGCCATTCATCATCAGCAACTTGGGTGTCCACATCGCGGCGTCTCCGGCCTACTGCTCGCCAAACTTATAAGTGACGCGCACGCCGTAGGCTCGCTTCTCCGGCAAGCCGGCGGTCAGCATGGTGGCATTGGCGGCCGTCGCCCCGTCAGTGAAACGCTGAAAACCGGTCAAGGTCTTATCGTTGAAGAGATTGGTGGCATAGAACTCCACATTGAGGCTATCGACTTCGAAGCCCGTGCGCAGGTTGACGCGATTCGCGTCGCCGGTCTCGGCAAGATTAGCCTCGGTCGCCCACATGCTGCCGCGATAGATATAGTCACCGCGTACGAACCAGCTGGTGCGCTCCGTGAGCTCACCACGATAGTTGGCCGAGACCGTGCCGCTGATGCGCGGCGTACGCGAGAACTCTTTGCCGAGGCCCGCGATCTCGTTGAAACCCAGAATGCCACCGCAATCCGAACAATCGCGCGACAGGATTTCCGTCTCGTTCAAGGCGAAGCTCGCTTCGAGCGTCAGGTTCTCGGTTGCCGCCAGCGACCCTTCGAGCTCGATGCCTTGCAGGTCGGTGGAGCCGCCGGAACCGGTCACAAACACCGTCTGGGTGGTACCGTTCGGAAACGGGCACACTGCGCCACCGCGGTTGTTCTGCTTTCGCCACTCGGCGTAATAGACCGCCGCAGTCAACTGCGCACGACCATTCCACAACCGGCCCTTGAAGCCCAGCTCATAGTTGGTCAGCTCTTCTTCCGGTACGGCGATATCGCCCGCCGCCGACTCCAGCAAGCAGGCGAGCACGCTCGGGGGTAGCGTCGGCACGTTCGCATTGAAGCTACCTGGGCGCGTACCTTCAGAGTAGCTGGCATAGATCGTGTTGTTGTTAGTGGGCTTGAACTCGACGATCGCGCGAGGCGTGAAGCTCGTAAATGTTCCCGACAGCGTGGAGCCGCGCTCGACGCCGTCCGTCACTTTGTCTTCCTGATAGCGCGCTTCGACGCTGGTCGACCAACGGTCACTGAAGTCGTAACCCACTGAACCGAAGACACCGAGGGTCTCAACCAGGTTGGTGGCCACTCCCGTACCCGTGGTCCACGGCCCCAGCAAACGCGAGTTGGTCAGTGCCTTCGATTCGATATCGCTGTAGTTCAGTCCTGCTAACCAGTGCAACTGGGTGTCGTCTGCAGAACTGAGCCGCAACTCCTGGCTGAAGTCCTCGCGCAATTGATCGCTCAACAGGACCCAGTTGTTGCGCTGACCCTGCGACGCGGTGGCGCGGCGATCGAGGTCATCCAGCGAACGATACTCGTTGCTGTGCAGCGCCGTGATCGACGAGAGCTTCCAGCCGTTCGCAAACTCGTAGTCAAGACCCAGGCTCACTTCGTAGGCCTCGCGAGCGAGTCCGAATCGATCGAGCAGCGATCCACTGAGCAGATACTGGCCAGCCGGCTCGGAATTGGTCAGACGCGCCAGGACGTCGGGAGTCAGCACCGTATCTAACGAGATTTCGTCCGCAGTCGGGAACCGCGGCGTGCCGCAGACCCAATTGTTATTGCCGTTGACACCCGGGCTGCCGCGCGTGCCGCTCTCACGACAGTTGAACGCATCCTGTGCATTGCCACGCGCGTAGGTGAAACCTGACGGCGCGCCGTCATCGTCTTCCCAGTAGTGCAGGCGCAGCTTCGCGGAGAACCGCTCGAATGGCGTCGCATACAGCATGGCCGACACGTCGCGCGTCCGGCGCTGACCCAGCTTCTCGGCATTCAGCGCGTTACGATACTGACCGTCAGTCTCGTACTGACTGACATCGAACCGAAATGCGAGCTTGTCTTGGACGATAGGCCCTTCGACGCCAAACCCCAGATCCGTCGTCCCGAAGCTGCCCGCCTCGACGCGCACGCGACCCTGCCATTCGTTGCCGGGCTTGCGTGTAATCACGTTGATGGCACCCGCGAACGTTGCGCGACCGAAATAGGCGCTCTGCGGACCCTTCACCACTTCGATACGCTCGACGCCGGCCAGGCGTCCGACTTCGGCACCGAGTACGGGGGCGCCGTCGATAAACATCGTGGCGCCCTGCTTGGTCTGCACGTCCGTGTTGAACTGCATACCGCGAATCAACAGTCGGCGGTTGTTACGTGAATTAGACCCCACCGACGGGCCGCCGTAGAAGAAACCGGGGGTGAAGTCGACCACCTGGTCGAGTTCGCGGACACCCTTGTTATCGATATCGTCAGCCGTCAGCACTGAGATCGTCAGCGGCACATCGAGCAGCGACTCATCGCGCTTGCGCGCCGAGACGGTCACCTCTTCGAGCACCGGGGCGCTCTGTTGCGCGCTTGCGCTCGAACTGACGGCCATACCAGCGCCAACACCAATCAAGAGCAGTGCCACTGCCGATATCGACCACACGGAATTCTTGCACGCAGTCATGCGTCCTCCCAAAATAGAAATTACGTTCTTACGGCCGACACAAGCTAGCGCGAGCGCAAAATGGGCGGCAAGTGAGATCTGGGGGTTGTCTCAAAAATGGACAGCCCGAAAGCGATTGCCGCTCAAGAGTTCATGCCGGAATACGCGCCGCTATACGTCGGGCCGCCTCTTGCAGCACCGGTACATACTCGCGCACCGCTTTGTTGAGGCTTACCGCATCCTTGGCGTAACGCAGGGTGACCGCGCCGCGGACGTTCCGCGATGAATCGACGACCGCCACCGCAGTCGAAGTAGCCACCGTACGCTGCCGCAAGCGGTCATAGCTTGCAAACCCCTGACTGCAAACGACTCGCAGGCGTTGTTCCAGCGCCGCTCTCGCTCGCACCCCAAGCCGAGCTTTCGGATCGCGTTCTGCCAGCGCCGCCAGTACCGCGTCCCGACTGGCGATATCTATATTGGCCAAAATGCACAGCCCCGTTGCGGTGGTTAGCAAGGGCATTCGATAGCCGACATTGAACCGATCAGTCGCGAGTGGACTGATGTCGTCGGTATTCTCGCGAATCACCAGATCCAGGCCCGACAGGGTGCCGAGCGAGACTGGCCAACCAAGCTTCTGCGTGACCAGCGACAGAAACGGCCGGGCAATACTGGCAAGCATCTGCGCGTCGGAGAACCCTTCGCTCAATTCACGAACTTTGGGCGTGAGTCGAAACCGATGATCGGATCGATGCTGCTCGAGATAGCCGTCATTCACCAGCGTTTCGAGGAGGCGATAGAGCGTGGCGCGTGGGATGCGCAGCGCCCTGCTAACCTCGAGAATACTCACGCTCTCCACGCGGTTGAGCAGCGCGAGTATTTCCAGGCCGCGACTGAGCGAACGAGGCATTGCGGTTCAGTACGGCTGGGTCAGTCCTGCTTAGCAGGGCTTGTTAGTGAGTTCATAAACTGGCCCGCACGCCACTCGCCGTCAAGCACTGTCAGGTCCGCCTGCGTAAAGCGTCCTTTGCCGTTCGGGAACCCGTCGCGCCAGGCGCCGACATACACGCTGCCATCCGGCAGCACGAATATCCCCTGCCCGCCTGGCTTGCCGTCACGCCAGTCGCCGAAGTACTTCGCGCCGCTGGGATAAACGATGCTGCCGACACCATGCTTGCTGCCGTGGTTATAGCCACCTATATACGTGGCGCCATCGTTATAGATCACGGTGCCCTGGCCATGTTCGCGGTTGTCTTGACCGCCCACGTACTTGCCACCATCCGACCAAGCCCAGGGCCCGTTCGTCTGTGGTTTGTTGCCGGTCCACTCAATTGCATACTTGGCCCGGTTGGTGAACGCATAGACTGCCTGCCCACGCCGTTCATCGTCCTGCCATTGCCCCGCGAACTGACTGCCGTTCGCACGTGTCAGGATGCCCTCGCCGTGGCGCTTGCCTTCGCGCCACTCGCCGCTATAGCGCGACCCGTCGGCATACAGCATTTCACCGCGACCATTCTGGCAGTCGCCAGAGATGCAATCCGCTCGGGCGATGCCAATGGACAACAGACTGAGCCCTGCTACGAGCCAGATTTTCATGCAGACCCCTTCCGTCACGAGTGTTGAGGCGGCATGCTGCACGCACAAACTGCCGTGAGGCAAGTTCTGCACCCTGGGTATCCGCATTGGGGTATCCGCATTTTCCGCAGGTTGACCTGGCGGTTCCACAATTGCAGTCTCGGACTGACCATAGTTGGACCGTGTCGTCCATGCTCAGGAGTTTCGTCAGATGTCAGAGCCAACCGTCGATCTCAGCTCCATCCGTGGCGACTGGGATTTCCATACCCGCTACGTCACCAATGCGATGGACCAGACACTCAAGCGGTTACACAAGAGTTGGCGTGCCTTGAAGGCGCGAGCGCCAGCGGCCAGCCAGGTGCCGGTCACCGGGGAGCTGATGGAAGAGTTCATTGAGGCCTGTCGGCAGACGCGCGCACTGACTGACGACTTCTTGCTGATGCGCGATACGCAGCCGACCCAGAAGCGGGCCGCTGGCAAAAAATCTCGCGCTGGCAGCAAGAAGCCTCGCGCCAAGAAGTAGCCTAACGGCCCAGAAGGCCCAACGGTCCAAAAGGCCTAACTGACAACGAGGAGAGCGCTTTGCGTCCGCACGTAGAATTTGTTCAGCAAGAAGACCTGGTGTGGCACGCAGCCGAGCTGCACAAGGGCGATGGTCAGGCGCGACAACGCAACCTGTCCTACGACGAAGAAAACGGCGCCGCCTCGACGCGCGTCATCTTCGACAAAGCCTGGAGCCGTGCCGCGGGCTACCACCACGCGGATGTGGAATGGTATGTGTTGCAAGGCACCGTCAAACTCGGCAAGCACGTACTGACGAAAGGCTCTTACTTCCGTGCACCGGCCGGGCTTGCGATACCCACGATGGAAGTCGCCGCGGGCACCGACGTGTTGCTGTTCCGGGAGTACGGCGATTGGGGCTTCTCGTTCTCAACCAAGAACCGCAGTCGCTTCATTTCACGCGGCGGCAACACGGCCTCCAACGAACCGGGCGAGCTGACGGTGGTCGATACGGACCGCCAGGAATGGATGCCGAATTTGTACGAAGGCGACACGCAACGCTTCCTCAAGCTGAAGCTGTTGTTTGCCGATCCGCCATCACCCGACAATAACAACTCGGGTTTCGTGTCGCTGCTTTGCTGGGCGCCACCGGGCTGGTCGGACGACCGCATGGTGCATCATCCGGTGTTCGAGGAATCGTATTGCATCGATGGCGACATGGTCTACAACTTTGGTTCTCTCGAAGCTGGCGCGTATTTCTTTCGACCGGCCAAGGTGAAGCACGGGCACTTCATGGCTGGCGAGCGCCGCGGCTGGACCGGCGTCTTCCGCCTCGATGGCAGCCTGATCAACTGGATCACGATCAACGAACGAATCGTGGCCGAGGGCGACGCGCTCAACTACGACCCGAAGACACAGGGGCCCGTGATCGCCGGCATACCGGTGCGCTCCAAGTCTACGGGCCCGTGGGATCTGGACGGTCAGTAGCCAACCCCACGCATGAGTAGTCCCCAGGCGGTCGAGCTTTTCTTCCGCATCTCCTGCCCGTGGTCCTATCTGGCATTCGTGCGGCTGAACGAAGCCGCATTGCGTACCGGGGCGAGCGTCGTCTATCGGCCCGTCCTGGAAGACGGGCTGCAAACAACCGCGCTGCAGACCGCCGACGGCACAGCCCGGGCTAACTATGCGGCCAAGGACCTGCGCGACTGGGCACGGTTCGCCGGTGTGACGGTCAAACTGCCAAACACGAAGCCCAAAGCGGTATTCGCGCAACGCGCCATCGTCGCGGCAATTGATGCCGGCCGCGGCAAGGCGTTCATCGATGCATTGTTCGCTGCGCTGTTCAAGACAGGCGGTGATATCGACGATAGCGCAGTGGTACTCGCCATCGCAGCTGATTGCGAGCTGACTGCTACCGACTTTGAAAAGCGTGCGGATTCACCGACAACCACAGACGCCATCGCAACTAACACGCGCGAGTTGCTAGCGCGTGGCGGTTTCACCGCGCCAACCATGTTCGTCAACAGCGATATGTATGTCGGCAACGATAGAGTGCCCTTGGTCGAATCCGCCCTGATGCGCGCGGCTGACCGGCCGTTCATCGCACCCGGCGAACACGACCGGCTTTAGACTCAAGGTCACCGTTAGTGCTTGTGACCCTTGCCGTGCGTGTGGCCGTGCGTGTGGCTATGCGTATGGGCGTGGGAATGCCCTTGCGTCTGCGGCTTTGCATGTCCACCATCACGGTGACTATGGCTGTCGTGGCTATGTGGCGCCCCGAATCAAGCTGTGGCCAATGGTGCGGGACGGCTGCGAGCTGCGCGGTCGCGCGGCTGGCTTGCGCCAACCGCTGCCTCGCAATTGAAAGCTCGGCGCCGACAGTGCCCGAGCCAACGCCAGCTGGTCGCACTGCGGGCACTTGCGGGCGCCGCGACTAGCCGACTTCTGCAGCAGTTCAACGCAGTGTCCGCACAAACGACAGCGATATTCAAAGATAGGCATCTGACTTAATTCTCGGTGAAGCCTGCAACAACGACCAGAATCGCGACCAGGCAGTGCCTCGAGCGGAAGGCTTCCTGTAGGCTGCGCAGAATAACCGAATAAGAGGCGAAGCAGGCGCGCTCGTAAGCGCCCGCAACGGAACAGATCTGGTATGTGTGGCATCGTGGCGATACTGGGCCGGCGCGGGCAAGCGGCGCCCGCGGCTTCTCTCGACAACGCCATTGCGGCGCTCGAGCACCGTGGCCCCGATGACTCGGGCGAGTTCCGCCATAACAACTTAGCCTTCGGCTTTCGACGCCTCGCAATCATCGATCTGTCGGCGGCCGGGCATCAGCCCATGACCAGCATGGACGGCGCCCTAACGATCATTTTCAACGGTGAGATCTACAACTACCTCGAGTTGCGCCGTGAGCTGCAACTGCTGGGGCAACAGTTTCAGACTGCGAGTGACACAGAGGTGTTGCTTGCGGCCTACCGACAGTGGGGCGCTGAATGCGTCCATCGTCTGAATGGCATGTGGGCGTTTCTGATCTTCGATCGCGCGAGCGGAACAATTTTTGGTTCGCGAGATCGGCTCGGGGTCAAACCACTCTACCTTTGGGAGAGCGACGATTGGCTGGTGCTCGCTTCGGAACCCAATGCGATACGCGCGACTGGCCTGTGCGCGGTCGAACCCAACTGGGCTAGATTGGCCGACTCGTTAGCACGCGATGCGCTCGATCACAGCGAGGCGACCTGCATCGCCGGGATCTCGCGCTTGCCCGCCGGCAGCCGCGTTTGGATCAATCCGGATGGGTCGCGGCGCGTAGATCGCTTCTGGCGGGCTTCGGACTACTCACCCGACGAACCGCCTCGAGCAGATGCCGACTACGTTGAACGACTGGGGCACTTGCTCAGCGATTCGATCAGACTGCGCATGCGTAGTGATGTGCCAGTGGGCTTCACACTGTCAGGCGGCATCGATTCCACCTTGCTGATCTGCGAGGCTGCGCGCCTGGCGCCCGCAGCGACGCAGCTCAACGCGTTTAGCTATCAAGACGACCAGTTCAATGAGAGCCATTTGATAGAACTCACGCTCCGTCAGTCGGGTGCTCGTCTCGTCTCTATCGCGAACGACAATCTCGACTTGAGCGAGTTGTTGCCGGAAGTCCTGCGCGCCCATGGCGAACCACTGCATTCGCCGGCTGAGATCGCCAACTACGAGTTGTTCCGTCTGGCCCGGCAGCACGGCGTCAAAGTGGTCATCGGTGGCCAGGGCGCGGACGAGGTGCTGTGCGGCTACCACTCGTTTCAGAATGACTACTGGTACTCGCTGGCAGATGACGGCCACTGGAACACGCTGCGGGCGGACATCAACCGCTTTGCGCAACTGCACGGTCGAAGCGCAAACGCTTTGCTGCTGCAATCACTGCGACGTTTTGCCCAGATCCGCGTTGGCGGTATAGCAGGCTATCGTCGCGTGGCAAATCGTTTTGGACCACAGTATCCACAAACTGCGTTGAGCTCGTTGTTCAACCCCGACCTGATGAGGCGCAGTACCCGGTCAACAATGGTCCCAGCCGACTTCCGACTCACGGCCCAGCAACAGCGCGCGATCGCGATCGAACCGTTGCCGCTTTATCTGCGCACCGAGGATCGTAGCTCCATGGCGCACTCCGTCGAAGCACGACTGCCTTTCATGGACTACCGCGTCGTCGAGCATGCATTGCGGATTCCCGGACATCTCAAATACAGCGGCGGCCTCAACAAAGTTGCGCTGCGTCGCGTGGCTGCAGGGCGGATTCCTGCGGAGATCAGCGCGCGGGTGCAGAAGTTTGGCTTCCCGGTCTCAGCATCGCAACCCATCGCGTACAAGCTCCATACCCTCGGGCGCGAGTTGATCACCTCACAGGAATTCCGCGAGCGCGGCATCTACGCCATGCAAGCCGTCGAGAACCTGATACGTGATTTTCATCCTAACGACCCAACCCATGTCAGCTCGGTATTCCATCTGATACAAACCGAACTATGGCTACGCAGCCTGCGGGGCAACGCGGGGATGTTTGCCGCACGCTCGGCCGCATGAAGATCCGTTCCCTACGGGATAGCGCATTGTCTGGTGTGCGCTGGACTGTGGCGTCGCGCTTCGGTCTGCAGCTCATCACCTGGCCAGTAACGATTCTGGTCATGCGCTTGCTCGAGCCACGCGACTACGGCCTGCTGGCGCTAGCGACTATCGTGATTGGCTTCATCGCACTGTTCAGCGAACTCGGGTTGGGCGCAGGCCTGGTGCAGGCCGACGAGGTCGATGAGGCGCGAGCGCGTACCGCGAGCGGCGTCATCCTGGGTCTCAATCTACTGATCGCAATCTGTTTGATTGCGGCGGCACCGTTCATCGCCGCCTGGTTCAACGAACCCGCACTCACGCCTGTGATGCGCTTGCTCACACTCGAACTCGTCATCTCGGCGTTTGCTGCCGTGCCGTCAGCGCTGCTCGAGCGACAACTACGATTCCGCGAGCTGTCGCTCGCGCTGGTGATCGGTAACCTCGCCGGATCCGCGGTCACGGTGATCGCGGCGTTGGCCGGACTTGGCGTCTGGTCTCTGGTGCTGGGCGCACTAGTCCTGGCCAGTGTGCGAACCTTGGCACTGCTCGTCTACCACGGCGGCATTGTCTGGCCAGCACTCAGCCTCGATCTCACGCCAGTCCGAGCGCTGGCGCAGTTCAGCGGTCATGTCATTGGTGCGCGCGTACTGTGGTACTGGTATAGCCAGTCCGACCAGGTGATCGTCGGCCGACTACTGCAAGGGGCGCAGCTCGGCAATTACAACGTCGCGTCGCAGTTGGCTTCATTGCCAGTCGGCAAGGTGATGGACACCGTCAATCGAGTTTCATTTCCGGTGCTCTCGAGACTGCGCAGCGACGCAGACAAACTGCGTAGCACCTGCCAGCAACTGCTCGGCTTGTTTGCGGTGTACAGCATCGGCGTATGCTGGGGTCTGGCGGCTGTGGCTGCCGATTTCGTGACCGTCGTTCTCGGACCGAACTGGCTACGCGCCATCGAGGTGCTGGCAATACTGGCCTGGGTGGCACCCCTCAGGACTATCTGCTCGCTGCACAATACGATGACAACCGCACTCGGTACGCCGCAGGCAGCTACCAAGGAATTGGCGGTTGCCAGCGTCATTACACCGGCCGCGATTTTGATCGGGGCCAATTGGAACGGACTCAATGGCGCCGCTACCGCCTGGCTCGTCATTGCGCCGCTGCTATATTCGTTGTCGGCGTGGCTAACCGCTCGTGCCCTGCAACTACGCCTGCTCGATACCGTCAAACCACTCGTCATTCCCGTTGCCTGTGGCACCATCATGTACGGTGCCGTGTGGTTGCTCGGCGCTGCACTGAGCGAACGCATACCGGCAGTTGCTGTACTGGTGCTGAAAATCCTGCTCGGCGCCGCCACCTACTTGGTAGCTCTCAGGATCATTGGCCCACGCGTGGTCCGCGAAGGACTCGCACTCGGGCGCGAATTGATGCGCCCCGCCAGCGCCACTTGAGTTTACACTTAGGGTCATGATAACAACCCGCCTCCGTTGAAGGTCCAGGCTAACCCGTGAACCAAACTCCATCCACTGCCAGCGGCGGCGCGACTCACAGCGCTTGGCTCACCATTCTCCTGTTCGCGTTGTTTGCGTGGACCATGAGCAACTTGGACCAGTCGCTGTTTGGCTATGCGGTGCCAGGCATCCTCGGCGAATTCAACGTCGGTCTGGAGAGCGTCGGCCTGATTTTGTCGGTTGGATTCATCACGGCGGCCGTAATGGTCATCTTTGCAGGCATCGCAGCCGACCGCTATGGTCGCCGCTGGACGCTCGCCGCCCTGCTCGCATCGTCGGCCTTCTTCGTTGGCATGCATGGTTTCGTTACCGACCTGACGCAACTGACGATCTACCGCGCGTTGGCGTTTGGCCTTGCGGCTGGCATCGCGCCGATCACGGCCGCCTACATCACCGAGTGCGCGCCGGCGCGACATCGCGGCATGCTGATGGGTGTCTTGCAATGCGGTTACCCGTTAGGCTGGTTCCTCGCCGCCATGATTGCCGCACCGCTGCTCGAAAGCAGCGGCTGGCGTTCGATCTTCTGGATCGGATTTGCGGTCGTACCGATCGCATTCATTATCGGCTGGCGCATCCCAGAGAGCCGGCGTTTTCGAGGCCGTTGCTGCCGCTCGGGAAATAGCTCAGCGCAGTGCTACCACTAACAGCTCCAACAAGTCGCTTGTCCGTGAATTGTTCTCAAGCGAGTACCGTGTGCGCTCGATCGCATCGATCGTATTGTTCTTCTCCTTTGGCTGCGCTTACGCGGGCACGGCATTCTTTTTTCCAACCTACTTCATGGAGGTCCGCGGCTACACGGCATCCGAGGCAGCGAAGCTCGTCGGCCTATCCAACGGCATCGCCATTGCCGGCTACCTCAGTGCAGCTGCCGTGGGCGAATACATACTGACGCGTCGCAACACCTTCGCCATCTGGTGTGGGTTGGGCGCGATCGCGCTACTCGCTCTAATGTGGCTACCCACGGAGCGCTGGCAGGATCTGACGTTCTTTGCGCTGACCGGCGCATTTTTCTACGGCAGCAATGCCGTGGTGGGCGCCCTGCTTGCCGATCTGTATCCCACACGAATGCGCACCACCGGTTACGCAGTCTGCGGCTCAGCGCCACTCACGCTGGGCTTTGCGTTATTCCCCGCGATCGTGCCGCTGGTCGTCAAGTCGATCGGCTGGCAGTGGGCCTTTTCGGTCGCAATCGTGCCGATGTTGTTAGTCGCCGCCTCTGCCGCGCTCGTGCTGCCAAACAACAAGTCGGGCACGGAAGTTGCTGACGAATAGCTTGGGTTAGCTTCGGGCTAGTAACAAAAAAGCCCCGGAAGTTTCCTCCCGGGGCTTCGGTTCGCGTACGAACGGTAAGGCGGTCGCCTTACATATCCATACCGCCCATACCACCCATGCCGCCCGGCATCGGGCCATGGCTGTGGTCATCGTCCTTCGGCGCCTCGGCGATCATCACCTCGGTCGTCAGCAGCAGTCCCGCCACCGACGCCGCATTCTGCAGCGCGAGTCGCGTGACCTTGGCCGGATCGAGGATGCCCTCTTCCAGCATGTCGCCATACTCGCCAGTACCCGCGTTGTAGCCATAGGAGCCCTTGCCCGCCTTGACGGCGTTCAGGACCACCGCAGCATCTTCGCCTGCGTTCTCGACGATCTGCCGCAGTGGCTCTTCGATCGCACGGGTGAGGATGCGAATGCCGACCGTCTGGTCTTCGTTCGCGCCTTCCATCTTATCGAGCGCCTTCTGCGCGCGGATCAGCGCAACGCCGCCGCCCGGCACCACGCCTTCTTCAACGGCCGCACGGGTGGCGTGCAGCGCGTCTTCGACGCGAGCCTTCTTCTCTTTCATCTCGATCTCGGTGGCAGCGCCAACCTTGATCACGGCCACGCCACCGGAGAGCTTCGCAACGCGCTCCTGCAGCTTCTCTTTGTCGTAGTCCGACGTGGCTTCTTCAGCCTGCTGACGGATCGACTCGATGCGCGCCTTGATATCCGACGCCTTGCCGGCGCCGTCGATGATGGTGGTGTTCTCTTTCTCTACCAGCACCTTCTTGGCTTCGCCGAGATCGTTCAGCGTCGCTTTCTCAAGGGACAGACCGACTTCATCGGAGATGACCGTGCCGCCCGTCAACACTGCGATGTCCTGCAGCATCGCCTTGCGACGATCGCCGAAGCCCGGGGCCTTGACGGCAGCAACTTTGAGAATGCCGCGGATGTTGTTAACCACCAACGTCGCCAGTGCCTCGCCTTCGAGGTCCTCGGCGATCACGAGCAGCGGCCGACCCTGCTTGGCAACGCCCTCGAGGAGCGGCAGCAGTTCGCGGATGTTGCTGATCTTCTTGTCGCACAGGAGGATCAATGGCTTCTCAAGCTCCGCCGTTTGGCTCGCCTGCTGGTTGATGAAGTACGGCGACAGATAGCCGCGGTCGAACTGCATACCCTCGACGACGTCGAGTTCGTTCTGCAGGCCCGAGCCCTCTTCAACCGTGATCACGCCTTCCTTGCCAACCTTCTCCATCGCCTGGGCAATGGTCTTGCCGATCGACTCGTCGGAGTTCGCCGAGATCGTACCGACCTGTGCGATCGCCTTGTTGTCCTTGCAAGGCTTGGCGAGCTTGCGGATCTCTTCGGTTGCCGCGATCACGGCCTTGTCGATACCGCGCTTGATATCCATCGGGTTGCGGCCAGCAGCCACAGCCTTCAGGCCTTCACGGATGATCGCTTGCGCGAGCACAGTGGCGGTGGTGGTGCCGTCGCCAGCCTCGTCAGAGGTGTTGGAAGCGACTTCCTTCACCATCTGCGCGCCCATGTTCTCGAACCTGTCTTTCAGCTCGATTTCCTTCGCGACCGACACACCGTCCTTCGTGATGGTGGGGGCGCCGAAGCTCTTCTCGAGCACTGCGTTGCGGCCCTTGGGGCCGAGTGTTGCCTTGACGGCGTTGGCGAGGATGTTCACGCCGCGAAACATTTTCGCGCGGGCATCGTCGCTGAAGCGAACTTCTTTAGCTGCCATGTCTGTTACTTCCCTTCGATGATGGCCATGACGTCTTCTTCACGCATGGCCAGGAGATCGTCCCCGTCCACCTTTACTTCGGTGCCGGAGTACTTGCCAAAGAGGATCTTGTCGCCGACTTTCACATCGAGGGCACGGACGCTGCCATCCTCGAGAATCTTGCCCTTGCCGACCGCCATGATCTTGCCCTGTACGGGCTTCTCGGCGGCGGTATCGGGAATCACAATGCCGCCGGCGGAAACGCGCTCTTCCTCGAGACGCTTCACGATCACGCGGTCATGAAGAGGACGAATCTTCATGCTTTCGCTCCTTAAATTTTACGTTTAGATATGGAAACTGAACCGGAGGTCGCTATTAGCACTCTCCCCCAGTGGCTGCTAATTCTATGGGGCGAATGTCAAAACTCAAGACAGATCGACAAATGTTTTTATATTGCATCGCACCAAATTGTTGCGCCTGCTACTCTATTAGGTTGCTGCTTGAGACCGCCAACACCATGAAATCCAACCTGGTCGCCATCCTGGCGGCAAGCCTTGCCCTGTTGACCGCTCCGCTCGCGACCGCGCAGCAGGAGGACGAATTCCTGCCGCCGGAGCAAGCGTTCCAGTATTCGGCCGCCGCCGAGGACGCACTGGTCAAGGTCACCTGGACTGTGACCCCAGGTTACTACCTGTACGAAAAGCGCATGGGTATCGAGACCGATGCCCCGGGCGTGACGATCGGCACGCCCACCTATCCGCCCGGCGAGATGCACGAGGACGAGTACTTCGGCAAGCAAACCGTCTTTCGCAACCAGTTCACGGTGACCGCACCGCTCTCCGGGGCCGCACCAGGCGCTGCCATCCCGCTCAAACTCAAGCTGCAAGGTTGCGCCGATGCGGGCCTGTGTTACCCACCGACGACTTGGGAGGCGACCGTGACGGTCCCTGCCAAGAGCTCCGCCGCGTTGTTCGGTGCTGGCTCCGGCGCCGATGAGTTTCTCGATCCCGAGCAAGCATTCATTCTGAACGCGACCGCCACGGCCACCAATCGCGTCGAGCTCGACTGGGTCATCGCACCGGGTTACTACCTGTACAAATCGCGCATGAAGGTTGCGCCGGCGAGCGCGGGTACGCCACTCGGGTCGTTAGTCCTACCGCCAGGCGAAGCACACAGCGACGAGTTTTTTGGCGAGCAAGAAGTGTACCGCGGCGCCGTACAAGCGATCTTCTCGGCGCCACTGGCAGCGGCTGGCACAAGCTTCAAAGTCACCTACCAAGGGTGCGCCGACGCGGGGCTGTGCTATCCGCCAATCACCAAGACAATCAGCGTTGCAGCTCCGGCAAACGGTGTGGCGGCAATGGCCACCGACTCGGACACGACCGCGGGCTTTGTCTCGGAACAAGACCGACTCGCATTGCTGATACGTGACGGTCACTTGGCACTTGTGCTGTTGAGTTTTTTCGGCGCGGGCTTGTTGTTGGCTTTCACGCCATGCGTGCTGCCGATGATCCCGATACTCTCAGGATTGATCGCCGGGCAGGGCAAGAACGTGCCGGCCGGCCGCGCTTTCGGTTTGTCGGTGGCCTACGTGCTCGGCATGGCGCTGATGTACACGGGCGCGGGTGTCGCCGCCGGCGCGCTCGGTGCGGGCTTCAATCTGCAAGCCACCTTCAATCAGCCGTGGGTGATTGCAGTCTTCGGCCTGTTGTTTGTCGCGCTAGCGCTGTCGATGTTCGGGCTGTACACCATTCAGATGCCGGCGGCGATCCAAACACGCCTCACCGATGCCTCTAACAACCAGCGCGCCGGCAGCTACGCGGGCGTTGCCCTCATGGGCGCACTGTCATCCTTGATTGTCACCGCCTGTGTTGCGCCGCCGCTGATCGCGGCGCTCACAGTGATCAGCCAGACTGGTGATATGTTGCGCGGCGGCAGTGCGCTGTTCGCCATGAGTATCGGCATGGGCACGCCATTGCTGTTAGTCGGTGCCTCGGCCGGCAAGCTGCTGCCACGCGCCGGCGCCTGGATGGACACCGTCAAGAACCTGTTCGGCGTGATGTTACTCGGCGTGGCAGCCTGGATGTTCGCGCGCATCCTGCCCGGCTGGCTCAGTCTGGTCTTTTGGGCTGTGCCGGCGCTGGTTGCTGCGTGGCTGTTGTGGCGAGCGGCGGTACGGACCGCGGGCGCAAAGCTTCTGACCCGCTTAGGCAGCGCGGTTGCAACCGTATACGGTGTGGCACTGCTCGCCGGCGCGGCGTTGGGCGGTAACGATCCGTTAGCGCCGATCCCACAGTGGTCAGGCAAACAAGCCCATCTCGAGTTTGCACGTATCAAGACATTGGACGATCTGCAGCGCGAGGTAGCGGCGGCTCGCACCGAGGGGCGCAGCGTGATGCTCGATTTCTATGCTGATTGGTGTGTATCCTGCAAGGAAATGGAGAAGTACACGTTTACCGACGGTGCCGTTCAAGCCGCGCTAGCGGATACCAAGCTGCTGCAAGCCGACGTGACGGCCAACGATGCAGACGATCAAGCCTTGCTCAAACACTTTGGCATCTTCGGCCCACCGACAATCGCGTTCTATGGCGCCGACGGCGTCGAGCAAACGTCGTTCCGTGTGGTCGGATATATGAAAGCGCCGGCGTTTGCGGACGTGGTGCAACAGGCTGTCAGCGCCAAGCTGCGTGCATCTGAAACGGGTAACTCATGGCATGCAGGATCCTGCGGCACGCGCCGCAAACCAACAGCGTCGCAGCTTGCTAGGACTCGCATTCATTGTGATCGCGGTATCGGCGCTCGCCGGCTACCTGATTTTCGGTGCCGTACAGAGCGATCGTGGCGGGCAAACGTTGACTGTGAGGCCAGACGTACAGCCCGACCTGACAGCAGAGCCCGCGCCCGCCAAACCACGGGTCGTCCCCGAGTTGCTGCCCGAGATCACGCTGGCCAATCGTGAGGGCGTGCCCACCGCTCTGTCCTCCTACGCGGGTCGGCCGTTGCTGATCAATTTCTGGGCTACCTGGTGTGCGCCGTGCCGCCGGGAAATCCCGCTACTCAACGAGCTGCGCCAGGAACGCACGCAGCAGAAACTTGAGATCGTCGGGATTGCGGTCGACTTCCGTGAAGATGTCCTGCAGTACGTCAAAGAGACCCAGGTTGACTATCCGCTGTTGATCGGCGAAGAAGACGGGCTCGCAGCGGCCGACGCGTTTGGCGTCGGCCTGGCGTTTCCCGTGAGCATCTTCGTGGATGGCAGCAGCCGCATATTGGCCGTCAAGGTTGGCGAGTTGCATCGGGACGAAGCCGACTTCATCCTCGACCGAGTCGCGGACGTCGATAGCGAGAACATGGCACCCGATACCGCCCGCGCGGCAATCGCTGCGGAATTGCAGCGGCTGGCGAGCGTACGGGCCGAAAGTACCCCGGACAAGGCCACGACCGGCGGTTGAAGAAAGCGACGTTTGTCGTCTATTTGCAGCAGATCGCCACGAATTAGGATACATTTGCCGCCAATTCACCTTATTGGGGCGAGGCGAACAACCATGCCGCGGCTGCTACTGTTAAACGGCCCGAATCTGAACCTGTTGGGCCAGCGGGAGCCGCAAGTCTATGGGTCCGACACGCTCGCCGCCATCGAAACGCGCCTGCAAACACTCGCAGCCGACCTCGGCCATGAATTGAGCGTTTTCCAGAGCAATGCGGAACATGAGTTGATCGCCCGTATCCACGCAGCCAAAGGCGACAGCGTGCGCTGTGCGATCTTCAACCCCGGCGCCTTCACCCACACCAGCATTGCCCTGCGGGACGCGTTCCTCGCCGTGGAGCTGCCGTTCGTCGAGATTCATCTGTCGAACACCTTTGCCCGCGAGTCGTTCCGGCATCACTCTTACTTCTCCGACATCGCGATCGGCTGCATCGTGGGTCTCGGCGCACTCGGCTATGAGCTTGCGCTGCGGGCCGCAGCGACGCGCGCGCGCTAAGTCACAACAATTCATCAGAGGTCCTTGGAATCGTATGGACATTCGTAAAGTCAAAAAACTCATCGAGCTGCTCGAGGAATCCGATATTGCCGAAATCGAGATCAAAGAAGGTGAGGAATCCGTGCGTATCAGCCGCATGCCAATCACCGTGGCTGCCGCCTATGCCGCACCCATGCTGCCGCCACCGAACGTGTTAGCAGCACCGGCAGTACAGGCGCCGGGTAGCGACCCAGCGAGCGCCAAACCACGGTCGAGCGAGCACGTCGTCACCGCGCCGATGGTCGGCACGTTCTATGGCGCACCCTCACCCGGCGCCAAACCCTTTGTCGATATCGGCTCAGAGGTGAAAGAAGGCCAGGTGCTCTGCATTATCGAAGCGATGAAAATGATGAATCAGATCGAGAGCGACAAGGCCGGCAAGATCACGGCCATCATGGCGCAGAGCGGCGAGCCAGTGGAGTTTGGCCAGCCCTTGTTCGTGATCGAGTAGTCAGACCACCATGCTCGAGAAAATCGTCATTGCCAACCGCGGCGAAATTGCGCTGCGCATTCTGCGCGCCTGCCGTGAGCTGGGTATCAAGACTGTCGCCGTACACTCCACCGCCGACGCCAATCTCAAACACGTCTTGCTCGCCGACGAATCGGTGTGCATCGGTCCGCCGCCCTCGCCGAAGAGCTACCTCAATATGCCGGCGATCATCAGCGCCGCAGAAGTCACCGATTCGGTAGCGATCCATCCAGGCTACGGCTTTTTGTCCGAGAACGCCGACTTCGCGGAGCGCGTCGAGGACAGCGGCTTCGTCTTCATCGGTCCGCAAGCGAAAGTGATTCGCCTGATGGGCGACAAGGTCTCCGCCATCAAGACCATGAAGAGCTATGGCGTGCCTTGTGTGCCCGGCTCCGACGGCCCGCTCGGTAATGATCCGGACGAGAATTTTCGCATCGCGCGCGACATCGGCTACCCCGTGATCATCAAGGCATCCGGCGGCGGTGGCGGTCGCGGCATGCGCGTCGTGCACAGCGAAGCGTCGTTGCCCAGCGCAGTCGTAATCACGCGCAACGAAGCTGCCGCGGCATTTGGTAACGACCAGGTCTACATGGAGAAATTCCTGGAACGACCGCGCCACATCGAGTTCCAGGTGCTGGCGGACAATTACGGCAACGTCATCCATCTCGGCGAGCGCGACTGCTCGATGCAGCGGCGCCATCAGAAAGTGGTCGAAGAAGCGCCCGCACCGGGTATCACGGCCGAGCAACGCGAAAGGATGGGCGAGAAGGTGGTCGAGGCATGTCGTGCAGTCGGCTATCGCAGCGCCGGCACGCTCGAGTTCCTGTACGAGAACGGCGAATTTTACTTCATCGAGATGAATACCCGGATCCAGGTGGAGCACCCGGTGACTGAGCTGGTCACTGGCATCGATCTGGTCAAGGCGCAGTTACTGATTGCAGCCGGTGAGAAGCTCAAATACGTACAGAGCGATATCGCCCTGACAGGCCACGCGATCGAATGCCGTATCAACGCCGAGGATGCCAAGACGTTCATGCCCTCGCCGGGGCCGATCAAGCTTTGGCATCCGCCGGGCGGTCCGGGCATTCGAGTCGATAGCCACATCTATTCCGGTTACAACGTGCCGCCCTATTACGACTCGTTGATTGCCAAGATCATCGCGCATGGCGACACGCGCGACACAGCGATCGCCCGGATGCGCAACGCACTGGCCGAGATGGTCATCGAAGGCATCAAGACGAACACAGCGCTGCATCAGGAGATCTTCACGCATGCCGCGTTTCGTAACGGCGGCCAGGACATCCACTATCTCGAACGGCGGCTCGGTCTCAAATAGCCGTGCCGCAGCTGGCGCTGTCGTTCGCACTCGCGGCGCTGGGCCCCGCACCCGCCGCGCAGACGGACCGCGCCGAAGAGGCGCTGTTTGCCGCGGGCGCCGTCGCGATCTCCTACACTGACGAACGCGATGAACCCATCCTCGAACCGGCGCCGGGTGAATTCCGCCTCTGGCCGCACTCACGCATCGAAGCGCTGTTTCCGTTCGACGCTGCCCCGCTGGGGCTACTAGTACAGGTCGCCGGTGACCTTGGGATACCGGTGGCTGACATTCGACTAACTACTCTTGCGGACCGCTTGTGGGAGCGTGAGTGGTTGGTTGATTTCGGGCCGATGCGGTTCGGTGAGCGCCTCTGGGTGGCGCCGCATGAATCGGTATTTTCGAGCGCAGACAACGCAGTCGTAGTACGACTGGACCCAGGACTCGCCTTTGGAACAGGCACGCATGCCACCACCGCCATGTGCCTGGAGTGGCTGGACGAGTGCCTACCGCTCGGCGCTCGGGTGGTCGACTTTGGTTGTGGCTCAGGGGTGCTGGCCATTGCTGCCGCGAAACTCGGCGCGGCCCACTCCCAAGCGTTCGACATCGACCCGCAGGCGCTAACAGCCACGCGCGACAATGCACAGGCGAACGACGTGCAGCGTCGGATCGAGATCGTCGACTCGGTCAGCGCGCTGCGCGGACCGGTCGATGTTCTGGTGGCCAACATACTGGCAGGTCCGCTGATCGAACTGGCGCCGATATTTGCGCGGTTGGTGGCGCCTCGCGGGCACCTGGTTCTCGCCGGGCTGCTGGCGAATCAGGTGATGGAAGTGAGCGCAGCTCAGGCGGCCCGGTTCGATGTTCGGACGTATCGACAACGTGACGGCTGGATAGCGCTCGCAGCAGTGCGCCGATGACTTAAAGTAAGCACAGTGTTCACGACCTGCCCAAAATGCGATCTGACGCTCACCGTCACGGCCGCCGACCTGCGAGCTGGGCAAGGCTATGTGCGCTGCGGCCGTTGTGCGAGCGTGTTCAACGCGCTCATCAACCTCACGGAAGAGCGGCCAGCGGCGGCCGTTGCACCAGTCGAGCAGCTTGACGATTCAACCGACGAAGGGCTGGAATTCAATTCGCAGCGCGCGCAAGTCGCCGACATTTTCATCGCGCCCTCGACCGATGCGAGCGACATTTCCTCCGGCACCTTCGAGAGCATCGTTCTCGAGGGCGGCAACGACGAAGACGAAGATCCCGAGAGCGAAGCGGCGTTTCAGCGCAGTCTCGAGACCCTGCTCGCCGCACCGGACAAGCCAACGGCACCAGCAGACACACCGCCAGACGACCTGGCGCTCGCCGCCACAGTCGCTGCCCCCGCGCCCGACCATCGCCGGTCCATTCATCCGGCGCTCGCCAGTGCCGCCATTGCAGTCGAACCCGCCGCAGCGGTCTTTCCCGATGCCGAGGCGGTTGCCGAGGGCTACCTTGACCGGCTGCTTACCGCCAGAGTGCAGCGGTTCGTGCTGATCGGCTCGGTCGTGCTCGGCGTCGCGCTGCTGGCCCAGATCATTCACGCGTCACGCCATGCGCTCGCCGGCAGCCCCCTCTGGTCAGGTCCTGTTACCGCCGTGTACGGCATGTTCGGCGCCAAACTCGAGCCACGCTGGAACGTGACCGCTTATGAGGTGAGGCAGCTCGGCGCCGAGACCTTGCCGGGCGACGCGTCACGCCTGCTGGTGCGCGCCAGCATCCGCAATGCCTCGGACCGTGCCATGCCGCTGCCCCGCCTGCGACTCACCTTGCAGGACCGCTACGGTAATCCTGTGTCGACGCGGGATCTCGAGCCCGCTGAATATCTGCCTGCGCCGCTGCAAGGCGCTGTGGAAATCGGCCCCGATCAGCGCGTCGACACCGACATCCGGGTCATCGACCCTGGCCGAGCAGCCATGGGTTTCGAGATCGACGCCTGCCTGCCGAATCCCAACGAAACCGTGCGTTGCGCCAACGACGAACGACACCGCGTCGCGGCGAGCAACTGACCTCCCAGCGGATGCGGATCGGCCCCCACGAGCTGCCCGTCGCAGCGTTACTGGCACCCATGGCGGGTGTTACCGACCGGCCGTTCCGAATTCTGGCGCGGCGATTTGGTGCGGCGCTCGCAGCGTCGGAAATGATCACCTCGGACGTGCGCCTGTGGAGCTCGGCCAAATCACGACGCCGCATGGACCATGCGGGCGAGCCATCCCCCCGCGCGGTGCAACTTGCGGGCGCTGACCCGTTGGCTCTCGCTGAGGCAGCGCGACGCAATGTCGATCTGGGCGCCGACATTATCGACATCAACATGGGTTGCCCAGCCAAAAAAGTCTGCAATGTACTGTGTGGCTCGGCACTGTTGACCGACGAGCCGCTCGTGGCTCGCATCCTCGCAGCGGTCGCGAGTGCGGTAAACGTGCCGGTGACACTCAAGACGCGCACCGGCTGGGACCGCGACCATCGCAATGCCGTCAACATCGCGCGCATTGCCGAAGCGAGCGGCATCGCCGCGATCGCGGTTCATGGCCGCACGCGCGCCGACTTCTATACGGGCGACGCTGAATACGAAACGATCCGCTCTATCAAAGACTCAGTCCGAATACCAGTGATTGCGAACGGCGATATCGACACGCCAGCCAAGGCACGCGCAGTGCTGGATTTCACGCGTGCCGATAGCGTCATGATCGGCCGCGCCGCACACGGCGCGCCGTGGATTTTTCGCGATGTCAATGGCCAGATCACTTCGTCAAAAAAAATCACGCCACTTTCGCGCAGCGCTCGGCGTGATATTATTTTGGAGCATCTCGACTCTCTCTACGCCTTCTACGGCGAAGACACCGGAGTGCGAGTCGCACGCAAACACCTCGGCTGGTATCTCACCAAGCTGCAGCACGGGACGGAACTTCGTCGCGAGCTGATGGCAGCGGAGAACTCGTCGCTGCAATTTGCGCTGACAAGACGGGGCTTGGATGGTTGGGCAGATGGCGTAGATGCCGCATAGCTCGAATATCCATTGGTAGACAGAAAAATAAAACGGTCCGACATGGGCCAAGGACTGCTGGGACATGGTCGCAAAAACCTCGCGCACACGCCGTGACGCGTCAAGTCGCGTCAATGGCATGGATATTCCGCTACGCAACCATGCGGAACGTGCGCTCGAGGATTATTTTGCGAGCCTCAACGGCCATAAGCCTGCGCATCTCTACGACCTCGTGCTGCGAGAAGTGGAAGAACCCCTGTTTCGCGCCGTACTCGACTACGCGGACGGCAACCAGAGCCACGCTGCCGTGATCCTCGGGATCAATCGCGGCACGCTGCGCAAAAAACTGCGCCAGTTCGGCCTCACCGAATAGCTACGCCAAGCACTCGCAGCACGCGTCGTCAACAACATGCTCGTCAACATTCGCCGCGCACTACTTTCCGTCTCCGACAAGACCGGGCTGATCGAGCTCGCGCACGCCCTTGTGGCGCGCGGTGTCGAGTTGCTATCGACAGGCGGCACCGCCAAAGCGCTGATCGACGCCGGCATCGCGGTGCGCGAGGTGTCCGATTACACCGGCTTTCCAGAGATCATGGCTGGGCGCGTCAAGACTCTGCATCCCAAGGTGCATGGTGGTCTGCTCGGCCGCCGTGGTACCGACGACGACGTGATGCGCGCGCATGGCATCGTGCCGATCGATCTGTTAGTCGTGAACCTCTATCCGTTCGCGGCGACCATTGCGCGGCCCGACTGCACTTATGCAGATGCGATCGAGAATATCGACATCGGCGGCCCGGCGATGCTACGTGCGGCGGCCAAGAATCATGAGTCGGTGACCGTCGTCGTCGACCCAGCCGACTACGCACGGATCGTCGATGAAATGGCGGCCAACGGCGGCGCCACCAGCATCGATACACGCTCCTATCTCAGCTCCAAAGCGTTCGCGCACACCGCTCGCTACGACACGACGGTGTCGGCCTATCTGACCGAACGCACGGTCGCCAGCGCGCCGGAGCGATTCCCCGATGCGTTGCCGCTCGTGTTCGACAAACTACAGACGCTGCGCTATGGCGAGAATCCGCATCAGGCCGGCGCGTTCTATCGCGACACGCTGGCGCGCGGCGCGTCGATCGCGAGCGCGCGGGTCCTGCAAGGCAAAGATCTGTCGTTCAACAACATCGCCGATGCCGACACAGCGTTGGCATGCGTACGCCAGTTTCGTGAAGCCGCGTGCGTGATCGTCAAACACGCTAATCCCTGTGGCGTTGCCGTCGCGGCATCGATTCTCGACGCCTACGAAGGCGCGTACCGCACCGACCCGACGTCCGCGTTCGGCGGCATCGTTGCGTTCAATCGGCCACTTGATGCGGCGACGACACGCGTCATTCTCGAACGGCAGTTCGTCGAAGTGATCGTCGCACCGTCGATCGCACCCGATGCGCTGCCGTTGTTAGCCACCAAGCCCAACGTCCGGGTGCTCGCGGTGGGTGCGCTCGCGGCCGATGAGCTTGCGAGTCAGGCGGGCAGTGATCTTGAGTACCGCAGCATCGCCGGCGGCTTGCTCGCCCAGACCCGCGATACCGGCGAAGTCAGTCCGCAGGATCTGCGCGTCGTGACGAAACGCGCGCCGAGCGCCAGCGAGCTACGTGACCTGCACTTCTGTTGGCGCGTCTGCAAATTCGTCAAGTCGAACGCGATTGTGTATGCGCGCGACAACGCCACCATTGGCATCGGCGCCGGCCAGATGAGCCGCGTGTACTCGAGCCGTGTCGCCGCGATGAAAGCGCGTGACGAGAAGCTCGAGGTTGCCGGCGCCGTGATGGCCTCCGACGCATTCTTCCCGTTTCGCGATGGCCTCGATGTGGCTGCCGAATACGGCATCAAGGCAGTGATTCAGCCCGGCGGCAGCAAGCGCGACGAGGAAGTGATCGCAGCGGCGAACGAACACGGCATCGCAATGGTGTTCACCGGCATGCGGCATTTCCGGCACTAGGCGCGCCACTCTGGCTCACGGGCCAAACCAATCCTCAGCGCGCAAATTGGCACCCGGCGGAATTCGCGCTGTTTGCTGGCGACCAGCGATAAACGTGTCGAGCGGTCCAATGACCATGCCGGCACTCGATAAATCCGGTACCGATGGGCACACTTGCACCCTATGAAAGCACTGATCGTGGGAGGCGGCGGCCGCGAGCATGCGCTCGCCTGGAAATGCGCCCAATCGAAACGCGTGACCGAGGTGCTGGTGGCACCGGGGAATGCCGGTACCGCCGCTGAGCCGCGCCTGCGTAATGTGGCGGTGGAGGCTGAGGATGTCGCAGGTCTGGTAGCACTAGCGCAACGTGAGCAAGTCGGGCTGACCATCATTGGGCCCGAGCAACCGCTGGTCGCAGGCGTGGTCGATGCGTTTCAAGCGGCCGGCTTGCGCTGCTTTGGGCCGCCGCAGAGGGCAGCCCAGCTAGAGGGCTCGAAAGCGTATACCAAGGAATTCCTGCGCCGATACCACATCCCGACAGCCGCCTATGCCACCTTCAATCAGGAGAACTTCGATCCGGCGTACGTGCGGCGTCAACGCACGCCCATCGTCGTCAAGGCCAGCGGCCTCGCCGCGGGTAAGGGCGTCGTGATCGTCGAGACTGCCGAGGAAGCGATCGCGACGGCCGAACGCATGTTCGCGGGCCAGTTTGGTGCCGCGGGCGACGAGGTCGTCATCGAAGAATTCCTGCTGGGCGAGGAAGCCAGTTTCATTGTCATGGCCGACGGCGAGCACATTCTGCCGTTTGCGACCTCCCAGGATCACAAACGGATTGGCGACGGCGACACCGGGCCTAACACCGGCGGGATGGGTGCCTACTCACCTGCGCCGGTCGTCACACCCGCGATGCATGCGCGCATCATGCACGAAGTGATCGAGCCCACGATACGCGGCCTCGCGGCTGACGGCACGCCCTACACGGGGTTTCTGTATGCCGGCATCATGGTGGCGCCGGACGGAACGCCCAATGTGCTCGAATTCAACTGCCGTTTCGGCGATCCGGAAACGCAGCCCATCATGATGCGCCTGCAGTCGGATCTCGTGGCCCTCTGCGAAGCCGCGCTTGACGGCCGTCTGGACCAGGTCGATGCGCAGTGGGACTCACGCGCTGCACTGGGTGTCGTGCTAGCAGCCGGCGGCTACCCGGAAGCCGTGCGCAAGGGCGATGCCATCGCAGGGCTCGACGCGGCGGCGCAGCTGCCCGGCAAGGTGTTCCACGCTGGCACCCGTCTCACTAACAACCAAGTTGTCACCAGTGGTGGTCGTGTACTGTGCGCTGTCGGGCTGGGCGACAAAGTGCGTGACGCACAACGCGCAGCGTATCAACTCGTCGACGCACTCTCCTGGCCTGGCATGCAGTGCCGTCGCGATATCGGTTATCGGGCCATCGAACGCGAAGATGCATGAACGGCGCGCGCAAAAACTGGGGCGCACCATACCCGGCATGTCGCCGCGTACCCAGCGCAATCTAAAGCAGTCGTTAGCCGTCACACAGCGGATCAGCAGCCGGCTGGCGGGTCGTCTCGCCCTCGAGCTGTTCCTGACACCACCGCGGCGGAAGTTAGACGCGGTCGATATCCCAATCGTCGCACTGGCCCGTCGCGACAGCGTCGAAGTACACGGTCACCGAGTGGCCACCTACGAATGGGGCGACACCGGCCCGCTCGTGGTGATGCTGCACGGCTGGGGCTCGCATGCCGCGCGGTTCGGCAGCTTTGTCGGACCACTCTGTGCGGCCGGCTATCGCGTCATTGGTGCCGACGCGCCAGGGCATGGCGAGTCCGCCGGACGACAGTCGAACCTGCCTGAGTTTCGCGACACGCTGAGCGCCGTCATCGCCAAGCATGGTCCAGTCGAGAGCCTGATCGCCCATTCGCTCGGTGCCGGCGCCTGCTTGATGCTGTTGGCGCAGTCGCCACCGGCTGGTTTGCGGTCGCTCGTCACGTTTGGCGTGCCGCGAGACATCGACTATGTGCTGGATTCATTTGCCGAAATGATCGGCTTGGGGCCGCGCGCCAACGCCGCTTTCCGCGTCGCGTTCAGTGAGCGCTTTGGCCTCAAACCGAGTGACTTCTCAGCTACCGAATTGGCGCGGCGCGTTGCCGCGAACACCATGGTCGTACACGATCGGGGCGACGAGATCGCCCCTTACGAACACGGCGAAGAGCTGCATGCCAACTTGCCGCATGCGATTCTGCATACTACCAACGGACTGGGACATAGCGGTCCGCTGCGCGACACGGAAACGATCGCCGCGGCTGTCGACTTTTTGCGGCGGCACCGCGCCGCTGAACCTGGCGGTCAAACTTAGTCGGAGGAACTGAACATGGTTACCGGACAATGTTTATGCGGAGCCGTTAGATTCGAAGTAGACGGCATCAACTCTGATATCCACGGCTGCCATTGTTCAATGTGCCAGCATTGGTCGGGCGGTCCAGCGCTCGCTGTCTCAGTAAGGCAAGTAGCTTTCAATGACGACGCGCCAATCGAGCGCTATCAGTCGTCTGAATGGGGTGAGCGCGGGTTCTGCAAACGTTGCGGTTCGAACCTCTTCTATCGCCTCAAACCAGCAAACCAGTACTACCTGATGTTAGGTCTATTCGACGATACGTCGTCGTTCAAACTGACCGGTGAGATTTTTATCGATGCAAAGCCTGCCGGCTACAGTTTCGCGGGCGAGCACCCACGGCTTACGGGCGAGCAATTCATGCAGTCGCTACAAAGCGGCGACTAGAAGCTGGCCCGCAGAAATATCTCGGGCCCTTTGACATCGATATCGAACAGACCCGGGAAGTCCGAATCTGTAACCTCGACATTGACCTTGGTTGCCGTGTAACCCAGCCCGATGGCGAAGTTACGACGCATTCGGTACTGCACATCCAGGTGGTAGTCCGAAATAGAACCATCGAAACCACCGACCTTGGTGGAAAACTGCTGGCCGCGCGCGGTCACCGCCCAGCGCTTGGAAATACGAAAAGCGGCGTCGGCCGCAATGGTCGGGAACGCCCCCGCACCGGTGGCACGCTCGCGCTGGTTGCGCGCCGGCACCGAGCCACGTGCCTCGGCGACCAACACATGCACGCCGAGCCCGGCGCCTAACTCGAACCGCTCGCGCTTGAAGATCGAGTAGGTATAGGTCATCGAGATCATGCGCCAGTCCAGCAGCGTCGCCACCCGATCGTCGAGCAGAAAGACCTGGTCGCCGAAATTGATATTGCGCGTCAGATCGACACGCGAATCCCGATCGAGCTGCAGGAAGTTCACCCGCAAGCGGTTGCGCTCGCGCATGCGTATCATGAACTCGGCGCTACCCTGGTCGGGCGCATCGCTAAGCCCGAGATCATCCTCGCCACTCAACACGGTACCCGGCGTGCCGATGCCTGAGTCGAGCCGTAGCGTCGTCGTGACCTTGGGCATGAAATAGCCGCCACGCACATAGAAGTAGTCAGACACCGGACTTGCAATGTCGGGCCGTGGTGCCTTGAGCACGTCACTCGGCTTCTGCGGCGGCTCGGCGCGGCGAGCGACCGGCGGTTCTTCCTCGACCACGTCGCGATCGCGGCCACGAAACATATCCATGACCGAACAACCGGACAGCAACAGACAAACAACAGCTACGGCGGCACGCATCAGCCAAGTTTGGTGCATTCAGAACAATCCCGCCAGCGTCGCCCACATGCGACGCCGGCTCCGTGTGACTTAGCGCACAGATTAACGCTTCAATTAACGCTTCATGGCGTCGAAGAACTCGCTGTTGGTCTTGGTGTCCTTCATTTTGTCGAGCAAGAACTCGATCGACGCGAGTTCATCCATCGGGTGCAGGAGCTTGCGCAGAATCCAGATCTTGGCGAGCTCACCCGCATCCGTGATCAACTCTTCTTTGCGAGTGCCTGAGCGATTGATGTTCATGGCCGGGAACACGCGCTTCTCGGCAATGCGCCGATCGAGATGAATCTCGCAGTTGCCAGTACCCTTGAACTCCTCGTAGATCACGTCGTCCATCTTGGACCCCGTGTCGATCAAGGCGGTCGCGAGGATGGTAAGGCTGCCGCCCTCTTCGATGTTGCGTGCCGCACCGAAGAACCGCTTCGGCCGCTGCAGCGCGTTGGCGTCAACGCCGCCTGTTAGCACCTTGCCGGAGCTCGGCACGACGGTGTTGTAGGCGCGCGCCAGGCGCGTGATCGAATCCAGCAAAATCACCACGTCTTTTTTGTGCTCGACCAGTCGTTTGGCCTTCTCGATCACCATCTCGGCGACCTGCGTGCCTTGCGGCCGGCTCGTCGAAAGTCGACGAAACGACCTCGCCCTTCACCGTCCGCTGCATCTCCGTGACTTCCTCGGGCCGCTCATCGATCAGCAGCACGATCAAATACACTTCGGGGTGGTTAGACGTGATCGCCGTAGCAATATTCTGCAGCAGCATCGTCTTGCCAGCCTTGGGCGGCGAGACGATCAGGCCGCGCTGGCCCTTGCCGATCGGTGCGACCAGATCGATGGTGCGAGCCGTCAGATCCTCGGTTGACCCATTGCCACGCTGCAGCTTGAGCCGCTTGGTGGGATGCAACGGCGTCAAGTTCTCGAACAGCACCTTGCTGCGCGAGGAGTCGGGTGAGTCGAAGTTGATCTCACCGACCTTGAGCAAGGCGAAATAGCGCTCGCCATCTTTTGGCGGACGAATGAGTCCAGAGACCGTATCGCCCGTACGCAGATTGAAGCGCCGGACCTGGCTGGGGCCCACATAGATATCGTCTGGCCCAGCGAGATAAGACCCGTCGGCCGAGCGCAGAAAGCCGAAGCCGTCTTGCAGTATCTCGAGCACACCGTCGCCGTAGATATTCTCGCCGTTGCGTGAGTGGGCCTTCAGGATCGCGAAGATGATGTCCTGCTTGCGCGAGCGCCCCATCCCCTCGATCCCCATCGACTCAGCGAGTTCGACGAGTTTTTGGATTGGCCGAGACTTCAGCTCGGTCAGGTTCATCGATTTCTTCGACTGACTCAGCTCTTCCTTGCTGATGATCTCCGACTCGTCGACCTCGTAGGCCTCCGGTGGCAGATCGTCGTGCCGCGGACCGCCGCTATTGCCGCGCGTGTCGCGATTGCCGTCACGGTCGCCGCGACCGCCGCCGCCGCCGCCGCCGCCGCCTCCACCTTGACGTGGACCCTTGTTCGACCGACTTCGTCCCTGATTACCCAAGTAGCCTCTCACAGGTTGCTATCCAGAAATGCGGCGAGCTGCGATTTGGAGAGCGCGCCGACCTTTTGCGCCTCGACGGTCCCGTTCTTGAACAGGATCAGCGTCGGGATGCCGCGGATGCCGAATTTAGGCGGCGTCTGCTGATTCTCGTCGATATTGAGTTTGACGATCTTGACCTTGTCCAGGTACTCGACCGACAGCTCGTCCAGGATCGGTGCGATCATCTTGCAGGGCCCGCACCATTCGGCCCAAAAATCCAATAGAACCGGCTTGTCGGACTTGAGTACGTCCTCGCCGAAAGTGGCATCGCTGGTATGCACGATGTGCTGGCTAGTCACGCGGGTGAACCTCCGTTGGTTTGGTGACCCGCTCTTCCTAAAAAACGAGTCGACAGAAATGGGTTGTGATGTTTGTCGGGGCTGGCGGGGTGAAAGCCGTGCCACGGCGGCCGACAAAAGGAGTTAGAATTGCAGCTTGCGCTTGCGGGTATAGCCCTAATATTTAAGCCCAAATTTTGAGCAGGGAATGGATTGGAGCGGCGGGGGCAAAACAAGACCACCGCGGCTTCGGAGTATTTTGTAGCTGTTCTGGGGAAATTTTGCAAGCTTTGACCAACCAAAATGGCCGCCAGATGACCCCCACATGACAGATTCACATCTTTCCGACCTTCGCTACGATTCACTGGAACTCGTTCCTGAGGTTGCGCGCGGCATCGCCGACGCCGGCTTTATCAAGTGCACGCCGGTCCAGGCCAGCACCCTGCCCTTCGCCCTACAGGGGCGCGACGTCGCCGGCCAGGCGCAGACGGGTACCGGTAAGACCGCCGCATTTCTCGTCGCGCTTTACCAGCGACTGCTCACGCACCCGCCGGCCGCTGGGCGCAGCGCCACCGGCATCCGAGCCTTGGTGCTGGC
Organism: Pseudomonadota bacterium; assembly: GCA_016703895.1. Classification (GTDB taxonomy): domain Bacteria; phylum Pseudomonadota; class Gammaproteobacteria; order Steroidobacterales; family Steroidobacteraceae; genus CADEED01. The sequence continues at coordinate 133,776 of JADJBE010000026.1, forward strand.
ACCCACCCGTGAGCTCGCCTTGCAGATCTACAAGGATGCGGAAGTTCTCGGCAGTCATACCGGGCTGAAAACCGCCGTCGTATATGGCGGCGTCGACTACGAAAAACAGCGCCAGCAGTTGGCTGATGGCGTCGACGTGTTGATCGGCACGCCCGGACGGGTCATCGACTATTTCAAGCAGCACGTCTACGACATGCGACACGTGCAAGTCGTGGTGCTCGATGAAGCCGATCGTATGTTCGATCTGGGCTTCATCGCCGACATCCGCTACATCCTGCGGCGCATGCCCGAACCCGAGCATCGCCAGTCGATGCTGTTCTCGGCTACCTTGTCGCATCGTGTGCTGGAGCTTGCGTACGAGCACATGAACGAACCGGAACTGGTGCGCATCGAGCCCGACCGCATGACTGCAGATCGGGTGCGCCAGAGCATCTATTTCCCCGCGATGGAGGAGAAAATTCCGCTGTTGATCGGGCTGTTGAAGCAGACCGATGCCCATCGCACCATGGTGTTCGTCAACACCAAACGGGTTGCAGAGAAGCTGGAAGCCGCGTTGATGGCCAATGGTCTCTCGGCGCAAGCACTGTCGGGCGACGTGCCGCAGAATAAACGCCTGCGCTTGATGCGCGAGTTTCACAGCGGCGAGCTTGCCGTGCTGATTGCGACCGACGTGGCATCCCGTGGTTTGCACATCCCCGACGTGAGCCACGTCTTCAACTACGACCTGCCACAGGATCGCGCCGACTACGTCCATCGCATTGGTCGAACCGCACGCGCAGGTGCTGACGGCGACGCCATCAGTTTCGGTTGCGAGGAATACGCGATCTCGCTGCCGGAGATCGAGGATTACATCGGCCACAAGATTCCGGTCGTGGCCGTCTCGCCCGACATGTTGGCGAAAGATGTGAAGGTGGCGGCCTACCGACCGCGGCCCGATGGACCTCGGCCGGGTGGCGGTGGCCGACGCGGTGGACCGCCGCGCAGCGGGGGTCAGAACCGTAGTGGCGGGGGACGATCGTCGGCGCCGCGAAGAGGCGGCCCCAGATCCCGCTAAAGCGGACCCTAACAGCGCCCGCCTTCGCCGGAGCGGCATTGTTGCCGCTCTGCAATTCACCGCCTATGCTATCGGTGTGCCGTAATTCCGGCGGACGACTCGCCGTGATTCTTGCGCTTACGCAGCGACTCAGCCTCGCGCTCGCTGCCAGTCTGATGATGCTAACGACAGTTGCAAGCGCAGACGCCGAGATCGAATCGCCGCGAACCCTCCCAGCGTTCAAATTCACGGGACCGCGTGGTGATTACTACCCCCTCGCCGCACGTGTGAAGGACATCCAAGGACCTGTGTTGATAGCATTCAGCATCGACAAGGAAGGCCGGGCTATCAAACCCAGCGAGCTCTATTCGAGCGATCCTGAGTTGCTGCGCTTTGCCCTCAGGTTTCTCGGTGGCCTCAGATTTGATCTGCCCGCGGACTGGACGGAGAGAAACGACTTGTGGAAACGCTGGCGGATTCGATTCGATTTCGTTCTTGGTGACTGCGCGGCACCAAGATCTCGCGCAGGCGACGAAACCGATGTTGCACACCACACGATCACTCTCTGCGCCACCGATACTAAGACCAACTACCTGACGCGGTCGGTTCGAGGTTCGGGCGACGCTGCGACGCGGCTGACGACCCTCTAGATCAGCCAATTCCCGCTGTCAGCTCCAGCACGCTATCAATACGCTGGAACTCCTCATGCGCATGCGCCGTCCCGTCTGAATCCGGACGGCACACGCCATACACCCAAGCCATGCCCGCCGCGTGCGCCGCATGGAGCACCGTGCGGCTGTCATCGGCAAACAGACTGCGAGCTGGATCAAAACCAAACCGCGCCTGTGCGCGCTCCCAAAACAACGGATTCTCCTTCGGCGCGGCAAATTCAGCGGAGCTGGCCGCCTCATCCAGATAGTCGACGACGCGCGTGTACTCGTGCTTGATCGCAAGTGTCTTGGGATGTGAGTTGGTCAGCAGGATGAGGCGTTTGCCGGCGGCGCGCACTTGCTGCAAAAACCGCTGTGCACCCGGCAGCCAGCCCACTCGGGCACGCGCCTCATGATGCAAAGCCACGATGTCGAGCCCGAGTTCCTGGCTCCAGAAATCGATGCAATACCACTCGAGCGTACCTTCGCGCGCCTTGAAACGCGGCGCGAGGTCGGCATACGCCGCCTCGAGTGACAGGGACTTGCGCGCGGCGTAGCGCTGCGGGACAAGCTTGGTCCAGATGTAGTTGTCGTACGAGAGATCGAGCAGCGTGCCGTCGAGATCGAGGCAAACAGTGTCGATTGCGGTCCAATCGGGTCGAGGGTCCGTCATCAGCCGCGTATCATAACCGCGACCGTGACCAATGCCAGCGAAACCCGGGTCGACTTCCATACCCACAGCAACTACTCCGACGGGATGCTGCCGCCAGCCGAACTGGTGGCGCGGGCTGCCGCGCGCAACGTCACGATGCTGGCACTCACCGACCACGATACGCTCGCCGGCCTGGACGAGGCCGCTGCCGCGTGCGCGACACACGACATGCGCTTCATACGCGGCGTCGAGGTGTCAGGCAGCTACCGCGGTCAGGCTGTGCACATCGTCGGGCTGGATATACCCATCGATGCCCCGCAATTGCAGACGCATATCGACTCGATCACCGTGCAACGTCGGCAGCGAATTGCGGCCATCGGTGAACGACTCGAACAACGCGCGCGGCTGCCGGGCCGCGAAATAGCGGCTCGCATTGCGACTGCCCACCGCTCCCCTACCCGCCTGCACATTGCCCGCGAACTCGTTAGCGCCGGGCATGCCAAAGATACCCAGGACGCTTTCGATCGCTGGCTCAACCGCGACAAACCCGGTCACGTGCCGATTGAGTGGCCGCCGCTCGAGGCCACGCTTGCGGCGTTGCGCTCCGCCACACCGCATATCGTGCTGGCACACCCGCACCGTTATCGACTGTCCGTCGGCGGACTACGCACCTTAGTGGGCGAATTTGCGACTGCCGGCGGCAGTGCGCTCGAAGCGAGTCTGGCCGGCATGAGCGCCGCAGATGCTGATCGGATTGCATCGTTATGTCGAAAATTCCGCTTGTCCGCATCGCTCGGCTCGGACTTCCATGACCCCGCGATACCGTGGAATCCGCTCGGCCGCTGGCTTAAGCTAGCGGATGGACTCGAACCCATCTTCGAGCGCTTCGATCGGAGCCATGTCGGAAACTGAAGACAATGTCGATCGCGATCTGTTTCGCAATGTGCAGCGCCTGCGCGACCTGCGCATCGAGCACCGCGATCTTGACGACGTTATCCACCGCTTGTCGCTCGACATCCACGTCGATCAGATACAACTCAAGCGGCTCAAAAAGCGCAAGCTCGGTCTCAAGGACCAGATCTCGCGGCTGGAGAGCGAACTCATTCCGAATCTGAACGCGTGAGCGAAACCAAACCAGGCGATCTATTCGTCCAGCTAACACGGCCAGAGGTCCTGGGCGAAGTCGTCGGCATCGTCATCGCGGTGTTGATTGCGATCGTCGCCGCGCATTTCGTCCGTCGCTGGTACGAGAAAAATCCGCCGTCACCAGACCACCCGCGTTGGCAGATGCTGCTGATCGAGGCCACGGTCCGGCTCGCGCCGTTCTTCTTTGCCGCTGTGCTGTTGCTTGGCGTACGGGCGGCGCTGGCGATGCTCGAGCTGCACACGGCGGTCATCGATGTCGCTCTGCAACTCGTCACCGCTTTGTTGCTGGTCAGCCTGGGCATCTATCTGCTGCGCCTGTCGCTCGGACCGAAGAGCTGGGTCAAGACCTGGGAAACGCAGATCACGATCGTTGTTTGTCTAATGCTCAGTTTCGAACTGCTGGGCTGGTTCGGCGCCGTCGAGCGCTACCTGGACGGTTTCGATCTGTTGCCCGGCAAGGCCACCTTCACGCTGTGGGCGCTGCTGAAGGGCGTTGTCGTCGTCACCGGCTTCATGATCATCACGTCGTTGGTGGCACGCGCGATCGAGCGCCGCGTGATGCGACTCGATGGCGTGGCGATGTCGACTCGCATCGGCATCTCGAAGTCCGCCTATTTCCTGCTGGTGGGCTTGGGGCTGTTGCTCGGTATCAACGCCGCTGGCGTCGATATCACCGCGCTCACCGTACTGACCGGCGCCGTCGGTCTGGGTCTCGGCTTCGGTCTGCAAGCCATCGCCAGCAACTTCGTCTCCGGCCTCGTGCTGCTGATGGACAAGTCGATCAAACCCGGCGACGTGATCAGTTTCACGGGCCACACCGGCACCAGCACCGAGAACTTCGGCTGGGTACAGGAGCTACGCGGACGTTACGTGGTCGTGCGCGACCGCGATGGCGTTGAAACGCTGGTGCCGAATCAAAACCTGATCACCAACTCGGTGATCAATTGGAGCTACTCGGATCAACGAGTGCGACTACGGTTGCCGGTAATGATCAGTTATCACGACGATCCGGAGCTGGCGTTGCGTCTGCTGATCGAAGCTGCGGCACAGCACCCGCGCGTTCTCAAAGAACCGGGTCCGGTGTCCCGGCTGATGAGCTTTGAGGACTACGGCATGCGCTGCGAGGCACGGTTCTGGATCCGTGACCCCATGAACGGCGTCAACAACGTGCGCTCGGACATCAATCGCGAGATCTGGCGGCTGTTCCGCAAGCATGGCGTCACGATTCCGGTGGCCCAGCACGACGTGCGAATGGTGACGCACGCGGCCGGGCCGCTCGGCAATCCGCCCGCCAGCGCCGGCTAACGAGTCACCTCATGGCGATCGAGATCCGACCCGGCCTCGAGATTCCTGACGAAGATCTCGAAGTCACCGCTATTCGCGCCTCGGGCCCCGGCGGGCAAAACGTCAACAAGGTCTCGAGCGCCGTGCAGCTACGATTCTCGTTGGCAGACAACCTGACGCTGCGCCCGGACGTCAAGGCTCGGCTGGGACCCCTCGCCGGCAGCAAACTGACGCTCGGCGGCGATATCGTCATCGTCGCGCGCAATCAACGCAGTCGTGAACAGAACTTGCGGGCCGCGGAAGAGCGACTGCGTCAGTTGGTGCTGGATGCGCTCACACCCCCGAAACCGCGGTTCGCCACCAGACCCACGCGTGCCTCGAAAGAACGACGACTGGAAGCCAAGACACTCACGCAGCGAACCAAGCGACTGCGCGGCCGGGTACGGAACGACGATTGAGTGCGTGGCGCCGAACGACTCGTTAGCTGCGCCTATTCGATTATCCGCTGCAATCGTTCGTCGATGCCGCCACAGGCATAGTCGATCGCGTCCGCGGCTTCCGTCAGTGTCACATTGCAACGTGACGTCAGGCGCAGGTCTTGCGGTACCAGCGACTTGAATAGCTCAGGTGTCTGCAAAGCATTGCGCCAGCGCGGCGCATCCTTGAAGACGAACGCGTGCTGGACGATTTGCTTGCCGTCGACCAGCTCGACCGAGAGCATGTATTGCGACTGCGCGCCATCACCACCGCGCCGCTCCAGGTAGAACACGCGATCACCGATCATGCCGGCATGCACCGGCAGAATTGCCAGCATACCGCCCATCTTGTCGGTTGATTCATACTGACCCGGCAGGTCCCCCGCCAGTTTGGCGAGCTCGCCCTCGCGACGCGCCTTGTCGGAGGTACACGCGGCGGTGGTTAGCAATATAACTGAAATCAATAACAGCACGGCTGTTCGATCCATCAGAGCCATTCCTTTGCAGCAGCGCTGCGGCAGACTCAACCGTAGTAAGCGCGCCACTCAGCCTGGTAGCTCAAACCAAGCGCCATGATGCGATCCAGCATCTCAGCATAAGCGATGTCGGTCGCCAGTGCCGACTGCGAGAAATCCTCGTCCTCACTCAGGTTGGGATTGGGATTGGCCTCCAGCACGTAGACCTCGCCGGCCGGGGTCACGCGGAAATCCATGCGCGCATAGCCCGACATGCCCAGCGCGCGGTAGATGCGTCGCGAGAGCTTGTCGAGACGCGCCACGATCGTGGGTGACAAATCCAGTGCCGCGTGCGTCGTGATGCCGTGCTTCTGTTGATAGCGTTTGTCCCACTTGACCTTGCGGGTGGCGATCGCGGCGGCCGAATCACCCAGCGTACCAAAGACCATCTCCCACACCGGCAGACGCGTCAAACGATCGTTGCCGAGCACTGCAACATACAACTCGCGTCCCTCGATGTACTCCTCGATCAGCGCATCGGACTTCACTTGCTCGTGGACAAACTGGATCCGCTCCTTGAGTCGCGCCGGGTCCTCCACGATCGAAGCCTGCGCAATACCCAGCGACGCGTCCTCGGTCGCCGACTTCACGAACAGCGGGTACTTGAGTTTGCGCGGAATCTTGAGTTTCACGCCACGCCGCACCACCGCGAAATTCGGCGACGGTATGCGGTGATACGACAGCAGTTGTTTGCACAGTGGCTTGTCGCGCGCTAACAAAAGCCCACGCGGATTGCAGCCTGTGTAGGGTTGCCGCATCAGCTCGAGGAACGCTACGACATGCTGGTCGTACTTGACGATGCCGTCAAACTCCTCCAGCAGGTTGAAGACAATATCGGGCTGCCATTCGGCAATCATGCCACGCAGCTCGGCGACGCTGTCCGAGACGCCCAGGCAACGCACCTCGTGACCGGCCTTGCGTAAGGTCGAGATCACGTCGTACTCGGTCCGCCACTCCTCGACTTGCTTGTCCGAATAACCCGCGAGGTCGTCTGGCGGCACAAGCGTGGCGTGCACCACGACCAGGGTTCGCGTTTTTTTCATACCACGAGACGCGGACTCTCTCGATTGGCGTACAAGCGCGTAATTCTTGCCAACATCCAGCGCGCATGCCGCAGGGCATCGCGACGATTACCATGCACGTAGAGCCGCATCGCAGCGCAACGATCAATCGCCATGCGCAGCATTTGCCGCACCGTGTAGGCGTCCGTATCGAGCTCGCGCACCACGCTCGCGACCAGTGCCGCGCGTTCGCTATGCAAAAACTTGGCAGCACGTACTGCGCCCTGGCGGGTCGGCTCGAACGTGAACACCCGCTCCAACACCTGATCGACGTTGGTGCGCGTGTACCGGGAAAACCGCGCAATCTTGCGTCGATAGTGGTCGGCTAGCGTGCGCCGGTTGGTTTCCGCTGGCTCAATCTTGGCGCGACTCCGGACGACCGGTCTGCGCGCGAGTACCTCGCTCATCAGTTGATCGACGAATTCCAGTTTGTGGAACGCCGGCCAGTCGGCATACGCGCGGCGCCAGGACGAGTTCGGCTTGAGCCACACGGCAAAAGTCTCCGCGAAGTCCTCGCACGGATGGGCTTGCGCATACCAATCTCCCAAATGCTGCACATAGCGCTTGCTGCCAGGACGTGCCCGATAACTACTGGGGTAAGGCAGTGAGGCCGGGCCAAACATCTCGCGCCAGACTTTGCGGCGCCGCAATCGGTAGGCTGTATCAACCGCATGGCCTGCTTCATGGCGCAGGATGCGCATCGACCAATTGGCATTGCCACCCTCCACCTCATTCATCATGCGGCGCTCGAGCCGCTCGAGGCGCGGGTGCGCAAGATAAAAGGGAATCGCGATGCCGGGTATACCGTCGGGAGAAAACCACTCTTCGGCAAACCACACGTGCGGGTGAAAAGGGACGCCGCGCTTGTCGAGCTCGCGATACAGCCGTCGAACACGCGGCGCGATCGGCGAATCCTGCACCTTCAGTTTGAGATCACAGAACCGCAGCTTGAGCAGTTCATCATCCGCCAGACGCGTCCACGGGCGCGCGGCTGCGCGGCGTCCGGTGGCAGGGGTACTGGCGATGCGGGTCATGGCAACGAAGCTTACGATAGGTGGCAGTCGGACGGAATCAGTCCGGACGCTCAACCATTGCGCTTGCCAACAGCCGGCCCGCAGTTTCTTCCAGCAAATCCTTACGCATCAAACTATTGCGCCAGGTTCCGGGAATCGCGTTGACGCCGTAAAAAGCGCCCGCCAGCTGGCCGTACACGGCAGCCGCGATGTCCGAGTCATGCCCGAGATTGACCACCTCAAGCACACCGCCACGGAAATCCCGACTGCGGTCAAAGGCCGACAAGGCCGCCTCGAGTAACTCGACCACGCCACCGCTACTCTTGCTCGTGGACGGCGCATTGCGCAGATAGGCGCCCTCAAGAACGGTTCGCACCGGCGCCTTCAGAGACTCGATGTCGAGCAACTCCGAGCCTGGCTTGAGGATGCTGGCTTTGTCGCGGCCAGCAAGTGCCTGATGCAGCATCGCGGCGAATAGCCGGACGCAGTCGAGGACGAGCGGCGCTTGATTGGTGATTCGCGCCGCTTCGACCGACTGGCGCACCGCCTCACGGCCGTCTGCAAAAAAATACATTACGGTGGCGACCACCCGTGACAAGACTTCTTTGTCTTCATGGGCCGGGTCGTGGGAGCCCGCAAATGGCTGCCGTCGGTACTTGGCCGTAGCCAGCGCGCGCGACACGCTGGCCGTGATTCCCGAGCACTCGCCCGTCGCTGACAGGTAACCCTCCTTCTGCCAGCGCCCATAGCGTGCCACCTGATCGTTCGCATCGAAGCCCGCGCTGTGATGCAGACTCTCCGCGAGGACCAGGGCCATCGCGGTGTCGTCAGTCCAAGCGCCGCGTGGCACCGCGAACGGCCCGCCCCCTAACAAGTCACCCACAGGCGAGAACGTGCCAGGCTTGCGAAACTGCGTTGCGGCTGCAAGCGCGTCGCCGACAGCAAGCCCAATGAACGAACCCAGAAAACGCTCGCGTGCACCGCTCTGTGCAGTGGTCGCCAAGCGTGGCTCAGACGAACGGCTGACCGGCGGTGGCAGCAACGGCGCAGCTTTGAGCGGTGGTGGGGGCGGTTGACGCCAGGTGCGTACAAACTCCTTTTGGGCGGGCGTCTCGGGGACCTCCTCCCAATAGCGGGAGCGCTCGTTCTCGGCCCACAGCCGATTGAGCTCAACCAGCGCCGCATCACCTTCCAGGCCACTGTTGACCAGATAACAACCAACGACCGTACCAGTACGGCCGATGCCCGCACGACAATGAACATAGACCTGACGTCCCTCGCGCAACGCCGCCTCTATCTCCACCAGAATTTCCGCCATATGGTCAGGCAGACGAGGCACGTCGTGGTCGGGGATGGGCTTGCGCAAATACAGCGAAGTGCGCGGCACCCACTGATCGTAGCTATCACGCTCTCCGGGTGCAGTCAGATCAACAAAGCAATCGAAGCCAGCGACGAGGAACGCCTCCATACGCTGCTCCGTCTCAGCAGGCACGCGCGAACCCGGGTATTCTCCTGCTAACAACCTGCCCGGAACGACCCAGTAAGATGCTGGGATCGGTTTCGGTGGTTGCGCGGTTGACTCAGCAGCCAGTGGATTGCGTAACGCCATTCAAGCGTGTCCGGCCACAGTGACGAAATCGTATAGTCGGGGGTCGGCCAGGTGCGAGGCTTCGACGTTGCGCAGCGCGGAGAATATCGACTCGGTGCGACCCGGAAACTCCCGCTCCCAATCCGCCAGCATCTGCTTGATGATCTTGCGCTGCGCGTTGTCATTCGAGCCGCAGAGCTTGCATGGAATGATCGGAAACTGCCGCGCGCGTGCGTACCGCTCTATCTCCCGCTCGCTGACATAGGCCAATGGCCGAATCACGACGTTGCGCTGGTCGTCAGACACAAGCTTGGGTGGCATTGCCTTCATGCGGCCGCCAAAGAACAGATTGAGGAACAGCGTCTCAACGATGTCGTCGTGATGGTGGCCAAGTGCGATTTTGTTTATGCCATGGTCGGCAGCGTACTGATACAGCGCTCTGCGTCGCAGGCGCGAGCACAATCGACACCTCGTCTTGCGTTCTGGGATGACGCGCTTGACGACGCTGTAGGTGTCCTGTTCGATGATCTCGAAAGGGACTCCTACGCCACGCAAATAGTTAGGCAGTATGTCGGCCGGAAATCCGGGCTGCTTCTGATCCAGATTGACCGCGATCAATTCGAAATCGATCGGCGCGCTGCGCTGCAAGGACAGCAGCATGTCGAGCAACGTGTAGGAGTCCTTGCCGCCGGACAGACAGACCATGACTCGATCGCCAGCGGCGATCATCGCAAAGTCCTCGATGGCTTTGCCAACCAGACCGCGCAGATGCGCACCGAGTTTTTTTGCGGTGCGAGACGGGGCGGTCGCTATCATGCCGCGGCGCTGTCAGTCCCGGACGACTCCAGGTACTTGCCTTCAAGATAGCGCACTGCTGCCGCGGTACCCAACGGTTTTCCAGTCGCGTTCAGTAACAACTCATGCGGCGTCACGCTGGCACCATGGCGATAGACGTTGTCATGCAACCAGCCGAACAAACCGGCAAACTCACCGCGCGCCAGTTGCTCATCGAGATCGGGCGTCGCGTTGCGCAGCGCCTCATAGAACTGTGCCGCCATGACATAGCCCACGGCGTACGATGGAAAGTACCCGAACGACCCCACCGCCCAATGCACATCTTGCAAGCAACCGTCGATATCGTTAGTGGGTTTAACACCGAGGCGCTGCTCCAGCATGGTGTTCCAGGCTTCCGGCAGATCGCGGACGGCCAGTGACCCTGCCAGCAACTGCTGCTCCAATTCGTAGCGCACCAGCACATGCACCGGATAGGTCATCTCGTCTGCATCGACGCGAATCGCACTGCGCTTGACCCGCGTGAGGTGGGCATAGAGGTTGTCAATCTGCCACTCATCACCGCTGACGCCGTAGTGCTTGGCGATCAGCGGCTGCAGGAACTGCAGGAACGGCCGACTGCGGCAGATGATCATCTCCAGCAACAACGACTGGCTCTCCTCCAGCGCCATGCCGCGGTCGCGGCCAACCGGCTGATCCGCAAACTTCGCCGGCAACCCCAGATCGTACATCGCATGGCCGGTTTCGTGCAGCGCGCCTAACAACCCGGACAACGGATCGCCCACATCGAATCGAGTGGTCACCCGCACATCGCCGGGCACGCCTTCAGTGAAGGCGTGCGCACTCTCGTCGAGGCGACCGCGATCGAAGGGAAAGCCCAGTGTCTTCATCACATCGACGCACAAAGCCTTTTGCCGGCCGACGGGAAAACGCCCAACGAGCGGCAACGGCGGGGATCGCTCCTGCTGACCGATGGTCTCGCGAATGAGACTCGGCAAGCGACGCGTAAGGCCCTTGAAGACGGCATCGATATCCGCCGAAGTGATCCGCGGGCTGAACTCATCGAGCAGCGCATCATACGGCGCGAGATTGAGCGCCTGCCCAAGCAGTTGCGCCTTGTCGCGCACCAGGTTCACGACCTCCTCGAGATGTGGGGCAAAAGCCTCGAAGCGCCCGCTTTGTCGGGCTGCCACCCAACGCACCTCGGCTTGCGAACTCGCCTTGGCCAGGCGCGAGATCAACGACACCGGTGTTGCGATCGCATGGTCGCGTTGGCGACGCATCTCGCGCAGGTTGGCCACCTGCCAGTCCTCAAGCATGGCGCTCGCCGCTTGGGCACGGTCCAGCAAGCGAATGATGCGCGGCGCCGTCAACAGCACGTGATGCTCGGTCTCCAGCGCGGCCAGTTGCTCGCCACGCACCGCGGCGCTGCCGCGCGGCATCATCACCGCGGCGTCCCAGCGCAGCAACGACATCGCGCCACGGAACGCATGCAGGCGCTTCCACTCCTGCTCGAGTTGCTTGTAGGGCGTAAGAGCCATTGATTCACCATTCGCTTGGGACGCGAACAGTCTACCAGTCTGGTCGGAGTTCAGCGCCCAAGGGACAGCTGATTGTATTTTAAATCAATGGTTTAGACGCGCGAACTGCCATTGACAGCGGTCGACGGTCCATTATGTCGTGTTGCCCGATGCGTCATAAGGCCAGCCAAAACAGGCTTAGCGAGGCCAGGAAACCCACGGCCCAGACCAGCGACCGGGCCGTCGAACGATCCGTCACATAGAGCGCGATGTAGAGCAGACGCGCGGCGACGAACACCAGCGCCACGAGATTCACCCAGTCCTGCGGCGCCTGGGCGAGGTGTGCGGACAGCACACCTGCCGCAAACACCAGCAACGCTTCCCAAGAGTTCTGCTGCGCCGCGTGTGCGCGGGCGCGCCAACCCTGCTGCTTGGCCAACCAGTCACGCGGGCGACGGTTGTCGAAGTTCTCGAATCCTGACTTGGCGACACCTGCACAAACGACTGGCAACAGGCAGGCGACAAACAGACACCACAGCGCGACCGTCATGTCAGCCTGCCGGGCCAGGTCGCGACGCTGGCGGCGCCAGCGGCTGCGCCGTATCGGGCTCAGCGTCGTCGCTCTTGCCACCACGGCCTAATAATTTTTCGATCAGCCGCGAGACATGTTCCGGGGAACGTGTGTTGCGTGCGATCAGCGCGTAAAGCGACGGCACCACGTATAGCGTCAAGCTGAGCGAGACGATCGTGCCGAAGAACACTGTCGAACCAATCGACTGGCGACTCTCGGCACCAGCCCCGGTCGAAATCATCAATGGCACGGCACCGAAGGCCGTACAGAGGCTGGTCATCAGCACCGGCCGCAAGCGCACCGCCGCCGCCTCGACAATCGCATCGATGAACTCGTGGCCGCGGTCACGCAACTGATTGGCAAACTCGACATTCAAAATACCGTTTTGCAGGCAATACCAATCAACATGATGGCGCCGATCTGACTGAACACGTTGATCGACGAATTGAAGAGCCACAACCCAAGCAACCCACCCACCAGCGCCAGCGGCACGGTGATGAGGATGACGATCGGATGCACGAAGCTCTCGAACTGTGCGGCGAGCAACAAATAAACGATCAACAGCGCGAAACCGAAAGTGAGCCAGAGCTTGCTGCCCGCCTGCTTGAGTTCGCGCGATTCGCCGTCGAAGTTGATGACTGCCGCCGGCGCCTCGTCGCGAATCACCTGTTCCATATAATCGAGCGCTTCGCCGAGCAGGTAGCCCGGCGCGAGATTGCCCGTCAGCGTAATCGCACGCAGCTGATCGAATCGGCGCAGCTCGTTAGGACCGGCGCGCTCTTCGACTTTGACCACGGCCGAGAGCGGCACGAGCTTGCCGCTGCTCGCCGAGCGAACGTAAAGATTATCCAGATCGCTGACCGACGAACGCTCGTCACCGCGCGCCTGCAGCAGCACATTGTATTCCTCACCGCCCGAGACGTACTGCGTGACGATGCGCGAGCCAAGCATCGTCTCGAGCGTGCGACCGACAGCCGTCAGCGAGACGCCGAGATCGGCGGCCTTGTTGCGATCCACTTGAATGGAGAGCTGTGGCTTGCGTTCCTGGTAATTGGAATCCAGACCCATGATGCGTGGATTCTCGGCGGCGACACGCTCGAACACACGGTCGCGCCAGGCTGCAATCTCGGAGTACTCACTGCCGCCCATGACGATTTGCAAGGGGCGACCCGCACCACCGCCGAGGCTCGGCGGCTGGATCACGATGATACGCACACCGGGAATCGTCGCGACGCGCTGCTGCACGCGTCTCGCAATGACGGCTGCAGAGTCTTCGCGTTGGTCCCACAGTGCGAGCGGCATGAACACCGTTCCCGAGCTGACTTCGTTGTTGCGTCCCCAGGCGCCGGAACGCGTAATCACCCGCTTCGCGTTGCCGTTCGTGACTTCTTCCTGGAGGATGCCCTCGATCTCGCGCAAATGGCGGTCGAGGTAAGCCAGACTCGAGCCCTCGGGCCCCGTGACCATCACGGGCAACATCGCGCGGTCTTCAGTTGGCGCTAGCTCTTGCTTCAGCTGCATGCCCTTGAACGGCACGCCGAACACCGTCAGTGCAACCACCAGGACCGTGAACAGCATCGCCGCCGAGACCACCCATAATGGCCTGCGGCCACGCAACACCGCGCGCAGTCGCTTTGCGTAGCCGACGTCGATGTCGCGGAACAGCCTGTCCACCATCGTCGACAGACGACCGCGCGGCATACCGTTGGCGAATAGTTTGGAGGTCATCATCGGCGTGAGTGTCAGCGCAACCACCGCGGAGAACCCGACCGCCGCCGCGACGCTGATACCAAACTCGCCAAACAGCCGCCCCATCGTGCCGCCCATGAAGGACACCGGTATGAACACCGCCATCAGCACCAGAGTCGTCGCCACCACCGCAAAACCAATCTCGCGCGAGCCATTGATCGCCGCAACCAGTGCTGGCTCGCCAGCCTCGATACGCCGCACGATGTTCTCGAGCACCACGATCGCATCGTCGACCACGAGCCCGATGGCCAGCACAGCGCCCAACAACGTAAGCGTGTTGATCGAGTAACCGAACGCCGCCATCACGAGCGCTGCGGCAATAATCGACACCGGAATGGTGACAGCCGGCACCAGGGTCGCGCGAAAGGTACCCAGAAAAAGGAAAATGACCACTAACACGATGACAAGCGTCTCGGTCAGTGCGAAGGCCACCTTCTTGATGGACTCGGCGACAAACACCGAGAAGTCGAGGTTGACCTCGGCCTGGATGTCCTTCGGCAATGCCGGCCGCAGCCGCTCAACTTCGGCGCGGACGGCTTGCGAGATATCGAGAATATTGGCCTGCGACTGCGGTACGATGCCGATACTCACCCCAGAGAGCCCATTGGAACGCGCGATGCTGCGATCGTCCTCGGCACCAATCTGCACCTGCGCCACCTCGCCGAGACGCACCAGATAGCCGTCTTCCCCTCGCCCGATGACGAGCTGGCGAAAGTCGTCCTCGGTCTGCATGTTGGTATCGGTGCGCAGGGTGAACTCCCGCTGTTCGGATTCGATCCGACCGGCCGGCAGTTCAACGTTCTCGGCGCGCAGCGCATTCTCGACGTCGGTCACAGTCAATTGCCGCGCTGCGAGCGCATCGCGATTGAGCCAAACGCGCATGGCATACAGTCGCTCACCGCCGATGCGAATGGTGGCCACGCCTGGTACGGATGAAAAACGGTCCTTCAGATTGCGGCGCACGTAGTCGGTGAGTTCCAGCGCGTTGCGTGACTGGCTCGCGACGTTGATGTACATGACGACCTCCTGGCCGTCACCCACCTTGGTCACCTGTGGTGGCTCCACCTCCGGCGGCAAACGATTCATCACCCGGGAGATGCGTTCGCGAACATCGTTGGTGGCACTGTCGAGATCGCGATCGACGTCGAATTCGATACTGATATTCGACGACTCATCGCGGCTCGTGGAAGTCATCTTTTCGACGCCTTCCAGACCCGACACCTGCTCTTCCAGAATCTGCGTGACTCGCGTCTCGATGACATCCGCCGACGCACCGCGGTAGGCTGTGTTGATACTAACCACCGGTCGATCGATATCCGGGTACTCGCGCAGCGACAGTCGCAATGCCGCCATCAAACCAATGATCACGAGCAACAACGACAACACGGTGGCGAATACCGGTCGGCGAACAGATAGATCGGAGATCATCATGTGCGGGCGGCCTCGGCCGAATCGACTGCCTGCGCCGCATCGCGCACCGCCACGCCGTCACGAATACTCTGGGTCCCTTCGGTGACCACGCGCTCACCGGCCTTCAGCCCCGCCACAATCTCCACCGACCCGGGCGTGCGACGTCCGATGGTGACTTCGCGCTTGTTGGCGACTGCATCCGTGACCACAAAAACGTATTGCTTGTCGGTTTCTGGCACCAGTGCTTCTTCGGGCACGATCACCGCATTGCGCCGATCCTGCTCGAGCTGCACAGTCAGGAACATGCCAGCTTTCAACACGCCATCGGGATTGGGCAGCAGGGCCCGCACCGTGACTGAGCGCGTCGCTTCGTCGACCCGCGAGTCGACCGTCGCGATTTTGCCCTCGAAACTGCGCGACGGAAACGCTGGCGACTGGGCGGTCAGCGTCAGCCCCGCGCGCAGTCCAGCCAGCTGATTCTCCGGAATTCGAAAGTCCAACTTGATGGTGCTCGTGTCATCGAGGGTGGTGATCACGGTGCCGGGGTTGACCAGACTGCCGACACTCACCCTCCGCAAACCGACGCGGCCACTGAACGGTGCGCGGATGACGGTGTCCTCGCGCCGTGCCCGCGCGGCTGCCAGCCGCGCCTCGTTACCCTTCATTGCCGCCTCGAGCTGCTCGTACTGCGATTTCGACACGAGCTGTTTGGCTAGCAACTCGCGACTGCGCTCGAACTGGCTCTGGCTGTCCGTCAGAGCCGCCTGGGCGACGGCAAGGTCGGCCCGAACTGCCGCACTGTCGAGCTCGACCAACAGATCGCCGCGTTTGACGACTTGGCCATCCCGAAAATGGATCGCCGTAACGAGATTGCTATTCTTGGCGGTCACATCGACAGACTCGTTGGCACGCGCAGTGCCCAACGCCTCGATCGTCGCGGCGATGCTCTCCTGGCGACTCAACACCGTTGCGACGAGGGGAGCGGGGCGTCCGCCGGCTGCTGGCGGACCGGGTTTGCCCGCGACCGGCTTGGCGCCGTCGGCTGCGGCGGGCCGACTCATGGCGCCTGGCGGACCAAATCCGGCAGGCACATCGCCGGCTCGCTTGGTGACGTAGATTGCCCAGCCGGCACAGACCACCGCCACCAGCAAACTGAGCGGCGCGAGAAGATTACGTGAACTTGCCATGTTGCCTATCGAATAACCAAGCGTGGGGGGATCGGTGCCACCGATTATCGCACCGATCAGGCCCGGTATCGCGCCCCTC
Source organism: Pseudomonadota bacterium (assembly GCA_016703895.1). Classification (GTDB taxonomy): domain Bacteria; phylum Pseudomonadota; class Gammaproteobacteria; order Steroidobacterales; family Steroidobacteraceae; genus CADEED01. The sequence continues at coordinate 150,502 of JADJBE010000026.1, forward strand.
TAGCGGTCGAAGCGAACGAGTCCCGTGGCGAACGCGACGCCGATCAGCACGACACCGGCACTGACCAGCAGGCCCAGCGTCACGGGTTCATGCAGGAATAGTGCACCCCACAGAATCCCGAACACCGGTATCAGGAAAGTCACCGTGATCGCCTGCGAGGCACTCACACGACTGAGTAGTCGGAAAAACAACAGATAGGCCAGCGCGGTACAGAACAGCCCGAGCGCCAGCACCGCCCACCAAGCGGACGCAGACGGTGCGGTGCTCGGCCAGCTGACCCAGGCAAACGGCAGCATGATGAGAAATGCCGCCAGCACATTGCCGGCCGCCACCATCCGTGCGTCGAGAGTTCCCAACTGCTTCTTGGTGTAATTGGCAGCAATGCCGTACATCGCAGAACCCAGCAGCGCCGCGATCACGCCCGGCAAGGCATCCTCGGCATGCGTGCCCACCTCGCCCCCGACGATGTACAGCACACCTGCAAAACCGATGGCGATACCCAGGATACGCAAAGTGCTGAGCCGCTCGCCGAGCCAGAAATACGCGACCAGCGCACCGAACATCGGCGTGGTTGCATTGATGACTGAGGCGAGCCCGCCGGTGATCTTCAAGGTGGCGTAGGCAAACAGCGCGAACGGTACCGCGGTGTTGACCAGGCCTAACAACAGTAACTTGCGCCAGTGTCGCAGCGCGCCCGGACTCCACCGTGCGAACGGCAGCAACACCAGACTCGCGATCGCGAGCCGCACCACAACCAGCGCGATCGGGCCAAACTCGGGCGAACCGACGCGCAGCAGCGGATAAGCGGCACCCCAAACGGCCGCGACCACGATCAGGATGCCGAAATCAGCGGGACTCAACGCAGCGCTCGTACGCCAAGATGGCGCGCTTGCGTTCCACGCCCCAGCGATACCCGCCGAGCGAACCGTCGCCCCGCAGCACGCGATGACAGGGAATCAGCCAGGCGATCGGGTTGGCGCCGACCGCATTGCCCACGGCACGCGCCGCCGTCGGCATACCGAGGGTTGCCGCCAGCGCACCGTAGGTGGTCAGCCCATCGAGCGCTAACAAGGCGCGCCAAACCTGCACCTGGAAGTTGGTGCCGACCACCGACAATACGAGTCGACGATCGCGCTCCGTGCCGGGCTGCCAGATGCGCCGCGCGGTCGACGCCGCGCGCTGATCATCGCGCGCAAATTTGGCGAGCGGGAACTCTGCAGCCAAGGCGCGCATCTCATCGTCGACTGCTTCGACATCGATAAATGCGAGTCGGCAGATGCCCCGGTCGGTCTGCGCAATGAACGCGCTACCAAATGGCGACTCCGTGATCCCTGCGTCAACCGTCACACCAGCGCCACGACGTCGAATTTCCCCTGGCGTCAAGGCCTCCAAACTCACCGTTAGATCGTGCAACCGACCGGCGCTCGAGAGCCCCACGTCGTAGGCTGCATCAAGCACAGCCGGCCCGGACGCCAATACATCTCGTGCTGCCCGCGCTGTGACATGCCCCAGATATTGCTTCGGCGTCAGGCCGGACCAGCGCCGAAACAAGCGGTTGAAGTGAAACTCGGATAGGTCCACTTCGGCGGCAATCGCGGCGAGCGGTGGTTGCGCCCGAAAATTGTTGTCGATATATCGGATAGCGCGCGCAATGCGCGCGAAATCGCGCTCGCCCAGTAATGTATCGTTCATCGCGCCATTGTGGCGCTGGCGACCAGCGTGTTCGACCCGGAACTTGCGGGATCATCGGCCGCGCGACCAATGCCCCGCAATAGCGTGTTTGGCAGGTAGGACGCATCCCAGTTCGCGGACTGTCGCCCCAGCCGCAGGATCACCAACTGCTCCGATGGAACCGCCCACAGTGTGCGCCCACCACCGCCTTCCATCCAGATGACATCAGCAGCGAGATAGGCCGCCTCGTGCCGCACACCGAAGCCACTCCCGGGCGTGTACTCACGCACGCCTGCCGGTGCGCGGCCTGTCCAGATCTGCAAGCCATACAATGGATTGGCACGCGAACCAGTGGCCATCTCCCGCACCCAGCCCGGCGGCAGCACCTGTGCGGTCCCGGCAATCCCGTCGTTGATCAACAGCGAGCCCAACCGCATGTAGTCGGCGGGCGTCGCCCGGAAGCAGCAGTAGACCGCCGGCATTCCGTTGCGACGGTCCAGATAGAACTCAGCCCCGCTGGCACCGATCGGGCGCCACAGCTTCGCATCGATGTAGCGTTCGTAAGGTGTGCCGGTGGCGCGCTCGAGAATAGTGCCGACCAACTGGGCATTGGCGTTGGAGAGATTGAAGCGCGCGCCGGGCTCGTGCTGCAGCTCGAAGCGCAACGCAGCAGCAGCGAAATCGGAGCCCAATGACAGCCGCGAGTTCTTGTTAAGCAGTGTCGGGAGACCACGCAGCCAACCCAGCACACCGTCGCGCGCAGGGCCACCGCCGAGCGGTATTTCCTCGAGTCCGCTAGTGTTGTTCAGCAACTGGCGCAAGGTGATCTTGCCGCGCGGTTCAGCGCGCCACTCCGACAACCAGGTTTCCACTGGCAGGTCGAGCGAGGCGATCCGCCCATCGCGCATTGCGATGCCCACCGCCATGCCAACCATAGACCGTGTCATCGCTCTGCCCGAGAACAGGGTGAATGGCGTCATCTCACCGTAATAGCGCTCCAACTGAATACGTCCGCGATGCAGGACGAGCAACGCGACCGAGTTGTTAGCTTCGGCCCAGCTTGACGCCTGCTCGAGGGCGGCCGTCGTGATTGTTCGCTCAGCCGGCTGCACGACGGGGAGAAATGGCGTCGGCGCACCATCGATATGCGTCGTGGGTTGGTAGAAGGAATCGGGCCATTCGCCCGGGTCGCTCGGCATGCTGAAGACGCGGCTCCAGAACGGCCAGTCGGCCGCGAGCACACCGATGGTCGTCGGTATGACGGTCACGATCAGCAATAACAGGGCAACAGCGGCGCGGCGCATGGGCGTAATCGTACCAGCCCTGCCCGGCAACCCAGTAGAATCCACGGGGTTATGACTCTTTCGATCTGTGCCATCGCGTCCGAAGTCACACCGCTTGCCAAGACGGGCGGGCTGGCGGACGTAGCCGGCGCGTTGACGCGCATCCTGCACGATGGCGGTCACGACGCGCGGCTGTTCATGCCGCTGTACTCGCAGATCGACCAGCGTGACCTGGTGTTGCACCCTGTCGCCGCACTCCGTGCCGTGCCAGTCACGCTGGGCCAGCACCGCTATCTGTTCGACGTGTACACCGCCCGGTTGCCTGGGTCGCGCGCGGTGGTTCATCTGCTCGACTGCGCCGCGTTGTACGGCCGCGATCGGCTGTATACCACCGACCCCGACGAACATCGGCGCTTCATCGCGCTGACCTACGCTGCCCTCGAATGCTGTCGGCGCCTGCACTGGCGGCCCGACATCGTGCATTGCCACGACTGGCACGCAGCCTTTGCACCGCTGCTGTTGAAAACCGTCTACGCCGACGATCGGCAACTCGGTGCCGCCAAGTCCGTCCTGACGATCCACAACATCGGCTATCAGGGTGTGTTCGACGCCAGCCATGCCGATGAGCTCGGCCTTGGCACCGCCACCTCGTGGCTGGAGCCCGTGGATCTGGCTGCTGGCCGGATCAATTCGCTCAAGACTGGCGTGCTGTACGCCGACGCGATCACCACCGTGAGCCCCACCTACGCCCGCGAGATTCTCACCCCGGAATTCGGTCTGGGTCTGGAAGCGCAACTACAAGGTCGCGCCGGCGATCTCACCGGCATCTTGAACGGGGTCGACTATGGCGAATGGGACCCGCGCTGGGATCGGCACCTACCGACTCACTACGGCGCTTTCAAGCTCGAACGCAAGGGCGAACTCAAAGCACAGTTCCTGGCCGACAATGGCCTGCTAGCGGCGCCAGGTCGCGTGCCACTGTTCGGTATTGTCAGCCGTATGACCTCGCAGAAGGGCTTCGATCTGCTGCGCGATGCGCTGCCGGAGTTGTTAGCGACGACGGACGTGCGCGTCGCTGCTCGGCAATGGCGAGGCCCAATACGAGCAGATCTTTCGGGACCTCGCCGCCGCCTTCCCGGGCCGCGCGCTGTATCGCGATGAATACGATGAGCCGATGGCGCACTGGATCGAGGCGGCGAGCGATATTTTCCTGATGCCGTCGCGCTACGAGCCCTGCGGCCTCAATCAGATGTATAGCCTGCGATACGGCACGGTTCCAATCGTGCGACGGACCGGCGGCCTGGCAGACTCGGTGACGCACTTCGATCCGCTGACGACGCGCGGCAACGGCATAGTCTTCAATGATTTCGACGGCAATGCCATCCGCTGGGCGCTGCAAACTGCGCTCGGCTGGTACGCCGATGCGACACTCTGGGAGACGATCGTGCGCAACGCGATGCGCGCGGATTTCTCCTGGGAGCAGCAGTCGCAGCCGTACGTACGGCTGTTCGAGCGGCTGGTCGCGACTACTTCAGCTTGATCGAACCGGTCTCGACGAACGGGATACTGCGCAGAAATCCTGACGACAACGACACCTTGCCGACCATCCGGTAATCGAGCGAATCGAGAGACTTCTCGCCGCCACCGCGCGCCAGCATGCGCAGGAAAGTGGTCGCCATGTTGGCGGTCACCATCATGTCGAACTCCGCTTCGCCAAGAGCAGGCACCTCGAAGGGCGAGCCACTCACGCCTTGCGCAAAATCCTCGCCCTGCACTTCCAACCGATAGCTGATGCCCTTGATGGGCAGACTACGGTCCTTAGGATTCTGCACGCGCAGCCGGACTCGCATGCGCTGCTCGAACAAGTCGCTCTTCTGCAGCTCTACATTGACGACCGACAAGCGCGGCGTCTCCAGCTTGGTATACGACGCGCAGCCGACAAAGCACAGCACGGCCAGCGCAACGAGCAGCTTCCTCATACGCTGGATGGTAACAGCATATCGGGAGTGACCAATACCACGCCTTTTTCTGTCACCAAGAAGCGCTTGGCATCGGCAGCCGGATCGACGCCGATCATGGTGCCGTCCGGTATGTCGCAGCCTTCATCAATAATCGCCTTGCGTATGGTGCAGCCATGGCCAATATGAACGCCCGGCAGCACCACCGCTCGCTCGACATACGAGCGGTCTTCGATCCGTACACCGGAGAACAACAGGGACTCGCGCACCGCAGCACCGGAAACGATGCTACCACCCGACACGAGCGAGTTGATCGCCAGTCCGCGACGGCCTTCCTCATCCAGTACGAACTTGGCCGGTGGCAGCTGCACCTGGTATGTCCAGATGGGCCAGTCCTCGTCGTAGATGTTCAGCTCTGGATTGACATACACCAGCTCGAGATTCGCTTCATAGAACGCGTCGATCGTGCCGACGTCGCGCCAGTAACTCTGCGCCCGCGTCTTCACGTCCTGGAAGTGGTAGGCGTAAACCTGCAGGTTCTCGATCGACTTCGGCAAAATATTGCGACCGAAGTCATGCGCTGACGTGGTATCGACTGCATCCTCCTGCAGCAATTTGTCCATCAACGCCGGGTTGAACACATAAATCCCCATCGACGCCAGCGCCACATCAGGGCGACCCGGCATCGGGTCAGGATCGGCCGGCTTCTCCGTGAATTTCAGGACCCGGTTCCATTCCGTTGCCGTCATGACACCGAAATCGCATGCTTCCATGCGCGGCACCTCCACCACGCCGACCGTGATGTCTGCGCCCTTCTCGACGTGGTAGGCGATCATCGGGCCATAGTCCATCTTGTAGATGTGATCACCAGCGAGTACTAACACGTGCTTCGGCCGATGCGACTGCACCACGTCGAGGTTCTGAAACACCGCATCGGCCGTGCCGCGGTACCAGTGTTCGCCCACCTGCTGCTGCGCCGGGATTACTTCGACGAACTCGCCGAACTCGCCGCGCATATAGCCCCAACCGCGCTGCACGTGCTGGATCAGCGACTGCGCCTTGTACTGCGTCAGCACCGAGATCTGCCGAATGCCGGAATTGACGCAGTTGGACAGCACGAAATCAATGATGCGGAACTTGCCACCAAACGGTGTTGCCGGCTTGCAGCGATGCGCCGTCAAGCCTTTGAGTCGCTCGCCACGACCGCCGGCCATGACAATGGCTAGCGTGCCGCTCGTCAGGCGGCTAACGTATCGACCCGAAGAGCCACGTGCCGGTCCTTTCGCCATAGTCTTCCTCTGCTACGCCAAGTTGCGTTGCGGCATCGCCGCAGAGATCTCGAGTATAGACTCGCCGCGCGACCGCAGCGCAATCTACACTAGCGCTTCCCGATTCACTGGATGGGTACCTGCCATGTCGATACTGCGTAATGCGATGTTGATTGCCGCTGCCTGTGCCACGGCTGCCGTGCTGCTGAGCGCGCCGCTCAAGCCTGCGCTAGCCGCGGATGCGCCTGCCGCTGCTGGCCATTGCAGCTTCACGCTCAAGAACCAGTGGGCTGGGCCGTACAAAGCCTGCGTTGCGCCAGCCGACGCCGGCCAATGCACTGAACTCGGCAAAGCCGATGAGAACTCCGACGCCACCTGGAGCGCCGGCGCCTGCCCGACCGCGAGCGTCGTTGGCAGCTGCAAGCGCAGCAAGGACACGTTGTATTACTACGAGGGCGACGCCTCAGGCCTCGAGCTCGGTTGCGGGTTCCAGAGCGGTGAGTGGAATACCGGCAGCTAGCTATTAGTTGATTAGTAATACTATATAGTTCACAGTATGATTCTGTGAACAGTAGTGACGCCCGCAAATTCCAAAAGGACCTGAACAGCGGCTTGGTCGGGCTGGTTTTGCTTGCCTCGCTGGATGCAGCGGGCGAGGACCTCTACGGCTACGACCTCGTCAAGCGCTTGCAGGGAGCCCAGGACGGCGAGCTGATGTTCACCGAGAGTGCCGTTTACCCGGTATTGCGCTCCATGGCCAAGCGCGGCCTGCTGACAAGCCGCATCGTCCCTTCGTACAGCGGTCCGCCGCGCCGCTATTACCGCATCACATCCGAAGGCCAGGCCATGCTCGCCGGATGGTGCAATATCTGGCGGGAAACGCGCGATTTCGTGGATCAATTTGTGACTCACTGAGTGCTATAATATCTGTACAGACTGTACATTTTAGAATAGATCTGGAGTGAGCACGTGACCCGGAAACATTACGGTGTAGAGGAAGCTCGTCGTCGGCTACCCGAGTTGCTGGAGAAGGCCAACCGCGGCGCGCAGGTTGTCATCACCAAGCACGGCAAGCGCTACGCCACGTTTGTCAGTGGCGACGCGGTGGCAGCACTGGGCCGCGGGAAATTTGCACGGCTACGCGGCAGTGGCGCCGGCTTGTGGCGCCCGGATGCCGCTAGCTTCGTCGAGCAGCTCCGCAACGAATGGTAGCCCGCTCGACAGACAGTGTTGTTGAGTTTGCGCCGGACGAGACGATCGCTGTCGATTCAGCGCCGATCATCTACTACCTGGAAGACCACGCCCAGTTCGCAGAGCGCTACGCGGCGCTGTTCGAGGCGGCGGACGCGGGGCAGATACAGATTGTGATCTCCACTATTGCTATAGCGGAGGTGCTGGCAGGACCGCTCATGCACGGTAACGAAATCCTCGCGGCGCGCTACCGCGAGGCACTGACTGCAGCACCGTATTGGACCGTCTTGGACGTGGACACAGACGTTGCAGAGCAGGCCGCCAGGCTTCGAGTTCGGTATAAGATTCGCCTACCCGACGCGATCCAGATCGCGACTGCCTTACGGGCGAATGCCGATCGATTTGTCACGCATGATCGTCGCCTGCAGCGCGTCAAGGAGCTGCGCGTGGTGGGTCTGAGCTGAACTCATGAGCAACGACGACAATCAACAACCCATCTTCCGCTCCGTCGGACGCCGCAAGTCCCGTGACGGGCAGCCGCTCACGAGCGATGACCGCACGCGGATGACCGAGATGGCGCGCTATGTCACGCACGGTAACGTCAACCTGATGTCGTTAGTCTGATGGAGTACACGCGGCCCGCGACCTGGGCGGATTTCAAACGATCGTCGCGCTCGCCTGCCTCGCCGCAGCTGGCTGCTCCAACGCCGCACCCCCAGCCTCGGCAACCCCGGCGACTAGCGCAGTCGAATCGCCACGACAAGGCTTGCAAGGCAACGGCTGTCTGGCCGCCGGCGACGGCTACCTGCGCGCGCGGCTGCGTGGTGCTTTGCAGTTGGAGCTCGACTGGCGCGACGCGCAGATGAAGTGCGAAGGCGGGCCACGCCCGCAGGACTCGGGCCTGCGCGTGAGCATTGCTGGCCCGGACCGCGGCAATGACCGCCGACTCAGGTTCGTGTTTGGCTTGAGCGGGGTGAGAGAAGGCGCGGCCGCGAGCGCCGTACCGACCAATGTCACGGTCATTTTTGAAGGCGAGCAGCGGGTGTTTGCGACGCTCGGCGATGACAAATGCACCGTCGATAGCCTGCAACAGGAACGGATTGGCGCCCTGGGTGGTCCAAAACGCAGCTACCGTGTCACCGCGCGCGGCTTCTGCACGGCGCCGGCCACCAACCTGAGCGGCGACGAGCGCATCATGGTGGAGCGTTTTGATTTTGCCGGCCGCATCGATATCGAGGATGAGAAACCCCATGACCCTGCCCAGAATCGCTAGCCTCGCGCTGCTGCTGTTGTTAGCGTCGGGCGGCAGCGCGCGCCTGCATGCCCAGCAAGCGCCTGAGGACCTCGCCCGCTTTCCGCAGAGCGAGCTCGCCGTCAAGAGCGGCAAGCAGTTACACAAGTTCCGCATCTGGCTCGCCGATACCTCAAGCCGCAAACAGCAGGGCCTCATGTTCGTGCGGGACCTGCCGGCCGACCGCGGCATGCTATTCGTCAACGATCAGCCGTATATCGCCAGCATGTGGATGAAGAACACCTACGTCTCGCTGGATATGCTGTTTATTGGCGCTGACGGACGCATCAATGAGATCCGCGCCCGCACCATTCCACATTCGCTTGAGATCATCGCGCCACGCGCCCCTGCCCTCGCAGTGTTGGAGCTCAAAGGCGGCGAAGCCGCGCGTCGTGGCCTGGCGGTGGGAGACGTGGTGGAGCACCCGACGCTCCAGCGCAACAACGAGCGTCGTAAAAAAGCCACAAAAAGCCACTGACGGTAGATAACTGTCCATGCAAATGCTGGCAAAACCTACGTTTTGTTGCGCTATTGGGCTATTATCCTCCGCCTAAAGCTGCGCGGAAACTGTCAAATCATCTTGCCAGCAGTCCGGCGCGTGCTCGCAACACTCGAAGGGAGTCCCGTGATGAAGAAAGTCCTCGGAATGATTGGCACAGCCCTGCCTGGCCGCAGCCACGTGCAGCGTCGCCACGGCGGGGTCTGACGTCGGCAGCTGGTATGTGGCACCGCAGATCAATGGTTTGTGGCTCGATGACGCGCGTCGCGCCGACGACGACATCGGTTTCACGTTCAGCCTCGGTCACGTGTTCAGCGAGAAGTGGGACGGACAGTTGTCGGTCTTCACCTCGAAGCACGATGCGCCGAACAATGTGGATCACAAGATTAACGGCTTTGCGATTGCAGCGAACCGTGTGTTCTACCGCGAGCAGCGCGTAAACCCCTTTATCAGCTTCGGATTGGCCAAGATGGACAACAACTACAGCCCGGGAGCCGACAAAGAAAACCTTGCAGCTATTTACGGTGTTGGCGTGCTTGCAGACATCGGCGGGAATCGGGCTGAAGGCACAAACCTTCAGCTGCGGGGCGACTTAGGCGCGCGCCGCGGTCTCGGTAGCACAGAACCGCTGAAGAGCTATACGGACTATGTCGCGGGCCTGGGTCTGCAGTATTCCTGGGGCGGCACGCCGCCGGCCAAGCCAGTGGGTGACTCTGACGGCGACGGCGTCAACGACGACCTCGACAAGTGCCCCGGCACACCAGCCGGCACGCCAGTCAACGCTGACGGTTGCCCGCTCGATTCGGATGGCGACGGCGTCACCGATGACAAGGACAAGTGCCCGAACACCCCAGCCGGCGCGACAGTAGATGCCACCGGTTGTGAGCTAGACACCGACGGCGACGGCGTTGCCGACAGCAAGGACAAGTGCCCGAACACCCCGCAGGTGCCAAGGTTGACGAGAACGGCTGTGAGCTGGACTCTGACGGCGACGGCGTGGTCGACAGCCAGGACAAGTGCCCCGATACACCAAAGGGCGATCGTGTCGATGCGTCGGGTTGCTCCTTCAAGGAAGAGCTGAAGTTGCCTGGTATCGAGTTCGACCTCGACAAGGCGACACTGCGCCCCGAGAGCACCGCGGTACTCGAAGGCGCCATCTCTGTGTTGAAGCGCTATCCCGATCTGAAGATCGAAGTGGCTGGCCACACAGATGCCCAGGGTTCTGATGCCTACAACCTGAACCTGTCGAAGCAGCGCTCGATCGCGGTGCTCGACTACCTCAAGGCCGGTGGCGCCAGCAACGATCTGACCTCGCGCGGCTACGGCGAGCGCCAGCCGGTGGCATCGAACGCCAGCGCGGAAGGCCGGCAGGAAAACCGCCGCGTCGTCCTGCGGGTGTTGAACTAGCCCGCTTTAGTCAACGTCAACTAGCCTAACGGCAAGGCCCGGCTGAGAGATCAGCCGGGCCTTTTATTGTTGAACTCGGTCGTTAGAAATGGTTGGCACCGCTTTCTTCCGCCTAATTGCCGTACTCCTTAGAGAACTCGCGCGCACCGTTTGCAAGGACGCGCACGACTTCGCGTTCGGCTGGCAGCAAGAGCGGATTCCATACGTCGAATATCAGTACGACGCGTAGCTCATCACTGTCGTTACGCGCTTCGTGTTCTATTGTGTCGTCGAACACCAGTACTTCGCCAACCTTCCACTCTCGTTCTTCGAAACCGACACGAAGACGACAGTGCTCGGGAACGATCAACGGCAGATGCACTACGAGCCGCGCATTGGTCTCTCCATTGTGCGGCGGAATATGTGTGCGAGGCGCAAGCGCGGAGAACATCGCATTGAGCATAAGCCGCCGATATCGGCGGCATCGACTGTCGCAAGTGCGGCCGCGGTCTGCGGACACTGCGCCAGATTTTCCTCGATCGCCTCACCTGCTCGCCACAACTGAAAGACGCTCCAACGTTCCGAGTGATTTAGTTCCTGCCATTGGTTGACAGGGTCACCGGGTCGATAGGCGATATAGGGATTGAAGCGATCGCGGCTATTGCGTAGAGCCGCCTGAATTTCGGCACGAATTGCGTCTGTTTTGGCCTCAAGTGCCGGTACCCAAGGAAAATCCTGGCTATCAAAGAACGGAATAGCCGGCAGCCTCGGCACATACAATTGATTGGACTCAGAGCGAAAAGGCGTCGAACTACCGCCCATGATGGCAGCCGCCTCAACCCAGCGACTCTGGACCGAGACAGGTAATTGATCGTTTACCGCCGACAGGCTCACTTTCAAAGCGCTGGTCAAGGTCTGCGAGTACCGCTCAACGACACTTCTTGCATGCAGCAGCTGTTCTCGATGTGCCGCGGGCCAATGGGATTCCGGGGGCGAGATTTTTAATGCGTTACGGTAGGTCGTTGCAGCGGCAACAGCGGTTCCGTGACGCTCAAGCCAGTTGGCGCGCGCCAACAAGGCGGGAATAAAGTACGGATCAACCATGAGTGCGGCGTCGACTGCCTCGCGTTCAGCCGCAGAGTCACCGCGCTGTCGATAGACGTTGGCAAGCGTCAGTAGGACCGCTTTGTCATGCGGGGCGGCGTTGCGAGCAGCGCGCAACAGTTGCAGGCCAGATTCGGATTCGCCGCGCTGCAGAGCATGGATGCCAAGACTGAACAGAGCCTGCGGATTGCCAGGCTCTCGTCTACGTACCTCGAGCCAAAGCTGCTCAGCCTCGTGCCAACGGCCGGAATTAGCAGCCTGCCCAGCCGCAATGACGAGTTGAGAAACCGACTGAGTCATCGATCGAACGCGGCTCAGCCGCCGCCCATTCTGGGATCGTTACCACCCGAGCCACGATCCTGCTGCCGCCGAAGGGAATCTTTAGCCTGTTGCTCGCGTTCGCGATCCTCACGCGGTGTTGAACAGACGCGCTCACCTCGCAACCGCGATCCGGTAATCTTCTCGCGGCGGCAACGCACAACATCGTCCTTGTCGATAGGCGCGAATGCACCTCGCGACGCGTTGGGTGCGGTCGACGGCGACAAACCCAGTCGGCTGGCCAGTTGGTCGACGCGCAAATTCACAGCCGCGCGCAGTTCGCTGTTGAAGGGCAACAGCGCACCGAACGGAGCTGCTTCCGGGCCATACACGGCAACGCCGCGCCCTTGGCTGTCACTCGCCAGCACGACGAGCCGTACAGGCACGCCACGCGCCAATGCGTCAAGCGCGGCATCTTGCGTCTCCTGGATTGCGGTGGCGTCATCGCCGAAGACAACTAACGCCATATCGTTGCGCGAGCTCTTCACCGCCCGCTCACGCGCGTCCTCAGGTGAAACCTTGCGCATGTCGACACGCGACACTGCGACAGTCACTGTAGCGTCAGCATCAGCAGCTGATGCTAAGGAACCCGCACCGCCAACGGCGCCAACGATACACAAAAGCAACGCAGCTCTCATTGCGAGACCGGACATGTGACTTACCTCGATTTGGCTAGAGTGTAAAAGTACTGTCCTCCGAGCGCACCAAAAAAACGGCGGGCCATTGGCCCGCCGTTTAAAGCTCGACATACGTTGAGCAATCAGAACTTCACGTTGACACCAATCGCGTAAACACGGCCCAGGGTGTCGTACACACCAGGGAACGTGTTACCGCTGTTCGACCGAGTATCAGCAGCTTCGTTGCCAACGACCGGCGGTTCTTCGTCCGTCACGTTGAACATCGTCGCTCGGACCTTGATGTTGTCAGTGACGTCATAGGACGCGGACAGATCAAAGTAGTCGTAGGAGCTGATCTTCTGGAAGTCCGGGAAAGTGTTGTCGATCTGAGTCGGCTCGATCGTGGCACTGCCCATATGACGCCACAACAGCGACGCACCAAACGGACCCTTATCCCAACTCACGCGCTGCGTCCAACGTGTCGTCGGCAGCGGCGCAGTGCACTGCGTGCCGTACTTGCCTTTGCAGTCGATGATCGGGTTGAACGCGGCGCTTTGACTCTCCTGAGTCAGGTAATAGTTAAGATTCGTCTGGAAGCTCAGGCGGCCAGCATTACCGACATCCAGCCCAAACCCAAACTGCAACTCAACACCTTCCGCCTGCAGATAGCTCAAGTTCGTCGTGAGCTCCTGCAAGCCAGACCCAGGCTCAGTCACCGTGCCATTGACGCGAACGATCTTGTCGCACTCAGACTGAATGCCCGCGAAGTAGCAAGAGTTCAGGATTTCCTTGGCATTGAAGTTACCGATGTAATCTTCAATCTTGATGTCGTAGTAATCGACGGCAAGAAAGATATTGCGCATCGCACTGTCAAAGTTGGGAGTCCACACAAATCCCACTGTGGTGGTGTCAGCCGTCTCGGGTTTCGGTAACGCACTTAGATTGGTTCCAAAGAAAGCATTACTCTGCCCCGACACCAAGTCTTCCACCTGTCCCACTTGCGCAGGGGTCATGCCGGTAGCAATACACCGCGCCGCTACTGCTGGGGTGATCGGCACAAAATCCTGCGCCCCAATCGAGCAAGGATCAAAATCGGCATTGTCCAAGCCGGTTACTGTCGGTGCTGCCAACTCGCCCACATTCGGTGCACGCACCGCACGCTGTCGCATGGCGCGAATACGCAAACTGTCGATCGGCTGCCAGTTCAGACCCGCCTTCCATGTGTTGTTCGAACCAGAAGGATTGTAGTCCGCGAAGCGAAAACCAAGCTCAAGGTCGAGCGATTGGACGCCAGTGCGATCCGCCACCAAAGGCAGAATAGCCTCAGCAAACAGTTCCTTGACGTCAAACCCACCCTTGATCGGCAACGTATTGCCACCTGCACCACCGAGGCAGCTTGCAGGAGCGAGCTTTAGGCACTCGTCTGGAGTCGTTTCGCCTTCTTCTTCGCGATACTCGGCACCGAAACTCAAAGCTAGACCAGTGTTAGCAGTGGGCAGCTTAACCTGCTCAAGAATGCCGCTAATGGAAGCGGAAACAATCGACTGCGAATAGACCTGCTTTTCAATAGCAGTCGCACCTGAGTAGGCAGCCATTTCAGGTGTGATGGCACCGAAGCCACCAAACAAGTTGATTGGCACACAGGCCTCATCGCCATTCGCGCACTCGGTCGTGCTAACCGCGTTGACCGCATTTTCGATGTTGGCAACGTTGGTATAGCCAGCGTTGACGTTGCTGCGCGTAGATTCGCCGCGCTGGTATGACAGATCGTAATCCCAACCCGCCCCCAGTTCGCCACGGACACCCGTCAGGAACTGCCACGACTTGTTGTCGTATGTGGTTGAGCGTTCGCCCAACTCCAAGGTTCGGCGTCGATACTGGATCTGCAAAGTATCTTGGGCGTCGACGACACCGTTAGTATTTCGATCATCCCAATTGCCGCCGTCCACGACCGTTCCAGCCAGCACGCCCATATTTGCGGCTGTCAAAATCGTATTCAGGGCAGAGGCGGTGATGAACGGATTCTGCAGCGGCGTGGTAAATACGTTACCGAAGACACCCGATGGTGCAACCTGCTGGCGCACGACAGTACTGCTGTAAGACAGGCGGCCGTAAGCTTCAGCGTGATCATTGACTTCAAAGCTACCGATTGCCATACCACCGAAACGCGTTTGCGGCGTCTGATAGTAATTGAACGGGTTAAAGTTGAAAACGCTGCAATTGGCGCCGAGCGATCCGTCTTCACGGAACTGGCCGAGGCCCGGGCCGCCAGATATAGCAACACGAGTCGGCACCGTTGTTGTAGAACCGCCGGCAACTACGGAGCCTGGTCCGCCACAACCGGCCGGGCCGGGCGTCGGAAGAGCACCGTTGAGGAAGTTCTGATATCCACCGCCGTCCGCAGTGACAATGCCAAGCTGACCTAGAGGCCGCGCGCCAAGTTGCACGCCGTCACGCTCTGCCCAGTTCACCGACATCACAACGTTACCGCGGCCGTCCGCCACATTCGACCCAAGCGTAAACGAGGCGCTCTTGATCTTGCCGTCGCTTTCAGTCGTCTGCTGGAAGTTACTGTCGATGGCAACGCCTTCGAAGTCCTTCTTCATGATGAAGTTGACAGCGCCCGACATGGCGTCCGAACCGTACACCGCTGACGCGCCACCCGTGACGACGTCGATTCGCTCAATCAACGCCGTCGGAATAACCGACAAGTCGACGATGCCATTGATGTTGTAGGGAGTAACACGCTTGCCGTCGATCAGAATCAAGCTGCGCTGTTCGCCCAGACCGCGAAGATCTAGTGTTGTCGCACCGGCTGAACCATTGTTAGCGGATGAGTTGTCACCAATCAACGTGCTCGGGAGCTGGTTCAGAATCTGACCAACTTCCGGCGTCTGTAACTGCTGGATCTGATCGGCCGTAACCGTCAAGATCGGGCTCGATGATTCGACACCCGGAGCGCGAATACGCGTACCGGTAACGATGATCTCCGCGACTTCGTCAACAGCAGCATCCTGCTCCTGAGCGAACGCCGTGGTGGCGGTCATACCGACTGGCAACGCACTCAATACGAGTGCGAGACGGACGGCCTGACTCACTGACGTGTGATTAGGCATTTAGTTATCCCTCGAGTAATTTTCGTGTTCGGCGACTGTCGGCCAGTGGCATAGCCAGCTGGTGGTCGAGTCCCTGAGGCGGCGAACATTATCACAAGCTGTCATTGGAAAACCACATTAACGCGCGACGATTTTTACTGGGGAATTGCAGTGTCTCACGGCCGAAAGGCCGTGGCTTCTCGACAAAATGGTCAAAAAACCACAATCTTCGTGGCGAAAAGACAACAAATCGACTCGGAGCGCACAAGAATTTACGATTAAGCGAGCCGAGTATCCGTATTCAGTCTTTTCGACTAGGAACCAGCCCCAATGACAATCCGCCTGCAAAGACCCGCTTTCCTCGCCACCACCGTGCTTGCAATGTGTTGGTTTGCGCCGCTCACCCCCGCCCACGCAGCAGACCCAACTGCCCTGGAGCGCAGCGCCGCCGCTGCAGCCGACTGCCGCGGCCTTGTCGACGGCGTCGCGCGGCTCAGCTGCTATGACCGCGCGTTTGGGGTTGCAATCGTGCCGACCCCCATCCCAACACCCATTGCCGCGAACACCGTCGCAGGCTTTGGCTTGAGCGCCGAGGAGCGCGAACAACGGTCACGCGCGCCAACAGCCGAACCGCCACGCCAGCTGGATGAGGTTGCGGCCAAGGTCACCGCCATCAAACAGCCGCGCGCGGGCCGGTTTACGGTGACGCTCGACAACGGCCAAGTCTGGCAGCAACGAGAAACAGATTCCTCGATCTACCTGCGAGTCGGCGACAGGATCACGATCAAGAAAGCGGTGTTAGGGTCCTATCTGTTAGTCACCGAAGGCCGTCGCAGCACCAAGGTGGAGCGGGTCAAGTAACCGCGGCTGTGACACCCTTGTCGAGCTCGGCTACCAGACCCGGCTCGATATTGAGGCGCGCCGCAAGCATGTCGAGGTAGGCACGCTCGGCGCGATTGGCGGGATGCACGGCCAGCATCGACGCCGCGTATATTTCGGTGGCAAGGGCGGGATCCTGCACGCCATCGACCACCGCATCCATCGACAGTGGCTCGGCAAAGATGTCTGTGACTGCCGCGCGATCCGTTGGCGAGAGTCCTGCCTGGTCCACTCGCTGCTGGATGCGCTGCCGCTCGCTGGCATCGACGACGCCGTCGGCCCTCGCAGCCGCGACCATGGCCTGCACGACCCGCAAAGCGCCCAAACTGTTAGCAGCACGGTTGAGATCGAACGCGTCTGGTACGCTGGCTGGCAATTGGGCGAGCATGGGCGCTGGCGCGGCGGCCTGCCCCTGCTGCTTCGACTGGTGGCGTTGCCAGGCCTGATAGGCCACGTAGCCGACCGCAGCCAGTCCGCCCATTTTCACGAGGCTACCGCCGCCCTTGCGTCCAGTAATCGCCCCGCCTAACAAGCTTCCCGCCAATCCACCTAACACGCCGGCGGCAGCGGGATTCTTGGCCATCATGTCGAGAATCTTCTGGGTGTCCATTACTTCCTTTCCTTGTCTTGGGCCTTGGCAACGAATACGCGCGGATCGTGCAACGACGGAAAAACACTGTCGCGAGCATGGTAGTCCCAGCGCAGCGTTGCCGGAATGTTGGTGTAGTGCACACCGATATTGATGACCCACAGCACAACCAGTGCGTACAGGGTTACCACCGTGAGCAGCGGCGCGGCTTCGCCAAGCAACTCGACAGCGCGACCACCGAGCCAGCCGTCGACAGCCAGTGCGAGTAGTGGCAACAACAACCCCACCACCCAAATAATGACCAACCAGACCTTGAAGACCGGCCCCACTGGTCGCGGCCCCGGAAACGCGGCGGCAGGCTTGGGCAGGCGCCACTGGGCCCATACCAACAGCGCACCGGCCAGGACCAGAAAAGTGATTTCTTGGACTGCAATGTGAATAGCCATTTCGCCTATAGTCGCATTGCTGTGGATACGAAGACAAAAAGCATATTCGCCGAGCAAGCTGACGACGATGAGGCCTTCGAGCTGGCGCGCTACCGCGCGATTGCGGAATTGGCGTCTGGCAGCATGCACGAATACCGGATTACGCCTGACGGCCGGTTTCTGCTCGAATGGGTGGTGGGTGCGGAGCGGATCTTCGGTGTGTCCGACCAGGAGCTGCAGAAACGCGGCTCCGACAGTTTCCTGGCACCTGAGGACCTGGCCGCCTCGCAGGCACGTGAGCAAGCCTACCGCCGCGATGAGCGGGTGGAATTCTCGACCCGCATCTACCGGCCAGACGGCGAGTTTCGCCAGATCAAAGTCGTTAACCAGCCGAAGCTCGATGCCGAGACCGGCGAACTGATCGGCTTGACCGGCTTCTGCACCGATGTGAGCGACCAATACCACGCGGCGCGAGCGCTAGAGGAAAGCGAGTTCCGCCACCGAACGGTAGTGGAACTGTCACCCGGCTTTGTCTGCGAAGGGCGGATCGATGCGCGCGGTGAATTGCAGTTCACTTGGGCCAGCCCCAGCGCCAAGGAGTTCTTTGGCTGCGGCGTGGATGAGTTCAATCGACTGGGTTGGCAGCAATTCACTCCGCCTGAGTTCGTGCCTACCATTGTCGAGCGCATCAAACGTACTCGCGCTGGCCAAGTAACAACGGATGAGCTGCCGGTCTTCAATAGTCGCGGCGAACTGCACTGGCTGGAAATGAAAGTTCGCCCGCTCGCACAGGATGCAGACCACACGCTCAGCTTCGTCGCCATGACGCAGGACATAACCCGCAAGCGTGCCAACGAAGAACTGCTGCGCAGCCAGGCCTTCGCGTTCGCGAATATGAGTGAAGGCGTCGTGCTAACCACCTTTCACGGTGAGATTCGCCTGACGAACCCTGCCGCGGAGGCCTTCTTCGGCGTCAGTGCAGAAGATCTGGTCGGCAAGTGTCTGAGTGAATTGCCCACCAACCCGCCGATGGTGCTGACCAAGGAAGAGCTGAAGTTCGCTGTAAATCAATTTAGTCAGCCAATCCGCCGACAACTGCGTGTGACCGCGGCGCGCGGTAACATACGCAATCTCGAAATGACGCTCACGCCATTGACCTTGCACGACGAGCGCTTCTGGCTGGCCGTCATGCAGGATGTCACCGAGCGCCAATCTCTCGAGCGCGAGATACTCGAGGTCAGCAACCGTGAACAACAACGCATCGGCAGCGATCTGCACGATGGGCTGGGCCAGGAACTAACCGGCGTTGCCTTGTTGTTGCGCGGGCTCGCCAGCAAGGCAGACCAGCGGGCGCCCGAGCTGTCTGCACCCATCGAAGAACTGGCGCGACTCGTCAACGACGCGATCTTCACCACCCGTACGCTGGCTCGCGGACTAACACCGATAACCTTCGATCGCGGCGGACTTGCCAACGCGCTCGCCGACCTCGCCAAGCGGTCGCAAGCGACGTACAACGTCCATGTGCGCTGCACCGCGGACGCGGCACTGCAGCGGCGGATTCCGGACTCGGTGGCGATGCATCTTTACCGGATGGCGCAGGAAGCCATTGCCAATGCCGCGCGGCATGCCAAGGCGCACCGTATCGACATATCACTGGCAATGGTGAGCGGCCGCGGTCAACTGGTGATCGAGGACGACGGCGACGGGATCGGCAACACCCCGCAACGCGAACGCAATGGCGAGGGCATGGGGCTCAGAATCATGCAGTATCGCGCCACGATGGTGGATGGCGTGCTGGACATCAGTAACGACCCCCGCGGCGGCACCCGCATCGTCTGCGATTTCCCGCTTAGCGCGCCCTGACGGCGATCGAACCCGCCGCAATCTTCTGACTCCACTCGGCCGGGCCCGTCTGGTGCACCGACGTACCGCGCGCGTCCACCGCCACCGTGACCGGCATGTCGCGCACATCAAACTCATAAATGGCCTCCATGCCGAGATCCTCGAACGCCACTACTCGGGCGCCCTTGATCGCCTTCGACACGAGGTAGGCCGCGCCACCAACAGCCATCAGGTACGCGGCTTGGTGCTTCTTGATCGACGCGATGGCGACCGGTCCGCGCTCGGCCTTGCCAACCATGGCGATCAGGCCTGTCTCGGCGAGCATGGTCTCGGTGAACTTGTCCATGCGCGTCGCTGTGGTGGGCCCTGCCGGGCCGACCACCTCGTCCCTCACCGGGTCCACCGGACCCACGTAGTAGATGACGCGATTATGAAAATCCACGCCGTCCGGCAAGCCCTTGCCACTCGCTAACAACTCGGCGATGCGCTGGTGAGCCGCATCGCGGCCGGTGAGCATTTTGCCGTTGAGCAACAGGCGGTCGCCGGGTTGCCAGCTTGCCACCACAGCCGGCGTGAGCGCATTGAGATCGACACGCTTGGATTCCGCCGAGGGCTGCCAGTCGACCTTGGGCCAGGTTGTGAGATCCGGCGGGACCAGCGCCGCCGGACCCGACCCGTCGAGCGTGAAATGCACGTGACGCGTGGCGGCGCAGTTGGGGATCATGGCAACCGGCTTCGAGGCAGCGTGCGTGGGAAAGTCGAGGATCTTCACATCCAGCACGGTCGTTAGACCACCCAGTCCCTGCGCGCCTATGCCGAGCGCATTCACCTTGTCGTGCAGCTCGATACGCAGCTCCTCGATCGCGTTGCGTGGTCCGCGCTGCTTGAGCTCGGCCATATCGATCGGCTCCATCAGCGCTTCCTTGGCTAACAACATCGCCTTCTCGGCTGAGCCGCCGATTCCGATCCCGAGCATGCCGGGTGGGCACCAGCCTGCACCCATGGTGGGGACCGTTTTCAGCACCCAGTCCAAAATCGAATCCGAGGGGTTCAACATCACGAACTTGGATTTGTTTTCCGAGCCGCCGCCCTTCGCGGCGATCGTGATGTCGAGTTTGTCGCCCGGCACGAGTTCGGTGTGGATCACTGCAGGCGTATTGTCGCGGGTGTTTTTTCGACCGAACGCCGGGGCCGACACGATCGACGCGCGCAGCTTGTTGTCCGGATGCAGGTAGGCCTGCCGCACGCCCTCGTTGACCATGTCGGTGAGGCTCAGCTTGGCGTCCCAACGGACATCCATGCCCACCTTAATGAAGGCGACCACAATACCTGTGTCCTGACAGATCGGGCGGTGTCCCTCGGCGCACAGGCGCGAGTTCGTCAGGATCTGCGCGATCGCGTCCTTGGCCGCTGGCGACTGCTCCAGTTCATACGCGCGTGCCAGCGCCTGAATGTAATCCTGCGGATGAAAATAGGAGATGAACTGCAACGCGTCGGCGACGCTCGCGATCAGATCAGCCTGGCGAATGGTACTCATGGACCGATTCTAACCAAATTGACGCCAACTATTTGCCATTCCGTTGCAACCTCGCTTGCCGCTGCTGCATCTATTGACTGTACGACATCACACACGACTTCGGAGGATGCAGTCATGGCCAGATTCTCATTCGGCGCCGCAGCAGGCGCGGTGGTACTAACAGGATTGATGCTGGGATCACTCGATGCCAGCGCTGCGGAGAATGTCACGGTCAACGCCGACGGCCAACGCGAAACCATCGTGCACGTTGACACCTACAATCTTGCGACGCATAGCGGCACGGAACGGCTCTATCGGCAGATTCGCTATGCTGCACAGCGGGTCTGCAGCCCGGGCTCAGACCGGATATCGCTGCGCACGCGGGCCAAGGTGGCGGCTTGTGAACAGCAGGCGATCGCCAACGCGGTAAAACAGGTGGGCGTCCCGTCGCTCACCGTACTGCATCAGACCCGTATCGACCGTACGGCACGCAGCTGATACCGCGGGTCCCGTCAAACCGCTCAATATGCGAAGCCATAGATATAGAGTGGGATGGCGGTGGCACCTGCGCCTAGTGCGAGCACCATGCCCAGGCGGCCTAACCACCGATGCACGTGACTGCCCTTTACCGGACGCGGCGGCCTAGGGAACAACCACAGCGCGCCCGCTACCAGCGCGATCCACACCAGCGCCATCGAGACCGAAAACGCGGTGTGCACATAGATCCAGCCGTTCAGGAGCGTCGTGCCGGCGAATGCTGACTCCTTGGTAGCCTCGAATATGCCGCCGAGTTGCCGCATGTGCAGCTCGAACGCCAGTACCGCCAAGCCGACCACTACGAATACCGCTAACTGCGTGGCCTTGTGTACGCTGTACGCTCCGCGGCGTACCTTCGTCCAGGAAAACAACAACACTGGCACCACCAGCACCAGCGAAGCGATCACCAGATCAAGCAGCAGGTCCGCACGCGTACCCAGAAAACCGTTTGGCATCGTCATGGCCCTCAGTGGTCGTCGGAGAGGCCGCGCAGCGCGGCCATAGAAAACTCCGTGATGTGGGCTGCGATGCTCTCGACCGCCGCCCGCTCGAGCGACATCGGCGGTTGCGAGCGCAGCAACGCATCGCGCATGAACAGGTAGTAGACACACTGCGAGAGGACGCTGCGAACGCAAGCGTTGACTCGCTCGGGCGGCGCTTGAGGTCCGAGCAACTCGCGCACAATGAGCGTGAGTTCGCGCTGCTCATCGGCATGGGTGGTGGCGATCAGTTCGTCGAACGCCGGACTCGGATTGAGAATCTCGAGCGCCGTCAGCCGCGGTAGCAACGAGCGAGCATCAAGAAATTGGCGCAACGTCGCGAGTACGAAGCCATGCAACCGCTCCTGCAGCGACCCCGACTGGCTGGCGCCACCCGGCGGTATCGACGTGGTTCTTTGATTGAGCGCGAACTGGCTGCGCATCACTTCGAGGTAGAGCGCGCGCTTGCTGCCAAAATAGTAATTGACCGCATTGAGATTCGTGCCCGCACTGGCAACGATGCCGCGCACCGCCGTACCGTCATAGCCGCGCGCCGCAAATAGCTCGGCCGCCGCCTGCAACAGGCGATTGCGCGGTCCAGAATCGGTGGCAGCATCGGCCATAGCGTGGCGGTCGGCAGTAAACGATCGTATTAAACGATCGTATATGATCGCTTTACTGATGTAAAGTGTTGTGCGACCGTGCGCCAATAATCGGTACAACAACGCCGCGTCCGCGGCCGTCAAGGGGTGTCTTCATGAGCAATCACAGCAGTGCCGCGGCAGCGCTGGCATTCTTCGTTGGAACCATGGCCGGCGTCATCTGGTCGAATCCAGCCAGTGCCGACACCGGCGCACCTGTTTGTGCGACTGCCGATGAGGCCGCACTGATCGCCGCCGCCTACGCCAAAACCCCGGCTCCTATGCCGTTTCAAGCGGCCGCGAAACTGAAACTGTCCGAAGCCGCCGTGATGAGCGGCCTCGGCGCCAAACGTGGCGTCGGCGTTGCCAGCGGCGAGTTCGGCAAGGTCTGGGCGTCGCTGGCTGAATGGCCGGAGGCGGTCACCATGATCATCAAGGATGCCCATATTTTCGAGATTCACGGTCAAGTGCCCAAGGGCGAGCCCTCAACGCGCTCCAAGTTCTTCAACCTGGCGCATGACGGCCAGGCATTGGGCGGGCACTTACGACCCGACCTCATCAGCGCCATCTACGCCATCGATATCGCGGGTGGTGAAGGGCCGGTACGTGGTGTCGCGTTCCTCGATGCGAACGGCGCAAGTAGCTTTTCAGTGTTTGTGCCGCCAGCTGAGGGCGAAGACAAAGCCCCCTCACCGGCCAATGCGCACTTCGACAAGACGCGTGCGCTAATGGCATCCATGCCCGCACTGTGCGCAGCCAAGCCTTAGGCCTTCGGCACACAGGGAACGGGTGTCAACGTGATCATGGGTCTGTATGTTGTCTGGTCTGTGTGGTCCTTCTACCTGGTCTACAAGTGCACCAAGCAGGTTCGCGTCACGCCCGCGCTGCGCTACGGCGTCGGTGCGGGTATCGTGTTGTGGGGCGTAGCCGAGATGCCCGCCCATTTTGGCGCCTATCAGGAATACTGGCTGAAGCCGCATGAATTTCCGATCTTCAACGCGATCTGCGGTGCATTGTTCATTGCGGGCGTGATCACGATCGGGCGTTGGCGCAAGCCGAATCAATCTGGCCAACTCGCCAAATCCACATGAACACCAAACTGTCACTCGAGAAACCCGCGTTCTGGCGCTCGTCGTGGTTCCGCCTGATCGCCGTCGGCGTGCTCGCCGCCGCCGTGTTGACGTATTGCGTGGCGCGTGGTCGTGCTGCCGATCCGGTGAGCTACCGGACGAGTGAGGTCGATCGCGGCGACGTCGTTAGTAGAGTCAGTGCGACCGGGTCGCTCGCGGCCCTCGTCACCGTCGAAGTGGGTAGCCAGATCTCCGGTCGCATTCAAAGTCTGTTCGCGGATTTCAACAGTCAAGTCAAGCAGGGCCAGCTGATCGCGAAGATCGATTCGTCGCTGTATACCGCCGCCAGTCAGCAGGCGCGCGCCAATTTGCTCTCGGCGCGCGCAAGTCTTGAGCGCGCGGAAGTCCAGTCGGCGGAGGTCCAGCGCCAGGCTGTGCGGGCACGCCAGCTCGCCGAACAGAAGCTGATTTCCGAGAATGATCGCGATGCCGCGGTGACGAATGCTCGTGCGTCACAAGCCTCCGTCAGCCAGGCGAAAGCTGAAGTCGAGCGCGCCCGCTCTGCCTTGAGCCAGGCGGACACCAATCTGCGCTATACCGACATTCTGGCGCCGACCGACGGCATCGTGATTTCACGCGCCGTCAATGTGGGGCAGACCGTGGCCGCTTCGTTGCAGGCTCCCGTGCTATTTACGATCGCGCAGGACCTGCGCGAGATGGAAGTGCACACCAATGTCGCCGAGTCTGACATCGGCCGGCTCGAAGCCGACATGCCGGTGCAGTTCACGGTCGACGCGTATCCAGGGCAAGCGTTCAGCGGCAAGATCCGCGAGATCCGCAACGCGCCGCAGATACTGCAGAACGTGGTGACTTACGACGCGGTCATCGACGTAGACAATGCAGATCTGAAACTCAAGCCGGGCATGACCGCGTCGGTCTCGATCACCATCGACCGTGCCGAAGACGTGCTGCGCGTACCGAACGCGGCGCTGCGGTTTCAGCCCCCCGGCACCGAGGCAGGCCGCACGCGCGATGCCGAGCGCGCCGTCTGGGTGCTGCGCGGCAAAGAGCTGGTGCGTGTGCCAGTCGAGACCGGCATCAGCGACGGCACAATGACCGCGATCAAGTCCGGCGATCTCAAGCTTGACGATGCGGTTGTCACGGCGATTACCAGCGGTGGCGGCGATCAGCCTGCGCGCACACGCATGCCGCGCATCCTGTAGGCCGCCCGCGTATGGCACTGATCGAGTTACGAGACGTCAGCAAAATCTACGTCTCGGGTGATACCGAGCTTGCGGCGTTGAAGAACGTCAATCTCGACGTCGAGGCGGGCGAGTTCATCGCGGTCACGGGCTCATCGGGCTCTGGCAAGTCCACCCTGATGAACATCATCGGCTGTCTGGATCAGCCCACGCACGGCACTTATACCTTGTCCGGCCAGGCGATCGCCGGGCTCGACCGTGGCCAGCTCGCGACGATCCGCAATCATTTCATTGGCTTCGTGTTTCAGAGCTTTAATCTGTTAGCGCGCACCTCGGCGCTTGAGAATGTCGAGCTGCCGATGATCTATGCGCGCGTGCCACCCGCCGAGCGACGCAAACGCGCGCGCGAAGCACTGGAGCGCGTCGGCCTAGCAGATCGCATGTCGCACACGTCCTCACAACTCTCCGGTGGTCAGCAGCAACGCGTCGCCATTGCACGTGCGCTAGTTACTAGACCGCCCTTGATTCTCGCCGACGAACCGACCGGCAATCTCGACACCAAGACCAGCGAGTCGGTGATGACGCTGCTGAGTGATCTGCGCAAGACGGGCATTACCGTTGCGTTCGTCACTCACGAGACGGATATCGCGGCCTACGCCGAACGCCTGCTGGTGTTGCGCGATGGTCAAATCGTGCGTGATGAGCGTACCTCGCAACAATCCAAGGAGCCAACATGATCTCCGTTACCGAGACCGCGCGACTGGGATTCCGCGCCTTGCTGCGCAACAAGACACGCGCCTTTCTCACTGCGCTGGGTATCATCATTGGTGTTGCCGCCGTGATCTGCATGGTGGCCATTGGCGAGGGTGCCAAAGCGCGCATTCAGAATATGCTCGAGGCCACCGGCACGAACGTGCTGATCGTGCTATCGGGTTCCACGTCCCAAGGCGGCATGCGCGGCGGCTTTGGCTCACAACCCACGCTCACCTGGGAAGATCTGCGCGCGATCCAGAATGAGGCGCCATCCGTGCGCACTGCCGCGCCCCTGTCGCGGATGTCGACACCGGTGATTTCCGAAACGGCCACCTGGACAACGACCGTCCATGGCACCACGCCCGAGTACTTTGACATCCGGGATTGGGCCATCGTCACCGGTACAGGACTCACCCAAGCCGATGAAAGCGGTGCCAGCCGCAGCGCGGTAGTGGGCAAGACCGTTGCCTCGAAATTGTTTGGCGAGGGTGTCAATCCCATTGGCCAATCGATCCGCATTCGCGAATCGCCCTATACGATCGTGGGGATGCTGGACGAGAAAGGTCAGTCCGGCATGGGCAGCGACCAGGACGACGCTGTGTTCGTACCAATGGCAACCTTCGGGGCTCGCATTCAAGGTGGCTTGGGCAAGTTCATCCGCGGGCAGATCTATCTCAGCGCCATCTCGCCGCAAGCGACCACGACTGTGGAACAAGAGGTCACCAAGCTGCTACGCGAGAAACACCGCATCCCCGAGGGCGAAGAAGACGATTTTTCGGTCCGTAGTATCGCCGAGATGGCCGGCGCGATGTCTGCAACAACGACAACGCTGAGCGCCTTGTTAGCCTCGATTGCCCTCGTCTCACTGATTGTCGGCGGTATCGGCGTGATGAATATCATGCTCGTGTCCGTGACCGAGCGTACCCGCGAGATTGGCATACGTCTTGCGGTCGGCGCCCAGCCTGGCGATATCCTGGCGCAGTTCCTGGTCGAAGCGCTGACCCTCGCCGCGATCGGCGGCATCATCGGCGTGGCACTTGGCATTGGCGCCGGCAAACTGTTATCAGCACAGTTCGGCTGGTCGTTAGTCATTCGCCCCGATATCGTCGTGCTGGCATTGCTGGTCAGCGGCCTGGTCGGGGTCGTATTTGGGCTGTACCCGGCACGCAAAGCGGCCAGGCTCGATCCGATCGACGCCTTGCGCTACGAGTAGCGCCGTCAGTTCTTCAAGCGATAGCCCGTCTTGAAGATCCAGACGATCAGCACGAGACACAAGGCGAAGAAGCCGAGTGTGGCCGCAAGACTCCAACCGACGCTGACGTCGGAGCTGCCGTAAAAACTCCAGCGAAAGCCGCTGATCAGATAAACCACCGGGTTGAATAGAGTGATCGTGCGCCAGGCCGGCGGCAGCATGTCGATCGAATAGAACGCGCCGCCCAGAAAGGTGAGCGGCGTGATGACGAGCATCGGCACGAACTGCAGGTGCTCGAAGCCTTTGGCCCAGATGCCGGTGATGAAGCCGAACAGGCTGAAGGACACAGCCGTTAGTAACAGGAAGGCGACCATCGCCGCCGGGTGCATAATCTTGAGTGGCACGAACAAGGACGCCGTCGCGAGTATGACCAGCCCCAGAATCACCGACTTGGTTGCGGCCGCGCCGACGTAGCCCAGCACGATCTCGAACGCCGACACCGGTGCAGATAAAAGCTCATAGATAGTGCCGGTAAACTTCGGGAAAAAGATACCGAAGGATGCACTCGACAAGCCCTCGGTGAGTAACGACAGCATGATCAGGCCCGGCACGATGAAGGCGCCGTAGGGTACGCCGCCAACCTCTGACATGCGCGAGCCGATCGCGGCGCCGAAAACCACGAAATACAAGGATGTCGTGATGACGGGCGTGACGAGGCTCTGCATCCAGGTGCGCCGGAAGCGCGCCATTTCGAACTTGTAGATAGCCCAGACACCGCGGCCATTGAATCGAACGCTAGACATGTCGGCCACTCTCGCGCTCGCTCACCAGGCTGACGAAGATCTCCTCGAGCGAGCTCTGCGCGGTGTGCAAGTCCTTGTAGCCCACACCGAGTTCGTCCAGCCGTCGCAGCAGTCCCGGGATCCCGGTGCGTTCGGCATTGGCATCGAACCTGAACTGCAGCTGCGTGCCGTCATTGGTCAGCTCGAGTGGCCAGTCCGCGAGGCCAGTTGGCAGTTGCTGCAGCGGCTCCGTCAACTGCACGGTCAGCTGCTTCTTGCCCAGTTGGCGCATCAACGCCAGCTTCTCTTCGACGAGAATCAACTTCCCCCGGCTGATGACCCCGATCCGATCGGCCATCTCCTCCGCTTCATCGATGTAGTGAGTGGTCAGGATGATCGTGACACCACGCGAGCGCATCTCATGTACCAGCGCCCACATATCGCGGCGCAGCTCCACATCGACACCTGCGGTGGGCTCGTCGAGAAACAAGACTTCGGGTTCGTGGGCCAGCGCCTTGGCGATCATCACGCGACGCTTCATGCCACCCGACAGCGTCATGATCCGATCGTTGCGCTTCTCCCACAGGGACAGATCCCGCAGCGTCTTCTCGACGAACGCCCGATTCGGCGCGCGGCCAAACAACTCGCGACTGTAGTTGACCGTCGCCAAGACAGTCTCCCAGGTATCCGTACTGAGTTCCTGCGGCACCAGACCGATGAGCGTGCGGGCGGCGCGATAGCCGCCAACGATGTCATGACCCGCGACACTCGCTGTCCCTGAACTCGCCGTTGCGATGCCACAGACAATACTGATGAGCGTGGTCTTGCCAGCGCCATTGGGTCCGAGCAGCGCAAAGATCTCGCCTTTGCTGATCTGCAGCGACACGTCTGCCAATGCCGTGAGGCCTGATGCGTATGTCTTGCTGAGATTGCGAATGTCTAATATCGGCGCTGCCACCTGAATATCATCGCACGACGTGCTGCCGGACCCAGGCGGTATATTTGTCCATCCAGCCCTGCAGGAACTTGCGACTGCCCTCGCCGACCGCGCCCGACGCATCGAATAGGCCATCCTTCATCTGGATGAACGCCTCGGGCTGGCCAAGCGTCGGCATGTCGAGATATGCAAGCACGGTTCGCAAATGCTGCTGCGCAAGGGCCGTACCGATTGCACCCACCGACACGCCTAACACCCCCGCCGGCTTGCCTCTCCAGGCGCTGTCGCCATACGGCCGCGACGCATGGTCGATAGCGTTCTTGAGCACGCCAGGTATCGAGCGATTGTATTCGGGCGTCACAAAAAGCACACCTTGCGACGCCTGGATATCGCTCTTCAGCTGCTTCACTGCGGCAGCCTGACTCTTGTCGTCGTCCTGATCGTAGAGCGGCAAGTCACCAATCGAGAGTTGCTTGAAGGAGAACTCCGGCGCTGCCAGCTTGCACAAAGCGTCGGCCAGTTTCTTGTTGAGGGATTCTTGGCGGAGGCTACCAACAACGACGGCGATCTGATACTGCATCACGACATACTCCCGAACTGACCAGTGTTGAAATCGTGGATCGCCTGACGGATCTCCGCTTCGGTGTTCATGACAAACGGGCCACGACCGACGATCGGCTCATCGATCGGCTCGCCGCTCAGCAACAGCAGCATCGCGTCATTGTTAGCCTCGATCTCAACCTGCTGGCCGGCGCGGCCCAACAATACCCACTCTGTCGCGCGTGCGACTTGCGCACCGTTCACCTGAACCGTGCCGTGCAAGACGACGATCGCCAAGCTGCGCGATTCAGGAACGGTCAGGCGCAGAGTCTTGTCCTGCTGTAAGCGGACGTCCCATACATCGAGCGGCGTGAATGTTTCGGCAGCGCCTTTTTGCCCCGCATAGTCCCCGGCAATGACCCGCAGCGTACCCGCACCATCCGGCAACTCGACGACGGGGATCTGCGCCCGCGTCAGCGTCTGGTACTTGGGTGCTGTCAGCTTGGCCCGCGCTGGCAGGTTCACCCACAACTGCACCATCTCGACCATGCCGCCAGTGCGCGCAAACGCCTGCGAGTGGAACTCCTCGTGCAGGATGCCGGCCGCTGCCGTCATCCACTGCACATCGCCCGGTCCGATCTTGCCGCCCGCACCGGTCGAGTCGCGGTGCTCGAGCTCGCCCTGATAGACGATCGTCACCGTCTCGAAGCCGCGATGCGGATGTACGCCCACGCCGCGCGGCTTGGCGGCCGGCTCAAAGTGTGTCGGCTGAGCGTAATCGAGCAACAGAAACGGGCTGAGATGCTGGCCGTGACTGTGGTACGAGAACAGCGACTGCACGGGGAAGCCGTCTCCCACCCAATGGGAGCGCGGCGCACCATAGATTCCGGTGATTTTCTTCATAATTTAACGTTATCAGTAGGACTTATGATCGAGTAGTCGGCATTTATTGGACACATCGTCCTATTATTGCAACGATCTACTCAATGCAGGACCTCAACGACCTCTATTACTTCGTGCAGGTGGTGGACCACGGCGGCTTTGCGCCGGCTGGTCGGGCATTGGGTGTGCCGAAATCTAAGCTAAGTCGTCGAGTCGCGTTGCTGGAGGACCGTCTCGGCGTGCGCCTGATCCAGCGCTCAACGCGTCGCTTTGCCGTGACACCTGTCGGTACGACCTACTACACGCACTGCAAAGCCATGCTGGTCGAGGCTCAAGCTGCGCAGGAGTCAATCGACCAGACCCGCGCTGAACCTTGCGGCATCGTCCGCATCAGTTGTCCGCCTACCTTGCTGGACAACCTGGTCGCCACGATGCTGGCCGACTTCATGTCAGCTCACCATCGCGTCGAGCTGCACGTGGAGGCCACCGACCGCGTAGTCGATCTGATTGCCGAGGGAATAGACATTGCGTTGCGAGTACGCAGACCGCCGCTGGCCGACAGCGATCTGTTGCTGCGGAGTCTCGCGCCTGCCGAACAGTGCCTCGTCGCGAGTCCCGACCTACTCGCGCGTAGCAAACTGGTACAGGGGCCCACCGATCTCGCCGAACTAACAAGTCTCGCACACGGCGAATCTCACGATGAACATAGCTGGGATCTGGTTGGACCGCAGGGCGCCAGAGCGACGATTTCGCATCGACCGCGACTGGTCTCGCGCGGCATGATTGCGCTGCGCGCGGCAGCGCTCGCGGGCATCGGAGTCGTGCAGCTCCCAACAATGATGCTGCGTGCCGAACTCGCCAGTGGCCGCCTACGGCAAGTGCTACCGAATTGGGCTCCACCGCCGTCGATGGTCCATGCTGTTTACGCGTCGAGACGCGGCCAACTCCCGGCCGTGCGGGCTCTGCTCGACTTCCTGGGGGAGCAGTTTGACGACTCGCCGTCTGGCCCCTAAAGTCGAGCCATGCGTGTTGCAGTGCTCGGCAGCGGTACGACATCGCTGGAACTTCCAGCTCATCTGGCGGCTATCCGCAGCGCGAGCACGGCTATCGACATCGTCAACCCGCGGCTGGTGGTTTTTCCGGCGACACCCTACGAGCGGCTGATCGTTGATCTTGGCTACCTCGATGCTGCGGAGCAAGCGCAGCGTGCAGGCTTCGATGCCGTGGTCATCAACTCCTTTGCGGACTATGGGATTGACGCGGCACGGGCGGCGGGCATTGTGATGCTGGGCTCCGGTGAAGCCGCGCTGCGCGCGGCAGCGGCGGCCGGCCCTCGGTTCTCCATCGTCACCATCTGGCCGCGCTCCATGGCACATCTCTACGATGAACGGCTGCGCGCGCTCGGCCTCACCGAGCGATGCGCCCGCGTTCGGCATGTCGGGACAGAAGCCGATCTAACAACGCTGGGCAGTGACGACAGCGTGATGTCACAGTTACATCGTGGTGACGCCGCGATGCTCCGCAGGGTGCTGGCGGAATGCCGCGCGGCGATCGCACAAGATGACATCCAGAGCATTGTGCTGGGTTGCACTTGCATGGCCCCGATCGCCGCGACCGTGGCGGCCGAACTCGATTTCCCGGTGATGGAAGGCTCGGGTCTCGCGGTACGCGCGGCCATCGCGATGCCGCAGCCTGGAGCTACACCAGGCGCACAAACTATGTCCGCACAGCGTGCCGGTGCTACCAGCGCGGGCGCCCTCGTCGACGCGTGGCTCGGGCTCCGTCAGCGCAACCAACCGATCAATCAAGCCAGCGACGATCGACCCGACGTCGACTGTGACGTCTGCGTGCCCTAACGAGGTTCGCGCAGCGCAGCGTGCAGGCAATCCTGCCAGAGCGCTTCGGGCTGCTCCACCGGCGTGATCTCCAGATTGACCACGACCGCTTCCTGTCCGCTACGTACTAACACACAGTCGAGTGGTTCGTTAACACCGGCGTTGATCTCCTGATGCGGCACCCACGGCGGCACATAGATGAAATCGCCAGGCCCTGCTTCGGCCGTGAATTCCAACTGCTCGCCCCAGCGCATCCGGGCCACACCACGCAGCACATAGATCACACTTTCGAGATCACCGTGATGATGCGCGCCGGTCTTGGCGTCCGGCGCGATGGTCACTGTGCCCGCCCAGATCTTTTTGGCCGACACGGTTGCCGCACTGATGGCGGCCGCGCGCTGCATGCCCGGTGTTTGCGGCGTGTTGCTATCGAGCTCGCCAGCGCGGACGACGCGCACACCGTCGCGCCGCCATCTACTGTTCACGTGTCTCGTCGCGTTGGTCTTCGGGCCGGGTACCGATCCATATGGCAGCAGCCAGCAAGGTCCCGATGATGATCGCCTTGACCTGCCACGTGGTCTCGATCGTGAGAAAGCTGATCGACGCGCCGAGCGTCATGCCGCCGATGGCGTAAGCCTTGCCGCGTCGCCGAATGACGCCGTGGTGGATCCAGTCTGACAGTCCCCTGCCGTACCGCGGATGATTGAGCAAGCGCGCGCTCAGCGCCGGCGCACTTTTCGCCCAGCACATCACCGCCAGGATCCAGAACCCGGTCGTTGGCAGCAGCGGCACGAAAATGCCGATGGCGCCCAGCAGGAAGAATACGCCACCCAGCGCACGCAGCGCAGTCGTCTTCACCGATACTGACCTCGTCCGAGGCAGCGTGACGCTCACCACCGTGGCGGCTCCTCATCATTGCCCAACAGCGACGAGTTTAAACCGAATCGAGGGAAATCGTGACCTTGAACCCGCCCCAAACCATGCGCTTGCCATCGAATGGCAGGTTTTTCGGATCCATCATTTTGGCAAGCCGAGGGTCCTTCATCACCTTGGCATTGACCTGATCGCGGTGCTTGCGGGACTTGTAGACGATCCAGGAAAACCAGACCGACTCGCCTTGTCTTCAGCTTGACACTCAACGGAAATGACGTGACCTTAAAAATATGATCTGTAGGCACAGTCCCACCTACCGTTTGGCGATTGTACTGCTGGCGCTTTTGTTTGGCAGCGCTGTCTGTGCAGAACAACTTTTGATCGAGATCGACGGCCTCAACGATGAGCTTGAGGCCGCTGCGCGCGCAAATCTCGAGCTGCAGCAGTATCTCGATCGTGACACCCACCCGAGCGAGCTGCAGCGACTGATGGAGCGTGGTCAGGAGGAGATCGCGCGAGGGCTGGAGCCTTACGGCTACTACCATGTGCAAGTGCGCGGCGAGCTCGAACCAAGCGACGACCGTATCGTCGCACGCTATCGAGTGACGCTTGGCGAACAGGTATTTGTACGCGAACGCGACGTCACTGTGGACGGTCCGGGTGGCCAACTACCAGAGGTTCGCCGCGCGATCGACCGCTTCCAGCCTGCGGTGGGAGAAGCACTGCAACATGGGCTCTACGAAGACAGCAAAGCACTGATCGGCGCCGCGCTGCAGACCAACGGGTACTTCGATGCTGAACTCAAGCGACATCGCGTCGAGGTCACGCGCGCATCACGTCGCGCGACGATCGATCTCAATTGGCAGAGCGGTGAGCGATATCGCATTGGTGACGTGCGTTTTGACGACGTGCAATTCCCGCCAGCGTTTCTGCAGCGCTACATCCCGTGGGAGCCTGGTGCGCCCTACGACATCGACCAACTGCTCACGCTACAACAACGTCTCGTGGATGCGGACTACTTCGCAACGGTGTCAGTACAACCCGCGCTGGAGCAGCGCGTGGACGGCGCGGTGCCGGTCAACGTGCTACTGGTACCGGCGAAAAGAACCGTTTACACGGCCAGCGCTTTTGTCAGCACGGACGCGGGCCCGGGTGCTCGCCTCGGCGTGGAACGACGCTGGCTGAACCGACGCGGTCACAAGGCCGGCGGGCAGGTCGAGTACAGCGCACGACTCGAAGACTACACTGCGTATTACCGCATTCCGTGGCCGGGCCGCCAGTCCCGCCTGTTCAGCTTTGCCGGCGGCTATCGCGACGAACAAACCGACAGTAGTCGCTCGCGGCTCATGCGCTTGTCAGCGATCGAGTCCATCGACGATTGGCGCGGCTACGCGCGGACGCTGGGACTGCAGTTTCTGAACGGCGACTTCACCATCGCCGACGAGCAGCGCTCCTCACGTCTGTTGTACGCCGAGGCCAATCTTGGCCGCAAACGCGCTAACGACCTGGTGTTTCCGTCGCGCGGACTTTCAGTCACCTATACAGCGCGCGCAGCTGCCGAGGCAGTGTTGTCAGACACAAACCTCCTGCAACTACGAGCCGACGCGAAATGGATCCAGCCCGCCAGCGATCGATCCCGACTCATCGTGCGCGCGTCGCTCGGCGCGCTTGCAGCGGGCGACTTCGATGCACTACCGCCGGAATTGCGGTTTTTTGCCGGGGGCGACCGCTCGGTGCGCGGCTTCGACTACCAACAGATCGGTGAACGAAACGCGACAGGCGGTGTGATCGGGGGACGATATCTGGCGGTTGCCAGCGCCGAGTTCGAATATTACTTTCTCGAAAAGTGGGGCGCCGCGGTCTTTGTCGATGCTGGTGACGCCTTCAAGACTGATCTGAATGCCAACATCGGCGCAGGCATAGGGCTGCGATGGAAATCGCCCGTGGGCATCGTGCGGGTTGATCTGGGCGTGCCGGTCGAGACCGACCTGCCGGACGATGGCCTGCGGATTCACCTGATGATCGGACCGGATCTATGAGCG
The DNA here is from genome assembly GCA_016703895.1 of Pseudomonadota bacterium. GTDB lineage: Bacteria > Pseudomonadota > Gammaproteobacteria > Steroidobacterales > Steroidobacteraceae > CADEED01. Next base: position 185,199 of record JADJBE010000026.1, read on the forward strand.
GTCTTTTTAAAGGTATCGGCGCGGTAATAATCGTGCTGGTGATCGCGGCGGCCTGGCTGACAAACACGGCTGCCGGCGCGCGCTGGGCATATCAACGCGCAACCCCCTTGGTTCCCGGCACGCTGTCGGTCGCGTCGATCGACGGCACACTGGCGGGCCCGCTAACCATTGACGCACTCCACTATCGTGATCTTGACGCTGGTATAGAACTTGAGGTCGAGCGCCTGCGGGTCGATCTCGGGTTGCTAGCACTGCTGCGGCAAACTGTCGTGATCGAAAGCGGCAACGCGACCGGCGTACGCCTGACCTTATCCGAGCCGCGCGTCGAACAGGATGACAAGCCGCTTTCGCTCGATCCACCCATCAACGTCGCGATCAATTCGTTCACGCTGCAGGGCGGTGTCGTGCGTCGCGCGGGCGAACAACTCGCGCAGATCAACACAGCGCAACTCGAGGCCCTCTGGAACCACGACGCACTGACAATCCAGAAACTCGACATCGATGCCATTCAGGGTGAGCGCAATTGGATCGGAAACCTGACCGCAACTGCGGCCGATGCGCACGTCAAAGCGACGCTAAATCTGCAGCAGCCCGTGGTCGCGTCACTACAGGCAACAGTTCAGCTGCAGGACCAGTTGACATGGGAGATGGAGCTCGAGATCCCGCGCACTGATCCGCGCGGTGCGCTGCTGGCGGATTCCTCAGCAGTTCGTAATCTGGCAGCCGCGCTGCGCGGTTCGGGTACGCGCTCCGGCGGTCAGGTGAGCGGCCATATCGACATCAATGCCGAGCGGCTTGGGATCGAGCGGCTGCGAGTCGTACCGGGAAGTCCCACGACGACCATCGACGGACTGCTCCGTTGGGGTAATGGTCAGATGTCGATCAAGGGCGACGTAAAGACCGCGGCCGAACCCCTCCTGGTCGACCTGAATGTTAGCTGGCGCGATCTCACGCTGCCGGCGGATCTCGCGGGACAGGTGTTGCAGAGCCGCGGCGACATTGCAGTCAACGGCACTACTGAGTCGTATCGAGTTGTCGGCGACATCGCGCTCGGCCCACCCGGCCGTCTGGCCGATCTCGATGTCGCGCTGACTGGTTCGATGCAGGCAGTCGAGATCGAGCGGCTAGCCCTGATTCAGCCACAAGGACGATTGGAGGCCAGCGGTCGTGTTCGCTGGCAACCCGCGCTCGGTGGTCAAGTACAAGCCCGCCTACGCAAGTTCGAGCCGCGCGAGCTGGTCGCGCAATGGCGTGGTGGCCCGGTCGACGGCACGGTTGATCTGGCAGTGACAGCTGACAAACTGCTAACAGGTTCCGTGGACCTGCGAGCCAATGGCAGTCGCCTGGAGATGGCAAGTACTCGCGTGGCACTGGCCGCCGGCGACGCAATGGAGATCGCTGCCGACGTCACTATTCCGTCACTCACGGCGTGGCTGCCGGACGCCGCTGGCAATGCGGCTGGCAAACTCACAGCGCGTGGTGTCTGGCCGAAATTTGATGTCACCGCGAACATACAGGCCGAGGAGCTCCGCGGGGTCGGCGTCGAATTGCAGGCAATCAATGCCCGGGCAACCGGAACGGTCAGTGATCGGGGCTTGAGCGGCAGCATCGAGACGCTACGGATCGCGATCGACGATATCGGCGCATTCGAGTTGCGGCAGCCTGCTCGCATCGAGTATCTCGATCGTAACGGCAGCCTGTCGCAAGCTTGTCTTGGCAACGATACGTTCGACGCCTGTCTAGCAGGCGAACTGCAAGCTTCGGGCGCAGCCCGTGCAAGCTACCAAGTCGAGCATCTACCGCTGGCACTGGTCCTTGCCTTCGCTTTGGAATCGCCACCGGTGTCGCTCCAGGGTGCGATCAACGGGACTGGAACGGTGCAGCGAAGCGCAACGGGCGAGCTCAGTGGCAAGGCACAGCTGCTCTCTGCGAGCGGCAAAGTGCTGCCATCGTCGCTGTCAGGACCAGACGTCACGCCGTTATTGGCCTATAGCGGCCTGACCATCACCGGTGACTTTTCAGGTAAAACGGCGCAAGTTGCACTCGACGCAACGCTGGACGAGAGCGGCACACTCAGCGGCCGGCTCGCCGCTACCGGTATTGGCGAGGCGTCGACACCACTCGATGGTTCGCTCAGCGCTGACCTGCCGCAGCTCGCGGTACTCAGTACGCTCGCACCGCAGTTGGTAGACATACGTGGCAGCGCGACGCTGCAGGCTGCAATCGCCGGCACCTTGCAATCGCCTGACGTGTCAGGCCAGATCGACATCCGCAACTTTGCGGCGAATGTCCCGCGGCTGGGACTTCAGTTGCGGAACGGGGAACTGCGCGTCAGTGGGCAAGTGGACGGCGCGCTGCTGGTCGTCGGCCGTGTGACATCAGGTGACGGCTTCGTGCAGGTCGACGGCACGACCTCACTCGCCGGCACCACTCGGATTGCCGTCACAGGCAAGGACTTTCTCGCCGCCGACATTCCCGGCGTGCGCGTCACCGCCACGCCCGACCTCGTCTTACAACGCAATGATGAGCAGCTGTCTCTCGTTGGCTACGTGAAATTGCCGCGAGCAGATATCGATCTCGCCCGCCTGCCCCGCGGCACCCGACCGCAGGCCGCATCCGATGATGTCGTCATCGTCGATGCGGTTGATCGAACCAGCGATACGGCGCGCAGCGCGCCCTTATCCGCAACCATCCGCGTCGAGTTTGGTGAGCAGGTCAGGCTCGCAGGCTATGGTCTCGACGCCAAGGTCGACGGCACTTTGATGGTACGCGAACGACCGGGCGTGACGACCACAGGGTCTGGCGAGGTGCGCGTCGCCGGCACTTACAAGGCGTACGGGCAGGCTCTGACCATCCGCCAGGGACAGTTGCTATACGCTGGCACACCGCTCGACAATCCGCGGCTGACAATCGTGGCCGCACGCCAGATCGGCACAGTGACCGCTGGCATCCGGGTCGCGGGTTCCGCCAAGAACCCGCAACTGTCCGTGTTCTCGGACCCTGCGATGGGCGAGGCCAATGCGCTGGCTTATCTGGTAGCGGGCAAGCCGCTCGAGCAGATTGGTGCCGGCGAAGGCGACGCCATGTCGGCTGCCGCACGGTCCCTCGGCGCGGCCGCCGGCGGGCTGCTCGCGAAGAACATCGGCAACCGTCTTGGCATCGACGAGGTGGGCGTCAGCGACAATGAGATGATCGGCGGTGCTGCTCTCACCGTCGGCCAGTACCTATCCCCGCGGCTGTACCTGAGCTACGGCGTCGGCCTGTTCGACCCTGGCAGAGTACTCACTTTGCGCTACCAACTGAGCGATGAGCTGTCACTCAAGGTCGAGCAGGGCAGCGAGCGCTCACGCGGCGGCGTTGAATACCGCGTCGAGAAATAGATCAGCGCGCGCGACAGCCGGCAAAGACATCCCGATCACGCGCGTAGACGCTCGTCTGCACATCGAGCACACCCAGCACAGAATGAAACAGGTTGTCGTGCGACGCCGGCTCGCGCGCACGCTGCGCCAGGCATGGGTAGTTGAGCCCGACGCGCTCGCGGAACCCCGTCGACGCCCAGAAGACCATCGGCACCTTCAGCTGCACCTGTGGGGCGATGGCGTAAGGCATACCATGCAGATAGAGCCCCTTCTCGCCTAACGACTCGCCGTGATCCGAGACAAACAGCATGGCGCTGTCGACGTTTGCAGTTTGCGCGGCGAGTATGTCGATCAACCGGGCGAGAACCTCGTCGGTATACAGAATGCCGTTGTCGTATGTGTTGACCACTTGCTCAGGCGTGCAGCGGCGCAACTCTGCTGTGTCGCAGGTCGGCTGAAAACGCTTCAGTCGATCGGGGAACCGCTCGAAATAGGCCGGGCCATGCTGGCCGAGCTGATGCATCACCAGCACCGTATTGCCGTGCGCATCGCGCAGCATGCCGTCGAGCCCATCGAGCAGGATTTCATCGAGGCAGTGCTTGGCGTCACACAGCTCCGGACGTGGCGTGTCGAGCATCAGCTGGTTCTCGATCTCTGCATTACTACAGACACCCTTGCAGCCAGACTGGTTCTCACGCCAGACGACTCTAAACCCCGCGTGCACCAGCACATCGAGCAGGCCTTCGGAGCCGCGAATCTGTTGCTCATCATAGTCGCGGCGCCCCCAGGGCGAGAACATGCACGGCAGCGAGATTTCCGTCGATGTGCCGCAGGCGGTGACATCCTGAAAGGCTACGATATCGCGCGTCGCGAGCTCAGGATTCGTGTCGCGCTCGTAGCCGAGCAGCGAGAAGTTAGCCGCGCGCGCAGTTTCACCAATGACCAGCACAAACACCATCGGGCGCTGCACTGCGTCAGGTGCAGTGAGCAGCCGCGCGTCTTCGCCCACCGTCGCACGCACGGTGGGAATGATCGAGGGTCTGGCCAGCAGGTTGTGCGCGAGACCATAGAACACATTGGCCGGTGTCGCCAGATACCGCAGACCCCGCTCATTGCGCATCAGTGACGTGAAGTCCCGGTTCACCGGCAGGACCGCCACGACCGCCAGCAACAGGGCCACGGCAACACTACCAACTCGCCACGCCGCTGCTTTTCGCCAAGACCGAGGCTCGAGCCGCAACCACCAGATCAGCCAGATGATGGGGACAGCCGGCAGCACAATTGCGAGCAACGGTCGCCAGCCCAAGAGCTCGGACGCTTCGCGGGTGTCGGTATTGAGCACGTTCTGCATCATCGTCGCGTCGATGAGTACGCGGTAACTCACGATGTAATACTGCGCCGCCATCGCGACCAGCACGCAGACAGTCAGCCAGACCCGCACCGTACGGCCGGTGGCCGGCAGAACAAACAGGATGTAGTGGATGGCGAGCAGCAGCACGCCGAGCGCGAGCGCGAACAGCCAGGCGCCGGCTTCATTCGGGCTACGACCCGCGAGCGCGCCGGCCCACCAGCCACGGTTGGCGAACAGCACGACGTAGGCCGCGACCAACAAAACCAGGGATTCGACACGGACGGTACGTTTGAGCATCGGCGTTAGACGGTGCGACAGCCAAAAATCAGTCGCGCATTCTACTCACGGATCGAGACGGGTGCCGGTCCGCAGCATGTTGAAGCGGGTGTTGTCGGCTGGCGTGCCGGCGACCACCTCATTCAGAATGACTCCGCCGAGCCCGGCCGCACCGCGCGCCCAGGTGCAAGCGCCACCGAACCGGCCGGCCCGCGTCGGTAAACCTTGGATTGCAACCGGGTTACCCCCGTCGAGATGCAATGTGCCCGCCACCTCGTCAGCAAACGGGAACACCACACAGCCCGCGTAGGTCCCCGCGCCGACCGCGGGCGTGACGATCAACACCGGAGCGCTGTCGGCGTTGGCCACGAGCGCTGGCGCGGTGTAAAAGCTTGCGCCCAGCGGTGCGGCGGCGCTGGCTTGCAACACGGTGCGGACGTAACTCAGCGTTGACAGCCGATCGGTCGTCCGGAGCAACACAATCTTCTGCGGATTGACGCCGCCAGAACCTGCGGACGGGCAGGCAAAGACAAAGTCGATCGTACTGCCGCGCACCACGGCCGACCCTTCAGCCACGACCAGGCAATTGGCCAGATCGCCGTTGAGCGAGTTGACGACGTGGCGCGCGGTTAGCTCCGGTGGCGTCAGATTCCAGCCGATCAGCGGGGTTTCCGTCGACCAGGGGCCCGCCGGATCCGCCGCCGTCCACATCACGATTGCGCCAAGGTAGTAACGTGTGGGCTCTGCGCTGGGCGGATAGAGAAAATACTTGTGCGCAAACAGTTTGTAGCGCTGCGAGGTAGCCGGATCGCCGGCATCATCGATGAGCCAACTCGTCTCGTAGACCCAGCGGCCAATGCAGGTAGCCGCATTGCAAGTCGAGCGCGCCGGGTCGGTATCCGTAACCGTGGCCGCTGCGGGCACACCAACACTAACGACTTTGGCGAACGTGGCGCCATTGTCAGTACTGCGTGCAAGACTGATGCCGACGTCCTGCACAAGCTGGCTCTGCGCATTGCGTCGGTAATCGACGCCGGAGTAAGCCATCCACAACTCGTTAGCGCCGGTGCGCAGCAGCGACGGGTCGAATATGCCGCTGCTACTGGTATCGCCGGCGATTGTCAGCGCCTGGTACTGACCAACGTCGGTCGTGCGCGGTGTGAGCGCGGCGGACTGCGCGGCTGGGCCACTCCCCACCCGATTGCGTGCGCGCACGCTCGCTGTATAGGCCGTGCCGTTGGCGAGACCACGGATGAGCGCACGACGCCCGACGATTTCGATCCGCACGCCGCTCGGTTGCGGCGTCAGCGTGATGTCGTAGCCGTCTACCGTGGCACCACCATCGTCGGCAACGGCAGCCCAGCCGAGACTGACGGCGCCGTCGCCCACGTTCGCGGTCAGCGCAACCGGCGCGCTCGGCGGCGTGACCGCAGCGAGCATCGGCCCACCGCCGTTGCCGCCACCACCACAGGCACACAGGAGCAAGGCTAGCAATAGCCCGCCGCTGCGTTTCATCTTGATCGTCTCGCAGGTACTAACAGCCGTGCCAGCACGGTGACGTCGGCAAGCTTGTCGAGTCGCTCCACTGTGTCGGCGATCTGCCCGACACGACTCACCGGTAATAGCCCGTCCGACATCGCCTCGAGTTTGGCGACCACTTGTTGATAGCCATATTTCGGTTTGTCGTCGGGGAAGGTTGCCGCCTGCTCAACCCGCTTGCCATTTTTGAGCGTGATCTCGACCCGGGTGCGCATGATGTTGCGCTTGAACCAGTCGAAATCCATCTGTGGATCTTCGATGCACTCGATCCGCTTCATCATGGCACGCACGGGCGCACTCTTGATCTTGCGCTCCGCATAGAGCGCCGGTGTGAGCGGCTCGCGCAGCAAGGTGGTGGCAACGGCATAAGGCAGTGAGAACTGCGCATCGACCGCGCCCCGCGGGTCGTAATCGGCTATTCGCGTGACGCCGACGTTCCAGACACGCACCTTGGCGACATCGCTAGCCTTGATCGCATGCTGCTCGATGAGCTTCTGCAACGCGACAAACGGCGGATGACTCCAGGCGATCGACGGATGCAGCTTGAAGTCGGTGCCGAGTATCAACCACTCACGCCCCAAGCCCTGGGTCATCTTCTTGAAGTCGCATTGGTCGGAGCCCGCCATGATCCAGAAGCCTTCCTTACCGTCGAGTATGCCGTGACCCCCGCGAAAACCTGCTTTCGCCGACAGCGCGCCCATCACGCCCGCCATCGACATCCAACCCCAGCCCAGCTTCGCTTCGCGCATCGGCCGGGTCTCATCGACAATACCGAAGTACTTGTAGGCCGAGGGTACCGGCGCATAGGTGCCCGTGACACCCATCGCCGCATCCATTTGCACGGGCGTGAGCTTGAGCAGGTTGCCAGCCGCTGCGCAGGCAGCGAACGGCGTGTACTGCTGACCCCACACTTGTGCGCCACGCTCAGGCGAGGGCTGCATCGCCCAGCCAATCCGCGTGCCGACTTCATAACCGGCCACGACACTCGCGAGCATCGACTTGCCTGACGCACCGAGTGACTCACTGACGGCTAACACCGCCGGGACAACGATCGGGCCAGCGTGTATCACGTACTGGCAAACGTCTTCGTAGTCGAGCGCAAACGCCAGACCGCCGTTGGCGTAGGCCGCCATCGGTCGCGACACGCGCGCCCCGTCGCCGATCAATGTGGCCTCTTTGACACCGCCGCCCGTGTCTTTTGCGAGCTGGGTATGGAGCCGCCCGATGCGAGTCTGCGCACCACCGAGAGCCGCGGCCAGGATATTGAGGACGGCGATCTTGGCCGCCGCTACGGCTTCAGAGGGCAGTTTCTGGAAGCGAACGTCCGTTGCGAACGTCGCGAGCTGTCGAGTTACCGATGCCATGATCTCTCCGCGCAGGGGCGGACATACGCCCAGCGCCAATCATGCACCTTTAGAACTTGCTGCGGTACTTCAGGATGATCGCTTCGTCATCGCGATCCATATCCACGCTGAAGCCAGGCCGCGCCGATTCGAGCCACAGCGCAGACGACAGCCAGCGCAGGTGCGGCGGAACCTTGCCGGCTATCGCAACGCGGTGTTGCAGCTCCTGGTCGCGATCGCGGCGAATCCACCGCAGCGCCAGCGGTGTCGCCTGAGTAGTTAGCTTGACTTTGCCTGGTTCACGCGCCGACACCGCAGTCGAAGCGGCGATGGATAGCAGCAATGCTGCGACACACAAGCGAGAAATCCGCAACGCCATGAGCGGCACGGTAATCCTTGCCACCTCGCCTGCCTGCGACGGAACGCGCAGTTCTGGTCGCACCGTTCGGACAACATGGCGCGTGCGAAGATCAGTCACCACATAACGTGTCGAACAGGCACAATATGTCCGTGCTAAATGACTACACCTGGCTGAATGAGACAACGCTGGTGGCCGCCATGGACCCGGCGGTCGCAGCATTTTCGGGTGCCTTCGGTGGTTGGGTCGCCGCACACGCACTGCTTGCCGCCCAAAAGGCCGCTAACGACCCGGAAGCGCTGCCGCTGTCGCTCAGCATCGACTTCCTGCGTGCGATCGGACCCGGTGACGTTGTCTCGACTGGCGAGCTCGTACACAGCACGCGGTCGTTGCGTTTCGTGCAAGTGGCGACGGCGCAAACAGAGGGCGACTGTGCCCACACCTCAGCGATCTTCGCGCGCCGCCGGGCAACCGACGACATCGCCTCAGCGACCATGCCGGCGTGCGCACCGCCCGAAGATCTGCAACCAATTCCGCGAGACGTTGCCCCGGTCACCTGGATCGACAGTTTCGACTTGCGTATGGCCACTGGCGCCGTCGGCGAACGCAGCACCGGCATGCGCTCCCTAACCTGGACACGGTTCAAGGACGAGCGGGCGCTGGATTACGCTGGGCTGCTCGCGATTGCCGATACGCCGCTGCCGCGCATCTCCATGCACTATGCAGAGCTGTCGAAGATCTCGACGATCACCATGTCCGTCCATTTCCACGCTGATGAGGCGGACCTCGCGCGCGTCCGCCAGGACTTCGTGCTGGTCGAAGCCAGTAACCAAAGCGCGCGCAATGGCTACTACGACCAGCTCACCCGCGTCTGGTCGCGCTCGCGCCGGTTACTGGTCAGTTCCACGCAGATGGTCTGGTTCAATGTCCCGCCCGGCGCCCCGCTCGGCCGCCAGCACACCTGATCGGGCTCGCGAAGACTATCGGCGGCCGACGTGCCGACGGTGGCGCGCAACTTGCTGGCGCAGCGCCGGAAACGCCGGGTCGATTTCAAAAGAGTAGCCATCCCAATAGCCGTCACGCTCGGGCACATAGCGCCTGGGTCGCACCCGGCCGCTGCTGAGTGCCACACGCTTCATGGCAGACTCGACCCGGCCCCGCAGCTCGCCAGTTTCGAGAGCAGCGACTTCGGTGCTACTAACTGGCGGCAGTACGACCATCCGCGCCTTGATGCCATAGCGCAGCACCGGCGAAAAGGGATGCTCCCAGATGCGGTGAGTACCAACGATCACCACCGGCAACAGCGGCACACGCATCGACTGCGCGAGCCGAAATGCGCCGTCCCGAAAGGCAGACTCGACGCCGAGTACTGTGCCTTGCGGGAAAACTGCAAAATGCTCGCCGTTCGAGATCGACTCGCGCGCCGCACGCAGCATGGTCCGATAAGCCGCGCCACCACGCTCAGGGTTCACCTCGGTATGGCGCATGCGGTGTAGTGCGCTACCAACCAGAGGCCAGCGGAAAATTTCGTTCCGCACCACGAAGCGCAGCGGCAACCCGAGCTGCAGCAGACACAGTCCGTCCGCCAGGCTCTCATGCAAACTCACGATCACGTGGGGCTCCTGCGGCAAGTGATCCATACCGTCGATCTGCAGTTCGACTGCCAGGTGTTTGAGCAACCTGGCCGCCGCGGCTCGCTGCAGTTGGTAGCGCGTTAGCGCATCAGCACCAGGGATTGTCCGAGCCAGCGAACCGAGCGCACTGGACAACAGCCACCGACCAGACTGCGAAAACTTGGCGCGCTGTACCAATCCTTCAGGCTTGAACGACGGACCACTCACCCAAGCGAGTGTAACGCCGCTAAACTGGCCATGCAGCCATGGACTCGTTATCACAACTTGCACTCGGTGCGGCCGTCGGTGTTGCCGTGATGGGTCGGCGTACGCCCGTGTGGAAGGCGGCGCTCTGGGTGGAATCGCGGGCACGCTGCCCGATCTGGACGCCTTCATCGATCATGGCGATGCACTCAGGAATATGACATTCCATCGTGCCGAAAGTCATTCGCTGCTCTATCTGACACTGCTCTCGCCGCTGTTCGCGGCACTTGCTGCGCGAGTCCACAATGAAATGCCCTTGTTCAGACACTGGTGGCTGGCACTGTGGTTAGCGCTGTTCACGCACCCACTGCTCGACTGGATGACGGTTTACGGTACGCAGCTGGCAATACCGTTTACCCATACGCCGTTCGGCGTCGGCAGCATTTTCATCATCGATCCGCTCTACACACTGCCGTTGCTTACCGGGGTTATCGCCGCTCTCCGACTTCGCTCTGCGCGCGGCCTGCGTTGGAATCAACTCGGGCTCGGCTGTAGCTGCCTGTACCTCGCGTGGACCGCCGCGGCGCAGTGGCAGGTAGAGCGGTTGGCCGGCCGGTCGCTGGCCACCGACGGCGTCGCCTATCAGCAGCTACTGGCTACGCCGACCGCGTTCAATACAGTCCTATGGCGCATCGTCGCGATGACCGACACGGGTTACATCGAAGGCTTCTATTCGCTGGCCGATGAGTCCAAGCACATTCGCTTTGCAGCCCACTCGACCAACGGCGATCTGTACCATGACCTACGCGGCAACTGGAATGTGGAGCGCTTTGCCTGGTTCACCCGCGGCTACTACCAACTGCAGCAAAATGGTAACCGCGCGGTGATGACAGACTTGCGTATGGGCCAGGAGCCGGACTACGCGTTCTCATTTGTCGTGGCCGAACATGGCTCCGGCTGGCGCGAGATTCGTCCCGAGCCAGCCGGTGGCCGCCGCGATGTTGCCGGCTTGCTGCGCTCACAATGGCAGCGAATGTGGCATCAGTTGCCGAAGCGATAGCCGACACCAATCCCGAGGATATAGGGGTCGACCTTGACGGTCGTCAGCTTCGTTCCACCCAGCGACACGTCGGTACGAATCCAAGCCTTCTTCGCATCGAGTGACACGTGCTAACGGTCGTTCACCTGAAAATCAACGCCGGCTTGCAGCGCCGCACCGACATACGGCCGGACCTTATCAGTCAGGAAGTAGTACTTCGCGGTCAACGTCGGTGGCAGATGCGTGACGGTGCCCAGCCGGACTTCCGGGCCCAGCGCAGTCTCAGTCGCAATTACTTCGTGCTTCTGTGGAATCGTTAGCAACAATTCCAGCCCGATGTGCTCGGTCAGCGCGTATTCAAAATCGATATCTGGTGCCCACTTGTCCTCGACATCGATGCCGTCTTTCGGCACCGCCAGTGCCCCGATCGGATCGGACTTGTCGGCCGGATCGATATAGATCGCGCGAAAGCGTGCCGTGACTTTACTTGTATCGAATGCCTGCGCTGGCGCAGTCGCAGAATGCCACGCAGGATGCGTGGAACTACCTATTGGGTGAATTTTGTATAGGTCAAGATCGCTCTGAGAACTCCCGCAGCGCAGCTAGCATGCGTGGCAGTTCACGTTTCAGGCTCATACGTACCCAGCTCTGCGGTACTCGAAAGCGCGGCACGACGGATACACGATATGTCAGCAGTGTTTCTGGCACGCCGGTAACAGGGTCCGCCTTCAGCGGCGTTAGTTCCCAGCGCCCTTCATTGCGTTCCAGATCACCACTCACCGCTTTGAAAACAACGGCGCGGTTGGGAACGTAGTCGACTCGGAAAACGTACTGGACAGCGGGCGCGTACCAGCCGTAGTCCATGACGTGCTCGATGGTGTCGGCCCCAGTCACAGGATCACGTGCCAACAAAATACATTTTTTCATGTGCGGCACGAACTGCAGTGCGCTCGAGCAGTCGGTCATCACCGAGAAAACCTTCTCCGCCGACGCGCGGATACGAATTGCCGCGCGCACCTCGCGGCCACGCTCGCTGGCGGGCTGATCGGGCAGTTCCTCGGAGTGCACGACGACTTCACGCCGCTCGAGGGCGGCTCTGTCCTCTGCGGACGGCAGCCAAGCCTCGGCGTGACTCGTGGCAGCAGCGCACACAATCATGACCGCTGCGCAGTGCGCCAGCGCCCGGCTCACTCGTTCAAACGCCAGTCGTAATCGAGATACCGCAGCTTCCATTCACCCTCACGTAACGCGAGTCCGCGATCCGGCTCGCTATGGCGAGCGACAAACTCAAGAATACCGCGTCGCGTGTCACCCTTGCCGAGCGCTGCAAAATCCCCACCGAACCATTTGAAGATTGCCGACACGTACAGGACACGCTTGGGCGCATCGAGCCGTGCACCATGCGCGCTATCCGCCAAATAGCGGCGCGACTGCGTGTCGAGCTGTTCATCAAGAACCATCGCCCGATACGGGTCGCTGCGGAGCACCGGACAACCCACCGCGGCACATACCAATGCCATGTGCACGCGCGGCTCATTGAACGTGGGACGCACGATCTTGTGTTCCAGGTCATCCAGCGACAACGTGCGTCCGCCAGCCTTGAATCGGCTACCTTTGAACGCACCTGAGATCTGCCAGATGCTGTTCGACGGGAAAGCCAGCCCCACCAGCGAGCCACGGCTGATCGGATAGTCATCGATGACAGTCGTTAGGACGAACGCATTGTAGGCATTCACCCAGTAAGCGAGCTGCTGCTCCCGCGAGAACGCAGCGAGTTCCGCCGCGCTCACCGCGCCCAGTGTCTGCACATATTGATCGAGGGGCGCCCGGTCGCGCTTGAGGCCGTCATAGTCGACACGGCCGTCTTTGACATGGCGCTCCAGGACCGTGCCGAACTGCGCATGGTCATGGTCAAACCCCGCGGTCGCCACCAATGGCAGCAAAGCCAGCACAAAGCACAGAAGTATTCTTTTGCTCATAGCCATGTAGACCGCCCCGGCAATTGGAATATTTCGGCGCCCTCAACGGCCGCACACGAGCGCTATCGAGACCAGGACTAACTATCGTTAGCGTACACACCTCAGAGTTCGCCTGGGCGCGTAAGCTCAACATCACTGCCTACCCGAGTAGCGCATGGCCCTTGGGCAACTGGTTCGCATACCAGGCAGCAAGGCGATGCCGAATGGTCTTTTCGGCGACTTGGTGCTCCGGCATCGGTGCAATGAGCTTGTCGTGAACGAGCAGGCGGTAGACGAAGAGCGCCTTGTCGCTGGCTGAATCGGTTGGCTCAAACTCGGCTGCCTTGCGTTGCTCGGCATACTCGACCCCGGCAACCAACGCCGCCTTGAACAATTCCGCCTCGTGCCGGAACTTCTTCATATGACTCTCTCCACGCTACACAGGCAGGATCAGCATACGCTGTTGACTTCCTTGCCTGAAGCGGCTACCTTGTCAATACAAGGTAGCTTTTAGATACAGAGTATGAATACACGGGAAAAATTCCTGCCCATTCGCAAAGGACTGCTGGAGTTCGTGCTCCTGAACGTGGTGGCGGGCGAGAAGCTCTATGTGGCAGAGATGCTCAAGCGGCTCGCCGTAACCGACTTCGCCACGCAGGAGGGCACGCTCTACCCGCTGCTCTCTCGTATGCGGCGCGAAGAACTGGTCGACTATGAGTGGCAGGAATCGGAGTCCGGGCCACCACGCAAGTACTACAAGCTGACTGCCACGGGGCAACGCACTCTGCAGGAGTTGCGGGACTACTGGCAGCAAATCAACAGCACTATTACCGAACTGGGGAGATGACGATGCTCAAAGTTGTTACCGCCAATCTAAATGGCAATGCCTATCAGATTGATGAAACAGGCTTCGAGGCGCTCCGCGGATATCTCGAAACGGCGCGAGCCGGCCTGGCCCACAATCCCGATTGCGTCGAGATCCTCACCGACCTCGAGCAAGCGATTGGCGACAAGTGCGACACCTTTCTGGGCCAGCATAAGAACGTTGTCTCCGAGGCCGAGATGGCGCAGATTTTAAGAGAGATGGGCCCGGTGGAAAGCGCCCCCGACCCAGCTGCAGCCGCCGCAGCAGAGACCAGTGGCGAGGCGCAGACGACGACTGCAGCGGTAGCGCCAGTGCAGCCCGCCCCCATCCGTCGTCTTTTTCGGCTGCCCGAGAAGGGCATGCTCGGCGGCGTGTGCGCCGGTATCGCGGCCTATTTCAATGTCGACGTGGTCTGGATCCGCCTGCTGTTCGTACTACTGACTCTGGTCACCGGCTTCTGGCTGCTGGTGTGGTTAGTGGCCTTGTTCGTGATGCCGCGTGCCGTAACGCCGGAGGACGTAGCGCTGGCGCACGGCGCACCCTTCAATGCGCAAGACGTCATCAACCGCGCAAAAAAAAAGTATGACGAATTCAGAGGTGAACACGAACCCACCGTCAGGCGCGCCGCCACTGATCTGAAACACGGCGTGGGCAATTTCGGCACCAAACTGCGCGGCATGGGCTCCGGCATGCGCCGATCCGCCCAGTCGCGGAGCATAGGCACGCACACGTCGCGCCAGCAACCCGGGTCGGTCAGTTACGGCGCGCAAGTGCTCGCCGGCATCAGCTTACCGGTGCTGTCGGCTGTATCTGCCGCCCTGCTAGTGTCCTTCCTGGCGCTTTTTCTATTACTAACCAGCGCCAACTCGGTGATCGGTTGGATTCCCGAGACCTGGCTACCCATGTGGTTGGCACTCGCGCTGTTGGTAGTCGCCTACCTAGTCGTCGCGGCGCCGATCGGTATCGTGCGTCGCGCGTCGCATCGCTACGCGAATGGCGGGAGTCAATTCGGCTGGGCGAGCGCACTCGATGCGATTCTATGGCTCGCACTCGTCGGTGCGTTCAGCTGGGCCGTCTATCAGTTCATACCGGGTGTTAGCGAGGCGCTTGCGGAGCTGTTCGGTGCGGCCGCTCGCCCGTGGTTTGTCTGATCAGGCACCTCAACGTCGACTACCGGACACCACGAACCCGGCCCAGTAGTATGGATGCGAGTAGTTATGGGGCGTCGTTGCAGCACTATTGAGTAACGACCGCTGCGCGGACTGTAGCGCGACGGCAACATCGTCGCCTTTGCTGGCAAAGTCCGTATACATACTTCGCATTAGCAACGCGGTGCTTTCGTCTTCGACGCGCCAGAGGCTGGCGATCACGCGCGCTGCACCTTTGCGTAGCACGATCGCATTGAGCCCCTCGACTTCCCGCCCATCGTCGAGTACCGCGCCACCCATGCCGGTTTGACAACCGGACAAGGTCGCGAGGCCAATGCCGGTGAAGTTGAGCGCGTTGATTCGATCGAGTGTCAGGCGGCTGCCGTCACCGAGCACCAGGTATGACCGCATCGCATTGCCGGGACGTAAACTGAAATGTGTGCCGATGTGCAGCACCGAGAAGCGACCTGGATCGCTGAGCAGATCGGTCAAGCGCGCTTCTGTGAAAGCAGCGTCAGCGTAGCCTTCTCCCGCTAGCGCGCCCTTACCCGTGGCATTCGCTGCGCACTCCGTGCCGTGCGCCGAGAGCCCTGCGATTGGGCCGCGTATCACGGAGCAGAGTTCTTCCGCCACAGCCGGTAGTGCGTCGAAGCCCGCAATCGCCTGGGTCAATCCCAGGCCGCGCACGGTCGGGGGTGAGTATGACCTCAGCGCAGCGCCGGGTTGTCGGTCAACGCTGTACAGTTCCAACGCGTACTTCTCCACCAGGTAGTGCTCGCCGTCGTGAAGAGCGCCGAAGGGCAAATAGCGCAGTGCATCGTCGGGCCAGAGGACCAGCAACTTTGCGCCGGCACGCTGTGCCGCCTCATCCAGCGGCCGCACGAACTCGTCGTACAGTCGGCGCGACATAGCGGATACATCTCGTCTAGCGGCAATCGCATCCAGATAGAGCCCGATCTCGCGTCTGAGCGTTGCCAGGTCGATCGTCAACTCGTGCACAGACTGACCCTGGCCTGTCGCGATGATCAGCCTCAACTGCGACTTCGTGAGCAGGTACACCCCCAGCGCGGCGTCTGCACCATAGCGCTGCAAGTCTCGCGACAACCGCTCCGCGCTCACCAATCGAGCGGTCGCAGGCCGCGGGTAGCCTTTCGACTGATCGCGCACAAACTCGCGTATCCGCAGCGCGCGTGCTGATTCGGCAGCCGCCTGTCCAACCAGCAGCTGTCCGTAGTGGCGGCGCTCCGCTGGTGTCAGTCGGTCGGATTCTGCGAGCCACGCCAACCGATCGAGCTCACTGCCGACCGTCGCGTTGGCGCGCAGCACGCTCGTATACGTTGACCATACGTCGGTTTCGAGCGACGTGAGCAGTTCATTGGTCGCGTTATCCCGATCATGCGCATCGCGCAGCGCAAAATCGTACAACTCTTCCGCCTTGAGCAAATCGAGGACTTGCAGCGCCTCGTCAATGCGGCCCGCTTGCATCAACCAATCTGAAACCGTACGGTAGGTAGCAATCTTATCTACCAGAAAGCTCTGCTCCAGCCGACGCTCCTCGCCACGAAACCAGGTTCGCAAGTGTTCAATTTGCAGCAGCGCCTGTTTGCCAAACAGAATGGCAAGCGAAGCCTCGCCGCGCTGATTCAAGAGCCGCGCCAGCCGAAACTGCGCTTGCCAGGTGGGCTCCGGAGTCCCGAGAGATTCGGCAGCCGCCAAGGCGCGAACCGCCAGATCGTAGGCACCGGCGCTGTCCCTATTGAGCTCGGCACGTCGGCTCGCGTTGTCGTAGACAGCATACCGAACGCCTGGATCCGCCGTTCGAATGCTACGCAACATCCGATCGGCTGCGTCGCAACCGGGCGTCGTATCCGGATGCGCGCGCAATTCCACCGTGCATAGTTCATTCACTACCCGCAGCAGCGTCGGATGTCCCGCTGGTAGACGTGATGCAAACAAGTCGCGCGCGCGTTCAAGTAGCTGCTGCGCACGTGCGTCATCATCTTCCGGGATCGTGCGGGCACGCGCCAACAGTGTGGCGGCACGTTCCATGGATAGGGTCGCCTCATCGGCGGCAATCTCCAGAGCCGTGGCGAGGCTGGCATCCGCCAACGCACGTTCGCCGACGGCCGCATAGACCACACCCAGACCACGATAGTGCTGCACGAGCGCCTGCTTCCCCACATCATCGCGGTGCTGCCTGACAATGGAATCGGCACGCAGATAGTAGTGCAACGCCGGTGGTAGCTCCCCGAGTGCAAGATGCACACCGGCGAGCGTGTCGAGTACCTTCACAAGCGTCGGGGCCTCGCGCCCCAGCTCGGTTTCGGCGACTTTCAGCGCACTGGTCGCAAATGGCAGCGCCGCGCGTGGCTTACCGCGCGAATTCAGCAGACTCGTCAGTTGAGTCAGCGCAGCGAGATGGTGACGTTGTAGGGGTCCGTCGTTCGATTCAGCCAGTTCGACCGCGCGACGCAATGTCTCCTCCGCGTCGTCGAACTCGTCAAGTTGCTCAAGCGCGCGGCCGAGCAGCACGTGCGCTGGCACAAGCTGCGCCGGCCCGTAAGGCAACTGCTGCTCGATCTCAAGCAGGCGCTCGGCATGCGCGCGCGCCTCGCCATACTGTTCTTCCAGCATCGAAATGTTAGCCAGCGCATTCTCAATCGCGGCCGCAGCCTCGCTAACACTTTCGTTATTCTCACTCAGAATAGCTTGAGCTCGATCGAGAGAAGTACGCGCAGCCGCAAAGTCTCGCTGGGTCAGCTCTACTTGCGAAAGACCAACCAGCACCTTCTGCAACTCGATCTTGTTCTCACCGGGCACGAGCTCACGTATTCTGAGGGCGGCTTGCCAGTTCGCACGCGACTCGGCCAGCCGTCCCTGGCGCAAGGTCATCCAGCCACCAGCGACGTGCAGCTCAGCGATTTCGGGGGCATCCGGCCCTAACTGCCTGAGGAGGATTGGCTGTGCGAATTCGAGTAGTGCCCTCGCCTCCGAGAATTTGTCGAGATACGCGATCAGCGGAGTCGCCAGGTTCTGTGCCCATTGCGCCAGTTCAAGCGAATCACCGCCGTACTCCGCTTCGACACGCGGGATAGTCGCACAGAGGATGCGTACCGCCTCATTCGGATCCGTTTCGCCGACCGACTCCACCCGCTGACGTAGCTCGGCGATCGGCGCTGACTTGCCATCGAGCGGCGCCTGGTCCCGGCAGATCGCGGGCAACTCGAGCGCTTCAGAGGTGCCCAACATGCCTAACGACATGATCGCCAGAATCGCTGCGCAAATGCGTTGTACGGTCATTGCGGCGCCGCCGCCTCGATTTCGATGCGCAAGATGGAGTCCTTCGGCACTGGAATGCGGTGCTTTGCCAGCACTGCGCGCACGGCTTCCGGCACTGGCTGCGGTAGTTCCGCATCGATCCCTTGGCGGCCAAACGCTTCGTAACCCGCGGGGCTAATGCCAGCCTCGCGTAGTTCTACTAACACTTGCTGCTTGAGCGCCCGGGGGTCGGGAGCGCGCAGTCTGACGACGTCCTCGTCCGCGGTGCGTACGACGGGCGGCGATTCGCCGGGCGCGCGCATCAACCAGGGCACGGTGATCGCGAGTGCGACCATACCGGCAGCAGCAGCGCCCCACCAGAGGCGGGTCGCGCGACGCGCCTGCGGGAGTACGCCCGTCTCGCGTGCACGAGCGAGCAAAGCGCGGACGCGTTGTTCGCGGTTCATGGCCGGGCTTGGTTCCATGTCTGCTGTACTGACATGCTGCTGCGCGAGCACCGCCGCTCGCAGCGCACGCGCCTCGCGGGCGACCGGAGTGTCGTCCGCCACATCGCGCCCCGCGAGCACATCAAGCCACTTGTCATCGAATGAATCGGTCATGATCGCGTTACACTTCTCCAAACACGAGTTCGTACCATTCCACGAGATAGATACGAGCACGCTTGCGGCATTGCGAGATAAACTCGCGAGTCGCGCCTGGCGATCGGTCGAGCAATCGCGAAATCTCCTCGTTAGTCAGTCCGTCCTGTGTGATCCAGGTAATAACTGCGGCGTGCGTCGGTGATTCCTCTTCAAACCGCGTCCAGCAGCGCTGAAAGCACTCCGCATGTTCCCGCGTGCGTACCTCTGCCTGCGGTCCAGCGATTGCCTGACTCGACAACTCGTCAATGCGGCGCTCCGCTTCGACACTCACGGCGTCATCCTCGAGCGAAAGCTCGCGATTGTTCCGCCGCATTCGGTCGAGCATGTCGTTGCGAAGGATTGCGCGGATCCACGGCAACAACTCCGACTGGGCCTGAAATGTACTGCAGCGTCGCCATACCTTGATAAAGGTCTCTTGTACGGCATCGCGCGCAGCTTCGGTGTCGCGCAGCGTGCGCAGGCCCTCACGAAACAGAACATCAAAGTAAGCCGCATCGAGAGCACGCAGCGCCCGCTCGATCGCACGGCCGCCTTCGCGGCACGCCTGCATGAAATCCAGCCTGTCCAACGCTGCTCCAACCCGGTGGGCCACCCCTAATCATATTCTCAGATCGAAGCGACAACATACCCCTATAGACGGGACTCGCAATGATCCGTCAGGGACAGCCTGACATTTTCGCGCGGCCTGCGTCTCTCCCGTACGGACAGCAAACGAACCAGGGGACTCAGCAGCCATGAGAGCAATTCCACAACGCTTCGCCGCAATACTCGGCGCACTAGTGGCGACTATTGTGATTGCCGCCTGCGGATCGAAGTCGGCGGAGAACCAAGCGGCGACCTCGGCGGGCAGTGCATCGCGTCGCGCCGCGTCCCAAGGCAACGCGACTGCCGAAGAGGTGGCCGCCGAAGCACGCGGTGACGTCGAATGCCCCGCTAAGATTGAGTCTCAGTCGCGCGCCGCCAACGCTCCGGTGGATGACGTTGTCGGCGTGCGTCCCGGCATGACCTACGAAGAGGCCGCCTACACGGTTCTCTGCACTGACCAATTGATGGTTGTCAGCGCCCCGCTGAGCAGCGGCATCAACATGAAGACCTATGGTCAGACTGTTCGTCAGGGATTCACGGCACGGCTCGCGGAGCCACGTGTTCAGAAGTCTTCCAAGCAGATTATGCAAGAAATGCAGGACGACATGATGGCGAGGAGCGGCAATAGGGTCGTGCGCGACATGCAGCCTGGGCAATCCAAGTGGTCTGTTAGCACGATGGGCCTGCCAGGCCAGGAGCGTGTAATCCACGCCGCGCGCGAGGAGTGGTTCGAGGCTGATCGTAATCCCCTGATCGCAAACGTTGAGCAGGCGTTGATCGAGAAATACGGTACGCCAACCAAACAACAACACTCGAGCGGACTCACCTACCTGACTTGGGCCTACGATCCGCTCGGGCGCCGGATCACCGAGACATCGCGCCTGTTCAACCAGTGCAGCCCGGCTCTCGATCCAGACGGCGGAACCAATTACTCGCCCGACTGCGGCCTGGTCATCGGCGCGTTCATCTCACCGCTAAAATCTAACCCACAGCTCGCAGAATTCATGCAGGCAGGTGTCATCAACCAGTCCGGTGGTTATGACCTAGTTGTCGCAACAGAGCAGACCCTGCAGGGATTCGAACAGCAGCGGCAAGCGCGCCAGGTGCAGGACGCCGCCAAGAATGCCGACAAGCCACAACTTTGAGGCGGCGCGCGTGCATTACTTTACTGTTATGGCAGCGCTAACACTGGCATTGAGTGCTTGCGGCAGCGCTGAACGCGCGCCGCCGACAATGGAGGTGCCAGGACTCGCGGGACTCAACGGCCGACGTGGCGAGCTACTCAATCCCGATACCAACACAATGGTGCTGCTCTACTACGATCTTGCCGGCATCGCGCCTCCGTTTGACGAGTGGGTCGAGCGGGACATGCGCGTCCGAACGGCGCCCGCGATCGACAAGGCGGCTAGCCGCGCCGTACGCGACGTCGGACTGATCCGGCTGTCGATGAACGCCAATCTCAGCGACTGTGATCCGGCCAATGCGGAATTCACGGTCGGCGCGCTAGCGCCCAGTTCATACCTATCGTTCGAAGCGTTTGGAGAAAAGATCGCGCTGAGCTTCGCCAACGGTCGAACCGCGCAGATCTGGTCAGTGCCAGCCGATCGGGCACAGGCAATTCGGGATCGGATCGACGTCACCCGTAACGTAACCATCGACGCGCTGCTACGCATTACCGCGGTACAACCACGACCCGGTGGGGGCGCAGTGATGGCGAGCGTCGTCGAATACGACCTGCGCTCGGGCGCGTCTGGTCCAGCGATTGCACACCTGCAAATAACCGGCCACTAGACCACTACCAAGAGGCAATGCCATGAACCGTCATATCGAAACGCTGCTACACGGTGTCGCCTTGGCGACGTTGTTGCTGATCGCGACTCAGGCGCCTGCCGCGCAGACCTGCGCGAGGAATTCTGCCTGCGTCGATACGCGATCTTTCTCGGCAACTGTCAGTGACTTTCGCACCAGCAAACAGAACAACGTGCGCGTACTAACAGCGACCGTCCAATTTCAAAACAAGACCTCAAAGCCGCTGATGCTGGGTTACGTACGCGACTCGGGTATTGCGATCGATGATCAGGGCAACCGCTTCGTCGTACCACAATCGAATGGCGTCCGCGGCATCGGTGAGATCACCGGTAACTCATTCGAGTCCAAGTTCACGCTGCAACCGGGCGAATCCAGCAATGCCCGGCTGGAGTTTATCTGGGGTCCAGGCGATTCGGTGATCGGCACGACTTACGAAATGGATCTCGCGATTCGCGAGATTGAGGCAACCGGTCCCGATCAGTTTCGGCTGGGCGCTGAGCATTCGCTGCACTTTAACAATGTCAGTGAACCGGGTGCCGCGGCTGCGGCGACCACTAACGATCCGTGCGCCGGGGCAACCGGTTGCTACAACGCTGGTCCATTCGTCGCCGAAGTTCAACAGCTCTCGGCAAGCTCAATGGAGGGCGGCGCGCGTCACCAAACGCTGACGCTGAGTATAAGGTTCCGTAATACCGGCACGCAGCCAATTATCCTGGCCTACAAACCTGGCACTAGCGCGGCGATCGATAACCTGGGCAATCGTTACTACTACGGTCGCGCCAGTACGCACGACGGCAGCGTCAAAGGAATCGGCTACGTCCAAAGTGGTTCCGCCGACCCACAGTTCGCCCTGGCGCCCGGCCAAAGCAGGAACGCGCAGTTTAGTGTCACGCGCTTCGAGGCCGCCCGTAAGCAGTTAGGCACGAGCTATTCCTATGACGTAGTGATAACCGAGCTAGAAGTGTTGCCGAGTCAACAGCTACGAACACTGCGCGAAGATAGTTTGAGCTTTCCGAATCTGACCGCCGGCACCTACGCAGCCACGACGGGCGGCGCTGCGATCAACGGCGCACCGAGCGGTGTCACGCCGAACGCGGCATCGATCGAAACAACTGCGACCAAGGTGATAGATCTGTTCAACAAGCTAAAGAAACATTAACAGGGGTATTGTCATGACTACGACCAAGAGAGGTCGCGTACTGCGGGACGCGAGTGTCGGCGCTGGCCTCATTTTTGCTGATGGCAATCAGTATCCGTTCAACCTGGAAGGCATCTGGAAGTCGGAGTACGCGCCCAAGGTGAACATGGGCGTTGATGCGGAGTTCGACGATCAGGGCAATCTGATCGCGGTTCGCGCGGTAGGTGCGCAAATGATCGCCGGCGAACAAGCCGCGCAGGTTCTGGGCGTCGCACAAGAGAAGGCGAGGAGGTTTGCGGCGGAGTTGCAGGACAAAGGCGCGCCCATTGTCGCGCAGTACGCCGGCAAGATCGGCTACTCGACGCTTGGCGCCTTTGCGGCGGTCGTTATCGGCTGGTTCTTCCTGCCTGTGGTGTCCGTCAATCTCGGCATGCTCGGCAAGAACTCCGTCACCTTCTATCAGAGCCTCAAGTTGCTAAACGCCTCGGGCATGGAGGGCCTCGCGGCTCTGTCAGGCGGTGGCAGCGCAGGAATCTACGGCTTGCTGTGCTTTGCCGCCCTGCTGGCCGTATTTCTGCCACTGATATGGCGCGACCGACGAGCCGGATTCGGCATGGTGGCACCATTGCTAGTGATGCTACTCGTCGCCGTTGTGGCCTATGCCAAGATTTCGGGGCAGATGTCGGCCACCCAGGACCAGGCCGGCGCGTTCGATGGCGCCGAGTATCAACAGATGGCGCGCGACATGGCCGAGCGCGCAGCGGCGGAAATTCGCAAGGCTATTTCGATCGGCCTCGGATTGTGGTTGGCGCTGGCCGGATCGGTCTACCTCAGCTGGCAGGGCTGGAGGAAGGCGCGTTCGAGCGAACTCTCAAGCGGCAACCTGGCTCACTCGATTGTATTGTTAGTTGCACTATCCGCATTCGTGGCAGACTCCAAAGCTGCGGATAGGCTACCTGCTCCCGTCGCCAAGGCGTTGCAGGAGATCGCGGCAGTTTGCAGCGAAGTTGGTGGCCAGCCGCAGATGAAGAATGCTCTGCAACGCGCCGATCTGAACGGCGATGGGACCCTGGACTACGTCATCGACGTCGCCGGCGTCAACTGCGAGGGTGCCGCAAGCATCTACGGCGATCGCGAGAAGGGTGTCACGGTCTTCACCGCCGACGCCAATGGCGGGGTTACCGCAGCGTTCGATGATCAGGTCTACGGCGTCCGGCTCGAACACGCCAAGTCAGCAACGAAGCTCTGGCTCACTGTGTCGGGCGAGAGTTGCGGCAAAAAGGCGGCGGCTAACTTCGCCAGCGAGGCATTCTGCGAGCGGCCGCTAGCCTGGAATGCCCAGACCGGAAAACTCCGATATGCTCCCGTGTCGATGGTGCGGATGATCGAGTAACCTGCGCCGCTCCGTTGAGCTGCTACTTCAGACCACGAAACGCAAGCAGGAGTTGTCATGACTACCCACGCGACGTATCTAGCCGTATTCCTTGGCAGTAAGACCAGCCCACGCAGTAAGGCGTGGCAAGCCTTATCTGAAGACGCACGACGCACGGCGTTGCGGACACCAGCAACGAGATGAGCGCATTTTCGATTGTGCGGGCGGCATCGCACGAGGCGGCTGCGAAGCTGTTCGAACGGCACCCGCATTTCACCATCTTCCCGGGTGATGCCGTTGAGATCATGCCCATCATGCCGATTCCAGGCGCCTGAAGGATTGGCAGGACTCTCTGCGCAATTTGGCGCAAGTGGTCGAACCAGAGATTAATCAATAGTCTGTATCGCGGCGACCGCGCTTGCGCATTACGCGCCGCTCTACACCGTCGAAGTGCTGCGGCATCGCCGCCCGATCAATCCAGCGTCGCTCCGCACTGCGTCGATCGGCATGATGCGCGTAACGACAACCGCAGCTCTGCGCGTTGCAGCCCGGCAGGGGCAGCCGTGGCGCGCCCGCCGACAGCCACCGCTTTCCGCTCTGCGACTGCGTTGCCCCGCAGGCATTCTGGCCCGGCACGATAGAAACCGCATAAAACGGCGTCGGTGTCACGCGCACTATCGCGTTTGGCTTGGCGCCCTTGGAAGATGAGACACGCCGCGAACGCAGCCAATCTAGCATTGCCATTTGAAAGCTTACCTTAGCAACAGGCCGCAGCTTGACCAAGCACGATTTGCCGCCGTTGACACTCTTTGAACATACACTTAACCGATTGACCGCGGCACCATATTGGCGTCAACTTGTGCTTCGACCACCAATATGAGCAGGCGGCAACTTATGGAACGGCGGAACTTTCTGCTCACTGGAACGATGGCCCTCGGACTCAGCGCTGGCGCTGAGGCGTTTGCAGCCGCTTCGCCATCGAAGTCCACCGGCACCGCTGGTCTCAAGGGACCATATCTGGACCTCACGACCGGGCCTGGCAACAAGCTCGCGATGGCCCGAATCGGCGGCGATCTCGATGAGAGCAAGTCGAAGTTTGGCGGCGCGATGGGTGTGGTCGCCGGCGTACGCGACGGAGAGCCACTGAGGGATCTGTTCGGCTTCGAAGTAGTTTCGGCCGGCCGACTCTGGAAGCAGCCCGACGGCAGCTTCCGCGTCTTGCATCGTGAGACCGTGCTGTACACCGACCTCAAGACCGGCGATGTGCTCACCGAGTTCAACAACCCCTACACCAACGAAAAGGTTCGGGTCGTCGATGTCGCGAACGATCCGTGGAACGAGCACGTCGAAGACTTCAAGCCGCGGCCACCGAGCTATGGCGGTCTCAACAAGATCGATACCAGCAAGCCACGCGATCCCCTGATTCTTCCCTGGCGCGAAGTCGGCGGCGGCCTCGCCGCGTTGTCGCGGCACATTCATCTCTTCTATCCGGCAGCCATGAAGCCGGACAAGTGGCCCCGCGAGAGCTCTGGCCCGATGAATCGCGTCAGCGAGTACTTCACCTACTGCCTGCCGATCGCTGATCTGCAAAACCCGAAGCTAACAACTTTGCATCACAGCGGTACGTGGGTACGCGTCACGCCCTGGTTGCCCTGGATGCTGATGGGCCAAACACCCGGCCATATCCTCTACCATTCGACCATGCATTCGTACGACAGCGTCGAGGAATTCAAGCCGAAGATCCTCGCGCACATGCGCAAGCACCATCCGATCATGCTGGAAGCGCCACCGAAGGAATCCTGGTCCAAGCCCAACCTGTCGAGTCTCGAGGTGTACGCGGGCGACGAGAAGCCGGCGCCCGCCAAAAAGCCTTAGCTGATGCGCTAGCGACCGGACATGCCGTCGTCGACGGCATGGAAGATCCGGTTGTAACACGTGTCGCTGCCAATGCATGACACGGTGAGCCGCCCAAGGCCGCGACGCGAGACCATGCCGAACTTGCTCTCGTCCTCGAAGAGCTGTGCGTTGTCTGGCGTGTTGGGCGGCAGGTTGCGCAGGACGGCGTTGCGAATGATCGTGTACGGGATACCACTCGCGATCACCGCCTCCTCGCCTTCGCCTTTGGCGCGAAACAACGCCGCCATCGAATCGAAACGGTTTTGAGGGTACACCTTGCGGCTTACGCCGACGCCAACGGAACTGTGCAGTAACAACTGACCCACGCCGGTAGCCTTGGCCCACTTGCTTATCAAGCGGCCGCTGATCGCAAAGAACTCCACACCTGCCTCGCTGCGACCGAGCGCGTCCACTACGACATCGAAGCGCTGCGACTGCAGTGCGCGCTGCACGTCGGCCTCCACCAGTACATCGCCCTCGATCCAGGTCACAGGCAACCCTGCCAGACGCCGACGATCCGACGTCGGTCGTACGAAGACCGCGACCGAATGTCCGGCGGTGATCGCAGCGCGTACGACCTCAGAGCCAAGGCCACCCGAGCCGCCAAAGACGAGCACCTGCTTAGCGGTCTCGTCAGCGGCAGCGTACTGGCTGGTCCAGGTACCGAGCACCGCGAACAGCAAGGTCGCAAGGAATAGTCGGCGACGGCAAGTCATCCCAGCATGACTCATGTGGTAATCACTTCCAGCTCGAGATGTTTCTCGGACTTCAGTGACGCCGAAATCAAGCAGACCTGCTCGGCCTTTTCGAGCAGCTTCTTGGCGCGCTCGACGTCAGCGCCAGTAGGCACCGTGAGCTTCGCTTTTACTACAAAGCGCGTGAACTGACTGACCCGCTCGATGCGATCGAGCGTGCCCACGACATCGCACTCGAGTTGCTGCCACTCGAACTTGGACGCGGCCGCCACCGCACGGAACGACAACACGAAGCAATCGCCCAGTGCTGCCGTCAGTAGCGTTTCGGGGGACCATTGATCTCCCGGCCCGCCGAATTCCGCGGGCGGCGCGCTGACAAGATTGGCGAGACCCGGCGACTTGAGCGTGACATTGCCCGTCGGAGCGCCGGAAATGGAAACCTGATACTGATGGGGAAAGGGATGCATTCGGTTAGTCCTCGCGAAGCGATTGTTGCTAGTTTGATTCGATGAGCTTGCAGCCCACGCTTAGGTTGCGGCTGGCAAAGCCAACCCGGTCGGTGTCGGCGCTACTGATCGCGTTGCCGATCAACTCGAGTTTCTCCGGCTCGTCCTGCCGCTTACCCACATACACCTGCATGCGCAGCAGATCGGTGTAGTTGCGGCCGGAGTTCGACGGCCACATGCCGCGGATCAACTCGATGAAAGCGGGCCGAGATCGGTCCGCATCCGCGAGCTCAAGCTCGTATACGCCGCCCCTTGATCGTGCATGCGAAAGCCATTGAGTGTCTGCGACTTGAGGCCGCCGCCGCGCTGGTAGGTGTAGAAGCACTCGAACGGGCGTGCTTTGCCAAACCGCCAGTGTGTCTGATCAGCGCGCTCCGCGACGTTAATCCACAGTTCGTCATCATTCAGTAGCCAGTCCCCATCACAGGTGCCGGTCTCGGAGCGCCCGCGCAATTGCCCGCCAAGTTGCTCCCAAAGGACTGCGCAACCACGAGCCCCCGTAGCAGGCTCCAGCGCCGCGAGAGGCAGTCCCTGCAACTTCGCGGCATCCGTTGCGATCGCCTTGTAGTCGGCGGGCTTTTGGAACTGCCAAGGCGTCATCCTCACAGCGCGTTGCGCGTCATCGATTGCGAGTGTCCACACCAGAAACTCACCGTCTTTGAAAGTACCGCTCTTGCCACCCTCGTAACCCACACCAACGACTACGTTGGGCCCGATCTCCGGCGCATCGATACGCGTAAAAGCGCGATACATGCGAGCGTGCTGCTGCTCCACCGGCGTCTTATATTCGGCCTCGAAGAAGCGCTGCGGTTCACTGTCGTACTCACCGGGAAGCGTGGTGAGCAACCGCTGCAGCGCTGTCTTCAGCTCCATCGAGGTCGCAGCGGCCACCAGGGGTGTCGTTAGTGCACTGATAGCTAACACCAGTGCCGGCAGAATGGATTGTTGTTGCATGGTAATCATTTCGGTGGCGGCATATCAGGATCAAACAACTTGCACCGACCGTTGTAAGTGCCGTCGCCGAACGAGGCGCGATCGCCCCCGGAACCGGCCCAACCAATGCCGAGGAATTCGCGCTTGGGCGGAGCGGAATCGTCGAGTGCATATATCGTGATGCGCAGCATATCGGTGTAGTTCCCCCCCGAATTGGACGGCCACATGCCGCGCAGCAATTCATATTCAAACTTGTGTTGATTGGGCGCCGCAGTCTCCCAGATCAGGGTGTCGCCGCGGTCATGCATGTGTTGGCCATTGCTGACTTGTGGCTCACCATCAGCGGGTCGGTAACCGAACAGACACTCGAAGTCGCGCGCCTTGCCGAGACGAACATGCGCCTTCATCGGATTGTCAGGCAAGTTGTTGATCCAGAGCTCCTCGGCGTTGAGGATGTACTCGCGATGTGCCGCCACTTTGCAAGTCGTCGTGTCTGCAACACCGCGCAGCTCGGTGCCGTATTTCCGCCAGAGCACGGTGCAAAGACCCTCAGCCGGTGCGATATCAGCCCGCGTCACAACCGAGCCGCTCTCAAGCGACTTACGCGATCGGAATGGCGTCATACGCACTGCCTTGCTAGCCGGATCCACGGCCAGCGTCCAGACGGCGGACTCACCATCTACGACTTCGCCACTGTCACCACCGAGCCGCAAAGTGGACACCAGAACGTGTTCGCCTACGTCAGGGGCAGCGAGAGGAGCCCACAACATAAAGACGCGTTTGTGCGGCGGATCCGCCGTGTCGGGTATGGCAGTCTCGAAATAAACCTGCCCAGCGTTGTCGTATTGCCCTGGCAGCTCTGTCAGCAGGACTTTGAGCGCTGTTTTCAGTTCGATCGGCGAATTGGTGGCCCACACGAGTGGCGACACCAACAGGAGTGCGACAATGGGCTTCAGGTGTTTAACGGGGCCTCTCCTAACAGTCGACCGAGGGTCAGCGCGGGCGTGAGCATCATGCCGGGGACAAATGCATCGCCCAGTGTGGCACCGCTGCCGAGCACCTCGCCCGCCGCATAGAGATTCCCCACCGGGGTGCCATCATTGCGCAGCACGCGCAACCGGTTGTCAACGACAACGCCCGCCGAGGAAGTGGCGGAATGACCAAGATGGGTAATAGCATAGAAGGGCGCGGTGGCAATTGCGCGTGGCAGATGCGCCCGCCCGAATGGATCGGTGCCGCTAACCACCGCCGCATTGTAGTCACGAACCGTGCGCGTGAGCTCGGCTGCGTCAATGCCAATTTTTTCTGCGAGTGCCGACAGCGAATCGGCTGCGGTGAACATTTGATGCGTGCCGAAATGGCTGACGAGTTTGTCGCGCGACCAGCCAGCGATGCCGAGTGGTGCAGCGTCGAGAATGCCTTGGTCGAAAATGATCCGATAGCGCAGCCGTAGCTGCCGCAGCAGCGCCTGCTCGCGCACATAGATGTCGGGCACATCCTCGCGAACAAACCGCTGGCCAGCGTCGTTCACCCAGATTTCCCAGGGCTGTCGTTCCTCCGGCCGTGTCTCAAAGCGGGCATAGACTTTGGCCGGAAAGTGATCGCCGCTCAGTATCGAACCCGTACCGGCACGGTGCAACTCCCGCCCACGCAATGCGATCCCGGCTGCGGCCGCCATCTCGAGACCGTCACCTTGCGAAAAAGGATAAGAACTGGCCGCATAGGCTGGCTGACCAACCAGCCGCTCGAACAACGCCGGGTTCATCGCGTAACCGCCGCTCGTTAGTATCGTACGCTGCGCGTTGAAAGTAAGATCCGCGTCGCCGACCCGCGCACGTGCGCCGCTCACCG
Organism: Pseudomonadota bacterium; assembly: GCA_016703895.1. Lineage (GTDB taxonomy): Bacteria > Pseudomonadota > Gammaproteobacteria > Steroidobacterales > Steroidobacteraceae > CADEED01. The sequence continues at coordinate 214,957 of JADJBE010000026.1, forward strand.
CACCCGCAGCGTCGGTCACGAGCGCGGTCACTCGCGTATCAAGCTGCAAAACAACGCTACCTGCAGCCAACAACGGCGCAAGCTCGCGCCGCAGTATCGCCAGAATGGCGCGGCCCCGATCCTTGTCCCATATATAGCGTGGCACCGAGTAGCCGGGCCGCCCGCCATGCCCGGTGACCGGGTGTTCCGCGAGTGGCGTAAGGCCCGCGTCCAATAACCAATTCAGCGTGTCCGCCGCGTTCTCAGTGACAAGCCGCGCGATCGCCGGATCAGCCTTGCCAAACGACAGGCGCATGATGTCGTCGAAATGCTGCGCTGGTGTGTCGACGATGCCCTGCTTCGCTTGGATGTGCGTACCCGCACCGCTGAGCTCACCATCTGAGAGATGCAAAGTGCCACCGACGTCCTGCGCGGCATCGAGCAACAAAATGCGGGCGCCGCGGCGCGCCGCGAAGATCGCTGCCGGTAAACCCGCAGTTCCGGCACCAATGATCAGATAGTCCCAGCGCTTTGTCGCCACATCCGCCGCGCGGCCTTGGCGAACCAAAGCGGCGGCGGCTGCCGAGGCGAGTGTGGCATTGAGGAAAGTACGACGCTGCATCGATTGACTATAGCAGGAAAGCCCTGGACTAACTACCCAGCGCGGTCCAACAAGACACTGTACAAAAGCCGCTGGTTCTTGCACGATCCGCCCATGAGCCAGCACAACCCCAGATCGCGCCGCGCCTTCCTGCAAGCCGCCACCGCCGCAGCCGCCTGGCGCTCCCTCGGCCTCGCCGTCCCCTATGCGCGCTACTTGCCTATCGGCCTGATGCCTGTGGTGGCCACGGCCGCTGGCGAGGACATCCTCGCGAGCCTCGGTAAGCCGGGCCTGAAGCTCCTGGGCGACCGGCCCATCAATGCCGAGACCCCGGCGCATCTGCTGGATGACGCCGTGACACCCGCGAGCCGGCTGTTCGTGCGCAACAACGGTGTGCCGCCGGAGTCCGTCGGCGACCCGGACCTCTGGGAACTGCGCGTGCATGGCGAAGCCTGCCTCAAGCCGCAGACCTTGACGCTTGCGGAGCTCAAGCGTCAGTTCCGCCCCGTCACGCTGCAACTGCAGCTCGAATGCGCCGGCAACGGCCGCGGCGAGTTCCGCCCGCGCACCAGCGGCAATCAATGGACCACCGGCGCCATCGGCTGCCCCGAATGGACCGGCGTGCGGCTGGCCGATGTGCTCACACATTGCGGCGTCGCCGGCAACGCCGTGTACGTGGCCTACAAGGGCGCCGACACGCACCTCTCCGGCGATGCTAACAAGAGCCCCATTTCCCGCGGCGCACCCGTCGCCAAAGCGATGGAAAAGGAGTCGCTGCTGGCCTTCGCCATGAACGGCGCGCCGATTCCGCCCGTCCATGGCGCGCCGCTCCGGCTGGTCGTGAGCGGCTGGCCTGCGTCCGTGAGCGGCAAGTGGCTGCGAGAATTGTTAGTGCGCGATCGCGTACACGACGGTGAAAAGATGGACGAAGGCTCGTATCGAATGCCGTGCAAACCCGTTGCGCCCGGCGCCAAGGTGCCAAATGATGAGATGTGCATCATTGGCTCGCTACCCGTGAAGTCGTTGATCACCTTCCCCGAGTCCGGGCGCAGCGTCGCCCTGGGCACTCCAGTCGCGCTGCGCGGCCATGCCTGGGCCGGCGATCGCGCCGTCAAGCGAGTGGACGTGAGCACCGACTTCGGCGCCACCTGGCAGACGACGCGCCTCAAAGCACCTGTCAATCGCCTTGCTTGGCAGCATTTCGATACCGAGCTCAAATTCTCGCAGCCCGGCTACTACGAAGTGTGGGCGCGCGCCACCGACACCGCCGGCCACGCACAGCCGATGCTGGTGCCAGGCTGGAACCCCAAGGGCTATCTCAACAACGCCTGTCATCGCATCGCCGTGCAGGTAGTGTGATGCGCTTTGTTGTGGCGCTGCTGTTGGTTAGTCTCGCTGCGTTTGCCGCGCGAGCGGATGACAAGCTCGACCCCGAGACCGGCCTCAAGATCGCGCCCAACTGGGAACTCGCGGCGGCGCAATGCGGCGGCTGCCACTCACACCAGCTCGTCACCGCGCAACGCGGCGACAGAGAATACTGGCTGCAGCTCATCCGCTGGATGCAGCGCACGCAGAATCTGTGGCCAATCCCTGCGGAAATAGAAGAGCCGCTACTCGAGTATCTCGCGACTAACTACAACGAAACCGACTGGGGTCGACGACCGCCGCTGCCGCCGACATTACTCCCTGGTGTCGCAAAACAGTGAGGTGTTGCCGCCCGGCTGCGCACGTTGGCACTGATTCCGGGTGATTTGTACGTCGGTGCCAAGCGTGGCAACATGGTGCCATGTCCATTTCGCGACTCGGGCGGCAGATCAGTGAGGTTGTTCAGACGCTGCAGAAGATCGGCGCCAACCATGCCCTGATTGGCGGACTGGCCCTCGCTCCACACAAGGTAGTACGTGCTACGCAGGACGTTGATCTGCTGACCGACGCCGAGTTTGCCGACGCGATCGATCGGGAGCTCATTCGGATCGGCTACCGCTGCTTGTATCGAAGCGCCGACGCCAGCAACTATCTCCGTGGTGATGAGCGTGTCGATTTGCTTTACGCCAGCCGGCCGATCGCTCGCAGGTTGCTGGCGTCCGCTACTGAGAGATCGACCGTCTTCGGTCCTCTGCGCGTGCTAAATCTCGAGGGCCTCATTGCCTTCAAGCTGCAGGGCTACGTGAATGATCCACGTCGTACGCAGGATCTCGAGGATATCCGTGCATTGCTGCGAGCCAATCGGGACACGGTGGATCGCACTGTTCTCGAGGAATATTTCCGACTCTTTCACCAGGAGCAGCTGCTGGATGAACTCCTCAAAGACATCTCTTGAGATTTTGCCGAGTGCTGCGCCTACGCACGTACTGATCGCAGATGGCGGCCGGCCGTCTTTTGTTAGTACTGAGCGCGACCCGTTTGAAGCCCTCGAAGATCTGATGGTCGTTGTCGAGGCGTTGTGTCCAGTGTGGCCCTCGCGACCAACTTTTGCGGGGATGCCGCCCAGCCGACTCTAGACGGAATCGGTGACCACTTCCCTCGCTGCCTCCTCGATGACACGCCTCTTGGCAACACTTCGATCGGCACCTCAACGTTGTAGCTCATCAGCATCTGCCGCAGCCACTGCGCGCGTGTAAGTATCGCCGCCACCACCGGCCGCATACGGCACGATGATCGTGATCGCTCGTGACGGATAAGTGGAATCCGCCGCTCCCGCAAGCGACGTGCAAAAGACAGCTAACAGCAAGCAGGTGGGGTACGTTAGCGTATGCCATAGCTGCGCTGAACGGCGAACGGCTTTTGTACCACACAAGAACAAGTCCATATTTCGCAGAAATCAATTCATTGAGCCATCGAGTTCGTTAGCGCGTCGATAGGCATCCCGGTCGGTGACACATGCTGCATAGCGCATGAAGGCGTCCCGCTTCTCGATCGTGCCAAATTGCAGACCCCAGGCGACTTGTGACCCCACGTAGACGTCCGCGGCGCAGAATGCCTCGCCGGCGATGTAGAGATTGCCGTAACCCGCCGATACTTCACGCTCCTTCGGCACTACGAACCCCAAGGACGTGTTGATGATCGCCGACTCCAACGGCCCAGCCGCAAAAAAGAGCCAGCGGTAGTAGTTTGCTCGATTCGTCAACGACGGGGCCAGCTTCGCTTGTGGAAAAGCATCGGCCAGATAAGCACAAATGGCTGCGCATTCGGTGACGACCGCCGCGCCATGACGAATCGCCGGGACTTTGCCCATTGGATTAGTGGCGAGATATTCTGGCGCCTTCATAGTTGTTCCATACTCAAGAATCACTGTTTCGTACGGGACGCCAAACAGCGCTCCTTACTGCCGAACCATCGTGATCAACTTGTCAGGCCCGGACCCAAACGCCAGCTTGCCAGCCTCATCAAATGCCCACTCCGTCTGGCGCAAGCCTGCCGAGTCAATCTCGGACACGGCGCCCAGTCCACGCTCGGCATTGCGACGCGATGACCAGAAACGACAGACGTTAGGATCCACCGTGCCACGCCAGCCACTACCGCTGCGCCGGTATTTCATATCGCAGTCCGCGTCGCTGTTCGCTTCGAAACCCGGCTTCAGGTCCGCCGGGGTCAGCGCTTCCAACGCTGACATTTTGTCCCACGCGTTGACGAATAGCGCGGGTTGATTGAAAGCATACGTGGTGCCCCTAACCACTCCGCCAGCCGCTTCGGTCAACACCGTCACCCGCTGGCGATACACCTTGGCCTCAGCGCCGGTATCGATCTGCCAATAGAGCACGGTACCCGGCAAGCCCGCTGCCACAAAGCGAACCTGCCGGACTGTCATCGGGTCATCGCTGCTGTTGGCGGGGGTCTTGAATGTGCCTTCCAACAAGGTAGCCAGTTCAACCGCGCCGCGCTCTGGCACACTCGCACAGCCGCCAATCAAAAAGACCAAACCCGCCAGCACTGTTGCTCGAGAATTCTGTGGCATCAACATTTCAACTTCCCTAGATGATTCTCGCACCATCCACCTTCTTGAGGCGTGCCACAAGTATGAACGCCACCTCAAATCGGTCAGAATTGCGGTAGCGCGCGAAATGCGCTAAGGAAGTACACGATGGCGCAATCATCCGATCCGAACCTCGGCCGCCGCGACTTCTTCGCCGCAGTTGGCGCAGGTGCCGCGGGGGCTTTAGGTGCCAGCCTGCTCGGCGGCCAAACTGCCCACGCGAACTGGGGCCTGATCGCGCCAGGCCCCATACCGGGCAAGGACTTCGACGCGCGCAGCCTAGTCAACAAGTCGCGTGCTTACGAGATCATGGAGCGCGAAGGGATCGACGGCATCGTTGCCCTCAATCCCGTCAATGTCTTCTACCTCGGCAACTACTTTTCCTACGAACTGCAGAAGCTGCGCGCCATTCCCAGCTTTGCCGTCATGCCGCGCGATCCTAACAAGCCATCGTTCCTCGTCGTGGCATCGTCAGATCTCTGGTTCATCGCCAACGCCGCGCGTGAGCACCCCGAGATCATCCCGTACGCGTCTCCGGTCGGTTGGGAGCAATACCGCGATCCGGCGCTGTGGAGCCGCGAGCCCGAGTCCGGCAACTACATGCGCATGCCCGAGAATACCGACGCGCTCACCGAGATCGAACGCGGTTGGTACGAGCTCGAGAAGCGTTGGGAGACAGGCAAGGCCGCGACGCCGGAGTGGGGCCTGGTCCGCGCCCTACGGGAAGCTGGCCTGAGCAACGGCAAAGTGGCCGTCGATGACATGCGCATCAAGGACATTCTCGCCACCCTCGGACAGAACCGTATCAGCTGCGTGCCGGGCGACAACACCTTTCGCAAGATCCGCATGATCAAGTCCGACGTCGAAGTCGGCCACATGCGCCGAGCAGCCCAGGCAAACCAATCCGCCTGCATGGCAACCCTCGCGCAGGTACAAGTGGGTATGACCAAAGCCGATTTCGACGCCATCTTCATGCTTGAGGCTGCCAAGCGCGGTGCCAAGGCAATGTGGATTGCCTCGGGCACTATCGGCGGGTTCCGCCATGGCACGGTGGTTGAAGGCGAGGCCATGATGGTGGACGCAGTCAGCCAGTTTAACTATTACCACGGCGACTTCGGCCGCACCTGGTGTGTAGGCGATCCACCGAAGGAGCTGCAGGAACGCATTCGCCTTACAAGCATGGCGCGGGAAGAGGCGCACGATGCGCTGCGTCCAGGAGTTAAGTACTCAGAGCTGCGCGAGAAAGTAACGGCGGCCGTCAAGCAGGCCAGCCCCTCCGGCTGGACTATGGGTGTCGGACCCCACTCCGTCGGCCTACAACACACCGATCAGCCCTATCGAGACGGCCTGCCCTTCGTGGTCCAAGATGACCTCACATTTCAGGAAGGCATGACCCTAACTATCGATCTGCCACAGATCGAGATCGGCTGGGGCGCAACCCATCTCGAAGATTTGGTGGTGGTTACCAAAGATGGATTCGAGCCCTTGGCGCATATGGACGAACCATTGGTTATTGTCTAGAACGGTGCGCCAATGAAGTTCTGGCAGGGTCTCTGGCGAGTCCAGCTAGCGGGCTTGATTTCCCTCACTGCATTTGCGATCGGTGTCGGACTGCTGTTCGTGCTTGATGGGGGGATCCTGACGCCAAGCAGCACGCCGTCCGCCGACATCTTTGTACTTGGGTTTCTGCTTACGCTTTACTTTGGCATTGTGCCAGCGATGTTGCTCGGAGCGCCGGCCTACACCGCATTGTCCAGCGGCGACAAGGTCCAGTGGCGGCCGTTATTGGTCACAGTTGTTCTGCCTGGGATTGCGATGTTGGTCATGAACCGGGCGATGGGGCTGATAGCAATCGTCGGTGGTCCTGCCGTGCTCTGTCTGACCCACCTGTTACATCAGAAATGGAGCCAACGTGCCAACTGACTCCGAGTCGCGAGCGGTTGGTTGAATTGCTCGCGATGATGCAGATCCCGGTGCGCGAGCTACTGCGGCGCAAGGGCACGCCATACGACGAGCTGCGACTCGACGACCCGGCGTTGAGCAATGATCAGCTAATCGATGCGATGATGGCGCATCCCATACTGATCAACCGCCCCATCGTCGTGACGGCGAAGGGCGCTCGGCTGTGCCGGCCCGCTGAACTGGTGATGGATCTGCTTGAACGGATGCGTGGCATTCAACTGGCAGAACACCCCGTGCATCTGGGACTCGGCGCAACCGCCGAGTCGCAACCACCGTTCACCGGCGGCATGGAATGGTACGCCAGCTACGCACAACGGCACGCAGCGGACGGCGCGGAAGGACGCCTCGTTAGTATGTACACATTCGCAGAGCCGTGGGATTCCTGGGAAATGCATCCCAGCGGCAGCGAAGTCGTGCTGTGTACCGCTGGGGTGATCGTGCTGCACCAGGAGCTGGCCGACGGGTCACGGCGCAAGGTCACACTGGCAGCGGGCGACTATGCGATCAATCCGCCAGGCGTTTGGCACACAGCCGATGTCGAGACCACGGCGACTGCGGTGTTCATTACCGCCGGGCTGGGCACCGAGCATCGGCCACGCTAGATCATAACATCCGCTGACGACGTCTCGCGGTCAACGAAAGAACTCCCATGCAAGAGCGGCGCCATCAGCGTCCCGACACTGTGTACCTGTTAGTCGCGCAATGAGGCGGCCCCGCCGCTCGCTCGAGCGCGTTGGAGCCGTGTGCCCGCCACCCTCCATCATCACAAAGCGCACGGCAGCGCCATTCTCTCGCGCCGCGTAGTCGTCGACCTTCAATCTACAGCCATCCTCCGGGGCGAGATCAGGCAGCATGCGGGACGCGGTGAAGGTACGCGCTGCCCGATTGCGCTCGATCCAGAAGTCGCGTGTTGCGATGGCAGAGAGAACTTCATCCTGCTGCCCGCGGGCGCCCACCGTCCCGCCGCCCCACTTCATCAGCGGGTCGTTAGTACCATTGGCAATCAGGATCGGGACCGGCGCGCTATTGTTGTCTACTGCAGGAGTGGCCACCGGGAGGTTTGCGATGAACGCTGCACCACCGGCAAACGCCTGCGGCGCGTCGATCAGCAGCCGATAAACCATCATGCCACCATTGGACACCCCAGTGACGTAGACACGTTTGCGATCGATGCCGTGCGTGCGTGCCGCCCAGTCGATGACGACGAGCATGAACTGCACGTCGTCCACGTCAGCCGCTTGCTGACCCGATGGATTGCGATAATCGTTCCAATGCTGCCGCCTGCCGCGCGGATCGCCGGTGCCTGCGCGTGTGCCATTGGGCGCCATCAGCAGAAAGCCGTGTAGATCAGCCAGTGCGGTCCAGTCGCGACCGAAGGCACTCTGCATCACCTGGTTCATGTTGCCGGTGCCGCCGTGTAGCAACAGCACGAGTGGAGCGGCTGCCTTCAGGTCGGGCGGACGATGCGCCACTAACCAGCGCGGTGAACCATTGACGTCGATGAATTGCTCGCCCGCCGCCACTGCGGGGGCAGACACAGCCAGTCCGGCCAACGCTGCGATGCTCAGAATGGCTGCGAACCAATTGCCGCTTGACCGCACGATTTACTCCAATACGAGGAGCCGATACGTCAGCAACTCAGAATACACCACTTCGGTCTCGGCATTCCCGCACTAACCACGCTGAGCCGAGGCAGCATGTATCGCTGCCAACATGGTTGAATCAACTTGGCTCACCGCGCGCGCGATCGCGGCCTGCTGACACTCGATCGACTGCAGCCGTCGACGCAGATCACGGGAGTCTGCCGTCGGACACACTTGCCGCGCGGGCGACTTGATGCGCGAGTAGAGCCGCTTGACCCCGGCCTGCGTCGTCAGGCTCAGATCATCGTATTGCACCGAGATCTGCGGTGCGCCGCCTGCGGCAGGATCGGCCAATGCAAAACTCGGTGCGACGGCCGTCACCAATGCAACCACGCCGCTTGATAGCAGTGCTACAACATTCTTGGCAGTCATATCGATCTCCTCATGGAAGTTCACGAACGCTTTTCGTGCGATTCATGACACTCCTTTTTGCAGACCGACGACATAGCCGAAGCTCGTACTGGTCCCTGCTGACAACGTACTCACACGTCTCGCTTGGCTGCTACGCGCTGGTCCCTGCTGACAACGTGTTCGTCCCGGATTCGCGCCCGCGCGGCGAGTTGGATGCGCGCAGGGGTTATCCTTGGACTCTTGCTGATGAATACATCCGACAACAACGGCACCGACCGCCCCGACACGTATCGCCTCAGCTGGCGCGTATTGTTGGCCATCTCGTTGGCGTTCTGGATCTTTGCCACGGTGTCAGCCGTTCTCTACGTTGATGGCATCACGCAGCATATGCCGGATGCCATGCGAGCCGACTACTTCGCACCGTGGCAGGCGCGCGTGTTGCAGTACGCTCTGCTGTTTCCGCCGCTGCTCGGTTGTTACTGGCTTGCGCTACGAATCGGCTGGTCGTCGCTGCGGCGCAGCCTGCCGAAGCAATTGTTGCTTGGCATTGGCTTTGCGATGTTGGCGCGGCCCGCGCTGCTCGCGGCCATGTGGCTGATGCACTCCGGCCATACCGGCGCCATGCCGACCGAAGAAGTGTTGCCCAAATGCGAGAAGGCGACGCCGGAATGCGTTGGCTGGCCGCAGTTTTTCTGGGCCTACATTCGCTCCTCCGGCATCTCCAGCACTGCCGACTTCCTGATCCGCTACGGCTTTGGCCTGGCACTACTCACAGGCGCCGCACTGTCGAAGCGCTACCACGAATCCACGCTACGTGTCGCGACGCTCGAGCGCCAGTGGAACGCCGCGCGGCTGTCCGCATTGCGCATGCAGCTCTCGCCGCACGCGCTGTTCAATTTGCTACATGTGATCCGTGGGCAAATCAGCTGGGATCCACCCGCCGCACAGCGTATGGTGGTGCAACTGGGCGATCTGTTGCGCAGACTGCTGCACGCGGGCGAACAGGAGTTTTCGCACTTGCACGAGGAAATCGAGTTCGTGCGCATGTATCTGGAATTGCAGCAACAGCGCTTTGCCGATCGCTTGTCCATCGCGCTGCCCACTAACGAGCTACCGGACGTGTGGGTGCCGAGCCTGATCCTGCAGCCACTGGTCGCGAACGCCGTGACCCACAGTCTGCACGGCCACCAAGAGCCGGTGCTGATCAGTGTCACCGTTGCCGTGAAGCATGACCAACTGGTCATCACCATTTGTAACGATACCAACGCAGATGCCGACATTGCTGACGAGCACATCGGCATCCGCAACACCCGCGAGCGGCTGGCTGTGCATTTTCGGCGATCGCGCTTCGCTGCGCTCGGCACGGGATGGCGACAACAAATGGTGCGCGGAGCTACGCATGCCGCAGCTGCGCGATCGGCCACAGGCGGACTGAGCCCGCCATGCAGCAGGATGTTAGTGCAAACATAAAGATCATGATCGTCGACGACGAGCCGGCCGGTCGGCGTGCCATACGGGAGTGCTGCGCAAGGCATCCAGACCTGACCGTGATCGGCGAGTTCGGCGATCCGCGCGCCGCGCTGCAGGCAATCAATAGCGAGCAACCCGAGGTCGTGTTCCTCGATATTCGCATGGAGACGCTGTCCGGTATAGAGGTGGCACGCGCGCTCGACGACCCACCACCCATCGTCGTGTTCGTCACCGCGTACGACGAGTACGCCGTCGAGGCGTTTGAGCCGAATGCGGTCGACTACCTGCTGCAGCCGTTTGATGACGCGCGCTTTGACGGCACGTTGCAGCGAGTCCGTCAACGCCACCGCGCCGAGACTGACAACGAGCGCGAACGAAGCTTCGCAGCACTGCTCGAGCGCCTCGATGAACGACGGCCTACGGGGTACGCCGCGCCGCAACGCCTGTTAGCTGAGTCCGGCGGCGCCTTTCACATGGTCAATGTCGCGGATATCGAAATCGTGGAGGCGAGCAGAAGCTACGTCAAGCTCACCGTGGGACGTGAAACCTTCAACGCCCGCAGCACGCTGCAACGCGCAGAGGAACTTCTCGACCGCCAGCCGCTGCTGCGTATCAGCCGCTCCTGCATCGTCAATTCGCGCCATATCAAAGAGATCAACCGTACGCCACGCGGGGATTTCATTGTGGTGCTGGCCGGTGGCGTCACGGTGACCAGCAGCGAAGGCTACCGCAGCAAGGTTCGACAGTATTTCGATACGCTGCGGCTAGCGCCGCGGTAGGCCAGTTCGGCTCCGGCGAGCACTTCAACAATAAGCTGCAGAGTGCATGTCGTTCAGCTTCGATGGGCGCGCAGCGCGGCGACCGTGTCAGCGGTCTGGCACTTCGGCCTGGCTTAACCAGCCGCGCTGCTGCGTTGTTAGCGCACGGGATGCGACCCACCACGAGCGATGCACCTGCGTGCCATCCTCGTGCGCGATTTCGCGTGCGCGAGGACCTACCTGCTCCTAATCTCTAGCTCGCCACTCCCGCTGCGCTATCGGATCGATTAGCCCGGACCGCACCAAGAACGCGGGCGTGTCCTGGATCGACGTTAACACCCACAGCCGCGTGCACCGTATACTCCAACTAGACCCGTGCCACAGAGACCTTCCGCTATGGACAACCGCCGCACGTTCCTTGGGCTCGGTGCCGCCGCCGCCACGGCCGCCATCGCGACCAGCCTGCCTGCCGCCAGCCGCATTTACGATGGGATCATGGGGCGCGGTTACGCCCGCGGTCCGTATGGCCTAGTGCACTTTCAGGATTCTGGCGGACTGGTGCAGCCCCGCCCCGGCGAGTGGCCACTCGTGCTGCTGCACCAGTCCCCGGCGTCCACCCGTCAGTTCGAGTCCGCGTTCAAGCCACTCGTTGCCCGCGGCATCCGTTTCATCGCGATCGACACCCCCGGCTTCGGCTTCTCCGACCCCACGCCCGCGATACCGAAGCTCGAGGACTGGGCGCCCGCCATCGTCGCGGTGCTCGATCATCTCGGCATCCAGCAAGCCGACGTGCTCGGCCACCACACCGGCGCCCTCAACGCCACCGAAGTCGCGCTGCAGAACCCGCAGCGCGTGCGCCGCGTGATCCTCAACGGCCCGTTCCCCATCACCGAGGCCGAACGCGCCCAGTACATCGCCTCTGGCGAACGCAGCCACGCCGCAGGCGTGGCCGTCGTCGACGGCTCACACATGCTCAAGAGCTTCCAGACCCGCGTGCGCATGTGGGGCCCCAACCCCGACCCTGCGATCCTTACCCGCACCATCGCCGAGAAGTACCAGGGTCTCGGCCCGTATTGGTGGGGCCACCACGTCGCGTATCGTTACGACCACACTGCCGCGCTCAAGCGCCTGACCCACCCCACTCTGATCCTCACCAACACGGGCGACGACATCTACGAACTCGCCCAGCGCGCTCGCACCCTGCGCCCCGACTTCGCCTACGTCGAGATCCAGGGCGGCACCCACGACATCGTCGACCAGCAGCCCGAGGCGTGGTGCGATGCGGTGGTCGCGTTCCTGCGGCGCACCTAGCGGCGTCCCGCCTTACGCCAGTGCGGCCACGCAAATCGTGTCGCGTGAAGCTTGATCGTCGCAGTTCCGGCGCACGCGCGCCATTCCCGATGTGCCGATCGAGATGCTAACACCCGTCGACGCGAAGTACGTGCCGACGGAATTGGTAGGGGCCCAACCGCAAGCTACTGCAAGTAGGTTGTTACTCTATCCACTTACCTGCGGTGTATCCCCCGTCGACTCCGAGCGCCTGCCCGGTAATGAAGGAGGCCGCATCGGATGCCAAGAAGGCAATCGCAGCGGCGACTTCCGCAGCGTCGCCTAAGCGGTTCATGCTATGCAGCGCCTGGTTTTGCAGCAGCAAGTCCCGGTTTTTTGGTTCCTGAAAGAATCCTGTCAAGGGCGTGTCGATCAGACCGGGACACACGCAATTCACGCGTACGTTAGATTTCCCCAGGTCAATGGCAATGCTGCGCGTGAGATGAATGACTGCGGCTTTGCTGACTGAGTACGCCGCGCTGAATCGTCGCGCGAGAATGCCAAATGTGCTGCCCGTGTTGACGATAGCGCCTGAGTCTCGCGCAATCATCGCAGGCAACACAGCCTGAACACACGCCAGCGTCCCGGTCAGATTGACTCCCATCAAGCGATCCCAGTCTTCCATCGGCAAGTCTTGCACGGGCACCAGCGGCAGAGCGATACCAGCGCAGTTCACCAGTACATCGACGTGGCCATACCGTGCATGAATGGCGTCGAATGCTGCACGAACATCTAACACCTTCGCGACATCGACTTGGTGGAAATCCGCGCCTTCCGGCAGCTCGGCACTGCCTTGGATATCAAGCACAACAATGGTGAACCCGTCCGCCGCAAATCGCTTTGCGGTGGCCAAGCCGATACCGGAGGCACCACCGGTTATCACACAGATCTTCTTCTTTGAATTGGCCATATATTCAGATGCTTATAGCAACTATGGAGCGCTAGTGCGACTCGCACGCGTTAGTAGCCGAGCCCGTCCGTCGGCCAATTCCGGATCGTCATCTCGCGTTTGGGTTGATCGGAATACCAATCGAGGGCATTACCGGTGGCCTGGCCAGCGTCTATCGCGGTCAGCCGAACGACCAGTAGACTCCTGGCTGCGATATACGATCCCGCCCACGAAACAACCAAGAAGTCATTGATCACGCAAACCTTCTGGCAAAGATCCAGCTCCACACCCTAGTTGGTCTCGAAAATCTCGCTCGAACTTCCGACCGAGGGGAGTTCTACGGACTTGGCGATCGACGTAGGGCGGTGCACTAGCAAATCACCCAATAAGACAGGCACGTCTCGGTAAGCGGTGGTGTGATCCATGAGCCGGGGCTCCAATTTCGAGGGCATCGGCGGCCTTAGATAGTTCTCGCAACGAAGTCGCGGCTGTCAGCAGCACTCATGGGCGCACGCGACCACGCTCCGCCGTCCTTTCCAGACTGAACAGCGCTTCCACCGCGAGTCCGTAGTCCATGCGCTCACCACAGCGCCGCTGCTTTGCTGCCACCGCTGCGATCTCCGCAGCCTCTTCCGGCAGAAACAGTGCGAGCGTTCGGGGCGCCGGACTCATCGGTACATCATCTAACGATTGGCCGTCTGGCCGCACGAAGCGCAACGCACCGTCGTCGAGCCGCTGGATACGAAAGCCGCCCTCGTGTAACAACCGGTGATGAAAGCGACACAGTGAGACCAGATTACTGAGACTCGTGGCGCCGCCTTCGGCCCAGTGCTCCACATGATGCGCATCCACATAGTAGCGATGACTGCAGCCGGGGAAGCGGCAACAGCCCTGGTCCCGCGAGCGCAGCGCCCGTCGCAACGCCGGCGGTACCGTACGCGTCTTGCGCCCGATATCGAGCGGCGTACCGTCGGCGTTTTCAATGATCCGCACCACTGACGCATCGCAGGCGAGCGGCCGCGCGGTTGCCACGGCAATCGCTGGGCCGTCCTCGATCTCACAGCGCCCGCAGTCGTGCGCCGCGAGCGTCTCCGCGTCCACGTGCACCACGATCTGCTGCCGGTCCCCGCCCGCCAGCGCCCCCGGCCCATACACCAGATAACTCTCCGCTAACGACCCGAGCGCATCCGCCCGCCGCATCCCCAAGCTGGACCGTTGTTCCACCGATGAATCGAACGTTCCCGCGGGAACGTTTTCCATGCCTAGCGACTCCATGCACTGCTCCAGCGCGGCGATGAACAACTGCCCCGCCTCCGCCGGCAGCCGCGCGCGGATGACTAGCGAACCGTCGCTGTCGGTGAACCATTGCACTGAGCGAGACGCCTGCTGCCGCGCCTCGCGCGCCAGCTCCGCCGCTTCGGTCGCCTGCCGAAACCCACGCACCAGCTTCTCCACCTGATGCGCCGTGCCGTGCAGCCCGATCATCAGCAGCGCCTCTTCAGTGGCCGGCGTGGCCACCCGTGTGAGCGCTCGCACTTTCGAGTAGCTCAACTCGCCGCGTGCCATCGCCGCAGACATCGCCGGCAACGCCGCGAGTGCCTCCGCCGCGCGCAGCTTCTCGCGTGCTGCACCCAAGTTCAGACCACAACGCCAGTTCAGCCAGTGCGCGCAGGACCGTGCACCCGATGGCGCCCAACCCTGCCGCCGTTCGAACTCGGCCAGCAACATCAACCAACGATAGGTGGCCGCGTTCAGCTGCCCCGAGAGCGTGGTGATCTCTTCTTCTATCTTCTCGATGGAGACGTGGCCGAGCGGCCGCTCAGCCGGTAGTGCCGCAGATGAGCCATCCATGGGTGCCTCCGGAACTGGGTTTATATACAGTATGTTAGCACAGATCCGGGTATCGTGTGCAAGCACGCGCCGCGCTAAAGTGACGCTCCGGCAGCGGCGCCCCAGCCGGCACAATCAGCCATGACAGTCCAATTCACCGAAACCCTGTTAGTCAAACATCGCAGCTACCCGCTCGAGAACGAGCCCTTCGAGGACTACCTCGAACTGACGGGCGGCGCGAAGCGCTTCGTCGCGACCAACACCGCGAACTGGCGCGGCTACTCGGGCACCTGGCGGCTGGCGCGGCAGCGACTGTACTGCTGCGACATCTATGGCACGTTCGAGAACGGCCAGCCCGCCTCGCTGCGCAGCTTCTTTCCCGAGACCAGCGGCGAGGAATTCGCCTACTGGCACACAGGCACCCTGCGCGTGCCTCGTGGTGACGGTTGCCGCTCACGCCCGTTATCGCGTGAGGAGTTCTACGGACCCTACGGTGACCAGACGGTCTTTACGGTGCTGATCGAGGTGGACTGCGGCATCGTCGGGCCAGTCGTCGTGCGCTCGAACATCCTCCGGGAAGCCTGGACTCTCAACGAGACGCGCTATGCACAGAATCTGCTGAAGTTCTGGCAGGACGTGGGGACTGGCGTCAGCTTGGACTAACCATCTAGCCCAACCGGATCATCCGCTCCCCTAACAACCGTCCAAACGTCAGCGCTGGTGTCACCATCATGCCGCCGCAGAACGCCTGACCCTGGGTGGCCCCGGCGCCCAGGATCTCGCCCGCCGCATAGAGGTTGGGAATTGCGGACTGGTCGCGACGGATCACCTGCAGCGCCTCGTTCACGGCAATGCCCGCGGTGCTGGTGATCGACGTGCCCTGGTGCTGGATGGCGTAGTACGGCGCCTGCTGGAGTTTGGTGGGCAGATGCTTGCGCCCGAAGAAATCATTGCCGGTGTGCACGCCGTAGTTGTAACCCTCGACCGTGTCCGCGAGCGCCTTCTCCGGCACGCCGATCGCCTTCGCCAGACCCTGGATCGTCTCGCTACGGAAGAAGTTAGCGTCCGGACCTTTCAAGGCCGACACCAGATCATCGCGCGTCCAGCCCTCGAGCATCGGTGGCGCTTTATCGAGCACGGTCTGATCGAACACCACCCAGTGGCGCAGATGCGGCTGGAAATGCAGCGCCTGTTCGCGCGCGTCGACGCTGGGCACATCCTCGCGCACGAAGCGTTTGCCGCTTGTGTTCACGTAGATCTCCCACGGCTGGCGCTGCTGCGGGTGGAAGATGGTGGTCGCCAGCTTGGTCGAGGGGATGGTGGAGGTGGCAAGCAGGATGCCGAAGTTGGTCAGATACTTCTCGGCATAGCGCAGGTAGCCGCCGACCGACTCGGCTAACACATGCCCCTGGCCGAGGGCGAACGGATACGAGCCGTCGAGATACTTCGGGTGGCCGCTCAGCTTCTCGAACATCGCAGCGTTGGAAGCATAGCCACCCGAGGCTAACAACACATTGCGCGGGCGATACTCAGTTCGCTTGCCGCCGGCATCCTCCACTACCACCGCGGCGACGCTGCCGGCTGCATTGGTGCGCAGTTCCACCGCACGGTGCTCGAGCAGCAGATCCACCTTGCCGGCATTGATAGCCTGAGTGAACTTCGGCCGCATCGCATCGAGAATGCCGATACCGCGCAAGTCACTCCAGTAGTAGCGCGGCTTGCTGTACGGCTCGTGCGCCACGCCCTCGACCGGGTAGCCCGGCAGCAGTGGGTAACCGTTGTCCATCAGCCAGTCGAACGTGGTCGCCGCGTTGTCCACGGCCAGGCGCGCAATCGGCTGGTCAACCGTGCCGCGACTGATGCGTATCAGGTCCTGGAAGAACAGCTCCGGCGTGTCATCGATGCCCTGCTGCTTCTGCACCCGCGTGCCTGCCGCACTCATTTGTCCGCTGGTGAGTAGCAGCGTGCCGCCGATGGTCGCAGCGGCGTCGATCACCAGCACGCTGGCACCCCGGGCGGCCGCAAAGATCGCCGCCGGAATACCGGCGGTGCCGGCACCGATGACGAGCAGATCGTAGCGTCGGTTGCGCGTGGCCGCGACACTCGCGCCCATTGCTGTCACGGCCGTTGCCGCGCCCAGCGCCTGGATGAATCGTCGCTTTGACATGCTCATCGGAATCTCCCCCAGCGGAATTTACTCTAGAAATCGGCGCTCAGGCGGATACCAAACTCTCGCCGTTGGTAGGGCTCGCCGAATGCCTTGCGGCTACCGCCGGGGCCAGTGGTGGTCTGCGCCTCCGTCCCCAACGCGGTCTCCTCGGTCAGATTCTTACCATAAATCTCCATCCGGTAGCGATCGGAAAAATCCAAACCGGCACGGAGATTGACCAGTGTTTGTGACGGCGCCCGGTTGAACTCAGAATAATCCGCCCAGCTCTTGGAACTGTACAGAATATCCGAGCGCACAAACCAGTCACGGCCCGCGTACTCGCCGTGCACCGTTGCACTGAGCGTGCCGCGCCATGCCGGCACGTTGCGCGGCTCATTCCCATCGTTCACCACCGAATTCGCGCCCGATCCCAGCACTTCAGACTCATTGGTGCCGCGGGACGAGAACGACGTCATTTCAGCGTCCGTGTGTGACAAGGCGCCAGCAATATCCAGCCAGTCGGTGGGTGCCACCGCCAACTCGAACTCAAAACCCAGGTACTCGGAATCGCCTGGGCCGCGAAACGACGTCGTGCCGGGATTGAGAATGACGATCTGTGCGAACGGCTGATTCTTCCACTGGGTGTAGTACGCGGCCGCGGTCAGCGTCCAGTTAGTGCCGCGCTGCTTCCACCCGAGCTCGTATTGCGTGTTTTCCTGCGGTGGGGTGAAGTTGCCGATGGCGGCGCAATCGGCCGGGTTGATGAGATCGGGACGCCGGTCGGCGACCGAGACACACTGCGTCGGAACACCCAGCAGCGAACTGTAGGAGTAGCTGGCGTAGGCCGTCGCACCGATGAACGGTTGGTAGCTCAGGATCACGCGGGGAATGAAGTCTTTATTAACGGACTTCTCATCGCAGGTCAGCGCGCCGCCATCCTGGACGCACGCCAGACTGGGATTACCCTCCAGAAGCACGATCGATTCCTCATCGGAATAGCGCGTTTCCACCGACAGCGTCAGCACATCCGTGATGTCGTAGTCGACCGAGCCAAACACCGCCTTGGTGGCGTTATCCTGGAAATCGATCGAGCCGTTGGTGTTGCCCTGACGAAAACGCTGATCGTAGTTACTGACGCCGAGCATGTACCGCAGCCGTCGGTCGCCCGATGACGCAATGCGCGCCTCGAAGTAGTTCTCGCGAATTGCCACGTCGCCGCCCGTGATACTCACGGTGTTCGGCACGTTCATCACGCCAAACCAGATATCGCGGCGATTGATCGTGCCCGTGTTTGCGTGCGAGACCTGAAAGCTCAACGTGTGGTCCGCCAGCTTGTAATCGCCACCGAACTGCGCGCGGTAAGTGCGATGACGGCCACCCAGCTCGCCCGGCGCGTTTGGCAGAATGCTTTCTGACGCCACGAGCGGATTCAGGTTGTTCAACGCATCAATGCCCGCCTGGCCGGATGACGACTGTGCCAAGGTCGGGTTCAGCGTCAACGGGGTAACAAGATGTTCGCCGTCCGGAAAGTTGCCGCAGAAGCTAGCAAACGGCAGCGTGCGCAAGTCGCGACTGAAAGGCGTCCTGACACCGGTGACGATGTTCACGTACTCGCCCGTGTAGGTGCGGTTGCATTGCCCCGCTGGCGTGCCCCACAGACGGCTATCCACACCAATGGACGTGCCGGAGTCTTTCGCCGTGACGTAGTAGCCCGTCAGCTTCATGCTCAAGCGATCGGAAGGATCGATCGTCAGTGTGCCGCTGAAGGTGGTGTCTTCGAACACCGCGTACGGCTTGCCATCCTGCGTATCGAAATCGCCGCCGTCTTTCTCATAGCCCGCATACACGCGCAGACCGAACACGTCGTTAAGCGGGCCGCCGACGCCGGCTTCAAACTTGTACTCGTCTTCTTGTGAGCCGGAAAACTCCAGCGCGAGGTTCCGTTCC
Organism: Pseudomonadota bacterium; assembly: GCA_016703895.1. Taxonomy (GTDB): domain Bacteria; phylum Pseudomonadota; class Gammaproteobacteria; order Steroidobacterales; family Steroidobacteraceae; genus CADEED01. The sequence continues at coordinate 233,838 of JADJBE010000026.1, forward strand.
CACTCGGTGCCGGGGAGCTTGGGAATGATGTTGACGGCACCGGCGAAGGTGTTGCGACCAAACTGCGCCGTCTGCGGACCCTTGATCACCTCGACACGCTCGACGTCGGCCAGTGGCAGAAAGCCGCCACCACCGCCCACGTAGGAGCCGTCCCAGAACAGCGCACCCGTCTGCGTCGATGGCGTGATGGTCTGCTGAATCATGCCGCGAAAGCTGATGGACGGATTCTGGCGCCCGCCGGATGCCGTGGAGCCCTGGAAATCCAGACCCGGCACAAAGAATGACAGCTCTTCCGGATTATCAATTCCGGCGCGCTCCAACTGCGCCTGCGACTTCGCAGACACCGACACCGGGATCTTGAGCAGACTCTCGTCACGCTTGCGCGCAGTGACGACGATTTCTTCCAGCGCCATGTCCTGGGCGCGAGCGTGATGCGCAACCGGCAACGCTAGCGACACCAGCAATGCAGCCAAAACGCCGTTACGTGGATTCATTATGAGGACTCCCGATTGCGGCGATGGAATTCGCCGTATCAAGGAGCTTACAGGCGCACAACGATTAATCAAATTAGAACGGGCACCGCCGCAATTATCGCGGCTAATGACCCGCAACGATCGGCATTCCGGCTTCGTGCCAGCGACGGAACCAACTCGCCCCGAGACGAGTCCGACGGAGATATGAAAAAACTCGTCTGGGGCCTGACATTCTTTGGCATCGCGCTATGGAGCCTGCTCAGCTGGGGCACCTACCTGCTACTCGGCGGTACCAGCGAGTTCCTGACCGCCAACGCCGAGCTCGTCGGCGCCAATCCGGAATGGCAATACTGGCTGCAGGCGGCGATCCGGGTTGCCGAGCAGTTCGGTGCCGCTGCGATATGGATCGTCTGGGCCATCGGCGGCTTGGTAGCGCTCGGCTGCGGCTGGCTGATCGCACGTTTATTGAAACCACGCGCCGATGCCGCCAGCGTGATTAGCGGTCCCCATTCGGCCGCGACAAAATGAATGCCGCAGCCAGTGTCGTGCAGATGGTCTGAATCGTGAGAATGGTTGGCGACACACTCGCCAGCGCACTGCCGCCGAGCGCCAGCAGCATCAACGCGCAGGCTAGTAACTTGTAGCGCGGCGCGATGGCGCCCTTCGCTTCCCACTCGACAATGATCGGGCCGAACGTCCGATGCTCGATTAGCCAGGCTCGAGCGCGCGGCGAGCCTTTCGCAAACGCAAATGCCGCGCCTAACACGAACGGTGTCGTCGGCAGCACCGGCAACACGGCCCCGACCACGGCGAGGCACAGCGCCAGCGCGCCGGCTGCGGTCCAGAGCGCCCTAATCACTCGGCGTGGCGCGCGCCGTCGCCCAGCGTTCGGCGTCCTGCGCAAGCACCACTAACACGGTGCCAGCGGTATAGAGACGCTCGGCACGCCCAGACCGCCCTCCGCGCGGCGGCAGGAACTTCCCGTCCGCAATCTTCAACAGCACGATCAGCGGCTTACCCGCGGCGTCGGTCGCGAGAATGCTGCGTTCCGCTGCCTCGTAGACCGTCTCGAACTGGAGCTGCTCGATCGCGATTGGCGTGGAATCCGCCGCTGCGATGCGTGCATCGACAAGAAGGGTTGCGGCGGCTACGGCAAAAGATAATTGTTTCATAGTCGGTAGCTTCCGTCGTTGAGAAATCGACGTAGTGCGGCATGCTTGGTCAATGCTGCCAATAAAGATAAGTCGAATAAGAGATCGCCGACGCGTACTTCTTGTAAGACCGGGAACTTTCGTCTCGATCGAGCGTTGTATCAGACGCGGACGCCATGCGGATACAAGCGAGCGGCAGCAAACGTAACAACGATTACGCCAACGATTTAGACCTGCTTGGTCATCAAGCAGGTCGCTCCGCAGTTTGAGCCTCGCTCTCACACGCAAAGGTACAGGTCAACTAACGAATCGGTACTGCGCGCCGGACAGACTGCAATTTGTCTGCGCAGTGACCCAACTTGGAATTTGCCAAATCTACAAAAACCTGGGGGCTACAACTAGCTTGTCTTTGATTCACGCACGAATCTGGCGACAATTTCCTTGCGGGGTCCAGGCGGTGGCACGCCTCGAACGAAAGATGCAGAGCTGGAGTGCAACAAACGAGCGCTAACCGCCGATCTCAGGCGATCTCCACTCCTACCTTTTGTGCTTACTTTCATCCCTCGTTTATAGTTTGAAATCGAGTCTGGAGCCAGTAGAAAATGAACACGGACGGAATGTAGTTTTTCAGGTTCCTCGATTCCAGCGCGCGCGTTATTGCACCACTCATCTATTGAACCGAGCGCTGCGTTTGCCTGCCGCTCTACGACAGCAGAAAACTCGAGCAGCCTTGACTCTGGCACAAAAGAATCCGTAACTATTCTGTGGCACAAGCGAAGTCGCTTATCTCGAGTTTTCAGATTGTGATGTATCGTTGAAACAACCCCCAGCAAAGTGTTCAAGGATGTCACAATTTGGCGTTCTCTAGTGCCAATCAGCATACGAGTGAGAACTCGAATTTTTTCTTTAGAAACGATTTCCGCAACGCCGCTTCGAATCAGCTCGTGCCAGACATTATCTACAGACACATCGCACATGATTGCAGATAGGAGAGTTTTCAAAGATCCTCTACCAGTGCGCGAAAGCAGTCTCGGTAGGCCAGTTCGATCCATGAAGGATGAATCAAGATGCCACCGCTGGATGACGCGACTGAGCAGATCATTGGTTACACCGCTGTCATTTTCCTGGCGTATACTTTTGGTCGATATCGCGCGTTGATTGTAGAGGTGTCTGTTAAAGCTCGCTGATAACGCTCGTCGATCCATGCCGCTTTCGATCGCTATGGCCAGTAGTTTTTCAACAATGGCATCAAGCGTCTCTTTGGTATTTTGCTCCTCCGCGACTGCCACCTCTCGAAAATCTCGCGCTTTCTCTGCAACTTGCTTTTTCATAAGAGAATTTCCAATATCGATCAGTTTTTGAAACCTTGGGACCCCAAAGGACTGGGAACCCAGCAGCATGGTTCTTAGGATCTCACTGGCCAGCGCGCTTAATATTCAAACTGATCCCGACCTCCGTCAATGGCATAATTTTCACTTTTCAATAGAGTTTTGGCCTCAATAGTATTGACGCTCTTGCTAACGCGGCCTTTAGCTTACAGGCAAGATGTGCGTCGGAAACCAGTTGAAAAACTGTGAAAGTACCGCCAGCACCGAATGACGACTACATTGACCAGTTACAAATCAAATCGAGGTTCGTCTTACTTAAGGCTTTCAACAAGCATAGTCCCATTCAAACTCCTGTGGAACTAGGAGATGGCGCGAATTTGGACTTCTCTCAGGTCAGCACCCGCACACTTCTGGATCGACCGCGGCGGCACGTTCACGGACGTTGTCGCCAGGTCGCCGGACGGGCGGGTTGTTACCTGCAAGCTCCTCTCTGAAGACCCTGAGCGCTACCCCGACGCAGCCGTTGAGGCGATACGCCGCCTGACTGGCGTTGCTGCGGGGCCCCTGCCCCCTTCGGAGGTGCGCATCGGCACCACCGTGGCGACCAATGCACTGCTGGAGCACAAGGGCGAGCCGACGCTGCTGGCGATCACGCGCGGCGTTGGCGATGCGCTGGCGATCGGCTACCAGGAGCGGCCGCAGTTGTTTGCCAGAGCGATTCGGAAAGGCGCCCCCCTCTATTCCTCAGTTCTCGAGATCACTGAGCGCGTCACAGCAGACGGCGAGGTGTTAGTGCCGCTGGATGTGGCGGCGGCGCGGGCGGGGATGCAAGCGGCGTTTGAGTCGGGTCTGCGCGCGATCGCGATCGTGTTGATGCACGGCTACCGATACACGGCGCACGAGGAGCAGCTGGCAGCGCTGGCTCTTGAGGTGGGCTTTACGCAGATCTCGGTGAGCCACCGCGTGGGTGCGCTGATCAAGCTGGTGGGCCGGGGTGATACGACGGTGGTGGATGCCTATCTCTCGCCGGTGCTGCATCGCTATGTGGAACGGCTGTCGCGCGAATTGGGTGGCGAGTCGCGTCCGCTGTTCATGCAGTCGAACGGCGGGCTGATCGAGGGCACGGCGTTCATGGGCAAGGACGCGATCCTCTCGGGTCCCGCGGGCGGCATTGTGGGGCTGGCGCGCACGGCGGCGGATGCGGGCTTTGCGCGCGTGATCGGCTTTGACATGGGCGGCACGTCCACCGATGTCTCGCACTACGCGGGCGCCTTTGAGCGCACTAACGAGACGCTGGTGGCGGGCGCGCGCATTCGGGCGCCGATGATGCGTATCGATACGGTGGCCGCGGGGGGCGGCTCGATCTGCCGGTTTGATGGCGCGCGGCTGGTGGTGGGGCCGCAGTCCGCCGGCGCGATCCCCGGTCCTGCCTGCTATCGGCGCGGCGGGCCGTTGACGGTGACGGACTGCAATGTACTGCTGGGCAAGGTCCAGCCGCGGTTCTTCCCAGCGTTGTTTGGTAAGCACGGCAACTCACCGCTCGATGGGGCGGCGGTGGAGACGCGGTTTACGGAGCTGTTAGCAGAGTACTCCCGCGCCACCGGCGAGCCGCTCGAGGCGGCTGCGCTGGCGGAGGGCTTTGTGCAGATTGCGGTGGCTAACATGGCGAACGCCATCAAGCGGATCTCGGTGGCGCGCGGCCACGATGTCACGCGCTACACGCTGGTGTGCTTTGGTGGCGCGGCGGGCCAGCACGCCTGTCTGGTGGCCGATGCGCTTGCCATGGAAACAGTGATGATCCATCCGCTGGCGAGCGTGCTCTCGGCGCTGGGTATGGGGCTGGCGGACCGGCGGGTCCTGCGCGAGCGGTCGCTGGGGCTGGCGCTGCTAGAGGGGAATCTGAGCGCGCTGGACGACGCCGTGGCATCACTCGCTGCTGAGGCGCGTGCGGCACTCGCGGCACAGGACATCGGCGATGCCGCTGTGACGACCGAAGCGTGCGCCTATCTGCGCTACCCCGGCACCGACAGCACCATCGAGGTGACGGTGGCATCGCTCGATGCGATGCAACGCGACTTCCAGACGCAGCACGTGGCGCGCTACGGCTTTGCCACCGAGGCGGAGCTGATCGTGGAGATGGTCCAGGTGGAGGCGATCGCGGCGTCCGCTGCGGATACAGACAACCTCGTGACGCTGCCGGCGGCCTCCTCGCCCGCGATCACGACGGTCGACGTGTTCATGGCGGGCGCCGTGCACGCGACGCCGGTGTTCGAACGTACGGGGCTGGCGGCGGGCTTCACGGTGATCGGCCCCGCACTGATCGTTGACGCCGGTTCCACCACCGTGTTGGAGCCCGGCTGGCGCGTGTTAGTCGATCCGCGCGGCAATCTCATCCTCAAGCGGCACACGCCGCGCGCGGCGATGGTGGCGATCGGCACGGCGGTCGATCCGGTGCGGCTCGAGATCTTCAATGGCCTGTTTATGTCGATCGCCGAGGAGATGGGCGCGGCGCTGCAGCACACGGCGTCCTCCGTGAACATCCGCGAGCGGCTGGACTTCTCCTGCGCGCTGTTCGATGCCGCCGGCAATCTGGTGGCCAACGCGCCGCACATGCCGGTGCACCTGGGCTCGATGGGCGAGAGCATCCGCACGGTGTTAGCGCGGCGCGGCGACGCGCGCGACGGCCGTGGCATCCGGCGCGGCGATGTCTATGCGCTGAACGCGCCCTACCACGGCGGCACGCATCTGCCGGACATCACGGTGATCATGCCGGTGTTCGCGGGCACGGATGACGACGCGCAGGATCGCGCGCCGGACTACTTCGTCGCGGCGCGCGGCCACCATGCCGACATCGGCGGCACCACACCGGGCTCCATGCCACCCGACAGCACCAGCGTGCTGCAGGAAGGCGTGCTGCTCGATAACGTGCTGGTGGTGGATGCGGGACGGTTTTGCGAGCGCGCGCTACGCGAGTTGTTAACCGCCGGGCGCTGGCCGTCGCGCAACCCCGAGCAGAACATTGCGGACCTGCGCGCGCAGATTGCCGCCTGCGCCAAGGGTTCGGCAGAACTCACACGCGTGTCGGGCGAGTACGGGCGCGACGTGGTCACCCGTTATATGGGGCACGTGCAGGACAACGCCGAGGCAGCCGTGCGGCAGCTCTTAGCGCGGCTGACCGATGGCGAGTTTGCCTACGAGCTGGACAACGGCGCGGTGGTGCGCGTGGCGGTGCGGATCGATGCAGCAGCGCACAGTGCAGTGGTCGATTTCACCGGCAGCTCGGCGCAGTTACCTGACAACTTCAACGCGCCGCTGTCGGTGGTGCGCGCGGCGGTGCTGTACGTGGTGCGCACGCTGATCGACGATGCGATCCCGATGAACGACGGTTGTCTGCGCCCGGTGAGCATCGTGGTGCCCGAAGGCTCTATGCTGAATCCGCGCTCCCCCGCCGCCGTGGTGGCCGGGAATGTCGAGACCAGCCAGGTGGTCTGCGATGCGCTGTTCGGTGCGCTGGGCGCGATGGCCGCCGCGCAGGGCACGATGAACAACTTCACCTTCGGCAACGAGCACTACCAGTATTACGAGACCATCGCTGGCGGCTCCGGCGCGGGACCCGATTTCGATGGCACGGCCGTCGTGCAGACTCACATGACTAACAGCCGGCTCACCGACCCTGAAGTCTTGGAGACCCGCTTCCCGGTGTTGCTGGAGGAGTTCTCGATACGCCGCGGCTCAGGTGGCGCGGGCGCGCATCGCGGTGGCGACGGCGCGGTACGGCGCATTCGGTTTCGGGCGGCGATGAGCGCGAATATTCTGGCTAATAGACGACGCGTGCCGCCCTTTGGCCTTGCCGGTGGTGCACCGGGGGCGGCGGGCGTGAACCGTGTCGAACGTGCTGATGGACGGGTCGAGGTGTTAGGCGCGACGGCAGCCGTCGAGATGCAACCCGGCGATGTGTTCGTGATCAAGACGCCGGGGGGCGGCGGCTACGGGAAGCCGAGGGCATGAGCCGGTGATAGTAGGCGTGATCACGATGACACAAGATTGGTGCTCTGTTTCTGTTGAACAACGCTGCGAACTGCGGCTTGCCGGGCCACAGAGCTCTATGATATACATTTATTTTGTATATCTTGGAGCCTGTCATGCGCGTTGCGAAATGGGGCAATAGCCTCGCCGTTCGGCTGCCTGACGCCGTGGTCAAGGCCCTTCGGCTGAAGTCGGGCGACGAGATCGAGATAATCGTGGCGGGGACAAGGCAGTTTGAAATCAGGCGTGATCGCACTCGGGAGCGGGCACTCGAGCGACTACGCGTGCTGAAAAAGGACCTGCCGAAAGGATTCCACTTCGATCGGGATGAGGCAAATGCCCGGTGACCAGTTCCTCGATACCAACGTCCTGATTTACGCTTTTGCGGCCAACGACGCGCGCAGCGCGCAAGCCGAGTCTTTGCTGGCAAACGGGGGCGTGATCGGGGTGCAGGTTCTGAATGAATTCACAAACGTGACACGCCGCAAACTGGGCTGGGAATGGCCGCAGACTGAGGCAGCTTTGGGCGTCATAGAAGACCTCCTCGGGCCGGCCCTGCCGTTGACGATGGCGATTCACTCGCGAGCTGTTGCGCTGGCGCGCGACCATACGATGGCTTTCTACGATGCACTGATCGTCGCGGCGGCAATCGATGCTCGATGCCGCGTATTGTTGAGCGAGGATCTTCAGCATGGCAGAAAGTTCGGCAGCCTCACGATCAACAATCCATTCCGATAGTCGATCGGCAGGCTTGGGGCAAGGGAACTCAAGCATGACAATCGCAATTACGGATGCGTATAGAAGTCATCATAATCTCTTGAGTTAGTGGCCGGGCGGCGTTGTTAGACACGACGGCGTATGAACCGCAACGCCTGCACGAGAACCAGCGCACCGCATGCAATATACGCAGTGGTGGGATCAAGTGCCGTCAGCACCCAATGTGCAAGAGTCGCTGCTGCAGCGAAATAGACAGCGCGATGCAGGCGCTGCCAGTTGCGCCGCAAGCTACGCACCGAGTAGTCGTTACTGGTCACTGCCAGCAGCAGCATGATCAGCAAGGCAAACCAGCCGGTGGCGATGCCAATCTCGAGCGCTTCTTTCTGGATCAGCCCGAAGCCCCATTTCCGTTGCAGATAGAGTAGCGTGTGGATTGCGGCATAGGCGAAGCTCGCGACGCCGATCGCGCGGCGGTGGTACATGAGCCTTCGCGGCCAGCGACTCGCGGGCGCAATGCGCCGCAATGGAGTGACGGCCAGCGCAAGACACAGCAGCCCGACGCTCCAGTCGCCCGTTTCGTGCAGGGCCTGGCCGTAGCTGATCGTGTCGGTGCCGTACCGCAACAGCGCATAGACTGCCGGGACACTGAGCAGCGCCCAGACCCAGTATTTCCACCTATATTGCTCGCGCATGTGGGTAGCCTAAGATACTAATCACTTGAGTGCAAAAGGTAACCGCGATGAGAACAGTCAAGATCCTCGGTTCGATCGGTACAGCTATCGCGGCCCTGTCGCTTGTGGCCTGCGGCCAGAAGAGCGAAGTCCCGCCAACGCCAGCAGCAACAACTACACAAGAGACACCGCAGGAAGTGCAGCCTGTAGTCGCCGCGCAATTTGCGACCGCGCCGCTCATCGATCCGAACACAGCGACCGAAGCGGAGTTGTCAGCCATCGAAGGCTTGAGCCCGGCCGCTATTCAGGCCGTGCTAAACGGACGTCCGTTCGTCTCACCGACTGCGCTGCATGCCGCCATCGGTGCGGGCTTGAGCGAAGAACAACAGTACGCGATCTACAGCGCCATGTTCGTGAAGGTGAACATCAACACGGCAGCCGCGGCCGATCTGCAGCTCGTGCCATCCACCCTGGCACCGGGGAAACTCGCACGTGAAATCGAAGAGTATCGGCCGTATAAGTCAGTCGATGACTTCAGTCGCGAGATGCAGAAGTACGTGAGCGCGGGCGTCGTCATCAACGCAGCCGCGCGAGGAAGCTCTCGACCGCGGCGTTGAACGCGTCGTTGTCGTCGCCCGCCACCATATGACCAGCACCGGCCACATCCACGAACTCCACGTGCGGGATGAGCCGGCGCAGGTCGTCCACGCCATCGTCACTAACAATATCGCTCAGTCTGCCGCGCACCAGCAGTGACGGCACATGCACGCCCCGTGCGGCCCGGGCGAGCTGGTCCAGGAACTGGGCGGCCGCCTCAGGCTGGCCCATCATCGCGGTGATCTGCGGATCCCAATGCCAGTAGAAACGTCCGTCGTCGCGCAGTCGCAGATTCTTGCGCAGCCCCTCGACGTTCGACGGCCGTGGTCGGTGCGAGATGTACCGCGCAACAGCGTCGGCCACTTCATCGAGATTGGCGAAGCCGTGCGGATTGGCTCGCATGAAGTCGCCGATGCGACGCGCCCCCTCGGGTTCCATCTTCGGCACAACATCCACGAGCACCAACGCACGCACGGGTAGCTGCCCCTCGCCCACGGCAACGAGACTCGTCATGCCGCCGAGCGAGGCGCCGACCAGCGCCGGTGGCGACGGCAGTGTCGCCGCGACCGCCCGCAAATCCGCGGCGAAAGACTCCATGGAATAGTCGCCCTGCCGCGACCATTCGCTTTCACCATGGCCCCGCAGGTCGAGCGAAATCACATGGAAACCCGCTGCCACTAGGTCGCGCGCCGCCGTGCCCCAGGAGTGGCGGGTCTGACCGCCGCCATGCATGAGAATGACCGGAATGGCGTCGCGATCGCCGCCTACGTCGGCCGCCAGCGTGACGCCGCCGCTGCCCTGAAACCGTGCTGCTTGCATTGTCTGCGCATAGTGCAACAGCGCGCCACGGATGACCATGATCCACCGGCGATGACCACGAGAAAGCCACTAACTGCTGGCGGCGAAGCGCCGCCAAGCCTAATCTCTGTGCTGATTGAACAGTCGCTGATGCCAGGAGAGCTGCAATGCTGATTGAAACGCTGCTGGTCGCGCATATCGTCGTGCTGGGCTACTGGCTGGGTGCCGATCTCGTGATCAACAGCACGTATCGATACGTCTGCTGGGCGCGTAACCTACCCTTCGACGAGCGAAACAAGCTGATGGATCACGTGATGCACGTCGACCAGCACGTTCGCTATGCGCTCGTGCTGCAACTCGCGCTCGGCAGCTCACTGGCGGCTCTGCACGGATATCTGCCGTACGGTCTTGTAACCGTCGCGCTGGCCGCCGGTGTGGCGGTCGCCTGGGTGATACTGCTGGAGCTCGTTTTTCGCTTGCGTACGTCGCCGTGGGGGCCGCTACTCGACCGGATCGACTTGCTCGCTTGGGTCAGTGCAGGAATCCTCCTGCTGCTGATGTCGCTGGCAGCGTTCGCGCAATGGATCCCGATGCCACGCTGGCTGGCAATCAAGCTCGCGTTGTTCGGCTGCGTTTTTCTGGCCGGCGTCGGCATCCGCGTTGCGCTCAAGACATTCTTCGACGCATGGCAGGAGGTTGCACAGCATGGCTCCAACGACGCGCGGGAGGCCAGCATCCAAAGTGGCTATCGACGCGCGACCGTCGTCCTGTTAGGGCTCTGGGCACTGATCGGCAGCATCGTGATACTGAGCGTCTGGAAGCCGAACTGAACAGTTTGCTGAGCCCGCCGCCAGATCACTCCTCGGAGGCAATCGTCGGCAGCCCGCCGGCGGCGCCCGAATGCCCGACTGCGGCCTGCGCACTGTGCGCCGCCGACAAGCGCTTCATCAATGGCAGTACGGCAATGGCGATCAGCGTGCAGACGAGCGCGGCGATGCCCAAGCGGTTGAACAGAGCCGTGTAGATGGGCAGCGTTAGCAGCGGGTCGGTGATGTCCTGCGGCACGCTCGCGTAGCTCGCGACCACACCGCCGAGATACTGCGATACACCGGATGCTACGAAATACGCACCCATCATGAAGCCGCCCATGCGCGCGGGCACGTAGCGCGCGATCATCGCAAGCCCCAGACCACTGACCAGCAACTCGCCGAGTGAAATCGCACCGTAGCCCCACACCATCAGCCACGACGACACCTTGCCGGCGCCGTTGGCGAACTGGCCGGAGGCACCATAGATGAAGAACCCCGCAGCAACGACGACGAAGCCGAGCGCAAACTTGGACGCGATCGAAATGTCCTTGTTAGCACGGCCGGCAGCAGTGTAAGCCCAGGCCAGAATGGGGCTCAGGATAAAGATCCAGATCGGGTTGAACGCCTGAAACTGTGCCGGTGACCAGTCCCACAGGTGCCGGCCGAACACGGCGAATGCCGGATCAACGTTGCGCAACGCGAACAGGTTCAGCGACGTGGACATCTGCTGGTAGAAGATGAAGTAGAACACGGTCTGCACGGTGAGGACGAGCGCTGCGATAAGGCCAGCGCGCTCGCCGCGCTCACCGGTCGAAATCAGATAAGCGAAAATCCCCACCACCACCACGCCCGCGATGTAGACAAAGGCGCGCGCCACGTCTTCATGCTCCAGGATATAGGCCGAGGCGAATACAGCCGCGACGCCGCCCAGTAGCACCACGCCGAGCTTGCCCCAATCGAGCGGACGATCATCGGGTTCAGAGCCGATGTGCGCCATCGCATTGCGCATCAGTGCGTAGTTAGCTAAGCCCAGTACGAGGCCGATCGCGCATACCGCAAACGCAATGTGCCAGCCGAGTTCGTTGCCGTATTGAGCGTTAACGTAATCCTTGAGCCACGGCGTCAGCAGCTGCGAGATCATCGCGCCCAAATTGACCGCCATGTAGTAGATGGTGAACGCGCTGTCGATCTTGGAATCGTTGCCTTCGTAGATCTTGCGCACGAGGTTGCCGGCATTGGCCTTGAACAGGCCATTGCCGACCACGATCACGCCGAGCGCGCAGAACATGAACCACACGCTTTGTCCGGGCACGACCATCAGCGCATAGCCAATGGCGAGGATCACCGCGCCGATCAGCATCGTGCGCCGGGTCCCCAAAATCTTGTCGCCGATCCAGCCGCCGATCGCAGGCGCTACGTAGATGAGCGCTGCCGCGGCACCCCAGACGAGCGTCGCGCGTTCGTCGGGAAACTCCAGGCGCTGCACCATGTAGTACACGATCAGCGCCTGCATACCGTAGTAGCCGAAACGCTCCCACATCTCGATCAGAAAGACCGTGGTGAATGAGCGGGTCTGGCTGGGGGGAGCGATCGCGTTCATAGGCAGCTCCGACTTTGAAGGGAAAGCCACAGGAGCCTAGCGCAAATTGTGCGCCGGCGTCTCTGCTACTGATCGCCCGACCAGTACAACTGAGGTGGCGAGTGGCTGGTTGATGATGGTCAGACCATTGCGCCCGCAGCGCAGGATGCGCTGCGTTTGCACGACTAGGGGGATTCATGACCAAGCTTTCACTAACATCCATCGCCATCTGCATCCTCGCGATCGCAACATTGTCTGCCCATTCAGCGGAAGCCGAGAAGCCGTATCTTTCCGTCGAACAGCTGCGCGCCAAGTATGCGGACCCGGCCGGACGCATCACCAAGGTGGGCGGCGTCGAGGTGTATTACCAGGACGAGGGCCAGGGTGAAGCGATCCTGATGGTCCACGGCTCGCAGAGCACCTTGAAGACCTGGGACAGGCTTGCGCCGCTGCTCACCAAGAACTACCGGGTCATCCGCTTCGATATTCCGCCCCAGGGGCTGTCCGGCACGGTCACTGACGAAGCCGCGGCGCGCATGCAGGTCACTGACATTGCGGAGGGACTGCTCAAGCAGTTAGGCGTGAAGCAAGTGACGTATGTGGGCGTGTCGAGCGGTGGCACGCTGGGCGTGTTTCTGGCGGCCAAGCGGCCGGATCTCGTCACGCGACTGATCCTCTCCAATACACCTGCGGCAACTGTGACGACTGATCACTTGAAGCCAGACCCCGTGTTCGAGGCTGCGCAGCGGGAAGCCAAAGAACAGGGCGTTCAGTCGCAGCACTTCTGGAATACCTTTCTGGACTACTTCGCGGGTGATCCGCAGCGGCTCAATGCGAAAATCCGCGAGCAATACTACGACGTCAACCGACGCGCTCCTGAAAAGCACTACCTGCAGTTCGTCGCGCGGGTCGCGGACCAGGAGAAGGCGCTGGACGCCATGAGCCGCGTGACCGCGCCGACGCTGTTGATCTGGGGCGGTTATGACGCGCTGTTAGTGCCAGCCAGCATGGACACACTGGCCGGGTACCTGAAGCAGGCCCAAGTGTCGACGATCATGATGCCAGACGTCGGGCACTATCCGCCGCTGGAAGCGCCGGAGCGGTTCGCGCAGCTGGTCGCGGCGTATATCGAGGCCGCGACGCCGTTGCAATAGACCGACCATATGCTCGCCCTGCTCGGCATCGCCGTGATTGTCGTAGGCTTCGTCCTGCGCTTCAATCCATTGTTAGTGGTAGTGGTCTCAGCGCTGGTCACCGGCCTCGGGGCGGGGCTCGATCTGGTGGCCATTATCGAAGCCTTTGGCAAGGCCTTCAACGAGTCGCGCTATATCAGCATCGTGTGGCTGGTGCTGCCGGTGATCGGCTTGTTAGAGCGTCACGGACTGCAGGCGCGCGCGCGACAGGTGATCGCCAACCTGCGCGGCGCAACGGTCGGGCGGCTGTTGATCGGCTATCTGCTGATGCGGCAGATCACCTCTGCGCTCGGCCTCACCTCAGTCGCCGGCCACGCGCAGACGGTGCGCCCGCTGGTCGCGCCCATGGCGGAAGCCGCGGCCGAACAACAGACTGGCACGCTCGACCCCGACACGCGCGAGACAGTGAAAGCGTATTCGGCGGCGACCGATAACGTGGGCTTGTTCTTCGGTGAGGATATCTTCATCGCCATCGGCTCGATTCTGCTGATGAAGGGCGTACTGGAGCAGTACGGGATCCTGCTCGAACCGCTGCAGCTGTCGGTGTGGGCAATCCCGACCGCCATTGCCGCGTTCATCATCCATGGCGCCCGGCTGTGGTGGCTGGATCGGAAGCTTGCGCAGTTGCGCGGGCCGAGCGCCGCGCCATGATTACCTTGCAGTTCGTCTACGTGGTCACCGGCATTGTCTTTGCGGCGTTTGCGCTGCTCAGTGCGCGCGACCGCAGCAATGCCAAGCGTTTCGGTAACGCCGCATTCTGGGGGCTGCTTGCGGTGAGTTTTCTCGCCGGCAATCAGCTGGGAGACTTCTGGAACGGCATTCTGGTTCTGTTGTTAGTGGCCATTGCAGGCCTTGGTGCGCTCGGCCGTGGCAAGCCGCGCACCACGACCACAGACGAGCGCCGCGCCGAGGCCGACCGTCACGGCAATCGACTCTTCTGGCTGGCGCTGATCATTCCGGCGACGGCGCTCATCGGCACGCTGCTGTTCAAGCGCCTGCCCGCGTTCTTCGAGAGCCGCCAGGTGACTCTTATATCTCTGACAATGGGAGTACTGCTGGCGCTCGCGGTCGCCGCAGCGTGGCTGCGGCCTCGACCGCTCGTACCCCTGGAAGAAGGCCGGCGATTGATGGATGCGGTGGGTTGGGCCGCAGTGCTGCCGCAGATGCTCGCCAGCCTCGGTGCCGTTTTCGCGCTCGCCGGCGTCGGCGACGTGATCGGCGAGTTCGCGCGAGACGTCATCCCCGCCGGCAGCTTGCTTGGCGCGGTGGTTGCCTACGGCGTTGGCATGGCGCTGTTCACCATGATCATGGGCAACGCGTTCGCCGCCTTTCCGGTGATGGCTGCCGCGATCGGCGTACCGCTGTTGATTCAGGGCTACGGCGGCAACCCCGCAGTCGTCTGTGCGATCGGGATGTTAGCCGGATTCTGCGGCACACTGATGACGCCGATGGCCGCAAACTTCAATATCGTGCCGGCGGCGCTGCTTGAGCTGCGGGATCGCAATGGCGTGATCCGTGCGCAGATACTCACCGCGCTGCCGTTGCTGGCCGTCAATATCGCCCTGATTTACTTCTTGGCATGGTAGTACGCCGCCCCTAGAATCGCAGCTGGCTGCTCCATCGTCAGGTCATTTAGATGAAATTGCTACTCGTCCCACTGCTGATTGTTGTTACCACTTTTGGCGTCAACGCACGAGCCGCAGAAGCCGTGCCTGCTGGTCACTACACACTCGATAAGTCGCACTCGTCGATCACTTTCAAACTGAGCCACATTGGGTTCTCTTACTACACGGGATCATTCGCGCGTTTTGATGCAACGCTGGATTTCGACCCCGCCCAGCTTGCGACCGCAAAGCTCGCGGCGTCGATTGATGTCAGCTCGCTCGTCATTCCAGCGCCACCTGAGGGCTTTCTGGCAACGTTGTTAGGCCCTGAATGGCTGAATGCAGGCGAGTTTCCGCGAATGACGTACCGCTCGACCAAGGTCACCTCCACGGGAGCTAACACGGCGAAGGCCGAGGGTGAACTCACACTCAACGGCAAGACGGTGCCCGTCAGGCTCGACGTCACGTTCAATGGCGGCTATGCGGGCATGGCGGGCTTCGACCCGAATGCCCGCGTGGGGTTCTCAGCGCAAGGTCGTCTGAAGCGCTCCGATTTTGACATTCTGACGGGGATTCCGCCGGCAGGCTCGACCATGGGCGTCGGCGATGCAGTGACCTTCACGATCGAGACCGAGTTCAGCGGTCCGGCGATGGCGAAACCATAGTTACGTGCGGAATTATGGAGTAGCGAAGTCGGCCGTACCGCAAGCTCAAGAGACCATCAGTTACAACCTACCGGCCCTCAAAATCGACCGCACGTTCTTCTATTTTGCTGCGTTCAAAAACGATGTGGGCATATATCCGCCAGTGTCGGACGATGCGCGGCTGAAGAAGCTGCTAACGCCCTATGGCAACGAGAAAGGCAACCTCAGGTTCCCGCTCGATGACGCCATGCCGTACGATCTCGTTGCGCGCATTGCTGCCGCGCTGGCCAAGCAGTATTCGACCTCGACAAGGTTTGATGCGTTGGTTTGTGTTGCTCAATCTTGCGGCATGTCCGTATGATCAACTGGTAGCTTGAACGGCGACAGTGGAGTGACAATGGAGACCCTGGTGACAGTGATCGCCACAGCGCTGGTGACGGTGCTGGTGGGAATATTCGCGGTCAATTTTGTCACTTCCGAGAAGAGACTGGCGCGCCGTCCGCGCAGGCTATACGGCATAGAGAAAGCCGACTTCACCCGCGCTCTGGGAGTCTTGTTAGGGCCGGCTGTTTTGGCGGGTAATCGCATCGATACGCTGGTAAACGGCCGACAGATCTTTCCGGCGATGCTCGCGGCAATCGACGGGGCGCGCAAAACCATCACTTTCGAGACATTCATCTACTGGGCCGACCCGGTGGGTCAAGCATTCAAAGAGGCGCTGTGTACGGCGGCGCAACGCGGCGTCAAGGTGCATGTACTCATCGACTGGGTTGGTGGGCGCAACCTCGATCGAGGCCTGCACGCCACATTGCTCGACGCCGGCGTCGAAGTACAACTCTACCATCCGCTAAACTGGTATCACCTGCACCGCATGAATAACCGCACGCATCGCAAGCTGTTAGTCATCGACGGTCGCGTCGGCTTTACCGGTGGCGTCGGCATCGCGCGTATCTGGTCGGGTGACGCTGAAGACGAAGAGCATTGGCGTGACACACACTACCGCGTGGAGGGCCCGGTGGTGGCACAGATGCAGGCTGCGTTTCTAGACAACTGGATGAAGAGCACGGGTCATGTGCTGCACGGAGAAGACTACTTTCCGGAGCTGTCGCCACTGGGCAGTTCGCGCGCACAGATGTTCACGAGCTCCGCGCAGCAAGGTGCCGACAGCATGCAGTTGATGGTGGCATTGGCGCTCGGCGCTGCCTCACGGGAGATCTGGATCCAGAACGCGTACTTCGTACCCGATGAGCTGACCACTGAGGGTCTGGTCGATGCGGCCCAACGCGGCGTCAAGGTGCGCATCATGGTGCCGGGAGCGGTCACCGACGCTGACGTCGTACGCCGAGCCTCGCAGGCTTCGTGGGGACGACTGATGGCCGCCGGTATCGAGATTTTCGAGTACCAGCCGACGATGCTTCATTGCAAGGTGATGGTGGTCGATGGACAGTGGTGCTCGCTCGGATCAGCCAATTTCGATACTCGCTCGTTCCGCGTCAACGACGAAGCAAATCTGAATGTCTGGGACGAACAGTTTGCAGCACAGCAATTGGCGCTAATGCACGATGATCTAAAACGTTGTGAGCGCTATGACTATGGACGTTGGCGCAGGCGACCGCTGCAGCGTCGAATCATCGAACGAGCCGCAGGGATGCTGCGCTCGCAGTTGTAAGCAACAACCGTTATCACCGGCGGGGTACCGTCACGGTAACGACGCTGCCTCCTCCGTCGCGCACGCTAAATTGCACCGCGCCACCCATTCCTCGCGCTCGATGACGCATGCCGCTCAGACCATGATGCGTGGCCAGCGAGACCGCATCGGCTGCCATGCCGACGCCGTCGTCCGCAATAGTAATCTGCAGTTTCTCATCGTCGACCGCAGCTTCGAGCCACGCATTCTTGGCCTGCGCATGTTTGAGAATGTTGTTGATGCACTCCTGCACAATGCGAAACAGGTTGATTCGCACATCGTCGGCGAGCGCCGGTTCCGCCTGCGGCAGCGATATATCGTGACTCAGACCAGCGGAGGCACAGGCCTGCTCCATTTGCCAGCGCAGCGCGACGAACAATCCCAGATTGTCCAATAGAGTTGGCCGCAGACCTTCGATCACGCGACGTTTGAACTGCACGCCGTCATCGAGCGCTTTGTCGATGCGAGCGAAGCGAGCAGCGCTTGCTGCATCGTCAGCGGGCAACACTGACTTGAGCTGCTGTAGATCCATCCGCGCTGCTACCAGCAGTCCACCCAGCTCATCGTGCAGCTCGCGCGCCAGCGACGCGCGCTCTTTTTCTACCGTGGCCTGCAGATGGCTTGTTAGCGCTGCGAGTTCGCGAGTGCGTTCCTCTACCGCATCCTCCAGCGCGCGTTTGTGCGCCGCCTGCTGCCGTGACTGTTGCACGCCCGCCCGAGCGACCAATGCCAGGAGCCCGACCAGTGTGGCCGCAATGCAAACTAGCAGCCATTGAGTCTGGCGGTGCTCCGCTTGCCACTCCTGACTGCGCTGCGAGACGTTGGCGCGCTCGCGCCCGTGGACCTCGAAGATTACTAAGGCGAGTTGGTTAGTGGTGCGATCGTTGAGGCCAGTGGCCAGGAGCTCGAGCGCTGCGTCGCGACCGCGTTGCTCGTACAAATCGTTCAGGCTAAACAACTGCCCGAATCGCACGCCGACGAGCGACGATATCTCGCGGTACTCCGACGGGCCGCGCGAACCCTCAGCCATCGAAAGATGCACGAGTTGGTCAAGCATACTCGGCGCTTGCGCCACAACCTCTTGAAACTGCGCTTTTTGTTCGAGGTCTCCAGAGAGCACGTAGCTCCGCACGCGGGCGTCCGCGTTGCTCACCAGCACCTCCAGCTCGGAAAGCTTGGCCAACCGATCAAGCGAGTATTGAATATCAAGCGCTGTACGCTGGGCGATGCCGCGGCGTACCTCACTGACGACCATTAGACCGGCAACGCTGGCAACCGCGAGGGTGGCCAACACCCAGACCAGCCATGATTGCGAACGCTGGCGAGTCAAACGCGCTGCATACCTACCCAAACGCCGGTAGCGTAAGACGCCACCCAAACGAACCATACTGGCACAGCATAGCGGTGAAATGATGTGAGGACTGTCTGACGTCCCGTCCAACGCGCCCAGGTGCCGACGACTGCCAGAATGATCATTAGAACGAGGCCGGTGTACCCCGCGATCGTATGCAGGTCCCACTTGATCGGACCATCGACGGACATGCCCATCATCTGAGTCGCGAGTACGTCTGCCGCGAGGCCGAACCAGATCAATACAATGGGTCCCGTCGTGAGGACTTTCATACGCCAGTTGCGCCAGATGGCAATGCTGTAAAGCAGCAGCGCAGTAGTGATGGATATGACGGAGACGAGGATAATGGGTTTCACGCTTGCTACACTCCGAGAGGCGATGTGTCGCATTCTAAACCAACTCCAGACACTGCGTGTCTAAGCTGACGCGGGATATGGCCGAGCGGTTTGCCCGGCTGACTCTCGGGCACGTCACGCGCGAGTTCCCTAACAAACTGGACCATGTGCTGGCGAGCGCCGCAGATGTGGCGGGCCCGGCTGAATTGCACCCGGTGTTCTACGGCAGCTTCGACTGGCATAGCTGCGTCCATGGCTGGTGGCAACTGCTGCGGCTGGCCAGTTTGCACCCGACCCTGGGTGCCGCGAGTGAAATACGCGCGCAGGCTGGTCGTACGCTGGTGCCGGACAAGGTCGCTGGCGAACTTGCGTATCTCGCGCGCCCGGAGTCGGCCGGCTTCGAGCGCCCGTACGGCTGGGGCTGGTTGCTCGCGCTACACGCCGCAGCACAGCAACAGTCCGAGCAAGTGTGGGCCGCGAACCTCCAGCCCCTCGCTCAGGCTTTCGCGGCACGCTTTACCAGCTATCTGCCGCGGCTCACCTATCCGGTGCGCGTCGGCACTCACTACAACACCAGCTTTGCGCTAGTGCTGGCGCTCGACTGGGCGCGTGGCAACGACACAGCTCTCGTAGAGCTGATCGAGCAACGCGCTCGCCACTGGTTTCTAACCGACCGCGACTGCCAAGCGTGGGAGCCGAGCGGCGACGACTTTCTGTCGTCGGCGTTGTGCGAAGCGCTATTGATGAGCCGTGTACTGCCACCGGAAGAATTCGTTGTATGGTTCGACCGGTTTCTACCTGCTTGACAGCGGGTCGGCCTGTGACCCTGCTAACACCCGCGACGGTGTCAGATCGTACTGACGGCAAGACCGTGCATCTGGACGGTCTTAATCTGAGCCGCGCCTGGTGCTGGCGGTCGATTGCGCTCGCGCTTGGGAACACCCATCCCGTAGCGCCATTGGCGCTCGCCGCCGCGCAGCGACATCTCGATACGAGCCTGCCGCATGTGGCGGGAGATTACTCGGGCGAGCACTGGCTAGCCAGCTTCGCACTGCTCGCGCTCACAGCTGAGGAATGACGCATCAGCGCATTGTATGGACTGATAGCGCGCTAGAATGCCGTTCGTACATGAAACGGCTCACCCTGACAATTTGCACTGTGCTGGCAGCTTTGGCCCTCAGTCTGGCGCATGGCCAGTCCAGTTCGAGTCTCGATGAAGCGCGCGTCGTGGCGGTCCATCAAGCAGTCCTCGCGCTCGATGAACACCTGGACCAGCCAAAAATGGAGCGCGGCGGCCTCGACGCGGCGGTGTTCACGGTGTTCGCCTGGCAGCAGGCGCGTACACCCGAGGAAGACGCGAAGGTCGTTGCGATCGGGCGCGAGAAACTCGCTGCCATTCGCCGGATGGCGGCCTGGTACCCCAGCAAGATTGGCATTGCGAAGAGCGCCGACGAACTCATCGCGCTCAATGCAGCGGGCCGCAAAGCCGCCGTGATCGGCCTGCTCAACGCGACGCAACTGGGGCGCGCGCTGGTAACGCGGCTGCATGATCTCGGCGTGATCATCGACGTGTCACAACTGTCCTCGGCGGCGTTTGAACAAACGGTCGCCCGGTCGCGCGCGCCAGTGGTCGCCTCCCGTTCGGCCGTGCGTGCGCTGCCGAAAGCCACCGTAGTCGATCTCGTCGACACGATCGACTACGTGGTCAAGCTGGTAGGCGTGGCCCACGTCGGCATTTCCAGTGATTTCGAACACGCCGGCGGTATCGTTGGCTACGGCAATGCAAGTGAGGCTATCAACATCACTCGTGAGCTGCTGCGGCGCGGTTACAACGACGTAGAGATAGGCAAGGTCTGGAGCGGCAACTGGATTCGGGTGCTGCGTGAAGTTGAGAAGCTGCGTGGAGATACGAGCAATGACTGACGGCTGGCACGACGTAGGCGACGCAGCGGATTTAGCGCAACGACCACTGCAACAGATCCTCGCCGGACAAACCAAGATTGCCTTGTCATTTATCGACGGGGAGTTCGCAGCAATCCATGGCGCCTGCAACCATGTCGGCGGACCACTGGGGCAAGGCACGCTCGATGGGGACTATGTCGTCTGTCCATGGCACAACTGGAAGTTCCATCGCGTCACCGGCGAGGGGGAACCAGGCTACGAAGAAGACCGCGTGCCGCGATTCGAATGCAAAGTGGAACGCGGCCGTTTGTTAGTTCGAGATAAGCCGCTGACCACGCGCAATCGACGGCCACACACACCCCACTCACTCGATCGCGAGCTCGGCCGAGAGCCTGGCCCGCTGCGCGTGGTGGGCATATCGACCACAGTCATGGACCAGCAGTTTCCGCGCTACTCCACTTCTGAGGCATTGCTTGAGACCGCGCTCGACCATGCGCGTAGTAAATACGAGATCGACACGCGCCTGGTTCGACTACGCGAACTGTCGTTTAGGGCCTGCGAGGGCTACTACTCGAAGAGCGCGCGGGCCTGCACCTGGCCCTGTAGCATTTCGCAGATGGACCCTGACGATGGCATGAATGCTGTGTATGAGAACCTGGTGTACTGGGCCGACGTGGTGCTGGTTGCCACGCCGATTCGCTGGGGTGCCGCAAGTTCGCTGTACTTTAAAATGGCGGAGCGGCTGAACACCGTGCAGAACCAGATCACGCTACGCAACCGCGTGATGCTGCGCGACAAGGTGGCGGGCTTTATCATTACCGGCGGGCAGGACAACATCCAGGCAGTCGCCGGACAGATGATGCTGTTCTTTGGCGAGTTAGGTATGCAGTTCCCACAGTTTCCGTTTATCGCGCACAGCCGCGGCTGGACCGCAGAGGACATGGAGCGAAACGTGGCCGTGGTCCAACAGAGCGACGAGTTGCGCGATGGTGCGCGCGCCCTGCTCGATCGCTGCCTCGACCTTGCCAATCGATTGCAGCAAAGTGCTTCCCCCCCGTTTCAAAAATCCGGCCGGAAAGCGTCCGGTCTCGAGAAAAGACATGACTGACTACACACCACCCAAGATCTGGACCTGGGACACCGAGCTGGGCGGCACCTGGGGCAAGATCAATCGGCCGACAGCGGGCGCACGCTACGAGAAAGACCTGCCCGTCGGCAAGCATCCCTTACAACTGTATTCACTGGGGACACCGAACGGCGTCAAAGTCACGATCCTGCTGGAGGAATTGCTCGCGCTCGGTCACAGCGGCGCGGAATATGACGCGTGGCTGATCAAGATCAATGACGAGGAGCAGTTCAGCAGCGGCTTTGTCGCCGCCAATCCAAATTCCAAGATTCCGGCGCTGGTCGATCGCAGCGGTGCTACGCCAATCCGCGTGTTCGAGTCCGGCGCCATACTGCTTTATCTGGCGGAAAAGTTCGACGCCTTCCTGCCGAGCGATGCGGCCACTCGTGCCGAGTGTTACTCCTGGTTGTTCTGGCAGATGGGCAGTGCGCCATTCCTGGGCGGTGGCTTCGGACACTTTTATGCCTACGCGCCGATCAAGATCGAGTACGCGATCAACCGGTACGCCATGGAAGTAAAGCGCCAACTCGACGTGCTCGACCGCCGGCTCGCGGCAACGCCCTACGTAGCGGGCACTGACTACACGATCGCGGACATGGCGATCTGGCCGTGGTACGGCAATGTTGTCCAAGGGACGGCCTATGAAGCGGGCGAGTTTCTGCAGGTGCAGGAATACAAACACGTGATCCGCTGGGCCGACGCAATCGGCGCGCGACCCGCAGTCAAACGCGGCCGGCGAGTCAATCGAACGATGGGCGATCCTGCCGACCAGTTAGCGGAGCGGCACGACGCCAGCGACTTCGAGTAACAACGCGCCAATCTCGGCGCCCAGCAGCAGATCGTCGTGCACGCCGAACATCTGCTTGCGCAGTCGACCTCGCGCGTCAATCAGCACGGCCGTCGGCGTGCCCTGCATCGCGTAGGCACGCATCGTGCGGGGCATCGGATCGCCATCGGTGCCGGGCGCGTCGACGCCCACTGGGAAACGGATGCGGTACTCGTGCACGAATGCGCGCAGTGATTCGAGCTGCATCGCGGCGTGATGCTCGAACACTGTGTGCAGACCAACGACGGTCAGCGGTGCAGCCTGAAAAATCTCTGCAACGCGCTGCGCCTGCGGGATACCGTGAGATACACAGCCGGGACAGAGCATCTGAAACGCGTGCAGAAACACGACCCGCCCACGCAGGCGGGTGAGATCGAGCGGCTCGGGGGTGTTCAGCCACGTCGTTGTCTGCCAGTCGGGAGCGGGTCGCAGTTCCATCAGAAGTCGCCGTCCTTCACGTAGGGATAGCTCCACAGCGTCACCTGCAACAGGCACGACTTGACCCAGGCGGCGTGCATGCCCTCAACCTCTGCGGCCGAATGGCCCTTTGAGGCGAGAAACGGCTTGAGCGTGAACGTCACCGGGAAGATCAGCAAAACAGGTCGCGGAACGGCACGATGGCGGTGGATGCCGCGCCGTCGGTGCGACCCTTTTTCGCGCGGTGATGCCGTAGTGCAATTTCGTGTTGGTAGTCCAGCCATGGCTGATCGTACTGCGCTGCAGCCGTGTCGAGTATCCATTGACCGAAGCGCTTGCGCACACCGCCCAGGTAGTCTGGCAGCGGCTCGCCACTGGTCTTGCTGGTGAACGACGCGAGCAGGTGCGGAGTCGAGCCGACAAAACCGTACCAGACGTCGAGAATGGCGTCGACCTGATCCGCCACGACTTCGCGCGACAGGCGCAGATACCGGCTGTCGTCGTCGCCAAACAGCACACTCTTCTTCATGTGCTCCAAATCGACGAGGGTTACGGGGGACCGCGCTACGGCATCGGTGCCGTGCGTGTATCCTGCAATACTAGTCTGTTTCATGGTGTGGTTCCTCACGTCTGGCGGTAATGTCGGCTGCAAGTTACAAGCATCGACTGCCGCTGTCAGGAACGCACTTTTTGGTAAGGTAGTTACGCAATGACCGAAGTCGCAGAAATGGTGGAGAGTATCGTGGGCTGCAAGTGGTCAGTTCGCCTGCTGCAACTGTGCGCCGAGGGGCAACATCGGCCGAGCGCCTTTCTACGGGCCTGCGATGGGCTCTCCGCCAAAGTAATGAACGAGCGGCTGCGCAAGATGACGCACTACGGCATCGTGCAGCGTACCGTACTGGGCGAGAAACCCCCCGTCGAAGTCGAGTACCGACTAACACCGCTCGGTGACCGATTTATGGGGATACTCGCCGAGGTCCGCCGCCTGCAGGATGCGGTAGATAGTGGGGTAATCAGCCCGGCTGAAACTGGCCAGTCGCCCGACTAGCAATCACGAGCCGCTGCGCTGAGACCTCAAGAATTTGCAGATCGGCATCGCCCGTGGCACCACTTTGCCAACGCACGGCATGCGATATCAGCCGGTCATCAGCAGACGGCACACGCAGGGTAGCTGTGCCGCCCCGCTGAAAATCGAGCTGTTCGCGCGGTCGCCGCGACAGGGGAATATCCGCCGTGATTGGCCGATACACCTCGTTGCCGGAGCTATCCTCTTCATAGCAGTGCACCCAGGTCGTGCTACACAGGACGTTCTGGTTGACCATCCTAACGAGTCAGCCCTGCGCGCGGCCCTGCAAGCGCGGCCCGTATCCGCAGGCTCTGACCAGGCGTGAACATGAACATGGCATCGTCGTCGACATAGTCCATGTAGTTCATGAACATGTCGCCGTGCGGACCATTGCGACACGAGATCGCCGGCCAGCGCGGCTTACCGTAGTTGGGTCCCGCGCAGTTGGGCGCGTCCGCGACGAGATCCGAGCCGCTGCAATCAGGCGTATCTGCCCAGATGTGCCGCAGATTGAAATAGTGCCCAATCTCATGCGTGGTGGTGCGGCCCTTATTGAATGGCAGTTGCGCGGTGCCGCGCGTACCGAAGGCCTGATAGTTGATCACAACCCCATCGGTGGCAGCAGGTCCGCCCGGGAACTGCGCATAGCCCAACAAGCCGCCGCTCAGCGGGCAAACCCAGATATTGAGGTGAGACCGCGGGTTGATGGGCGACTTGCCTCCGCTCGCGCCGCGCTTGACGCCGTCGTCCACCGTGAACGCTCTTTGCGTCGTCTTGGTGCGCGTGATCTGCACACACTTGAAGCGCAGCCACGAATCGGCTACCAACCCTTTCCAGGGCGTGGGTACTTTCGACTTGTCTGTGTTGCGCGCACGAAAATCGCGATTGAGCACCGCAAACTGGCTATCGATCTGGGACTTGCCGATATTCTGCGCCGCGTCGTACCACACCACATGCACGATGCAGTTGATTGTGACGGTGCGCAGCTTCTGCGGTGTGGGCCGCCGGGTGCGCAACCTCTCGGTCGCTAGCTCGAGCGCGGCCAGCCTGCCACGATAAGCGGGATGCCGCTCGAGCAGCAGCATGTGCGCGGCCATCGTGCCGCAAGTTCGACGGAGCTTTGCCATGGCAGGTCTCCCGGGTCAGTGCGAGCAACTGATAGTCGCGACACTAGCTCAATGCGACGCAGCATTCCAAGCTCAGTAAAGCGTACCGTCCTTGCGCCTGAACCCGCCCGTGCGCGTCGGCAAGTCCATGTCAACGTCCGGATAGTGCGCGCCGTCCTCCGGGTCGCGATTGCTGATCTCAAGATAGGGTGACGCTGCGCTGCGTTGATTAACTGATGACCAGCCGTTGCGGGCAGCACTGCCGGCGGTCACAATTGCCGCCAATCGGTCTTCAGCGACCTCACCGAGACGATAAAACAAACTCGTCCTCGCGGGTGTGCCAGTGACGCATCGACGACTCTCGCCCGGCGGCAGTGGTCAGATTAATGCCGATCTTGGTGAGTCCCAATGGATCACCCAGCGCACGCTTCTCTCGCGGCACACAACGTGAGCGATAGGGGTCCGGGTAGCCGGAGCGGTTGACGGGCGGAACGGTATTTGGATCTAGCGCGGGTTTATGCATGGCGTCGATTGTAGCGCCGACAAATGACGCGGACCTGGCCCTCTGTGACCTAGCTCACAGCCTCGGACTCAAGCTCCCCGCCGCCCGGTCGATCTAACGGGTTGACGCTTATTTGCGTGCGAGGAGTATCGATGTCTGTTGCGACGGCTACACGCCGTGCGCTGCCAACCGTGCTAACGGTGGGTAGCGCATTGACGATTGAAGAACTGCTGGAGGCTACCGAGCTGCCTGATGCGGTGGTGCTGGACGTGCCTGATCAGCTCGCCGAGCGTGACTGCCTGGTAGCCTTGCGCAACGACTCGCGTTTTGCGCTCAAGCCGCTGTTCGTCAACCGGCCTGTCGATCAGCCGGACCTGTCGCTGGCCGATGGCAATACGGCGTCGATGGACTCGCTG
Source organism: Pseudomonadota bacterium (assembly GCA_016703895.1). Classification (GTDB taxonomy): domain Bacteria; phylum Pseudomonadota; class Gammaproteobacteria; order Steroidobacterales; family Steroidobacteraceae; genus CADEED01. Next base: position 260,162 of record JADJBE010000026.1, read on the forward strand.
CACCGTCAGGCCGCGGACATCGCCGAACGTTGCAGCACACTGGCCCGCGATGTGCTGGCCGACCCGGAGTCACGCCTGCTGGCATTTCTGCACACCCGCCCGGGCAGAATGCTGGCGCCGTATCAAGACTGGCGCTCCGAACACCTGTATCGCTATCCGCTGCTGGATGCTTTCGATGGCGGCATGCCAAACAGCTCCGACTGGCTCACCACTCTGCTGCGACGAAGACTACTCGAGCCGGTGGCATTGGTAGACCGCATCCGCGCGTGCCCAGACTGCCAGGGCGCACACTTCAGCTATATCGATCAGTGTACGAGCTGCGCGAGTATCGATATCAGTGAGACGATCTTCTTGCACTGCTACTGCTGCGGCCATGTCGCGACGCAGGACGCCTACATCGCTGGCGACGGCATGCGTTGCCCAAAGTGCCAGACTCAGCTGCGCCACATCGGTGTCGACTACGATCGAGCACTCGAGACGTATCAGTGCGCCACGTGTACCACGCGCTTCGCGCAGCCGGACATACGCGCGCGTTGTCTGCACTGCGACAAGCGGCATGCAACGCTCGACCTGCCAGAGCGCCGCATCCATAGCTACAAGTTGTCGAGCAGCGGCGCACTCGCCGCCCGCACTGGCAACGTGGGCGATCTGTTCGCCTTGATCGATGACTTGAACTACGCTCACCTCAGCTACTTTGAACGTACGCTCGATTGGCAGCTGGATCTGCGTCGTCGACACCGTGAGGTGGAGTTCGGCGTGGTCTGTATTCGGCTGTCCAATATACGCGAGCTGATCGACGCAACATCGCGTGCACGCGCTGCGCAGATCATCGATGCGTTTGCTCTACGACTGCGCGAACTGATCCGCTCCACTGATCTGCTGACACGTTCTGATGACCAGCACTGCTGGCTGTTTCTGCCGCAGACACCGCCGTCGGGACTCGCTGTGTTGCGCGAGCGCATCGAAGCGCTGCCCGCACTCGTCAGCGAAGCGGGAGGCTCGACCCTCAGTATTGCGGTGAGCACGTTCGCGTCCAACGAAATGCGGGACGGCAAGATGCCGGCAACGCTGTTGATGAGCGAGCTGCGCGGAGCTCTATCATGATCGATGCCGCCGAACTGCAGGTGGCCTGGCTGACGCTACAGCAGATGCTGCATGACGCGTGGCATGCCGAATGGCGCGAGGTTGCCACGCGGTTCTTTCCATTTGTGATGCTGTTCGAAATGCCGGTGCAAGCGGCGGTGATGCTCGGCGCCTGCCGCTACTGGTGGCGCAATCGAAACAAGCGGTCTGCGCCCAGAATCGCACCACGTGTCACCTGCATCATCACTTGTTATTCCGAAGGCGCGGACGTCAAGAAAACGATCGCATCGCTGACCGAGCAACTCTATCCGGGACAGATAGACATGCTGGCGATTGTGGACGGCGCACACCGCAACAAGGCTACTGCCGACGCCGTGCAAGCCATGCTCGCCGCGGTCAAACACCGACCGATGCGCTCATTGGAGTTGGTCGCCAAGACACAGCGCGGTGGCCGCGTCTCGAGTCTCAACCAAGGTCTCGCGCTGGCGCGCGGCGAGATCGTTCTCGCGCTCGATGGCGACACATCGTTTGACAACGACATGGTGCGCAACGTCGTCCAGCATTTCGCGGATCCGAACGTGGTTGCCGTGTCCGGCAATCTGCGCGTACGCAACGCCCGCAAGACGCTGGTGACACGACTGCAGGCGCTGGAATACATGCTCTCCATCCACCTGAGCCGCACGGGGCTGGACCAGTTCAACGCGGTCAACAACGTATCGGGTGCATTTGGCATTTTCCGCGCCGATTTTTTGCGCAAGATCGGCGGCTGGGATTCCGGTACCGCCGAAGATCTGGATCTGACCCTGCGGATCAAGAAGTACTTCGGGCGCTATCCAAACCTGCGCATACGCTTCGAGCCTCGAGCAGTCGGTCATACCGACGCACCCGAGACGCTGCCGCAGTTTCTGAACCAGCGCCTGCGCTGGGACGGCGACCTCTCCTATCTCTATCTGCGCAAGTACCCCAACGCGCTCCGGCCTGGACTGCTCGGCTGGACCAACTTTCTGGCATTCCTGTGGACCGGACTGTTCTTTCAGCTGGCACTGCCATTTGTCGTGCTCACCTACATGACGCTGGTGTTCTGGCTTTATCCGGCTGGTCATGTCATCGGCGTACTGGCGTTCGTCTACGCCTTTTACTGGCTACTGACCGTGGCGATGTACGTGCAATACCTGTTGCAGCTCTCGGAGCGCAAGCGCTATGACTTGAGCTTTTGGTGGGTGACATTTCTTTTCCCTGCGTTCGCTTTCGTTACCCGCGTGTGGAACGCGCTGGCCACAATGTCTGAGCTGTTCACGCGCTCACACCTCGACTCGTCCATGGCACCGTGGTGGGTGCTCAAGCGGACGCGGTTCTAGCAATGACTAACAGATCTGTTGCGCTAACGATCGCACTACTCGCGTTGCCATTGGCAGCGGCAGCCGACCGCCTGTCACCGAATACGCTCACCGGGTTTGAGCAGGCGCTGAGCGCGTCATCCTGGTTCAAGGAGGCGCCGGACAGTGTGACTGGCAAGCCCTTGCACCCGCTGCTGGCTGGCGCCAGCGCCTTTGCCGCGAGCGGCGTCGCATCGGTCGACGAAGTCGTCGACGTCGGTCGGCGGCGCTCCTACCAACAGATGTCGGTTAGCGGGGGTGTACGATTTCCACTCCTGGGAAGCCGCTTGCGCTATAGCGCTGGGGTCATCGATCGGCAGATCTCGAGTTGACCGCCGCCGCAGATCAGGAGCTAAAGCGCCGCGATCTGTTTGCTCGGTTGCGGCGCGCCTACGTGGAACTCTGGTCGGCTCGCGTACGCCGCCAACTCGCAGCCGAGTACCAGAGTACGGCGCCCGAGATGGAGTCGCTATTGCTACGCCGCACGGCGGCGGCGATGCTGCTGGAATCTGATCGGCTGGACTTCATGGCAAGTTTCGCCCGCGCCGCTAGTGAGTATTCACGCGCTGCGGCTGACGAGCTCAGCGCCGTCGCCGAACTCGAGGCGTTGATCGAGACGCCAGTGGCAACAGTCGCCCCGCCAGTCGTCGAGTTTGCTTGTAGTAGGCCGACGCTCGATCAGCACCCAGAGTTGCAGGTGCTGCGCGCGCGCGCGACGGAATACGCCAGCCGCGCGACTGCGACCGCATTGCGCGCGGTACGCTCGGACCTGCGAGTGGGTGTCAGCAGCTCCTATGAACCGGCGAGCGGCGATCCCGGCAAGTCCGCCTTCGTCACGCTGTCGTTCGACTACGCCTTTGGCGACGCTCAAGCTGAGCGGCGCGCCGCACGGTTGCAGTATAGCCGGGCAGACAGTGAGTACCGGTTACGCCGAGCGCAACTCGAAATTGAACTCATGCGCCTGCTGCAGACCAGACGTGCGCTGGAAAGTGGCTATGCATTGGCCCGGATCAGCGCCGCCGCGAGCGCTGCTCGGCTGCGCGAGCGGGGACTGCGCGCTGCTCGCCTGGCCGGTGATGTGATCGAACAACTGCAGCAAGCGCGCTACGCTAACTACCGCGCTACGCTTGCCGAGCATCTGGCCGCTCGCGAGCAGCTCGAGTGGCAGATTGCACTGGCGACATTCACGCCGTCCGACTGCGGCCAGTCGGAGTCACCATGAAGATCGAATTTTCGCGTACAGCACGTACATCGCCTGAGACCATCGGCGGCCTCAAAGTCCCGTATGCCCCGGCCAAACGCGAGGCGCCCCAATGGCGCTGGTATCTGATCATTGCGGCCGTCGCGAGCCCTGCGCTGTTACTCGCATTCGGCATGCTTGGGGTCTGGCGACGCGTAGCGCACAGGGCTCCGTGATGCTGGACCAACTCGAAGTCCGGGCACTCGCTGCCGGGCGTGCGCGAGATTGCTGTTGAAGTTGGCAGTGCTGTGACAACTGACGCGGCGCTCGTCACCACGCAATCGCTGCATGATGTGCGCGCGGACAGCCCACCGGCACTCGCAACCGGCAATGCGAGTAGCGCGGTGGCGGGCATGGTCGAAGAGCTTGGCCTGCGGGAGCGCATGCTGGCCATCGCCCAAGAGCGACGCAATGCAGTCGCCAATCTAGTAGACAACGGTGCAGCAACCCGTGCCGAGTTGCGCGAAGCCGAGTACGCCCTCGACCAAGCCGCCGCCGCCGAACTGCAGGTGCGCCGTGGTCTTGCGACCACCCGCCCGCCACCGGCTGCGGGCACACGGAGCGATCCGGGGAACACCGACAGTCTCATCAATCGCGCACCCATCGCCGGCAAAGTGCTGGACGTATTTGTCACCCCGGGTGAAATCGTACGCGCGGGCGACTCGCTGCTACTGATCGGGCGCAACGAGAGTCCCAAGGTTGTCGCCTATGTACCGCCGGACTTCGCCACGCGGGTCACGCCCGGCTCGCCAGCCACAATTTTCTTTGCGGACGGCACGAAAGCGCAAGCTAGCGTGACTGAACCTGCGCGAGTCACCCGACGCATGCCAGCCGATCTGGTGGATAGCTTCGGCATGCGGCCGATGATGGTGGTGCTGAAACTCGGCACGGCGAGGCCCTGGCCACAGTCGCAAGCAATTCATGGCATGCCGGTGAGTATTCGCTTTCACTACCAGTGGGAGAACGGCTTCGGCGGCCCCTTGGCCGGCAGAATGCTCGACGCGCTGGTCGGAGCGCCCTAGACTGGGTATTCCAGACAAAACAAGATAAAGGAATGCCATGGCTCTCTCGCTCTACGACACGACTGTCCCCTCCTACCTGCAGATCCTGGGCTCGGTCTCCCGACTGGTGGGCAAGGCCGAAGCGTATTGCGCGGAACAGAAGTGGGCGCCCGCCGATATCATCGGCGCGAAACTTGCCGAGGACATGCTGCCCTACGGCTATCAGGTGAAGTCCGCCGTTGCCCATTCTATCGGCGCGATCGAGGGTGTTCGCAAGGGGTCTGTTCGCGCCCGACCGGACGCCGTGGCCCGACAACTTTGCTGGTCTGAAGCAGCTAACAACCGATGCGATCACCAAACTGGAAGGCCTGAAGGCAGCTGAGCTGGAGGATTTCATTGGTCGTGACATGCGTTTCGAGTTCGGCGAAATGCGCCTCGACTTCACCGCCGAGAATTTTCTGTTGTCATTCTCACAACCGAATTTCTATTTTCATGCCACCACCGCCTACGACATCCTGCGCTGGAAAGGCATGCCCCTCGGCAAGCGGGATTTCACCGGCAGGGTGCGGGTCAAACCTTGATTCCAGCCGACATGCTAGGGCGAATTGTATCGAGTCTGTTGGTCATGTGGGCGCGCACCGTCGGTCCAGCTGTCGCTTAAACCTTTCGCGATTGTCCTATGTGCCCGGAAATGGTGACCGTGCCGCCGGGCGAATTCGTCATGGGTGAAGTCGAGGACACGGAGCGAGAGCGTTTTGAAGGGCCAAGACGCGAGGTTCACATCAACTATTCGTTTGCCGTCGGTCGCTATGAAGTGACCAGCGGCGAGTATCGTCAATTTGTGGCAGCAACTGGGCACAAGTCGGCCGGCACCGGCTGCAATGTGTTCCTCGTCGACACGGTCAAGGCACGACCGGGTACGAGCTGGGCCGACCCCGACTATGGCCGCCCGATCAAAGACAACGAGCCGGTCGCGTGCATCCGCTGGAGCGATGCCAAGTCCTACGTTTCCTGGTTAGCCGGCCATACGGGCAAGAAGTACCGGCTGCTGACCGAGGCGGAGTGGGAGTACGCTGCGCGGGCTGGCACGCAGGGACGGTATGTCTGGGATGCCAGCAACCCGGGCGAGCCGTGCCGGTATGCCAACACGCATGATGAATCGGGCGCCAAGGCGGCACCGACGTTGCCATCCGAGGCAGCGCGCTGCGACGACGGCTATGCGGGTGTCGCGCCCGTCGGCAGTTTTGCGCCTAACACATTTGGTCTGTACGACATGATCGGCAATGTCTGGGAATGGATCGAAGACTGCTATCAGATGCCTTACGGGGCAACGCCGGTGGATGGCTCGGCGCAGCTCGCCATCGGCTGCGATCGGCGCGGCTCACGCGGCGGCTCCTGGCGCTCGGATATCAAGCGGCAACGACCCGCGTTTCGCGGTCGCGACCCGGAAGCACTAACCAGTCAGATTTTTGGCATGCGCGTTGCGCGCGATCTCTAGTGGTCAACCGACGTGACGGGTTAAAGGGCGCCGGCGCTGCCGCGCCGGTGGTCGTGTGCGCACAGCCGATCGCTTCCCGCGCCACCCCGATCTGGGCGGTGTGCAGATCGGGCCGATGTACGCGTGCGCAGCGTGCGCATGAGCGACACGGGCAGTGAACTCGATTGCGATGGTGGGCTGCGGGTGCAGGCGCGATACGTGATCGCGGCGGTACCCTTCAGCGTGTTGCGCAACATCGCCATCTCACCGACTCTGCGCGGTGAACAGGCGGACGCCGTACAACGGATGCCGTATCACAACCAGAGCCAGGTCTGGATGCAGGTGAAGCGCCCGTACTGGGAAGAAGACGGCATCGACGCATCACTCTCTAGACCGACGGGCCCGTGACGCTGGTACGACAGCAGATCGAGCACGACGGCTCGCGCGAGATGGTCCTCGACTATCTGCACAAGATTCGGCCCTCCATGACCGGTCGAATCGAATTTCTCGGCGCCCATTCCTAGGCTGAAACACCGCTGGTTCGCGGCTGCAGTCATCAGTATGTGCCGGGCAAGGTCGTACCCTGGTCGCACGCCATGATCACGCCGCACGCAAGGATGCACTTTGCCGGCGAACACACGCGGCGATGGAGTCGGGAGAACGAACTGCGCTCGAGGTGCTACAGCGGCTCGCTTGAAAACCGCCGCGGATCGCGGCGCGCGCTGAATGCCGCCCACACAATACACAGCGCCAGCGCGGCGATTCCGGCCCATGCGGCAAGTTTGACCGGCTCAGTGATACCCGTTGGCCGATAGGCAATGCCGAAGGCGGCCCAGACGAACACCGCGCAATACACTATGTCTCGTGTGACTGCGCCCATCCAGACATAGATCGCCGTAGCGGCACAGACGGTAATCAGCGCCCATTGATCCATACTCAAGCTGAATGGGTAGTACTGCCGCACGAAAAACACCGCGCCGAGATTAGCGAGCGTCGCGGTGGTGATCCAGCCGAAGTAGAGACTGAATGGTCCGTCTATCGCCAAGAATTCGCGCGCTGTTGGCGCAGGTTGCCGGCGCAACTTGACGAAGATGATGCTCAGCGTGGCAAGGATCACGAGCATCAGCGCGAAACTCAGTTCAACCTGACGATAGTGCCAGGCGAAGATCCAAGCAGCATTGGCAAGCGCATTCAGCAGATAGACGTTCACCAGGCCGTCGGCACGCGCGCGGATGCGCTCTGAACCGACTATCGATGCGACGCCAAATACAATGAGACCCAGGTAGATCAGGCTCCAGATTCCAAACACCCAGCCGGCCGGCGTGAACCCGGTCGGATTGAGTGCGGACAGTTCGCCGGTGTTGAAACCGTTGATCGGCACGATGTTCGCCGCCGCGTTAACAGCGATGACGAGCAGCGTGGCGATGAGTGGTAAGTATCGTCGCACTAGAAGTCACATCCGATCAGAAGTAGCTCAAGCCACTGCTCGAACAATCACGGCAGAGCAAATTGAGCCGCGGGGGAGGTGGTGGCCAGGGGCGCCCCCGCAAAGTAACCGTAAGTCAATATTTCCATTGGGTTTACGGAACGTGCGGTGTTTCACCTACCCCCGTTTATACCCCCAATTTGGGCCGGCTACCAGTTTGGGCTCAATTGCTTGGAAGCCACGAGGCACGCTGACCGCGCGCGCTCGCCGCGACTCAATACGCACTCATTGAGCTGATCTTGTCGTCACTCCGAATCGAACACGCTTGCGCGACGCAACGAGCAGTCCGATGAAACCAAACAAGAACAGCGAAAGCACGCCCGGCTCAGGCACAAAAGTGTAGGTAATGTTGTTGAATGACAGTAGCTGCCCGCCATTACCGTCATCGTAAGCGTAAATACCTACACTAACCGTCCCCGATCCTCTCAGATCTGGCAGATTCACCGCGCAGCTATACGGCGCTACAGTGCCACACAAACTACCTTCAAATTCAAAGTTCGTAGAAAACACACCCGGTCCGGAGATTACAAAGTCCGGGGTAGAAAATCGAAAAATAGAAGGCCCACCGGCGAACAAATTGCCCCACGAAATACCATTGTATTGCCCGGTTGGCAGGATCGCGTTGCCGCCCCTGAAACTCAGACCAACCGCTCCGCCTGACGCGTTCGCGACGTACCCAGCTCTACAAATCTCGCATTGCTGGCCAGTTAGACCGTTATCCCCAGCCCCGTTTATTCCGCCGCTGACCGCAAAATCTTCGCCAAGAAGGAAGAACTGCCAAGGTGAGAAAACGCTTGTCGTGGTCGTAGACAACGTACCCGAAGTAATTAGTTTCGCCGACGCAGCGCCAGGCAAAAGCAATCCGAGCATGACAACCGACAAGAACTTCTTAGACACTCTATTGCTCCCAAGTGCATTCATGAAATAGGACGACTCCACATCCAATCCGACACTATCGTGTCTTACTGGAATCGCTCGCCCAAGGATACTACCGCCCATGGCATCGCTCCGTGGCCTCGCAGTGGCACCAACATGCCCAAGCGTTTTGCCTCGAAGCGCCAGCAATTCACATGCCAAGAAGCCAAGCCCTTGATAGTGCAACGCTTTGGCAAATTCGAGCCGCCAACCGCTCCGGACGTTGTAAAGCAAACCGACACGAATGATCGCATCAGAGACGCCTTCACTTGCGTTAGCTCGGTAGTTGTGTGACCACGAATTACGACACGGAGCATGTAGCGTGACAAAGGCTGCTTACCCCGACAGTAGGTCTTGGTTGCGGCTCTAATTCAGGCGCCTACCGCTCGCGGGCACGCGCGCGTACATGTGCGACCGGCGTCGCGCCGCAACTCCCATTTTGCGGATACGCAAATATGATGGGGGCATCGGTCATGGGATTGAATCTCTACACTTCTACCGCCGCCCTCCGAGCATTCCAGGCGCGCGGCATAGACTGCTTATAAAATGAGTTAACCCATTGATACGGCAGGCGTCGGCGCATGCTCTGCTCCAGCGCATTACCCCTTCCAACTGTCGCGGAAGTCATCCTTGATCCACTGCGGCCAGCGCTCTTGCCCGTTGCGCCGGTCCGGGTCATCGGCTTTCGGCAGATAACCACAGCATCGGTGCGGTAGGTCGGGCATGACGGGCATATAGTCCCGCGCCGCTCGCAATTGTCCCTTCCAGGCAGACAGGCAATAGCCGCCCGGCGTCAGGTTCCGACATAGGCGACACGGGCGCGTATCGTCCCATTCCTCGAATGGCCAGCGATGCGGTGTTGGTGATAGCGCTGCAGCAGCCTCGCGCTCTGCATCGGCTCGCGATAGCCCACCATCGTATTCCATGATCGCAGCACGTTCCTCGAACGCTTCGCGAGCATCAACGCTTTCGCCTGAGTCCGATTCAACGACTTCCAGCGGTTGCGATTGCTGCGACAGTTGCGACAGTGCAATGCTCGGCTGCAGCGCCCCTACCGTCTCCCAGCATCGCGACCGTTGCGACACCTGCGACTGATCGGCCGTTGCGGGAATCCTTATCGCAGTTGTCGCGGCTGTCGCAACGTTGGGTATTGGGAACGCCTCGATCCAATCCCTCAGCGCCACGGTCAGCGCTCCAGCAGCGCGGGGTTTATCTCAATGGCGCGCCCGTCCTGCGTGAGCCGTACTCGGTTAGCGTCTATCAACTCCTTGAGCGCCGCCTGCAGCGCCTCCTTGCGTCTAACAGGATTCGGGCCGCGATTCATAACGTCGCGCATGGCAACAGCTGCAACGTTTTGCCGGTGGCATACGGCGATCAACCAGAATTCAAGCTTGGCCGCATTGGATATCGTCAGCGGCAGACTTAGCTCGCCCAAGAAGCGCTTAGCCTCCGCCAAGTGCCAGGTAACAATTCGCGCTGCAGCGGCCACGTCCTGCGCTGCTATGGTGCCAATCGGGCCATGCTGAAGGACATGAAACAGGGCAGCGACTCGGGCGCAGTTGTCAGCGGCTTTACTCGCTACGTCGCGCAGATCGAACAGCTCACCAAGTACTGACTGCTCGCGTTCCACGCCATCGTAAAACGCTCGCCAAATTTCGAATGCCTCCGGCTGCATCGCCAGCAACATCGGTGATAGGCGGTCGGACTCATCGAATTTAAGCGGTATTTCGAGAAAGCTCCGCAGCCGCGATTGATACGCTTGCAGTCCCGGCCAATGGCGCGGTCCGTCACGGTATAGCCGCGTACCCTGCGTCGATCCCGGCCATGCAAAGAGAAACCTTGCCAAGAATCCGGTCCCGCGAGCCAACCCCTGCGATTTCTCGAAGAAAGTCTGAACAGCCTCCGGCTGCACCGCCAACCCCATCGTCAGCCGTGCGCCGTCAACTTCGAAGCTTTCGCTTGTTCGACGGCCTACTCGCAGCAGCTCATCGCTCCAAAACTTGTTGAGAATCGCAAGGCTCTGCATGATCGAATCCGGGCGCATCGAGTGTCCGCCAAAAATTACACCTGCCTCGCTCGATAACAACCCAGCACTAGGCCAGCCATCTGGACGGCCTAGCGTCCAAGCAAGATTTTCGGCGGTCTCAGATTCGAGTAGCAGTCTCGGCTCCCGAACCGACCTTGGTTTTCCTTCCTCCAGTTCCGCCAGCTCTTTGCGCGCTTCTTCGGTGCTTTCACCTTTGGCGCGTGCCTTTTTGATGTTGGCCCGCACTGCGTCGCGCTCCTGCTCCCACGCCGCATGGTCGGCCCGACTATTGGCAAGATCAGGCGCGATCAACTTTAGCTGGTCGCGTTCCCACTGCCGTAGCGCCTCGGAAAAGCGCTTGTCACACTCCGACTTCCGCTCGCCACTGTCGGCAACCGTCAGCGTGAAAACACTGATTGGCCCGATCAGATCAGGGCCGCGACTGACATTCACCAGCCCTTGAGCCGCTACCGACAATGACGACAGCGCCGAACATGCAGCCATCGCCGGCGGACATTGCACAAAGTCCACGACCTCACGCACGGCATCGCCAATTGCGCCAGGCAGCGCGTCCAAGGGATACGGCGCAGATACCGATTCGTCAATCAGCGGTAGCGCTTCGGCCCATGGCTCCTTGTCAGGTGCCTTTGCCGCTGTGATACACGCGAGCACCGAATCCGCCCCGCGATGCTGCAACAGATCGTCAAAGTCAGTAGCACGCTCCGGCCGTTCGAGACCGAAGTCAGGCACCGCAAGCAATCCACCGATGGCTCGCGCCGCCGCAGTTGCCTTTGTGCGACCAGGATTTCCGACCGTCACGGCATCATCATCGGCGCAAACGACTAGCCGTGACTTCGGCCACTTCTTTCGGCAATCGGTCGCAACCGCCTCCAAGTTTCCGGCGGTGAACGCCACCACGACAGCGTGACCAGTGGCCGCATGGATTGCCGCGCTGGTCGCGAATCCCTCGGCAATGCAAACAGTCTCCCCCGGCTCGCCAATGGTGTAGCTGCAACCCTTCACACGCCCGCCAGTTAGGAAGCGCTTGTTGCCCTCAGCGTCAATAAACTGAAGCGACGACAAAGCACCGGTGCTGTCATGCATCGGGATCAGCAACCGCCCATCGGCACCGACCAACAGCCCGTTGGCCGCTATACCCTTGCGAACCAGATACGGATGATCGGTCGGTGCTGGCGATGTTGCGGCCACCAGTTGCGCCGCACGCTCGGCCGCCTCAGCACGCTGCTCTCGCTCCGCCCGCTCGCGCATGTCTTTCACGGCATTCATGCGAGCGCGATGTTGAGCTAACTCATCCGCCGTCAACGCCCGTCCGATGTCGGCGCGCCAGGGTTGCGACATACCAGTACGCCAGCAGCCAAATTTGCCGGCCGGCACACCATCTGCATAGAACACGTACCAGCCCGCCTGATCGCGGCGCGTACCGTTGCTAGCGAACCGATGCAGCACCGCATCAGATTCAATGACCTCCGGCGGCGTCAGTCCTGCGTCAATGATCGCTTGGCGGAACTGGCTCGGCGCATCCAAGTAGTTATTCGATACGTTTCTACGAACGATCAGGGTATTATTGTGGTGACTGTTGATAGCTTGGCCCGCTGATTCGCGGGCCGTTTTTTTGTCGGTCATGTTTAACTCCCGGTCTCACGCGCTCTTGCGACTGCGTTCGACTTGCAAGGCAAACCAGGCTTCAATCTCGGAATCGAGCCAGCCCACAGCGCGGGCCTCTGGCTCCGAGCCCAATGTGATCGGCTTCGGGAATGTGCCGGCGCTCACTCGCTGATAAATAGTGGAGCGGGAAAGCCCAGTGCGAGCTTTTACGGCAGGAAGTCTCAGGATCGCGGTCGTCATGTTCGGCCCTCCACGGACGCTGTTTAACATGACCGCAATTGCACTACGCAATCGCTACCGCAGACATCTGCGGTTCACTGCGGTAGTCGTCTGCGCTAACTGTCTTTTGTGGAACCCGGAATCGGACCAGGTGGTAAACGGTCAGCCCTTAGAATCTGAGCCATAATTTGCGCCACGCGCTCCGCAACGCCGCGCTCTCTGAGGAATTCAACGACATCGCCATTGCTGCAACTAGTTGTGCGATCCGTTGGATCGAAATTCACCCAAAATCTTCTCGCAGCCGCTTCAAGATGCCGCAATAGCTCAGTCTCATGTCTACCCCAAGGCCAGCGTCCTTGATCGTTAGAGTCGCGCTCGGTCGCAACAATGCCGTACTTTCGCATTCCTTCGGGAATCCGCCAGTTACGTCTTATGCAGAAGTTAACGAACTCAGGCAACAAGACTCGACACCGCGCGAAGTAGGCACCGTCACTGCTTTCAATACCGATTTTTGTTAGTGAGCGATCGACATATGTAGTCAATGCGCCGTCTGAGTCCAAACAGGCCCATCGCTTACACAATTCGAACCGATCCAACAATGTGATGCAATTCAAGTCAAGCGACGGGCGCAGCATATTTTCTTGATCTTCTACATCAAAATCAACCAAACACTCGTGCTTCGAAGCCTCGATCAAATTCTTAAGGCGCATAGCAAGCTCCAAATGCCGGCTCTCGATTGCTACGCGGGGAGAACGATCCTCGGGCAAGATGTCTTCGGAAATCGTTTCAAAATGACGGCGAAACATTTTTGACGGCAAAAGTCCTAGCGATAGAATTATCGCCTCATCGACACAAAGTGACGGCCATCCAGCCACCTCTTGCCAGTAGCCGTCCGAGACCTGCTTCAACTTCATATTGGCGCTCCCTTCAGCGCTGCCCCTTGAAGGTCGCTGCGCCAACCAGGCAAGGGAGGCCCGGCTTGTCACCCTCGGGGATCAGCCGAAGGCTAGGCGCAGCAAGTTATGAATTTACTACTCTTTGGCGGCTTCCGGTTCAGGTTGTAGTTTCTGCCGCTGGAACTCGGGGTCGCTCTCATCAACGCAACTGAAGGTGATGTTTGACGACATCCGCGACGAAAAGTTGTTGCCGCTACTATCTATGTCCCGCGTTAGCATGACTTTGCCGGACTTCGCACAATGCTCGCTGGCTGCGACCATAGCTGCATTACGAATTTGACTCGCTGAATACGAGTAGTAAGTCGGCGTGACCACGTTCAGCGTGTACGTGTCTTTCGCGATTAGCAGTGGCTCTGTTGTCTTTTGAGACACCATGCAACCGCCCGATATAGTCACTGTTGCAATCAGGATCGCAATTCTCATTTCTTGTTCCTTGTTCGTTTAAGTGCTTTGAGACTGATGTTCACGATATCGCTTTCGCTACGTTTCTCCGCGTTCCGATTGCCACAACGTTGGCGCTGTTTGCCAGCCCATCCAGGTAATCAGCCCACTCCTGCATCATTTTCCGCCGGTCGGTCAAATGCTCGGCGAAGTTATAGCGCGCTCGAATGGCGTTGCGGTCACCGTGCGCTAACTGCCGCTCGATCCATTCCGACCGATAGCCGCGCTCGTGCAGAATCGTTGACGCCATATGCCGGAACCCGTGCCCGGTCATCTGCTCTTTGGTGTAACCGAGACTGCGCAGCGCTGCGTTGATGGTGTTCTCGCTCATGCAGCGAGCCTTGCTGCGTACGCTCGGGAAAACGTAGCCGTCCGGCCCGCTGATTGCGTGCAACTCGCGAAGCACTTCAACTGCCTGCACCGACAGCGGCACGATGTGCTGCTCGCCCATTTTCATACGCTCTGCGGGAATGCGCCACTCTGGGCCGCTGCGCTTGTCGTCAACCGTGACCGTCACTGGCTCTAGATCAAAGGTGAATTCTTCCCAGCGCGCACCGCGCAGCTCGCCCGGCCGCACGAATACCAGCGGCATCAACTGCAACGCCAGGCGCACCAGCTCGGAGCCTGAATACTCCCTGATCGCGCGCAACAGATCGCCTACCTTCTTCGGGTCAGTGATGCTGGCGAAGTGATTGTTCGGTGCTGGTGTCAGCGCGCCCTTGAGCGCTGCGCTTGGGTCGCTATCAGCGCGATACGTTGCGACGGCATAGCGAAAAATCGCGCCTAGGTATTGCTTCACGCGGTGCGCCGTTTCGGGATGGCCTTTCGCCTCGATCCGCTGGAGCGCGTCCAGCAGCTCGGGCGCAGTCAGCTCGCGAATCTGATTCGCACCGATGCGCGGGAACAGGTAGGTCTCCAATCGGCGCAAGACCCGTTGCCCGCCGGCGTCGGCCCACTGCCTAGACTGCTTGGCGTGCCACTCACGGGCCACTAACTCAAAGCTTCCGGTTTCCCGGTCCCGCCGTGCCGACTTCTCGGCCTTGCGGGCCGCGCTCGGGTCGATGCCGTCGCGAAGTTTCAGCTTGGCCGCGTCCCTCTGCCCGCGAGCGTCCGACAGTGACACCTCGGGGTAGGTGCCCAGCGCCAGCAGCTTTCCTTACCCCCATATCGGTACTTGAGCCGCCACCAGCGGGAGCTGTCCCGGTTGACTAACAAGAACATACCCGCGCCGTCGCTCAGCTTGTAGGGCTTCTCCTTGCCTTTGGCGGCCTTAACCGCAACGTCCGTCAGCGCCATTTTTGGGGGTCTCTAATTGGCCACTCGGCCACCTACCCCGTAATCTACCCCCAGCTACCCCCGGCTTGCAATGCACCATTTCGGCTTTTGCTGGAACCGAATCGGCCGAATGAGATACCCCCACGGCAAGCGGAAAGCCTATGTTTGTCGGGGAAGTTGCGCAGCTCGCGGACGGCAATAGCGCTTGCGGGATACCCCCGGACGGGGTAGCGCGAAGGGTCAAAAATGGAATATGGTGCCCAGGGGCGGAATCGAACCACCGACACGCGGATTTTCAATCCGCTGCTCTACCAACTGAGCTACCTGGCCATCGGAAGTTAAGAATTCTAACGGCTAGCTTCACAAAAAGCTCGGGGAGTGGCATGACACCACTCCCCGGCTCATTCATCGCGTCAGGGCTTTTAGCCCTGGGGGCTTATCAGCCGCGACCGTAGCCGCCGCCGCCGCCGCCGCCACCGCCGCGATAGCCGCCACCACCGCCGCTGCTGCCGCCGCCGCCGCCGCCGCGGTAGCCACCGCCGCCGCCGCCGCCGCCGCCGCCGCTACGACCACCGCCGCCGCCGCCGCCACGCTCACGCTCCTGAGCTTCGTTGACGCGCAGAGGGCGTCCGCCGAAGTTCTGGCCGTTGAGCGTCTGCATTGCGCGCTGCGCATCGGCAGCAGGCATTTCGACGAAACCGAAACCACGCGGTTGCCCGGTGTCACGATCGGTGATGAGCGACACGGAATCGACCGTACCGTGCGCCGCAAACAGCTCGCGAAGAGACTCTTGCGTCGCGGAGAAGGGCAGATTGCCCACATACAACTTGGTCATACTAAACTCACAGAAAAACAACTAACAAACGACCGTGGCGCACAGACACTGAGGCTCTGGGCGGCAAAGCCACCTGGTTCGGACACGATCGGGCTAGCTCGTTGCTGCGGGAAGGCCAAATGGGGACAAGACGCAGAAAAGATTCAGACAAGCGAGACAGAAGGGCACGAGCCGTAACGACAGAATAACCGACCGTCCCGCACTGCGCTACTACTCAACGGCTTGGAAACACCTCGAATTCTTCTGTTTCTGCCCCAATTTGTGCCGAAGACGCCCCAAAACCTAAGATTTGGCGCCTGGATTGACGAATTCCTGCGGCTTTGCCGACCCTTCACCGAACAAGAACTTCTCCATTTCGGCCTCCAGAAACTTGCGCGCCTTGGGATCGACGGGGCTCAGCCGATACTCGTTCATCAACATGGTCTGATGGCCTACCCACTTGCTCCAGGCCTCCTTCGAGACATTTTCGAAGATTCGCTGGCCAAGTGGGCCCGGATAGGGGGGGCGATCCAGGCCCGGGGCGGACTTCTTCAACAAGGCACAATCGACAGTGCGGTCGGTCATTTATAAAGACTCCAACAGGGCTTTCACCGGTGCCGGCAGGCCAACTCGAACTGGCTGGCGCGGATTGAACCAGACCATACCACCCTGCTCGCATACCGTGGGATTGAGGCCATCGCAGACCACCGGCTGCGGGGTGATCACGAGATCGAAATGCGTGAAGGCGTGCTTGATCGCGGCGAGGGCCGGCGTGGGCGCCTGCTGGTTGGTCAGCCTTTGCGACGCAAACTCGAACGCCGCCTCGGCCGATTCGAATTCTGGCAGGCACCAAAGGCCGCCCCAGATCCCGCTGGGAGGCCGCTGCGTGAGCAGCACGCTGCCACCTGGCTGACGTGCCAACAACATGCAGACATGACGGACCCGCCGCACAGCCCGGGCACGCTTTGGCGCCGGCAGCTGCGCGACGCGCTGCGTCGCCAGTGCCGCACAGTCGTCGCTGAGTGGGCAGTCGCCACATCGCGGCTGCGCGCGTCTACAAACTGTGGCACCCAGATCCATGATCGCCTGCGTATAGGTAGCCACTCGTTCGCTTGGCGTGTGCGCCTCGGCGAGTTGCCATAATTGCTCGAGCGTGGTGTGGGCGTCGATTGGACCATCGACCGCGTGGTAGCGCGCCAACACGCGCTTGACGTTGCCGTCGAGAATCGCGTGCCGCTGGTCGTTAGCGAGCGCCAGAATGGCGCCGGCCGTCGACTGGCCGATGCCGGGCAGCCCGACGACCGTCGCGACATCGAGCGGGAACGCCGCGTTGTGTCCGGTGTGGAGTATCGTGGCTGTGCGATGCAGATTGCGCGCACGGGCGTAGTACCCCAGACCCGTCCACAGGTGCAACACTTCATCGAGCTCGGCGGTCGCGAGCGCAGCAATGCTCGGGAACCGCGCCATGAACCGTTCGTAATAAGGAATCACGGTCGCAACCTGCGTCTGCTGCAACATGATTTCCGAGACCCAGACGCGGTACGGTGTGCGGTCACGCTGCCAAGGCAGGTCACGCCGCCCGGACTTGTCATGCCAGTCGATCAGGCGGCTTGCGACCCTGTCAGTTGGCATGTGCGCCCTGCTCATCGAGCAGCAGGCCGATACGGACGCGCTGCATCCGTGTCTGCTCGAGCGTTGCGGCGTCGAAACCGAGTGTGCCCCGCACCTGTAGCGCGCGCAGCGCGGCTGTGGGCAGCACAAACGGTTCGCTGGTTGCATCTTCGGGCGGCAAATAGCGCTCTAGCTGGATCCGGTCGCCTTGCAACTCGAATTCGCTCAGTGGCTGGTTCGCCAACGTCACTGTCAGCTTGCCGCTCAACGACGTGTCATCCAACACCAGGCTGAGTGGCTGTGCCGCAAGGGTGGCCAGCGCGTAGCGCCATTGCGTCTTCAGCTCAAGCGGCCCGAGCACGGCAGGATCGCGAGTGGCTGGTGCCGCGATACCCCACTGTGCGAGTCCCTCGCGCAGCGCACTGCTGGTCAGCGCCAGTTCCCCAGACCAACTCAGCGCCTGCTGCATGGTCGCCTGCAACGAGCCTTTGGCCACAAACAAACCCAATTGCACCCGCCACTCTGGAATGTCGATCTCATTGTTAGCTGTCAGCAGGCGCGCGCTGGGGATCGCCAGCTCGAGCGGAATTTCGGGCACTGCGAGCGGCGCGCCAGCGAGCGTGCCGTCGAGACGGAAGTTCTCCAGGACAGTCGCCGTGTCGCGCGGCACGTAGCGCCCGACGATGCGCAGCCGGGCCGCAGGGAGTCCCACCGTCGTCGCGTGGAATGCGGTCTCGAGATCGATCGGCTCGCCCGGCCGGATCGCGCCGACTGCGAGCTGCCAATCGTCAAGCTGGACCAGTCGCGCGGCGACATCGTCCTGAAACTGCAGGCGGCCATCCTCCAGCTCGAGTCCGGCGACCATGCCCGCAGGCGCTGCGATATCACCGCTGGCGGCGGGCGCGGGGCCCCAGCCCTCCCAGTTGGCGGTGCCGTCGGCCCGCCGCAGCAGACGAAAATCCGCACCGACAATCTTCACGGTATCGAGCACGGCGCGCCCGCGCAGCAAGGGCAACAAGCGCACTCTTAGCCGCGCCTCACGCCAGCTAACAAATGGCACGGCCGCGAATCCCGGTGGATTGCCGAGCGATCCTTGGCCCGTCGTCAGCGCCAGCCACGGAAAGAAACTCAGCTCGATATCGCCCTCGAGCCGCAACTCCCGTCCCGTTTCGCGCCCAACCGCGTCGGCGATGTCTGCCTTGAAGCGATTCGGGTCGACGAATACCGTGAGCACGACGATTCCCGCCACGACCAGCGCGACGAGCAGACCGACAATGATCAATATCCATTTGGCCGCGCGCATGCGGCCACCATTGTAGAGAAGCGACTCAGCGATCGCAGATATCGATATCGCCCGACATGGACTTCAGACGCAGGGTCGCCTGCCCCTCGCCGCGACGAACCCGCAGGCGCTGACCAGGCGCGTACTTGCTGGTTCGCTCCGCCGCCACGTCCAGGCAACCGCCGATATCGCCGCTGACCGAATTCACCTGCACATTGGTGGCCAGCCCCGCACCGCGCAAGCGGACGTCGCCGCTCACCGCAGTGATGTCGGCGTCCGCCGCCTCGATTTGCGTCTGCACATTGCCGCTCACGATCTTGAGGACTTGCCGGCCGGTCGTCTCGCTCACCGTGACGTCGGCACTCACCGCATTCACCTCGACGCTCGCGTCACGCGGCACGCGGCACGGGATCAGGCGCGGTGCTGGCCGCCGAACCACTTCATCGCGTACTGCAACAACTGATTGTTGGTGGCGAGCCCGAGCTTATGTTTAATGGTCTGACGGTGTGACTCGATCGTTTTCACCGACAGGCTGAACTCCGTAGCAATGTCGCGGGAACTCATGCCACGACCCACCATGTTGAGGATCTGCACTTCACGATTGGACAGCCGCGAGACGGGGTCGGCCGGATCGACACCACGCGACTCGCTGGCGCGCAGGTCGAGCGAACGCTGCAACGCATCGCTCACATAGTTGCGCCCACCCAACACGCGGCGTACCGCCGTTAGCAATTGATCCGAAGCCGCCTGCTTCATGATGTAGCCCATGGCGCCTGCCGCGAGCAGGCGCTCGGCATAGATTGTCTCGTCGTGCATCGACAACACCAGCATGCGCAGCTCCGAGTTCTCCTGATGCATCTCACGGACTAGCTCGATGCCATCGCCGCGCTCCAGCGACAGATCGACGATGACGATGTCGGGCTGGTGCTTGCGAATGGCCTCGCGGGCAAGTTGTTCTGAATCGGCTTCGGCGCACACCGTGAGATCGGGCTCAGCCTCGAGCATCCGACGCAAACCCTGCCGGACGATCGGATGATCGTCGACAATAATCACGCTGCGTATCGATTCGGCGCCGGGCATCGCGTTCATTCCGTCATGCTGACCGTGACCGTCACCGTCGTCAACCCGCGACAGTGCGCAGATGCTTGACGGTGCAACGGACGACGGCACCGCCGGAATCGCCCGCGCCGATGACGAGGTCACCTTGCAGCATCTGCGCGCGATAACGCATGAGCTTGAGTCCAATCCCATTGCCTCGCGGCGCAAGCGGATCGAAACCACGGCCATTGTCTGCAATAGTGAGCTGCAGGCTATCACCAGACGTTGTCAGGTCGATTTCAACTTCCGTGACGCGTCCATGCCGTACTGCGTTGGTGAACGCTTCCTGCGCAATCCGGTATAGATGACCTGCGGAACTGTCATCTAGTTTGAGCGGCACGTCGAGGTCCGTCGTCAGATTGGTACGCACACCAAAACGCTCCATGCCGCGCGCCGCGAGCGACTGCAGACCCGCAACCAGTCCACCTCGGTCGGCGCCGACCGGCGACAAGCCACGTGCCATCGCGCGCGTGCTCTCGATCGCAGTATTGACGAGCCCGATGATGTCTTCGACATCGGCGCGGACTGCTGAGCTTTCCTTGCGTAACTGCACGACGATACTGCGCAGCATCAAGGCAATGCCGGTCAAGTCCTGGCCCAGACCGTCGTGCAGGTCAGAACCGATCCTGAGCTGCTCGCGGCTCGCAATCTCGAGCACCTCACGTTCCATCTGCTTGCGTTCGGTGACGTCCGTGAAGGCAACCAGCCAATGCTCGCGATCGTCGATGACGATCTGAGTTGCAACACAGTTAGCTGTGAAGGCCCCGCCATCAAAGCGCACGCAGTCCAACTCGGCCGGCACAGCGTGCGGCAGCCCGGCCGCTTCACGCATCTGTCGATCGATGCGGTTACGTTGCCCAGTCGAGCCCGGCGCCACGCGTGGCTCGAGCGAAGCGCCCACCGCTGCGCCCGGCGCAAACCCGAACATCGTCTCGAAGCTGGGGTTAGCAATCCGAATAACATTGTCGAGATCCACTACGGCCACGGCCTCGCGCAGCGCTTCCAGCATGCGCGCCTGCGTCGCGCGCAACTCCTCGGCGGCCCGCCGCTCGGTGACGTCGGCGACGATAATGACGGCACCGGTAACGCGCTCGCCATCGCGCACGGCGCGGACGCGAAAGCTGAACAACCGCGGTGTTTCGCCGGCAAGAGTCTGCTCGAACTCTACAGGACTGCCAGTGACAAGCACGCGCGCCAAAGACTGCACCACGTGTTCGACATCTTGCGGCACGGAGATCTCGCTGATCGATCTACCAATCAACTCGCCTGGCGCTCTATCCATGATGGTGTGATTGATGTATTGCACACAGAGGTCCGCATCGACCAGGACGAGCCAGTCCGGCGAACTCTCGGCGATGACAATGAGCTGCGCCTGCGAGCGGCGCAGCGCCTCGGCCGAATCGCGACTCGCGGTGATATCGGTCGCCGATCCCATCGAGCCAGCGACTTTGCCGGCGTCGTTCCTGACGCTTCGCGAGCGGATCGCCAACCATCGCAGAGAACCGTCGGGCCGACGGATCTGTAGTTCACCCTGCACACCAGCGGTGCTGGTGTGCAATTGGTGGTGCAGTGCCAGCCCAGCCGCATACGCGTCGTCGGTGAGGAAGCCCGCCCAGTGTCCACGGCGCTGAAACTCCTCGAGGCCGCAACCCATGACTTCCTGGAAGCCTTCGCTGACCCGAATGAGCTCGGAATTGCCATCTGCGAGGAAGCGGCTCTCGAAAACGAATCCTGGCGTCAGCGCCGCCACGGTTCGAAACAGAGCTTCGCTGTTCTCCAGAGCCGAGCGTTGGCTAACATCCTTGGTGACGTCAATCGAAAACCCGACCACGCGCTCGGGCTTGCCGGCGATGTCCGTCAACAGCTGCGGCATGTCGGACATCGTGACGTAGTGACCGTCGCGATGTCGGATGCGATAGTGAGCCGGCTCAGCCACCTTGCCCGCGGAGAGAAAGTCCGCCCACCTTGTCTCGACGTAGTCCCGGTCGTCAGGATGGCATAGTGACATCCACGCCTCCGCAGTGGGCTCCAGACTACCGTCCGGATACCCCAGGGTTCGCCCCGCGCCGTGCCGCTCAACTCGGCCGGTCGTCAGATCGATTTCGTAAACGATGCCGGAGACGGTCTCGGCCGCGGCCCGAAACCGCTGGTCGCTGGCCGCCAGCGCGAGCTCGCGTGCCTTGCGCGCCGTGATGTCGACGACCATGCCAACCAAACACTCGGCGCTGCCGTCCGCATTGCGCTCCAGAACGTGCACTCGATCGAGGGCCCAGTGCCAGCTACCGTCCGCATGTCGAAAGCGATACTCGGACTCGTGGTCATCGCGGTCGGCCGCGATCGCCTGCTTGAAACCCACTACGGCGAGCCGCATATCCTCGGGATGTACGTGGTGTTGCCAGAACAATCGATCTGCGCGGCCCGCGACCGGATCTACGCCGAACAAGCGATAAAACGCATCGCTATGATTAGCTTCATTAGTGGAATAGCGCAGCTGCCAAAGACCGCCACCGGTCAGTTCCAGCGCGGACTCGAGGCGCTGGTTGTTAGCCGCGGACGCGAGCTCAGCTGCTTTGCGCTCGGCAATGTCCATGCAGATGCCGACCATGCGCAGCGCGTTACCGGCCGCATCGCGCTCGACCACCCGGCCGCGTTCAAACACCCAGCGCCAGTCGCCGCCGCGGGTGCGAATCCGGTACTCGGCATCGTAGTGATCGCGCTCGCCCGCCACATGCGCTGCAAAGCGTCGCGTGGCCTCCGGTCCTTCATCCGGATGCAGGTGGTCATCCCACCGCGCAACATGCTCTTCACCATCGCAAGGATCGATATCGTGGCGCACGCACCAGTCATTATACCAACGCGTCAGTCCGCTACGGAAATCCAGCTCCCACAGTCCGGCCCCGGCACCCCAGACGGCGGTATGCAGACGTGATTCAGCCGATCGCAGCTGGTCCTCGGCGCGTTTGGTGGAATCGATATCGAGTGACACCCCCATGACGAGCGTGGGTTTGCCGTCCAGATCCCATTCGATCGCGCGGCCGCGATCCAGAATCCATTTCCAACCGCCGTTGGCCACTTTGATGCGGTACTCACTCTCGATCTTGTCGACCCGCCCCGCGACATGGTCGGCCCGAACCTGTTCGACTCGGGTCCGATCATCCGGGTGCAGTCGCGACGACCACGGCTGTGCCACGCTGTCCCACTGTTCACGCGAATACCCTGTCATGGCGAACCACATGGCACTCAAGGTGCTGACATCGGTTGGCACATGCCACTGCCAGAACGCCGCGTGCGCGCCCCAGAGCGCCGTTGCCAGCCGCGTCTGATCGTCGGTTGCCGCCGTCGCGGCGCGTTTGCGGGCATCGATATCGATCAGCAGTCCGACCGCCACTCGCGGTACGCCTGCCAGATCCTGCTCGATGACCCGGCCGCGCTGCAGGACCCACAGCCAGCCCTCGTCGCCGCTGGCCAGCCGGTACTCGCATTCGATGGCACCGGTCTGGCCAGCCGCGCGCAGCTGGCGCGTGAGCGCAGCGCGATCGTCGGGATGAACGACCTGTAACCAGCGCTGCAGTGGTTGTTCGCCGTTTGCCCAGTCAACAGCACGCGCCTTGGTCCAGCGCGCGTCAACCTGCACCGTGTCCTGCGCGGCACGCCACACCCAAGCGCCTGACTGCGCTGCAGCAGACGCATGCACCATGAGCTCGGCGTCGATCTCCGTGTCGTAGCGCTGGCCAGAGGACTGTGGGCGTACGGTCATTGTCAACTATTGTGATACATCGCCCGCAGCGCTGCGAGGTCGGCTGTCGGACCGACACAAGTTATCGAGGGCGTGCCGTCGCAGTTACAGCGAATAAGCCTGTTTCGCGGTAGCATGCAAACATAATATGTCTGGTTGCAGCACTTGAAAACCAGCCATTTTCTCAGGGGAAATCGTGGCGGACTCATCAGGCGGAGCACGCGTCGTGGCGGACTATTCCGAATGGCGGGCACGGGATTATTTTCAGACCTACTACAGCGAGGTCGTGCTCCCCGATGAGCAGGCCGTTCTCGCCTACCAAGTCGATGTCATGCGCGCGCGGGGCCAGCGATTCGGCCGCGGCCTCGAGTATGGCTGCGGCCCGACGCTGCATCGTGCCATCGCCGCATCCCAATATGCGTTTCGGATCGACATGGCGGACTGGTTAGCTGACAACCTCAGCGCGTCGCGCGACTGGCTGCTGGCAGACATCGACAATCCGGACTGGAAGCAGTTCACCCACTACATCCTGGGTCGCGAGGGCCACGCCGAGCCCACTAATCAGCAGGTCGAGCAACGTGAGGCGCATACGCGCAAAGTCGTGCGCGGCCTCTATATCAGTGACGCGCGCTGGCGCCAACCGCTCGGTCCCGAACGCGACGCGTTCTACGATCTGATCGTCTCCGGGTTTTGTCTCGATGCGGTGTCGGACGACCAGCTTGTTTGGCGCCAATGCATGCAGAACCTGCTGTCGATGCTGCAACCGGGCGGCACCTTGATCATCCACGCCCTGCATCAGTGCCGAGCTTACAAATGCGGCGAACGAATGTTCCCGGGCGCGAACCTGTCCAAAGATGATATGCAAGACGTGCTGTTGGACGGCGGCTGCACGCGCGCGTCCATCGACGTGCAGGTGATCCCCTGCCCCGACAATCAGATCTACGGCTACAACGGCATTTTGACGGCCTCGGCGCAGAAAGCGCCCCGCTGACCGAGCGGCGGCGAGACCGCAGGATCGCGCCTGCGGTAACATGCGCGCCGACATGCCTATCGATAGACTGCAAGCCCTGTCGCGGCTGGTTGGCCGCACGCCGCTCCTGGAGATCCACTGCCGGTATCGTGGGCGCGAACAGCGCGTCTACGCCAAACACGAGGCGTACAACTTCACCGGCAGTATCAAGGATCGCATGGCGCTCTATATCCTGGAGCGCGCCTACGCCGACGGGACGATCAAACCCGGCGACGAAATCGGTGAGGCCACCAGCGGCAATACAGGTATTTCCTTCGCCGCCATGGGGCGGGCGCTGGGACACCACGTTCGCATCTACATGCCGGACTGGATGAGCCGCGAGCGCGTGCTGGTCATACAAAGCCTGGGCGCATCAGTCATTCCAGTGTCGCACGAGCAAGGCGGATTCCTCGGCAGTATCCGCATGGCCGATGAATTTGCGCGTGAGGCCGGCAATGTATTCCGACCCCAACAGTTCGACAACCAGGCGAACGTGCAGGCGCACTACGAAACGACGGGGCCCGAGATCGTGGCGCAGCTCGCCTCCATCGATCGCAAGCCGACCGGGTTTGTCGCGGGCGTGGGCACTGGCGGCACGGTGATGGGCGTCGGCCGCTATCTGCGCGAGCACGTTCCAGCCGCCACAGCCTATCCGCTGGAGCCGGCCAATTCGCCGACGCTGCGCACCGGCCATAAAGTGGGCCGGCACCGCATCCAGGGCATCAGCGACGAATTCGTGCCCTCGATCGTGAAGCTCGACCAGTTAGGCCATCTGGTCGACGTGTGGGATGGCGACGCCATCGTCATGGCGCAGCGGCTGGCGAGCGAACTCGGTATCGCGGTCGGCATCAGCTCCGGCGCCAATCTGCTCGGCGCGTTGCAGATTGCACATGAACAGGGTGCGGATGCCTGCGTCGCAACGATTTTCTGCGACTGTAACAAGAAATATTTGTCCACCGATCTGTGCAGCGATGAAGAGTGCAAAGAGCACTACGGCTCGCGCGAGGTGGAGCTGTTAGGATTTCGCGCCATTCCCTGGTGCGCTTGAGCTAGTTGGAGATCATAACAATGGAAGAAGTCGGTCTGGCCTACGGGCTCGTCAAGTTCCTGCACCTGCTGCTGTTCGTCTACTGGCTGGGCGGCGATGCGGGCGTCTACTACTCATCGCGTTTCGTCATCGACCCGAAGCGGTCGCGCGATGCGCGCCTCACGGCCGCCAAGATATTCATCGAGCTCGACATGCTGCCGCGCTACTGCCTGGCGCTCATGCTGACGGTGGGCGGCGTGCTGGCCTACTACGTTGGCGTGCCGCACCTGTCGTGGCAGTTGCCATTGATCATTGTCCTGGGGCCTCTATGGTTGTGGATGGTGTGGGCTGTGCATCACTACCAAGGCAAACCGTTTGGCATCAAGCTGGCCAAGATAGACCTGTATTTCCGCTGGTTCATGATCGCGGCAATAGTCGTGTCGGTGAGTTACGCGTTTTTCGTCGACGGACGGCTGCAACCCTATCCCTGGCTCGCCGCCAAGCTGTATATCTTTGCGACGCTGATTCTCGCCGGGCTACTCATTCGGTTGAAGCTACCCAAATTCACGGACGGCTTCCGAACTCTGGCTACCACCGGGCCGACACCTGAGAGCGATCAGCAGATGCTGGATGGGATGCGTACGGCACGGCCTTACGTCTGGTACATCTGGTTCGGAGTCGCCGCGTCGGCTCTGATCGGCGTGTTGAAGCTCGGCGCAGGCGGATAACGCATCAGTAGCGCCGCCATGTTGCTGGCGTTGCGCGACGCGCAGCTCGCCTTCGGTCTGACGCCGCTACTGGATCGAGCCTCGCTCACGATCGAAGCCGGTGAGCGGATCGGACTAATCGGTCGCAACGGCACCGGCAAGTCCTCGCTGTTGCAAGTCCTGGCTGGACACTTGCAGTTGGACGAGGGCGAAGTGCAGCGGCGCGCGGGGCTGCGGGTTGCGTTGGTCGAGCAGGAGCCCGAGCTGCCGGCAGCCACCGACATCTATGCGAGTCTGCTGGCACGCGGCGGCATCGATTCGATCGATGACGATCGCGAGCAGGCGGCGGTGCTCACGCGCCTGAACGCCGCGATGCAGCGGTTTGGCGTCGATCCGTCCCGAGCGCCGTCGACCGCCTCGGGTGGCGAGCGCAAGCGAGCGGCGCTGGCGCTGGGCTTTGCGCTGGAGCCTGATCTGCTGTTGCTAGACGAGCCGACTAACCACCTGGATTTCGCTGCGGTCGACACGCTCGAGGAAGCCGTGCTGCGCGGTGGCACACGGATCATCATCACCCATGACCGGTATTTTCTCGACCGCGTCGCCACGCGGATCATCGAGCTCGACCGGGGCATGGCGCGTTCCTACCCGGGCAGTTGGTCCGACTACGAAACACGCAAGGCCGCCGAGCTGGATGCCGAACGGGTTGCCAACCGGCGCTTCGACAAGTTCTGGGCGCAGGAAGAAGTCTGGATACGCAAAGGCATCGAAGCGCGCCGCACACGCAATGAGGGCCGCGTGAAACGACTCGAACGGCTGCGTAACGACCGCGCTGCCCGCCGCGATCAACCCGGCAAAGTACGGCTCGCGCTCGACGCCGGTGAGCGGTCCGGCAAGCTGGTTGCGGAACTTGAAAGCGTCAGCAAGTCGTTCGGCGACCATTGCGTCATTCGCGACCTGGAATTGCGGATCATGCGTGGCGATCGACTCGGCCTGTTAGGCCCTAACGGCGCCGGCAAGACCACGTTGATCAAGCTGATCGTCGGCACGCTCGAACCAGACGCCGGCACAATCCGCCGCGGCACCAACCTGCAGGTCGCCTACTTTGATCAATTGCGCGCGCAGCTCGATCCTGAGTTGTCGCTTGCCGAGACCGTCAATCCCGGCTCTGACTGGGTGGAGGTCGGCGGCGCAAAGCGGCATATCACCAGCTACCTGGCCGATTTTCTGTTCCCGAGTCGGCGGGCTCAGGCGCCAGTCAAGATGCTCTCCGGCGGCGAGCGCAATCGCTTGCTGCTGGCTCGCTTGTTCGCGACCCCAGCCAACCTGCTGGTTCTCGATGAACCGACCAACGATCTGGATATCGAGTCGCTCGAGTTACTGGAGCAGTTACTGCAGGACTATGCCGGTACGCTGCTCCTGGTCACGCACGATCGGCGCTTTCTCGACAATGTAGTAACCCAGTCGTTAGTGTCAGAGGGCAATGGTCGCTGGCGGGAATACGTCGGTGGGTACTCCGATTGGCTCGCGCAGCGCGGCGCATCTGGTGCGGCCGCCGCAGAGCCTGCCGGCAAGTCAGCAGCAACATCAGCAGCGCGCAAGACGCCGATTGAAGACAAGCGGCGCATGAGCTACAAGGAACGTCGCGAGCTCGATAGCCTGCCCGCCGCGATCGAAGCACTCGAGACCGAGCAGCGCGCGCTTGCGACAAGCATGAGCCACGCCGACTACTATCGACGCACGCCCGAGGAGATGCGGCTCGATCAGGCTCGCGTCGCGGAAATCGAGGCTTTGCTGAGTGAGAAACTAGAGCGCTGGGAGGCGCTCGAACTGCTCGCTACGCCATCGTGATGATGACTTTGCCATCACGCTCGTTGCCGGTGAGCGCCGCACGGGCGCAGGCTTCGACGATCCGATCGAGTGGGTAGACACCGGCAATCTTGGCCACTAACACCCCACGCGCCATCAAGTCCGCCAGTTTGGCATACAACGCTCGGACTTCTGCCGGCTGGCGCAGCTTCTGAAACTGACGCGCGAAGCTCATACCCTCGAGGCGGATGTCGTTGCGGAACATCAAATAGAAGTCGAGTTCGCAGCGCGTGTTGGTCATCGAGCCATAGCTGAGCACCGTGCTGCCAGGCGCGAGACACTCGGCGATCCGCTGCGTCGCTGCACCGGCAACCGCATCGATGCCAAGTTTGATCGGTGCGCCGCCGGTTGCCGCGGCGACTCGCTGCGCCAGGTCCGGGCCATCGACCAACACGATATCAGCACCGAGCGCGCGGATTTCATCCACGAGTTCCGGCCGTCGTACGACGTTGACGGTCTTCACGCCCGCGAGACCCGCCAGCCGTATCAGATACCGACCGCAGCTCGAGTTGGCGGCGTTCTGGATCAGCCAGTCGCCACGCTCAAACTTCGCATAGTCCTCGAGAATGACCGCTGCGGTGGCACCGTTCACCATCATCAGGCTCAATTGAATCGCATCGCCTTCTGGCGCTGGAATGCAGGCCTCCGCAGCGCAACGTACTTCCTCGCGAAACGTGCCACTCGCCAACGGCGCAAACACGCGCTCGCCGATACGCGAGGCCGCGACGCCCTCGCCCACCCGGATGATTCTGCCGATACCTTCGAAGCCCGGACTGCGCGGCAGCGGCATCGCGAACGGCGGCACACCCTGAATGGTGCGCAGGTCGGCAATATGCATAGCAGCGGCTTCCATCCGGATGATGACCTCGCCCGCACCCGGCACCTCGGCCGGTACGTCAATGACGCGCAGGACTTTGGCTGGATCGCCGTATTTATCGTGTACTGCTGCTCGTGTCATGGTCGCTCGTTAGTTGCCGGTGATGATGAAACTGAGAATGCGATCTGCGGTCATCGGTGCCCATTGTTCAAAGCCTGCCCAGTGTCCGAAGCGATCGCGGATCGCCCGTGCTGCGGTGGCTGTGACTTCGGTTCGCACCCGCTCGGTCATCGCGACACCGTCTTCGCCGGCGCGCGGCGTTTGCTCGCCGCTGGCGCGATAAGCGGCGTCCGTGGCATCACGCAATCGCAGCAAATAGTCGCGGTAGTCTTCCACCCAGCGGCGCTCGCCCGGGCCTGTATGTCCGCCGACGACAAAGTCGAACTTGAGTCGCACCGCTCGATCGAGCGAATGCAGGTAGCCGGCGAAGTCCGTGTCTGGCAAGTTCCGATACGGCGCGACGTCCGGCTCGACGCCGTCCACCCAGACGAGCATACGCCCTTGGTCGGTCGGCAGGACGAACAGAAGGTTTGAGTCGGAGTGGTTAGGCCCGAAGTCGTGTACTTCGATGTGCGCCGAATCAGCCGCGATCACCGTGCCATCGCCTAAGGAGACGTTAGGCATGACGATATCATCGTGCCCGCGCCGCAACACGCGCTCGGCAACACCTGGGTGCGCGCACACTTCAAGGTCCTGCCCGAAAGCGGCGCCGCCCACGATGTGATCGCGGTGATCGTGGCTATAGACCAAGCGCGTCACGGGTCGGTCGGTGACGGTGGCAATCGCGGCGCGATACTCAACAGCGGCTGCCGCGCTGATAGGATCAAACGCGGTGACGCCGTCAGTGGCTACCAAGAACGGGCTCAAGTAGAAGCCCTTGTGCCATCGAAACAGGTAGACACCGCGACCGAACGACTCCACCTGCCAAGCGCCCGCCGCGTGCTGCGCCACGTTGAGGCCATGAAACTGACAGTGCGACTCGCTCACCACAGTTGAATCAGGAAAGCCCGGTCAAGATGTTAGTCCACGCTCGGTCATGCGCTGCAAGACGTCCGCCTGCGCCTCGGCAAAATAACTCCGCTCCGGCACGACCACCTTGCCATTCTTCCACAGCCCGTTTTGCCGACGGATGTCGGCTTTGGCGTAGGTTTCGGCAAACAGCCCCAGTGCCTGGCGAGACAGCAAGTTACCCATACCGCTCGACGCGCGGTAGGCGCGCAGACCGGCCATATCGATTGAAGCGGTGGCCGAGCTGGAAGCGCCCACGGATGCCGCAATCAACTGTCGACCGTAGTAATCGATGATATCCGAGCCGCCATTGGCCGAGTCTAACGGGATTTCCATACCGACCAGACGCGCAGTGTTAGCTGAAACGACAAACGCCAGGTTCTCGAGCGCCCGCGCGCGTCGAGCGATTTGTTTCGGCGTCAAGGTGGCAGCACCTACTTCGCTGCTGCTATGCAGGAAAACATTGGCGCCACGGATGGCATGGCAACGCGCCACCTCGGGATAGAGAATCTCCTCCGAAGCGATCGCCGCCAGTTTGCCGATCGGCGTATCGACCACTGGGAAGACACCATCGAGGCCGTAGACATCGAGATAGCGATCCCAGACATCGTGCGGCGTCGGCGCAAACATCGAGATCAGGCGGCGATAGGACAGAATCCGCTTGCCGGCGGGGTCGAGGATGAAACTGCCCTGAAAATACAGACCCGGAAAATGGCGGTCGGTCTCGTAGGCGTTGACGCCAAGATAGATGCCATGGCGGTCGGCCACAGCCGCAAGCGCCTCGACTTCTGCGCCATCCGGCGCGATCGTGCCCTTCTCGAGCCATTCGGGGATCGACTCGCCCCAAGGCGGGCCGGTGAGCACGTACTCCGGCAACACGACGAGCTTGAGACCGGCGCCAATCCAGCGCTTGGCGCCGCGGATGGCTTCATCGATGCGGGCGATTGCCGCCATCATCCGCGGCCGGCTGCCGGTGGAATCGCTGTCCATATGCACGCATTCGCAATCCACCTGCAAGGCAAGCGCGCTGTATCGATCGAATAAGACTTGAGTCATGAGGCCTCCTGCGTTGAGGATATACCAATGGACACAAGGCTCACTCGTCGTCAATGTCTCGCGACCGCTCTGGGAGCGGCGAGCAGTGCATTGCTGGGTTGCGGCAGCTCACAAGACAACCAGCGGCAGCGGGTTGCCTACGCGGCCGGCTTTTCACTGCCCAATTCAGTTGACGAGCGGCTTTGGCAAGCGTTCGAGAAGCGCATCGAGGACAGTATTCCGGACATGGATCTGCGCCTCGTCATTCGCGGCGAGACGGGGCCAGAGGAAGCGCTGTTTGCAGCCTTGCGGCGCAATCGGATTCAGATTGGTGGCGGGTCTTTTGCGGGTGTCGCGACTGTCGTTCCCGAAATATCGATGCTGTCGGCGCCATTTTTCTTTGACACGGAACCTGAAGTCGATTTCGTCATGGACCGTTACATGCTACCTGCGTTTGCCGCGCTGTTCGCGGCAAAAGGCCTGGAACTACTGCACTGGACTGACGTCGGTTGGGTAAACCTCTATGCCAAGCAAGTCATACTGAAGCCGGAGGCGGCGCGCGGCGTGCGCCTACGGTCGTCCTCTGCGCTCGCCTCGCAAGCGTTCATCGCGGAGATCGGTGGCGACACCATCACGCTGCCCTTTTCCGAAGTTGTCCCCGCGCTGCAGACAGGGCTGATCGACGGCGGCGTCACCAGCACCACGATGTACTCCTTGTCAGGGCTCACCAGCGAGGCGCCTAACTTCGTGCTGACACGGCACAGCTACGACATGGGCGTACTGATGGTCAACAAGGAGTGGCTGGACGGCCTGAGCACTGCCGATCAAGAAGTGATTCGAATCGGTTACGGCGGTGCTGAATCCACGCGGCGGGCCGCGCGCGCATCGGTCGAACAACTGCTGACCACGTTGCCAAGCCGGGGCGTCGAGGTCTACGAACCCACCGCCGAGGAGCGCAAAGTCTGGCGCGATACCGCCTGGCCGTCGCACGAGAAGTTGATCGAGAATGTCGGCGGTAAGGCTCGCGATATTTATGCCACGATGCTACGCGGCAAACAGGACTACGCGGCACATGCGACCGCATAGCGAGTTCTTTCAGTCCCAATGGCTGCCGTGGCTAGCTAGCGATCTGGGCGGCATGCGGCCCGACGTGTTGGTACGTACACTCAGCCTGGACTCCGACAGCGGCGCCTGCAGTCTCATTGTCCGCTATCCACCGGGCTATTGCTGCGTCGCGCACACGCTCGACGTCGATGAGGAGTTTTTTGTGTTGTCGGGCGCGCTGCGGATCGGGGAGCAGGAATATGCTGCGCATACCTACGCGCACTTGCCGCGCCTCTATCCACGTGCGGCGATCAGTAGCGGCGCCGGTGCGGACGTATTGACGTTTTTCTCTGCTGCGCCTCGTCGCGCGGATGCGACTTCTGCGGCGTTCGACCCTGCCCGATTGGTGCTACATCTCGACACCCGCGCGATGAGCGCACACATCGGGCCGCGTAAACACATGGCAAGCGAGGGCTTCAATCATAGTGGCACCGTCCACAAACTGCTGTTCGACGATCCGCTGACGAAAGACAAAACCTGGATCGCGGGTCTGCCGCCGTACTGGAGCTGCGACACGGTTGAGCGGCATCCGGTCTGTGAGGAGGAGTTCGCCATCGAGGGTGATATCCATATGCCGAACGGCGTGATGCATGCTGGCGGCTATTTCTGGCGGCCTGAAAACGTTCTACACGGACCCTTCGGCACGGTCGGCGGGACGATTCATCTCTGCCGCGGCAAGGGCGGGCTTTACTCCACTCAGTTCTCACCGAGTGAGCGGCCATTCCGCTGGGACCCCGCTTACGAGCCCATTTTGCCACCCGACTATCAAGCCTACGTACCGAGGGACTCAAGATGATCGAATTACCTGCTCGCGTTCTGCCGACCCTGCTGTTAGTGCTGAGCGCGTTCCTCGGGGCGAGTCAGACTGCCCGCGCCGACTCCTCCTTGCACTTGAAGCGCGTCAATCTGGTAGTTGCCGATCTTGATCGGTCGCTCACGGTGTATCGCGACATCCTGGGTTTCAAGGTATTCGAAGTGAGTGAGTCCCCCAAAAGCTCATACTCATACCCGGTGTTCAATTTCCCGAAGCGCGCTCGCTCGCGCTGACCGAAGTGACGCAGGTGCGCTTGCCGAAGCGTCCCGCCATGCATTTCGGCTGCCCGGTGATCCGTATCGATAATTTCGATACGGTCTATGCGGCGCTGAAGGTTGCGAAGTTGAAGCTGGTCGAACCTGTCGAATCGACCACGCCGGAAGGCGCGCGATTCCGCGAGATGGCTTTCACCGATCATGACGGCAACCTGGTCGTTCTCTACGAGTTAAGCAATGACCAACAACAGTAACGAGCGCGTCGTACTAGTTCGGGATCTCTCGGGTACGCCCCAGCCCGATGATTTTCGCTACGAGCGCTGCGCCAAGCCGACGCTTGCCGCAGGGCAAGTACTGGTCGAGACACAGTGGTTGTCGCTCGATCCGTACGTCCGCGCGCTGCTCTCGGGGCGGCATTTCTTGCGTCAACCGCAACCTGGCGATGTGCTGCCCGCAAAGAGTGTGGCGCGTGTGGTTGACTCGCGCCATGCGGTGTTCAGCACCGGCGATCATATTGTCCTCGAGACAGGCTTGCAGCGTTTCGCCGTCTCGAACGGCGATGACGCCTGGCCACTGCACGCGGGCCACGTGCCCGCCTCCACCGCGCTCGGCATTCTCGGTATGCCCGGCATGACGGCTTACTTCGGCATGATCGACGTTGCGCAGCTCAAGGCCGGCGACACCGTGTTAGTGTCCGCCGCATCCGGACCAGTGGGCTCCATGGTCGGCCAAATTGCGCGGCGCAAGGGTGCCCGCGCAATCGGCATTGCCGGCGGACCCAAGAAGTGTGACTGGGCCGTGCGCCACGCGCGCTTCGATGCCTGCATCGACTACAAAATCGAGTCCGTCGACGAGCGGCTGCGGGAACTGGCGCCACGGGGCGTCGACATCTATTTCGACAACACGGGTGGCGACATCCTCAACACGGTAGTAATGGGCCGGCATCTTGCGATGCACGGTCGTGTGATCCTGTGTGGGCTAATAGCTCAATACAACCTGAAAGACGCACCGCGTGGACCCAACCTCGGACCGCTGATGGCCTGCCGCGGCAAGATTCTGCCGATGGTCGTGTACGACTATGAAGATCGGCGCGAGGAATTCCTGCGCACCGCGATTCCGTGGTTCGAGTCCGGCCAGCTCGCCTATTGCGAAGACATCGTCACCGGTCTCGAGCACGCCGCGGCACAGTTTTGCAAGCTGATGCGGGGCGAGAATTTCGGCAAGACGCTGGTGCGAATGACGTAGCTAACGCGACCTAACAACCTCCCAGATCAAGTCCACGGCGGGAAACTGCCCTCGACTGCCAGTGCATCCATGCGCGCTCTCAACTCGCGGAGGAAAGCATCCCGATCACCGCCATAGTGCAGCGGCTCGCCAACAAATACATCAACAAAGAACGGCACGAGGATCGCCTCGCCCTTCGGCAGCGCCTTGCCAAGCCCGTGCATGAAGACGGGGACCACGGGTACGTGCGGAAACCGCTCTACCA
Source organism: Pseudomonadota bacterium (assembly GCA_016703895.1). Lineage (GTDB taxonomy): Bacteria > Pseudomonadota > Gammaproteobacteria > Steroidobacterales > Steroidobacteraceae > CADEED01. The sequence continues at coordinate 294,975 of JADJBE010000026.1, forward strand.
AGCGAGCGACGCCGCCCTTGAACTCGGTCAACTTCTCGGGATCACCGCGCGAGCCCTCGGGAAAGAAGATCAATATGTCGCCGCGCTCGAGTGATTCCTTGACGGGCGCTAACAGATCCTCATCGGGACGCGAGCGGGTACGGTTGATCGGCACGATGCCAATGACTTTAAGCGCAAACCAGGCCAGCAAGCGGTTACGCAGGAAGTAGTCCGCTGCCGCCACGGGATGCACACGCGGCAGCAGCCTGAGCGGCAGCAGCGTCATCAAGGTGATCGTATCTAGATGGCTGTTATGGTTGGCGACCAGCAAGCACGGACCAGCGGCCGGCAGTCGCTCGCGATGGCGCACGTTCAGGCCGAGTACGATCAGCGCGACGAAGCGCGCGATCACGCCGAAGAAGATCCAGCGTAGCAGCCGTGCCATACGTGCTTAGTAGTAGAAATACTTCATGAAGTGAAAGAACAGCGGCGCCGTGAACGTGAGGCTATCAACACGATCGAGAATGCCACCATGCCCCGGAATCAGCGACCCGGAGTCCTTCACGTTGAGATCGCGCTTCAGCGCCGAGATAGTCACGTCCCCCAGGAAACCGCCGATACCGATGATCAAACCGACCGCGATCGAATGCGCCGGACTGAGCGGCGTCAAGATCGGCGCCAGCCAGACCGCGACAGCGGTTGTCGTCAGCACGCCGCCGAGCAACCCTTCGGCTGTCTTCTTCGGGCTCACCGTGGGCGTGATCTTGTTGCGCCCGAAGGACTTGCCCCAGACATACTGCGCCACGTCGTTGAGTTGCGTCAGCAAGACGACAAACAACACGAGGCCGGCACCGCCCACGGTCTGTCCGATGCGCTCCGGCAGTACCAGCAGATAGGCGAGATGCGACAGCGCAAACACCATGGTCAACATGCCCCACTGCAGCGTACCGACCGCGCGCAGGAAGTCTTTGGTATCACCGATCATCACCATGCGCGCCGACACCAGCATGAACATCCACACGGGGATCCAGATCACGAACAGCTCGTACCAGCGGTCGTAGACCCAGTAGTAATGGATCGGAATCGCGAGATAGCACCAGAACAACACGCGACGATCGGCACGCCGCGTCGGAATGAGTGAGAGGTATTCCTTCAGCGCCAAAAATGAGAGAAATGTGAAGAAGCCGATCGCAACGTTGACGTTCAGCGCGACGGCGAGCGCGAAAATGCCCGCCATCCACCACCAAGAATTCACGCGCTGCACCAGCTCGCTGTAGTCCTTGTTCGGGTTGGCGCGCTTCAGCCACTGCGAGAGCAGCGTGGCGGTGATGAGCGCGACCAGAATACCGGCCAATGTCCACAAAACTGGCGGCTGAATTGACCGAATCATGCCGCCGCTCCTTCGGCGAGTGCGCGGCGCGCGCGGTTCCAGATCGTAACTAACAGCAATACGGCTACCGCTCCCATCAATAAGGCTATCCAGTCACTCCGCGGCGCACCTAGTGCCAGGGCGAGCGCCAACACGCCAAACACGAATGCTCGGTCGCTCTTGCCCATCGGGCCGTCGTACCGTCGGGATGCACCGACTTGGATGGCAACGACACCCGTCATCTCACTGATTACCGCCAGCATGACGACCACAACGACCAGGCTGACAGGTACGCCTACCAACAGAGCAAAAGGCAGATACAACATAGCGTCAGCTATCACATCACCCAGCTCGTTCAACACGGCGCCAAGACGAGACTTCTGACCATGCTCCCGCGCCAGCATGCCATCCACCGCGTTCAGCGCCATGCGCACGAATAGCACGATGGGAACTGCGAATAATGCGGCGCGCGAACCTTCTGACCACGCGATCCACGCGCCCGTCGCGCCCGACAGCAGGACTGCCACGATTGTGACTTGATTCGCACTTACACGCGCGCGCGCCAGCGCGCGGACCAACGGGCGCAACAGTGCTTGAAACCTCGCCTTGAAGTCATAAATAGACGCCACAGTGTCTCCCAGCGCCGCACCTGCCCTGTGCGGCGCACAATAATGACAGAGATACCGCGCTGCGCCATCCCCGGTCTTGAATTCCGCGTAGTCCACCCAATCTATTCGTCAGGTATCACAACAGACAACCCGTTGGAGGAAGTTCACCATGGCCATCATGCGATATGAGCCCGTCGGATTGGGCCAGCTGCAACAGCAGATCAATCGGCTATTTTCTGGCGCAGACGATTCAGAGAGCAGCGCGGCGACGGCCGGCTGGGTGCCAACCGTCGACATCAACGAGTACGACGATCGCTTTCAGCTATTCGTCGATTTGCCAGGTGTCGATCCGAATGCTGTCGAGATCACACTCGACAGCGGCGTGCTGACAATTAGCGGCGAACGAACGTCGCCATCTGCTGATGACGGCAGCGGCATGGTCCGGCGCCGCGAGGAGCGTGGCGCAGGCCAGTTCCATCGCCGCTTCATCCTGCCGGACACGGTGGATGCAGAGAAAGTCACCGCGCGCAACGGTCACGGCGTTCTGGAGATCTCCATCCCGAAACAGGCGAAGGCACTGCCGCGGCGGATCAAGGTAGCAGCATAAAGCCTAACTATCGGGCGGCACTCGTGCCGACTGCAGCAAGCCGGTCGCTGGAAACAGCGGCCGGCCATTTTCGCCGTACAGCACGTCCTCGATCGCGAATCCCGACGCGCTGAGAATGTGAGTCATTTCCGGCGCAATCGTCTGCTTGAACGCACGGCTCTGGTACTGGCATTCGGTGCGCCTGACACGGGCGATGCGGCACAGGCACTCAAGCACACGACGATAAATAATGTGGGCAGTCGGCCAATGACGGATTCAAACACGGTCGGGCTCCAGCGTCCGCATGCGCTATTATCTAGCATCCGACAATCGCACGAATAATTTCAGTATGCTGATCTGGTCCGAGGGCATCACAGTTGCCAGATTTGCGGCGTTGGCTCGCGCGACGGCGGTCGAGCGTTGCGGCATCGTCATCACCGAAATGGGCGAGGACTGGCTCAAGGGCACTCTGACGGTCACTACCGGCACCCAGCAGGCGAACGGAACACTACACACCGGTGCCGCAGCTGTATTAGCCGAATCACTCGCCAGCACCGCTGCCAATGGCGTGATCGATCTCGAGCGTTTTGCCTGCCTGGGTCAACAGATCAGTTCCAACTACATCAAGACGGTGCCGTTGGGCGCGACGATCACCGGCACCACGCGCCCCCTCAGCATTGCCGCCAAAACGCAGGTTTGGGGCGTCAATATCGTCGCTGCCAGCGGCGAACTGGTGTGCGTATCGCGTGTGATGATGGCCGTCGTTCCAAGTGCTCAGAACGCGCTGATACCAGTCAACTCGCGGCCAATCGTCAGCTGATGGATGGTCTCGGTGCCCTCGTAAGTGATGACACTCTCGAGATTCAAGGCATGGCGAATGGGCACATAGTCAGCGCTGATACCAGCGCCGCCTAGCATGTCCCGACAATCACGTGCGATATCGAGTGCCATACGACAGTTGTTCCATTTTGCCAGCGAAACCTGGGACGGGGTCATACGTCCCGAATCCTTGAGCCGCGCGAGCTGCATGGACAGCAGTTGTGCAGTCGTGATCTTGCGGGCCATCTCGGCAAGCCGGATCTGGATAGCCTGATTCGCCGCCAACGGCCGGCCAAACAGAATGCGCGACGCGGAGTACTCTAACAACTGAGCCAGACACGCCTGCGCCGCACCGATCACGCCCCAGGAAATGCCGAAGCGCGCCTGCGTAAGACAGGACAGCGGCGCTTTGAGACCCACGGTGGACCCGGGCAGCATGTTAGCAGCTGGTACGACAACGTCCTCAAAAAACAACGACCCGGTGGATGACGCACGCAGACTAAACTTACGCTCGATCTCCGGCGTGACGAAGCCCCGTGTGCCGCGCTCGACGATGAAACCGCGCATACCGTCGTCGGTCATTGCCCACACGATCGCGAAATCGGCAAACGGTGCGTTCGTGATCCACATCTTGGCGCCGTTCAAGACCCAATCGCCACCACGGCGCTTGGCGTGGGTCTTCATATTGACGGGATCTGAACCGCCATGGGGTTCGGTAAGCCCGAAGCAGCCTATCAACTCGCCCTTGGCCATCCGCGGCAGATACTTGTCTTTCTGCTCATCGCTACCAAAAGTGAAGATCGGATACATGCAGAGCGAGGACTGTACAGAGACGAAACTCCGCATACCGGAGTCGCCGCGCTCGAGTTCCTGACAGATGAGACCGTAACTCGCGGCGTTCATACCCGCGCAGCCGTAGCCTTCGAGTGACGAGCCGAACAGGCCTAACTCCGCCAAGCCGCCGATCAGATCCCTAGGAAACGTGTGGTCCTCGAAGTGCTTTTGAATCACGGGCAGCACTTCTTCATCAACAAAACGTGCCACAGAATCCTGCACCATCCGCTCATCGTCGGTGAGCAAACTGCGAACGTCGAACAGATCGAGTGGATCAAGCCCGCGGCGTGCTGGCGTCGGATTGGGTGCTGTGTTTGTCATTTTCTTAAGCTCACGCAATTCAATAACTGGAATTATCAACCGGCAGGCCCATCGCATGCTGGCCCCACATGATGCCCGTCACGTCCCACGATAGACCCAGGTGCGACGCAGCCGCATGCATATCACGAAACGAACGCTGCATGTAGTGATCGAGATAGATGCCACGGCCACCCGATGCTGCAAACAATCGATCGATTGCGGCTGTGAGTAGTTTGGTGGCAAAACCCTGGTTGCGCCGCCAGTGGATGCGCTGATCGATCGAAACTTCTGCACCGCGCTCGACGGTCGCCATGGCCTCGCGGCAATCTTGCATGATGAGCGCACGCGCGGCTTCGATTTCGGCCGCTGCCTCGGCAACGCGCAGCTGCACAACCTGTTGTTGCGCCAGCACGCCCTTGCCCCGGACCAGATTGCGGCTGCGCGCTGCTTCCATGTACTGCTCGAGCGCGCCCTCGGCAATGCCGAGCGCTGGCGCGAGTATCGCGTAAGGATTGATCGCGATCAGTGGCAACCGAAACAACGGCGCCTGGTTGAATTCAGCACCCGGCCCGCCGCCCTCACGTAGTGCAGCTGTTGGGGCCAGTCGATGCGCAGGCACAAAGACATCCGTGAGTTTGGCATCCCGACTACCAGTCGCCGCGAGACCCGACACATGCCATGTGTCGATGATCTCGCAGTCAGACACCGGCACCACAATGTAGGTGGCTAGTGGTGCGCCATCACCGCTGGCCGGCGGCACCCAAGTGCAAAAAACAGCCCAATCCGCAATGTCGATGCCACTGACAAAGCGCCAATGCCCCGTGACCCGATAGCCGCCCGGGACCGGCACAGCCTTACCGTCTGGCGTGATTGACGACGTGATCAGTGCGCCGGGATTCGCATCCCACACATCCCGCTGCGCACGCTCCGGCAACTTGGCTAACAACCAGGCCCGCTCCGCCGTGACGCCATAGACCCAGGCAGTGGAGCCACAGCCGCGGCCCAATTGTGCGACCAGTTCGACGAACTCGACCAGTCCGAGCTCATAACCACCGAAGGCCGCGGGCTTCTGAATCTCGAAGAGCTGCGCATCGAGCAGCTCGCGTATCGACTCTGCGGGAATACGGCGCGCTTCTTCCGCGGCCTGCGCTCGCTCGCGTAGTCGCGGCACCAGCCCACGGACCCGCGTCAGCAACTGCTCATATGTCGGCCGGCTCGGCAATGGTGCGGCGCTCGTCAAGGCTCAATACTCACTATATTTCTTCGCCTGTCCGCGTACCTTGTCGGCAGGGTAACGCGCAGCATTCTTGGCAATTTTTGCAGTCGAGGCTACCAGTAGGTCTATGCCCAGCCGATCCGCCAACCGCACCGTATACATGAATACGTCGGCCAGCTCGTCGCTCACCATCTCGCGGCGGCGCGCATCGAGCGCCACGTCCTGCTGCTCCGACGCCCACTGGAAATGCTCCATGAGTTCAGCGGACTCAATGGAGATTGCCATCGCCAGGTTCTTGGCGCTGTGGAACTGGTCCCAGTCGCGCTCGGCCGCAAAAGCGCGCAGCGCGGTCTTGAGATCGTCGAGACTCTGCATGGCGGCAACTCCGGGTTGGCCCACAATGGGCACTGATGATTGTCGCCCCGATCGAGACGGCGTAAAAGCTCTAATCGCTCTTTGCTGGGGAGACCACCGATGCCGATTGCAATCAGCCGCCGCGCACTACTGGGCACGGCCGCAGCAGCCTGGGCCGCCGCCGGAACACCCCGGGTACAGGGCGCGACGCCCAAGAAACGCGTGGCCCGACTCTCGGCCAATGAGAACCCCTATGGTCCAGGACCCAAAGCACGGGCCGCCATTCAGGCAGCGGTCGCGGAATCCTGCCGCTACAGCATCGGCAGCTACACCCAGCTGCTGGACGCGCTGGCCCGACACGAGAACGTCGCCCGCGAGAACATCGTGCTCGGCGCAGGCTCTGGCGAGCTGCTGCATATGCTGGCACTCGAATATGTCGGCCGCGGCGAACTTGTCACTGCCTGGCCAACCTTCAACCAGATCACTGCCTACGCCGAGAAACTCGGCGCCAGCGTGAAGCGTGTACCGCTAGATGCCGCCATGCGCCATGATCTGCCAGCGATGGCTCAAGCCACGACCGGCAACACCGGGCTGGTCTATGTCTGCAATCCTAACAACCCGACCGGAACGGCAGTTGATGGTAGCCGCCTGCATGACTTCTGCCGCGCTGTGGCGCAGCAAGCCTTGGTCGTTGTCGATGAAGCCTATCTCGAATTGGTGGAACCGGGCGCCACGGCAAGCATGGTCGATCTGGCGCGCGCCGGTGAGAACGTCATCGTGCTAAGGACTTTCTCCAAGATTCATGGCCTTGCCGGACTGCGGATCGGTTACGGCATCGGTGAGGCCAACAACATGGCGCGTTTGCGACGCATGCAGATGACGTTTCCCAATACTATCGGCCTGGAGGCAGCGCTCGCCAGCCTCAACGACGCCGAATTCTTGGCACAGACCAAGCGCGCGCTGAGCATCGATCGGCGCCGCATGGTCGAGGTTTGCCGCGCACTGGGACTTGACTGCACCGACTCTCAGGGCAACTTCATATTCGTCAACACAGGCATGCCTGCCAGCCAATTCCGCGAACGCATGCTTGCACACAGCATCGAAGTCGGTCGGAATTTTGAGCCCTACTCCAACTGGTGCCGTGTCAGTGTGGGCACGCGAGCCGAGACAGACCAGTTTCTGGCGGCGCTGCCGCGCGTTGCCGCAGCGTAGTATCCGAGGCACAATCGCTCTCATCAGCGCGGCCGCGCGGACTTATTCAGCAGGACTTGACTATGGATAGGATCTTTTTTTTCGCTCTAGTAGCATTGTTCGCTCAGCCCAGTAGCTATGCGCAAACCAAGGTGCCGCTAACAATCGAAGCTACCTGGAACATGCCGAGGCTGGGCGAACCGTCGCTGTCACCCGACGGACGCCTCGCCGTCGTGCCGGTGTCCACGGCGGACATGAAGGAGAATAAGATCGCCACAGATCTCTGGCTGGTACCCACGACTGCCGGCCCCGCCCGCCAACTAACCAGCGACAAAGCCAACGACACGAGCCCGCAATTCAGTCCGGACGGGCGTTTCATCGCCTTTGTGTCAAAGCGCGGCCAGGACAAGGAAGCGCAAATCTATGTGATTCCGGTAGATGGTGGCGAAGCGCGCCGGGTAACCAATGTGCCGGCCGGGGCTGGTGCACCGAAGTGGTTCCCCGATAGCAAGCGGCTCGCGTTCGTTACGGAGATCTGGCTGGACCTGGTCAAATGGGATGATCAGGGCAAGCGCATGCAAGAGCGTGCCGAGTCGAAGATGAGCGGCCGCGTGTGGGATCGGGCGCCGATCGCTTACTGGGATCATCTGCTGAATGATCGAGAGCCACACTTGTTTTCGATCGATCTTGACGGCGGCGAACCGCTCGCGATCACACGACTGTCGGGGTTCTATCTCTCCAAGCAGGACTACGACAGTTCTTCCTATGACATCTCCCCGGACGGCGAAGAAATCGCGTTCGCGTCCGATACGCATCGCACCGGCACGATGCCCAACGAGGACATCATCACGATTGCCAGCTGCGGCTGCAAACCACCGCGCAATATTACCGACACTAACAAGGGAGATGACACCGCGCCCAGCTACAGTCCCGATGGCAGCTACCTGGCGTATGGTGCGAAACAGATCCCCGGTTTCTATGCCGACCGCACTCGTCTTATGTTGTTCGACCGCGGTTCGCAAACCCGCCGTGAGCTCTTTGGTGAATGGGACCGTTCGGCAAGCAATATGGTCTGGGCGAGCAACTCGCGCACACTCTATGGCGCGATCGACGATGCGGCGACCCAGCGTATTTATCGATTTGACATCAGTGCACCGAAGCCGGTAGCGATCACCAAGCGTTCGAGCTTCTCCGGCATCTCCATCTCGGGCAGCACACTGCTGGCGCTGCGCCAGAGCTTCTCGGAGCCCCCAACGCTGGTAACCGTGTCGTTGCGCAACGGCGACGCAACGCCACTCACGTCGTTCAATGATGCGGCGGTGGCCAGCATCGACTGGGGACGAGTCGAGACCGTCACTTACCAGGGCGCGCGCAACGACGACGTACAAATGTGGGTGGTCTACCCACCGGGCTTCGACGCAACCAAGAAGTATCCCGTCTACATGCTGCTGCATGGCGGACCACACAACGGCATCACGGACGCAACCCAATGGCGCTGGAACGCACAAGTGTTTGCCGCATGGGGATACATCGTTACCTGGCATAACTTCCATGGCTCGAGCGGCTTCGGGCAGGCGTTCACGGATTCGATCAATCCAGACCGAATTTCCTTGCCCTATGAAGACACGATCAAGGCCGCTGCGTGGCTCAAGAACAAGCCCTACGTGGATAGTGAGCGCATGGTGGCGGGCGGCGGCAGCTACGGCGGCTTTCTTGCCGCCACCTTGTTAGGCCGTGAGCATCCCTTCAAGGCACTTGTCGCACACGCAGCGGTGTACAACAGCTTCACTCAGATTGGCGCCGACTACGGGGCGGAACCTGAGCGTTTTTTCGAGTTCTGGGATAAACCCGAGGAGTTCGCCCGCTACTCACCACATACTTCAGCCGGTAATTTCAATACACCTACACTCGTCATCCATGGTCAGCTGGATCAGCGTGTACCGGTCAATCACGGCGTCGAACTATTCAACACGCTGCAAAAACGTGGTGTACCCTCGCAATTCGTGTACTTTCCTGATGAGAACCACTGGGTGTTGAAGCCACAGAATTCCGTGTTCTGGTATCAGACCAAGAAGGACTGGCTTGCGGAGTACGCACCACCGGGACCACGCTAGCGCGGAGGTGCACTATGCAACGTCGTGACGTACTGCGATCGATCGCCGCCGGCACGTTGATGACCACCGCCGCGAACTGGGCAGGTAGTACCGAACGCGAAGGCGAGCCGCTCAAGATTCTGATGCTGGGTGGTACACGCTTCATTGGCATTCACATGACCGAGCTCGCGCTGGCGCGTGGTCACGAGGTCACTTTCTTCAATCGAGGCCGCACGGGGAACGAATTGTTTCCCGATATCGAGCGGATCGCCGGCGACCGGAACGGCGAGCTCGACGGCCTGCGGAACCGGCGTTGGGATGCAGTTATCGACAATTCCGGCTACGTACCGCGGCTGGTCCGCCTGTCAGCCGAGCTGTTAGCACCAATGGTGCGCCAGTATGTCTTCGTTTCGTCGGTGTCAGTCTATCCGGACTTCAGTGCGCCGCGCGACGAGGAGTCGGCGGTTGGTACACTCGACAACGAGGCTGTCGAAGAAGTCGACGCGGAAACGTACGGACCACTCAAGGCGCTATCTGAGCAGGCGGCGGCGCGCGCGATGCCGGGCCGCACCACCGTCCTGCGCCCAGGGCTGATCGTCGGTCCACATGACAACACGGATCGGTTCACCTACTGGCCCGCTCGCGCGGCCGCCGGCGGTGAGTTTGTCGCACCCGGCTCGCCGCGGGATCCGATTCAATGCATCGATGCGCGCGATCTGGCGCGGTTCGCCCTGGATTGCATCGAGCAGAAATACGTCGGCACTTACAATGTGACTTCGCCTCCCGGGCGCTTTTCGATGGGTGCCCTCGTATCCGCCTCGATCTCGGCTGCAGTTGCCTTTGCAAAACCCGAAGTAGACCCTGCCCCGATGTGGATGCCTGCCGATTTTCTGGCAAGCCAAGGTGTGCAAGCCTGGAGCGACATGCCGGTGTGGTTGCCCGCCGAAGGTAGTCAACTCGCGTTCGCCGCGACGCGAGTTGATCGCGCGCTGCAGGCCGGACTCAGTGTTCGTGCGCTGCAAAGCACGGTGGACGACACGCTGACCTGGCATCTGGGACGTCCCGACACGGAGCGCGCATCGCTCAAGACCGGTCTGGCACGGGACAAGGAAGCACGCGTTTTGGCTGCCTGGCATGCACGCACAGATGAGCCAGCGACTAGTTAGTCACTTTGCCGGGCTTACGACGTTCTTTCCGCGAGGTCGGTGCTTGAGCCTTAGATCCAACGGCTCGCTGCGGCACGAACGCCACTTGATTGCGCCCACCGTTCTTGGCGGCATAGAGTGCTTCGTCCGCCCGCACGAGTATGCTCTTGGCGTCATCTCTTGTTTGCAGGAGCGCGACACCTATACTCACGGTGACCTGGCGCAATGGCCATGGAGCGCTCTCCATGGCGGCTCGGCAGCGCTCGGCGATCGCGAGCGCTTCGCGACGTCCGGCAGATCCCATGATGATGCCGAACTCCTCACCGCCCAACCTAGCGACCTGGTCGACGTCACGTAGTTGCTTTTCCAGCACACGCGCGGTAATGCGCAGCGCGTCATCGCCTGCAGCATGGCCGAAGCGATCGTTGTACGGCTTGAATGCGTCAAGGTCCAGCAACAGCACCGCCGCCTTCCGGTTCTTTACGGCACGGCTCAATTCGTCCGTCAGCCGCCGGTCAAACGCGCGCCGATTGGGCAGACTGGTCAAAGAGTCGGTCAGCGACTCCAGCTTTAGGCGTGAGTTGTGAGCCTCTAGCTGCTGCTGATAACGACGCGTATCGGAGATGTCGTGCGCGACGATGAAGCCCCCGTCGAGCTTGCTATTTTCACCCAGCAGCGGCCTGCCAGCGAAACTCAACCAGTGTTCGTCGCGACGTGCGCGACGCAGCATGACCTCGACGTCATCGCAGATTTCGCCACGGGCGGCACGCAACAACGGCCAATCGTTGAGCGGAAACGGCGTCTTGCCATCAGTGCCGTACGCGTCGAGCTCGCGCACCCATGTATGCAGATCGCAATCGACCAGTTCCCGATCGAAGAGCTGCGCCGCGGCCGGGTTGGCAAGGATGATTTTTCCGGTCCCGTCAGCGACGACCACTGCCTCGGCCATGCTCGCCATGATCGATTGCATGAGAGTTCTTTCACGCAAGATTTCGCGCTCTGCGCGGCGGCGACGGCTGATGTCACGCACGATGACCAGCACTTCATCCTGTGGGAGCGCACGGAGTCGGGCTTCATACCAGCGATTCTGCGAGCCTAAATCCAGCGAGTATTCGATCGTGATCGTTTCGCGGCCTCGACGCACCTGTTCGATCGCGGCTTCGAATTGCTTGGCAGCGAATTTGTCGAGAATATCTTGTGGACGCTTGCCTATGAGCAACTCAGGCGGCAGCGGCGTCTCGGCGCCCACATGAAAGCGCCTAGCAATGCTATCCGCGTCGAGCCAAAGATATAGTTCGGCGTGCGTCTCGAGCACAGCAGCCAAATCGCGACTGTTGGCTGCATCCGGCGCCAGTTCCGAGTTCGCTGGCGACAGCAACCGAATTGCGGCGAGAACCGTTTCGAGTCGTGCGGCATCCGTTACGCTGCGGCTCATGTCAGTTTGGTCAACACGATAAGATATTGCGAGTATAAGTCGACTTCATAGCAGCGACAGCATTTGGGAGGAAATATCGGCCGGCATCGCATCAAGCAACCCGATGGCACAACCAGCTTGTCCGAGGAGCTATCGCGGCGCGGCTCTCGGTGCGGCAGGCCTCGCGCTCAGCTCGGTCAACACACATGCTGCCATGGTCAAAGGCGCTGCGAAGGTCAATATTCGTCAGGACGGTCGTTATGACACCGTGCCTCTAACGCAGGAAACCGTGCGTTTGCACGTGATGCAGACTCGCGTGCAACCTGTCGACGCCAGCAGTGCAAAGTCTGCCGAAGCAGGCCGCAAGGCCAACGTCGAACACATGCTGAAGCTGCTGCAGAATGCGCAGGAATGGACTCCGCCCGGCGACATCGTCTTCTTTCACGAGTTTCCGATTACCGGCTTCAAGTTTGACTGGTCGCGCAATGACATAGACCGCATTGCCATCGATCTGCCCGGCCCGGAATCCGCCACGATATCGGTCGCAGCAAAGAAGTACGGCTGTTATGTCGTGTTCGGGTCGTACGCGGGTGATTCGGACTGGCCAGGCCATGTGCTATCGATCACGACAGTCATGGGCCCGGACGGTTCGATCGTCGACAAGCACTGGAAGGCGCGCAATATCATGGGTTTGTTTCGAATCGGCCGCCAACCGATCGAGTTGATGACCACGACCATCTACAACGTCCTGGATCGCTACATCGAGATGTATGGCGCGGATGCAGTGATACCCGTGACACGCACACCCTACGGCAATATCTGCACGTCGTCGGTACAACGTGAGCCCGAGCTGTTCCGCGCGATGACCATGAAGGGTGCGGAGATCCTGTTGCGCACGGCACGGCAACCGGCGGCTTCACGCCAGCGGATATCGAGATGTGTGCAACTTACAACCGCGTCTACACGGCGGTTTGCAACAACGCCGTCAGCCCGGGCAACCAGTTCTTTGAAGACGCGGGCAGCGGTGGCAGCGCGATCTATGATGAGTTTGGTCGAGCGATTGCCAGCGCACGCAGCGAACACGAGCAATTGGTTTCGGCGGTGATTCCCATCAAGCAGTATCGGGCCACTCACCGGCTGCCGGAATTCGCTTGGGAGCTCTATCGACCCGTCTATGAGCAGTACGTGCCGCGCTACCCGCCGTCTAACTTCTCGAAGGTGGGCCTGCCGGAAGATCTGCAGGACGCGCATCGACAACTCAGCGATCCTGCCAACGTCAATTGGTAGGCGACGAAGCCGCCTACCAAGGCAGCTCACTGCCGTCGTACATGTAAAAGCGTCCCGCCTTTTCAAGCGCGAGAGCCGCAATGACTTTGCGCATCCCGGTGACGCTAGCCACAGCATCGATGTCGGCACGCTCGCCGCCCATGTCTGTGCGCGCCCAACCGGGGTGCAGTGGAACCGCACAGATACCGTGGCTGCGCGCAAGATCTATGCCCATCGAGTGCATGATTGCGTTGAGCGCCGCTTTACTCGCGCGATAGGCGTACAACCCACCGACATTGTTCTTGGCGATGGAGCCGACAATACTGGATATCGACACGATCTTCTTCTGATCACTGCGCGCCACATGCTCGACAAAGGCCTCGGCCATTTTCATCGGCGCGAAGGTATTGATTCGAAACGTCTGCGCCCAGTCGGTGAAATCCGCAGCGCCAAACTTGCCCGCTTCCAAGCCAACCGTCGCAAAGCTCTGCGCGCCCATGGTGCCGGCGTTGTTGAGCAGCACATCGATAGCGCGACCGCGCAGCGCTGCCGCGAGTCCGTCGACCGCTGCAAAATCGGTAACGTCAAGCGCATGGATCTCGACGCGCTCGGTCTGCGCGGCCGCAAGTTTCTGCAGTTCCGTCGCTGCCGCAGGTTTGCGCGCGCACGCGATGACATGCCAACCGTCGTCACGGTACTGACGTACCAACTCAAGTCCCAATCCACGGTTGGCACCGGTCACCAAAACGGTCGGCATTGCAGCGTCTCCTCGCGTAAGATTTACGGCTCAATTGTACGTGTCGTTGAAGTTCTTGCATGCCAAGCTACCGCAAATTGATTATCCAGCAGTTGACTGGCGACTTTCGCACCTCCACCGGCGTGGCAGAGGAGTCGCTGCGCGATCCCGGCCCCGGCGAAGCCTTGGTGCGGAATCGATACGCCGGCTGCAATGCGATCTTTGACAAGAACCTGTGTCGCAACAAAATTCGTTACGTCGACGTCGTCCCGCCCTACGACATGGGGATCGAGTCCGTCGGCGAGATCGTTGCCTTGGGCTCCAACACGTCCGGGTATGCCGTCGGCGATGCGGTGGCGACCGTCAATCTGGGCACCGGCTATCGCCAGTTCCAGACTGCCAACGTTGGCCGACTCGTCAAGGTGCGCGCGGCCTCAGCCGAGACACTGGCGATAGTCCCTTCAGGCGTATCAGCCTACGTGGGTCTCCACCATATCGCGCAGATGGCGACGGGCGAGACGATTGCGGTCTCAGCTGCGGCCGGCGGCATCGGTCACTTCGTCGTGCAGCTGGCGAAACTCGCCGGCAGTCATGTCGTCGGTATCACTGGCAGCACTAACAAGATAGCGTTTCTGCAACAACTCGGGTGCGATCGAGTCATCGACTATCGAAACGAAGATCTGCCACAGGTATTGGCACATGAATATCCGCGCGGGCTCGATATCGCCTACGACACAGTCGGTGGCGAGGTGTTCGATGCGTTTCTCGACAACCTGGCGCAGCGCGGCCGCCTCATCATCAGCGGTCATACGTCGGATTTCGACCAACCAATCGAGCATGTCCCACATCCCCGCGCCTATCGAAAGCTCTATTGGAAGTCTGCCTCCATTCGGGCGTTCCAGAACCAGGCGTTTCCGGAGTATCAGGCAGCGGCAACCCAGCACATGCTGCAGCTGTACTACGACGGGAAGATCAAATCACAAGTCGACCCGACGGATTTCGTTGGACTTGAGTCAGTAGCCGATGCGGTGGAGTACATGCTGGCCGGCAAGAACGCGGGGAAGGTCGTCATCAAGATCGATTGACCCGTGACGCACTTTGGCGCTGACGCGCTTGCACACAGGCTCCGTCGCATGTTGAGGGTGCCGCAGATCGAGCAGGGCGCGCTCCTGTGCCTGCACAGAGTCTGGCCTCAACGCTGGGGGGAAGATGCGCGCCGTGCTCGATCAAGGGCATGCCGCGAAGCGGCACACCCGATCATGCGACGGAGCCTGTGTGCAAGCGCGTCAGCGCCAAAGCACGTCGTGGTATCAGTAGTTACTCAACGATAGCCGCGTGCTTGCAACTCGAACAAGGTAGCGTATCGTCCCCGCTGCGCCAGCAGCTCGGCATGCGTGCCCGCTTCGACGATGCGACCATCGTCGAGCACGGCGATCTGATCGGCCATACGAACCGTCGAGAAGCGATGCGAAATCAGGATGGTGATCCGGTCACGCGCCAACTGCCTGAAATGCTCAAACACGTCCGACTCTGCCTGCGCATCCATTGCGGCAGTGGGCTCATCCAGTACCAGCACGTCGGCGCGCAGCCGCATGAATGCGCGTGATAGCGCGATCTTCTGCCACTGCCCGCCTGACAACTCGCGGCCGTCCTTGAACCACTTGCCAAGCTGCGTCTGGTAACCGGCCGGCAACTCTTCAATGAATTTGTCCGCCTGGCCTTTGGCGGCGGCATCACGCCAACGCGATTCGTCGTCGAAACTCGGTTCGTCACCCGCACCGACGTTTTCGCCGACCAGCAGTTGGTAGCGCGCGAAGTCCTGAAAAATCACCCCGACACGTTGGCGGAGGGTGTCCGGATCCCATTCCTCCAGGTCCAGACCATCGAGCAAGACCCGTCCCGCGGTGGGTTTGTAGAGCCGAGTGAGTAGCTTGATCAGGGTCGTCTTGCCAGAGCCATTTTCACCCACCAGCGCGATGCTAGTGCCGGGACGAATATGTAGCGACACATCCTGCAGCGCGGGCCGGTTGGAATCGGGATAACTGAAACTGACGTTCTCGAAGCGAATGCCATCCGCCGGGTTCGGACCTTGTTGCAGGTCGCCGCGCCGCGCTGCCACCGGTGTCTCGAGGTATTCGTACAACGTGGACAGATAGAGGTTGTCCTCATACATGCCACCCACCGCCGACAAGCTAGCCGATACCGCGCTCTGTCCCTGACGAAACAACATCAGATACATTGTCATCGCACCCAACGTAATGGCACCCGCAACCGCAGTAAGCGCAATCCAGGCGTAGGCGCCATACAAGGCAAGCGTCGCGATCAGACCCAACAGAAAGCCCCACAGGTCACGGCGGATGGTCAGCGCTCGATCTTCGGCATAGAGCTTGGTGAAGATGGCGCGATAACGGTCGAGCAGTCGCGGGCCGAGACCAAACAACTTGACCTCTTTGGCGTAGTCCTCCCGCGCAATGACCGTCTCGAGATACATCTGCATCCGAGTCTCCGGCGCACGCCAACGAAACAGGCGGAAGGCGTCGCCTGAGAACTTCGTTTCGGCGATGAAGGCCGGCAGACCCGCCGCGAACAAGACCACGACGGCCCAGGGTGAGAATGCCGCCAACAAAATGGCAAAGCTCACCAGCGATACAGCGTTTTGCGCCAGACCGAAAGTGCGCATGACGAGCGACAGCGGTCGACTCGATGCCTCGCGTCGAGCGCGAGTGAGTTTGTCGTAGAACTCGGAGTCCTCGAATTGATCGAGATCGAGCGTCAACGCCTTATCAAGAATCATCACGTTGACGCGCTGGCCCAGTTGCGCCCGCAGCAGCGACTGACAAAGCGACAAGCCACGTTGGGCAGCGGCGATCACCGCCACCAACACGCCTTCGAGTACCACGAACTCGACGACCAACGTGCCGTCGATGCCGCCCGCGGCAATGGCGGCAACCACTGCATCGACGATCTGTGCTCCGACCCACGCAACCGCTGCTGGCACTGCGCCGGCAAGCAACGTGAGTATGCCGAGTGCCACAGTCAGCGGCCGACTCGTCGTCCAGACAAGTTCCAAGGCGCGGCGGCTATAGCGGAAGACGCCAATGAACGCCCGCAATGGGTTGGGCGTGTCGGGGGGAGCGGCGGACATCCCTCTCATGGTGAGGATGTCCGCCAGAAACTCAAGCTAACCAGCGAGTCGGTCAACCCAGACGGGAAAAGCCGCCTCCCGATGACTGGCCTCCGGATGACTGGCCGCCGCCCGAGCGGGAGCCGCCAGCAGAGCGCGCGCCGCCACCGGCACGCGACCCACCACCGGGGCGTGAGCGTCCACCACCGCCCGAACTGCGGCGCGGCGGACCGTTCTGATCGGCGCGAACGTGATCGCGTGCGGGTGTGTGGCCACCGCCCGCACCTTGCGACGCTGGACGGCGGCTACCGGAGTCGCGACGCGGACGCTGCTGAAATGTCCGGGCCGGACGGCGATCATCGTCCACGTTTGGCGCCGCACCGCGCGTCTCGCGAATCTCAAACGCCGGTGTCGCGACGAACGGTACGCTGCGCTTCAGCAAGCGCTCGATGTCACGCAGCAACGGCGCCTCATCGGGCGACACTAACGACACGGCACTGCCACTGGCGCCAGCACGAGCGGTGCGACCGATGCGGTGCACATAGTCCTCAGGGACATTGGGCAGTTCGTAATTGACGACATGCGGCAACTCTTTGATGTCGAGACCACGTGCCGCCACTTCGGTCGCCACCAGAGCGACGACCTCATTGTTCTTGAATGCGGCCAAGGCCTGCACCCGGGCGTTCTGGCTTTTGTTGCCATGGATCGCCGCCGACACGATGCCTTCGCGCTCGAGCTGCTGCGCCAGGCGGTTGGCGCCGTGCTTGGTACGTGTGAAAATCAGCACCTGTTGCCAGTTGCCCTCGCGTATCAGATGCGCCAGCAGATGGCGCTTGTGATCCTTCGGCACCTTGTAAGCCACCTGGTCGACCTTGTCGGCGGTGGCGTTGCGAGGCGTCACTTGAATGGCAACCGGATCCCGCAGCAGGTTGTTTGCCAAACCGCGGATGTCATCCGAATAGGTCGCCGAGAACAGCAGGTTCTGGCGAACTTTCGGCAGTTGCGCCATGACGCGTTTGATGTCGCGGATGAAGCCCATGTCGAGCATGCGATCGGCTTCATCGAGCACAAAAATCTCGACATCGGCTAACGAGACCGCGCGCTGCGAGGTTAGATCGAGCAGGCGCCCAGGGGTTGCGACCAGGATGTCGCAGCCACGACGCAGCTTACCGATCTGTGGATTGATGTTGACGCCGCCGAAGACCACGTCGACACGCAAATTGGTGTGCTTGCCGTAGTCGACGCCGCTGGCCGCGACTTGCGCCGCAAGCTCGCGAGTCGGCGTCAATACCAGCACGCGCGGCGCACCAGGACGATGCGCGTCGAGCCGCTGCAGTATCGGCAGCATGAAGCCAGCCGTCTTGCCGGTACCAGTCTGCGCACCAGCCAGGACATCGCGACCCGCCAACACGGCGGGAATCGCTTCGGCCTGAATAGGAGTTGTCACCGTATAGCCTTTGTCGGCCACGGCACGGAGTAACTCGGGCTTGAGCCCGAGATCGGAAAAATTCATCTTTTGAACCTGATAGTTTGGACTCGCAACACGCAGTCAAAGCTGCGTAGCGGTCAGTAGCGAGAAGGGTTTACGTTATCGGAGTGAGGGCGTCTCGATGGACGCAACGCTACGAGTGAAGGGGCGCTGACCGCGCTGCCCTGTTTCAGCGGGCGGCATACTACACGAAAACCGCCGACAGAGTGCGAAATCTCTGTCGGCGGTGATCGAATTCACATTTCCCGGTCGCGTCCGCCTCGGTCCTTGCCTCGGTCCTTGCGGCGCTCACTCATCCGTTGGCGTCGTTCGGCCTGCATTGCCTTGGCTTTGATGCGCTGCTCTGGTGTTAGGACAGCCCAAACGTTCGCTCGGACCTGACTAGTAGCCGTCACCATGCGTCCCGCAACATCGGCGGCGACGTTGCGGGCATTGGCGACTGTCGTGGCATAAGTGGGATCCCCCGGATCCGCGTTCCTGAGCGTCTCGCGGTTGCTCTTCATGTCGGCACGGATAGAGTCCATCTCAGGTCGCGCCGCGTCCATGATCGCTTTGAGACTGGCCTGCTGTTCAGCACTCAGCCCCAGTTTCTGGCCGAAGCGCTCCATGCCGTGTGAGCCCATCATGCCCGGCATCACCATGTCGCGCCCGCCGTCCGGTGGACCACGGTCGGCTCGATCAGCCGCGGTAGCAGACATGCCAACCGCACCTGCCAAAGCTAACCCCAACAAAATTGCCGTTGCGTGTTTCTTCATGATCTTGAATCTCCATTCTCAGGAACGCACGGTTTGCGAGTTCCGATGGATTCATTCTCCGCCACTAGCTACCGCCGTAGTGTGGAGGGACAGTCAATGTCGTGCAAAGTTACGTCAAGGCGCAGCAGTTGAGGATGACAAGCCCGCCGCAGCACTGCAGCATCCAGATATGGAATCAGAGGCTCGGCTGCTGGTGGTCGACGACGATCGCGAGTTGTTGCAAATGTTGCACGAATATCTGACGCGCGAAGGCTTCAGCGTCGACACGGTCGCGGATGGCCAGGTAGCGCTTGACTATCTCAGCGAGAAATCGGCTGACCTGGTTATTCTGGATGTCATGCTGCCGGGCGCAAGCGGGTTCGAGGTACTACAACGCCTACGCGCCGCAGCTACGCCCACCCCAGTCTTGATGCTAACTGCTCGCGGCGACGATGTGGACCGGATCCTTGGCCTCGAACTCGGAGCAGATGACTATCTTGCCAAGCCATTCAATCCGCGCGAGCTGGCAGCACGGGTGCGGGCAATCATGCGTCGCACCAGCGCCGGCGCGAACTCATCGACCAACGCATTGCACGCCGGTCCTGTCGTGCTGGATACGGCACGCATGAGCGTGACTGTCGAGGGACGGTCCGTCCAGTTGACTGGCGCGGAGTTTCGCATCCTGGAAGTCCTGTTGCGCCAGGCGGGTAAGGTAGTCAGTCGCGAACAACTGACAGAGCAAGCGCTTGGCCGCTCACTTGAGCTCTACGATCGAAGTGTCGATACGCACGTGAGTAATCTGCGTCGCAAGCTGGCGCTCCCCGTGACCCAGGCTGAGATCCGCAGCATTCGCGGCGCTGGATACGTCTACGTTGTCGGCACCAGTTCGAATCAGCCGCCATGAGAAGTTTGTCACTCAGAATCTTTCTGTCGTTCTGGCTCGCGCTGTTGACCATTGTGGCAGCGGCGATCGGCATTACGGTTCTGATCCTGACGACTACGGAACTGCAGCCCTATGAGCGCAACGCTTCGCTGAATGCGGCGGCCATGGCACTGTCGCGTGACGGTCGCGAAGGGCTCGTAAGCTGGCTGAGCGCACAGCAAACCAATGACAAGCGTCCGCCGATTGTGATTTTCGATGAGGCTGGCGAGGAACTGCTTGGCAGGACTTTTGACCGGCGAGCACGCGGGTGGCAACCACGAGAGCCGCTCGAGATCGGCGCTGTACGGATCGTCGCGCCGCAACCCTTGCCGGTGCTGATCGGCCGCGACGGTGCGCGCTACCGTATCGCGATATCGCCACCACGACCTGATCGGTTTGGATTCAGGGCTCTTCGCGATGCGCGCACGCCTGTCGCACTGATCGCACTGCTAGTAACAGCATTGGTTAGCTGGCTACTCGCCCGCTCGATCACCCGTCCCATAGACGATCTTACGAGCGCCGCCCAGCAGCTCGCCAGCGGCCGATTGGACTCGCTGCCCACACCGCAAACCTTGGCGAGACCCGACGAGGTGGGTCGTCTTGCGCGGAACTTCGCTGCCATGAGTACGCGTATTCGTGAACTGCTGGCGAGCCACGAGCGGCTCTTGCGCGACGTATCGCACGAGCTGCGCTCGCCGCTCAGTCGCATGCGCCTCGCACTTGGCCTCGCGCGGCAGGACGGCTCAACTGTCGATCAACAACTTGGGCGTCTGGAGCGCGATGCCGAACGGCTCGATAGTCTGATCGGTCAGATACTCTCCGTGACTCGTTTGGGCGCTGGCGATGCGGTGCTCCGGCATAGCCAAACAGACATGACCGCAATGATCGCCGGCATCGCGCAGGATGCCGAGTTTGAGGCGCGCGCCAGCGGCAAGTCCGTCCGACTCGTTAGCACAACGGAGAATTTGACCATGTCAGTCGATCCGACCTGGATGGCGAGCGCCATTGAAAATGTCGTGCGCAATGCAGTGCGACACACCGCGCCAGCTACCGACGTCAGCGTGAGTGTCGAAGTCGGCACGGAGAATTTGACGATCCGGGTGCGCGACCATGGGCCGGGTGTCCCCGCAGAAGAACTAGAGCGAATTTTCGAGCCGTTTCATCGAGTGATCGCGGCACGCGACCGCGACAGTGGTGGCGAGGGCTTGGGGCTGGCGATTACCGCTCGCGTCATTGCCGCACACGGCGGAGTAGCAGCGGCTAGCAATGCCCCGGAAGGTGGCTTGATCGTGACGCTGACGCTACCGCGTCGCTGACTCGGCCTAAGGCACAACGTAGGCTTGCGGCGCCGCGATATTGAATCAGCTGTGCCGGATGAGTACTTTGCCAACCCGGTTGCCGTCACGCATGAAGCGATAGGCTTCCACGGCATCGGCCAAGTCAAACTCCTTCTCGATGACGCCCTCCAGCTTGTTGACTGCGATCGCCTGCAACAATTCCTCCAACATCCGGCGGCTACCGTTGCTGATCGCTTTGACGGTCAGATTTTTTTGATAGACGCCAGGCATGCGTGGCAACTCTTGCGGTAACGGGCCGGTGCCGATCAGGATAATCGTCGCGTTCTCGGCACAGGCATGCATGGATTCGTCGAGTGTCGGGCGGCCGACGTTCTCAAGCACGATGTCAGCACCGCGGCCGTCAGTTGCCTCAAACACAGCCTTGCCCCACGCCGGGTTGGTGCGGTAGTTGATCCCCACATCGGCTCCCAAGTCGCGCATTTGTACCAGCTTGTTGTCGCTCGATGAGGTGACGATCACGCGCGCGCCAGCCGCGCGGGCCAGCTGTGTGCCCCAAGTTGACACGCCGCCGGTACCTAAGGACAGCACGATGTCACCCGCTTTGACGTGTGCCACGTGATAAAGCGCATGCCACACCGTGACCGCGGAGGATGCCAGCGTGGCAGCCGTCTCATAACTCACTGCATCGGGCAACCGCGCCAGCGTCCGTGCCGGCATCAGCACCTCTTCTCCCAGCCAGCCGTCGAGCGTGTTGCCGATATCTGCTTCGAAGCTGCGCTGGTCCCAACGACCGTCCTGCCAGTTAGCGTAGTGACAACCGGTCACCCGATCACCGACTTTGACGTTGCTGACGTCCGTGCCGACCGCCACAACTTCACCCGCGCCTTCCGATAGCGGGATGCGCGTCGCAGGCTTTTTGCCAAAGAAAATTGCCTGCGCAATGCCGATGTCGCGTGCATTGAGCGAACTACAGGCCACGCGTATCAGTGCCTGATCGCGCGCCGGCGTCGGGCGCGGCCGCTCGACGAGCCGCAGCGTCTCAAGACTCTTCTGTTCGCCCAGCTCGACGACACGGATACGGCCCGGCTTGCTACTACCTGTGCTTCTCCCTGCAGCCTTGTCTTGAGCGCTCGCGGCAGTGGCCACCGTCAGTCCAGCTGCGGCAGCGCCTAACAGTAATTCACGTCGACTGGTCACTTACGAATCTCCTGCGGCTGGATTGGGTGCGCTGACGTCACCCAGCATCAGGGCACGCAAATACTCGGGTGCAATCAGGTGGCAGTAGTAAACGCCACGAAACCGCTCCGGTGCGATACGCCACAGCCAATGCTCATAGGGAACATGGAGTGCTTTGGCGAGCAGATGTAGCCCGTCGGCGTCGCGCCAGACAAACTGATAGTCCGCGACCCACTTCGAGCCCAGTACGGTGTTGAGATCCGGCTCGAGCCGAATCTGCTCCAGCGGGAACTGCAGGCGCGCACGTTGTTCCTCGGTCAGCGCAGCAAAAACATTGCGCGCCATCAGATGATTGAGATCTCGACAGGAATGCTGCGCCGGCCCGGCGGCTTGCGCGCCAAACGCATGCTGCAAATGATCGGCTGTCTTGAGCTTGCAGGAGATCCGCCGTGGTTGTTGACTCTCATCGTCTGCGTACTGGACGAACTGCTGAATAGTAAACGGCGTGACACTGGTCTTGGACTTCTGGAACGCCTTGAAGTCCGTTTGCAGCTCGACGCTGGGCGTCTCGGTCGTCTCGGACAGGAGGTACTGCGCCGCAAGACAAAACCCACCGTTGGTTCGCGTCAAGGCCGCACCGCTCGCTGCCTGGACTGGCGCACTGCAGAGCGCGAACATCAGCAGCCCCACACCTAGCGCCGCTCGCGACTGCCTGTGTATCTTGGGGAGCGAGCTCATTGTTCAATCTCCATTGCAGTTGACCGATTCCGTCGCAACAGCGGCGCAATTTAGCAGATGCGCAACTCACCGCGAGTCTGGAACAATAGCGTCCGTCATGCAGCCCGCCTCGCCCCCAGCCATACGCATCGGCCGCCAGACCGCTGGCCGCGGCGGCAAGGGCGTTACCGTCGTCGTCGGCCTGCCGCTCGCGGGACCGCAGCTGGAAGAACTTTGCAAGACACTGAAGCGCAAGTGCGGCTGCGGCGGCACCGTACGCGGCAGGACGATCGAGATCCAGGGTGACCAGCGCGACCGACTGGTCGCAGAACTCCTGGCCTTGGGCTACCGCGACGTCAAGAAAGCAGGCGGTTGAGTCAGCGGCCCTGCACGCCGCCAGTCAACACAATGCGCATCGCTTGCTCCACGGTCAGGTCGGTTTCGGTGATCTCGGACCGCGGCAGATAGACCGTATACCCGCCGATCTGATAACTCATCGGCAGATAGACGGCGACCATATCAGCGCCGCTAACGACACCGAGCGAGCTGGCCTGCTCCTGCGTGACGAAGCCCACCAGGCGCAACGGACCAAAGGCCACCGTCACGACGCGCTCGAGTTCGCGCTTGCTCTTGTCGGTATTGACGAGCCGGGTCATGTCGCGGATGGCGCTATAGACGGTCTTGACGACCGGCACGCGCAACAACATGCGCTCCCCGTACCCCAACAACCGCCGCACCAGAAACGCGTTGACGGCGAGTCCGACGAGAAACAACAACGCAAACCCGGTGATCAGACCCAAGCCGGGCCAATAGTTAGCGTCGTCGATCACCCACTTGATCGGCACTGACAAGACGGTCTCGGTAGTGACCCCGAGCCAGTAGATGAAATAGACCGTCAGCCCGATCGGCAGAATCGTCACCAGGCCCTTGAGGACGATGCGGCCCAGGCCGCGCATGAAGCCGTCCGCGTCGGGGCTGCTCAACCGCGACCGCTCAATTGGGTTTGGCGAAGCGCAATGTCATCCGGTCGGACTCGCCGATGGCATCGTACTTGGTGCGATCGAACGCCGCGTCGGCTGGCTTGCCAAACGGCGCTGTGAGGCGAGTCGGCGGTAACGTCCAGACGCCAAAAGGATGGTCCTTGGTGTCTTTCAGGTTGGCATTGACCTGCGATTTGGCCTGCAAACGGAAGCCCGCTTTCTCAGCCTGCTCGACCACGTACGCTTCCGTTACATAACCTGCGGGCGCCTTCGGATCCTGCGGGCCCGGGTTGGCGCGGTGCTGCTCGATCGCTAGGATGCCGCCCGGCTTCAAGATCTGAAAAATCCGTTGTAAGTACTCATCGGTAGTACCACCACGCATCCAACCGTGGAAGGCCCGCGAAACGAGCACGAAATCGAAGCTGTTAGCCGGCGGTAACACAGACGTGAGGCTCCAGTTAAGCACCTTGACCGGCCCGTATACTGCCGTGTCGCTGTACTTTTGCGCGAAGGCTGCACGCTCCTCGCGCGCCCGTTCCGAGACTTTCGGATCATCCAGATCGGCACCGGTTGCATAAAACTCGCCGCCTGTCATGCGCGTGTAGGGCGCAAGGATCTCGGTCCACCAGGATGCCGCGCCAGGATTAACCTCCAGCACTGTCATGCCGGGACGCAAGCCCCAAAAACTCAATGACTCTGCCGGGTGCCGTGCCGCATCGCGAGCTTTGCTCTCCGCGGAACGCCAGTCGCCGTCGACAGTGGCGCGCAACGCGCTGTTAGGCGTCATGGATGTGTTAGTGGCCGTGGCGCAGGCGGACAGTCCCGCAATCACCAACGACATCGCCATCAACAGTTTAATCTGCGCCACTGTTCGTATCGACTTCTTCATCGCAACCCCTCAGCTCATCTTGAGCAGTAATTCGGCCGTCGGTTCCGGATGCGTCATCATCGGCGCCCGAGGATACGGGAACTCGATGAACTCCCAGCCAGGCTGCCGCTTGGCGGGACCGTACATGAATTCGCTCGACTGCGCGAACTCTTGACCGGTGCAGAGTACATAGGATTTCGGCAGCCCGGTATAGCCGCCGTTATGCACCACCAGATCGTCGGACCAGCCACGCGCTGGATGCGGCGTCAGACGGCGCCGCGCCCAGTCTGCATTGGCGGTATCGCCGTCCGGAATCAACATTTTCATCGGGTACTCGGCAAAGAAATCCATCTGATACCCATCGATGAACTTTTCCTGCCGCTTCAGCCACTTCTCGGGCAACTCACCGTTCGGCCCCTTATTGACGCCGGACATACGTTGCCCCTCCGGGATCAGCGCGTCGAAATACACCAACCGACGGATGCGGCCACGTAGCTGATCGGCAATGCCCGTGATGGTAATGCCTGCGAACGAATGCCCCACCAGGATGACGTTGTCGAGTTCTTCGTATTCGATTAGATTGACGATGTCGTTGATGTGCGTTTGCAGGCCGACTTCGCGGCTCATGAGGTGTTTGCGATCCCCACAGCCGGTCAACGACGGCGAGTGCACCTCGTGACCAGCCGCTTGCATTATCCGCCGCACACGCTGCCAACTCCAGCCACCCAGCCAGGTGCCGTGGACCAGCACATATGTCTTGCGCTCCGCTGCCGTGGTTGCCGGCTGCCCGACGGCAGGAGCGCTGGGTATTGCGGTTGCGGCGAGTGTCGCTGCGGTTGCGGTCAGTAGCTTGCGACGATCCACGATCCACTCTCCCATACTCGCCTGCTGTGCGTTAATGGTCGATCATACTGGACCAAATCGCCCGTGGGGAGAAAACACGATGGGATGCCAAGGCTCATGATCCCGCGGCGCGCCGCACTGCAAGGCCTGTTAGCGATGACGGCGAGCTCCGCCACCGCAGCTTCGCAAACGATGCCGCATAAGCACAACGAGCGCACCCTCCCCGCTAACGACCCCGCCTTTGCACTCCGTACGCTGGGCCGCCTGCAGGGAGACCTGTCTGGGCGCATCACCTACACATACAATCCCGGTTTCGTATTTGGCATCGTTACTGGGCGGGCGCTCGCGCCCGGCGAATCTGGTCAACTGCTCTATCAGGTGGAAGGCTGCACCAAGCGCGTCTCGCGTGTTCTCGAGGACGGCAGCGTTGAAGAGCGCTCCCGAAGCTGGATGGTGTACTGCGACGCTGATACGGGTGATTACTTGCAAGAGTTCCATAACCCGTACACCGACGAGACCATCGTCGTACCCGCAGTGCGCGGCGGCCCCGCGGTGTCGCGACTGACTTTGAACGGTCCCGTATTGCCAGCGTCGCTCGGCCTGGAGAGCACGCTGCTCGATACGCCACCTCGGCTGCACTGGCGCGTGCTGGGCGAGCGTGTCTGGATCTCGCGGTATGCTGCCTCGCGGATTACCGTCGCGAATGGCAAGCCGCGCAATGAGCTGTCGATGGATGCGTGGGTCTGCCACCTTAGCGATCTGCTCGACGAGCAAGCGACCCATATTCCATCTACCTACACGTGGACGAGCCACGCCGACTGGCAGAGTTGGCTGCAGATGCAAGACCATCCGGGCAGTCTACTGTGGCGAGTGGAATCAGTGGTCATGCATGAGCAAGACCAGTTGCCGTCACGCTTTCGCGCACAGCTCGAACGCGTCGCACCGGGGCAGATCAACCAACCGTTGCCATGAGGGGGTATAGTTTGATTTTACAGCGAGACTTAGGATCTATGAATCGTAGCTTGATCGGTTTAATGCTTGGCTTTGGCCTCGCCGTCGGTGCGTCAGCGGCAGATCGCACGCAGAGTCCGGCGGAAGGCAAGCTTGACCTGACCAGCATCGCAGAGTGGCTGCCCGGCGCTTACGACAACGAGCCGCAGCGCTTTTTTCTGCAGCGAATGAAGCGGGCGGGCGACGCCCCGGCGCGCAAACATGTGGTGATACGCGCCTTCGAAAGCGAGCCGGTCGCGATCCGTACGCTGTGGCAGTTCTCCGCAGACGAACGTACCAATTTCGTACAGATGACGGCCACCGCGGCCGATGACAAGGGTATTGCGATCGCGGATTCCCCAGTTTGCACGGTGCGCTGGGCGCGTCAGTCGACGACCCTGCGTGGCACCGCAGACTCCACCTGCTAGCCGTCTGCGGCGCAACGGTTGGGTACGGCGGCCGAGGGCACGCTGATTTTGAGTGATAAGGAGTTGTGGCTCGAGAATGCCAGCACACCCGTTGCTAACACCCTGCTGAAGTCTGCGGACTACGACTGCTTCATTGCCGTGCGCCTCGCGAACGGCAAGCACCACGCGATGACCGGCCTCACAGTGCATGATCGGGGCGGCAGCGCAACGGTGCAGACAACCGACAGTCCCTCGCGGCAACTCACCATCATTCTGCGACATGGTCTGTGGCCGTCGAACTCCGGCAATAACTTTATGCAGGTCCTGAATCTGTATCTGTTTGAGGCGGGCAAAGAGTATTCGCTCGGCAATGGCTGGGGCACGCCGCAGTCCGGCCACGTGGGCTTTGGTATTGGCGATCAGCTGCCCGGGGGGCAGCAAGCCAGTGCTCGCTGCGAGAAAATCCAACCTCCAGTTGGCTAGTCAAGTCAGCTCGAAGACTTCCGGCGTTTGTTGCTCGACCCGTGCGCGTAGCGCCGCCGGGAGCTCATCCAGCCTTTGACACTTGCGACCCGCGAGTCGCCAGGAAATAACACCAGCAACATCGCCCATCTCCATCCATGGCCGCCAGCTAGCTAGCGTCTGATAGGCCAGCGTCGTTGGCACCCGCGCCTTGCGCGCCTCGCCAGACTTGTCTGGGATCTTGACTAACAACTCTTCGGTCGACCAGACGTCAGCGCCGTGAATGACCGGGTCGGTAATATAGCCGCGCCACTCCATGCCCGGCGGTAGCTCCGCCACGGCCGGCTTGACAGCCTCGCGGCCGAACGTCAATTGTTGGGCTGAGCTGTAGTGCTTGGGTGCAACGACCCGATCATTGAACGGATTGCGCCACTCGTCCACGACGGTGCTGCTGGCAAGATCCAGAAACCAACCCGCTTCGCGCAGCCGATAAAGCCAGTCACCACCCGACTGCGGTTCAATGATCTGCTTGCTCACACCTTCGATTGCCAGCAGCGCCTGGGTGCGCTCACCACTGACCTGACCATAGAACGTGCCGTGGTACCAGTAGTAGCAAGGCCGACCATCGATACGGCCGCGCATCCGCACATGCGTCAGGAGCGGATCTTGCTTCAGAGCACCAGTCTGCGCCGCGGTCGCGGCGCGAGCTTCTGCCGCGACTGCGCCCACGGACGCGGAGGCGGCTGCCGCGGCGGCCAGGAATTGTCGGCGATTGCTTGTCATAAGCAATTTGGAGCGGGTGATGGGAATCGAACCCACGTTAGCAGCTTGGGAAGCTGCAGTTCTACCATTGAACTACACCCGCGAGCAGTGATTGGAGAGAATAGCGACCGCCACGATTGGCGACAACTCCAACCCTGCCCGCAGACGCTCGCCCATGCCAGACCCAGCCAAGCCGCAAGCGCTTACCAGCCATCTGATTGCGATGGCGCTACCGATGGAGTCCCGCGGGCTGCTGGAGCAGGCAGGCGCCCCACTCCTCTATACGGGAGTTGGCAAAGTCCGCGCGGCGATGGCACTGACGCGTCGACTCGCCGACTATCGGCACTCCGGGGGTTGCCATGCCGCTGGTCGTCAATCTCGGCACGGCCGGCAGTCGCCATCTCAAGGCCGGCTCGCTCGTTGGCTGCGATCAGTTCAGCCAGCGCGATATGGACGTGAGCGGCCTCGGCTTCGCCCGCGGCGAGACGCCCTATGACAATGTGCCAGCCCTGATAGAGATGCCCCGTCACTTTAGCAATCTGCCGCACTGCGTTTGTTCGACCGCCGATTCGTTTGCGACCCATGAACACGCTCTCGAGAACAACGGCGTCGTCGACATGGAAGCGTTCGCGCTCGCCCGCGTCTGTGTCGCTGAAGGCGCGCGCTTCGCCTGTGCCAAGTTCGTGACCGATGGCGCCGACGGCACGGCGGCGGATGACTGGCGCACAGCGCTGGCAGCGGCGTCGATCGCCTTTGCCGCGCTCTATGCGACCATGCCGCGATGACGGCAGACCCGCGACAGCGTTCTATCCGCAGCTTTGTCCTACGCGCGGGTCGCACCACAGCCGGTCAGGCGCGCGCGCTCGCCGAGCTCTGGCCGTTGTACGGGATCGAGTTCTCGCCGCAGCCCTTGCAGCTCGACGTGATTTTTGGCCGCCAGGCTCCGCGCGTCCTTGAGATTGGCTTTGGCAACGGTGAGCATCTGGCGGCGCTGGCCGCTCGCCACCCCGATCGAGACCACCTTGGAATCGAAGTCCATCGCCCAGGCGTCGGGCATCTCTTGTTATTGGCCGAGGGCAACGGCTCGACCAACGTCAGGGCGGTCTGTCATGACGCGGTCGAGGTGCTCGAAGCGCAGATTCCGACCGACTCCATCGACGAGTTGTTTGTGCTGTTTCCGGACCCTTGGCATAAGAAGCGCCATCACAAGCGTCGGCTGATACAACCACAGTTCGTGGCATTGGCCGTGTCGCGCTTGAGGATCGGCGGCGTGCTGCGACTCGCGACCGACTGGGAAAACTACGCCGAGCAGATGCTCGAAGTGCTGCGAGACAATCCATTGCTGCGCAATCTTTCGCCCACTAACGACTGGATCCCGCGACCCGATGAACGCGACCCCACGCGGTTCGAAAAGCGCGGCGCCAGACTCGGTCACGGCGTGTGGGATCTGGCGTTTGAGCGGAAGGACTGACTTCAGCGCCGCTCGAAGGTTGCTACGCGATAAAGATATACGCCGACGATAACGACCACCACGGCAGTCGCGACCGGATTCAGCCAATCGTGCACTCGATCGTACTGCTCTTGCAATAGGTAGCCGATTGCGGTCAGTACGCCAACCCAGACCAACGAACCCAGCGCCGACCAGAATAGAAACCGCGGCAGTGGCATGGCGACGAGCCCCGCTGGCACTGAAATCAAGGTGCGGACTGTCGGCACCATGCGCCCGAACAGCACGGCGCGAGTTCCGCGGCGCTGAAACCACTGCTCAGCACGGTCGACATCGTCGGACGAAACCGAGAGCCAGCGTCCGTTGCCATTGGCCCACTCTTTAAGACGCGCGCTGGTCACCATGCGGCCCGCGGTATACCAAGGGAGCGTACCTAACAACGAACCCGTCGTGCCGGCCAGCAGGACTCCAATCAGACTCAACTCGCCGTGGGCCGCGGCGAAACCTGCAAACGGCATGATGAGTTCCGAGGGAATCGGCGGAAAGATATTCTCCAGGACCATCAGTCCGACCAGCCCCCAGTAGCCGTAGCCCTCGATGACACCGATGATCCAGTCAGCCATGGCGCGATCAGCTCAGAAAACTCGCGCGGATACCGACGACGATGAATTCCACCGCCAACGCCCCCAAAATCACGCCGAACAACCGGTTGGCGACATTCGACCCGGTCACGCCGATGACGCGCATCAGCGGCGTGGCCACCCACATCGCTAGCAGACACAGCAACAGCACCAGAATCGCGCAGAGAAACAACGCCGCGAACTTAAGCGGGTGTTGCGTAATCGGTACGGGGCCAAACCACAACAGCATCGTCGTCAATGCGCCAGGGCCTGCCATCAAGGGAAAAGCGAGCGGAAAAACCGAGATATCCGCCCGCTTGCGGTTCTCCGCTTGCTCATCGGTGGTCGTACGGGGGCCGGACTCACGTGCAAAGACCATCTCCAGAGCGATGAGAAACAGCAACAGTCCGCCGAAGATACGGAACGAGTCAATCGAAATTCCCATCGCGCCCAAGAAGGCGGCGCCGGCGAGCGCGAACAGCAACAAGATCGCGCTGGCGACGACCACAGCCTTGATGGCCATCCGGTGCTTGTACTGCGCATTCGCGCCCTCG
Organism: Pseudomonadota bacterium; assembly: GCA_016703895.1. Classification (GTDB taxonomy): domain Bacteria; phylum Pseudomonadota; class Gammaproteobacteria; order Steroidobacterales; family Steroidobacteraceae; genus CADEED01. The sequence continues at coordinate 326,278 of JADJBE010000026.1, forward strand.
GTCAGCCCGGAGAAGATCGGAATCAAAGAGATAGGCTCGACGACCACAAAGAACACGATAAAGAATTTGATCAACTGCTCAATCATGATGCTGTGCGCCAATTATTCCGACTTGAAAGCGAAACGTTCCGGGAGCAACATGAAACCGACTCTCACGGATGCGCGCGCAGCATACCAGCGGCGCACGCAGCTCGCGAAACAGTCAACGTGAACTCGGGGGCGATTCGGAGGGTATTGCGATGCTAAATCCTCGGCCCATCGTGGGCGACTGGTACCGTTTCAAGGACGGCGACAAATTCGAAGTGGTCGCGGTCGATGTCGACGACGGCACGATCGATCTGCAGTATTACGACGGCACTATTGAAGAAATGGACGTCGAAGACTGGGTCTCTGAGGCTGGCGCAGGCCGCGTCGAAAGCATCGAACCGCCCGAAGACTGGAGCGGTTCGGTTGACGCCGATTCCGACGACGACGAACCCGTGTCAGCGGAGAATTACTACGTCGACGATGAAAAGCGGCAGCATGCCAGTCGCTTAGATGATCTGGATCTGTTCGAGTAGCGCTAGTCGGCGACCAAGATCGACGGATCGACGTCGGCGGCTAACAGCACGTAGCCATCAGCGACCGTGACGGGCACGGGCAGCAGCCCCTGCCCCACGCAGGGCCCCGCCACGCAAACGCCGGTCGCTTTCTCAAACACCGCACCATGCGAGCTGCATACGATCAGGCTGCCGTCCGGCGTCAGGAATTTGTGCGGTCGTAAATTCAAGCCATGGCCTGCGTGCGGACAGCGATTGACGTAGGCGGCCACAACACCTGCGGATGTTTGCACGACCAGGCCTCGCAGAGGCCAGTTACCCGTCCCGATGGTAAACTCGCGACAACCCTCCGCCGTCAGCTCTGCCAGCGAACACAACACTCGCTCGAGGTCGATCTCGGCCATGTCACTAACTATTTGATTTACCCGCGGTACCGAGCGCACTGTCCACCAGTCCGGCGCGCATCATGTACCAGAACAGCAGTACGCCGGGGAAGGCGATCACGGTTGTCAGCAGGTAGAAATTGACATAGCCGAGATTTTCGATCAGTGCCCCCGCGGTCGTGCCGGTCAACAAGCGTCCGACGACGCTAGCGCCGGCCGAGATGAGCGCGTACTGGCTCGCCGTGAAGCGCAGATTGCAGAGCGCCGAGAAGAACGCAACGACCACCACGCCACCGAAGCCACTGGCGAGATTCTCAAAACCAATGGCACCCGCCATGCCCCAGTTACTGTGCCCCGCCATGGCGAGCAACGCGAAACTCAGGTTGGATATCGCCATCAGTATCAGTGCTAACAACACTGACCGCTTTAAACCCATCCTGGCGTAGAGCACCCCGCCAATGAAAATGCCGATCAGATAGGCCCAAAAGCCGAAACCCACATCGTAGATGGCGATTTCATCATTGCTGAATCCCAGATCGTTGAACAGCAGCCGAAACGTGAGGTTCGCAAGCGTGTCCCCGACTTTGTGTACTAACACGAACAGCAGCACGAGCAGCGCGCCCGAGCGCTGCAAAAACTCCGTGAACGGTTCAATAATCGAACGCCAGATCTCAGCCAGCCCCCGCTTCTCGATCGTAACAACGTGACGCTGCGGCTCGCCGACGATCAGCCCGGTCAACATGGCGGGTAGCGCGAACGCCGCGCAGGCAATATAGGCCGCCGACCAACCCAGCCGGTCAGCGACCACCAACGCCAGCGCGCCGGCACTGACAGAGCCGATACGCCAACCATACTGCGACATGCCTGAACCCACACCTAACTGGTAAGGCTTGAGAGTTTCGATGCGATAAGCATCGATGACGATGTCGTAGGTGGCGCCGGCGACCCCAACGAGTACCGCCGCGACAATCGTCGCCTGAATACTGGCGCTCGGGTCCACTAGCGCGAGATTGACAACCGCTGCGATGACCAACACGCCGGCAAACAACAGCCAGGAGACCCGCTGGCCCAGCCGCCCCAGTAGCGGCAGCCGCACACCGTCGACCACCCACGCCCAGAGGACTTTCAGGTTGTAGACCAGAAACGCGAGCGTGAAGGCAGTGACGGTTTTCTTGTCGATGCCATCCTGCGCGAGGCGAGTCGTCAAAGTCGCGCCGATCATGGCGTACGGAAAGCCTGATGAGACACCGACAAAGAACGCCGCCAGCGACTCCTTCTCAAGATACGGCGTGATCGACGCCCACAGTCCGCGCGGCGCAGGCGTCGCGCGCACCTCAGACTCGCTCACGCTCGGTCACCCGCCGCGATCGAGTAGTCCATGATCAGTGGCGCATGGTCGGAAAACCGTTGCTCTTTGTAGATGCTGGCCGCGCGCACCTTGTCACCAAGTCCGGCGCTGACAATCTGGTAGTCGATCCGCCAACCCACGTTCTTCGCCCAGGCCTGACCACGATTGGACCACCAGGTGTACTGGTCAGGCGATGGATCGACACGCCGAAACGCATCGACGAAGCCGCTCGGTCCGAACACCTGGTCCAGCCATTGACGTTCCTCGGGCAGAAAGCCCGAGTTCTTCTGGTCGGCGCGCCAGTTCCGAAGGTCGATCTCTCGGTGAGCGATATTCCAATCACCGCACAACACGTACTCGCGGCGACGACGGCGCATCGCACGGAGATGCGGCTCAAAGGCCGCCAGAAAGCGGAACTTGGATGCCTGCCGCTCCGGCCCCGTCGACCCCGACGGTAGATAGAGCGACACCACGGAGAGACTACCGATCTGCACTTCGAGGTAGCGTCCCTCGGCATCGAACTCCTTGACGCCGAAGCCACGGATAACCTTGGTGGGCGGCAAGCGTGTGTAGACAGCTGTGCCGGAATAGCCCTTGCGTTCAGCGTCGAAGAAGAACGACTGGTAGCCAGCCAGATCGCAGCCATGTTCGGCTAACTGGTGCTCCTGTGCCTTGGTTTCCTGCAAACAGATGACGTCGGCGTCCTGTTGCAGAAACCACTGGAACACGCCCTTGCGAGCCGCCGAGCGGATTCCGTTGACATTCAGCGTTATGATTCGCACCGCCGCATCATACCGGCGCCGCCGGGATGACAGGAGTACTGATGCACGAATACCAACACGAATTCATCCAGCTGGCGATGCAACGGCAGGCGTTGCGTTTTGGGAGTTCACGCTCAAGTCGGGCCGTATCAGCCCGTACTTCTTCAATGCGGGGTTATTCAACGACGGTGAATCCATTGCCGCGCTGGGGCGATGTTATGCGGCGGCACTGCTGCGTTCTAACATCTCGTTCGACATGCTGTTTGGACCAGCCTACAAGGGCATTCCTCTGGTGACGACGACTGCCGTCGCGTTGGCAACGGAGCACCAGCGCAACGTTCCCTATGCCTTCAATCGCAAGGAGTCCAAGGATCACGGCGAAGGTGGCAACCTGGTCGGCGCCAAACTATCTGGGCGCGTGGTGATCGTCGACGACGTGATCACGGCTGGCACCGCGATCCGCGAAGCGGTGGAGATCATACGCCGTGCGGGCGCCGAACCAGCAGCCGTGCTGCTCGCGCTCGACCGCCAGGAGCGCGGCAAAGGCGAACTCTCGGCAGTGCAGGAAGTGACCGCAGAGTTCGGCTTGCGCTGCGTCAGCGTCCTGTCGCTGGCAACGCTGATCGATGGCGTTGCGGCAGGTGATGGAGTTCACATTTCCGACGCGCAGATCGCAGCGCTGCGCACATATCGAGCGACATATGGCGCCTGACAGCAGCGCCTGACGCCGCGTTGATGCAGAATGTCAAACATGCGCGTTCTGAACCTCGCATTCATCGGGCTTGCCCTGTTCGGCGCTGTGCCGCAAGCGTCGGCGCAAGCGCGTCCGGAGGACAGCAAGTCGACTTACAAATGGGTCGATGAACGCGGCGTCACGCACTACGGCGACGTCGTCCCGCCGCAGTACGCTGCGCGGGAACAACGCGTCCTGAATCGGCAAGCGGTCGAAGTCGCGCGTACGGCCGCCCAAAAGTCGCCGGAGGAAATGGCGCGGGACAACGAGCAACAGCGCGAACTGGTACGCCGCAAGCAGCACGACATGTTTTTGCTCTCCACCTATCAAACCGTGGAAGACCTGACCAAAGATCGCGACCTGCGTCTGGATGCACTGCATGGCCAGGTGTTGGCGGCGCAGGCCTTTATCGCCAACCTCGAGGCACGGCTCGCAGGGCTCGGCGACCGGGCCGCAATATTCCGGCCCTACAATCAGAACCCCGACGCCCGCAGACTGCCCGACGGGCTGGCCGAAGATCTGGTCCGCACCATCAACGATATTCGCACCCAGCGCGCGGCGCTGGATGCCAAGAGTGGCGTCAAGGACGCGCTACGCGAGCAGTTCCGTGTGGACATGGCGCGGTACAAAGAACTGAAGAAGCCGCTGGTGGACCGCACCACCGCGCAACGTTAGCGACTCAACTGCGGCCAGTGTGGCCAAAGCCACCGGCGCCGCGCAGGCTGGTCTCGAAATCATCGACCACCTGCAAATCCACCTGCAACACCGGCACGATAACCAGCTGCGCGATGCGCTCGCCGGGTTGCAGCGTGAACGCCGCCTGGCCGCGGTTCCAGCACGATACGAAGAGCTGGCCCTGGTAGTCGGAATCGATCAGCCCGACCAGATTACCCAGCACGATGCCGTGCTTATGGCCGAGGCCTGAACGCGGCACGATCATCGCAGCAAGGCCCGGGTCATCGAGATGGATGGCGAGACCGGTCGGTAACAACTCCGCGCGGCCTGGCGCAAGATCGAGCGGCTTCGCGATACAGGCGCGCAAGTCGATGCCGGCAGAACCGGACGTGGCGTAGGCGGGCATGGGGAACTCATCGCCCAGCCGCCCATCGAGGAGCTTGACCTTGAGGCCACGGCGACGCCGACCGCCTGAGATGAGTTCGTCAGCAGCCACGAGTGTGGGAATTGATAACGTCATGCACGCACCTGCTCTTGGCGCGTGGCGACGCGAGTCTCCGTGTAAACCTCGGCAATCAATGCCACCAGTTGTTTAGCCAGCTCAGACTTGGGCGCCTGCGGCAACTCTCGTCTGCCGGTTCTCCACAGTACTAACAAGGCGTTGTCGTCTTTCTCGAACACCTTGTCGTGCCCGACTTCATTGGCCGCGATCATGTCGAGCTTCTTCTTTAGCAACTTCTGCCGCGCATACTGCTCCACCGAATCCGTTTCCGCCGCAAATCCCACGACAAACGGTGGCTCGGCCAAGGCCGCAACGGCTGCTAGAATATCCGTGGTGCGTTGCATCTCCAGCGCTAACGACTCGCTCGTCTTCTTGATCTTCTTTGCGGCCGGCTGCGCGGGCCGATAGTCCGCAACGGCGGCGGTGGCGATAAAAATATCCGTGCCCGCGATCTCGGCAAAGGTCGCCGCGAGCATTTGCGCAGCATCGTCGACGTCGATACGGCGCACACCGGGAGGCGTTGCCAGCGCGACCGGGCCTGCAACCAACACCACTTCGGCGCCGGCAGCCTGCGCGGCCGACGCCACTGCGAATCCCATCTTGCCGGAACTGCGGTTGCTGATGAACCGCACCGGATCGATGCGCTCGCGGGTCGGTCCGGCCGTAATTACCACACGCTTGCCCGCCAAGACTCCCGCAGGGCTGCCGGCCTGCATGACGAGATCGGCGAGCTCGATTGGCTCCAGCATCCGACCGTCGCCCGTCTCACCACAAGCCTGGTCGCCGACGCCTGGACCATGAATCGCAATGCCTCGCGAGCGCAGCAACGCGATGTTCGCCGCAGTGGCCGCGTTGGCCCACATCTGGCGGTTCATCGCTGGCGCCAACGCGACCGGAGCTGAGGTCGCCAGGCACAACGTCGTCAGCAGGTCATCCGCATGGCCATGCGCGAGGCGGGCGACAAAGTTGGCCGTCGCTGGCGCCACCAGCACCAGATCCGCCCAGCGTGCCAGCTCGATATGCGACATCGCCGCTTCGCCGGCGGCGTCCCACAAATCCAGTCGCACGTCGCGCCCTGACACGGCTTGGAAGGTCATCGGCGCAATGAATTCGCGCGCACCCGCGGTCATCACCACCTGCACTTCCGCGCCGCGCTCGCGCAAACGACGCACCAGGTCCGGACTCTTGTAGGCCGCGATACCGCCGGTGACGCCGAGCAAGATGCGTGTGCCTCTCATCGCCCCATTATCCCGGTCGGATCGACCGTCGTGCAAACCCTATGTTTGTTGCGATCCGCAGTCGATTCTGCTGTGGCTGCAAATGGATCCCGGCCCGACACTGCACAAATGACACTGCAGACTCCCGACGCGAAGCCCCGCAGCAGCCCACGATCATGGCCGCGCCACGAACGGCCGCGCGAGAAACTCCTCGATTGCGGCCCTAGCGCCCTGTCTGACGCGGAGCTTCTCGCCGTCCTGCTCGGCACCGGCGTCCAAGGCGCCAATGCGCTGGACGTGGCACGCGAGCTGCTCGCCCGGTTCGGCTCGCTGCGAGCGCTCTTGACCGCAGCGCAAGCCGACTGCCTGGCCCAGCGCGGCTTGGGTACCGCTCGCTACGCCCTGCTGCAGGCAGCGCTCGAACTGGCACGTCGACACTATCGTGCCAGGCTCTCGCAGGAGTCTGCCCTCACCTCACCGTTGATGACACGCGAGTTTTTGATCGCGCAGCTGCGGGACCGGCCTTACGAGCTGTTCTGCTGCCTGTATCTGGACAATCGCAATCGCCTGATCCAGTTCGAGGAGCTGTTTCGAGGCACGATAGACGGCGCCAGCGTGCACCCCCGGGAGGTGGTCCGGCAGGCGATACGGCACAATGCAGCGGCGCTGATCCTGGCGCACAACCACCCCTCGGGCGTGGCTGAGCCTAGCCAGGCAGACGAATTGATCACCCGGCGGCTGCGGGAAGCGCTGGCGTTGATCGATATCCGGCTGCTGGACCACCTGGTCGTGGGTGACACGGCGTGCGTCTCCTTCGCGGAGCGTGGGCTGCTGTGAACCGCCTGCTGTGAATGACCGGCCGCGAATCCTAAGCGTGGCGACTTGCGAGCGCACCGGCCTGCTGGTATAAAAGCCGCCCTTTTGGTGCCGCCCGGTAACCAGAAGCCAACCTTACTAAGAATGTCTGGGTTTTTTTATGAGCCGTGTCTGTCAAGTCACTGGCAAGGGCCCGACGGTCGGAAACACCGTCTCCCACGCCAACAACAAGCGCCGCCGCCGCTTTCTGCCCAACCTGCACACGCAGCGTTTTTGGCTGGAAAACGAGAAGCGCTGGGTTAGCCTCAAGGTGTCTGCCAATGGTCTGCGAACCATCGAAAAGAACGGCATCGATGCCGTCATCGCGGAACTGCGTGGCAAGGGCCTGAAGATCTGAGCCGGAGAATCCCGAGATGCGTGAAAAGATCAAATTGCTGTCGACCGCCAAGACCGGCCATTTCTATGTCGTGACGAAGAACAAGCGTCTGCATCCCGACAAGATGGAAATCAAGAAGTACGACCCCGTGGTGCGTAAGCACGTGGCGTACAAAGAAACCAAGATCAAGTAACGTGGCGGCGTGCCGCCGCCGCCTGAACTCCCGGAAGTCGAAACCACGCGTCGTGGGGTAGAACCCCATGTCCGTGGCCGGCATATCCGCAGCTTGCGCTTGCACGACCGGCGCCTCCGCTGGCCAGTGGCGGCTAATATCCCAGCGTTGGTCCAGGGCCAGCGCATCCTGCAAGCCGGGCGACGCGCGAAATATCTGCTGCTTACCCTCGAGCGCGGCACCCTCATCGTGCACCTAGGCATGTCGGGCAGCTTGCGCGTGCTGCCGGCGGCCACACCGCGACTGATTCACGACCATTTTGATCTCGAGCTCGATTCCGGCCAGACCCTGCGCTTCAATGATCCGCGCCGCTTTGGCAGCCTCCATTTCACGGCCGACGATCCGGCCGATCACCCGCTACTTGCCGAACTGGCGCCTGAGCCATTCGACGACAGCTTTGACGGCGAGTATCTCTGGCGCATCACCCGGCGGCGGCGCGTTGCGATCAAACAACTCGTGATGAACGCCAAACTCGTGGTCGGCGTCGGCAACATCTACGCCAGCGAGGCGTTGTTTCGCGCGGGCATCCGCCCCGGGCGGCAAGCGCGCGGACTCACACGCGCCGAGTGCCTGCGACTCGCTCAAGCCGTACGCGCGATCTTGGCGATGGCGATCAAAGTCGGCGGCACAACCTTGCGGGACTATGTGGGCGCCGACGGCACGCCAGGCTATTTTCGACAGAAGCTGTTCGTCTACGACCGGGCTGGCTCGCCGTGCCGGCGCTGCGGCAACGCTGTTCGCCAGCGTGTCCAGGGACAGCGCTCGACCTACTGGTGCTCGACGTGTCAGAAATGAGAGCGATGCAGTTGATAAGTACGATCGCCACATGATTGCGCCGCCCGCCGAACTCAATCGAATGCGTCGGCATCTGCGCGCGGCCGACCCAGTGCTGGCACAACTGCTGCGCGCCGCGGGCAGATTCACGCTCGAACCGCGCCTCGCGCACACGCCGTTCTGGTCGTTGGCGCGAGCGATCGCCAATCAGCAACTCAATGGGACTGCGGCAGCGACCATCCTGGCGCGCTTCGTAGCGCTCTATCCCGGGCACGAGTTCCCAGCGCCGCGGCAAGTCCTGGCAACCGACGATCTGACCCTGCGTGGCGTGGGATTTTCGTTTGCCAAGGTCGCAGCACTGAAAGACCTGGCGGAGAAAACCGAGACCGGCGTCGTGCCCAGCACTCGATCGTTAGTCGCCATGGCAGATAGCGAGATCATCGAACGTCTGACGCAGGTGCGCGGCGTCGGCCGCTGGACGGTGGAGATGCTGCTCATGTTCCAACTTGGCCGGCCTGACGTGTTCCCGGCAGATGACTTCGGCATCCAGAACGGCTTTCGACTAGCGTACGGCATACGCGCAATGCCCACGCCGCGTGCGCTCGCCGACTACGCGCTGCGCTGGGCGCCGTATCGCACCATGGCAGCGTGGTATCTGTGGCGCGCCGTCGATCTCGACAAACTCGGCAAACTACCGACACCGCCCTTGCGGACACGGATCAAGACCGTCAAGCCAAAGCCGCGGCTGAAGCGTCGCGGCGCAATTTGCATTACTGTGCCACCATGAACGAACCAGGATTTATGCGGCGCGCGTGCGTCGCGGCCAGCACAGCGTTGCTGTTTTTGAGTGCGGGCTGTGCCACCGTCGACACGGCGCCCGAAGCGAATACCCCCGCTGCGAATACCTTTGAAGCGGCACCTGCGCGGAACTGGCGCGGTGGCGCCATGGTGGCGGCGGCCAACCCGCTGGCGGTGGATGCGGGGCTCAAAGTGCTCGGTGCTGGCGGCAGTGCCGTCGATGCGGCGATTGCCATTCAGGCGGTGTTAGGGCTGGTCGAACCGCAGTCCTCGGGTATTGGCGGCGGCGCGTTCCTGCTGCACTACGACGCGGCGACGGGCGACGTGGTCGCCTACGATGGCCGCGAAGTGGCGCCCGTAGGTGCCAGCAGCACGATGTTTCTGGACGAGTCTGGCAAACCACTGTCGTTCCCAGCCGCCATCCAGAGTGGTCGCTCGGTCGGCGTACCCGGGGTCGTTGCCATGCTCGAGCTGGCACACCGCGAGCACGGCCGCCTGGCATGGGCCCAACCGTGGCAGGCTGCCATCGAATTGGCGGAACGCGGGTTCGCCGTCTCGCCTCGCATGCGCGAGATCGCGCAGATGGCCGAGCGGTTCACCACACTGGCACCGGACGCGCGTCGCTACCTAACGACCGATGGCAAGACTATCCTGCCGGTCGGTCACGTGCTGCGCAATACGGACTATGCGGCGACGCTGCGTCAGATAGCAACTCAGGGGGCGCGGGCGTTCTACAGCGGGCCGATCGCTCAATCAATCATTGCGGCCGTCGCGCAGGCCCCTCGTCCCGGCACCCTCTCGCTCGCCGACCTTGCCAGCTATCGCGCCGTCAAACACGAGCCGGTTTGCAGGCCTTATCGGATCTACGAGGTCTGCGGCATGACGCCGCCGTCGTCCGGCGGCATCGCGGTGCTGTCAGTGCTCGGCATCCTCGCCAACTTTGACATGGCTGCTAACGACTCGAATACGCCGCAGGGTTGGCATCTGTTGATCGAGGCGCAGCGCCTGGCCTACGCCGACCGCGATAAATACGTTGGCGATGATCGCTTCGTGCATGTGCCAGTCGATGGACTGCTGGATACTAACTATCTGCAATCGCGCGCCGCGCTTATTTCGCGCAGCCGGGCAATGGCGACGGTGAGCGCAGGAACGCCGCCGGGCGCGCCGCCGTCGGGCGCTGATCACACGGGGCCGTCGACTGGCACCAGCCATTTTGTGGTCGTGGATGCGCGCGGTAATGTCGTCTCGATGACGACCACGGTCGAATCGCTGTTCGGCTCGCAGCGCATGGCGAGTGGCTTCTTCCTCAATAATCAGCTCACCGACTTCTCGTTCCGGGCCGTCGATGATGCGGGCGTCGCGATCGCCAATGCGCCGGCCCCGGGCAAGAAGCCGCGCTCGTCGATGTCGCCGACCTTGGTATTCAAGGACGGGCAGTTCCTGCTGGGAGTTGGTTCGCCGGGCGGCAATTCGATCATCGGCTATGTCTCCAAGACCCTGGTTGGAGTGCTCGATTGGGGGTTGACGCCGGACGCTGCCATCGAGCTGCCCAATGTCGTTGCCCGAGGGCCCGTGCTGGTTGAAGAATCCCGATTCGACGCACCGCTGCTCGAGCAACTCAAATCGCTCGGCCACACGTTTCGGCCGGGCCGCGGCGCGGAAGGCTCCGGGCTGCACGCGATCATGGTGCGGCCGGACGGGACGCTGGAAGGTGGCGCGGACAGCCGCCGGGAAGGCGAGGCACGCGCGCTCGACACTGCCGGGCCGTGAGCTAAACCCGGCGCTGCTTCTTGAGCTCCGCCTCGACAATCGGATGCACGAATTCGCGCACGTCCCCGCCCAGCACTGCGATCTCGCGCACCAGCGTCGACGAAATAAACGTGAACTGCTCCTTGGGCGTCAGGAACACGCTTTCTATATCGCGCGACAGGTGGCGACTCATATTGGCAAGCTGAAACTCGAACTCGAAGTCTGAAACGGCACGCAAGCCGCGCACGATCACGAATGCCTTGCAGTCGAGCGCGAAGTTGACCGTCAGGCCGGCGTAGCCCTGCACGTCGACATTGGGCACGTCCGCGAGGACCTGGCGCGCCAGCGATACCCGCGTCTCGAGCGGAAACATCGGTGCCTTGTTGGGATTGGCGGCTATCCCCACGATGACGCGGTCAAATATCCGCGCAGCGCGGCGCACGAGGTCGTGATGACCGTTGGTGATCGGGTCGAACGTCCCCGGATAGACAGCTGTGCGATTCATTGAACCTAGCCCCCTGAAACTCCCAATGCCGCCGCGTGGCGGACCCACAAATGATACTCGACCTCGCCTGCACGGCCCGATTTAAGCGGCCGCCAATTGAGCGGCAAGGCCGGCAGCGGCTCGCGGGCGCGGTTCTCCAGATAGATCCAGGCCATTGGTGCCAGCCAATCTGCCCGCTCGAGCCATTCTGCCGAGCGTCCCAGCAAACCGGCAGCAAACGGCGGGTCGAGAAAAACCACATCAAAGGGCCCGCCCCACGGGGACGCCGATGGCTCACGCAGAAACTCGATGGCATCGCGCTGCACCACCGTGCCGCTCGACTCCTGCCACTCGGTCAACACAGCGCCGATCGCCTTCGCAGCCTGGCGGTCACTCTCGACCAGGCAGACGCGCGCCGCGCCGCGCGACAAGGCTTCGAGACCCAAAACGCCACTGCCAGCGAACAGATCGAGACACCGCGACCCGTCCAAGTGCCCCTGCAGCCAGTTGAAAAGCGTCTCGCGCACGCGGTCGGGAGTCGGGCGAATCGACTCGAGCGGCGGAAACCGCAGTCGGCGGCCACGGTGTCGGCCGCCAATGATCCGCAGCGTCCTTGCAGCATGGGCGCGCCGCACCGTTGCTGACTGATTGCGATTTTTGTCATTCACCCGGGTCGGTTGTCCTGTCGCCGTCTTGCCACACTTCTGTTGCCAAGCGTAACCTAGCAGCACATCAAAACAACTCCGACGCCTCGCGTTGGAGCGCGAAGGAGCTGCAGAACATGAACAGGCTACACGTGGCCGCCCTCGTCTCGATGGCGCTGCTCGCTGCGGGCTGCTCGAGCTCGGTCGACAATCCGCCGGATATCACGGCGACGGACCCTACCAGCGGCAACCTCAATCCCGCCGGCGGCGCCAACAACCCGATGGCACCGGCCTCTACGGCGGCGCTATTCCAGGTGGCGCAGGGCATTTTGCCATTCCCGACCGACCTCTATTTCTCGGGCACCACCGACGGCACTGTGAACATCCAGCCGCCGAGTGGGCTGATTCCGAATCAAGCCGGTCTCAACGCGCTCGACGGCTTCTCGACTACCGCGCCCATTCGCGTGCGTTTCGGCAGCCCACTCGATCCAACCAGCCTCACGGCGCAAACCGTCCGCGTCTATCAAGTGTCGATCGACAACTCGACCAAGGCGACGATCGGCTTTCAGGCGCCACCGAATGCGCCGGCGCTCACGTTCGGGACAGATTTCTCGGCCAGCCTCGCAACCGACGCCGGTGTGGGCAACACGATACTCGAAATCAAGCCATTGCGGCCGCTCAACCCCAGCACCGGCGCCACTAACAACGGTTACCTGGTTGTGCTAACTAACGGTATCCGCACCGCCAGTGGCTCGCCAGTCACGCCGGATGCCGACTACGCTACCATCAAGGCCGCACTACCGACCTGTGCGAGCATCACCAACGCGACGCTGAACGGTGTTTGCCGCTTGACCGGCGCGCAGTTACAACTCGCGTCAGCCGCACCACTCGGACCGTTGGCGGTGAATCCCGCGGACGTCGTCTTGTCGTTCAGTTTCTCGACGCTGGCGACCCGCGACACGCTGGGTGTCGTCGCCCAGCTCATCTTCAATCCGATGGCCCCGAACCCACCCATCGCGGTCAACCCGGCGGTCAGCATCCCGCTGAACGTCTTTTCCGCCGCGCTACCCCCGATCGCCAACGCCCGTGTCGGCACGTTGACCGTGCCGTACTACAGCCCGATTGCCAGCGGCCGGAACGATGCGAGCGTGCTCACTAAGAACTGGGTCGCCGCGGGTCCGCCGCCCGCCCCGCTCACGGACCCGTCTAACGAGCGCAATCTCACTCGATTCAATCCCATTCCTGCGGTGACCGCGCAGAAGGCTATTCCGTTGTTAGTCACGGTGCCGAATGCTGCTGCTGGGCCTGCCGGCGTAAAACCTGCCAATGGTTGGCCGGTGGTCATTTTCCAGCATGGCATCACCGGTGACCGCTCCAACGCGCTGGCGCTGGCGCCCGCTTTTGCGCAGGCCGGCTGGGTGGTGGCTGCCGTCGACTTGCCCTACCACGGGGTTACCAGCGCCGCCAACCCGCTCTATCAGGCTAACAACGAGCAGACTTTCGATCTCGACCTGGTGAACAACAGCACGAGCGCCCCCGGCCCGGACAGCTTGACCGATCCGTCGGGTACGCATTACATCAATCTGACCAACGTACGCGCCAGTCGCGACAGCCTGCGACAAGGTGCCGCTAACCTGTTAGCCCTGACACGCGCCTTGCCGACACTGGACCTCGACGGGAATCCAGCCACGGTGGATATCGACGGCACGCGGATCGCGTTCGTCGGCATCTCACTCGGCTCGATCACGGGCGTCAGCTATGCCGCCGTGCTACCCAACGCACCCGCGTTGGTGCCCACCGTGGCGTTGTCAGTCCCGGGCGGCGGCATCGCAGAACTGATTCGCGACTCCGTCAGTTTTGGGCCGCGCATCAACGCCGGCTTGATCGCGCAGGGCCTGGCTCCCGGCTCGACGCTCTACGCGCAGTTCTTCCGCGATGCACAGACGATCATCGACGCCGGCGACCCGCTCAATTACATGGGTGCGGCCATCGCGCAGCGGCGCGTGTATCTGTCGCAGGTGATCGGCGGCTCCGGCACGCCCGCCTCGCTGCCTGATCAGGTTATCCCGAACTCCTCGACACAGCGCCTGATCCGCGCGGCCGGTGCCGCGCTGCCGCGCGTCACGCCGGCCAGTGCGCCAGTAGTGGGCTCGGGTTACGTGAACTTCGTGGCCGGCGAGCACGGCTCGATTCTGACGCCCGGCAGCCCGCCCAGCGCCACAGGTCTTGCGGTATTCACCGAGATGCAGACGCAGGCGGCGACGTTTACGGCGACCGGCGGGACAATCAATGTTGCCAATGCAGCGGTGGTTCAGCCGTAGGGAATGAGTGACGTCGATGCGGGCAAACAGGGCGGGTTCCTCGGGCGACTGCGCGCCAAGCTGAACCGCCCGCAATCGTGGCTGTCTTACGACCTGGCGAATGTCTTTCGGGGTCGCGAGATCGATGCCGAGATTCTCGAGGAACTCGAGACCAGGCTGCTCACGGCTGACGTCGGTGTGGAGGCAACCCAGCATATTCTCGACGGCCTGAAGCGACGCGTGGTACGCCAGGAACTAGTCGATGTCGACAAGTTGCTCAGCGCCTTGCGCGAGTCGTTAGTGGAGATCCTGGCGCCTTGCCAAGTGCCGCTGACGATCGATCGCGCGCACCAGCCGTTCGTTGTGCTCGTCGTCGGGGTCAACGGGTCGGGCAAGACCACCAGCATCGGCAAGCTGGCGCGCCGCTTGGTGGATGCAAACCTCAAAGTGGTGCTCGCTGCCGGCGATACATTCCGCGCGGCGGCGATCGAGCAACTCGACGTGTGGGCGACTCGGACCGGCGCAGAGATCATTGCGCAGGGGGCGGGCGCCGACCCGGGTGCGGTCATGTTCGATGCCTTGCAGACGGCGCGCAGCCGCAAAGTCGACGTGCTGCTCGCCGATACGGCGGGGCGACTGCACAGCCAGGCGCACTTGATGGAAGAGCTCAAGAAGATCAAGCGCGTGCTACAGAAAGGCGACCCGACCGCACCGCATGAAGTACTGTTAGTACTCGATGCCACGCAGGGCCAGAATGCGCTGCTGCAGGCGGTTCAGTTCCATGAAGCCGTCGGCGTGACCGGACTCGTGCTCACCAAGCTGGATGGCACCGCCAAGGGCGGCATCGTCATCGCGATCGCGCGCCGGCTCGGACTACCGATCCGCTACATCGGCATCGGCGAGCACGCCGATGATTTCGGCGAGTTCGACGCGCGCGCCTTTGCCAGCGCGCTGGTCGATGGTGTCGGCCACCATGGTTGAGGCCGACGCACGCCCATTCGTCGTGCCGTGCGCAACCTTGCGACTCGACGCGCCGCGGCGCTGGCTGCAGCTCGGCTGGCAGGACTTGCGCCGCGCGCCGCGCCTCAGTGTCGTGTTCGGCGTCGTCATCATGCTGCTCAGTGTCGCCGTCTCGGCCCTCGCCTGGTTGCTCGGCCGGTTCGCGCTGCTCGCCGTCTTGCTGTCGGGCTTCGTGTTTGTCGCGCCGCTGATCGGGGTCGGCCTTTATTGCGTCAGTCGTGAGCTCGGCGCAGGGCGTGAGCCATCACTCAGCGATTCGTTCACGCTCACACGCCGAGTGGTTGGTCAGGCAGGCGTGTTCGCGTTGGCGTTGTTAGTGATTCTATTGCTGTGGTCGCGCGCCGGCATGATGGTGAGCGCGTTCTTTCCCGTGCAAGCGGGCGAATGGGACACACTGGTGGATTTCCTGGCACTCGGCTCGTTGTTTGGCGCCCTATTCGCAAGCCTGACGTTCGCGACGGCCGCATTCTCCCTTGCCCATGATCGCCGACCAGGACGTCGATATGGTCACAGCGTGTGTTTCGAGTATCAACGCCGTGCTACGCAACAAAGCGGTGATGCTGCTGTGGGCAGCCATCATCGTCGGTTTGACGATCCTGGGGTTTGCCACAGCGTTCCTCGGCCTCATCGTCATCATGCCGTGGCTCGCCTACAGCGCCTGGCACTCCTACCGCGAGACACTCGACGCATCCGCCTGGCCCGAGCTCCGGTAGACAGCCGTTGCCGCCGCGCGCGGCATTCGCGACACTGTGCCGATGATCTCCTTCGACAACGTTTCCAAACGCTACCCCAATCGGCGCGAAGCGCTCACCAATGTCAGTTTTTCGATCGGCGCGGGCGAGATGGTTTTCCTCACTGGTCGCTCCGGCGCGGGCAAGAGCACGGTTCTGAAACTGATTGCACTCCTGGAACGTCCCACCCGCGGCACAGTAATGGTCAATGGCGTCAATACTGGCGCGCTGCCGTCACGCAAGATTCCGGCGTTTCGCCGGCAGATCGGCGTGGTGTTTCAGGACCACAAGCTGCTGATGGATCGGCCCGTTTACGACAACGTGGCGCTGCCGCTGGTCGTCGCGGACACGCCGCTGCGCGAGATCGACAAGCGAGTGCGCGCGTCGCTCGATCAAGTGGGGCTGCGCGGCAAGGAGCGCTCCCTGCCGAGTGAGTTGTCGGTGGGCGAGCAGCAACGGGTCGGGATCGCACGCGCCGTTATCACCAAGCCCCGGATACTAATCGCGGATGAACCGACCGGCAATCTCGATCCAGAGCTCGCGATGGAGATCATGCGTGTCTTCAAACGCTTCCAGGAAGTGGGCGTCGCGGTGCTGGTCGCCTCGCACGACACGCAGTTGATCGATCAATTCGGCCAGCGCGAGATCGTGCTGGACGACGGCACGCTGCTCTCGGCCGGCATCGCCGCCACGGCTGAGCAGTTTGCGATGACGGCCAACGCGCCGCGCCCAACGGATCTGCCACACATCGAGGGTCGACGGTGAGTAGCTGGCTGACGCGCCATTTGCAGGCATTTCTCGGCGCGCTGGGCCGGCTCGCGCGTATGCCACTG
The DNA here is from genome assembly GCA_016703895.1 of Pseudomonadota bacterium. Lineage (GTDB taxonomy): Bacteria > Pseudomonadota > Gammaproteobacteria > Steroidobacterales > Steroidobacteraceae > CADEED01. Next base: position 343,192 of record JADJBE010000026.1, read on the forward strand.
GCCACTATCCTGACGATCACGGTTATCGGCGTTGCATTTGCAATACCCGTTGCGCTGGCATTGATCGTGCACAACGCGCGCATCGCAACCGGTGATTTTCGCAATGCGATCGACTTTACCGTGCACTTCAAGCTCGGCACGCCGCTCGCCCGGGTCGAGCAACTCGCCAAACAACTCCGCCAACGCGACGGTATCGACACCGTGATCGTGACACCCGCCGAGCAGGCACTGGCGGAATTCCGCCGTAACTCGGGGTTCGGCGAAGCACTCGCTGCACTTGATGACAACCCATTGCCGCACCACTTGTTGGTACGGCCCACCGCCGCGAATGCCGTGCCGACCGAAGTCGAGTCGCTGCGCCGCTATCTTGTGGCGTGGCCGGAAGTCGACATCGTGCAGCTCGACTCCGACTGGGTCAGGCGGTTCAACGCGATATTGGACGTGCTGCGCCGGGGCCTGTGGGGCGGGATGCTGGTACTCGGTCTTGGAGTGCTGGCGGTGGTTGGCAATACGATCCGGCTGGAGATCCAGCACCGACGCGCCGAGATCGAGGTGACCAAGCTGGTGGGCGGGTCCAATGCCTTGGTTCGCCGGCCCTTTCTCTACACCGGGGTTCTCTATGGGTTTGGCGGCGCCGTGCTGGCTGGTGCGCTGGTCTGGGGCGGTGTCACCTATCTCGGCACCTCGGTCGAGGCGCTTGCGTCCCAATATGGCAGCAAGTTCGAGCTGAGCGGCCTCAGTTGGCGAGATTTTGCCACGTTAGCCGGAGTTGGCAGCATTTTAGGCTGGTTTGGCGCCCTGATCTCGACCGGGCGACAGCTACGACGGATTGAACCGCGGGCCTGATTGGCGGGACCGAGACGCGGAACTCAGCGCATCTTTAGCACTCTAAGTTCGTGACTGCTAAAATAGTCGCGCAGTGCCAGCTCTGCAGCTGGCGCCCTCTGCACTGAAGGAGAATGATGAGATGACCGCCACAGCCCTGATGACCCGCCATGCCGACCTGGCGCTGACCGGTCCGCTTGGCAGCTTTGATGCCTATGTGGACCGTGTCAGCCGCATCCCCGTACTTACTCGCGAGGAGGAGCAGGAACTCGCGCATCGCTTTCGCGATGCAGGCGACCTGGAGGCAGCGCGCCAACTAGTCCTCTCGCATCTGCGCTTTGTCGTACACATCGCGCGCGGTTATTCGGGCTATGGCCTGCCCCTCGGCGATCTCGTCCAAGAAGGCAATGTTGGCTTGATGAAAGCGGTGAAGCGCTTCGAGCCTTCGGTGGGCGTGCGCATGGTGTCGTTTGCCGTCCATTGGATCCGTTCCGAAATCCACGAGTACGTGCTGCGCAACTGGCGGCTCGTCAAAGTCGCCACGACCAAGGCGCAGCGCAAGCTGTTCTTCAATCTGCGCAAGCGCAAGAAGAACCTGGCCTGGCTGTCGCACGACGAGACTGCGGCCGTCGCGCGCGATCTGAACGTGTCAGTCGCCGAAGTCACCGAGATGGAAAAGCGCCTCGCGGCGCGGGATCTATCCTTCGATCCCGTCCCGGACGCGAGTGACGAGGAAACCTACTCGCCTGGCAGCTACCTGCCTGCGCTCGATGCCGATCCCGCCGAGCAGGTAGAGAATGCCGAATGGGAAGCCGCCACCAGCGAGCGTCTCGCGTCGGCCATGCAGACGCTCGACACGCGCAGCCGCGACATCCTGATGAGTCGCTGGAGTGGCGGAGGAAAAGTCGACGCTGCATGAGCTGGCAGACAAGTACAACGTGTCAGCTGAGCGCATTCGGCAGATCGAAACCAGTGCAATCGGCAAGTTGCGAGCCGTCTTAACTTAGACGGCTTGGACGCTACATGCGAACGGTGCGCCAGTGGCTGGATGAATATGGCGCGAGCCACCAGCACCCCACTAACGAACTATTGCACTGGATCTGCGTCCCGCCCATTGTGCTGACCGTGATCGGCTTTCTGTGGGCACTGCCGGTTCCTGCCGGACTTCGCGCGGCATCGATTTGGTTTAATTGGGGTACCGCGGCAATCGCCCTGGCGGTTGCGTACTACACCTGGTTATCGCCACGCTTGGCAATCGGTGCCACCGTTGCCCTGGCTGCCTTGGCAGCGATCGTTGCGCGGCTCGACGCTCTCACCTGGCCGCTGTGGTCGATTTGCGTCGCTATTTTTGTCGTCGCCTGGATCGGCCAATTTATCGGCCACGCGATCGAGGGCAAGCGCCCGTCGTTCTTCAAAGACGTCCAGTTCCTGTTGATCGGCCCACTCTGGTTGCTGTCCTTCCTCTATCGTCGCGCCGGCCTCCGCTACTGAGTCGTTGTTCGTTCCATGCGGGCGGCTTCCTCGAAAACGATCGCGTGCAGTTCAGCAGTCCGCAGTGGCGTGGGGGCATAGCCCCCAGCGAGGGTGATAGCGAGTGGCATCTGCCGCTCGCGCACGGCTTGCAGGACAAACTGCTCGCGCGCACGAATGCCATCATCACTCAAGGCAAACCGACCATACCGATCACCTGCCGCAACATCGACACCGGCCAGATAAAACACGATATCGGCGCGGCTCGCGGCTAACACTGCTGGCAGGTGTTGCTGCAGCGCTTGCAGATAATCCGCGTCAGTCGTGCCATCGGGCAAGCCGACGTCACGAGTCGAACGCATCTTGTCGCTCGGGTAATTGCGCTCGCCATGTACCGAGAACGTATACACGTCGGGGTCATTTTCAAAGATCGCAGCCGTGCCATTGCCTTGATGGACATCGAGATCGATGATCAACGCCCGCTCGCACACGCGCTCGCGCTGCAAGGCGCGAATCGTGACGGCCACGTCATTGAGCACACAAAAACCTTCGCCGCGATCAGCGAAAGCATGGTGCGTGCCGCCCGCCAGGTTGCCGCTGAGCCCCGTGCGCAGCGCGTTGCGCGCTGCATTGAGTGTGCCCTGCACCGCCAGGAGCGAGCGACGCCACAAGGCCGGCGACCAAGGCACGCCGATGCGTCGTTGTTCGGCTGCGGTGAGCGTGCTGTGCACCAGCTTGGCGAGGTATTCGTCGGTGTGCACACTACGCAGGAGCTCGATGTCGATCGGCTCCGACACGACGAAATCCTGTTCGCTCACCACCAATCGCTCGAGCAGAATCTGGCGCAACAAGCCGTACTTGCCCATCGGGAATGGATGCCCGTCTGGCAACGGCACGACATAGTCGCTGTGGTGACTTAATTGCATGGCCGTGCCTTATGATGACATGCCCGCTCCACTGCGAGCGGGCGCTGGGGAGATTCTGATGGCCGATACGTTCACTGGCGGCGAGGTCGTCAGCCACGCGCTGGCGCGGTATGGCGCGCGCACGGTGTTTGCCTTAGCAGGTGCTTCGCACACCCATTTGCTCGACGCGCTCGATCGTGACGGTGTTCGTATTGTCAGCGGTCGACACGAGTCTGGCGCCATTGGCGCGGCGGATGGCTACGCCCGGATCACGGGCGGCTTGGGTATCGCACTGATTATTGCTGATCAGGGTACGCCAAATGCCATCAACGGCATCGCGACGGCTTTCCACGCATGTTCGCCGGTACTCGTGATCATCGCGCGCTTGCCTAACTCCTGGATCGAGGCGGAATCTGAGTACGACAACGCCAAGCATCCCCTGGTAAGCACGATTACCAAATGGGCGCGCACTGTGCCGGCGCCCGAACGCCTGGCCGAGTACGTCGATGTGGCAGCCAAACGCGCGCTGTCCGGTCGGCCTGGCCCGGTGGTCTTGCAGGTGCCACAGGAGTATTTCGCGCAAAGGTTCGCGACGCTCGGAGCCGCGCAACGTCCACCAGCCATCAACAGTCGTCCAGCGCCTGATCCGCTGGCTATCCAGGCGGCGGCGGCCTTGTTAGTAGCGGCGCGCCGACCGCTGCTGATTACGGGCGCCGGCGCGGTTTGGGGTAATGCAGGTGCAGCCGTGAACGCCATGGCAGACGAGTTTGGACTGCCAGTGGCCGGCAACGGACTCGGTCGCGGCCTCGTCGCCGAAGACTGGCAACGTTCGTTCAACTGGCCGATCATGCAGATCGCCGCGCAGCAGGCGGATGTCGTCTGTGTCATCGGCGCACGCCTCAAGCAACGGCTGGGCTATGGTCTGCCGCCGCGCTTCGCCGCTGACGCGCGTTTCATTCAGATCGATATCGAGCCAGAGGAATTGTCACGCAATCGGCGTATCGATGTGCCGATTGCGGCCGACGCCGGGCTCGCCGCCGCAGCCCTGCTTGCCGCACTGCGCGAGTCTGGACGCGGCGCCGCCCCGCAGCACGATCCTGACTGGGTTTGTAAAGCGCTGACGGATCGCCTGCGCTATCTCGACGACTTGCAAGCGCGTTGCGCGGCACCGCAGGCCGCGGGCAATGCGGTCCATCCACTTGCCCTGGGCCGGGAGATCGCCTCGATCGCACCGCGCGACAGCATTTTCGTCGGCGATGGCGCCGACGTGCAGAACTGGATGTACGGCGCGCTGAAAGTGACCGCGGCGCCTGGCTTCCTTGACCACTACCCGATGGGCGCGATGGGTGTCGGCACGCCGCTCGCGGTCGGTGCGGCAGCGGCGGCTCGCGAACTCGCAGAACGAACCGGCCATCCGGCCCGGCGTGTCGTACTAACGACTGGTGACGGTTCTTTCGGCTTTTACCCGGCCGAGCTGCATGCGGCCGCGGCTGCCGGGTTGCCGTTGGTCGTCATCATCGGCAATGATGGCGCCTGGGGCACCGAGCTGCATGGTCAGATGCAAGCGATCCAGCGCAGCGTCAACACCGAACTGGGTCTGCAACGCTACGAGTTTATTGGCGCCGCTTTTGGCTGTCATGCGGAATTCGTGCAGAACCACGGCGAGCTACGGCCCGCTCTCGAGCGCGCCTTCGCTGCCAAAACACCGAGCGTCGTCAATGTCGTGCTCGATCGCCAAGCCGGCGTGGAACTGAAGCGCGAACCAAAGGCCCGCATGGTCCTGTTCGACGACCTGGCAACCAACCTTGCCACGCTGCATCAATTTCCAGGATGATGGACCCTTGACTACCATTAATACCGAACCGTATCCGCGCCCCGCCTACGCCTGGTTCGTCGTCGCGGTTCTCTTGCTGGCATATATCCTGTCGTTCATCGATCGCGACGTACTATCGTTGTTGGTCGGCGAACTCAAGCGGGAAATGAATCTCGACGACAAGGAGATCGGTTGGCTGTTAGGCGCCCCGTTCGCCCTTTTCTACGCCACTTGCGGCATTTTCATCGCCTGGCTGGCCGACCGCGGCAGCCGCAAGTGGGTGATCTTTGGCGGTGTGGCGCTGTGGAGCATTGCCACCGTGGCCTGCGGCTTCACTTCGACCTATGCCGAGCTATTCACGGCCCGCATCGGCGTCGCTGTCGGCGAAGCTGCGTTGACGCCACCCGCACTGTCGCTGTTGAAGGACTACTTCCCGCCGGAGCGTATTGGCCGCGCGATCGGCTTGTACACAGCCGGAGTGTCGAGCGGTGCCGGCATCGCCAACATTATTGGGGGCAGCGTGCTACCAAGCCTGGTAGCAGCGGGCGCTGTCACGGTACCGATTGCCGGCCTGCTCGAGCCCTGGCAGCTCATGTTCGTCGTGGTAGGCCTGCCTGGAATACTGGTGGCGCTCGTCATTGCGACGATTCGCGAACCGGTGCGACGCGATGCGGGCACCTCTAGTGGAACGCCGGTCTCCATACTCACGACGCTGGGTCACTTGCGCAGCCATGCGCGCCTGTTCGTGCCGCTATTTGTCGGTCTCGCCGGTATTGCCATCATGGGCTATGGAGTCAACTACTGGATCCCTGAGTTTTTTCGCCGTACCTACGCGCTCGACACGGAGGCCTATGGCTACTTCATCCGCTGGCGCGGTGTGTTGTTAGTCACGTTTGGGCTGATCGGGGTAGTTGGCGGGGGTTGGTTATGCGATGTACTAAGACGTCGCTATGACGACGCCTATCTGCGCGTCGCTTTGATCGGCTTCGCGTTCCTGATTGTGGGTTACACCTTGCTGCCGCTGATGCCAACGCCAGAGCTGGCACTCGCCATGGTCGCGCCGGCAACCTTGGGCGGCGCCATTCCAACAGCCGCTGGCGCTGCGGCAGTCCTCAGTATCGCGCCCGCCAATATGCGCGCGCAGGTAACGGCGGTGTACTATTTCACTCTGAACACCATCGGCTTTGCGATCGGTCCGATCGCGGTCGCGTGGCTGACCGAGGACGTTTTCCAGGATGGCAACAAGCTGCGCTACTCGCTCGCCATCGTCGCATTAGTGGCCGCCGCCGCCGGCACCGCGCTTATTGTCATGGCGTTACGACCGTACCGTGCGCGCGTGGCACTAATCAGCCCACGCAGCCCGAGCGGCAGCCAATAATCCAACCCTATCACTGCAACGAAAACCGGAAGAACCTCATGAGCCAAGCCCCTGCGTCGAAGCTGCCCATCCTGCAACGCGATCACAAGAGCGTGATGGGCCGTATCAAGTATCTGTCGAAGAAGCCGGAACGGATGGATCAGGAGCGCGGCCGCGAGTATTTCCGCATCGACGTGCACGCGGATGGCACCCGGACCTGCGTCGCGCACACCGAGATCGACGACCGGCCGAGCGTGATGCGCGACGCGATCTACTCACTCGATAAGAACTGGATGCCGACCGACTGCGCCATGCGACTCTCGGTCGACAGCAAGTTCATGGGCTCGGGCTGGTTTCGTTTTCATCCCGCGTACGCCGAGTGCGAAACCTGGACCGCGCTCGAGGGCCGTATTTCGCAGCGTATGGATCTGGCCGAGCCCCTCGTTACGTTTCAAAATCACGCCATCGCCTGCGATGCCTGGCATCTGCGGCTGATCGATCGCCAGCAGCCCGGCAAGGTACAGCGGGTCAAACAGATCCTGTTGTCATCGCCCGATCACCGTGGTGCCACCGGTCCGCTGCTGTATTCGATCGGGCTCAGCCTGGTGTATGTGGGCCCTGAAAAAGTGACCGTCGAGGCCGGGACGTTTGATGCCTGGCACTACCAATTCGTCACCAACCCTGAGTTGCCGCAGGAACACCCGCCGTACGACGTGTGGTGTACGGCAGATGGCGAGTTTCTATTCCTGAAGGGCGGCGTTGCCGGCTACATGCAGACGCACTACGAGCTGGCAGAACTGACGCGCAGCTAACGCGCTCCGTTACGGCTCGTAGCCCGTGGCACCACCGACCGCGTCATCGTAGTTGCCACTCAAGTAATTCGCTACCAGCACAGTTACGCGCTGCAGCATCGCGTTGTCGTGGGCGCCCACCGTCCAGGCCCCTGCCATCGCGTTAGCGCGCTGATAGAACTCGGGCGTTGCTATCATCTTGCCAGATGGTTGCACTACGATTTTTTGCGTTGATAACAATTTTGCCATCACCCATGAACGCGCCGGCGAAGAACCGCCCGGCACCAGACGGCTTGTGCAACGTCGTGATCGTGGACTCGATCACCAGCTTGTTAGGAGCCGCGGCGTCCGCTTTGGCATTCCAGCCACTCAGTATCGACTCGACACTGGCGCGCATGTTTTCGTCAACCTTGGCGAGCACCTTGCCCGCGTTCTTCTTCCCCTCGATACCAGGTTGCAATTGAACTGGGGCAAGCTCGTAAGACGAGTAGCCCGCGAGCTTGTTCTCTGGCGGTGGGTTGGGTGGGGCACCGAACGCAGCGACCGCGACCGTGGTACTGAAAAAGACCGTAGCGACACCACGAAAAATCTTCGAGTTCTTGCGCATGAGTTCTCTCCGAAAAAATCCTGCCAGGCGGCTCCGGACCGCGGCGCGATGATAGCGTGCTATGGTCGCGGGCTGGCCAGATTTAAAGATCAGTCATGAACGAAATGTGGCGCCAAAGAGGGATCTTGCTTGCCTGTATGGCCGGTGTCGGGTTATCGCTTGCGGCGATACCGCCGTTTGTATTGAGCGTGTTCGCTCGACCCATGACCCAGGAATTCGGCTGGTCGTTGCAGACCTACCAGACAGTCAACTTTTTTATCCCGCTCGGCATCATTTTCGCATCGCCCCTTGGCGGCTACCTGGTTGATCGTTACGGACCGCGCCGCGTGGCCTTGATTGGCATCTTGGCGTTTTCGGTTGGCATCGCAGGCTTCAGTGTCGTCACCGCCGCGGCCTGGACTTTCTACCTAGTGATGCTGGCGCTGACCTTGTTAGCGTGTGGCATCCTGCCAATCACTTGGACGCGCTTGGTCAATACTCATTTCCTTGAGCGACGCGGCCTGGCGCTAGGCCTGACACTCTCGGGCAGTGGAATTGCTGCCATGTTTTTGCCGAGCCTAACCCAGACGATTATCGATACGGCTGGCTGGCGAACGGCCTGGTTGGTTCTGGCAGCACTACCGGTGCTGATCGCGTGGCCACTTTGCTGGTGGTTTGTGCGTGATGAGCGGGCGGTGGGCGCCGCCGAGTTGTCTGGCGAGCCGCGCTCGAGCGAACCCCAGTGGGGTGTGACGCTGGCGGCGGCGCTACGCTCGCGGCAGTTCTGGATTTTGGCCGCAAGCCTGTGTGCGATCCAGGTCTGCCTGGGCGCCTGGACCGCGAATCTCGTGCCAGTACTCATGACCAAAGGCCTCGATGCGCCTGCGGCTGCCAAGCTCGCCGGCGTCCTGGGTTTGTCCGTGATCATAGGCCGGGTCGGCGCCGGCATGCTGCTCGATCGCTTCTGGGCACCGGGGATCTGCGCTGCCGTGTTCCTGCTGCCGATCGTAGGTTTTAATATGCTCTATATCGACCAGCCTGCAGTCTGGCAGTTAGCGTTGGCCGTCGCACTGTGTGGCATCGCGGCCGGTGCTGAGTATGACTTTCTCGCTTACTTTGTCGCCCGGTATTTCGGTTTGGCTAACTACGGCAAGATTTTCTCGCTGATCATTCTGCCGTTGACCATCGCGACGTCCGCCGGCGCGATCCTGGGCGGCCGGGTGCTGGATGAAACCGGGTCGCTGAATGCTGTCGTTCCGGCGTTTACGATCGCCACCTTGTTTGCAGCGGCGCTGCCGCTGGCGCTCGGGCGCTATCCACGACAGTAACTATGCGATTCGCAATCTTGCGTTGAGGAGAATTGCATGATGAGTCGCTCCACCGACCAGCATCCTGCCTCGATGTCCGACCCGGCGACGCAGGCCTCGCCTTTCGGCTACTACCAGCAAGTGCACAGTTCGCAACCGGTTAAACTCGACACTGCAACGGGTCTTTGGGTTATTGCTGGACACGCTGAGCTCGCCGAAGCGGCACGCAACTGGGAAGTCTTCTCGAGCGAAATTGACATGCGCCGCGGCGTGAGCCGCGTCGACTCATCCGCTGCCGACGAGTTATTGCGTCGCGATGGCTGGATCGCCCCGGACGTGCTGTCGCAGGTCGACCCGCCACGGCATACTCGGTTCAGACGTCTGGTAGCAGGACTTTTTACCGGACCGGCAGTCAACCGCCTGCAGAGCTACCTCGACGCACATATCGTCGAGCTGCTGAATCGCTTGCCAGCCGACCTTCCTGTCGATTTCATGACGCACTTCGCGATCCCGCTACCGATCGATGTCATCGCCGACCAGTTAGGCGTACCTCGTGAGGACGCACCGCTACTCAAGCGCTGGACCGACGCGATTATCGAAACGCTCAACGCGATGATCACCGCCGATCGGAAACTCGCCTGCACGCGAGAAATCGTCGACTTCCAGCGATATTTCGTGCAGCTGCGCGAGCGCAAGATGCGCGAGCCACGCAATGACATTCTCTCGACCCTCGCTGTGGCGAACACTGACGAAGGGGTCGCACTCACGACCGAGGAATTCATTGCCATCTGTGCGCAGCTGATGGTCGCCGGTAATGAGACCACACGTAATCACCTTGCCAAGGGCGCCTGGCTACTCACGCAGCGCGCCGATCTTTTGCAGGCACTACATGACGAGCCAACGCTGGCTGCGCGGTTCGTCGATGAAACGCTGCGGCTGGAATCCCCGGTGCAAGGCCTGTTTCGGCGCTGCACGCGTGACTACCCGTTAGGCGGCGCAGTCATTCCGGCAGGTGCGCGAGTGGTGCTGCTGTATGGTGCCGCCAATCGCGATCCGCGGGAGTTCCCAGACCCAGCCGAATTGCGACTCGACCGGCCAAACGTTACCCGGCACATGGCATTTGGCCACGGGATTCATGGCTGCGTGGGGCGTGTACTGGCGACCGCCGAGCTCACCGCAGCCTTCAGACATCTCACACAACGATTCGAAAAGATCGAACTGGATCCGAGTGCGTGTGAGCCGGCTCACAAGCCGCACTTTAGTCTGCGCGGACTCGATTCGTTGTCGTTGATCCTGACCCGAAGGATGTGAACCAGCGATACACCGACGACGGTATCGTGCATCTGCCAGCCCCGGGCGGTGCGCTACCAATTGATCGACGTACCCACCATCAGAAAGCCGATGGTCAGCGCGATCCAGTTGCCTAGCGACTCGCGGCGCCGCAGGTAGACCAGACGCGCCCGTGCCAGCCGGCTGCCAAAGTCGTTGTCCTGTGTGCCCCGTCGTTCCAGGAACCGCTGCCAGCGGATTGCGGGTGAAGTGGCGACTGCATTGAGCGGGTAGCGAGATGGTGTATTCATGCTGGATCCTCCTTAGCCTGGAGGTCATTACACCGCTGCATTGGGGCGAGATTGCCCGCAGGTTTCTGGCGCCACGGGGATCGATTCTGACCAATTGTGGCCGAGCTGCGCAGGCGGCAAATCGCGCGCTACACTGCGTCCCCATGAAGAAGCAGATTGCGATCGTCGAGGACGAAGCGGCTATACGCGACAACTACGCCGCGGCCTTTGCACGCGAAGGCTATGCGGTGCGTACCTTTCCGAATCGGCGCGAGGCAATGACAGCATTTGCGACACGACTGCCTGATCTGGCGGTTATCGATATCTCACTGGAAGACGAGCCGGAAGGCGGCTTCGATCTTTGCCGTGAGCTACGCAATCTCTCGGCCGAGCTGCCCATCATTTTCCTCACCGCCCGCGATTCCGAACTCGATGCGGTGTCCGGTCTGCGCCTCGGTGCCGATGATTTCCTCACCAAGGACCTCTCGATCGGCCATCTGATCGCCCGGGTCAACGCTTTGTTTCGCCGCGTCGATGCGCTGCGTCGACCGGCGCAGGATCAGCAGATCGTCAGGCGCGGCGCCCTGACGATCGACGCGGAACGGATGTCCGTGCAATGGCAGGGCCAGGTCGTGCTGTTGTCGCTGACCGAATTCTGGATCGTGCATGCTTTGGCCAAGCATCCCGGCCACGTCAAGAACCGGCAGCAACTGATGGACGCCGCGAACGTGGTGCTGGATGACAACACGATCACTTCGCACGTGAAGCGCATCCGGCGCAAGTTTCAGCTCATCGATGCCAGCTGCGATACGATCCAGACAGTCTATGGAATGGGCTACCGCTGGGTGGAATGAGACCTTGAATCTTGGTCCTACCAGCCCACTGCGCCTGCGCACCAAATTATTGTTGCTAGCACTAACGACTCTGGCATTGCCGTGGGCGGGCTGCCAATACGCCAAGGAGATGGAGTCGGTACTGCGGCAAAGCGAACAGCAATCGCTGCTCGCGGTCGCTGGCACGATCGCGGCATCACTGCAGGGTCGCCGCGAACTTCTCTATCGCAACGGTGCCGCGAGCGGCGCGGCGGCAGCGCCGGGGCCGCTCGATATCGAACCGATTGTCATCACAGCAACGCCAGTCCTTGACGGCATCGCTGACGAATGGCCGACGGACAGCCGCAACACCAAGGTGCTCGAACGAGCCGATGGCGACGGCTTACGTCTGCTGACTGCCACGCGTGAACGTTGGTTGTATGTGCTGGCGATCGTCGCAGACAACGCCCTCGTGTTCGATCGCTCGGATGTCACGCCGCTGGATACGGCAACGCTGGGTGATCGATTGTGGGTTGCTTTTGACGAGCCACGAGGTGGGCAGCGCCGGGTATTTCTCGCAGCGTCCGGGCCGGGTGCGCTGCGCGGCCGGCGGATCGAAACACGCGAGTACGGTCGCGAGGACGTGGTGGATGAGCCGCGTATCGAGGGCGCCTGGCGCGCCACACGGTCTGGTTACGTGGTCGAGTTTCGCGTGCCCCTGTCGATGATCGGCCAGCACTTCGGCGTGCTGATCGACGATCGTGATCGACGCGGCGGCGTACGCAGCAGTATCGGCACGCTCGAGCCCGGTGAGTTGACGGCGATCGGCCGCTTGTTAGCCGCCTCGCCGGATCTGAGCGAACGACTGCAACAGTTCGCGCAGCCCGGCGTTGAACTGACCGTGGCGAGCCAGACGGGCACCACCTTGGCACGTCTCGACGCACCTGCGCTACCACAGGACTACACCGCGATGCGCGGGTTGTTACCACGGCTGTATCGACGCTTTCTCGATGGCGACCGTGTGCCTCGCCAAACCTCGGACGGCGAGCGCGATCGATTGAGTCGGCAACAGATCGAGTCTGCGAGCAGCGGCAAGGCCACGACGGCCCTGACAGCAGGGCGCTATGAGAATCGCGTCATCGTGACAGCGGCTGTGCCGATCTTCGACACTAACAATAAACGCGTGATCGGCGTCCTGCAGCTCGCGCAGACCGCGGACCGCTGGCTGACGCTGCGCGACCGCGCGCTGACCCGACTACTTAATCTCACGCTGCTGGTCACCGGACTCGCCGTACTGGCAACATTCTGGTTTGCCGGTCGGCTGGCACTTCGAATCGCGCGACTGCGAACCGCCAGCGAAAACGCCTTGACCCGCGAGGGGCGTTTGACGGTGGAACTACCGGAGACCGCAGCAGCCGATGAGCTGGGCGACCTGTCGCGCAGTTTCGAGGCGTTGTTGCGGCGGCTCAACGGCTACACCGGATACTTGCGCACTTTGGCAGGCAAACTGGCGCACGAAATTCGCACGCCACTCACAATCGTCCGCTCCTCGCTCGATAATCTGGAACACGAGCGGCTCACGGGCGACGCCGCGGCCTACGTGGCGCGTGCACGGCAAGGGGCGGAGCGACTCAATGGCATTCTGATCGCGATGGGTGCGGCAACGCGGGTCGAGGAAGCGATCGAGAACAGCGAGCGGGCACAGTTCGATCTGAACGCAGTGCTCCGATCTGCGGTTGATGCGTACACAACTGCGTTTTCTGCGCGCAAGTTCACACTGGCACTGCCGGACAAGCCCACCCGAGTAGATGGCTCAGCGGATCTTATCGTGCAGATGCTGGACAAGTTAATCGACAATGCCATCGATTTCAGCGCAGAAGGCGACACAATTACGATAAGTCTAGTGCATGACGAATTGCGCGCCAGGTTGGAGGTGAAGAACCCTGGACCGTTGCTACCCGCATCGCGCGCACCCTTGTTCGAATCGCTGTGGCAATCGCGCAAGGACGATGACGGGCGGCCTCATTTTGGCCTGGGACTCTACATTGTCCGCCTGATCGCCGATTTTCACGGCGGTATCGCGCAAGCAAGCAACTTGCCGGATGGCACCGGTGTAGCTATCCGCGTCACACTGACGCGATCCAGCGACTGACTGTCGCGCTCTTACGACATTGGTTTTTTGTCAGAACTCTTTACAATGGTCCCAAGTAGTAGCTCGGTCGATGCGCCAACTCATTCATTTATATGATGTTTGTCGTAGCGGCACGAAAAATGCTGCTGCAGCTTAGGAAGATGGTTGATGTAATTGCGAGACAGTAATTGCATCAAGCTGATCGGATCAACTCAACGGATCAATTAGAAACCTCGGACTTGCTCGCGAGCACGGTATAGGCGGTCGTCATTAGTCAGGCGGCTGTCTGGACAAGGTAAAGACGCGAATTGACGCGTAGGCCACATGTGTTGGCCGGTGGTATTGCCACCAGCCCTCCAGCCGAAATGGATAGCGCTCGTGCAGGCGATTTTTTGCTGACAAGCGATGGACCGGAGTCGACGATAGATAGTTACACGCCTCGCTATGCGAGGCGTTTTTTTTGGCTGCTGCTCGTCAGCCCAACGGGTCGCTGAGAAACCGCTCCCGCACCTGGCGCTCGAACGTCGCTGCATCCCGCGCGATCACATCGCGAAACTTCACACCCGCATCCCCTGGGAAGATCTCTTCCTGCCCGTCCGCGAGCGCCGCAAGCACCTCGCGTGCATGGTCGCGAGCCGTCAACTTGGGCCCCGGAGTGTTCTTCGACATGTCGCTCTCGACACCCGCCGGGTAGACGTTCGCTACCCACGTACCCTGCCCGTAGAGTTCGGCACGGACAGCAACTCCCATCGCGCGCGCCGCCCACTTCGATGCGGAATAACTACCGAACTCCGGTAGCACGAACAAGGCTCCGACCGAGAGAATGTTGACGATCGCGCCACCCCCGTTCTCGCCCAACTGAAACGCGAAGGCGCGACACATTTCCAGTTGGCCCCAGAAGTTGGTATCCATCACGAGTCGCGAGTCGTCGAGATTCGGCGAACCGATGAGTCGCCGCTGACCAGCGGCGCCGGAGATCCCCGCGTTGTTGATCAGCAGCGTTACATCGGTCGCGCGGCGTGCCGCCGCGAGTATCAGATCGATACGCGTTACGTCGACCACCAACGGCGTGACGCGGTCTGGGTCGAGCGCCACCAGCGGTTCCAGACTCTCCGCACTACGGGCTGCCGCATAGACGCGCTTGGCACCACCGTCGAGCAGTTCTTCCACGAAGCCTTTGCCGATACCCCGATTTGCGCCGGTTACGAGCGCGACACAATCCGCGACACGCGGCGCGACTGGAACTGCCATTGAATCTCCCCGGCTTGGCTTGCGATGCGGGACTAGTCTAGCGACTATTGATGCGCTGCGCGTGCCGTATCGTGGCAAATCCACGGCAGCGCTGCTTCAGGAACGGATTCGCCCAACACACCGCGCGCAACCAGGTCGGTCGCCGTCATGATGTCCGGATGCAAGTAGCGATCGTCCTCGAGGTGCGGCACATATGAGCGGAGCAGCCGCCGAACGCGTTCCAGCGACGCGCTCGAAAGCAATGGCGCATGAAAGTCGCAGCCCTGCGCAGCGGCTAACCACTCGATCGCAACGATGGCTGTGGCGTTCGCTACCATCGGCTGCAGACGGCGCGCGGCGTGCGCTGCCATCGACACGTGATCCTCCTGGTTCGCGGAGGTGGGAATGGAATCGACACTGGCAGGATAGGCGCGCTGCTTGTTCTCCGAGACGAGTGCGGCCGCGGTTACTTGCGGCATCATGAAGCCTGAGTTCAGTCCCGGCTTGGGCGTAAGGAAGGCTGGTAACCCCGAGAGCGCGGAATCCACCAGCATGGCAATGCGGCGCTCAGCGAGCGAACCAATCTCGCACACCGCAAGCGCGATCATGTCGGCTGCAAACGCAACCGGCTCGGCGTGAAAGTTGCCACCAGACAACGCCTCATCGCTCGCCGCGAAGATCAGCGGGTTGTCAGTGACGGCATTCGCTTCGTCACCCAGAGTCGCCGCCGCCTGACGCAGCACGTCGAGCGCCGCACCCATGACTTGCGGCTGGCAGCGCAAACAGTACGGGTCTTGCACGCGCTCGTCTCCCGCCCGATGCGATTCACGGATCATGGAACCGGCCATCAACCGCTGAATCGCGGCGGCGCTGTCGATTTGACCGCGGTGCAAACGTAACTGGCTGATGCGCGGATCGAACGGTGCGTCGGAACCTTTTGCGGCCTCGGTCGACAATGCGCCGGTAATGAGTGCTGCGCGGAACAGGTTCTCCGCATCAAACAGACCCGCCAGCGCACAGGCGGTCGAAAACTGCGTGCCGTTCAACAGCGCCAAACCCTCCTTGGGGCCAAGCTGCAATGGCGCGAGACCTGCCTCGGCCAGTGCAATAGCCGCCGGTTGCCGGCCGGCAACCGTGTCGATCTCACCCTCCCCCAGCATCGTTGCTGCCATATGGGCCAACGGCGCCAAGTCACCAGAAGCGCCAACCGACCCCTGCGAGGGTATCACCGGAATAAGACCTCGCTGCAGCATTAGAATAAGTCGCTGCACAGTCGTTAGGCGAACGCCCGAATAGCCTTGTGCCAGACTCGCCACTTTCAAGGCCAGCATGAGCCGGACAACTGCCTGGGGTAGCGGCTCACCGACCCCGACGGAATGCGACAGTACGATGTTCCGCTGCAAGCGGCCGAGCTCGACAGCTTCGATCTTGACCGTAGCGAGCTTGCCAAAGCCGGTGTTGATTCCGTACACCGGCTCGCCACGCGCGACGATGCGCTCCACCGTGCTCGCCCCGCGCTCGACAGGCGCTTGCCAGCCAGTCGCCAGTGTCACACTGGCGCCATGATAGATTGCGCGCCAATCGGTGAGCGATGTCGCGCCGGGTTGCAATTGGACGTCAGCCATAGGCCATAGTAGATCAGTTGTGGTTACCGATCGACGCTACCGGTACATAAGCATATGAAGCTTACCGCTAAGGGATAGTCCGCATGGCACGAACAGTCCCGCGCCTGCATACTGATTACTACATGAGGAGGATATGAACTATGACGACCAACGCATCGACCGACAAACTGCTGCAGGACCTGCGCGCTGCAGTAGCCGACGTCGAGACACTGCTCAACGACTCGGTGGATATCGGCAGCGAGCGGCTGACGGAGATTCGTGACCGCGCGCAAAACCAGCCTGCATCGTGCGCAGGAGGAAATCACGCGTCGCGCCCGTGCGGCGGGCCAGACAACCGATCGATATGTCCACGAGCACCCGTGGACGACCATCGCGGCAGGCGCTAGCTTGGCATTTCTCGCTGGTCTGCTGCTGGCACGTCGCTAAATGCCGTCACGAGCGGCACGATGGTAGCGACCACGCAACTGGACACCGACCGCCGCGGGCCCGGTTTGACCAACGCGCTGTGGCGAGTCGGTGCTGCGGCGCTGCAGTTGGTCGGCAACCGGGTCGAGCTGGCTACCGTCGAGCTAGAAGAAGAGCTGCGGAATGTTGCCGCGAGCGTGTTGTGGGGCGTCGCGGTGGTCGCGCTGACCAGTCTGGCACTCGGGTTTGCCGGCCTCAGCATCGTGCTGATGTGGTGGGACTCGCATCCAGCACTCGCGTCGTTACTCGTCGCGCTGTCTTTTGCGCTCACTGCTCTCGGCATTGGCTGGCATTTTCACGGCTTGGGACGCGCACGCGAATCAGTACTCGAAACAACTCGCGCCGCGATACGCGAGGACTTGGAAGCATTGCGCCGCTCCCCGGGAAAGCGAGAGAACTGAATTGGTTGGCGGCTCGCAATCCAGACGATCGCAGCTTGCGGATCGACGACGTTCGCTAGTCACTGAAGGCGATCTATTGCGTCGTTCGTTGTCGCCTGCCCTGCAGGATCTGACTGCCGAGCTGACGTCGCGTCGCCGCATTGGCACAGTTGCGACGTTGTTTGCGAGGCACCCCGCCGGTGCCGGCTTGATGGGCTTGGTAGCACTGTCTGCGCTGCGCGGCCGACGCTACCCGTGGCAGCAAGTCGTGCGCTGGTTTGTCACGGGGGCGCAGCTCTGGCGAATGATTCGGGGCCGACGGCAGCTCTAGAGTCCGGCGACACACGCCTTCAAAGCGTCGCGTACCTGCAGCGCAATCGGCTCCAGGGCAGGGTTGCTCACTGCCTGCATCGACGCGACAGGGTCGACGGCCGACACTTCCACGCGACCGTCATCGAGCTGCTGAACAATGACGTTGCAAGGCAACATCGTACCGATCTTATCTTCCGCCGACAGCGCCTGATACGCGAACTGCGGATTGCACGCTCCCAATATTCGATATGGTCGAAACTCGACGTCGAGTTTCTTCTTGAGTGTTGCCGTCACGTCGATCTCCGTGAGTACACCGAAGCCTCTCTTGCCGAGCTCAGTCGTTACGTGTGCAATGGCGTCCGCGAATGGCATGTTGATCGTGCGGCTGAAATGATAGCTCACGGCATCTCTCCTAAAGTTCACTCCCTAACAAGGTAGCTCGCGCGCGCCGTGCGATGAATACGCAGATTCACGCATAGCTATTCCAGCAAGTTCCCCGCAGACTTTTTTCCTTTGCGAGGCGTTAGTCTCATGAACGCAAGTCCATTGCAGCTCAACCCCACGCCTCGCACACTGCGGCACTCCATGTTCACAGTCGCTCTATTCATTTGCACTGCGGCGGCGCTTGTATTGAGCGGCTGCGGACAATTCAATCCGAGATCCGCGACTGGCTTTCGACTGCCCGATGGCGACGCAGCGGCTGGCAAACAAGCCTTCGTCGATCTTCGGTGTTACACCTGTCACAAGATAGACGGAGTCACTGAAAAGTTCGAAGGCACCGGTGCCGCCAACATACTCCTCGGCGGCGAAACCACGCGAGTGCGAAACTACGGCGAGCTGGTAACTTCCATCATCAATCCATCCCATCGAATCGCGCCGCGGTATCCGCGCGACCCGACCGCACTCGGCGGCGAGTCGCTCATGGAAATAGCTGCTCTGAATAACGTAATGACTGTTCAGCAGCTTGTCGACTTGGTCGCGTTCCTGCAGGCCAGTTACAGGGTCGTACCGCCCGATGTCACGCCATACTCTTATCGCTATCCGTATTAACTATCCGTCTTGGCGGGAGGGACGGAAGCACGACTCTAGCGAAAGCGTCGGCAAGGATGTAGGCTTTAGGGTTCGCCTTATGCCTTATCGGAGCAGATTGAGTCGTGATCGATCCGCAGGATCTCAGCGTCGAATCGCGGGCTGCGGTCAGCCACCTGCGCGCGATCCTCGACCATGCGTTCGAGTTCATCGGCATACTCGATGTGACGGGCAAGCTGCTTGAGATCAATGTCTCCGCCTTGACCTTCGCGGGCATATCGCGTGAGCAAGTCATCGGGCAGTCCTTCGTTGATACACCGTGGTGGCGCTGGTCGCCGGAGCAACAGGCCAAGCTGACTGCCGGCATTGAACGAGCCGCTCGCAACGAGTTCGTGCGCTACGAGGCGTGCCATCGCGGCGCGGATGGCCATCTCGAACCGATCGACTTCTCCCTCAGCCCGGTTGCTGATCGATCCGGCACCGTCACGCACCTGGTCGCAGAAGGTCGGCGCGATGGGGATCGCCAACAACTGGAGCGCGAACTGCGCGCACGCGCCGTGGACCTCGAAGCCGCCAGGTTAACGGCCGACACAGCAAACCAGTCGAAGTCGGAGTTTCTGGCCGCGGCCAGCCATGATCTGCGCCAGCCGCTGCAGACCATCGCGCTGGTCCACGCGATCCTGGTGCGGATCGTCAAAGACCAGACGGCCGCCTCCCAGCTGCACTCGCTCGCCGAAGCGGTCCGCAGCATGGAGAACCTGCTCTCTGCATTGCTCGACGTGAACCGGCTAGAGTCCGGTGCGATCGAACCGCGCGTACAAGTGTTTGCGCTGGAGCAGATTCTGGCACCGATCCGTTCCGACCTGTCGATCGCGGCCGCCGACAAGCAGTTGCGACTCGACATCCCCGTGTGTCGAGAATCGGCGCGCACCGATCCGCGTTTGCTCGAAGTCATCCTGCGTAATCTGGTCTCCAACGCCATCAAGTACACACGCCAGGGCACGGTGACGGTACTGACCGAGACCAGCGACGAGGGACTGCGCATCCAAGTCATCGATACCGGCATCGGCATTGCGGCCGAGCATCGTGAACGACTCTTCGACGACTTCTACCAGATCGACAATCCATCGCGCGACAAGCGGCGCGGCGTCGGCCTGGGACTCGGCATCGTGCGGCGCATCAGTGCGTTGCTCTCGTTGCCAGTGCAAGTGCAATCCGAGCTAGGCCGTGGCAGCACGTTCTCCGTGAGCGTGCCACGCGCCATGCCGGTGATCGCAGCCGCCGCGGCACCGGCCATCAGTGACACCGGCCGTCAGCGCGCGCTGCAGGCGCGGCGCGATCTCACCATCCTGCATATCGAGGACGATCCATCCGTGGCCGCCTCGCTCAAGATTTTGCTCGATCTGGAGGGCTACACCGTCCGGCAAGCCGACTCGGCCGAGCAAGCGCTGCAGCGCGTGCGCGATGAGCGTCTGTGCCCGGACTTGATCATCACCGACTACCAACTCCCCCATGGGGTGACGGGCGACGAAATCGTTGCCAAGATCACCGCGCAACTCGGTCACCGACCACCCACCATCCTGTTGACCGGTGACATCAGCAAGCAACACCTGCAGGCCATCGGCCAGTCGGTCGACCGCATCCTCGAGAAACCCGCCGATATCGAAGCACTGCTCGAGGCTATTGAAACCCTGACTCACATTTGAGATCAGGGCAAGTCGGTCGATCCCATCAGGTAGCGATCACACTCGCGCGCCGCGCCGCGGCCCTCGTTGATAGCCCACACGATCAGGCTTTGCCCGCGACGGCAGTCCCCCGCTGCAAACACACCGGCCTTATTGGTGGTGTAGCACTCATGCTCGGCACGGATGTTGCTGCGCGCATCGCGCTCCACGCCAAGTTCAGCTAACAATGGCTGCTCCGGACCGAGAAAGCCCATTGCCAGCAAGACTAGCTGGGCGGGATGCTCCTTCTCGCTACCCGGCTTCTCGACTGGTACGACCCGCCCATCGTCGTATTTTTCCCAGTGAATCTCGACCGTGACTACGCCACTCAGCGCGCCTGACTTGTCAGCGACGAATCGCTTGATGGTCGTCAGATAGCGCCGCGGATCGCCGCCAAACTTTGCTGCGGCCTCTTCCTGCCCGTAGTCCATCTTGTAGACCCGCGGCCATTCCGGCCACGGGTTGTCCGCGTCGCGATCGTTAGGCGGCTTGGTCAGGATCTCGAGCTGCGTCAGTGAGCGGCAACCCTGGCGCATCGCAGTCCCGACGCAGTCCGTACCCGTATCACCACCACCTAACACAATGACGTCTTTGCCGCTGGCCTGGATCGGACTCGACTTGCTGTCGCCGGCAAGCAGCGCGGTCGTGCTGGCCGTCAGATAGTCCATCGCAAAGTGCACGCCCGCGAGATCGCGACCGGGGACGTGTAGGTCGCGCGGCAGGGTAGCGCCCGTGCAGACAACCATGGCGTCATGGTCGCGCAGCAACAGCTGCGCTTCCACGTTCTCACCCACGTGCGCGTTGCAAACGAACTGGATGCCTTCCTTCTCGAGCAGCGCGATACGTCTGGCGACGACGTCGTTCTTGTCGAGCTTCATGTTCGGGATGCCGTAGGTCAATAAACCACCCGGACGCGGCGCTCGCTCATACACCGTCACCGTATGCCCCGCCTTGTTGAGCTGTGCCGCGGCGGCGAGCCCGGCTGGCCCCGAACCAATGATGGCCACTTTCTTGTCAGTACGCTTGGCCGGCGGTTCCGGCAAAACCCAACCCTCGTCAAAACCGCGCTCGATAATCTCGTTTTCGATATTCTTGATGGTCACTGGCGGCGCATTAATGCCCAGCACACAGGAACCCTCGCAAGGCGCTGGGCAAACCCGACCAGTGAACTCCGGAAAATTGTTGGTTCGGTGCAGCCGCTCCAGTGCCTCGCGCCACAGACCGCGATACACAAGGTCATTCCACTCAGGAATCAAGTTGTTGACCGGACAGCCCGAGGCCGCACCGCTGATCAATTTGCCCGTATGACAGAAGGGCACACCACAGTCCATGCAGCGCGCGCCCTGCTGGCGCAGCCGCTTTTCGTCCATGTGGTGATGGAACTCCTGCCAGTCCTTGATGCGTTCGGCAGGACCGCGGTCGAGCGGTAGTTCGCGCAAGTACTCAATGAATCCGGTTGGCTTACCCATCTCGTTAGTTCCCACCCACGCGCGCCAGATCCTGCGAATTCTCCTCGAACGCAGCCATGACCGCCTCGTCACCCGATAGCCCTTGCTCGTGAGCACGGGTCAGACACGCCAAGGCGCGACGATAATCCCGTGGCATGACGCGAAAGAATCTAGGCAACTCAGTTCCCCAAGCTGCCAACACACGCTCGCCCAGCTTGCTGCCGGTTGCGGCAACATGCTTTTCGATCAAGGTGCGCACGGCGTCTGCCTCGGCGGCGTCTTCGATCCGCTCCACGTCCACCATCTGTGTGTTGACGCGCTTGCTGAACGCATCGTCTTCATCGAGCACGTAAGCAATGCCACCCGACATGCCCGCCGCAAAATTGCGACCGGTCGCGCCGAGCACGATCACTCTGCCACCCGTCATATATTCGCAACCATGGTCACCGATCCCCTCGACCACCGCGTCCACACCACTGTTGCGCACCGCAAAACGCTCGCCGGCGTTGCCGCAGACAAATACCTCGCCGCGCGTTGCGCCATACAAAGCGACATTGCCGACGATCATGTTCTGCTCAGCAGCAAAGCTGGCGCGCTTGTCCGGGTAAACAGCCAAGCGGCCGCCAGACAGACCCTTGCCAAAATAGTCGTTAGCATCACCTTCGAGGGCGAAGGTCATCCCAGGCGGCAGGAACGCACCAAAGCTCTGGCCTGCGGACCCCTTGAAGTGGAGGGACACGGGATCGTCTGGCAGACCTTTGGCGCCCCACTTGCGAGTAATCTCGCTGGCCGTGATCGTGCCAACGACACGGTTGACGTTGCGGACCGCCAACTCGGCACGTACCGGCTCACCACGCTCGATCGCTGGCCGGCAGAGCTCGAGCAAGGTCGTGACATCGAGCGACGTCTCGAGCCCATGGTCTTGGCTCACCTGTTGATAACGACCGACCTCCGGGCCGGCATCGGGCGAGTAGAGAATCTCGCTGAAGTCGAAACCACGGGCTTTCCAATGCTCAATTGCAGCGTGCGGTTCCAGCATGTCGACGCGGCCGACCATCTCATTGACCGTACGGAAGCCGAGTTCCGCCATGATTTCGCGCAGATGCTGCGCCACGAAGCGCATGAAGTTGACCACATGCTCTGGTGTGCCTGCGAATTTCGCGCGCAGCCGCGGATCCTGCGTCGCTACTCCAACGGGACAAGTGTTCAGATGGCAAACACGCATCATGATGCAACCTGTGGCCACCAACGGCGCGGTTGCAAAGCCGAACTCCTCGGCACCTAACAAGGCAGCAATAGCGACGTCACGCCCAGTCTTGAGCTGACCATCCGTCTCCACCACGATCCGACTGCGCAGATTGTTGAGCACCAACGTCTGATGTGTTTCGGCCAGCCCCAACTCCCACGGCAAACCCGCGTGTGTCATCGAGGTCAGCGGGGACGCACCCGTACCGCCATCGTAACCACTGATCAGGACGACATCCGCGTGTGCCTTCGCGACACCCGCGGCGATCGTGCCCACGCCGAGCTCCGATACCAGCTTGACGCTGACTCGCGCCTCACGGTTCGCATTCTTCAGATCGTGAATCAGCTCGGCCAGATCTTCGATCGAGTAGATGTCATGGTGCGGCGGCGGCGAGATCAGCCCCACGCCGGCCGTCGTGAGACGCGTCTTGGCGATCCACGGATAGACCTTTGCGCCCGGCAGCTGGCCGCCCTCACCGGGCTTTGCGCCCTGCGCCATCTTGATCTGCAGTTCCTTCGCGCTGACCAGATACTCGCTGGTGACGCCAAACCGCCCCGAAGCGACCTGCTTGATGGCGGAGTTCTTCGAGTCGCCATTTTCCATCGGCGTGTAACGGTCGGTATCCTCACCACCCTCGCCGGTGTTGCTCTTGCCGCCGATACGATTCATCGCAATGGCAAGCGTCTCGTGCGCTTCCTTGCTGATCGAGCCATACGACATGGCGCCGGTCTTGAAGCGCTTCATGATCGACTCGATCGGCTCGACTGCATCGATCGGGATCGGCTCAGCCGCCTTCAGATCGAGCAACCCACGTAGCGTCGAGAGATTCTTGGCACGATCGTCGACCAGCTCCGCGTAGGCCTTGTAGGTGCGGTAGTTACCGGTACGCACCGCCTTCTGCAGCCGATGGATCGACTCGGGGTTGAACAGATGAAACTCGCCGTCGTGCCGCCATTGGTACTGGCCACCAGAGGAGAGCACCTGCTGTGAACGCCGCGGACTGTAGGCGGCTCTGTGTCGCATGAGCGTTTCTTCGGCAATCACATCGATACCGATCCCGCCAACCCGCGACGCAGTCAAGGTGAAGTACTCGTCGATCACGTCCTGGCGCAGCCCAACGGCCTCGAAGATCTGGGCGCCGTGATAGCTCTGCACGGCGGAGATGCCCATCTTGGACATGACCTTCACGATGCCCTTGGTCGCAGCCTTGGCGTAGTTCAGACACGCAAGCCGATGCTCAACGTTCGGCAGCAGGTCGTCACGGATCATGCCATCGAGTGTTTCGAAGGCGAGATACGGGTTGATGACACTGCAACCATAACCAATCAGCAGCGCAAAGTGATGTACCTCGCGAGCCTCGCCGGTCTCGATGACCAGACTGACCCGCATCCGCAAGCCTTCACGGATCAGATAATGATGTAGCGCCGATACCGCCAACAGCGAGGGGATCGCCGCCAAGTGCTGGTTGACACCGCGATCAGAAATGATCAGCACGTTGATCTCGCTCTCGACGATCATGCGGCGCGCCGCCGCGCGCAGTTGCTCGATCGCCTGCACCATGCCTTCTTCGCCACGGTCAGCGCGGAACAGCAGACGTAGCGTCCCGACCCTGAGGCCCGGCAAGGACATACGCCGAATCTTGGCGAACTCTTCGTTGGTGAGAATAGGACCTTTGAGCTCGACGCGCCGACAATCGGTAGGCTGCGGATCGAGCAGGTTGCCCTCCGAGCCCAGCCACACGTCGGAGGATGTCACTACCTCTTCGCGAATCGAGTCGATCGGCGGGTTGGTAACCTGCGCAAATAACTGCTTGAAGTAGTCGTATAACAACCGCGGTTTGTTGGACAACGCCGCCAGCGGCGTGTCGTTGCCCATCGAGCCCACCGCCTCGACGCCGTTGCGCGCCATCGGCGTCATCAACAAACGCTGATCCTCAAAGGTGTAGCCGAAGGCGATCTGTCGCTGCAACAAAGTCTCGGGCTCAGGCATCGCCGTCGGCGGCGCCGCCGGCAGATCCTCGAGGTGGACCAAGTGTTGCTGCAACCATTCA
Organism: Pseudomonadota bacterium; assembly: GCA_016703895.1. GTDB lineage: Bacteria > Pseudomonadota > Gammaproteobacteria > Steroidobacterales > Steroidobacteraceae > CADEED01. The sequence goes on from JADJBE010000026.1 coordinate 368,257, forward strand.
CCATAGGGCCGCTGGTTGATCAACTCACGCTTGATCTCCTCGTCCTCGACAATGCGGCCTTCAGTCGTATCCACGAGGAACATGCGCCCCGGCTGCAACCGGCCTTTTTGCGCGATGCTCTCTGGCGGCAGGTCCAGCACGCCGGCTTCCGAGGCCATCACCGCCAGCCCATCGTGCGTCACATAGTAACGACCGGGTCGTAGACCATTGCGATCCAACACCGCGCCGATCTGGTTACCATCGGTAAAGGCAATGGCGGCCGGACCATCCCACGGTTCCATCAAGCTTGAATGGTATTGATAGAAAGCGCGCTTGGCCGGGTCCATGTGCTCATCTTTGGACCAAGGCTCGGGGATCATCATCATGATGGCATGCGGCATCGAGCGTCCCGCCAACACCAGCAGCTCGAACACGTTGTCGAACATCGACGAGTCGGACCCATTTGGATTGACGATGGGTGGAATTTTCTCGATGTCGTCCGCGAACAGCGGCGACTGGAACATCGCTTCGCGCGCGCTCATCCAGTTGATGTTGCCGCGCAGCGTGTTGATTTCGCCGTTGTGCGCGATATAGCGGTAGGGGTGCGCGCGGTCCCAGCTGGGGAATGTGTTAGTGCTGAAGCGAGAATGCACCAGTGCCAGCGCCGTCTCCATCAATGGATTAGAGAGGTCGGTGAAATACTGGTCGAGCTGACCGGTCGTCAGCATCCCCTTGAAGACGAGAGTCTTGTGCGACAGGCTGGCCACGTACCAGTACTCGGCGCCACCAATGGTAGAGACGCGGATCTCGCTGTAGGCGCGCTTGCGGATGACGTACAGCTTGCGCTCGAACTCCGCCGCGTCGCGCGTATCACGGCCACGGCCGATGAAGACCTGCCGAATGAACGGCTCACTCGAGCGGGCGGTCTCCCCCAGCATCGAATTGTCGGTCGGCACGGTTCGCGCACCGAGCCATACCTGACCCTCGGACTGCACGACGCGCGCAAAGACTTCCTCGATACGGCGGCGTTGCGTGGCGTTGCGCGGTGTGGAGATCAGCCCCGAGGCGTACTTGCCGGGCTCAGGCAACCGAATGCGCGCGTCTTTCAGCGCCACCTCCTTATTAAAGGCATGTGGCATCTGGATCAGCACACCGGCACCGTCGCCAGTATTCACTTCGCAGCCGCAGGCACCGCGGTGATCCAGATTCTTCAGCACTTGAACAGCCTGCTGCAGGATCTTGTGGGACTTGCGGCCCTTGATGTCTACGACGAAGCCAAAGCCGCAGGCATCGCGCTCGTTGCGCGGGTCATAGAGGCCCTGCTTGGGCGGCGGACCCAACTGTCGTGACGTAGCCATGTGATCTCTCCGAGCGCCCAATCGCGGCGCGAACTGTCCCGCGCTACCGGCGCCTGCCGATAACTTATTGATTTACTTATAAAAAGAGAAGCTCCAGGGTGAAGTCGACCCCGGCTGGCACCTTATATATACCGCTGATGATACCGGCTGCTGGCGGTCGGTCAATTGGGGCGCTGCGGCAGCGTCTACGCAACGGTTTTTTTCGCTCAGGCTGAACTAATCCGTCGAAGTTGACTCAGATACCGTGCGAGGGGGGGGATCACTCAGCAGAAGCGCGCTCGACAGTGTTTTGAGCGACTTTGTCCTATACATCAAGCTGAGGAGATCCTATGCGTACCTTTAATTCTGTTCGACTGCCGTTGCGGGCCGTGGCTATTGCCATGGCTTTTTCTCTCGCCGCCCTGTCCACCGCGGCAGTCGCAGCGGACGACGGCATGAAGAGCAGCAAAGCTGCGAAACAAGCCGATATCGTCGATACGGCGGTTGCCGCTGGCCAGTTCAAGACTTTGGCGGCAGCACTTACGGCAGCGGACCTGGTGGCGACACTGAAGGGCGCTGGACCCTTCACCGTTTTCGCCCCGACGGACGAGGCGTTCGCGGCGTTGCCGGCTGGCACCGTCGACAACCTGCTGAAGCCTGAAAACAAGGCCAAGCTGCGGAAGATCCTGACCTACCACGTCGTCCCCGGCAAAGTCACGGCTGCCGAAGTGGTCAAGCTGAGCAAAGCCAAGACGGTGGAAGGCCAGTCGGTCGCCATTGCCGTGAAGGACGGCAAAGTGATGGTCGATGGCGCGACAGTGGTTAGCGCCGACGTGATGGCCAGCAACGGCGTCATTCACGTGATCGATGCCGTCATCCTGCCCAAGGACTAACTAGTCCGATCGCTGGGGATGGAGCATTTGCTCTGTCCCCGGCGATGCCAGCGGCATGGCTGACTGGCAAATCAGTCAGCGGGATAGCCAGCGGCCATGGATAAACACGGTCGAGATCATGACCAGCGCGCCAAGATAGAAGGTGCCCGTCAACTCCTGTACTTCACTCAACAGCACTGCGGCGATCAAGACCGTATAGACCGGCTCGAGGTTGACTGCCAACTGCGTGGTGAAGGCGGACAGATGACGCAGCGCCAACAGTGACAACGCGAACGGCAGCAGCGTACAGCCGACTGCCAGAACCGTCAGCAGCAGGAAGTCGTGCCGGTTCGGTATGAGACCGGCGAAGCCGTCGGCGGCAAACACCGGCATCGCAACCGTCAATAACAGCGCCCCCGCCGCCACCTCGATCGCGGTCACGGCCAGCACCGGCTCATTGTTCAGGTAGCGTTTGTTGAGCGAACTCACGACGGCAATCAATCCTGCCGACAGCACTCCCAGCCAGAACCCGGCCCGCATCTCTGCAGCAATCCCACCCACGACGAGCAGCACTCCAGGCACGATCAACACGCCGAGCACGAAGTTGCGGGTAACGAATCGCGTTCGCGTGATAGACGGCTCAATCAACGCGGTGACCGCGGGTGCGATCGCCATACAGGTTGCAGCGACTGACGCATTGGCGAGCTTGATCGACTGATAGAAGGTCAGCCAGTGCAACGCCAGCAGCCCACCGATGCCACCGAAGATCGCCAGTGTCTGCCACGGCATCGCGCGCAGGGCGCGCCAGACCCTGGGAACCAGCGCAAGGCAAGCGGCGACCAGCAGCATGCGCCACCACACGATCTCAAAGGCCGGCAGCGAGATCAACCGGCCAAAGATGGCGGTGAAACCCCACAGAAAAACGCACAGGTGTATCTGCAGTAGTGCCCGACGATGTGCTTGCATCGCCGGCGATAATACCTGCTTGGTTAACGAGCCGTTAGGTCAGCCGTTGGACCAATCGTCGGACGATACATTGCGACCAGATTGCGGCCGTTGCCCTTCGCTTCCTGCAGCGCCGTGCGCGCCGCCTCGATCAGTTGGTCCGCGCTCAAATTGTCCCAGCCGGTGACAAAGCCGATGCTCACTGTCAACTCGAACTCCGGCGGCACGTTGAGCTGCACGGCGGCCCGCAATGCCTCGACCAGCTCGGCGGCGACGAGCGCTTCGGTGTTTGGCATCAGCCACGCGAAGCGATCTTCACAGAGACGCGCCACTAGGTCGTCATGCCGACCCGTACCCGCAATCAGCCGGGCGATACGCACCAGCTCGCAATCACCTGTCGCCGAATCGTAGCGGGCATTGAAGGCAGTGAAATGATCGACGTTGACCAATGCCAGAGACACGGGTGCCCGCAACGGATCAGCCGCATGGCAAACATTCGCCAGCACTCCAAGAAAATGGTCAGCGCTCGCGACACCTGTCAACGGATCGATCGCTAACCCTGTCATGCCCTCTACGCTCGTATGATGATCGGCCGCAACGCAACAGTGATTACTCTGGGCCTGCCAAGCTTAACGGATACTTAATAATAAGGCCGTAAGCGCGGGTGCTGCGCTGCACATACCGTTGCGGCCTGGTTTCTAACGACTGTTAACGATCAGTTGAGGATCCGCAGCACCACACGTCGATTGGCGAGTCGACCCGGCTCGGTGTTGTTATCAGCAATCGGCTGACTCTCGCCGTAGCCTTTGGCCGAGAACTCGTTCTTCACGCCGCTGTCGCGCAGATACGCCATCACACTGGCTGCGCGGCGTTGCGACAAATTGAGATTGTAGGCGTCGGAGGAACGGCTGTCGGTGTGACCTGCCACCTCGATGTTCAACTCCGGGTAGCGGCGCAGCGTATCCGCCGCGGCGTTCAAAATCCCGAACGATTCTGGCAGGAGCTTGTCGGAATCGCTCGCGAAGTTCACGCCATCCAAACGGATTTCCTTGCCGAGCGAACAACCCTTCGCATCCACGCGATCGCCTGCTGGCGTCGTGGGACATCGATCGGCACTGTTCAGTACGCCATCACGGTCATCATCGCCGTCGAGCGGACAACCCACCGCGTTGACCTTGCTGCCGGCCGGGCTGGTCGGGCACTGATCCTTGTCGTTAGCCACGCCGTCACGGTCGTCATCGGGCTGCGGACAGTTGGCCGCATAGCGTTCGGCATCGGCAGCCATCCGTTCAGCTTCGTCGATATTGAAGCGCGCGTGCCGCCAACCAGTTTCCTGATAGTCGTGGCCCGCCTCGTTCAGTTTGACTTCCAGGCACGCCGTCTCGAGAGTGGCGCAGCGAAAGCCGGGCGACCCCTTCAATGTCTCGATCTTGGCCCATAGATCGTCACGAATCTTGGTGACCGTCGCGATCTGCTTTGGCGCAGCCATCTCTGGCCGTGCGCCCGTCTCCATGACATCGAGGATGCCATCGGCCTCAGTCAGCGCCGATTCGATCACCCGACTACGATCGTTCTCGTGGTATTCCTCCAGCGCGAACGACACCCAGCACTGCGCTTTTGCGAGATGGTAGTCCCGCACTGGCACACCACCGTCGTTCAGCGCCTTGATGCGGGTCTGGAAGCCCTCGATCGAGTCGAAATCCTTACGAATCACGCTGTCGACGATCCGGCCCTCCTCAGCGCCGGTCAGCACCTGAGGTGCCTCAGCGTCGACGGGTTTTTGTGCGTTCGTGCCGCAAGCGCTGAGCGCGAATGCCACGAGACCAAGAGTTGCTATGCGAGTTGTCATCATAATCCTATCTCTGTGACCCTATCTCTGAAGGGAGTTGTTCCAGGAGCGGTCGCGACTGCTGAACAGTTTTTCATCGAATTTGAAGCGCAGCCGGATATAGGCACCGCGCCGTGTGTAATCGCTGTCGACAAGATCGTCGTCGCTGAAGCCCGAGAAGTTGTAGCCCACTGACAGCCACAGGTTGTCGATCAACGAGTAGCCAGTCTCGAAGCCGAGACCTAACTGCTGTGCCCCCTCGCCATCAAACACGCTGCCGACCAAACCGACGTCCCAGCGCTCGGTCAAGTCGTACATCACCCGGCCTGACACGAGGTAAGCCGTGAAGCTGTCATCGACGGCGCCGAAACTCTCGTCCACCCACTTACCCGCCAACTGGCCCGACAGGGTGAGCGTGCGCCGCGGCTTGAAGTTGGTATGCAGCGAGACCACGTGCGCTTTGCGATCGAAGGGATCAAGAAGCGCGGTGTCTTTCTCGAGCTTCAACTCGTAACGCATCAGCGAGTTCCAGCGGTTGGTATCCGTGTCGCGGAACGCAGCGCCGACGATCGCGCGATTAATCATGCGTTCACCGAGCGCCAGGTCTTGGTTGTCCGTTGACGAGTAGACGTTGCGGGCAAGGAAACTCCAGTCGCGTGACAGCTTGCGGGTGTACGCCAGCGTCGACAGGTAGGTGTTAGACGCCTCATCGTCACGGAACTCGAACCGTGCGCTCGTCTTGTAGAGCTCGCGCGCGGTGTATTCCACGCCGACACCCACCGCCGTCGCATCGCCTTGCTGGCCTGCCACTGCCTGCACGCGCTCGAGACTGGTGCTGAAGGCCAAGCCTTCACGCACCGGCCAGAGGTTACGCAAGCCGACCGCCGCTTCGCCCTCGCGACCCGGCAGCGCATCACGCATCCGGTATTCGGAGAACACGCTGCCGTCTTCCATGTAAGCCGAGTCCACGCCAAACACGGTGGCACGGCGCGACTCGCCCTCGTTCAAGCCATAGAGACTCGAGATGCTCTTGGCGTACTCGTGTCGGACGTAGAGCCGAGCCTTGTCGAGCACCTGGTACTCGCCGCCGACACCGTAGGCATAGGCGTCACTGTCGTCGATGCCCTGCTCGCCCTCCACATCGACCAAAGACTTCTCCTTGATCTTTGCCGACAGCTTCAAGCGGCCGGTGGTGTTCTGACCGGAGGCAAGGCCGCCATTTTGATAGGCGCCCACCGGTAGTGAGCCCGACGTCTGGAAGTTGTAGACATTCGAGAAGGTGGTGGCGTTCTGCACCGGGGCACCTGCTTGTACTTCGTCGTCGAAGTAACGCAGGCCGCCCTCGAGATGAAAGATATCGTTGAACCAGTGGCCCAGGGAGATCTGCGCACCCAAACGCTCGGCACCGATGTTGGCATCCTCGGTCTGGATCGCCTCGACCATGAGGTCCGTGGCCTCACTGAAACTGTAGGTTGCCTTGGCACTCGCCTCCTGACGGCCCTCACTCAGGACCGCGAGCGGATTGTCGAAGTCGTCAGTGGTACGACCGTAGAACAGCCGCGCGTCGAGCTTTTCACCCTCATGACGTAGCTCAGTGCGAAAGCCATGACCCTTCGACTCGAGCTGCACTAACGAATTGTCGCGGTCGCTCTGCGCGGCCTCGATGAGCCAGGTCGTGGCATCGCCGAGCTTCAGCGTCGCGTTAGCACTGCCGAGTGAGTACGGCGTGTTCGGGTCGTCGTCCATCGCATAGCTCACGCCGAGCTCCAATCGGCCGCCCAGTGTCCACTGGGCATTGACGCCGCCGACCCAGAACGCAGGGCCACCCTGGTCCACTTCATAGGTGACGCGGATCGACACCGGGTTCAGCCGCTCGTCCAGCGACGGGATCGGCTTGCGGAACAACAAGCGGCCCGTTAAGGGCTCGAACTCGTAGTCCGCAAACCGTGCTAACGACTGAATTGAGAGAATCACCGACGGCTGGTTGCGGTCGCGGACGATCAACTCGATCTTTTCGCTGTTGGTGATACCGTTGCTGCTCGAGACGGCATAGGGACCCGAAATGCCGCGCCCCGGTTGTTCGTCGATCACTTGCCGCACGGAATCGCGTGCACCCCACAGGTTGCTGACGAAATTGCCACTCTCATAATGGTGCTTGCCGCCCGTGACGCTGCGGCTATAGAGGCCCAAGCTGCGCGCTTCGTTAACGCCATCCTCACTGTTGAAGTCACCAAACAACAGGAACGACTTGTCCTGATCGACCCGCAGATAGCCGCGGCGCGACGACTGGGCGTCAAAGCCACGGATGCTGGCGTCACCATAAATCGGGTAGAACTGATCCGGCTGGATGTCGCGGAACAGCCGGATTCGATCCTTATCAGTATCGAGAGCCGCCGTGACCAGGTACTTCTCGCGCCAGGTGTTCTTCAGAAAGAACGCAGCGCGGCCACCAAAAAACGTGTCGTCGCGACTGTCAGGGTTGTTCAAGCTCGAGAGCTCTTCCTCGAGACCGTCACGGAAGACCGTCGGCGTGTTGGCATCGCTCGACGTGCTGTTGAAAGAGACGATGCCTTCAATAATTCCGACGGCGAGTGCGGGCCGCAGGTCTGGCACGAAGGAGATCTTCCCATCCACTGTCACATCACCAGAGTACGCACGGATGACCGCATCGCCTGGTTCATAGGGCGCAATGAGCGTCACTTCGGCGACGCCGTTCTCCACCATGATCTGCGTCCCCGGCTCGCGTCGATCGCGGTCGGCGAGGAACTTGGGCGCTTCTTTCACAAAGTAAGTGTCCTGCGTCAGCACGCGGCCACGACTCGCCTCAAACGTCACCTTGGTAGGCGCTGTCAGTGGCAGGCCATCGGCATCAAACAATTCGATCGAGATGCGCACCTCAGACTGACCGTCCGCCGGCACACCATCCCGATAGATCGAGACCTTCATGGCCTGTTTGTGAGTCAGGGACTGAGCCCGCGTTTCAGCGGACAGCAGACGCGAGGTGGGCCCCGGCGGCAGCGAGCACATGCCCGACTGCAGCTTCGGCGGCTCGATACCATCGTAACGACCTGGTTGATCGGTACACGCCGGCATCACCTCGCCGTCGCTTACCGGCCGTATCGGATCCTGAGCGAACGCCGTTGGGACGAACACTTGGGACGCGAGCGTGACCCCGGCCAGTACGGCCCAAACTGCCACTCTGACGGTAGCGCGTGGCTCGGTGCGCTGTTCAGTGCGTGCCATATGACTAACAGGCATGACTTCGATTCCATTCTTCAAATGCGTGTGAGTGCTCATTAGCGCGACCCTCCACGCTTGCGGCTCGTCTTCGGTGCGGGCCGACAACTGGTATTGCTTTCGCGGTACACGCCGTCCGCAGACTGCCGCGTCAACTCGCAGCGCGTGTCCTTGCGTGAGTCGAGCGTCAGCGCGGGTACGTCATCGCCCTTCTCGACTTCAGGCGCCGCGACTTCACCGAGACTGGCGCGACGGCCAAACACCTGGCCCATCACATCGCTCGAGCAGTTGCGCACATGGAAGTCAGCGCGGTGCAACTCACCGTTCCGAAGATCAACGAAGCGCGAGTCCGCATCGCCTGCATTGCGCGTATCGACGGTGTCGAGCAGCGCGCCCTTGGGCAGCGTCGATCGGTCCACCTTCAGCACGTGCGTGATCGGCTTCAGACCACAGTAGGAGTACTTGCCCTCGGAGTCCGAGATCAGGTAGGTGCCATCCTCGAAGTACAGGCGTACGCCGGGTACACCCACTTCTTCGTGGTCCTGGACGTCGTTCTCGTTGCAGTCCGCGTAGATCTTGCCGATGACACAGGCCTCAGTGGTGAATACACCGCCTAACACCTTAACCTTGGCACGACCCTCGTTCGAGCTGACCGCATCGGACACCGCACGAGCACGGTTTATGCCATCGCCCTGTTGCGCGCCCACGCCGACACGCACTCGATAGGTGAGCGTCATCGCCTGGTTGGCCGGCAGCGGCGACATGATCGGGAACGTCAGGATCGGGCCTGGCGCACCCTCGGGATCGGCAAACTCGACCGCACCCGCGCTGCCTGGCAACAGGATGCGCGAGGTGCCTTCGATGTAACGGAAGCCGAGCGGCAGACGATCGGTGATCGTCAGATCCGGCAAGCCGCCACCTTGAACGTTGCGCACAACGATCGTGTAGCGCACCGAGTCGCCCAACTCGACTTCGTCGTCGTCGACGGTCTTCTCGAGCGAGATGATCGACGGCACGACCGGGTCCAGCGGGATGTGGTTATGCACCAGACCCAGCGTCGCGGAGCCAAACACAATCTGGGTGTAGTAAGTCGTGCTCGCGCCGACCGGTGGTGCTGTCGCCTGCGGCTGGATCGCAACCACGCCGGCGCCATTCTGCGCCGTGAAGCTGCCGGAGGTCGGGATCAGTGTCGACGGCGCGGTATACAGCGCCGGCGGCGTAGTCACCAGCTCGAACGTACATGAGGCCGGCGCGTTGGCCCCTAACAGGAACTGGTAGTAACCATTGCTGCCGGTCGTCATCGAGATCGCCGAACCGCTGATGGTGTAACCACCGGCACCGGCATTGACGATCATCGTGGCCGGATCGTAGGTCGGGCATGAGCCAACCGGTTGTAGTGTAACGGTTGCACCGGACACCACTTCGCGCGTCACGGCGTCGTAGACGACACCTGACGGGTCGACCGGCAGACTCTGCTGCGGAATGTTGCCACCTGGCGGCAGCACCACTTCGAGCGCGCCGCGCGGATTGCCGGGCGCGAGCTGTGAGCCAGCCTGTGGATTGCCTGTGTTGCCATTGACCGGTACTCCGTAGCCCACGCCGCTCGTTGGATCACGGAACAGCACATTGTAAGTGCCCGGGATGACGGCGAGGAACGAGTAGTTACCCGCGGCGTCCGTCTGCGTCGTGCGTACGGGCGCTGTCCCTGCCGGCGCGTTCGGATCAACCAGATCAACGACCCAGCCTGGTAGGGGCGTATCGCCCGCGTCACGCTGGCGGCCGGTCTGACCGATATCGAACCACACGGAGCCTGAGATCTGGCCGCCCTGCTGCAGTGGCACAGACAGAGTGGATTCGTTGTTGCCCTGCAAGCCATTCGGCTCACCACCGCCGTCAACACGAACCGTGTTCACCAGTGGCGAGTTGGCGGCAGCACCCGCTGCGACATTTACGTTGAGCGTGATGGGCGCGGCCGTGCCGCCATTTGACGCCAGTACGACCGAGCTCGTACAGGTCGCGGTCTGACTACCCACGACTGTGGTCGCGCAGTTCCAGCCCGTGCCAGTCGGAATCTCGGCCACCGTCATGCCTGCCGGCAGCGTATCGACAACCGTATAGACACCGGTCGTATCGAGCGCTAGCGCGACGTTGCTGACAACAATCGAGAACGTACCGCGGTTGGCTTCAGTGAAGATCGCCGGTGTCGCCGTCTTGACGACCGTGGCGTCAGGCCCCAGGTAGCGGAAACCGACTGGCGTCGCGGTGCCTGTGCCGCCGAGCGGCACGTTGACCGTCTGCGGGTCGTTAGCCGTGGTCAACTCGGTGCCGGCCGGATCGGTGACGTCCGCTTGTGTCGGCCCCGCTGGGACCGGAATGCGGTAGTCGCCGTTGCCGTCGGTCGTGACAGTGAGCGTGCGGCCATCGGAGGCCTGTACAGTGACCACCGTGTTAGTCAGATTCGGCTCGCCCGTATCCTGGACGCCGTTGTTGTCCGGATCAAAGAAGGCACGCCCCACCAGGAAGGAGGGTGTCTCGGCAAAGTTGAAGGCGACACCCGTGCCGCCCGCGGGCACAATTATGTTGCTGATCACGCTGGTGCCCGCTGCGCCAGCCGTGCCGGTTGGCGCGCCGCCGAAGTTGCCCGGCGTATCCGTGCCGTCGGCATAGCTCGCCGGCTGCGTCTGCGTGACCGTGTAGGTACCCGCCGGCAGGTCGTTGAAGAGATAGGCACCGTTCGCATCGGTCGTGACGACGCAGGTCGTGATGACCGTACACACGTCCGCGCCGCCCAAAGTCGTTCCTGACAGCGTGAGCGTCACATTCGGCAGACGGTCTTCGCCCGCGTCGGCGACGCCATCATTGTTCAGGTCGACGTATGAGACGCCGGCCAGGCTCGCCGGTCGTTCGCCGAAGTTGTAGTTCATCGCAGCCGCGCCCGTGGGCAGCACGATTGCGCTGATCACGTCGTTAGTCGCTGCCGACCCTGTGGCAGTGCCATTGATCTGGCCGACTGATTCGGCACCGTCTCCGTACTGCGTCAGCGGCGCATTGGTCTGTGGTTGCTCAGTGAGCGTATAGCCGGTGCCATCGCTGCCCGGCAAGCTCGGGAAGCCGTAGTTGCCGTTGGCATCCGTGATTGCCGTACAGGGGTTCGGGCTGATCACGGTGCAGACGTTCACACCATTCGCGGCGTTGCCGGACACCGTGACCGTGACTCCCGGGATGCCCCGCTCGCCCGTGTCGCGCGTGCCGTTGCCATTGGTGTCGACGTAGACCGAGCCGCTCAGGCCCTGGCCTTGTACGCCGAAGTCGTAGTTCTGGCCGTTCGCGCCAGCGGTCACCGGGATCGCGGCCGATACATTCGTGCCGACGCTCGGGGTGTTAGCGCCCTGACCGTTACCACCCAACGTACCGTTAAAGGTGCCAGTAGTCGTGAGCCCCGGTATGGTCGTTTGCGTAAGGGTATAACTACCCGGGCGCAAGGTTGCGCAGAGCGGATTCGGATCGCCTGTCACCGGGAACGCGTAGGTCCCCGTCGCCGAGGTGGTTGTCGTGCAATTGACTGCTTGCGCCGTGTCCGTCGTACCGGTTAGGGTGATCGCGACACCCGCAACACCCGCGTTCTCGGTACCTTCGCGGACCGCGTTAGCGTTCGGATCGATATAGACACGGCCTGAAAGCTGTGCGCCAGCGAGTTCGCCGAAATTGCGCTCGGTCAGGTTCGCCGCTGGATTGACCACGATCGCGCCAGTTCCTGGGATGGTTTCACCCACCGGTCGACCGCGGCTGTTGGCGATGACATTACCCACGCCCGCGCCGTTCTGGTCCGCGCCATCGGCAAAGCCCGTTGGCTCGTTGACCTGCGTGACCACGTAGCCCGTGGCGTCCGAGGGCGGCAGGTTATTGAAGGCATACGCGCCGCTGGCATTCGTGTTCTGCGTCAGCGAAATCGCATTGCCCGCATAGTCCGTACCTGATAGACGGATCTGCACTGGGTTGGAGGTCCCGTTGATGCCCGTCTCGCCGCCTTCGCGGTTGCCGTTATCGTTGGCATCGACATAGACAAAGCCGGACATCTGCGCCAGTGCGTATTCCTGGAAGTTGTAGTTAGTGGCCTGGGTGTTCGCCGGCAGCGTAAGGCCGCTGATGCGGTTCTGCGTCGCGGTGTTGCCGCAGTTCGCCGCAGGCGGGCAGTTGGGCGACGCCGTGCCGCCCGCGCCCGTACCGACAAACTCCGCGCTGTCGACGAAGGCACCCGGCTGGGTCTCGGTGATCACGTAGTCGCCAGGCGGCAGATTGTCAAAGAGGTACGTACCCGCACCGTTGGTCTGCACGGTGACGGCTGGGCCTGCGCCGATCGCGTTGCCGTAGATGTCTGTGCCGGTCAGCGTGAGCGTGACGCTACCGATCGCCTCGCCGGCCCCGAACGTGTCGTCACGGTTATTGTCAGCGTAGACATTACCCGCGAGACTCGCACGCTGCACTTGCACCACAGCCGACTGCGAGTTGTTGCCGGGCACCGTGTCGCGCGACACCGGGTTGCCGCTGCCATCGAGGCCGGGGGAGATCGTTGCCGTGTTGGTAACGTTGCTGCCAATCGCGCCGGTGTACGGGTACACCGGCCGCGCGATGTAGTGCAGCGTAATGGTATTGGTCGGACCAGGCAGCAGGCTGCCGTCGAGCGCACAGGTGACCGTCGTTGTGCCGGTGCAGTTCAGACCAGTGACGGTGGCGCTACCGCCCCACTCGCCCGCCGGCGCGGTCACGCTGCCGACTAGCTGAAAGCCAGGTGGCAGCACATCCACGATCCGTGCCTGGTTCGTCGGCGACGGACCATTGTTTCGAATCACCACCGTGAACTCGGTCGGCTGGTTCACATTGACCGGCGACGCCGTGACCAGTGTCTTGCTGATGGCCTCAAGATCGGTCGACGGCAGCACGGTGGTGTTTTCAGATACCGTGTTGTTCAGCGGCAGCCTGTCGTAACCACCGATCGATTCGTCCGAACGTACCTGCGCACCATTGACGAAGGTGAGCGACCCCGAGGGCGCCGGACCAGCCACGGTGAACGTCACGTCAAAGCGGATGATTTCGCCCGGATCGAGATAGTTGTTGGCGGCTGTCGGTGATGCCACACAACGAATTTGTCCCACCACTGGCGCGTCGATCGTACATACCGGCGCACGTGGCGCGGTCGTATTGGTCGTACCGAGCACTACGGTCGTCGGTGTCATCGTGTAGCCCGGCGGCGGTGCCGCGGGTATGTCGATCAGCTCAACATTGGTTGCCCGTGACGGACCATCGTTCTGAATCGTTACTTGGTAGGCCAGCGGATCGCCATAGGGGAGCGGATCACCACCGACCGGTTCCTGCTTGGTGACGAGCAAATCGAGATCTGGCACGATCACGTCATGCGTAGCAGAGCGGGAGTCCACCGCCGCGTTCACGCCCTGATCCGTCACCGTGGTGATGGTTGCGGTGTTGGTGTGCGTGCCCGGATTCGGCGGTGTACCCGGGAATGGGTAGCGGGGAATCGCCTGGAACGACATCTGAAAGGTCTGGCCGCGCGTCATCGTGCCCATCGGGCAACTCGCCACGTTGGCAACAAACGTACACGTGACACCTGACCTGGTCGTACTGACCGAGCCTGCCGTCACAGTAAAACGCGTCGGATCGATTGGGTCGCTAACCACCACTGACGAGGCGGGAGTGGGACCGACGTTGCTGAAGCTGATCGTGTAGGTGAACGGCACGCCAACCACGACCGGATTGGGATTGACCGTCTTCTGCGTAACCGTGACGTCCGCGATCGGGTCGATCGTGACCTGCGCCGGATCAGAGTTGTTGCCGCTGTTCGAATCAACGGCATCCGGCGAGCTGACGAACGCCTGGTTATTGAACGTACCACTCTCAACTGACCGGGCCATCTCGATCAGAATCGTGCGCGATTCCGCCGGCGCCAAGTTGGTGAGTGTGCAGGTTACACTCGCTCCAGAACGCGTGCAGCTGTCACCCGCGGGTGCAGTCAGTGTCACCCCCGAAGTAAATGGTGCTGCACCAATATACTCACCGAGGGTATTAGCTACCCTGACCGTCGGCGCCGTATCCGGGCCGTTGTTGGTAACAACAAGGCGCCAGACGTAGTTCGACTGGGCCGTCGGAATGGTGAGCGATTCGACGAACGGGCCGCCGGTCGTGGAGCCGACGGTCTTATCGATCGATAGATCGACCGTACGCGTGGTGGCGACAATACCAATGTTGCCCGTGCAATCGTTGGAATCGCCGGTCGGGTCGAGTGGCGTCGCCAGTGAGTTCGCAGTGGAACCGGTACACGCCTGGTTGGTGATCGTCGGGAACGGCGGCGCGCCGCCGATACCGGTTGCCTGACTCGTTAGCTGAACGCTGGTGGTAGCACCGTTGGCGATCGATCCCGAGCCAGTTGTCTCGCAGGTGACCGTCGCGGGCCCAGGAATCGGACCGGCCGGGCACGTCCAGCCCGCCGTCAGCACGCCGGTGAAAATCTCATTTGCCCCGAAGGCGTCGGTAATTCTCAGTGGCGTCAACGGCGTGTAGGTCGAAGCAGATACACCGTTGTTACGAACAACAATCGTCGAGGTAATCGTCGCACCTTGCGAGACGGGATTGGGCCCCTTGGTCTTGGTTACCGACAAGTCGGCGAACGGCTCGACCACCGTGAACGGTGTCGTCGCATTGTCGTTGCCCGGGATCGGATCCGTGATGCCGCTCGGTGGCGTGACTAGCGCCGTCAAGTTGCCGGAGGTCGCCACCGACGGCGTCGTCGCCGGAAGCACGAAGACTTGGTTGTTACCCGACGCAATCGTGCCGGACACACAGGTCACGGTCCAACCGACGCCGACGCTGCCAGTTGGCGTGCAGCCCGCAGGCATCGTACCGAGCACGAAGCCGGCGGGGATTGTACCCGCGATCGTGGCGCCGCTTACAGTGGCAGGGCCTAGATTGCTCAGCGTGAGCGGAATCGTGACCGCGATGTTAGTCGTCGCGGGATTGCTGGCCATACTAACTTG
Source organism: Pseudomonadota bacterium (assembly GCA_016703895.1). Taxonomy (GTDB): domain Bacteria; phylum Pseudomonadota; class Gammaproteobacteria; order Steroidobacterales; family Steroidobacteraceae; genus CADEED01. Next base: position 383,501 of record JADJBE010000026.1, read on the forward strand.
CGCCCGCAGATCCGCTCCTGGCGTGACAGTGACGACAACGTTCGGCGTGACGTCATTTGACGCGTCGCGATCGAGAATCAGGCTGTTGCTGGAGCCGATCTGCGCCGAGTTAGTGATGGTGCCAGTGATGCCGCGGTTAATGCGGCCGGATATCGTGATCGGCGGATAGTTGCCCACGCCGATTGCGGCACCGAAGTAGACGCAGACGACGTTCGGTACGCCAGCGTTGACGGTGCAGCCCCAGCTAGTGCCGCTCGCGGTGACGTTGTTGAGATCGGTTTGTGGCGGCAGAAAGTCGGTCACCTGCACGGCGTTGCTCAAATCTGGTCCGGCATTGCTCGTCGCAAGGGTGTACGTAAGCGTTGCGCCGCCTGGCAGCGTCGTCGCACTGGGTGTCTTGGTGATCGCCAGATCGACGCCCAATCGAACCGTAGGATTGCGGCTGGTGTTGTTGTTGAGCGTATTGGGATCGGTCGTACCGACGGGCGGTGCAATTGACGCGCTTGTTCCAGCGGATGACGGCGCCGTGATTGCCGATGCGGTGTAGACCGTGTCGACCGACGCAGCAGAAGGGAATGGCGTAATCGGACAGGCTAGAACCTGCGCGCCGACGGCACCCGACAGTGAACAGGAGGCCGGAAAGGCTAAGCCAGGTTGGTTAGCAACTTGAAAGCTCGGGGCTAAGTTGACCGTCAAGACCGCGCCGTTTGCGGCACTGGGCCCATTGTTAGTAGTACGAACAGTAAACTGAACCGCCGCGCCGTTAGGCACGGGGTCCGGTGTCCAGGTGTACGCCGCAACCGATACGTCGGCGCTCTGCGCCGCCGCCGTGCCCGGAGCACCGAGGCTCGCCAGCGCGACTGCTGCAACCGCCCAGTAGCCAAGACCACCACGCACTTTGCGCACCGTGGCTGCCACAGACCGCATTAACCCTGCACATTCAAATCGCACGCAAAACACTCCGTGATTCGGCCACGTTGACGCGGGCAGCGATGCTGCTCTGGGCGGAACTGAAGATTGAGCCTCGGGTCCTTGAGATAGCCACGCGCACTAACGTCTCCTGTGTGAGCCGCATGTCGGCGCACACTCGTCAGACGATATGGAAAACGAACGCGCGTTAAGTCACAAGCAGGCGGAGCACGCTTTCAGCGCGCTGCTTTCGAGAGTGAGAGGTGAGTTGCTTTGTTAGCGGTTGGCGCGTGACGCGCGTCTCACTCGCCAGGCGCTGTCTTCGCGGACAAGCTCGACCACGTAGCGCTCGCCATCGGCGGCGAAGCGCGATTCATCGTCGATGCCAGTGGAACGCTGGCCGAGTACGACCAGCATGATCGTGGCCCTGGCGAGGTCCTCCGCCAGGAATTCCACTGACTCAATGCGCAACAACACTTCGAGCGACGGATGCGCAAGGAAATAGCCGCGCAAGAAATCGCGCAAGCGCGCTTGGTCGAAGCCATTGTCATCAGCGTATTCCTCCGACACCAACGCGATCGCATCCGAGGTGTCACGCGCTTCTGCCGCTGCCTCAGCCGCAGTCAGCACCGCACGCACTTCGTCTTCGGGCGTGCTGCTCGAGGAGCTACAGCTCGCGGTCAAAGCAGCAGCAAGCGTCGCGACGAGCACGGCGACCAATCTGGCCAATCGACGAGTTTCAAAATTCATGCGTTCACCTATTGCAGTGGCGACCAATGTGCCGTAACTTTCGCGCCGCGTCGCGGGGTTGGGAACCAGTCGTGACGTCCAGAGATGGTGCGCTGGCCCCAGTGGAGGTGGAAACCAAACAGATGAAGAACACTCGCGTTGCGTCGATCGACAGCAGCCCTGCTCCCCGTCTGCATACCGTCAACCGGTATCTTGAGAAGAATTTTCCCGATTTTTTTGCCCAAGCCCGTTTCGACGTGGGCAATGACGACTATTTCCTCTACGCCCGCTTCGGCCAGTACCTGGCCCGCTCCATCGAGCACCGGCGCGTTCCCCGCGACAAGATCAATCGCGGCTTCACGGTACTCAACAAGATGGCACGCATGTCAGCGCGCGACCCGCACGTTCGCCAAATGCTGGTCACCGGCCCGCTGGAGCACCTGCACGACACTCCCAGCGCACGCGAACTTGCGCGTAAACGACTGTCGCCGGTGGCACAGGGCTACCTGGAGAGTCTCTGCGAATAAGCGCGGCGGCGGTTTGCGTCGCCAAACTCTGAGCCGCCATGTGACTGCTTAGGGTGGCGTCCAATCGATCGCGCTACTGCGCGCGGCGGCCGCGCGCATCCGCGTTCCCTTGCACGAGCGAGGCGCGCATCTTTCCCCGGCGTCACAGCCAGAATCTAAACCAATCAGGAGCGCGCCTCACTCGCGCTGCGGCGATCTCAATGGATCGCCACCCTAAGCAGTCACATGGCGGCTCAGCCTTGGCCGCACAACAAACCGCAGCCGCACTTACTTCGCAGCGGGCTCCACACAAGTGTAAGTGGCACCGATTGCATCGCGACGCTCGAGCACTTGCGCGATCAACGCCGCGACGTCGGCGCGCTGCACTGCGCCTTTAGTAGTGGGATCAGTGGCTAGGATCGCGCGGCCGGTTGCCGGCCCGTCTTTCAGATGCCCCGGCCGGATGATGGTCCAGTCGAGACCTGAATTGCGTAGCAGCTCTTCCGCCTGGGTCTTGAGCTTCATAAAGCGCCCCAGCACCATTCTCGCGATCGCCGGTGCCGCATCATGACTGTCGCCTGCACCGATCGTGGTGATCAGAACGAAACGGCGGACGCCATGGCGGCGGGCAGCCTCAATCAAGTTGCGGTTGCCCTCGAGATCCGCTGGCACCGGATCTTTGCGAAACGGCCGCCCGCCCACGAGGCTGACGACCGCAGCGGCGTCCGGATGCTTCGCGAACACTGCCTCGACCGCCGCAGCGTCGACCACATCGGCACGCTCGTCAGCCCCGGCACGCGTGACCGCAACCGCAGTTCCGCCCGCGGCTCGAAGCAGCTCTTTGAGATGGACGCCGATTTGCGACGAAGCACCAAAAACAAGTACCTTATTGCCCATGATTCCGTCTCCAAAACACCACAGTGGCGGTTCACTCCGTCAAGAATAGACTTGCACGCGCGTGCAGACTAGCGCAATCTTCGATCATTACAGAAATGACTCGGGCACCCGAGCAACAGGAGCAGTCCATGGCATTCAGGTCCAAAGGCAAGGTCCTCTCAATAGTCGCGCTGGCGGCAGCCGCACAGGCGCCGTTCGCGGTGGGTCAAAGCTCATCCGACGTGTTGAAGCTCGACGAGGTTGTCGTCACGTCACGTAAAGTCGAAGAACGGCTGCAGGACGTACCGCTGTCGATCAAGGCCTTTGGCGGCGAACAAATTGAACGCGAAGGCATCTCCCGCATCGAGGATGTCGCGCGGCTGGTGCCGGGCCTGACCTACGACCTGGGCGCCTTCCCTAACGACACGCGGCCGGCGATTCGCGGCATGCAAAGCGAGCGTGGCCGGCCGAGCGTGGCCGTGTTGCTTGATGGGCAGGATATCGGCGGCGAGAATCTTTATATCGCGGGTGGATCGGCCTCGCTGAATACCCGTTTACTCGATCTCGAGCGCATCGAGGTGGTGAAAGGTCCGCAGTCTGTACTCTACGGGCGCTCGGCCTTTTCGGGCGCCATCAACTACATCAGCAAGCGCCCATCGCTTGATGAGTGGAATGGCAAGTTTGAAGTCGAAGGCGCACAAGGGCGCGCTTTTGGCGTCCGCGCGTCGGCGACCGGCCCGGTAGTTAGCGAGAAGCTCGCCGTGCGGTTCAATGTGGCCCAGTTCGAACGGGACGGGTACTACAAGAATCCGGTCACCAGCGAAAACCTGGGCGCTGAAAAAACCCTCGGTGGGGCAATTTCGATGCTCTATCAACCCACTGAGAATCTCTCGTTCCTGACGCGCTACCAGTACACGGACGACGAGTTTGGGCAGCTGCCGGCCGCTTACATCGGTGTGAATGCGTCGTTTCCAATTCCCAACGGGACTTTCTCGCCGTTCCCCGGCGGGCCCGTCAGCCCCTGCCCGCCCAGTCTGACCGGCGCACCGGCCACGATCGTCGACGCCTGCACGCGCGCCACGATAGTCGGGGAGATCGACGCCCGGGAATCTGACGTGCAGCTCTCGGCCGATCCATTCCGGGGCGTCTTCCCTGGTCTGGACCAGGTGCAGGAGACCGCAACACTGGAGGCCAACTGGGCCACCGGCGCCGGCGACTTTGCAGTCCTGTTTGGCTGGCTGCGCAACGACGCCAATTCGATTATCGATGGTGACTACAACAATTACGCCCAGCCCTCGCCAGCGCTGTTCTCGCTGGCCTCATCGGTCGACGAGTTGTATGAGAATCAACATCGTCACCTCGAGCTGCGCTGGAGCCAGTCCTTCGGCCCGGTCGACGTGGTCTTGGGGCGCAATCCTTCAGTGAGTCATCGTCGCTCATCAGCGCCAGCCAGTTCTGGCTGCGCAATCCGATGTCGATCCTGGCCGGATTCCCGTTCCTGATCCGCAACGCGCCGACGGCATCGGGTCCCTTCCCATCGACTTATTCGCGTGACACAGACTACACCGGCATCTTCGGTTCGCTGCAGTGGCAAGCGACGGACAAACTGCGTTTGGCGGTCGAAGGCCGCTACAACGAAGATGATCTGAACTACTTCACCAGCGGCTGGACCCGCCTGCAGGTGGCCGTGACCCAGCTCGTGCCAGCATGCCCGGCGGCGCCGATGGGCGCGTCCTCCTGCGGTATCACGGCTAACAACAAGGAAACGAAATTCACGCCACGCGTGTCGGTGGACTACAAGCTGCGTGAAGGCCTGATGACCTACGCGACCTATGCCAAGGGCTACAAGCCGGGTGGCTTCAACGTCAACGAAGTCACCGATTTGTCGACGCAGGGCTACCTGTCCGAGAACGTAACCACTTATGAAATCGGCATGAAGAGCGATTGGCTGAACAACCGGCTGTTATTCAATGCCGCGGCGTTCATCAATGACTACAGCGATCAGCAAGTGGGCATTCAGCGCCTAGATCCCAGCGGTCAGACATTGTCGGCCATTGCTAACGCCGGCGAAGTGGAAATCAAAGGTATCGAGCTCGAGACCAGCTGGCGTGCGACCGAGGGGCTGACGGTCAGCGGCTCCTACGCCTGGACTGACGCCCAGTACAAAGAGTTCATCATTGGCAGTCTGGCCACCGCACTGCAACGCGTGGAAGCGGGCATGCCACGGGCGACTTCTCCGGTCGCACGGTGCAGAAGACCGGAACATGCGCTGAACGCGTCGCTGCGCTACAACAGCATGCTCGCCAACGGCACGACTGGCTGGTTTGCCGAAGCCAACGGCAGCTATCGATCCAGCCGTTATATGGACGAAGCCAATCTCTCGACGCTGCCGGCCTATTCGCTGTTCGATCTGCGCGCGGGACTCACGGGCGATTGGTGGTCGGTCACGGCTTACGTCAATAACGTCTTCGACGACGACAAGATCAAGAACGCGCAACGCTTCGTGGATGTTGGGCGACCAGAAGGTGGCTTTGCACCAGGCCGCGCCTATCTGGCCTACCTGCCGCTGCCGCGAGTATTCGGCGCTCGCGCCGAGTTCCGCTTCTAGTCGCTTATTGGGAAAGTTCGCTCACCGGCGCGTGCCGTTTATTCGGCTCGCGCCGGTGTCGATCGAAAAGCTCCGCAACAAGCCCACCTCGTCGAGTAGTAACTCGAACTTGAGCGTGAAGGAGCCGCCGTTCGGCAACGGATAGGTTTCGGTGAAGGTGAAGCGCTCGCCGCGTGCATCGACACCGTGGCATTCGAGCGGAATCTGCAGGTCTTCGAGTACGAGATCTCGCAGCAACGAGCGACCGATCCAGGGGAACGTCTGCACGCCGCCTGTCTCGCGATCGTAACACTTGGACATCGTCCACATCGTCAAAGCAGTCGGCTCGCAATCGATCAGCGTTTCCGGCGAGAACGGTACCCGGCGTGAGTCCGGCGCAGCAGCGGCCCGCTGGACGATGATGTCGGCGTGATCCGCGGCGGGCCGTATCTCGACGCTGAAGGAGTCCTCGCTGGAATCTACCTTGGCAGACACAGCCTGGGGCAGCCAGGCAGCGTCGTACTCGAAACGGGTTTCACAGCGATACCGCTGGTCTAGCGGCACGATCTGCGTCTCTAACAAATAACCACCAGCGGCCTGTTGGGTGATCTGGAAGTGTTCGTCCCGGTCGTGGAGCGGACCGCCGCCGCGGATCTCGAGCGTGCCCTCGTCAAACATCGAGGACGAACACCACGCCGGCCCGCAGCGTCATGTCCTTCTTGTCGAGATCAGGACCAAACGCTTCGATACCGTTCTCGGCGCGATGATGCAGATCCTCGGTCACTTGCGAAGACAGCGCAACGACGATATCGGTGTCGTCGTCGAGCGCGAACGGGAACTCGTGCCAGGTACCCAAGTGTAGACAAAAGCCGGCGTCGCCATCGAAGCGCAGCGCCCGGACAGCCTTGAGATCCGGCATGTCATCCTTGTTAGGCGGCGCCAGCACGGCGATGAAGGGCTTGCCACCCAAGGGGATGAACGTCTGCGTGTGCTGGAAGTGCCGCTCGAGGTACTTGACCTGGAAGGGCCGGCGCTTGAGCGAGGTGAGTGACAGCTCGGTTTGCGAGCTGCACTGGTAGTTGACGGGCCGGCTCATGGCAACGGCGCCGCCGTAGTAGTCGAGCCCGGTCGGCTGCACGCCGGAGCGCCGGCCCAACAAAGCGCCGAAAGGGGCCACATTCTCGACCGTCGCGGGCTCCACTTTGAGGTGGTGCTCGGTGAGGGGTTGAAGCTGTGCATTCATGGTTATTCGCCTCCGATTCAAATGATGCCGCGGTTTGCACGGGCGTGCCAGTTACTCGCCCCAACGACGCCAGCGTGTCAGATCCGTGCCCGTACTGACGGCCAGACCAATCCGATGCTGCAGCGCCATCTCGTCTGCGGGGCCGTGGTTCGCCACTTCGTTGGAGCCAATGTAGTACATCCTCCAGGACCCGTCGTCCATGGCGACGAGCGACGGCGTGCCGATGGCAAACGCATCCCATCGACCAGAACCCCTCGGCGCGTGTGAGAACACCGAACCGTTCGGCTCGTGGCCGGGTTGGCGGCGCCAGCTCAGGCCGTCGTCCGACACCGCCAAGCCGATCGAGCGGTGCCCCGACTTCATGACACCCTCGTAAAACATGAGATAGCGGTTGTCGTGACGAATCACTTGGCGAGTTGCGGCGCCTTGTTCGTCGAATGCACCTGCCTCGCCCGGCCCTAACACTTCGCCATGCTTCTCCCAGTGCAGGCCATCGGACGATAGTGCTAACCCGACCAGAAACCCGCGACGCATGTCGAGCGTGTGGTAGTACATTTTCCAGTCGCTACCGTCGTGGATGACCTGCGGCCAGCCGCACATGACGGCGTCAAATTCACCCGGCGCACCCACATCCAGTAGCGCACCGCGATGCGGACCTTCGATCCGGCGCCAGCGCAGGCCGTCGCGGGAGATCGCAAGCCCTGGGCGCAAATCGACGCCGCGCACCTGATGAGGGCCGAACGACTGCATGGCCTGGCTGCCGCCGAAGTACCACATCCAGTAGACGTCGCCATGCAGATGCACGTCGCTGACGCCCACATGGGAGGAATCGAAGCGGGATTGATCAGCGTGTGGCTCGAGCACGGCGCCCATCGTCAACGGGCCCTGCTCCGCCTGCCAAACGATGCCGTCGATCGACGTGGCCAAGCCGCAGCGGCCTGTGGGCAGATTGATCAGCCGGTCGAACGAGGGATCGCGGCCGTAGTACCACATGCGCCAGCGGCCGTCGGTACCTCGCAGTACGCGCGGACCCGAGACGCGCTCGGAGTCCCAGGCTCCCGCGGGACCGGGCCCGTGGACCATGCCGATCTGTAGATTGTCCGCCATCGATAAGCCCCTCGCAGATCCGGGTTGCCAAGTCTTGCACGCGCGTTCATCTTAGCAGCAACCGAGGGAGATACCTGCGCATGAGTTCATCGACCGCCGCCGCGACGCCAGCCAACCGGCTGCCGTTGTCCCTCTGCCTGGCTTTTGGAATTGGCACCAACGGCACGGCGTCGCTGATCGGCGTGACCGGCATTTATCTGTTGTTCTTCATGACCACCATGCTCGGTATCGAGCCGGCGCTAGCGGGCTCGCTGATCTTCGTCACCAAGATCTACGATCTTGTCATAGACCCCGCCATGGGCTACCTCAGCGATCGCACCAACACCCGCATCGGTCGTCGGCGTCCTTACTTGTTGTTTGGCGCAGCGTTGTCGGCCGCGGCCGCTTATCTGATGTTCAATGTACCGCAGTTCGACAGTGATACGCGGCTGTTAGTCTACTACACCGCTATCCTGTTGTTGTTTGCCACCGGCTACACCGTATTTTCGGTGCCCTATCTATCGATGCCGGCAGAAATGACCGCTGACTACAACGAACGCACTCGGCTGATGTCGTTCCGCACCTTGTTCAGCTCCACGGGTTTGCTCATTGGGACGGCGCTCGCGCCGATCATCGTGTCGAGTGCCAGCACGACGAGTACGGGTCCGGCACAAGACGCGACCATTATTCGGCCCGCAACCGGCGTGGATTGTGTGCTGCCACCCACCATTACCGGGCAAGTGGCCGGCACGATGCAAGGCTATGCACAGATGGGATTGGTGATCGCGCTGATCGTGTTCGCGTCGATGGCGCTGAGCTTCCTCGGCACGCGCCGCGCAGCATTCTCCGAGCGGCACGCTGGTGCGACTAACTTCTAGCAGCAGTTGCAAATGACGCTGCGCAACCGTCCGTTCATGCTGCTGGTGATGACGAAGATCCTGCAATTGACGGGCGTCACCGCATTCTCGGCCGGTCTCGCGTTCTTCGCACAATACGTCGTGCAGATGACGGGCGCGCAGCTCGGCATGTTCTTCGGGCTGTTTTCCCTGGGCACGATTTTGTCACTACCGGTGTGGGTCTGGCACTCACGCCGCGTCGGCAAGAAGCCCGCCTACTTCCTTGCCGTCTGCCTGTTTGCGTTGTTCGATCTCTGTCTGTTGATCCCAGGTCAGGGCGACGTCGGCTTGGTCCTCGGCCTGGGATTTGCGATTGGCATCGCGGGCGGCGGCCTCATCCTGTTGGGCGTGTCGATGCTCCCCGATACCATCGACTACGACTATCACCTCACCGGGCAACGCCGCGAGGGCATCTACGCCGGAGTCTGGAGCACGATCGAAAAAGGCTCGGCGGCGATCGCGACCTTGTTCGCCGGTGCAATCCTGAGCTGGGCCGGTTACCTCAAAACCCGTGCCGGTGAAGTGGCCTGCCAACCGGAGGCCGCACTGTCAGCGATCACGTTCAATGTTGCAATTCTACCCGCGATCGTGATGATTTTAAGCCTATTGTTTCTCTATCGGTACGATTTAACGCGTGAGCAACTTGCTGCCATGGCGAAAAAGCGCGCCGTTTGACGGTAGTTTCGCCGAGCGTTATCGCAACCATGGTATATTGCACGCGCGTGCAAAATGTTTAGAGAACCGCTATGCCTGCCTCGATTCCGAAACCGACCATCCCACGAACTGCCGGAGATCACACCATCTTTCTGGGTGATCCCGTGCAGGAAACACTGTTCTCGATGGTCGTCGCCCTGCTGGGCGAGCTAGCCGTCATGCGTGACCGGCTCGATGCTCACGAGCGTCTTCTGCAAGCCGCCGGTTTGCCACTGGCACCCGACCAAGTGGACGGCTATGAAGTCGATGAAACGGTCGCCAAACAACGAGCCGTCACTCGGGAACGGATGATCCGCCACGTGTTTCGCGCGATCCATGAAAAACTGCCGCCAGCGGAACTGCGCGCCCAGACCGAGTCCTACGCCGGGATTCTGGCGGCAGTACAGGCCGCCGCACCCGTGACCACGCGCGCCACGCCGCCGCAGAATGCCAGGAGTTAGGACGATGGCCACAACCTTTGCTCACCCGATGATGCCGCAGACAAACCATGACGAAATGGCGCTCGAGGCGTTTCTGCTGTCAATGCGCAATCACGTCTTGATGGAGATGGATCCGCTCGACCAGCGTCTCACTAACGAGTACGTGGCGCCGCGCGTAGCTGCTGCTATCGGCAAACAACCCACCAAGAGCGCAGAGATCCGTCAGGAACTCGAGGCCCAACCCTTTCACCAGACCTGGCTAACCGTGCACCGCCTGTATCAGGACATGCTCTATGGCGCGATCGGCGAGAGCGTCGACCGGCAGCATGCCTCGCTCGACGCGGCACGCCGCGCCATTTCGAAGCCGCAAGGCTCGCTGACGCTCGATCCGGATTTCGAAGTACCGCGTTACATCACGGCTTTCGATCACCACCGCATGGCGGGCAGTTATCACACTGAGTATTCACCCGAGGACTTCCGCCCAGGCGCGATCTACGACCGCTACTCGTCTACCTACCACTACTGGCGCAACGGTGGCTGGATGAACGACGGCCGCGGGCATACGCTCGCCTCGCACATCGTCTCCGCATACCCGGACCTCAAGCCCACCCGCATCCTCGACATGGCCTGTGCGGTGGGGCACTCAACCATTGCGCTGAAAGATGATTTCCCGCACGCCGAGGTCTACGCGATCGACGTCGCCGCACCGATGCTGCGCTACGCGCATGCGCGCGCCGAGTACATCAACCGCAAGGTCCACTTCTCACAGCAGAATGCCGAACGCACTAACTTTCCTGACGGGCACTTCGATCTGGTGGTGTCGGCGGCCAGCCTGCACGAGACATCGCTGGCCGCGATGCGCAACATCTTTCGTGAGAGTCATCGGCTGTTGCGCCCGGGTGGCGTCATGGCGCATCTCGAAGTACCGGCCAGGCACGAAGAACTCGGCCTGTGGGAGCAAGTCCGCGCCGACTTCGAGTCGCACTACAACAACGAGCCATTCATGGCCGGCGTTGGTCGAGCGGACTGGACCAAGACAGCGATCGATGCGGGTTTTGCGGCTGACGACGTGCAGGTGGGCTTCCGCCAATACACACCCACAATGACCAAGGTTGAGCCAAAGCTCGCCCCCAAAGGCTCGCCAGATGGCCGGCTCGCAATGGGCAGTTGGTATATCTGTTCTGCCGTACGGCGCTAGTTGCCGGTAAAATGCCGGAGTGAGCAAGCACCCAACGCCATCGGCCCGCCACCCACGCCGCCGTAGCGGTCGAGTGACGGCGCTCGATGTGGCGCGCCTCGCAGGCGTGTCGCGCTCGGCCGTATCACGAACGCTGACCGCCGGCGCGAGTGTCGCGGACGATACCCGCCGACGCGTGCTCGAGGCCGCTGACCAGCTCGGCTACCGACCCAATCTGATGGCACGCACGCTGATGACACAGCGCTCCAAGGTCGTCGCGCTGGTAATGGGCCATCTGCGCAATCCGTTCTTCACCAACATGCTGGGGCTGTTCAACGAACAACTGCGCGCCAACGGCTATCAGACTCTGTTGCAGATTGTCTCGGCGGATTTTGGTGTCGAGCAGGCTGTCGAGGCGGCGCTGCAATATCAACTCGACGGCATCCTGATGGCATCCTGCCACCCCTCGGCCGCACTCGCCGCTCGATGTCATCGCTACCAACTGCCAATCGTCGCGGTCGATCGCACCTCCGATCAGAACGCCAGCCAGATATGGATTCAGAGCGACGCGCTGGGCAAATCGATCGCGGCGCGACTACTGGCCGACGGCCGGAAACGATTGGCGGTGATCGAGGGGACTCCCGGCGAGCCGCTGTCACGACGTTCACGCAGCTTCATGCAGTGCGCGCAGAGCGCGGGGGTCAGTCTAACGATCGACTACGGTGGTTACTACTATGAAGGTGGTCGAGAAGCTGCCGCACGGCTATTGCGGAGCGCTTCGCCGCCGGATGCGATCTTCTGCCTGACGGATCCGATGGCCCTCGGCGCTATCGACGCCGCTCGCTTCGACGCAGCGATCCGTGTGCCACAAGACCTGTCGATCATCGGCTGTGGCGATATTCCCGCTGCCGCATGGCCATCTTTCGATCTGACTACCGCCAGACTACCGCTGGCGGAAATTGTCCAGCAGAGCGTAGCGACGTTGCTGGCGCGGATAGAAGATCCAACGCTCCGGCCTGAGCACTTGCAACTCACTTGCCCGATCGTGGAGCGCGGCACGACTCTGCCGCGTGTCGAACGTTAGCTGATGCGCACGATCGGCTTGATCGCCGCGCCCGATTTCGCATCGGCGAGTGCGACTGGCAAGTCGTTGAATTCATAGAACCGTACGAATCGATCGTAAGGCAGTCGGCCGTCCAGGTGCCAACGCATCAACTGCGGAATGAACACGTCCGGAATACTCGATCCCTCCAGCACGCCCTTCAACGTTCTACCAGAGAGTATTGGCGCGGGTGAGAACTCGAACGGCTGGCCGTAGTCCGGTACCGCGCAGATACCGCAAATCCCGCCTCGCGCGAGACAGGCAATCGCGTCTTTGAACCCAGCCACATTCGCAGTGGTATCCACCGAGTAGAAGACCCCGCCATGAGACAGTTCACGGATTTGTTCCGCGACTCGCCCCTCACTGGCGTCAATTGTATGGGTGGCGCCGAGCACGCGTGCCAGCTCGAGTCGATCGCGACGCGTGTCCACGGCGATGAGCGGCGAACAGTGGATCAGTGCCCCAGCCATCACCGCTGACAAACCTACCGATCCGACACCAAACACCGCGAGCGAACCGCCTGGCTCCACTTGCAGCGTATTGAGCACCGCGCCGGCGCCGGTCTGAATACCACAGCCGAGCGGGCCGGCCAGCTCCAGCGGGAAGTCATCTGGGACTCTGACGGCATTGCGTTCGGTAACCAGCGCGAGCGTTGCAAACGATGATTGCTGGAAGAACGCGCCGCGAACCGCTGTGCCGGATTCAGCCAAAGTAGTCGAACCGTCAGCGCGCTGGCCCATGAAATTCAGCTCAGAGGACAAAGCGCAGTTGTAAGGCGCACCAACCTGGCAATTGCGGCACTGGCCACAGCTACCAAACGTCAGCGCCACGCGGTCGCCCACCTTGAACTTGTGTACTCGCGGGCCGAGCGCCTCGACGATACCGGCGCCCTCATGCCCAAAAACGGCGGGCAACCTGGCAAACGGCGGCGCGATCAGATCAGTATGGCAGACGCCCGTCGCAACAATGCGCACCAGCATTTCATCGTCGCGCGGATCGACGGTTTGCAAACCCGCCAATTGCGGCGGTCCATCCGCCTGTCGTTGCACCCAGGCACGCGTAGTTGCTTGCATAGCCTATGCTAGCGCAGAATCGCGCTGCAGGATTGGACACGTCTGCAGGTCAAACCATGCAACCATGGTCAGCCAGATGAATCGACTCTCCCGCCTGCTCGTTGTGCTACCTATCACGCTACTCGTGGCTTGTGCGAAGCCTGATACGCCACAGGTCGCGGGCCCGCTCGCGATTGATATTCCGGAGCTTTGCACCAAGTGCGTGGAGGTGCTGCGCTGTGAGGGCAGCGACCGGCGCACGGTGTATGTGATGGCGGAGAAAGACACTTGGGCGCAAATCGTCACTATCTGGGACTACATGGCACTGTTTTTCCGGCCCAAGCTCGAAGACTTCCGCGATCTCACGGTTTATGAGTTGGGAGCGGATGACCAGGCGAGACTCGACGTGTGGCAACGACGGGTCGAACTGCCGGAGGCGGTGGTTTATCAAAAGACCGGCGAGTGGCTGGCGCTGGATGGGCAAGCTATCGGCACGTGTCGGCAACTACCCAGGATCGAAGACAGGGCTTTTGCGCAGCAACTGAAAACGCTCGCGCTGACAGTTAGTCTGAGAGGCGACTTAACGTGTGTGCGTTGCTCCGATGACGAGGGTCCGATCTGCTCCGTGGAGATCGCCGCAGCCCGAGTGCGGCGCGCTCCTAGTCGTCTCAAAGTCTGGCCGTGACGCCGGAGAAAAATGCGCGCCGTATTCGGGCAAGGTTCACCGTCGCGAGCACTTCGCTCGCGACGAAGCGCGATCGACCCGGAGCAGATCGGACCCTCGTCAACGCAGCGATGCAAGCACTCCACGCCGCCATCGTCCTCACGTACTAGGAGCGGATGTCGGCGCAACCGTGCCGCGCCAGAAGCCATGCGATGTCCAGGCGGCAAAGGCGCGTTTGAGCCAGCGAACCAGCGCAACGGCGATCCACAGCGCCCAAGCGAACATCAGCGTGCGATAGACCCAAAGGGGCACCGAGATGAGTGTGGGCTGTGGAAGCGCCGATTCGCTCTGATCGTTGAACCAGGTAAAGGTGCCGAAACCTGAGCCTGGCCCGGTGACGCCCATGTCGGGCGACTCCAGCAGACCGTAGCGAATGCCCGAGAAGATAAGCGCGCTCACCGCAATCACTGTCAGCGCCGCCAGGCCGACCTGCACCAGATTGAAGAACCGCGGTTGAGTAGTCGCACTCCATTGCTCACGCCAGCGCACGGCAAACAACCAAGCCGCAACCAGCACGAACACAGTCCAGCTCGCGGTCGACAGACCAAGACCCAGTAACAACCATTCGCGGAACTTCAAGGGTGAATGACGCCAGCGTGATAACAACAGGGCTGCCAGCACAAATGCGATCAACTCACTCCAGTACAGGATCACTGGGCCGATACCGGACCCGATAGCGGCGAGTGGCCAGCGCGCCTCGGACGCGACCAGGATCGACTGCACATTGCTCGCTCGCATCTTGAGATCGACAGGCGCTGGACTATCTCGAAACCCCGCGCCCGCTGAGTCCGTCCACTCGATGGCGACTTCATGCTCGCCCGGCAATACCGGCAGCGACAGCTCACCATTCTCTGGTCGAAGCTGCTGCGATCGTCCATCGACATTGACGGCGGTGACCCGCGCGTCCGCCGGCAGTTGGATCAGATGACGACCACCCTGGGTACTGCGATAGCGCAGCGACAAGGTGGAATCCGACGACCGGTTACCGAAGGTTCGCTGGTGAGTAACCCTGTCGATAGCAAGCGTTTCGCCTGCCGCAGGCGTTGGACGCGACAACGCCACTTGCAGGGTCTCACCCGGCCGCGGGTAGAACTGAAACACCCAGCCACCGCCGCTTAGACCTTCTGGCAGCACCGCCGGCACGCCGCCGAATACCGCGCGCCACTCAGGACTCACCGTGAAATTCCATACTTCGGTGCGCGCCGCACCCGGCGCCATGGTGAGGGCGAGGGACTCTGTCTTCGCGAGCGCGGAGCGCCAGCTAACAGCACGGTCGCCCGCCGCAATTCCAATCAGCAGTCGCTTGCCGTCCAATACCTGCACGCCCTCATTGAGTACAGATTCGCCCGGCAGCAACGGCACTTCGAGCGTGATCGCTGCGCGGGCCGGCGCAATCCGCGACACCACTGTCTCGATGCGCCAGTCAGTCTCCAGCTGGATATTACGCACAACCTGAACGAATGCAGGGAACTCCGTAGCCGCTTCCAATGCGGCCGCTTCCGCGGCAACACCAGCACTACGCTCGCGTGTTAGCTCGAGCGATCCGGATACCAACCGTGCCTCGGTGATACCAGTGACCGCCCAGCCCGTCGACTCCACCTCAATTGCGCGTGGCTGCTGTGGAAATACTAACTGTATAGACTGAGCCGCTGCGAGCCGGCCACTTAGTCTGACCGTGTGTGCGCCAGTCGGCAGCGGCACCCACAGCGAACCATCGCTCTCGCGCGTCATGGCAAGCGCCGCGCGGCCGTCGATGCTCAGGTCGTCGAGCTGCCAGCGGTCGTTCGCATATGGCACCGCAATGGCGATCGACGTCAGCGCACTGGCTTGCAAGCTGACTGTCAACCGCTCTCCTTGCACACTGACTATAGCTGACGAAATCTCAGCGCAGTTGGGGTGTGCCCCAAAGCTCAGTCGCGCCAGAGCAAAGAACAGCGCAGCGAGCGCCAGCACACCGATCACACGCCAGAAGAACAGCAATACCGGCCCGGCATACACAAACCTCACTGTTTGGTCGGGGTCCACCGGTCCGGACCAGCCATAGGAATAGGATCGATACCGCCAGGCTGGAATACCGCGGCCCGCCTGGCGCACGGTATCGGGCGCGTAGCTCTGGGCACCGGACTTTGCGGGGCCTGCCGGCTCCGAAGCAGAGTCACTGTAGGACCGACGACTCATCGAGCTCGTCGGAGCAGTTTGCATTTTGACCTCGGGCGACGTTGCGCCGATGTCGTTAGCCTGTTCTTCGATCATGACCTCGCTGACCATCGGTGGCCCTGCCATCGTCGGCGCGAAATCTGCAATACCCGCTGATAGCTCCAACTGAGGGTGGATGGCCAGCCGCAATTGACCCCAGAGGAATGGCAGCAAAGCCAACCCGAGCACGACGAAGCTGGCGGTTCGGTAGTAGCCAGCGATGCGCCGGAAGCGCCCCTCCGGTGCGGCGCGGGCGACCGCAAGCGCCACTAACAGATTGGCCCACAGCCAAATGAACATCGGTGCGTCCTGGTAGGTGAGCGCAAAGGCCAGCGCCGCGATCAACGCGGTCCGCCAGCCCGCGGCCCAGCGCACGAACACGATCACGATCAGCACGCCGAAGACGCTCCACAAGCCCCAGCGCTCGAGCCATGAACCGCGCGCAAAGTCCGCACCCGGCACAGCTAGCAACAAATGACCGGGTGGCAAATTCAGCGTTGCGGAAACGTCATCGAAGCGTTCAGTCCAACCGGTCGCGGCCAGTGCACCCCGTGTGGTTTCCGTGCGCGCAGTCGTGAGCAGTCGTACGTCGGGAATGCGTAACTCGACCCCCACCTTGCCGGCCGCGCCGCTTTCAGTGATCAACAGCGGCTCACCGCCAAGGCGCGCTTTCAAGTCGGAATGGCGCCTGCATATCAAGCCGCCAGTCGCGTCGCAGCCTGCCATTGATCGTGTCAACCGCAGTGAAGCCACGATGATTGAAGTCCAGCCACAACGCGCGGTTCAAAGTCAGTGAATTGCCTTCGTCGCTTGCCACGCCACGACTACGCTCATCGAACTGCAAGCGAGTATCCGGCTTCATCCGAAAGGCTGGCAGCAAGCGCCAGTCGTTAGGGACGTTCGCTTGCGCAGGATCGATTCCCTCGGCGCCTTGGAGCGCAACGACGCGCAAGCGATCATTGCTGGCATAGCTCCAGACTTCCTCAGTAGGCCACTGGCCCTGCACCGCTGGGCGGCCCAGCGTGGTCGCAACATCCTGACCCCGGGCTGTGAGTTCGATCTCGTACGACCCCGGCCGCACCTGCACTCGAAGTCTACCGTCCTGCTCCAACCGCACCG
Source organism: Pseudomonadota bacterium (assembly GCA_016703895.1). GTDB lineage: Bacteria > Pseudomonadota > Gammaproteobacteria > Steroidobacterales > Steroidobacteraceae > CADEED01. The sequence goes on from JADJBE010000026.1 coordinate 400,836, forward strand.
GCAACGCACTCGTCAGCACCAGTGGAATGAAGCCGTCTGGCAAAACGCGCGACAGAGTTTCCTCACGCGCGTCACCCGCAATCCGCAAGCGGATGCGTGTACTCAGTTGTACTGGCGACTCGTCACCCACCAGTCGGAAGACTTGCAGGTCCATCGTGGCAGCTTGCGCCGCACTGTTGCGCTTGCCGAGCCATAGCGCACCACTGGGACGCTCTGGCTGCGATACGGTTTGCCCATCGACAATGAGGTCCAGGAGCGCCGTCTGCGGCGGCAGCGGCAGCGACTCCGGGCGCGCGGTCCATTCGAAACGACCGGCAAGTGTGTAGGACCCCGGTTGCAAGCGCAGCTGCGGTACGTTGCTGCGCAATACAACTGCGGCTGCATTGCCATTAACCCGCACCTCGCGTGGCCAGACCTCCGCGTTGCCGGGCAATGCAATCCAGGACTCTGCGAGGACCTGCCAGCGCTGGGTGAACTGGCCACCGCGCGCGTTGACTTCGACACGGAGCCGCTCCGGCCACGCGCAGCGATATGCACTCTCGCTGTTGGGGTCACGATTAGAGAGAAACGGACAAGTCCGATACTCCTCGCCGCGTAGCACCCAAGCCTGCCAACCGCGCAACTCATCCGGAACAACCGACTCGGCACTCTGGGCGCTTTGAGTGTGCCCTATGCAGACGGATAGCAACATCGCCGACACGAACGCGATCGAATACCGGCTAGTCATTCGCTGTTTTCCCATGTGAGTACGTGGTGAGTCTAGCAAGGTTGCTGGCGAGCAGACATGGGCGCGCAGATTCTGGCCCGGGTCGATCGCGCTTCGTCGCGAGCGAAGCGCTCGCGACGGCGAACCTTGCCCGCATGCGGCGCGTATTTTTCTCCGGCGTCACGGCCAGACATTGAGACGGTCAGGAGCGCGCCGCAATCGGGCTGCGGCGATCTCCACGGACCAGAATCTGCGCGCCCATGTCTGCCCGCCCACCTCCATGCTAAACGCAGCAGTCGTGCCAAATGGGCTAACATCAACGAATGAACCAACCAGACTATGGCCCGCGCGCCCGTGTTGGTGTTGCGGTCCCTCAAGCGAACCCCACAGTGGAACCCGAGATGCGGGCGTTGTTGCCCGAGCAGATCGGGGTCTATGCCACACGCTTAACGCATCCGGCACCGAAAGTGGAAGATCGGCTGCTGCACTACATCACTCACATCGCTGATTCCATCCGCAGCTACGGACCCATGCGCTTGGCAGCGTTCGGGTGTGGCTGCACGGGGTCCTCATATATCGTCGGTGCGCAGCACGAAGATGAACTCACGGCCGCCGCGGAAGCAGAGCGTAAGGTCCCAGTGGTGACGGCAGCACAATCGATCCGACTCGCGCTTGGCAAGATGGGTGCGCAGCGGATCACGCTCGTGTCACCCTACCCCGAGGCACTGGCGGAGTCTGGCTACGCGTATTGGCGGTCGGCCGGTATCGAAGTGCTGCACACGCTGCGAGTGGACGAACGGCTTGCAGATACTCACAATATTTACGAGCTAACGAGTGAGGATGCACGGCAGGCGCTTGAACGGGTCGTGAAGGAAAACGTGGATTGTGTCGTGGTGTCCGGCACCGGCATGCCGACTTTAGGCGCGCTGCGTCAATTGGGTACCACCACTGGACTGCCCATCATCTCATCCAATTTGTGTTTGGCTTGGGCTTTGTTGTCGCGCGCGGCGCCGGAACTCGCGCCGCCTTTGCCCACCGGCTTGATTGGTACGAAACCGTAACGCTGAAATATCGCTTGCGCCTCCGGCTGCTGCAAGAATTGCAGCAGGCGCGCTGCCGCGGGTGACGCGCGGCTGGTGAGCGCGACCGGATAGGTGATCGGCTGGTGTGAGCTCGGCGGAAACTCAGCCAGCACCACCACGCGTTTTTCGATGCGCGCGTCGGTCGCGTACACGACACCGAGAGGCGCTTCACCGCGCGCTACGAATGCCAGCGCACTGCGTACATTGTCGGCATAAACAAGTCTTCCCTCGACCAGGGGCCAGACGCCGAGTGCTTGCAGTGCGTCTCGCGCGTACCGGCCAGCAGGAACTGTCTGAGGCTCGCCGAGCGCGAGCCGGCCGCTGCCCAGCGCTGCGCGGACGCTCGCGACGTCCGCCAACGAGATGTCGGCAACATTGCCGGCAGGTGCAATCAGAACCAGCCTATTGCCCAGTAGATCATGCCGCGATGCTTTGCGGACCAACTGACGTCGCTCGAGGTAGTCCATCCACTCCTGATCTGCCGAAACGAACAGATCAGCGCCAGCACCCGCTTCGATCTGACGCGCGAGAATCGCACTTGAGGCAAACGATAACCGCACGGGTGTGCCCGTGGCGAGGGTGAATTGGCGCGTAACGTCCTGCATAGCATCGGTGAGTGACGCCGCAGCGTAAACGGTTAGCGATCCGGCGCGCTCAGTAGCTCGCGACATACCAGTCGTTATGCAGAGCACTGCCACGAGGCAGATCAGCCGAATTCGTGCTACGAGTGTCAAACAGCACCTCGATGTTGTTAGCGAGAAGCTATACGGATACCGGCAGTCTAGCATCGGTCCATAGTGTCGAACCACGGCAGTACCTGCTACGCTTCATCCATGAGCACGGCAACGATTCAATCGGCGCATGACGTACTAGACTTCTGGTTCGGCCCCATGCCACTGGATAAAGCGCGCCTAGAGGCGCGGATGCGCGTCTGGTTCGCGGGCGAGTCGGACCAACAAGCCGCGGCCCGTTACGATCAAGAAATCCGCGGGCTGCTCGTGCCACTACTCAACAAAGCCGTCAATGATCAATTAGCCAACTGGAGCGCAAGCCCGCGCCGCCGCCTCGCGCTGATCCTGCTGTTCGACCAGGTTCCGCGCAATGCGTTCCGCGGTACAGCTGCCGCTTACTCCTTCGACGACCGCGCGCTGGCGTTGACGGTGGAGGGCCTGCGGGATGGGGCGGATGCGCCACTTGATCCAGTCGAACGCCTATTCTTTTACATGCCGCTGCAACACGCCGAGCTGCGCAGCGCGCAGGAAGAATCGCTGCGTTCGTATCGACGCTTGTCCGCTGATGCACCGGCCGAGCTGCGGGGGATATTCGATAGCGTACTCACGTTCGCCGAAAAGCACGCGGCGATCATCCAGCAGTTTGGCCGATTCCCTTATCGCAACCGGGTGTTGCAGCGCGAGACTACTGCTGCAGAGAAAGAGTGGTTAGCAACGTCAGGTGAGAGTTTCGGACAGTAGAGGTCCACTAACCACTTCCCTGATTCCGTCGTGGCAATACCCAGCCAGGCCGCGCGAAATGGCAGGTATAGCCGCCCGGGTTTAACAGCAGATAGTCCTGATGCTCTGGCTCGGCTTCCCAGAAGTCTCCGGCCGGCTCTACTTCAGTAACAACCTTGCCCGGCCACAGACCCGAAGCGTCGACATCAGCAATCGTATCGAGTGCGGTTTGCCGTTGCTCTTCCGACACATAGTAGATCGCTGATCTATACGAAGGACCCCTGTCATTCCCCTGCCGGTTCGGCGTGGTCGGATCATGGATCTGGAAAAAGAATTCCAGAATCTCGCGATAGCTGGTCTTCTCGTTGTCGAACAGGATCTCGGTCCCCTCAGCATGGGACCCATGGTTGCGGTAGGTGGCGTTGGCCAAGGTGCCGCCGGTGTAGCCGACCCGCGTCGATGTGACGCCGGGAAGGCGGCGGAATAGATCCTGCGTGCCCCAGAAGCAGCCGCCGGCCAAAACTGCACGTTCAATACCCATAGTTAGCTCACCTCTACTTGTGACACATAGGCGCCGTAGCCATCGGACTCCATTTTATCCAGCGGCACAAAACGTAATGCTGCTGAGTTGATGCAGTAGCGCAATCCGCCTCGATCCTCCGGACCATCCTCGAACACGTGGCCCAGATGACTGTCGCCATAGGTTGAACGCACTTCGATCCGAACCATGCCGTGCGAAACGTCGCGCAACTCATTTATGTGCAATGGCTCGATGGGCTTGGTAAAGCTTGGCCAGCCGCAGCCAGATTCGAACTTGTCGCTAGACGCAAAAAGCGGCTCACCCGAGACGATATCGACGTAGATGCCGGGCTCGTGGTTATCAAGATACGCACCGCTACCGGGCGCCTCGGTGCCGCTTTGCTGCGTGACACGCCGCTGCTCAGCAGTAAGTGTTGCGACGACGCGGGGGTCCTTGACGTACTTGCTCATTGGCTACTCCTTCACATGGCTGGCGTCAGGCGATCGATTGCCAGCGCACCAATACTGAAAACAATAGAGCACCTGCCACCAAGATCCAAGGTCCTTCAGCCGTAGGGAACGGGGCGCGCTAGCTGATTGCCAAATGAAGAAACTGATTGAAGTCGCTGCGTACATAGTCTGCGAACGCCTCGCCGTCGACAAATCCACGTCGGCGATAGAGCGCGAGCGCCGGCTCGAAGGCAGGGCCACTGCCGGTCTCGAGACTGAGCCGCCGAAGCCGGCGGCCGCGAGCCACGCCGATAATGTGCTCCAGAAGCGCCGCAGCGACGCCCTTGCGCAGATGCCGTGAGTCGGTCCGCATGGACTTCAATTCGCCGGTTCCACCGCCAAGATCCTTCAACGCGCCGATCCCCACCAAACTGTGACCGTCCCAGACCGACCACACCGTAACGTTTGACGCTTTCAATCCGGCGAGGTCGAGGCGAAAACTGGCCAGGCGGAGAAGTCGCCTGCATCCTGCAGGTGCTGCGTCAGTAGGCGTCGGGTCGCTTCACCGGACAGGTCATCGACACGAATATCAAACATGAGAAATCTACCGCATCCAGGCAAGGCGTGCACCCAGCGCCACAAACAAGCCGCCAACCGCGCGGTCCAGGAACGTCCGGACAGTGGGGTTGCGCAGGAAGAAGACCCTCAGTTGCGCTGCTCCGACCGCCAGTACGAGGCACCAAATCAATCCGGTGACGATAAACGTCGCGCCCAGTGCCAAGAAAGCCAGAGTTTGGTTGGCACTGCCAACCTCGATAAATTGCGGCAGGAACGCCAGAAAGAACAACGCTACTTTGGGATTCAAGATGTTAGTGACTACGCCTTGCAAGAATGCCGATCGCGCGTCAACGGATGAGACGGTCGCGGACGCTGCAACGTCACCGTTGCTTGACTTCGCTAACAACATCTTCAAACCGAGATAGACCAAGTACGCGGCACCGACCAGCTTTACAATAGTGAACGCTGCCGGCGAGGTCGCCAGTATGGCCGATAAGCCTAGCGCCGCAGCCAACGTATGAAAGATGCTCCCCGCCGATATGCCGACGGCGGCTGCGACTCCGGCGCGCAAACCGCCGGTAAGGCTCCGACCGATGATGAACATCGAATCCTGGCCCGGCGTTAGATTCAGCAGGATCCCTGCGAGCACGAATAGCCCGTAACTATGAATTCCCAAACTGCTCCCCATGGCGCAAAGATCAATCTGTCACATCCGGCTCGATGAATGACCAGGCGATTTCGGGGTAACGCGCCTTGATGGCACGCTCCAACGCATTGATGTCTGCCACCGCCTGATCGATTGGAATACCGGCGCGCATCTTGACCTTGGCAGCCAACATCACCTGCGGCCCGAGCTGCAGGGTGATCGCGTTCAGCAGCGACTCAATACCGGCGTGCTTCGCGATCTCATCGCGGATCCCGGCCTGCAACTCGTCTTCCGCTGATCGGCCTACGAGCAGACCGCGAATGCGGATCGCCACGAAGATGGCGACAACAATCAACACGACGCCGATCGAGATCGAGCCGATCGCATCGAGGCGCGGATCGTTCAGGATCGTGGCGAGCGATACGAATGCGAAGGCAATAGCCAGCCCCAGCAACGCGGCAACGTCCTCGCCGAAGACCACGACTAACTCGGCGTTGCGCGTGGTTCGTAGCCACTGGCCCAACGGCTTGGTGCCGCGGATTTTCTGGATCTCACGCAGCGCGCCGTAGAGCGAACCCGACTCGAGCAGGATGGCGAGACCGAGCACGGCCAGCGCCACCCAGGGCTTGTTGAGCACCTCCGGCTCGTGGAGCTTGTGCCAGCCCTCATAGATGGAGAACAACCCGCCCATGCTAAACAGCAGAATCGCGACGATGAAGCTCCAGAAATACGACAGCTTGCCGTAACCCAGCGGATGCTTCGCATCAGCCGGTCGTTGCGACTGCTTCAGCCCCAGCCACAGCAGCACCTGATTGCCTGCATCGGCGAACGAATGGATGGCCTCGGCGAGCATGCTGCCGGAGTTGGTGTAGATGCTCGCCGCCAACTTGGCGAAGGCGATGCCAAGGTTGGCAACGAATGCATACAGGATGGCTTTTGCCGCTGAGCCTTGACCCGCCATGTCACTCCCTGAATCGAATGGTTAGTTATTTTGACTTAGCAGCATCTGCCGGCACGAACACGGGCGCCGTCAGTGGCATCTCCGTCACTGGCCCGAGCCGCATGGCGTCGGCGCGAATCTTCTGCGCGTCACCAATCATGACGATCACACCGTTGTCGGGCTCGGGGAATGCATCCGCGACAACAGCGCGAGTGGCCGCGACGTCGACGGCCTCGAGTGAGGGGCCGTAGCCTTCGATGTAGGACAGTGGCAGGCGGTAGAGCTCGAGATCACCGAGCGTTGCCGCCCAGTGCGCGGCCGTCTCGAGCCGCAGCGGATACTGGCCGAGCACATAGGCCCGCGCCGACTCGAGCATGTCCGGCGCGATCGTATCGGTGCGCAGTGCCGCCAGCGTCTTGAGTACAAGGTCGATCGCCTTGCCCGTATTCTCGGTGAGCACGAAGGAACGAATAGCGAACTCACCCGGCACGCTGCCACGCGAGAAGCCTGAGCTGGCGCCGTACGATAGCCCGGACTTGATCCGCAGCTCAGTATTTAGAATCGACGTGAATCGGCCACCGTAGAGTGTGTTGACCAGATCGAGCGCCGGCCGGCCAGCGTAGCGCCGGTCGACGCCGACATTGGCGATCCAGAAATAGGTCTGCACAGAACCCGGCGCATCGACCAACAGCACACGGCGACCGGTGACGCGCGGCGCTGCCTGCAACGTCGGTAGCGAACCGGTGGCGCGTTGCCAGTTGCCAAACGCCGCCGTCACAGCCTTGCGCATCCATGCCACATCGAGATCGCCCGCAAACACCAGCGTGACACGGTCGGCGCCAAACTGCGTCTTGTGAAACGCCACGACGTCCGCATGTTGCAGCCCAGCCAACGATGTCTCGCTGCCATCAACGGGCCGCGCAAATGGATGGTCGCCGAACAGAAACGCGCGACCGTATTCGGTCAACAAGCTCGACGGATCGGAGTCTTTGGCAGCTTTGATCAGCTCGACCTGCCGGTCGCGAAGTTTGCCGAACTCCGTCGCGTCCAAGCGCGGGCGTTGCAGGGCATCGGCTAACAGCTCGATCATCAGCACGCGGTCGCGACTCATGAACTCGCCGCCCACGGCGATCGACTCGGTACTGGCCCCCGCGCCAAAACTACCGCCAACGCCGGCCACCGCGTCCGCGAAAGCGAAGGCATCGCGCTTGCCAGCGCCTTTGTCGAGCAAACCCGCGAGTAGCGATGCGACGCCTGGCTCGCCCGCAGGATCCGCCAATGCGCCGCCACGCACCACTGCAGAAACCGCGATCAACGGCACTTCTTTGCGCGGCATCAAAATGACCGTCAAGCCATTCGGCAGTGTGAACCGTTCGTGCGCCGGCACCTGTACACCCTTGCGCGTTGTATCAATAGCGCGCCGGATCTCCTGCTTGGTGGGTGAGGTCGCAACTGCGGCGCCGGACCCGATTCCGACCAACAACAGCCCGAGCCCAACGACGACGGAACGGGCAGCGACGTTGCACATACTCAACTCCCCGCCCCTGCGACCGATGCGTCAGACCTGGGCACGGGCGACTTCGGTACCAGCACGCCTACCGTGCGGCTGCGCCGCTGCAACACTTCAGCCGCAACGGATTGCACCGCAGCAAGCGTGACAGCGTCATAGTCTGCCGGCGCTGTAAACAACTTCTGGTGGTCGCCGTGAAACACGTCGAACTCGCCTAACAGTCTTGCCTTGCCGTTGATGGTCGCGAGGCCACGCCACAGGCCGGCGAGAGTCAGATTCTTGGCACGGTCGAGCTCTGCCTCTGTAACACCGTCACGGACAACCTTCTCCAGCTCCGCATCGAGCGCTGCTTCGGCTTGTGCAGGGTCGGTTCCTTCGGGCAGCGCCAAGGCTAGCCAAAAGAGCCCAGGATCGAAACCTTCCTGCAAATAGCCGGACACGGAAATCGCGAGTTTCTCTTGCTCCACTAACAACCGATGCAGACGCGAGGCGTCGCCGCCCACCAGTATGGTCTGCAGCAGATTCAAGGCCGGCATCCGCGGATCGCTGGCGTTCGGCGCCTTGTAAGCCAACTGCAGCAACGGCGTCTGCGCGCGACGCTCGATCAAGACGCGCTTTTCGCCCGACTGCTCGGGCTCCACCGTGCGCAAGGGCGCGGGTGGCTGCTGGCGCGGGATCGGTTCGAGGTATTTCCTGGCGAGCGCAAACACTTCCTCGGGCGCCACGTCGCCGACCACCACCAGCGTGCAGTTGTTCGGTGAGTAATAGGTCTTGAAGAACTTCTGTAGATCCTCGATCTGCCAGGCGCGGATATCGGACGGCCAGCCGAGAGTCGGGATCGCATAGGGGTGCGCCACAAAGGCGGTGGCCTGCATCTGCTCACTGAGGTAACCATCGTTTGAATCCTCGACCCGCATACGCCGCTCGGAGAACACGACATTGCGCTCGCTATCGATCACCTGCTGCACGAATGCAAGGTTGGCGAGCCGGTCCGCTTCCAGATCGAAGACCGCCTCGAGCGCAGTGCGCGGAATCCAGTCCTGGTACACCGTCACGTCATCACTCGTGAACGCGTTGTTTGACCCGCCGAGCGCCTCCATTTGTCGGTCGAACTCCCCTGGCTCGCGCCGTGAGGTACCGTTGAACATCATGTGCTCAAAGAAGTGCGCCAGCCCAGTAATACCGGGCACCTCGTTGCGACTACCGACTCGCACCCAGTTGTAGAGCGCGATGTTCGGAATATCGCGGTCGGTCCAGACGATCACCTTCATGCCGTTCGCCAGCGTCGTCGTCGCTACCGCGTCGGCACCCGCGATCGACATTGCCGGCTGGGACTGTCCCGGTGCTGCGCTCGCGGCGATCGGCAGCAACAGCGGCACGAGCGTGGCGCAAATCAAGTGTCGCAGCATGTGCATAGTCCCCGCATCCGTTTGAGCACGCAAAGCAATGCGCGACTGTACGGAAAAAGCCGCTTGGCTGCACGTCGGAACACGGCGCAAAAAAGAGCGCCGCGAGGCGGGGGGAACGCATCGCGGCGCAATAGAGCGAACACCGGGGATGAAGTGATTCGCAATTCTTTAAAAAGCGTACCTCTCGCGAGGTTGAGCGATGGCCGACACCACTGCGAGGCGCGCATGCGCGAGGCGTGCGTCCACCGCGTTGAACATCACACGTCCGTTGCCTTGCACGAGCATTCCGGCAAGAGCTGGGCGAGCGGCACTGCTTCCCTGGGGGGGAAGGAGCAGTCTGACAGTGTGTCTTGTGATCGCTTTAGCCATCGCTTGAGGACAAAGCAATCGGCGTGCCAACGTCCGCACGCGCACAAACACTCAACCAGCGGTCCGACTGCCGTGCCGACTCAATGGCAACTGACGAACTTTGTCAGTCCCAGACAGCGGGTGAAAATTGGCGGCAGATCACGCCGCAGCGCTGACTGATTAAGTCAGATCGCGAAGGGCGCGCGGCAAAACCCGGCTGCTCCGCGCTTGGCTACTGCTTGGGCAGCACCACGACACAGGGCTGCTTGTCGATCTTCAGCGCGTTGCAGATTGCTCGCGCTTGGGCCTCGTCGACAACACTCGCCTGCAAGCGATAGAGTGCTTTGGCGCCGTTCTCAACGGCCGCCACGCGCGGCGACAACCCCTCCAATGGACCGGGATAGCGTTTCGCCAGCCGTTGCCACTCGACGTTGGCGCGGTCCGAGGACGAGAACGCGCCAAGCTGCACACCGTATTCGCCTTTGGCAAAGGCCGCGGCACCCGCAACGAGATCGCCCTTCTTGGCAGGCTCGACTGCCGGCACTGCGGGCGCAGTACCCGCCGGAGCGGACCCGCCAGTGATCGCGAAGTTATCGATGCGAATACGCGCTTCCTGACTCCATTTGCCGTTGGCATGGTCAACCAGGAATTGCTGGTAGGACTCGAGCGTGTCGGCGGTCGCCGCCTTTTGCCAGTTACGCTCCTCGATCAGCTGCTCGATACGCTCACGCGCCTGGGTCGCCAAACTGCTATCGGCATGCTGACTGATATAGCGTTCATAGCTCTCGACAGTGTCGGCGGCCTGCGCCGAGCGCCAGTCACCCTGCTCTCGACTACAGCCAGCGACCACGAGCAAGCCGAGTGCGAACGACGTCACAACGATGCGCAAGGATACGGTTTTCATGCTGCCCCCTTCATCGGCCCGCAGTATTGTAGTCGAATCATGAGCGAAGAACCCAAACGTCGCCTGCTCGACCGCATCGGCAGCTCGCCGACCTATATTGCCGAGGGCACGCAAATAGTCGGCGACATCGACTGCAAAGGTCCGTTGATCATATCCGGCCAGGTGCGGGGCAAGGGGCAAGTCGCCGGCGCGCTCAGCATGACGACCTCCGCCGTCTGGGATGGCGACCTAACCGCTCGCAGTGCCGTGGTTGCCGGGCGAGTCACGGGCGCGCTGACTGTGGCGGATAAACTGGAGATCAGCGCGACGGCGGTGATCACTGGGCCGGTCACGACGCCGTCACTGGCGATCGCCAATGGTGCCATCGTCGAGGGCGACGTAGTCGTTACTAGTGGCAAGCCGATCGTCAAATTTGATGAAAAGCGTGTAACAACATCCGAGATAGAGTGAGTCACGCGTAGCGACCGCTGGGACTCGGGCCATCACAGTCGTTGCGCAAGTCGCCTCTCAGTTGCAAGCTGTCAGGCTATTGACCCAGTTGGTTAGCAGATTGACGCCCGCAGCATCAACCACAGTACTCGACAGCGGCGGCATCGCTTGCGCATCGCGCCGATTGATTCTTGCCACGAGCACCGACCGCGCTGCCGCGCCCGGCGCGACGATACGCGCAGTCATTAGCCCCAGCTCGCCCGCCTGCGGCGGTGCGTCGCAGGCATTGGTCGCTGCCAGCACAGTCGAATAGCGTAGATCGAGATTGGTTGGCGTGCCGCCGCCCGGCTGGTGGCAGTTCGCACAGTTAGTGTGCAGATAGGCGCGTGCACGCTCGCTGACCGTACCGCTTGTTCCGTAGGGATCTGGCATCGCAGGTGTGGCGAGTTGCGCGGTGCTCAGCGCGGGCGAGAACATGCCAATCGTGTTGAGTGTCAGGAGTTGGTTGGCGGTGCGCCCGGTCGTGGCGTACACAGCGTCATGGTTCAGCTGCTGCAGTTCCGGGCCCAGGGCGCGCCCTGCTGCGGCCGTGTGGCAGGTCAAGCACTGCGCTTCGCTCGGGAATTGGTAGGACTGCGAGCCTAGCTGTACGGTCTTGCCACCAATCACGCGGGCAGCGTCCGTGCCCTGCGCATTCCACTCATAGGTGTAGCCCGCCCACTGCCCATCCGTATGCCGCATGAACAACCGCGTTTCGACCAACCGCGTGCCCAGGCTGAAGTTCTTGACCAGCACGGTGCCGTTCGGGAACTGGAAGTCTCCGGCCGCGTCGACGCCAAGGGTGGCGCCATTTGGCACGGCCAGATAGCGCTGCTTGGCGAGGCCGTCGGACCAGAACGGCGCGCGCGGCGTGTACGGAATCAATCCCGTGGCGGGTTGTGTAGCGTTGCCAGATGCGACACAGCCGGTTGCGGATAGCTGCGTTGGCACCGTGCCCCCGCTGATATTAGTGCTGGCAACCAATCGATGCAGCGTGCCGCCGTGATGCACGACATACAACTCGCCGTCCGCGCCCTGACCAAACGAGGAGATATTCAGGTTGGTAGCCAGGCCATTGTCGGTGATAGTGAGCGTCGCCGGTGTATCACGCGCGATGTGCCAGATACGGCCAGTGGCAAAATCGCCGAATACGTACCGCCCAACCAGCGCGGGAATCGCAGTGCCACGATACACGTAGCCGCCAGTGATCGACTGGCCCAACGTACGTCCGTACTGCGCAATCGGCGCAATGCTGCTGGTGCGATTCGGGCCACAGGCGAGACCCGTGTCACTGCTGCCCTCAAAACAGCGCCAGCCGTAGTTGCCGCCCGCGGTGATGCGATCAACTTCTTCGAGTGCGCCCTGGCCGACATCGGCTAACCAAAGCTCGCCTGTGCCACGGTCGAAATTCCAGCGCCATGGATTGCGCAGCCCGTAGGCATAGATCTCGGCGCAGTTTGCGCTGCCGCTACCCGAATCACAGAGCTGCCCGCTGCTGGCATACGGGTTACCGGCGGGAATGCGATACGGCACGCTGCCGGTTGAACCGCTGATGTCCAGTCGCAGCAATTTTCCTAACAATGTCCGCAGATTCTGGCCGTTACCGATCGCGCCGAACGGATCGTTGCCGCTACCACCGTCGCCCAAGCCGATATATAGCAAGCCGTCCGGGCCAAACGCGATGTGACCACCGTTGTGATTCGACGCGGGCTGCGGGATATCGAGCAAGCGCCGCTCACTCGTAAGATCAACGCTGGCGCCACCGCTCGTGACGCGGAACTCGGCGATCCGTGAACGCAGCGCGCCGCCTGCGTTGGCTGTGTAGGACAGATAGACTCGTGCGTCTTGCGGGTAGTTGGGGTGAAACGCCATCCCTAACAACCCGGTCTCGCCGCCGCTGGTGAACCCAGCGTGCGAGCGCAGATCGGCGAAGTCGCTGACCGCCGGACTGGTCTGGTTGGCGAATGATCGGACGAGACCGCCCTGTTGCACTACGTACCAGCGACTGCCGTCACTCGGTGGCTGTAGCATGGCAATCGGCGACTGGAACGACAGCGTCGGAAAGACACGCTCGAGCGCAACTGCAGTGGTCGTGATCGGACGATCACCGGCAACGCAACTGGCGTTGCCCGGGCGCGCGTCGAGCCCAGACGTGGGTGGCGTCGGCGCGGGCGGGGTCGGCACAGGTGGCGTCGGCGCGGGCGGGGTTGGGACCGGTGGTGTCGGTCGCGGCTGCACGGGTGCCTCGGCCGTCGGCGCGTCCTCGCCGCCGGTACCACCGCATGCACTGAGCAACAGCGTCAGAACTGTCGCGGGTAACGCGAGTCTCAGTTTCAGTGCGCCACCCGCTTGCATATCTGGACCTCGATATACTGGTTAGCGAGCCATGCTTGCACATTGAGGCGGCGGACGACACGCTCTACGCTGTCCACATTCAGCGACATTGCCTGTTTTCTCTCGTGTTTTGTCAACTTACCACGGTCCATGAACGTCGCAACGCACCACGCCATGCCGACTCTCATTGCCCACCGCGGCAATGCCGAGGAGTTCCCCGAGAACTCTTTGCCGGCGATGTCATCGGCGCTTGCGCTTGGCGTCAAACACCTGGCGATCGATGTGCAGCTCTCGCGCGATGGCGTGCCCATCGTCATTCACGACGCCGGCTTGTTGCGGACCGCCGGCGTCGATCGAAGCGTGCTCGATCTCGAGGCCAAAGCACTCACGAGACTATCGATCGGCCAAGCGCGGCGCTTCGGCACGGTGTTCGAATCGGCAACGCTGCCGCGCCTGCTGGACGTTCTCGAACTGCTACGCAAGTACCCGCAAGTCCGTCTCCTGATGGAATTGCAGCGCCAGAGCATCGCTCGGTTTGGTGCCGAGCAAGTGGTCGATACCGTGCTCGCGCTTTGCAAGTCCTACCGAGACCGTATCGTGGTCCTGTCGGCCGACTTGCCTGCCATCCATCGCGCACGGAGCCGGCATGGTGTACCGATCGGCTGGTGTGTCGACACACTCGATACGCATACGCAACTCAAGATGCAGGCACTCGCCCCGGATCGAATCGTCTGTGATCACGCTGTCTTGCCACGCGACTCCCGCCCACCGCGCGGCCCGTGGGAGTGGATCGCGCTGGGCATCAAACAAGTCGATGAACTAGAAGCGCTGGCTGGAACAGGCGTCAGCTACGCTGCAACAAAGGCACCGGGTCGATTCCGGAAACTGCTGGCGTCGAGCTGACCAAACCGGGCACCAGACCATCGATCCATGTCTTCGGACCTAACGACTGCAAGAATCCGCAGTGGCCACCGTAGCGCGTGGCAATAATATCGAGCAGCGGTGACGCTGCAAGGCGTTCGAGATCGGCGGCCGGGATAATCGGGTCGTCGAGTGCCGTCACAATCGTCGCCGGCGCTGCAAGCCGTGCCAGCCGCGAGCCGGTGATCGCGTAGCCCGCCAGGTAATCAGGCAGCGCCGTGTACTCGGTATGGGCGCGCACCAATTCCTCGGTCATCGTGCGCAGACTCTTGCCACGCAGAATCGCCTCGAAGTCGTATAGATGCGGCCAGGCGTGGCTCTTGATCCTGAGGGACCTGGACCATTTGTCGATGAAATAGCGGTCGTAAACCCAGAGGCCGCTCTCGAGAGCGGTCATCGTTCTATCAGGATCGAGGACTGGCGAGATCGCTACAATGCGCGCGATATCAACGCCATGGTTAGGCGCGTCGGCGCCCACGCGCAGCATGAAGTTGCCGCCGAGCGAGAAGCCGATCAAGTTTAGCTGCCGCCGCGGATACCGTGCCGTGATCTGCTTGACTGCACCGACCACCTCGGCGAGTCGGCAGGAATGAAACAGTTCCTCGTTGAGATGGTGCGTGACGCCATGGTCGCGCAGATTCAGGCGCACGATGGTGTGTCCCAGCCCATGCAACGTGGCCGCTAGCGACAGTACATACAGTGAGTCCGCGCTGCCTTCCCAGCCATGCAGCAAGACACTGACTGGCGCATCGTCGCGACGGTCGGCAGTCGCAGGAGCGGCTGACTCGAACGCCTGCAGCGTGACCCCAGCGCCACAATCGAGCAACCATTCGCGGCTCGCCGTCAGCAGGGAGCCGGCGAACTCTCGCACCGCCGCTGCGCGCACGGGATTGCTGGGAAATACGGTCTGCGCGTGGCTGTTGCGCAGCCAGCGCGGTGGCACGAACGATTCGTCAACCGTGACTACTGGCACGTCAGCTGGCGGGGCGGAGTCGAATCTCGATACGGTTGTTAGCAGTGGCAACCTTGTTCCATTGTCCGGCAGTCATTTGCTCGTCGACAACGGGATAGGTGGCCTCCAATGAACGCAGGTCGCCACTGATAACGCGCACATCGACCGCGCCAGCCGAACTCTTGCGGTACTCGGCGGCCAGGTTGGCGAACGCCATCGACTGACGTGCGGCCGGCGACAGCGCGTCATAGGGCGGGTTGCCGATCAGATCACACTTGGCTTGCGCGGTGGATTCTGCCGCCAGCTTATAGCCGTCGGTGCTGGAGCCGGCGAGACAAAAGCGGCCCGCATAGGTGGTCACTTCGATGACGCCATTGAAGTCGCTGGCCGCCAGCCGTGCGAGCAGTGTGCGCATACCATCGATCCGCGCGCCGGCCAGGGGTACTTCGCCAAATGGCACAAACTCTGTGATCGGCGTAAGCGACGCGCCCACGCCGGCGGCAGGATCTTCGGGACTTGCCTCACTTGCCACAGCGCCTTCCGGCACCGGTGCAGGCACAGCCTCAGCGGCCCGCTCCGCCTGCACCAGTGCGAGGCGAGTCTCCAACTCCCCGCGCACGGTGCTTTCCTGACGCCACAACCAGCCGAGCAACAGAGCCGTCGCCAGCGCGAGGCTGGCCGCGATCCAGCCGAGCGGATTGGTACGTGGACGCGGCGGCTCGGGCGGCGGCGGCAACGACGCGCGGACTGCTGCGACCAGCCGCTCCGCCTCGGCATCCGAGCTTGCGGCAATCGAGCGCCGCATGTCCGCCAACTCGGCGCGAATCGTGTTTTCGATCAGGGCGCGTATCTCGGGACCGAATGGGGACAATGGCGTGTACGGGGGATGCTCCGCAGCGACCAAGGCGGCAAGCTCGGAGGTCTTGCCGGACTCCTCAGTAAGCTGATCTGTCGCGTGCTGCGGCGAGTCTCCGGCCTCGTCAGCCGGCGCCACCACCGTAAAGGGCGTAAACGCACTACCCTCGCCGGTGCGCCGATCCGCGACTAACTTGAGGTCGTACAGCACCTTGGATACGTCCGTGGGTTTGATTTGCTTTGGCAACACACCAATCGCGCCCAGCGCGCGTGCTTGCCCAAGATACAGCTCACCTTCCTGCGAGGTGTACATCATGATCGGGATGGTTGCGGTCTGCGGGTTGTTCTTGATCGTTTGCACCGCCTGAAAACCGTCCATGCCCGGCATCAGGTGGTCCATAAAGATGACGTCGGGCCGCTCGCGCGTCAGAAAGTCGATCGCCTGTTCGGCAGATTCCGCCGTGTCGACCTCGATGTCGTAACGCTCGAGCATCCGCGCCAAAAAGGCGCGGGCCGACTTTGAATCGTCCACGACGAGTGCGCGCTTCGCGGACATGTGTCCTCCCACCGACAGATGTGGCAGTTTAGCGCAGACGCCTTGGCGGTGACATCTTGGCGGTGACATATAGATACAATGTCAGGATGCAATCCGCCCGAGGCCATGACCTGCCCATCGCGTTGCGCGCGGCGCTATGTCATGCCCGCGGTGCGGCATTGGCACTGCTGCTCACGTTGGTGACGCTGCCGGCCGCCGCAATCGATGCAATCGTGCTGGAAGTGGGCGAGATCGAGAGCGGCACGGTCCGCGTGCTCAATAGTCGCGTTCGCCTCGATCTGCTCAGCGACACCCAGACACGGGTAACCGCGAGTGCGGACATGGTCTCTGCGCCAGCGCCAATCGGCAAGCTGACTGCAGTACAAGTCCGGTGCGACGCCCCGACCATTGCGGAACCGCGATTCGGTTGTCGGGACGGGCGCATCGCGGCGCGCGGTGGTCCGACGGGCCGGGTTGCAGCCCGCGTGAACGGCGAATTTCAGAGTGATACCGGCGCGGCCTTTGTGAACGGCTCTGGCCTGGTCGTGGCTGGAGCGACGCTCGATTGGCGTGCGCAGCAAGGCAAGAATGGCTGGCAAGTCTCCGGCAACGCGCTGGGCGGCGATCTCGTTGCATTGCGCAAGTTCGCTGCGCGCTGGCTCGAGCTGCCAGCTGATTTCACGGTGGAAGGTGGCGCTGCAGCGCAATTTTCGGCACGCGGTACCGATTCGCTGCGCGCAGCCGAGCTCACGGCGACCCTGAGCAATATCAATTTCACCGATGCTGACGGCAGCAATGTCGGCGAAGCACTGGCGGCGCAGTTGACCGCCAACTTCAAGCCGAGCGCGAGCGGTGGCGATATCGAGATGGGTTTGCAGAGCAGCCAAGGACAGGCGTTGCTCGGACCAGTACTGCTCGATCCAGGCGTCAATCCCCTTACATTGACGGCCCATGGAACGCTGCTCGACAAGCAGCTGACCATTACGCAGCTGAACGTGTCGATGCGCGATCTGTTAGTAGCCAGCGGTACGGCTGAGATCTCGTTCGCGGGGCCGGTGCCGCGGGCGGATGCCAGGCTTGGGATCGAGGAGCTGCGCTTTCCCGCCGCCTACACCAGCTTGCTGCAGATCGCACTGGCGGCAACGGATTTTGGTGACCTCACAACCTCCGGCGCGGTACGCGGCTCCGCCGTCATCACTGACAACGCAGCACGCGCACTAACGCTGCAATTGGCCGACGTGGCTCTCATCGATCGCAAGGGCAAACTGCGGATCAATGACATAGCCGGGTTGGTCCAATGGCGTGATTCAGCCGCGACAGCACCCGAATCGACCTTGCGTTGGAGCAGTGGCGGCGCCTACGGGCTGTCGGGCGGCGCGGCGGAGATCCGGTTCCGCACCTACGCTAACAATTTTGCCCTGACGCAGCCGGCACGTCTGCCCGTGTTTGACGGTGCCGTAGCAATCGAGAGCTTCGCGCTCGGCAAGCTTGGCAGCGACGATCTCGAGATCGACTTTGAGGCTGAGATCGAGCCGATCAGTATGCCGCTCATTTGCGAGGCGTTCGGCTGGCCTAGCTTCGCCGGCACCTTGTCCGGCCGGGTACCCGCGCTCACGTTCCGCGACGGCGAGCTGCGAGTAGGCGGCGACGTCGAAGCCGTGGTTTTTGCTGGCAAAGTGGTTGGCAGCAATCTGCGGCTGCAGGATCCGTTTGGCCGCTGGCCGCGGTTGTTCGCCGACGTCCGCGCCCGCGATCTAGACCTGGCAGCAGTTACCAACACCTTTGCCTTCGGCAGTATCACCGGCAGACTCGAAGCCGATGTACTCGGGCTCGAGTTGTTTGCCTGGTCGCCGGTTGCCTTTGACGCACGGCTTGCAACGCCGACCGGGGACCGCTCCAAGAAACGTATCAGCGCCAAAGCGGTCGGCAACCTGTCGAATATCGGCGGCGGCGGCGGCGGCGTGATCGCGGCACTGCAGTCGGGCTTTCTGCGCTTTTTTGACGACTTCGGCTATAGCAAACTGGGCCTCAAGTGCCAGCTACGGGACGGCGTCTGCCTGATGTCCGGCATCGAGCCCGCACGCAATGGCGGCTACTACATCGTCAAAGGTAGCGGTATTCCGCGGATCGACATCATCGGCAACGCGGGCCGGGTGGACTGGCCGCGACTTGTGTCACAGATATCGGCGGGTATCGAGGCCGAGAGCGTAGAAGTGCGCTAACGGCGCAGGTAGACTGTCATTCAGGCCGCGTTCAGCGCTGCCTGCAACAATGTTAGCGTGCTTGATTCGCGCCAGTTCCGTAGATCAGGCAGCAACTTAAGGAGAATACGAATGCGTCGGGTATTACCGTTCAATCTGGCTTTGGCGAGCATGTTTCTCGCTGCCTGCGTCACCATCAATGTGTATTTCCCGGCAGCGGCCGCAGAGAAAGCCGCGGACCGTGTCATCGAAAACGTGACTGGGGCGGGAACGACCGCAGCACCCACAACGCCGCCGCAGTCCTTCGTTCCCGCGGAAACTGGCGCGCCGCAGTTTACGGAGCCAAACGCCCTTGTGGTTGCCTTGAGCACGGTACTGAACGCCGTAATACCAGCGGCGCAGGCGCAGGCTGCACCGAACATCGACATCGATACGCCGCCGTCGAATGCCATCCAGGCGTCGATGAAGGCCCGGTTCGAACAGCTCCGTCCTTACTTTGTTAGCGGCGCG
The DNA here is from genome assembly GCA_016703895.1 of Pseudomonadota bacterium. Classification (GTDB taxonomy): domain Bacteria; phylum Pseudomonadota; class Gammaproteobacteria; order Steroidobacterales; family Steroidobacteraceae; genus CADEED01. The sequence goes on from JADJBE010000026.1 coordinate 420,135, forward strand.
GTCGGCTTCACTAACAACGGCCTGATCGAGCTTCGGGACGCCAGTGTCGTGCCGCTGGCGGAACGCGCCACGGCCAAGCGCCTGGTCGCCGAGGACAATACGGACCGCGATGCCTTGTACGCTGAGATCGCACGGGCAAACAACCATCCGGAATGGGAAGACGACATCCGCAAGACGTTTGCACGGCGCTGGATCGAGCGCGGTGCGCAGCCTGGTTGGTACTTCCAGACAGCTGACGGCGCCTGGCAGCAAAAGTGATCCGTCTGGCGATGTCGGGCATTGCAGCCATTCTGCTGACCGGCTGTGGCCTCGCCGAGACCACAGCCGGCGCCGCTTCCGGTGTGGCGGCCGCTGCCGATCAGGCGCGGCAGGCCCAGCAACAGATCGAGCAGGTCCAGCAAAGCATCGACGAGGCGCAGCGAGCAGCGGCGGCGGTTCGCGCCGAGGCCGAAGCAGCTAGTCAGTAGGACTCGTCACTAGGCTCATTCGTTCAATTGGGGCTCGATCAGGGCTGGCCCATCGCTACGTGGCGAGTTTACCTGTCGACTGACAGGATAGTGCGCCAACGGAGTCTCGACCGGCTCACTCAAGAGCGCTGCCAGGACGCTGCTCGTGGTAGCGGCATCCAACCACACGTCGATCTGTGCCTGCGTCAGTACGCGCGGCATTCGATCATGAATGGACGCCACCGTCGCGGTCGCGCTCACGGTGAGCATCGCACATGACTCAAGCGGCGCGTCACCGCCTTCTTGCCAGCTTTCCCACAAACCCGCCATGGCGAATGGCTGTCGGTCCGCTGCGTAAATGAAGTACGGTTGTTTGCCAGTGGTCGTGGCACGCCACTCATAGTAGCCGTCAGCCAAGACAATACAGCGCCGCTTGCGGAAGGCAGCCCGGAATGCGGGTTTTTCCGCCACGGTCTCGGCACGCGCATTAATCATCCGTGCGCCAATCGATTTTTCTTTGGCCCAGAATGGCACCAGACCCCAGTAGAGCAACGCCAGCTCATGAGCACCGTTGTTGTTGGTGCGTACGACGGGAACGTGTTGAGTCGGGCAGATGTTATAGCGCGGTGCGAAGGAAGCCACGACAGCGACACCGAACAGGCGCGTAATTGCCTCTTGCGGCGAGTAGAACGCGTAGCGGCCGCACATACGTGCTTACTCGCGCATGCCCGTGCCGCGGTTCATCAGCCAGACAGCCAGTGCAAACAACCCCACTGCAGCGCCCGACATGATCGTGAACGCAAGCACTACATCGACGTCTGACACGCCCAGAAAGCCGTAGCGAAAGGCGTTGACCATGTGCAGGATGGGGTTGGCATAGGAGACATGCTGCGCCCATTGCGGCAGCAACGAAACCGAATAGAAAACACCGCCAAAGTAAGTGAGCGGTGTCAGCACGAAGATCGGAACCAAGTTCACTTGATCGAAATTCTTGGCGAATACCGCATTGATGAAACCACCCAATGCGAAAACCACCGCGGTGAGCACGACCGCGGCAATGATCACTAGCACATGATGCACAGCCAGATGGGTGAAGAACAACGCAACCGCAGTCACCACGGCCCCAACAAATAGCCCGCGCAGTACCCCGCCGCCTACATAGCCGGCCACGATCACCCAGTTCGGCAGCGGCGACACCAACATCTCCTCGACATACTTGCCAAATTTGGCGCCAAAGAAAGACGACACGACGTTGGCGTAACTGTTAGTAATCACGGCCATCATGATCAGACCCGGCGCGATGTACTGCATGTAGTCGAAGCCGTCCATCGGCCCGACTCGCTTGCCGATGAGATTGCCGAAAATGATAAAATAGAGCGCTGAGGTGATCGCCGAGGGTACGATCGTCTGCGTCCAGATCCGCATGATCCTGCCGAGCTCGCGAATGATGATCGTCTTGAAGCCGATCCAGCGCGCCGCGCGGATCGCCGCCGGAATCGCCGCTGTATTCATCGGTGCGCGCGGGCTGCAGGCGTGGTCGGATGACCTTCCACCAGCGACATGAACAGCTCTTCGAGCCGGTTAACCTTGTTGCGCATGGATATCACCTCGACACCTTGCGCAGACAACTTCGCGAAAACGTCGTTCAGACTCTGCTCCTTGTTTACCTGTACTTCGTGAATACGAACGTTTCGGCATGTAGTCGACGCAGCAGCGTCGACATGCGATCCCGTTCCACGATGTTGCCACCGCTGATGATGGCGATATCGCGACACAGCGTTTCGGCCTCTTCCAAGTAGTGAGTGGTCAGGATGATCGTCGTGCCGCGGCCGTTGATCTCGCGCATGAACTCCCACATTGAACGACGGTTCTCGATATCGACACCGGCCGTCGGCTCATCCAGGATCAGCAACTGAGGCTCGTGTATCAGTGCGCGAGCGATCATCAGTCGCCGCTTCATGCCGCCTGACAAGCCGCGCGCCATCGACTTGCGCTTATCAGCCAATTGCAGCAACTCTAGATAATGGGCAGCGCGGCGACGCGCCTCGCGACGGGGAATCCCGTAGAACCCCGCCTGGTTGACCAGGATCGTCTCGCAGGTTTCGAACAGGTTGAAATTCACTTCCTGTGGCACGATACCAATACAGGCTTTCGCAGCTTCGAGCTGGCGATCGATGTCGTAGCCGAACACCGACACGGTGCCCGACGTCTTGTTGACCAAAGAGGTGACGATGCCGATCAGTGTCGTCTTGCCGGCACCGTTTGGCCCCAGCAGCGCGAAGAAGTCACCTGCGGCGACGTCTAGATCGATGCCGTTCAGCGCATGCACGCCATTCGGGTAAGTCTTGACGAGTTGGCGAATGGACAGAGCGGACATGCGGTCGACATTATCGCAGGCCCGGCGGCTCGCTGGAAGCAGCCACTAACCGAGCGAGCGGCGCAGATCTTCGATTTCGACCTCGGCCTCGTGCATCACGGCCGTCGCCTGTTCGAGCGACAATTGCATCCGCTTGAAAATCCGGATTTTGTCGAACACCGAGTCGAGCGGCTGCGCGCTGCGACCCAAGCCAACCAATAGATAGCTGGCCGTCATCACATCGATCAGATCGGCCGGGCCCTCATGGGTCCTGGCGAGTGTCTGGTAGCTCACGATCGCATCGACTATCTCAGGACTGATTTCCCAGCTCGCGAGGACCCTGCGACCCAAAACCGGCTGCCATTCACGCACGATCGCTCGCCATTGCGTCGCGTCCTGCAATACTTGTGGCGACTGCGTCGCCCGTGTCAGCACGGACAATTCACCGATGCCGTGCAGCAAGCCCCCAAGGAAGGCGTGGTCCGGCGGCACGGCAGTGAAACGCTGTGCGATCACATGGCCCGTGGCGGCCATCCAGGCGCTGCGCTCCCAGATCAACTTGAGCGGTGCGCGGATTTCGAGTAGTGATTCCGCCTCGACCAGGCGTTTGAGTCCTGCCGCGATCACAGCACTGCGCGTCAGGTCGAAGCCGATCCGCGTAACCGCGGTGCTCAGATCGACAATCCGCTTACTACCACCGTTGCACGCGACCGAATTGGCCAGCTGTAGCACTCGGCCGGTCAAAACAGGGTCGAAGCTCAATACCTTGAGCACTTCCTCCAGCGCAATCTCGGTTTCGCCCAGCAATGACTGCAGGCGCAGTGCGCTTTGCGGGAAACACGGTAGCGTGAGGTCATCGGCGCTACGCGCGTTGCGCAGGCCCTCTGTGAACGCTACTACATCCTGCACTGCGATTGCGGCTACCGCCGATTGTTCGGCTTTCATATTGACGCACCGCTCAAGCGACACCGAGCGTCGCTTGTAGAGCCGCCACTTCCTCGGCGGATTCTTTCAGCACCTGCGTACACTGGTCCAGCTCGAGCTGCATTCGCTTCATCGGCTTCAGCAACGGCGCAGCACATTGGGCGATGTCATTCTCCCCGCTGAAATTCGCCAGCAGCGATGCCACGGCGAGCACATCGGTCAAGGTAATAACGCCACGCTGCTCACGCTCGGGATCTTCATGCTCGGACACGGCACTAACGATCGCATCCGGCAGGTTCCAGTTCTCCAGGATCGCCTTTGCCACGTTGGCGTGCCATTCGCGCACCAGCGACTGGTAGGCGAGCTGATCGGCAAACAACTCCGGATGCCGTACGGTTCGCGTAAGGATATAGACACGCCCAACGCAGCTGAGTAGTCCAGATAACAACGCAGCTTCGGCGTTGAGTGTGGTAAAGCGTTTGGCGATGACATGTGCGATGGAGGCGACAACGACACTGCGGCGCCAGAGTGCATCGAGCGGCTTGTCGAGAGTACGGAATTCCTTGGCGAGCTTTAGCTGGCCGACCGCATAGCTGAGGCCGGCCGAGCGAACGATATTGAAGCCGACGCGGGAGACAGCGGTGCGCAGATCAACGATTTTCGTGCCCGTCGTGTTGAGCGCAGCGGAATTCGCGAGCGTCATCAGGCGGGCCGCGAGCGCGGGTTCGCCGCCGATCATCTTGGCAATCGTCGCGTTGGCGACATTCTCGTCGGCGAGCGCGCGTTGCAGACGAGTCACGATTTCCGGCACCGACGGCAACTCAACCTTGCCCTGTGATAACTCAGCGGCAAGCGAGCGGACAAAGGTGAACAACGCGGACTGTTGCGGCGCGCTGTCAGCTGGTGCGTATTGGGTGGCGGGCATAGCTTTAGTCTCCGAGCGCCCGCTGCAGCGACTCGATCTGCTCGGCGGACTCCGCCATGACGGCGGTGCAGTTGGTGGCGTCGACTTGCAAGCGTTTCGCATCGACGGAATCGTACAGTCCAAGTTCCAGCGAAATGGGATCCCCCGGCAGGGACTCGACCAGACGGGCGAGTGCGAGCACGTCAGTCAGCGTCGGTACTTCGCTACGCTCACGATCGTCGTCCTCACATTCATGCACGGCGATGACGACGTCGTCCGCCATTTCCCAGTTCTCGAGCACGGCACGGGCAATATTGGCGTGCCAGCCTTCCATCAAACGACTCCTTGTCGCTGGGTCGTTGAGCAAGTCGGGAAAACGCGGCGTCTTGCTCAGGATGTACAGCTTGCCAACGCCCTGCAGCAGGCCTGCTAGCATGGCGGCATCGGGATTGAGTTCAGTGAAGCGGCGCGCTAACACATAGGAAACCGCTGCAACGCGCGTACTGGATTGCCAAAGTTCTGCGAATGGCCGCTCGAGATTTTTGAAGCTCTCGGCACGGCGCAATTGCGACATGGCAAAGGCGATCGTGGCGCTGCGCGCCATGTTGAAGCCGATGCGCGCCATCGCGGCACGCAAATCCGTCACGCGCCTGCCGCCGGGACTGAGTGCGGCCGAATTGGCCAGTTGCAACAAGCGTGCGGCGAGCGCTGGCTCAGCGCTCAAGATCTTGACGACCTGCTCGATCATCACATCATCGTTGGCCAGTGCTTTGCGTACCCGTAGGGCGATGTCGGGAAAGCTCGGCAGTTCAAGCTTGCCGCCAGTCAGATCCGCCGCCAGCTCCTGCACGAAGGCGAACTCGTCTTTAGCTGCCTGTGCAGCAGCAGAATCGTTATGTAATGCACTCGACATCATCGGCTACTCCTCGACCTGTATGGTCAATCGGCCAAATATGCGAGCACTTGATGAGCCAGGCTGCGATTTGCGAATCCGATCACAGTGCATGGGGGACCGCCGGTTGGCGACCGTCGAGCGGCGGGCTGGCGCCATACAAACGACAGAGCAACTGTGCTTCTGCTCGACTCATGCCGCAGGCCCTGATCAACACGTCGGCTGGGGAGCCATTGCGCGCCTGTCGGATCGCGGCTTCATAGGGGTCAGCGCCCTGTTCATCCATCGCGGTGCGCTGCACGGCGATAACGCTCAGTGCGGCACTCAGTGCAGCGATGCGTTCCTGCAGGTCCGCGCCTTGCGATCGGATTGCCTCCTGCCGCTCGCCAGCTGCCTGGTGCATCGACCAAAAATCATGCCGCAGGTCAGCAAGAGCAGCGACCAATGCCAGTAGCGCGACGACGATCGCGGCGCCGCGACCGCACCAAAGCAGTGTCTCCGGGCTGATTGCCGCGATTGAGTCGAGTGTCATTTGTAACAAGTCCATGGTGTCTCCGTCGACTCATGACCGTGGCGTCGGAAATCCGACATGTCACCGGGTGTGCTACCGTTAGTAGCAGGAACCGTGCCAATAGCGCTCAGCGATCAAGTGACGACTTCTCGGTCATGGCGACGTCGGGTTGGATGGTCCTTGGTTCGCTATCCGCCGCGATGCCAACTGCCGGAATGACGAAGGCGACACGACGGTTGGCGTTACGTCCTTCGGTGGTCGTGTTCGCCTCCAGCGGTCGAAACTCGGCCAGCCCCATCACGGCCAACCGTGACGGATCCACACCATTTGCTCGCAGCAAACGCACCACACTCGCGGCGCGTGCTGCGGACAACTCCCAGTTGGACGGAAATGCGATTGTTTTGATCGGCTGGTCATCGGTATGGCCTTCGACGCGCACCGGATTGGGCAGCGGCGCCAGTGTCGCCGCGAGCGCGTCGAGCGGCGGTATCGCTCGGCCCGACAGTTCGGCACTGCCGCTTGCAAACAGGATGTCGGTGCGAATCGCAACTTCGACGTACTGATCGTTGCGTTTGACCGCGACGATGCCGGTATTGATCAGGTCGCGCATTGAATCGCTGACGGCCTCTGCCACACGCTTCAGCTCTGCCTCCCGAGCGCGAGCCAGCGCCAGCCGGGCGGCATCCAGATCGCCATTCACGCTGTCCGTGTCCCGACCCGGCTGACGCAGACCGGTTGGTTGGGCCGATCCCAACGGCAAGGCCAACGATGACGTCGCCGGGTTTGCCCCTTCAGGATCAGTTGATTGGTTAGTCTTTGGCGCAGCTCTTAGATCGATCGCCTGCGTATTCGCAGGCGTTCCCCGGAAGGCAGCGCTGATGGAATCCGAGACGACGCGATACTTGCTCTCATTCACCGACGAGATCGCATACATCACGACAAAAAAAGCCAGCAGCAAGGTCACCAAGTCGCCGTATGGAATCGCCCAGGCTTCGTGGTTCTCATGTTCGGCATGCTTTTTTCGTCGTCGTCTTGCCATCACGGCATGGCCATCAATGCAGGTAGCCGTGCAAGCGAGATTCGATCGAACGCGGATTCTCGCCCAACGCGATGCCGACCATGCCCTCGATGATCATCTCGCGTTGCTGCGCCTGCGCCGCAATGATGCCCTTGAGTTTCGCGGCGACTGGCAGGAAGAACAAGTTCGCGAGTCCGATACCATAAACTGTGGCCGTAAACGCGGCAGCGATGCCGGCGCCGAGCTTGCTCGGATCGCCGAGATTCTGCATCACTGCCATCAAACCCAGCACCGCACCAATAATGCCGAGCGTCGGCGAATAGACGCCCATGCCTTCATATACCTTGGCAGCACGAATATCGGCGTGCTCACGCGACTCCAGCTCGACTTCGAGCGTGCTGCGTATCGTCTCCGGCTCATTGCCGTCGACCACCAACTGCAAGCCTTTGCGAATAAAATCGTCAGGCTCACTATCGATCATCGGTTCGAGTCCCAGCAAACCTTGCTTGCGCGCGAGCGTGCTCCATTCAGTAATCTTGCTAATCTGCTTCTCGCCAGCCAGTGCTGGCGGCTTGAAGATCCAGCGAATCCGCCGCAGCGCGTGCTTGAGAACTGGCATGGGTGTTTGTACGAAGATTGCGGCAAGCGTGCCAACAATGACAATCATGAAAGCCGCACCGGACAGCAGTGCTTTGACGCCAGCGCCTTTCAGGATAGCGCCGACCACGACAGACACCGTTGCGAGCACCAAACCGGCTATCGTGAGAATATCCATCTAACTATCTGTGCTCCGGCATACGCTCGCGCCAATCCACTAGTCTAGCCTTCAGACGCGTCAGCGCCTGGCCGTGAATCTGGCAGACGCGGGACTCGCTCACGTGGAGAACAACACCGATTTCCTTCAGATTTAATTCATCGTCATAGTAGAGCGACATGACCATGCGCTCGCGTTCAGGCAAACCGTCGATCGCATGCACCAGTGCCTCCCGAAAGCCAGCGTCGACCAGATCGCGAAACGGGTCGGCGTCAGGATCGGCCGCGTCGCGCGTGCCACCCTCGTCATCCATCAGACTGCTGACCTGACAACCGGCTGCGTCTTGCACGATCCGATGGTAGTCATCGAGTGGTAGGCCCATATGCGCGGCAATCTGGGTATCGCGCGCTTCCTGGCCGAGTTCTGACTCGAGCTCGCGAATCGCGTTGGCCACGTCGCGCGCTTTGCGATGCACGGAGCGCGGTGCCCAGTCGAGCTTGCGTAGCCCATCCAACATTGCGCCACGAATACGGATACCAGCGTAAGTCTCGAAACTAGCGCCGCGGCCGGTAGCGAAGTTCGCTGCAGCCTCCAGCAGGCCCAGCATCCCAGCTTGAATGAGATCATCAACTTCGACGGTCGACGGCAAACGGCCGGCGAGGTGATAGGCGATTCGCTTCACCAATTCGGCATGCTGCAGGACCAGTGCTTCGGTGGCACGCCCGTCATGCTGCGCCGCATATGCATTGGCGGCATTCATCTAACCAGCTCGAGTCGCACCGACGGTCTCCTAACCAAGCGCTCGACGAAGAATTCCACGTGGCCGCGTGGACTCTCCGCCACCGGCCAGGTATCGGCGATCTGCGCCAATTTCTTGAGGGCGAACGAGGCCTTGGCGGTCGGGTAACTGCTCACAACGGGACGCTGTTCACGAACTGACGCGGCCAGATAAGCGTCTTCCGGGATCTCGCCGACATAATCCAGCACGACATCCAGAAACCGGTCCGCCACGCGCGCCAGTTTGCCAAACAGACGTCGTCCCTCGCCGGGGCTGCGGATGCGGTTGGTAACGACGCGAAACTGGGTCACACCTTGATCGCGAGACAGCACTTTGATCAGCCCGTAGGCGTCGGTCAGGGAAGCTGGCTCATCGCAAATCACGACCAGCACCTGCTGCGCAGCCTGTGCAAAGGTCAGGACGCTATTGCCGATGCCGGCAGCGGTATCGATCAACAATATGTCAACTTTTGTTGTTAGCTCGCTGAACGCCTGGACGAGCCCAGCGTGCTCAGCTAGCGACAGCGCCGCCATGTTGGCAAGCCCACTTGCCGCCGGTAGCACGGCGAAGTCGAGCGCCGTTTCGGTGATCGCATCATCGAGCGAGCACTCGCCAGCCAGCACGTGCGCCAGCGTACGACGCGGCGTGACACCCAGAAAGACGTCGACGTTGGCGAGGCCGAGATCGCCATCCAGCAACAGTACGCGACGATTTTTGGCGAGTTGCGTGGCAAGGTTGACCGCCACAGTCGTCTTGCCAACCCCGCCTTTGCCGCCCGTCACCGCTATCACTTGCACCGGTTGGGTCACTTGCCTGCCTGCTTGAGGTCGATCGGAAACTAGTGAGTTCATGCTGATTCTTCCTTCAGGCGGCGGCATCGGTGGCCACTTGTAAGTCGGTAGAGCGCTCACGCAGCAACCGCTGCGCCCGTGCGACCAGTGCTGCCGGCCGAGCCGGCGCAAGATCATCGGGAATTTCTGGCCCGCTGCTCACGCTGGCGATGGGCAGCTTGCTGCGGACCGCAGCAGACAGCACGCCACCCAGGGAGGCCGCCTCATCCAGCTTGGTAATCACACAGGCGCACGGCTGCAACCACTTGCTGCGGGCAAACAGATCATCTATACCGGCCGCCTGACTATTGGCCGCAACCACCAGCACCGTCTCAATTCTGGCGTCGACCGCCAGCGCTTTGGCAAGCGACTGCGCAGCCGCCGTTGTCGCAGCATGGGTACCGCTGGTATCTATCAATACCAGTCGATAGTCCCGCAGTGCAGTCATTGCAGAACCTAGCCCGCCCACGTCCGTCAGACACTCTGTGCGCACGCCGAGCAGCCGACCGATAACCCGCAGTTGGTCCTGCGCGCCGATGCGAGATGTATCTGCGCTAACCAAAGCCACTCGCTCTGGACCATTCTGCAAGACCCAACGCGCCGCCAGCTTGGCAAGCAGGGTCGTCTTGCCAACGCCGGATGGTCCGACGAACAACAAACGTCCGCCATGCTCTTGCCAGCGCTCATCGACTACCGGAATCTGACTCGTTAATAAACTTATGGCAGCGGGGACCGCGTTAGCTAGATCGGTCTGGGGTGGTAGCTGATCGATAAGTTGCGCGACGATGTCCCGCGCCAATCCAAGCTTGGTGAGCTCATCAAAAAGCGAGTCGCAAATCGCGGGGGCGCGGCGCACCCCAGCCGCTGCGACACCTGGCAGCCGGGTTTCCAGGATTTGACGCAGGCTACGCACTTCTTCGGCCAGCGCATCGCTCGACAACGACTGCGCGGCTGGCTTGCTGGGTGTCGATGCTAACTGCACTGGCGGAACATCCAACTTGACAGTGCGGGGATCGTCGATTGCGGCCACCACCTCAACCTCGCTGCCATTGCGTCGCGATGACAGGATGATCGCATCAGGGCCTAGCGCATCGCGTACCTGCGCAAGTGCGCTACGCATGTCAGCTGCACGATAGTGACGAATCTTCATTCTCTAAACTCCACAAAATCAACGACCGACAGCCGTAACCAGCCGGACTTTTCGTGTCTCTGGAATTTCGTTCCAGGCGAGCACGTACAAATTCGGCACGCTGACGCGCAGAAACCGCGACAGGGTTGCGCGCAGATTAGGCGGCGTCATCAGTACTGCCGGCTGACCGCCACGTTCCTGACGCGAAGCAGCGTCCGCCAGACTCTGTTGCAAGCGCTCTGCCAACCCGGGCTCCAGGCCTGGGGTGGCTGTCGCACTTCCGGCGAGTGAGTTCGACAGCAATCGCTCGAGCTCAGGGTCGAGCGTGATGACTGGCAGTTCCTCGCCAAGCCCGGCGATCTCCTGCACGATCTGTCGACCGAGTGCGACCCGGACCTGGCCGATCAGCAGTTGTGGGTCCTGTGTGCGGGGCGCTGCCTCGGCGAGCGCCTCGAGCACTGCACGGGAGTTGCGGACTGGGACACGCTCCGCCAACAAGCCCTGCATGACCCGCACCACGACTGCCAGCGACAAGACCTTTGGCACCAACTCTTCGACCAGCTTTGGCGCCGTCTTGGCGAGCGCCTTCAGCAACTGTTCCGCTTCGTCATGACCAAACAACTCATGCGCGTGGGTCTGCATGAGATTGGAAAGATGTGTCGCCACCACGGTACTCGCATCGACCACCGTATAGCCCAATGACTGCGCGTGCTCACGCAGCGCCGCATCGATCCATACCGCATCCATACCGAAAGCGGGATCGCGGGTAGCAATTCCCTGCAGCGTACCGAGTACTCGACCTGGGTTGATCGCCAGCTCGCGCTCGGGATAGACCACACCCTCGCCGATCGGCACGCCTGCCAGGTTGATGCGATAGGCGTTGGGGCCGAGCTCGAGATTGTCGCGGATGTGAACCGCCTGCACGAGGAAGCCCAGGTCCTGCGACAGCTTGCGACGTACACCACGAATCCGCGCCAACAGGTCGCCGCCCTGATTGCGGTCGACGAGCGGTACGAGTCGATAGCCAACTTCCAGCGCCAACGGATCGACCGGACGGACATCGTCCCAGGACAGTTCTTTGGTCTCGGAGGCCGCAGGAGCCACTTCCGGCTCAGGCGCGAGCTCCACAACGACCTCGGATCTACGCTTTACTAACCACCAAGCTCCCAGCCCACACACCATCGCCATAGTGAGAAATGCGACGTTCGGCATACCGGGAATCATGCCCAGCACGCCAAGCACCGTGGCCGCGATGGCCAGTGGCCTGACTTGCCCAAACAACTGTCGTGCCAGCTCGCCGCCCATGTCCTGCTCGCGAGACAGCCGAGTCACCAGAATGGCGACCGCGACAGACAACAGCAGTCCCGGGATCTGTGCGACGAGTCCATCGCCGATCGTCAGCAGCGTATAGGTGCGCATGGCCTCACCAAACGGTAGATCATGCATGCCGGTGCCGATCGAGAGCCCACCGATCAGGTTGATCAACAGAACGAGAATGCCGGCGATCGCATCGCCGCGAACGAATTTGCTGGCACCGTCCATGGAACCGTAGAAGTCAGCCTCTGCTCGCACTTCGGCGCGACGAACACGGGCTTCGTCCTGGGTGATGACACCAGCGCCGACGTCGGCATCGATTGCCATCTGCTTGCCCGGCATGGCATCCAACGTGAAGCGTGCGCTCACCTCCGAGACGCGCCCCGCGCCCTTCGTCACGACCACGAAATTGATGATCGTGAGAATGATGAAGACGACTGCGCCGACGGCATAGTTACCACCGATCACGAACTCACCAAACGACGCGATTACGTGACCCGCCGCGTCCGAGCCTTCATGGCCGCGCAACAGCACCACTCGCGTAGATGCCACGTTCAGCGCCAGGCGGAGTAGCGTCACGAGCAGCAGCACCGTCGGAAAGATCGCGTAGTCGAGCGGACGCTTGACGTTGAATACGGAGACAACTATGACTAGCGATAACGCGATGTTGAATGTGAACAACGCATCCAGTGCAAACGCAGGCAACGGCACGATCATCATTGCCAGAATGCCGAGCAATGCAATCGGTGCACCAACGCCCGTTCCTAACAGCTTGACCAGAGTCATGACAACACCGGCGGACTGGGTGGCGCAGCGCCCGTATCACGAGCGGCTCGCAACTGATACACATAGGTAAGGACTTGCGCGACGACGACGTAGAGTTCTGCCGGGACCTCGTGGCCGATATCGACCGAGCCATGCAGCGCGCGGGCCAATGGTGGTGCCTCAACCAGCGGCACTTCGTGTTCAGTCGCAATCTCACGAATCCGAGCTGCGACCAAGTCGGCGCCCTTGGCCACGACAATCGGCGCTCGCATCTTGCTATCGTCATAGCGTAGAGCAACCGCGAAATGGGTCGGGTTGGTGACGACGACATCTGCCAGCGGCACATCCTGCATCATGCGGTTGCGCGCCATCGCTTGTTGCAAACTACGGATTCGTCCCTTGATCTCCGGCGAGCCTTCCGACTCCTTCATCTCGCGACGGATTTCGTCGCGCGACATTTTCAAGTCATCCGCGTGGCGCCACAGCTGATACGGCACGTCAATAGCGGCGATAACCACCAGCGCACAGACGAGCGCCAGTAGCGCCTCGGCACAGAGCGCCCCCGCTGCGACGATTCCCTGCGACGTCGCAATGCTGCCCAACGACAGGAGCTGCGCCGCATCGCGGCGTAACACGACATAGGCAATCAACCCGACCAACGAGAACTTGGCGATGCCCTTGACCAGCTCGACCAGAGTGCGGGTCGAGAACATACGCCCGATGCCGGCCACCGGATCGAGTCGCTCAAATTTTGGCGTCAAAGCCTCGGCGGAAAAATTCCAGCCGCCAGTGAGCAGCGGACTCAGCAACGCGGCCACAATCGTCGCGGCGAATATCGGCGCGATCGCCCACAGCGCAACCGTGAACTCGCGCGCCAGTATCGGAATCAAGCGGTCCGGATCCGTGACTTCTGCGCCGCGGACCGATAGGCCATCGCGCATCATGTCGGCCAAGCCACCACCCAAGGAATCACCCAAGACATACAGCATGGCTGCAGCCGTGATCATGACGCCCGCGCTCGACAAGTCGACCGAGCGTGGCACTTGGCCCTTCTTGCGCGCCTCTTCCAGGCGCTTGGGTGTCGGGCGTTCAGTACGTTCCTGACCATCTTTCTCTGCCACGTCTCAAGCTCCAGGTAGCTGCGAAAGCTCGCGCAGAAAGACGAATGCTTTGCCTAACAGCTCGATGAAACTATCCTGCATCTGTGGCAACCCAACCAACAAGATGATCAGGCCCAGCACCAACGAGACGGGGAAGCCAACGGCGAATAGGTTGAACGACGGTGCGGCGCGACTCATCACGCCGAACGACAGATTGACGATCAGCAGTGCAGTGACTCCGGGCAAAGCAACCGTAACAGCGCCGGCGAACAACGTGCTGCCCCAGGCCACCAGACCCCAGAGACTGTCACGGCCAATCCCGGTCGCGCCCAGCGGCAGCGTCTGAAAGCCTTGCACCAGTATTTCGATCAGTGCGAGGTGTCCGCCGAGCGCCAGAAAGGTCATGGTGACCAACAGCGTGTAGAACTGACCAATGGCAGGCGTGCCGCTGCCGCGCAGCGGATCCTGGTTCATGGCGAACGACAAACCCATGCTGTTAGCGATCACTTGACCACCGAGCGTGAGTGCGTCGAACACGAGTTGCAGTGCGAAGCCGAGCGACAGCCCGATCAACAGCTGTTGTGCAGTAATGGCGATGCCGTCCGCACTGAACGGCGACACGGCTGGCACTTGAATCAGTGGCGCTACCAACAGCGCGATCGCCAGTGCCAGTACGATCCGCACTCGCGCCGGAACGTAGCGGGCAGCAAATACGGGCGCGATCATGAAGCAGGCACCGATGCGCACGAACGGCCAGAACACCTGTGCTAGCCAGAGTTCGAGTTGACCCGCTTGTATCTGTAGCACCGTACACCAGCCTCAATTGATGAAACCGGGAATCGACTGGATCAGCTCACGGGTGTAGCTGATCATCTGGCGCAGCATCCAGGGACCCGCTAGCAACACGACGGCAGCCATCGCCATCAGCTTGGGAATGAATGACAACGTCATCTCGTTGATCTGCGTCGCGGCCTGGAAAAGACCGACCAGCAGACCAACCGCCAACGCCACCAATAGCAATGGTGCCGCGAGCATGATGGTCATCTCGAGCGCATGGCGGCCAATATTGAGTACCGTCTCAGGCGTCATCTGAAGAAGCTCTCGGCAATCGTTCCCATGACTAACGACCAGCCGTCTATCAGTACGAATAGCATGATTTTGAACGGCAACGAGATCAGCACCGGTGACAACATCATCATGCCCATCGACATCAGGACACTAGCGACGACGAGGTCGATGATCACGAACGGAATGAACAACAGAAAGCCGATGAGAAACGCGGTCTTCAACTCGCTAGTCGCGAACGCCGGCACCAGAATGCTGAGCGGTACGTCCTCTGGCTTATCGAAGCCGGGCGAACCCGCGATCCGCACGAATGTCGCAATATCTTGTTCACGAGTCTGCTCCAGCATGAATTGTTTCAGCGGGCCGACTGCCAGCTGCAGGGCGTCAGTCGTTTCGACCGTCCCAGCCATGTATGGCTGAACCGCTTCCACGTTGATGCGATCGAAGACTGGCGCCATGACGAACAGCGTCAGAAACAGGGCGAGCCCCAAGAGAACCTGATTGGGCGGTGTCTGACCTGCACCGATTGCTTGTCTGAGAATCGCCAGGACAATGACGATGCGTGTGAACGCGGTCATCATCAGCAGAATCGACGGCAGCAACGTCAGTGCCGTCATTAGAATCAGCACTTGAATCGTCAACGAATAGGTTTGCGCACCACCAGCGCCGGTTTCGATAGTGATCGCTGGCAGGCCTGGCGCCGCCATTGCCCAACCCGCTGGCGCAAGCAACGCCGCCAGTGTGACCATCGTAGTCATTAGTCGGTTGGTGTACCTCATCGGCCCAACCCCCGGCGCAGCAACTGCGCGAATGTGGGTGGCTTGCGAAGCTGAGATGGGGCTGTCGCTTGCTCACCGTCAGCGGCAGTGTCGAGCAAGTCTTCGCTACTAAGCGTATGCAATGTACACACCTGCCCTGGTGCCACGCCGACTAACAAGGTAGTACTACCCACTCGCAGCAGGACGGCGCGCTCTTTGACGCCAAGCGGTATGTCTTCAAGTATCTCGACTCGCTGCGTACCGCGAGTCCCGAGGCTGCGTGCACGTCTCGCGAGCCAAGCGATCGCAAAGATCGCCGCGAGCACCACCAGTAGAGAGATGGTGACTTCGAGTAGGCTACCGGTACCGACTGGCGCAGCGTTCTGCATGTTCGGCGCCGCGAATTTTCGTTCGGAGCCCGACGCGCAGACGCTGGCAGCGCACAAGATTCCGACCGAGACAAGAGTCCGGATTGAACGGGCAATGAACATGGTGTTTGGTGATCTGGGCGACTACTTGAGCTTACGAATGCGCTCAGCGGGACTGACGACGTCGGTAATTCGGATACCGAACTTCTCGTTGACCACCACCACCTCACCGTGTGCGACCAGTGTGCCGTTGACGAACACGTCGAGTGCTTCACCGGCGGCACGGTCGAATTCCACGACAGAACCTTGATTGAGCTGCAATAGGCTGCGGATCGGTATACGTGTGCGGCCCACTTCCATGGACAAGGTCACGGGAACATCGAGGATCACCTCGAGATTCACATCGGGTGAGCCTTCCTTGGCGACTGGTCCTGCCTGAATGTTTTCAAACTCGGCGCGTTCTGCTGTCTCTGCCGCTTTGGAGTTCATGACGCGGCTCCCTATTGCATCACGAAGCTGGTGAAGTACAGCGCTTCGACTTTCTCGGCCTCACCGCCCACACCTTTGACGATGGCGCGTACCGCTTCGAGGCATTTGTCTCGCAGCTTCTCTTTGCCTTCACGGCTGCGCAGGTCGCTTGCACTCTCAGCACCGAGCATCATCAGCAGATCATTGCGGATCTGGGGGTCGTGTTCTTTCAGCAGTTCCTCAACGACCGGGTCGCGAGTCATTAGCTGGACGGCAACCTGCAAAAACTTCGCACCGTCCTCGCCTTGAAAATTGACGACGAAGGGTGGGTCCAGGGCGAGATACTTTGCCGGCGCTGGTGGCTCGACTTTCGGCTCATCATGAGCTTGGTCGCCACGCGTGAGAAAGTAGCCAGCAACTCCACCGCCAATAACTAGCGCGGCGACGATACCGATCAACAGGCCACGCTTGGATTTCGACTTGAGTTCTGCAGCTGGTGCTGCGGCGGCGGCTTCGGACATGGGAGATCCTCTTACTGAGTTGCAGTTGTCGTCAGAGGATCATCTGCAACACTCATGCCATGCTGTAACCGTGATGCAGCGCACATTGATCAGTGGCGCACGTCGGCCGACGTCGGATTTCTGACGACCGTGGCTGCTCAGGCGTACAAGTCGAGCAGCGGCCGATTGAGCGGATCTCGCGAGTCAGTCTCCGCTACCCCGCGCTCGCTTCTCGCGTGCTGATCGAGCGAAGTCGGTGTCGGGCTGGGCGTGTATTGAGGCGTCTGCTGACTACCCGACTGGCGCTGGGAATCTGCGAATACGGCTGAATCAGCCAGCGCCAGGCCCTGCGCGGCCAACATCTCACGTAAACGCGGCATGGCCTGCTCGAGCGCCGCACGAGCATCGGCATGCGGCGCGACGAACGTAACGGTCGCATCACTCTCGCGCACGCTGATGCGGACCTCGACTGGCCCAAGTTCCTCCGGATTCAAAGAAAGCGTCGCGGTCTGTGTCGCCGAGCGGACCAGCAGGGTCACGCGGCTTGCAAGTTCATCCGCCCATTGAGTTGAAGTAACTGGGTGGAGCAGGCTCACCGTTGCGTGCCGCAAATTATTTTGCGTCGGACGATCCGTTACCGTCGCTAGCAGCGAAGTCGATTGTTTTTCATCGATTTGGCTATCGATCAAGGTAGCCGCCAAGTCAAGCTCCCGCTTGAGCGTGTCCTGAGTAATTGCCTTACTGCGCGGCTCCACCTCCGGCAGTGACTCGCCTCTTGCTGTTGGCTTAGCGCTGCTCAAAGGCGCTACGGGCACAAACTTTGGTGGCTCGCTAGCTACCTGGCCGGGCGACAGTCTCTTTGCAGGAGCGTTGATTGGGCCGCCTGCCGGAACCGCAGGTGGCCCAGTGACACCGCTAGCTTGGAGCACCACTGGATCTGGTCGCATCGCGACCGGTGCCACACGACTCGGTTCATATGGCCTCACCAGCGGCTCAGACGACCGAGACTCTGCTGTCGGAATTGGCGGCTGCGGCGACCGAGCCTCCGTCAACAAGACTCCATCGCGTAACAAAGATACAACGGTCGGTGAGCTCGGCAACGGGCCGTCCGTGACGACACTCCGTGGCAAGCCGCCTGTAGACGGCTCAGGCAACGCTATCTCCAGTGGCATTGTCGCTGGCAACGGTGCAGCAGGTAGTGTCGCCGCTGGTGGTGCCACTGCGGGCAACGTCGCTGCGGGCAACGGCGCTGCGGGCAACGCTACTGCTGGCAACGCCAATACAGGCAACGCCAATACAGGCAACGCCAATGCAGAAATCGCTGCTGGCATGGACGCTGGCGACGGCAGGACGGCGCTGTCCCGCGCAGCGGCATCACGCACAGGTTGTAAGCGCAGCTCCGCGGCAATGGTAGCGCCGGCTGGATGCGCCGGCGCCTCGCTGATATCGGCCTGCTGCACACCGATCGGCTTGAGATTCACCGCGAGACTAACAGGTGACGCTTGCGCTGGTTGCGAGCCCGTGACATGGGCCAATAGCTCAAGCCAACCATCACGCGCCGAATCCGATTCCTTATTGTCTGGCGGCTCTGCCGCACTGAGCTCTTCGTCTAATTGGATAGCGGCTTCCGGTAACGGCAAGCTCGATGGTGCTAACAGCTCGAAGAACGTCGGCGTGCGATCGCCCGCCAGCAACGCGGCTTCCAGCGACGTCGAAGTCGACGGTACGGCCGCACGGCCGCTCTCAAGTAGCGCGGCAGTCTGGACCAAACCGTTCGCGTTCATTTTGACTCTCCTGCTGCAAGTGTATCGTCGCTGCCAGACTGCGCTGCCTGCGACACCCTTCGATAGGCGGTCCGCTGCGCGCGCTCGTCACTTTCGTTTTGTTCGCGACGGTCATCAGCACGACGGTCTTCCGCCTGCCAACGATCAGCAAGCGTCTCGACAGACTTGGCACGTTGTGCTGCGTGCCGCCACTGAGCGAACTCGGCTTCGCGACGCGCACACGCCTGGGTCAGCAGCAGGCGTTGTTGCGAGATCGCCTCGCTCAACCGCGCGAGAAACACCTGAAAGTCCCGTACTTGACTGATCTCGCGGCCCGCATGCGTAGGATTCGCATAGCTCTGCTCGTAGTCGCGCCGATAGTGCGTCAGTTCATCGAGCCGCACCTGGCAGGCCTGCACCTGGCGCTCCGCGTCCCCCAATGCTTCCGCGCGGTCGCGCTCTGCGTGGAGAGTTGCACGTTGTACCAACTGCATGCGCTGGACACGCTTCATGCGGACTCATCCGTGAACGATTCTTCGGCCTGCAAAGACTCGGCCAGCGCCTTGACGCTGTGCTGAAAATCGTAGCGATCATTGATGTTCTGCTGCAGAAACTTCTGCATTCGTGGCCACTGGACCAGGGCAGCATCGACCCGTGGGTCACTGCCGCGCTGATAAGCACCAATGGAAATCAGATCTCGATGCTGTTGGTAGGTCGAGAGCATTTGCCGAAACTTGCGTGCCAGCTCGGCGTGCTCGGGCGTGACTATTTCGTGCATCACACGACTCACGGAGGCTTCGACGTCGATCGCGGGATAGTGCCCCGACTCCGCGATCCGGCGTGACAACACGATGTGGCCGTCAAGAATGGCACGTGCCGCGTCAGCGATTGGGTCCTGCGTGTCATCGCCTTCGGTCAGCACGGTATAAAAGGCGGTGATGGACCCTGTTCCGAGGGCACCGTTGCCGGCACGCTCGACCAGCGCGGGCAGTCTGGCAAACACTGACGGTGGATAGCCCTTGGTCGCCGGGGATTCACCGATGGCCAGGCCAATCTCGCGCTGCGCCTGCGCAAAGCGCGTCAACGAGTCCATGATCAGCAACACACTGTGACCCCGGTCGCGAAAGTACTCGGCTATCGCTGTGGCGAGCCACGCGCCATGCAGGCGCATCAATGGCGAGTTATCTGCTGGCGACGCCACGACGACCGAGCGTCTGAGGCCACTCGGGCCCAATATCCGTTCGACGAACTCCTTGACTTCGCGGCCGCGCTCGCCAATCAGGCCGACGACAATGATGTCGGCTGACGTGTAGCGCGCCATCATGCCTAACAACACACTCTTGCCGACGCCGCTGCCCGCGAACAAGCCGATTCTCTGCCCGCGTCCGACTGTCAGGAGCGAATTGATTGCGCGAACGCCGACATCCAGTTGCTGCTCGATAGGCTGGCGTGTCAGCGGGTTGATTGTCTGGCCCATCAAGCGCACCGGCGATTCGCCCACCAGAGGCCCTTTGCCATCGAGCGGTGCGCCTGTGCCATCAATGATTCTGCCAAGCAGACCCGGCCCTACTTTCACGACGCCGGCACGCTGCTTGGGAATGACCCTGGCGCTCGGTGCCAGCCCGTGTAGCTCGCTCGTCGGCATTAAAAAGAGACGCTCGCCGGCGAAGCCGACAACCTCCGCCTCGACCCGGGTGCCGTCGTTGGCGATGAGATCACAGCTATCGCCCACCGCCGCCTGACAACCGGTCGCTTCGAGCGTGAGGCCAACCATGCGAGTCAAGGACCCCTCGACCGGCGGCGGAAGTGCCGTCGCTATTTGTCGTTGCTGGCGCTCGAGAGTGCGGCACCAGATCGGCGACCGCTGCGGATCAAGATCCGATGCAATCATTCGGGCGCTACCTCATTATCTGGCGTAGCAGCCTCGCTTGCGGGCGCCTCGCTCGCTGGGTCAACCAAGAGTGTTGCCGCAAGTGCAGTTAGCCTGGACTCCACCCGTGCGTCGATGTTTGACGTTGCGGTCGTGACGCGGCAGCCGCCCCGTGCCAGCAGCGGGTCTTCCACGACCAACCATTCACGTTCGCCGGTCGGCGCGGCCAGACGTTGCTTGACGATCGCTGCGTCGGCAGGGTGCAAGTGCACCCGCACGTCTCGGGTACTGACTGGCAGCAGCTGCACCGTGTGCCGCACGATGCCGATGATCTGCTCCGGCTCAATGGTTAGCTCGCGACGTACAAGTTGGCGTGCAATTGCGATGGCGAGCCCGGCGAGTTGTTGCGCTACTTCGCTATCAAGCTGCGCCAGGGGTCGCGCCAGCGTATTGAGAACTGCATCCAGCGCCGCGATTTTCGCGTCTAACTCACCTACCTGTAGTGCCATGTCCGCTTGTATGCGGCGCTCGCCCTCGGCACGTCCGGCAGCAAGGCCTTGCTCGAACGCGTCGCGTTCGAGCGCTTCGAGTCGCGATACTGTCGGACCGTTCTGCAAGCGACGACCGCGACCGTCGTCGACGTTCGGCAGGTTCCAGCGCGCGACGACAGCTGCGTCACTCATCTGCTGCCACCCAGGTCTTGACTACCTGCGCGACCCGCTTAGGATCCTGCGCGACCATGCCGCGTGCCGCGGCCACTTGTTGCTCATAGGCGAGCGCCGGATTTGCCGACTGTACCGCGGCTCTGCCGTCGACTGCCGCCGCGGTTACCGGCAGCAACATCGGTGCCTTCAGTGGTTCCATCACGGATTTCAACAGCGGCCGCAGCACTGTGAGCGCCAGGACTAACAGCACGATCACACCACCGAGGATCTTGGCCAGATCCTGGACCCACGGCTGCTCCCAAATCGGAATTGACTCGAGTTCACCAGGCTCGACAGGAGGCTCACTTCGAAATGATGAATTGACGACGTTGACCGAATCGCCACGCTCTTCGTTATAGCCGACGGCATCCCGGACGAGACGGGTGATATGTTCGACCTGCTGTTCGGTCAGCGCCGTCTCGGTAGCCTTGCCTGCTTCATCGACCATCCGCAGGTTGTCGACCAGGACCGCAACCGTTAAGCGAGTGATGCGGCCCGCGGGTTGACGTGTATAGGCCATCGTTCGATCGATCTCGAAGTTGCGAGTCGATTGTTTGGAAGTCGAGTCAGGGCCTAGTACCGTCGACGTTGTGTTTGCCACGGTACCGTTTGAATCCGCGACGCTACCAACTTGGGCGACAGCGGGCGCAGCACCGGGCGGTAAGGCCACGCCAGGCTGCGGTGGTTGATTGCTTAACGCGCCCGGCACGCCGCCGGTGGAGTTGACGCCGTTCCGTGATACTTGTTCAGAGGACTGCTCGCTGCGAACGACCTGCCGTTCCGGGTTGTATTGCTCGCGCGCCTCTTCGGTGGTCGACATGTCGACTTGCGCAACGACCTGTGCGCGCACGCCGTCTGGTCCAACCAGTGGCGTGATCAATTCTTCGATCCGCTGGGTGTAGCCCTGTTCAATATTGCGTGCGTACTCGAGCATCTTGTCCCGCTGGGCTTCGTCGCTATTGGCCTTCGGCGCCGACAGCAACCTGCCCTGTTGATCTATGACCGTCACCTGCGACGGATCCAGCTCTGGAATACTCGACGCCACCAGGTTGACGATCGCTGCCACTTGGCCCGATTCCAGTCGTCGTCCCGCTTTTAGCTGCAGGAATACGGACGCCGTTCCAGGCCGTCGATCACGGACGAAGGACGACTGCCGCGGAATTGCCAGATGTACTCGCGCGGACTGCACGTGCTGAACGCTGGCGATCGTGCGCCCTAGCTCGACTTCGGTCGCGTGCTGGTAGCGCGCGTTTTCCATGAACTGGCTGACGCCGAACCCCGGTTCTTTCGACATGGATTCGAAACCGGTACTGAGGCCCGGCAATCCCTCACCGGCCAGCTTCAAGCGCGCCGCCGAGAGCTGCGCGGCGGGCACGCGGATGGTGCCGGTGCCGTCTTCAAGACGATAGTCGATCCGCGCTGCATCCAGCGCTTGCGCAACCTGCGCCGTTTCCTCCGCCGCGAGGCCGGAGTGCAGCACACTGTAGGTAGGCTCGACGGACCAAAGCGTAACGCCCACGCCGGCTGCAACCGCCAGCGCAACGCCGATCAACAAGAATATGGGTCGTAGGCCCTGCGTCAGGCGTTGGGCCGGCGGCACCATGACCGCGTCAGTCGTCATCGGTCAGTTCCCTCGCCGCTACAGCGGCATGTTCATGATTTCGCGGTACGCTTCAACGAACTTGTTACGTACTTCGACCAGCGCGCGAAATGAAACGCTGGATTTCTGGGCCTCGAGCATGACTTGCGGCAGCTCAACGCCCGCTACGCCACGCTCGAACTTGCTCGCCAGATCGCTCGACTTCATTTGCTGCGCACTTACTTTCTCAATGCCTTGCTGCAACACGTTGGCAAAGCTGCCAGGACTCGACCCGGCGACCGGTGGCGCCGTGGGTACCGCGACGCGTGTCGCGGACTGCAACTGCCTGATCTGCGCCAGCACTCGGTCAACTTCGATCTGACTCATGTGATTCGACTCAAGCAGCCGGCACGTTGGCGCCAGCGCTGCGCAAGCGCGCGAGCTTGTAGCGCAAGGTACGCGGACTGATGCCGAGGCGTTCCGCTACCACGCGTCGACTCCCATTGGCCGCCTGCAGCGCTGCCAGAATGGCATCTCGTTCGGTTCGCTCGAGCGTGCCCGCTAAACCGCTAGTGTTGACTGGCGTCGCGTCTGCGGGACTGGCCAGCTGCTCGAACACGATGTGTTCCGCGTCGATGACTGGGCCACCGGAGAGAATCATTGCCCGCTGCAATAGATTGTCTAGCTCGCGGACATTGCCGGGCCAACGATTGGTCAGTAGTAAGTGCGCTGCGTCAGCCGTCAGGGCCGGAATGCGCGCCCCGGGACGACTGCGTTGATTCAGCAGGTGCATCGCCATCGGGAGAATATCGTCGCGGCGCTCCCGCAGAGGCGCGAGACTGATCGGAAAGACGTTGAGCCGATAGTACAGGTCTTCGCGGAATCGTCCCGCCTCGACTTCGAGGCGAAGATTGCGGTTGGTTGCGGCCAGGACGCGGACGTCCAGCGCCAAAGTGCCGTGGCTGCCAAGACGGTCTACCTCGCGCTCCTGCAGAACACGCAAGAGCTTTGCCTGCAAGGACAGCGGCATTTCCGCGATTTCATCTAACAATAGTGTACCGCCCTGCGCCTGCTCGAACTTACCGGCATGCCGAGCATGCGCGCCCGTAAACGCGCCGCGTTCGTGGCCAAAAAGCAGCGACTCGAGCATCGACTCCGGGAATCGCGGCGCAATTGACTGCGATGAAGGGACCGGCGGGTCGCGCAGACTCGCGATGAATGAAATGCGCCATGACTTCCTTGCCTGTGCCGGACTCACCGATCAACAGGACCGTACAGTCCGAATGCGCGACTCGACGCGCGAGCTCAAGTGTGAGGCGAGATTTCTCTGCAACAGCGATTGGCTCTATCGCAAGCGGTGGAGTCGGCGCCGGCAGTGCGGTTGGGCAGCTCGAATTCATACGGATCCTCAATCTGGCGTGCGTCTTGATTGGCGCTCCCGCCAGTCGTTGCAAGAGGCGTGCCTGACTTTCCCCCACCGGCTGTTGTGACCGGCGTCGCAAAAGACTTGGTCTGAGCGGCGGTTTTCCGCCGCGGGGCACGGCTACAGAAGTGGTTAGGCGGTCGCCATGCCAAGCTTGCGCAGCTTCTCTACGAGCGTCGTGCGCCGCAGTTGCAGCAGGCGCGCTGCCTGCGCGACGGTACCTTCACTGCGTGATAACGCCTGGCTGATCAGGCTACGTTCGATCGTCTGCAGGTGTGCACGCAGGTCCAGACCGTGGTCTGGCAACTCGAGCACTGACGCTGAACTGTCGGACTGCCCGACTGGTTGCGCTTGCCACTCGGCATCATCGTCGGCGTCACCATTTTCCCGGTCGTATGCGGATTCTCCGAGGATTGGCGCAACGTCCAAGTAGGGTGAGTGTTCCATGCGCCGGCTTGCGGCCAGCAGCGCTTGCTCTGCTTCAGCGAGGTTGTCCCACGATGCGGGTCGATAGCGCTCTGGCAGATCGGCGATGCCCACCGGTCGATCCGGACACAAAATGGACAATCTCTCGATCAAGTTGGCAAGCTCGCGAATGTTGCCAGGCCAGGCATAGGCGGCCAACGCATCCATGGCCGCACTGGAAACCATCAAACGTGCGCGCCCACCGCGCGCGTTGTTGGCAGCGAATTCCTCTACTAAAGCAGGCAAATCCTCGATGCGACTGACCAAGGTCGGCATCTCGATGGGGAACACATTCAGACGATAGAACAGGTCGCCGCGGAAGTCACCGCGCTCAATCTGCGTTTCGAGATTCCGGTGCGTGGCGGCGATGATCCGCACGTCGCAGCTGGTCGTGACGTTACTACCAACTCGCTCGAAAGTCCGTTCCTGCAACACGCGTAACAGCTTGACCTGCATCGGCATGCTCATATCACCGATCTCGTCGAGGAACAGTGTGCCGCCATCGGCGATCTCAAAGCGGCCCTTGCGGGAGGTGATGGCGCCAGTGAACGAACCCTTTTCGTGACCAAACAGTTCACTCTCGAGGAGTTCCGCGGGGATCGCACCGCAATTGACGGCAACGAAGGGGCGCTGTCGGCGTGCACTACGTTCATGAATCACCCGCGCGGCGACCTCCTTGCCGGTACCGGACTCACCCAGGATGAGCACGCTCGAATCGTGCGGCGCCACTTGTTCGATCAGACGTATGGTCTGACGGATCGCGGCGGATGTGCCGGTGGGCTTGCGCGGTAGCGGCACAGCAATCTTGGCGGCGTGTGGCACGTGGTCGGTGGCAGCCGACTCACTGTGGTGTTCGATGATCGTCTCGACGGTTTGCACAATTTCACCTCTCTCTGGGCGCCATTGTGTCTATGCAGCAAAACAGATCTGTGACGCAGTCGGAATTAGATCCCGTCAGAATTGGAACCTGCTCGTCATAAGACGAATGTCCGCCGAACTATGCCGCAAACCCCTACAGCGTCCCGGAAGGGGCTGCTGCTTGCCCTTAGCGTAAGGCGGCAGTCATTTGCCGCCAGGGCCGGATTTTGCCTCTCATCGCGCGACGCGCGCGCCGGCAATCTTGCGCCGATGGTTGCGAAAGACGATTTTTTCCAAGTGCTCTGCGGTGAGCTCACCCACCATCTCGAAAGTGGCGCGCACCTGCCCGCCGGCGTCGACCGATGCGATCCGCGCAGGCAGCGTCAACGGTTTGACCAGCGTGTCCCGCAAATACAGTTGTAGCA
The DNA here is from genome assembly GCA_016703895.1 of Pseudomonadota bacterium. GTDB lineage: Bacteria > Pseudomonadota > Gammaproteobacteria > Steroidobacterales > Steroidobacteraceae > CADEED01. The sequence continues at coordinate 446,102 of JADJBE010000026.1, forward strand.
ACCCATGCGCTCCAATCGCGGGTAGCACATCGTTAGTCCCTGCTGACCAGCTTGCACCCAACGCATTGAAACGCACTGACTGAGCGCGTGGCCGCGTGTGACTCGCTGCGAGTAGTTCACCGACGAGGTCCAGCAACAAGTTGATCTTGAAATCCATACGCGCCAGGTCCTGTGCATATGGCGACGCGTCGTCCGGCTTGTCCACCGTACTATGCTCTTCCAGCGCGTCGAACGCCTGCAATAGCCGTAGATTCTGCTCCGCCAGATGTGCCGCGGCACGCTCATCAAAGTCCTTGGAACGTGGATGCCAGGCGAGCGCCAGCACGTCCTCGTAAGCCAATTCGTCGAACAAGACGATCGTATCTCGGCCATCAAAACTCATTAGCGCACCTGCTCGTTAGCATTGCTGGCAGCGACGCGCATGGCAGCCGCCTTCGCGACTGTCCGCTCAGACTCCACGATCGCCGCTTCCAGCGCGGCGACACAGAGCCGACTCTGCGTATCGTCCGATCGCGCGCGGAGCTGTGCCAGCAGCTCACGTCGTCGCTCGATCAAGCTTGCCACGCGCGCCCAGCGACCGCTTGCCAATTGCATGCCGATCACCGCGGTGCATTCAACGATGCTGTCGCCCAGGATGCGCCATTCGCGTGGCAACGTGCTCTCCGACAAGCCGCCCTGAATCAGCCGCAGTTTCGGCCCGTTGGCGCGTGGCCCACGTTCGCTCATCGTGGTGGACTCTTGGCAGCGCGCGACTCCGGCGGAATCTGCAGCCATGCCGTACGAATCTCGTTCAGCAGCGTACTGACTTCATCAAGTGTTTCGAGGTTTCCCTGACTGCTGACTTGCATCAGTCGCCGGCAGAGATACTCGTAGAGAGAATCGAGATTGCGGGCGAATTCACCACCGACCTGGAAGTCGAGGCAGTTGCGCAACTCGTCGATGATCGACACGGTACGATGCAGCAACCGCGCTTTCTCGGTGTGGTCGCCCTGCCGCGCAAGTGCTCGCGCACTGGCGATTCGCTCGAGCGCCCCATCCATCAGCATGACGATCAAGCGATGCGGATCCGAGGCAGCAACACCGCCATGGGTGGCGACACTCTGGTAGGCCGCTAACTTCTGCGCGTACCCGGGAGCGGACATGACGCAATTCTCCGATCAGAAATTCCTGATCGCTATATCGGCATTCCCGCTCGCGACTTGAGTGGCTCGTCAGCTAACCGGCTTGGCTAGCTGCTGGGTGAGGAAATTGGCGGTCGACTGCAAGCCCGCCAGGGCAACATCCAGAGCCGAGAACTGCGCACGATAACGCGCTTCGACTGCCACCATGCGACGATCCAGCGCTTCGCGATCCGTTCCCAGCGTCCGCTTCTGACCCCGCAAGTTGTTGGTGCGATTGTCGAGTTGCCCCTCGCCCACCAGGACACGGTCGAGCGACGCATCTAGTCGAGCTGCAATGCCATCGTCGCTACCGAATAAGCGGCCCACGCTATCGAAATCAGCGGCGAGCGCAGCATTCAATTTGGCCTCATCGAGCTGCAACGCGCCCTCCTTCGTCGTCGTGATGCCGATCGAAGCGAGCGTGGTATAGGGCGGCGAGGCGCCAGTGGTCGGCGCGGCGATCTGCCGCCGGATATCACTTTCAACATTGCGCAGCAGCGCGTCGCCCATCAGGGGACCTGCCTCGCGCGACGTCGGGTTGAAGCGTCGTAGATTGGCCAGCAGCGACGCTGTCGTATTGAAGTCCGCAATGAACTTCTTGATACGCTCGCTGCTTGCCTCGGAATCATTGCCCACGGTCACCGTTTGCAGTGCGCCAGGTGCGGTGCCCTCAAGCGTCAATGTCACACCATCAATCGCACCGCTGACGGTGTTGGTGGAGCCGGCGACGTCGAAGCCCTCGATACGGACCAACGAGTCGGCGGCGGCCGCGAGCTGCGTGTAATTGCCCGATGGCCCACCAGCGCTGTACTCGAGCGCGGCCAAACCACCGTCGCCACCAGCGGCAACGACTTGCAGAGTATTTACTGCGCCTGACTCGCGCGCGGAGATGACCAGTCGGCTGCCGTCACCCGTCGTCACGATCGTCGCCCGCACCGCGGTGTTATTCGGCGCGGTGTTGATTGCATCGCGGATTCCCGCGAGCGTGTTGTTAATGTCGTCAATGACGACGTCAAAGCTCCGCACACCGGCGGAGATACTGAGTGTGCCCGTGCCAACGACGGTCGGCGCACCGCCGGCGAAGGCGTTGGAGGCGATCTTTTGGGCACTTGCCAACTGGACGACTTCGATCTCGAAGCTGCCGGGGGCGGCCGACGAGGTGGCCGTGGCCGTGAATACTCCCTCATTGCTGCTCGCGACCGCGCGCGTCTGAAAGCTGCTGACCGTCTTGAGTGGCTCAACAGCGCTCTGCAGCGTGGCCAGAGCACCGCGCATGGCGCCAAGCGCCGAAATCTGGGTCGTGAGGCGTGTTTCCTGGCGCTGGATACGCTGCGCACTCGGCGCTCGCTCCGCAGCGACGAGCTGCGCGACGATCGCGTTGACGTCGAGTCCGGAGCTGATTCCTGGCGAGCGAAGCACTGGCACTGGCGTTACCTCGAGAGTTATCGATCAAGCCCGGTAGTGAGAAAGCAGCGACCGCCTCACGACGGTCGCTGCCCCTCTTCCGCTTTCGAGCTGTTAGCTCATGCTTATCGCAGCAGCGACAGCACGTTCTGCGGGACGGCGTTGGCCTGCGACAGAATCGCGGTACCAGCCTGCTGCAGAATCTGCGCCTTGGTCAGCGCAGCCGTTTCCGAAGCGAAGTCGGCGTCGAGGATTCGGCTACGCGCAGCAGCCACGTTCTCGGCACCCGTCGTCAGGTTAGCGACCACGGACGAGAAGCGGTTCTGAATGGCACCCAGTGTCGCGCGGGCCGTGTTGACCTGCTGCAGGGCGCTATCCATCTGCTGGATCGCGAGCGTGGCACCAGCAAACGACGCCACCGAAGTCGCTGTCAAGCCACTCGTGGTAACGGCCGTTGCGTCACCGTCCGTACCGGCGGCATTGAAGCCGGTGGCGGTACCGGTGTCCGTACCCGTGACGACGATGTCGGCACCGGAGGTCAGCACGATGCGGTTCGTGGCTGAGTCGAGTGCCGCGTTGACACCCGTCGAAGACGAGTAGTTATTGATCGCATCGACCGTCTGGCCGATGCGCTGCTGAGCAGAGCCGACCGCACCCAGGGTGGCACCGACGTCGACACCGTTGATCACGAGCGCACCAGCGCCGACAGCGCCTAACGCCGTGATACCGGTGACCGCACTTGACTGACCGGTCGCGGCCGTCACGTTCGACAGCGCAGCGATGTTCGCATCGACGAGGCCAGAGACGCTGATCGTCTCGTTGGCGTTCGCGCCGACCTGGAACACAGCCGAGGTGAAGCTACCGTCCAACACCTTGACGCCGTTGAACGATGTCTGGTTGGCAACACGGTCGATTTCCTGCAACAACTGACTGACTTCCAACTGCAGAGCCTCGCGGTCCGACGCGCTATTGGTCGCGTTCGCGGACTGCACGCCGATCTCACGGATACGCTGCAAGTTGTTGGAAACTTCGTTCAGCGCGCCTTCGGCGGTCTGCGCGAGCGAGATGCCGTCGTTGGCATTGCGCACGGCCTGGTTCAGGCCGCGAATCTGCGTGGTGAAGCGTTCTGAGATGGCGAGACCGGCGGCGTCGTCTTTCGCGCTGTTGATGCGCAAACCGGACGACAAGCGCTGCAGCGCCGTGGACAGCTGGCTACCAGACGTCGAGAGGTTACGCTGAGCGTTCAGCGACATCACGTTGGTGTTGATTACCTGAGGCATTGAGATAACTCCTTAAAAAGATACAAGCTTTGCGAAACCCTGAGCTTCCGATTCGGCGAAGCCCCGTTCTGATCCCTGTATCGGTAAATGCCTGCCACGCTTGAGGACCGTGGCGTGAGCCAGATCACAGATAGTCGAACAGCGAGAGCTGTGATATGCGGGTATAAGCTGCCTGGGCAGCCTGCAGGCCGGCGTACTGCTGATTGAGCCGGGTGACAGCTTCCGCATAGTCGGTGTCGCGCAGCGCTGAGGCGTCGGCCTGCAGCCCGAGATCGAGCGATTCACGCGCGTTTGCGGTCGCCTCCAGAGCTGACAAGCGCGCGCCCACCTTGGCCCGCACCTGCAACAGATGATCGATTGCACCGTCCAACCCAGCCAGACCGTTGCCGACTTCCGTAGCAAACCGCGCCTTCTCCGGCGCCGTTGCGGTGCGGCTCTCCAGTGTGGCGACCAAGGAGTCGAGCATGGCAAACAGGTTGCCGCGATTGGCGGTAGCCACTTCGAACTTCATCGCCAGTCGCGGGCGCTCCTCGATGCTGACACGTACGCCACGAAAACTCGATCGCGTTACCGCTCGTATAACTACCGGTCGATACCGTGTTGCTGGCGGAATCGATGACGTCAAAGCTGCCGGGTGCCGTGAAGCGAATCCGATACGTATCCTCGACCCACGCCGACGGGTCGACGACCGCGCCGACCTGGATGCTACCGCCGCCCGTATTGCCAGCGACGACCGACGTCAGAAATGTGCCATTGCCGCGCGGCACACTCATAAACACTTCGAGCCCGGTCTGACTGTCCGCCAGACTCTGCGTGTCGCTGATCTGCACCTGCCGCACGGTCGAGTCACCGCTGTAGCGGACGCCGGCAGCGTCACGCACCAACGGTCGCGTCTGCGTCGCAGAGCCGGCGAACAAGTACTCACCCGAGCCGTCAGTTCGATTGCCCGCGGCCATTAACTCGTCGATTCGAGCGCGCAGCTCCGCGGTGATCATGCGGCGTTCGTCCGGGCCTACGGTTGCGTTGCCCGCTTGCACCAGCAGCTCGCGGACACGTTGCAGCACGTTGCCGCTGTCGGCGAGTGCTTGTTCAGCGTTGGCGAGTCGACTATCGACGTAGTTCGCATTGCGTGCGAACTGCTCCGAGGCGGACAGCGCCCGCTCCAAACCGGCAATTCTGGTGGCCGCAATCGGATCGTCCGCGGGCGTACGCACGCGCAAACCTGTGGCGACGTCAGCTTGAGCTCGTGATAAGCGCGCTTGCTGGTCTAGCATCGCGTCCAACGTGCTCCGGTTCCAACCGAGTGTCGAAATGCGCATGACTATCTCCTGAAGGCGCCGAGCAACGAATCAAACAACGTGCTGGAAATGGCAATCACTTTGGCTGCGGCTTGGTAGGCTTGCTGGTAACGCAGCAGATTAGCGGCCTCTTCATCGAGATTGACGCCCGAGACCGAGTCGCGCGCCGCGATGTCATCCCGATTGACCACCGCTTGCGCGTCTCGGTTGGTCTGCGCCGAGCGCGTTTGCAGGCCGACTTCCGCGGTGAATCGCTCAATCGCTGCTGCGACCGATGTCGTGCCATTGTCGAGCGCCGGCGCCGCGAGCGACGCCGCCAGCAGCAGCGCGTTGCGATTGTCCCCACGTCCGGCGGAGTTATCGAGCACCGAGAACTGATCGCCTACCGCCGGCGCACCGGTGACCGTGATCGACCAACCGTTCTGGGTGATGGGCGAACCACTGGTGTAGGTGAAGCTACCGCTGCCGTTGATCGAATAGGTAGTGGCCGAAGTGAACTCGATCGTCGCCGGTGTCCGCAGGGCTGGATTACTCGCATCCAGCACCTCGCCACTCGATACTGTGGCACCGCCGGTGTTAGCAACGCTGCTACTGGTACGGACTGGTGCCGCCGCAGCAACACGCGACGCGTCGGTCACGGCGAGTCCGAAGCCAGCGACCGCTGCGCGCGTGGGTCGAATCATGAATCGATCACCCACGGCTGCGGCGCCACCGGTGACGATTGACAAACCGGCAGCAAGATATGGGTCAGCGACCGTGCCGCTACCCGTCATCGCGACCGGCTCACCGGTGTCGGCACGCTGCAAGGCCATGCCACCAGCCGTGTTTTCCAGCACATAGTCGTATTCGGTCAGCGAGCCTACGTCAATTCGAGTCGCGGCAGGTGTCGCTGTTCCGGTATTGTTGTTAGCCGGCGAGATCTGCACAGCACCGACACGGAAGAAGTCACCGCCGAGTGCGCCGCTCAAGTCCATGCCCGCGCGATGCTGCGCGTTCATTTGCACCGTGACAGCGTTCGCCATGCGACCGAGAGAGTTACGCGCTGGATCGAGCATTTCCCGCCGGAAGTCGATCAGCCCACCGAGTGCACCGCCGCTGAGATTCTGGCTGATATCGATCGGCCCGCTTGGGGTTTGCAACGCGAGTTGCTGGCGCTCGGGATCAAAGCGATCCTGGACCACCGTGATCTCCGACGCGGCGGTGCCAAGCACCAGCGCCTGACCGTTACCCACAAACACGTTCAGGACCGTGTTGTTCTCCGGCACCACACTGACGTTGAGCTTGCTGGAGATTTGGTCGATGAGTCGATCGCGCTGATCCAGCAGGTCATTCGGGGCTTGATTGCTGCGTTCGTAGGCAGCGGTGATCTCACCATTGAGCTGGGCAATGTTGGCCGCGATCGACGAAATGTCACTGGCCTCGACCCGAAAGCGCGCGTTGATATCGCGATCGAGTACCGCTAAGCGGTTGTCATAAGCCGTTAGTCGTTGCGCGAGCTGCGCGCCCTCGGCCAGCAGCGTCTCGCGCGCAGGAATCGACGCCGGCGTTGTGGCGACACCCTGCAGCGCATTGGCGAAACGCTGCATGATGGCCGAGAGACCCGTGCTCGAGTCGCCCACCATATTGTTGATACGCTCCGCTTGGGCGGCAAATTCATTCAGACGTTCGTAAGTGCCGCCACTGACACGAGTCTGCGCGACCAGGAACTGATCGTAGGCGCGGCGCACACTGGCGGCCTCGACGCCGTTGCCGATCCAGCCACTGCCAAACTGCGACGGCACGCGCGCTTGGAAGTCGACCCGCTGGCGACTGAAGCCTTCGGTATTCGCGTTGGCGATATTGTGACTGGTGGTATCGAGTGCGCGCTGCAATGCGCGCAGTCCCGAAATCCCAGTAGACATCATGTCGGGCATGGTTGCGGTCCTTAGGTCCGTGCAGACGGTTCCGACTGTGATATCGGCGCGCTACCGCTTACCTTGAGTGCGCCTGCCGAGTCGGCGTTCGCCAGCCCCATCTGCACCGCAACCGCGGTTAGCTTCTTTGCATAATCCGGGTCGGTCGCGTAGCCGGCGCGCTGTAATGCGGAAGCGAAGGCGCTGGCATCCTTGCCGGCCCCTAACACGTTGGCGTAGCGTGGATTGTCGCGTAGCAAAGCGACATAATCCTGAAAGCTTTGGGCGGGTGAATCGTAGGCGCGAAAGCGCTCAACGCGCGACCGTGCCACGCCATCCTCGAACTCGACTGTGCGCGCACCGACCGCTTCGCCCTGCCAGCCACCTGTCGCCTTGATGCCAAACAAGTTGTAACTGACCCGACCGCTGCTGTCGGTAGGCAGCGATCGACCCCAGCCCGTCTCGAGTGCAGCATGGGCGATCAGCATGCGGGGGTCGACACCGAGCTCGCGACCGGCTGCCTCGGCATGCGGCCAAAGCTGGCGCGTAAACTCCTCGCGGGTTGCGGGCGCTCGGCCAGCAGAACCTGACGCTGCCGCCGGCGCGGCATCTTTGCGCACGGTCGTATCCAACGGCGTGCTGGCATCATCCGCCACAGGCGCAACCAGACCGGCACGGGTCAATTGCTGGATCAGCATGTCGGCCAACCCGAGTCCACGACCCTTACTCAACTCGACGGCCAACTGGTCGTCGAACATGCCTTGATAGAAGTCCGCTTCGTTGCTGCCGAAGAGCGGATCGCCCATGGATGACTTGCGCATGCTGTCGAGCATCATCTTGGTAAACAAGCTCTCGAACTGGCGCGCAGCCTCGCGCAGCGACTCGGGCGTCTGCGCGTGCGCATCCTTGCGCAACGCACTCAACGCGGCGAAGTCGTTGACGTTCCCGGCACCATTCAGCGGAGCGCTCATCGGGCTGTTAGATCACGATCAGCTCAGCACGCAATGCGCCGGCCTGCTTCAATGCTTCCAGAATTGCGACCAGGTCGCCCGGCGCTGCGCCTACTTGATTGACGGCGCGCACGATGTCGTTGAGGTCCACGCCAGCATTGAAGACGAACATCCGCGCTTCTGGCTGCTCGACTGCGATCGTACTGTTGGGCGTGACAACCGTCTCACCTTGCGCCAGCGCATTTGGCTGACTGACGTCTGCGCGCTCGCTGATGGTGACGGACAGCGAACCGTGTGCCACCGCGGCCGGCATGACTCGAACATTTGAGCCGATCACCACCGTGCCGGTGCGTGAGTTGACGATCACGCGTGCCGGCGCGTCACCCGGCTCGACCTCGAGCAACTCAAGTGTCGACAGATAAGCGATCCGTTGGCTGGGATCGACTGGCGCGGTCACCCGAATCGACACAGCATCAACCGCTTGCGCCGTGTCTGCTCCCAGTAGCTTGTTGATGCCCTCCGTCAGACGCGATGCAGTGGTGAAGTCCGGCGTATGGAGATTGAGCACCACATACGGCTCCGCGGCGAAATCATTGGGCACGGTGCGCTCGACCGTTGCGCCGTTCGGGATCCGCCCGCCACTCGGAACATTCACGGCGATGCGTGATCCATCCCGGCCGGACACGCCAAAGCCGCCGACAATCAGACTGCCCTGCGCGATGGCATACACCTCGCCATCGATGCCTCGCAGCGGTGTCATGATCAAACTACCGCCACGCAAGCTGCCGGCGTTACCGATCGAGGAGACCGTGACGTCAATCGCCTGGCCTGGCTTGGTGAACGCGGGCAGTTCGGCGTGTACCGTCACCGCCGCCACGTTCTTCAGCTGTGGATTGGCGTTGGCCGGAATCGTCACACCGAAGCGGGCCAGCATGTTCTTGATGCTCTGCACAGTAAACGGCGCCTGACTCGTCTGATCGCCCGTACCGTCGAGCCCGACGATCAGCCCATAGCCTACTAACTGGTTGGTGCGTACACCCTGCACCTGCGCGAGATCCTTGACGCGTTCGGCGCTGGCGGGCGAGATGGACATAGCGCAGCTCACGAGGCACGCGGCGAGTGATAAGTGGTAGTTCATGGTTTTCAGAAAGGCGTCAGTGGGGAATTGAAGAAGCGATGCAGCCAGCCTGGCTGATTAGCGTTGGCCAGCGTGCCGCGACCACCGTAGGCGATCTCGGCGTCTGCGACACGCCATGACGGCACGGAGTTGTCAGGCCCGACGTCGAACGGTCGCACCATGCCCTGCAGTCGGACAAACTCCCGGCTCTGATTGATCGTGATCCACTTCTGGCCGCGCACGAACAGATTGCCGTTGGGCAGTTTGCGCACGACCGTCACCGTGATATCGCCGTCGAGCCGGTTGGTCTGTTTACTGCTGCCAGCGCCATCGAACGAGGACTCATTGCCGATCGAGCCCTCGAGTATCGGCGTGCCCGCAAGAGTGACGGGCCGACCGAGGACTTTCGGTCCATCGAGCGCCGCCTCAGTCGATTTCGAGGTACTGGTACTAGAGCTGTTCGATGCATTGGTCCGCTCGAGCAACCGCACGGTGATGATGTCGCCGACGCGACGCGCCGTGGCGTTCTCCCACAGTGGGATATCGCGCCCCTCGCTGTAGATCGCGCCGTCCGTGCGCTTGGCCGGCGGTTCCACGTCGGGCCAGGTCGCGGCGAAATCCTCCCGCGGCGGTCCCCGAAAAGAACAACCGGCAACCGCGAACGATAGCGCCACCACCAGTAGCAACAGCAGCGCCGAGGTAATGTGGGTACGGTCTTTCATAACTGGTTAGTGACGTACTCGAGCATCTGATCGGTGGTTGAAATAGCCTTGGAGTTCATCTCATAGGCGCGCTGCGTCTCGATCATGTTGACGAGTTCCTCGACGACATTGACGTTGGAGCTCTCGAGCGCGCCTTGAAAGGTTGTACCCAGACCGTTCTGGCCAGGCGTGCCAGCTTGCGGCGCACCGCTGGCGGCAGATTCCGCTAACAAGTTCTCACCCAAAGGCTCGAGTCCGGCGGGATTGATAAAGTCGGCGAGCTGCAGCTGGCCTACCTGCACAGGCGCTGGCTGGCCAAGCACGCGTGCGCTCACCGTGCCGTCCTTGCCGATCGAGATCGACTGCGTGCCGTCCGGGACGGTGATGCCAGGCTGCAGCGCGTAGCCACTCGAGGTAACAAGCGCGCCCTGCGGGTTGAGCTGGAAGCTGCCGTCGCGCGTATACGTGGTGCCACCATCTGGCATCTGGATCTGGAAGAAACCGCGCCCCTCGATCGCCAGATCGAGTGGATTGCCGGTTTGCGACAGACTGCCCTGCGTATAGAGTTTTTGGGTTGCGACCACGCGCACACCAGTGCCGAGATGCAGGCCGGACGGCGCCTGGGTGTCTTGCGATGTCGCCGCACCTACCTGCCGTATGTTCTGATACATCAGATCCTCGAACACGCCCCGGCCCTTCTTGAAGCCGCTGGTACTGACGTTGGCCAGGTTGTTCGACGTGACGGCGAGACGTGTCTGTTGTGCGTCGAGGCCAGTCTTGGCGGCCCACAGTGCTGGATTCATATTCTATTCTCCTGGTCTATCGGACTCGTTAGCCCATGCGCATCAGGCGCGTGGCACTGTCGGCGTTCTGTTCGGCGGTCTTGATGGCTTTCACTTGCATCTCGAAGCGGCGTGCGAGCTCGATCATGTTGACGATGGATTCGGCCGCATTGACGTTGCTGGATTCGAGTGTTGCCTGCGCCACCTGCACCGCCGCGTCCGCCGGCGCTGCCGTACCATCACGCAGTCTGAATAGCCCATCTGCGCCACGATCGAGGTCTTCACGCGGCGGATTGACGAGCTTGATCCGGCCGACAGTCGCGGTCGTCGTGGCATCCTGACCCTGCGGTACGATCGACACGGAGCCATCGCGCGCAACGAACAGCGAGGTGTAGGGCGGCACCGAGATCGGGCCGCTGTCACCGAGGACAAGCTGGCCCGTATTCGTACGCAACAGCCCATCGGCGCCTATCCCAAGATCACCCGCGCGTGTGTACGCTTCGCTGCCATCCGGCGACTGCACCGCAAGCCAGCCCTCGCCATTGATAGCAATGTCGAGATCGCGGCCGGTCGAGAGCAACGCGCCACTGTGGTGGTTCCAACCGGTGGTGGTGTTGGTCGCATAGACACGTGACGCCCAACCTGTGCCGTCGACGGCGCGACTCTGGAACGCCGCCAGGTCGGCGCGAAAGCCGGTGGTACTTGCGTTGGCGACGTTGTGGTTGTTGACGCCCTGAGCACGCAAGGTTTCCTTTGCGCCAGACATCGCCACATATAGCATGCGATCCATAGACTAACTACCGGATGTTGATGATGGTCTGCGTGATCGCGTCGGAGGTCGAGATCATCTGCGCGTTCGCTTGGAAGTTGCGCTGCGAGGTGATCATCTTGACCAGTTCCTCGGTGATATCGACGTTAGCGGCCTCGAGTGCGCCCGACTGCACCAGGCCAAAGCCCGAGTTGCCCGCCTGACCGCGCAATGCCTGCCCGGAGCGGAAGGTCTCTGCCCATTGAGTGTCACCCAACTGCTGCAGCCCCTGCGGATTGGAGAAGTTCGCGACCGCCACCTGACCGAGCGGCTGCGAGCGTCCGTTGGTGAACCGCGCCTGCACGATACCGGTCTGATCAATGTTGATGCCGATCAGTCGACCCGTGGTGAAACCATCCTGGGTCACCGAATTGACACCAAAGCTGGCGCCGTACTGAGTGGAGCGTGACAGATCGACCGTCATGTTGATCGGCGCTGCACCGGTTGCCGGTGTGTAGGCCGGGAATGGCAGCTGGCCGTTGGCCGGCGCCGTCAAGAACCCCGTATTGGAGTATTGCAGCGTCTGCGCTCCACCGACAGACGTGCCGTCAATGTAGAGCTGCGTGGTCCACTCGTTGGGGTTGGCCGTCTTGGCGAAGTACATCGTGCCGGTGTGCGCGGCGCCTAACGAGTCGTACAAAGTCAGCGAAGTAGCATGGTTGAAACTGGTTGGATCCGCCGGATCGACCGGCGCGCTCGCTGGCGGCGCCGCGTCCGCCGGCAGATTGAGCACGAACTCCACCACACCAGTCGCTTGCGGCGCACTCTCGGTGGTGAGCAGACGCAGATCGGCGAGACCGCCCGTATTGAAGCCACCGGTTTCGATCGGTGGATACACCTGCAGACGCTGCTGGGAAGAGTTGATCACGTAGCCGTCGCGGTCGAGCTGAAAGGCACCGGCGCGGGTATAGGACAGCGCTCCCGCATCGCTCAACATGAAGAAGCCCTGGCCGCTGATGGCAAGGTCAAGGTTCGAGTCCGTGAATTCGACGTTGCCTTGCGAGAACTGCTGCGAAATATTTGCCACTTGCACGCCGTTACCGACAGCTGTGGTCGCGACTCCCTGCAGCGACGTTGCAAACAGATCGGCGAACTCTGCGCGCGACGATTTGAAGCCGGTCGTGCTGACGTTGGCCACGTTGTTAGCGGTCACGCTGAGATCAGTCTGCGCGGCGTTCAGGCCCGAAAGGGCGATACGAAATGACATAAAAAATTGCTCCGTTAGAGAACGCGACGTACAGCGGTGAGCGCGAGGCTACCCTGGTAGTCTGTGTTGAGAATGAGTGAGTTGGTAGCCTGATCGATACTGACGCTGTTGACCCGCGCGACCACCGACGTCGGCAGTGACGCGGTCTGGCCCTCGATGCGCGCCAGCACTGCGAACTGGTAGTCACCGGGCGGCGCGGCCGTACCAAAGTCCGTCGTGCCGTCCCAGAAAAAATCGCGTTCGCCGCTGGTAGCATCCAGCGCCAGCGTGCGAACTGCCTGACCACTACCATCGCGCACGATGAGCTGCACACCGGTGGCGCCCGGCGGTACTTCGACCGCACCACCAGCACCTGTGCGCTGCGTGTCGAGCCTGAGCGTATTTCCATCCACGGCGACGCTGCGTCCGACCAGCGCTGCGCCGTCGAGCACCTGATTGCCGCGCAGTGAGCTGGCCAGTTCACTGACCGACTGCTCGATGGCCTGCAAGCCAGACACTGACGAGAACTGCGCCAGCTGACTGACGTAAGCGGTCGGGTCGAGTGGCTTGAGCGGGTCCTGATTCTTCAGCTGCGCGATCATCAACTTCAGGAACGAATCCTGATCGAGCTGATTGCGCTCGGCCCGGGCCGCGGCGCTAGTGCTTGTCGGTCCCGCGAGCCCACTAACTGATTCGGTTGTTGTCATGTCAAGAATCCTTATGACTGACCGAGCCGCAGCGTGGCCAGCAGCAGGTCTTTGGAGGTATTCATGACTTCCACGTTGTTCTGATAGGTACGCGACGCCGAGATCATGTTCACCATCTCCTCGACTACGTTGACGTTCGGCGCAAATACATAGCCCGCCTCATTGGCGAGTGGATTGCCAGGCTCGTAGCGCGCTGCCGCCGGCGCGTCGGATTCGTAGATGCCCCGCACGCGTACCGCCGCATCACCGCTGCCATTGATACCTTGGCGCACCGCTTCGAAGATCGGATGACGGGCCTTGTAGACTTGCGCTGGGTCGCCACTGACGCTGTCCGCATTGGCGAGGTTGCTAGCAGTGGTGTTCAGACGGACCGACTGCGCAGCCATGCCGGAGCCAGCGATATCGAAAGCCTTGAAAGATGACATGTGCTTGCCTATTGCCCCGTCAGCGCGGTCAGCAGGCCGCGAAATTTGCTGGATAGGAAGTTAAGCGTCGCTTGATAGCGAACCGCGTTCTCGGCGAAGGCGGCTTGTTCGATCTGCGCGTCGACAGTATTGCCGTCGAGTGCTGGTGCCAGCGGTGTCCGATACTTGAGGGCGGCACTGGCGCCGATATCATCAGTGTTGAGTACGCCACCGGCGCCACCGAGATGACCCGCTTGGGTCGCCCGCAGACTGACACCGTTCGCGCTCTCGGCCGCAAGGGCTTGACGGAAATCGATGTCGCGCGCCCGATAGCCGGGCGTATCGGCATTAGCAAGGTTGCGTGCCAGCACCTCGGTGCGCTTGGCATGCACGTCAAGCGCCTTCGCATGTACGCCGAGTAGTTGATCGAGACCCAGACTCATCATCGCCCTCCGTCGGAAATCCGACTCGGGGCGAGACTCAGCAAGTTGTATGCCAAACGACCGTCAGGACGCAGACCAGCCGTACAGAGCGATTTTTCAACTCGCGCTCGTGACAGCGCGCACGAGCGGGCGGCAAGCCATTGCCGCACGCGGCGGCCGGACGCACGCTCTCAATCAATGCATGCGCGGTGTATCGGCCGTTGCCGCCCAGACTTTAGGCTGGCACAACGCTTGCTACTAACTGGCATGCGACGACTTTCTGACAGAATCTCTGTGTTCGCGACTTGGGAGACGCTACTCCTTATATGCTGCCTGGCTGGGGCGCGTATCGCGTTCGCTGCGAGCGCGCCGACCGGAGCAACCGCTATCACACCAATCGACTCCATCCGCGAGGCCGCCAGGACCGCGGCGACTCGCCTGATTCCGAGCACAGACGGCAAAGTGATCGCAGAGCCTGCGGCGCTCGACCCGCGCCTGCGGCTGGCGCGCTGTGAGCAAACACTGCAGGCGGTTGCGCCGGCACCCAGACAGGCGCAAACGCGTATCTATGTCAGCGTCAGTTGCGCCGCAGGTGCGACCTGGCGCATCAATGTACCGGTGGATCTCAGCGTTGAACGCGCTGTTCTGGTCTTGTTGACACCAATTTCCCGCGGCCAGCCCATTGCTGCTGTTGCCGTGCGCGCCGAACATCGCAGGGTGCCGGGCCTCACGCAACGCTATATTGGCGGCGTAGCCGGTCTGAAGGACGTCGTCGCGCGGCGCACGCTCTCGGTCGGCGAAGTCCTGACGGCCGATGCGCTTATCGCCGCAAAGGTTGTGACTCGCGGCCAGCAGATCACACTGTTAACTGAAGTGGGCGGCATCGCGGTGCGCGCGCCTGGCATCGCCTTGGCGGATGCCAGCCTCAACCAGCGCGTCAGAGTGAAGAATGCTGCGTCACAACGGACTGTTGAAGGCCGAGTCGAATCCGCCGATATCGTGCGGGTCGCGCCGTAAAGTGTGATCCAGTTGCGATTTAACCTAATCAAACATTGAGACCGCCGCCGCCGCTGCCCTAAAGTTTTTTCGCATCCCGCCGAAACCCTCTAGGCTAAGGATTTCGCGGACGAAATCCCGCCAACAGTGTGCACACTTAAAGGAGTGAGCCATGTCGAACAAAATTGGAGCATTGGACCAACGCCCCTCGCCAGTTACGGCGAGCGTGCCTGCGCCACGCGTGCGTGACAGTCTGACGGACACGTCAGCCGGCAGCGGCACGGCCAAGGATGTCACGATCACCGAAACGGCCCGACATATGGCAACGCTGGAAAAAGCCTTGGCTGGTTTGCCGGCCATCAACGATTTACGGGTTGCGGCAGTGCGCCGCGCCATCGACGAAGGCCGCTATCAGGTCGATTCCGACAGGGTCGCCATCAAATTGCTGGCGTCCGATCGCGATCTCGCCGCCGTACTGCCGAAAGCGAAGTAGCGGTGGACGCTGCCAGTTGCCGGGCGCATCTTGCGCGAGTCCTGGCGGACGAACAAGGCGCACTGGTAGAGCTCGAACTGCAGCTCGACCGCGAGTATGCCGCGCTGGCCAAGCGCGACACCACAGCGCTCGAGGAAGCTGCCGACGCGCGCGCCTGGCAGATGACGCGACTCGTCAAGCTTGAAGATGAGCGCCGCAGTGCCTGCGCCACTTATGGCTATCCCACGGACATCCGCGGTCTGGCCGCAATGCTTGCCTGGTGCGATCCAGAGCGGACACTCGGCCACCACTATCAAGACTGTGTCGCTCGCGCGATACGCTGCCGCGACGCCAACAGCCGCAACGCCGCACTCGTAAACGCTCGCATGAGCCGCATCGAGGGCATGCTCGGCGCACTGACCGGCGCAGCAGATCCCGCACGGGTCTACGGACGTGACGGCAGCAAAAGGCAGCAGTCGTCAGGGCGAATGCTCAGCGCCGAGGCTTAACTGTCTTTAGGTTCTGCTAACGACTAATCTTTGTCGGCCAGCTTGAACGCCATCACACTTCCCGCTTCAGCCCCTCAATTTTTTACCCACCGCGCCGATCAATCCAGTCACGGCGGTAAAGCAAACCACAGTTAGCTCACCGCCGGTACTCTGCCAGTGGCAGCGTGCGGTCCACCCACAACCGACCGACGGTACTCCTCTCTCGTGGGTCTCCGTGCGCTGCCACCGGCTCCATCCGAGTCTTGCCGGGAAAAGAGAGAGCGGCTGCATGGGCATGAAGCGCCAAACTGAAAGTCTACTCCAGCCGGCTATGCCCATCTGGCTGGCAGCAGTGACCGTGCTCGCACTACTGAACGGCTGCGGCGGCACGGGCTCCAGCGAGCCGGCAACAGCAACGCCTGCGACCAGCGGCGCGCCAGCACCCCGGTCCCCTAGCCAAAGTCCCAATGTATCGGCCGCAGACCTCGCGATCGCGAACCGACTCTACCGCGGCGATCAGCGCACGCCCGATGGATTTTTTGTCGAAGCGCGCCCCGCGAATGTCGTCGGCCTCGTGTCGACCCGCCACCTGCGCAGCAGCGACATAGACTCAAACGCTACTACACAGTATGAGCTCTGTACTAACGATAGTGCGGATGCCATTGCGTGGTCAGAGACGAATGCCGTCTGGAACGGCCAGTACTCCGACCTAGTGCTGATCGATAGCAACGAGCGCTATTTCGAAGTACACCGCGTACCGCGCGCGGACGTCACGGCACTATTGCGCCATCGAGTTTTCCGTTGCAGCTATCTCGATCGATCGAGCGGTGACGCGAGACTTGAGCAGGGTGGCGCTGGGGTTCTGCATGCACAGCCGCTCGACTCCGCGGCAGTGCAATCCCTCGCGGAGTATCTGTGGCAATTCACGAGCTACAACAATTCCAACTATGTCGTGGCGAGCAGCGTTGCAAGCAGCACGAGCGGCGAGATCAGCCACGCGATCCGGCTCGGCGAGTTGATCCGCGGGCCCAACGTCGGCTGCGACACGGTCAGGCTGTCGGATTGGATCCACGACGGCGACACGACAACCGGCGCTCTGCAGCGCAGCCTGGTCCCGCTGCGTGAATTCGCTGTGCGCGAGAACGCGGGTGTTGCCGAATTGTGCGAACGCTGACGGAATCCGGTTTGCCATCCAGAGAAGACAAGCGCATGGCCGCCCCTTGGTACGCGATCACCACCGAAATGCGCTTGTAGCCTGGGCGGCTTCAGGCGCTTTAGGCCAGGTGCCGCCATTCGCAGGCGTCCTTCGAATCCGGTAAGCGGACATTCGCTCGTGAGTGCGCCTGTCACTGGCCCGGCGGATACTCATTCAGCAAGTTACGGATAGCCACAGTAAGCGCTGGTACCTTGCCGGTCGCCGCGTCGTAGACCCGCTCGTGATCCAACGTGGCGTACCCATGTGCAAGTACATTCCGGAAGGCAACAATCAAGGAGCTCTCAGGAACTCAAGCGAACAGCTCCGGGCTAAGCTTTCGAATCTGCCCAAGCGCGTCTCCAGCAATCTCCAGTTGCCGCTCCACCGCGGACTGGCAGAACTCATCGTCTAGATAGACCTGCAGCGTCCGCTCTGCCAGGAATCGTGGCACGCGTTCCAAGGCGCGCAGCGCCAATTCAAGATAGACGTCAGGCTGCTTGTTCATACACCGACACCTGGTTGCGTTCGATGGATTGCTTGAGGCGGGAGGCGGGCATAGCGCGCAGTTCAACCAGATCGACCTCTAAGCCCAACAATTGCTCAAGGGCTGCCTTGAACTTGAAGTACTGGTCTGCTGGACCGTAGCGTCGTGAGCACGCGAACTCCACAGCCAGGTCGATGTCGCTACGGCTGGGATCGAAGTCTTCTCGCAACACGGAACCGAAAGCGCCCAGCCGAAGTACGCCAAATCGACGACAGAGTCTGCGCAGACCCCGGAGCTTGCTCGCTAGCGGGCGCGGCATGGCCGACTCGCTACGCACTTTCTCGGCAGCCAGTGAGAGAGACAAGTGTTCGCCGAGCCTCTCGGCCATCCCCAGCAGCCGCTCTACCGTGAACCGTGCCAGATCACCACTGCGCAGGCGGGAGAAGTCAGCGGCAGCGTGCCCTGTAATGGCCTGGGCCTCGCGGACGGTCAAGCCCCGCCGTTCAAGCGCCGAAATGATGCGAGCCGCCAGCTCGACCTTGAGGGCCTGAGCAGATTTGAGCCCAGTGATGGGGGCTGTGCAGGTGGATTGACGAACCATTGAATGACGTTGTCACATACGACAACAGTATTCAATGGGGGTGATTCATCGCCATCGCCGCCCGCGCATGCACTCCCAAGCAATCGTTATGGTGACGACTGCCGCCACAACAATCGAAGTGGCGACAACCAGCACCACAGCGGCGATATCGAAACCGTAGGGAAATAGCGGAGTGGAAGAAGCGGCAGTTGCATAGCGCAAAAAAGCAATTGCCAGCAGATTTCGCGCGCGATCGCGCCTGAAGATTGATAGCAAGCTGAATTGCTTCGCTCAACCCGACGACAAACGCAAGGCTCACTGGATGTAGCCATGGCCGCGCGCAGCCATACGGGTCGATATACACGAGATCGGTACAAGGCAGAACCGTGACCGTTGCGATCCATGCTCCCACACCGAGCCCAATGGCCAGGCAGATTCCAAGATGAGCTACGGATTTCATACACGAAACCAACTAATGCCCATTCTAAATGACTGCTTTGGACAGCGAGGAATGACGCCTCTGGGCACTTACCGGCGCGTTACGGCCTTGTTACCAGCACCTTCTTGATCCAACCCGCACCATTCGCGCCCTGCACATTCAGGAACCCGTCCTGCTCGGCACCGATCACTACCAGTTCCTCGTCACGACCCAAGGTGGCGATGGTCTTCGACGCGTCGATAGGGCTGGCGTGCAATTTGACGTTGGCAATCTTCGGCATCACCACATCGCCTTCATTGAACACCTCACCCGCGACGGTCTTGCGGCCCGCTTCCTCGGCCAGCGTGCCGACGTCGCGCTGCAGGTTAGGGTCGCCACGCACAGCGACGACAATATTATTGTAGTTATCAACGAAGCTGGCAGTGATGACCTTACCTTCGTTCGTATTGGTGTAACCACCCAGGCCACCCACAGCACCCCAGCCGGCGATCGCACCGATACGGAAGTCCGCCTTGCGAGCGCTGCCCTCGGCAGCAGCGACCTGCACGCTGGAGCGTGAGTCTGCTAACAACATACTGGTCTGAGCTTCCTTGAACTTGAGGCCACCCGCGACAGCGCCCAGAATCGGATTACGCCGGCCAATGACGCCGCCGAGCAAGCCGCCGACGCCACCGGCGTTGCCTTCGGAAAACACGACTGCTGGCGTCAAGATGAAGTCGGCCGTGATCATCTGGCCTTTGCCCATGCTCGACTTCTGACGCAACTCGCCCGACTCGGCGAGTGCGCGCTCCTGCATGGCATTCTGCATGCCGACGCCGCGCTCGACGACGATGAAGCAGTTGGACTGCTGGATCATCATGCGGATGAGCCCGACCGGCGACTGCAGTCCGTACGAATTGAGGGACTGCAACACATAGTCCTGCGGCTCAACGACCGCCACCGCACCCATCGGCTTGGAGCACTTCTGAATGCCATCATCGCCGGTACTGCCGCTAGTGCCAGCACCTCCCTGCGCCACCGACCCGCCCTTGCCCTGCTGGGTGCCAAGGACACCCTGCGCGGCAACAGGCGCGGACAAAGTCCACGCGACTAGCCCAAGCAAAGCGACTAACGCGGATACGGCGGACGACTGAGACCTGCGCATGAAATTCTCCTTAGCAAAACACCTGCGTCAAGGTGCCTAGCCTACCGTAGTCCGCGTGGCCGCATGCCTACGCCCTGCCCCACCAGCCGGCGCACACCGACCAGCAGGAGATCGGCTAGTCGCGGGGCATTGCCAACCGCGCTGGCAGCGCTCAAAACGCGCAGCCAATAGTCCGGCTGATCATGCCAATGGAGATGCAGCTCGGGTCCACGTACCTCGGCTACCGCATCGAGCGTCGCAAGCGAACAGCTAGCGAGCATGGCCACGGCGGCGGGCTCTGCTCCCAGGATCAGCCGTGCGGCACGCGGCCGGCTACGCGCCAGGTGCCAGCCGTAAATAAGTACGCGGCGCAGTAGCGCAGTCCCCGCGGCTGCTTCGAAACTCGCCGCATCACCGATGGCCCGCCGCTCATGCACGGCGTCGCGGACGCCACCCACGCTACCATCCACCCAGCGTTGCGCTTCAGCAATGCCGCTATCAACCAGCGCAAACGGCGCAGCTGCGATTCGCTCCAGCGCCACTCTTGGCGCCGCCACCCACGCGGCGAGCAGTGGCTGCGTGACCGACGAGTTGCCACCAGCAGCGGCCAGCGACCGCCGCGCCGACTCGACCAACAACTCGAGGCATTGCAAGTTCAGGTCTAACAACGGTGCTCGCGCCGGTGTGGCGTTGTATGTCTCGCGTTGCTGATGCACGCCAAGGTAGTTGTCATCGTCGAGGTCCGGCGACTCGACGACCCACTCCCAGTGGCCGAACATCCTCTCCCGATCTGCTTTGTACACGGCATTCCTCCCTATTCCCACGCGATATCCTGCCCTCGAAGCGCTTGCGCTGCTGGCTTATTTTTGGGATATTTTTACCAAAACTATTACAGCGAACAGACCGTATCAACAGGGAAACAAACCCTGAGGGGCAAGAACCATGAGAATCTCTGACGACCGTTACAGCCGTGACCGATCCCGGCTCGACTTGGCGCTGCAGTTCATCCGCCACGAGGCCAGGACCCATACGATCAAGACATGGACGGGCTTGACGGACGACCGCATACGCAAGCTCTATCGAACCTATGTGGCCGACTCAAGCGAGTGCCACGTACCACGGCATCGCGGCAAATCACCGAGTCAGGCGGCCTTTTTCATGCGCTCGCCGCGTATGCGTCAGGAGACCGCGTTGCTCGCGAGCATGTTGCTGTTGTTCGACGTTCTGCCGGCGCAGCCCGTGTCTGCCGATGCGCCACGTCCCGACGCCACCGTGCCGCGCGGTTCGCTGCTATGCAAAGCCTTCGAAGCCTATCGCGAACTCTCGCCGCGGCCTAACATCAGCTTCGAACACACCGTATTCCTCGCCACGGCGCTGTTGCGCGGCCACGAACTGCGGATCAATGCCTGCCGGGACTGTGGCAGCGTCGTGGTCGTCGATCGGCTGGTGTTGCGGACGCCCACCTGCCTCGAGTGCCAGCAGACGCACGCGACGTTTCGCCCACCCTCGTGCCGCACGCGCTGAGCGCTTGCGGCCAGTCGCGGACAATCGAGTCGCGTACAATGCACACGGCATGGTCAATACTTTTGCAGGCTTCTATCTGGATCGGCGCGCCGAGCTGCGCGACGATCCCGATTGGGCGGACCAGGCGCGTGCTGATGGCGAGACACTATTCGTGCTGGCTGCTGGGCTGGCGCAGCTGGTCTCGCATGAGCCGCAACCGGAGATTGCCTTCGTACGAGCGGACCACCCACTGGTAGCGGACGCGCCGGACAGCTCGCTCACCTTGTTAGGCTGGTTCCGCGGCGCTCGCTGTGTATTGGTAGACATTGGCCATGCGAGCGATGAACGTCTGCGGCTAGAGCTGCCCGCGGCGGCGCGCCTCGAAGAGCTGCGGCCGCTCGCTTCGATCCTGCCGAAGGATTCAGCCGGCCTGCTGGCCTACGCACGTGCGCTGATGTTCTGGCGTGAACGCCATCGGTTTTGCGGCGTCTGCGGTCGCGCCACCATGCCAGGGCGGGCCGGCCATGTGCTCAACTGCAGGGCCGCCGACAGCGGCTGCGGCGCGAGCTTTTTTCCGCGCCTCGACCCGGCTGTCATCGTGCTGGTCACAGACAACCAGGGCGAGCGCGCCTTGCTGGGGCGCCAGGCGTCCTGGCCGCCGGGACGCTATTCCACCGTCGCTGGCTTCGTCGAACCGGGCGAGAGTCTCGAGGATGCCGTCGCCCGCGAAGTCCACGAAGAGACTGGCGTCCGTGTCAAAGATGTACGCTACCTGTCATCGCAGCCTTGGCCGTTCCCCTCGTCGCTGATGCTCGGCTTTCAAGCGGTCGGCGGCGATGAGCCCATCGAGCATATCGACGGCGAGCTCGAAGATGCGCGCTGGTTCACGCGCGCACAGATCGCCGCCGGCGAGCCGATGCTACCGCCACCGACTTCCATCTCCTATCGGCTCATCGAGACATGGTTCGACACTAACGCAGCGACGCCGCTGCGCCAGCAGCCGTATGTTGGCCGTTGGGATACGAAACGAGAGGGCCCGAAATAATGTCCGAGCTGCAAATTCTGTTGTCGGTAGCACTCGGTGTGGGGCTCGCGGCCGCGGTCGGCTTTCGCGTGTTCCTACCACTGCTGATCGCGAGCGTTGCGGCCTATACCGGCCACCTCAATCTGACCGGCGGCTTTGAATGGTTGGGTACACTGCCCGCGGTCGTCATGCTTGGCGCCGCCGCGGTGCTCGAGGTGCTCGCCTACTACATTCCGGGCGTCGACAACGCGCTCGACGCAGTCGCGACGCCGTTGGCGCTGGTCGCCGGCACGGTGGTCGCGGCAGCCGTCATGACGGACATGCCGCCGCTGATCAAATGGACTACGGCCGTCATTGCGGGCGGCGGCGCCGCCGGACTAACCCAAGGCACGACCGCGTTGCTGCGCGCCAAGTCGACTGCCACGACCGGCGGTCTTGGTAACGCAGTCGTTGCCACTGCCGAGCTGGGCGGTGCGATCGGCGTCTCGTTGTTGGCGTTGTTCGCACCGGTGATCGCGTTGCTAATCGTCGTCTCGTTCTGCTGGCTGGTCATCCGTTTCGCTCGCCGGCGGTTCGCGCGGCGGCGCGCTGATACCAGCACAAGCAGCTGAGACCGCCGCGACGCGCGCGCGCCACGACTAGTCACGATGTGTCTCCTTGTCCTCGCCTGGCACGCACACCCACGCTACCGACTGATCGTCGCTGCGAACCGCGACGAATTCCACGACCGGCCGGCGTTGCCACTTGGCGCATGGCCGGAGGCCGACCGTCTGGTCGGTGGCCGCGACCTGCACGCCGGCGGTGCCTGGCTTGCGGTCGATCGAGGCGGTCGTTTCGGCGTCGTCACGAATTACCGCGAGACGCTGCGTCCGCGAACCAGCGCGCCGTCGCGTGGTCGATTGATTCCCACCTATCTCGGCGGCACAGACTCTGCCGCCAACTACCTGGACGATCTGGAGATCGAAGCGCCCGGGTTTGCCGGTTTCAGTCTGCTGCTGGCCGATGGTGAAGCGCTTTGGTACGCCAGCAATCGCGCCGAACCATTTACGCGGCGCCTTGAGGCTGGCATCTACGGCCTATCCAACCATGCGCTCGACACGCCTTGGCCCAAGGTCGAACGAGTGCGCCAGCGGTTTACCGCGCAGTTGGCGGCAACACAGCCGGACGTTGCAAACCTGATGAGTTTGCTCGCGGACCGCGAGCCTGCTCCAGCCACGACAGACCGCCCGTCGCGCGGCTCGCCCTCAGACATGGGGCAGCCGGGACTGCCGGCCGACTGGGAGCGCGCACTGTCCGCACCGTTCGTGCGGCACGGCAACTACGGCACACGCTGCTCCACCGTGGTCATGGTCGGCCACGATGGCGCGATCCGCATCGTGGAACGGCGCTTCGACGCCAACGGGGACCAGAGTGGCGAAACTGAACTCGAACTGAATGGTCCTCGCCACGGGCCTGGGGCCTGAACGCCGCCATCGATCACTAGCGCGCGGAACCCCGGCCCGGCAGCGCCAGTCTCAACTACAATCTTTCCTTTTTGCCCCCACGCGACTCGATGCCGAGATCCACCCTCCAGCGACGCTTCCTGCGTGCGCACAGCCTGTGCGCGCTTTGCCTGCTCGCGTGGAGCGCCGCAGCCCGAGCTGACGTGCAAGTCGATGTCCGCGGCCTGCCAGAGGAAATCCGTGACAATGTCATGGTTTTTCTGTCGGTTGAGCGCTACAAGAAAGCTGACGATTTATCCGCACAGACACTCGAGCGGCTGCAGAACCGCATCGACCGGGAAGTCAAAGCCGCGCTGAAGCCGTTCGGACTATACGCGCCTGAGGTGAAGTCCGAGGTGGCTCGCAGTGGCAACAACAGTGACCGCGACTGGCGCGTCACCGTGACCGTCGAACCCGGACCCGCGGTCATGGTCGGGCAAGTGGACGTCAAGGTCACAGGTCCCGGCGCCACCGACCCGGTATTCCGCCGCATCCTCGACACGCCGCCCATCCGGCGCGGCGACCAATTGAGCCATCCGGCGTACGAGTCGCTCAAGGGCAGCCTACAGCGGGCTGCCGCCAACTACGGCTACCTCGATGCAACGATGGTCCGGAACGAATTGTTAGTGGACCCGCCGCAACTCACAGCGTCGGTCGCTTTGGAGATCGACACTGGCGCGCGCTATCGGTTTGGCGCCACCAGTATTGAGCAAGACGTAATCGATGAAGTTCTGGTGCGACGCTACCTACGCTACACGCAAGACGAGCCATTCGATGCTACTGAGTTGTTGCGAACCCAGTTTGCGCTGGATGACAGTCAGTATTTTTCGACCGTCGAAGTACTGCCGGAGGAGCGTGACCGAGAACAGCACATCGTCCCCATTTCGATTCAGGCAGAGGCCGCGCGGCGCCACCGCTACTCCTTCGGTGTTGGCTACGGCACCGACACGGAAGCGCGTGGCACGGTGACGTGGGAGAACCGTCGGATCAATGCCCGCGGCCATCGTTTTCGCACCGAGATCAGAGCCGCCGCCAGAACGAAGTCATTGAGCGCTCGCTACCTAATACCAATCGGCGATCCGGCAGTCGAAAAGCTCTTGTTCGAACTGAATGATCGCAGTGAGGACTTTGCGGACTTGCAGACCAACAGTCTCGACTTCCGGCCAAGCATCACGCACGTACGTGGCCGCTGGCAACGGGAGCTGTTCACCATTGCGACTCGTACCACCTCGGATTCCGCCAACCTCAACCTGACGGACACATTGCTCATTCCCGGTATCAGTTACGCACTCGTGCCCCGCGGTTACCTCGGCGAAGCACTGTTTGGTCGTGAACTGTACGCCGAGCTGCGCGGGTCACAAAGCTCGCTCGGATCGGACTCCGACTTCCTGCAAGTCCGCGCGCCCGCCGAGCGCGTCTTCGATATTGCGCCGGGCTGGCATGTCGTTGGCCGCATCGAAGTCGGCGCGACCGCGGTGGGCGAATTCAGTCAACTGCCGGGTTCGCAGCGCTTCTTTGCCGGCGGCGATCGTAGTGTCCGCGGCTTCGGCTTCAACCAGCTTTCACCACTCACGCCGATCATCGATCCACTGAGTGGCCTGCAGGCACTCGATCCAGTTAGCGGTGAGCCCCTGTTCGAGAAGTTGGGCGGCAAACACTTGTTGGCCGGCAGTACCGAACTGGTACGGGATCTGCCGCGCAATTTTGCGGTTGCCCTGTTTGCTGATTTCGGCAACGCGTTCGACAAATTCGGCGATCCGATCGAGTATGCGGTGGGTCTTGGCATCCGCTACCGCTTGCCGGTGGTGACAGTCGGCATCGACATTGCCCAGGCACTAACTACGCCGGCGGGCGATGGTACGCGTCCGGGTCCGCGCTTTCACATCAACTTCTCGCCCAAACTGTAGCAACGTGCGCCGCAAGCTGCTCATCGTCGGTTTGGTCTGTGCCCTAGCGTTCGTGATCGTGCCGCTTTCGCTGTTGGCGTGGATCACCTACACCGAAAATGGCCTGGCGTTTGCGCTGCGGCAATTGCCACCCAAGATCGTCAACACGGAACTGCGCCTGGAAGGTGTCAGAGGCACGCTCGCAGACGGCTTGCAGATAGCGGTAGTCGAAATCGAACATCCGCGCTCACACCTGCGCTTCGAACGTATCCAGGCCAAGCTGTCGTTGCTGCCGCTCATCTACGGCACGATCCGTGCGGACCGAGTCGCGATCGACACAGCTTTGATCGAAGTACGGCCGCGGATCGAACCACTAGTGCCCTACGAGCCGCGCTTTCTGCCGCGCCTACTACGTGTCGTCGGCGAACGCGTGGATGTGCGCGCGGCCAAAGTCGTTTCACCAAACGGTTACGTCAACGAGTTTCGTGAAGTCTCGATCGCTGGCGTTGCCAGTCACAAGACCATTCGCGTCTACGATCTGGTCGGCTGGTGGAATAATTTGTATGCCAAGGCAAGCGGCGCGCTGCGAGCAGCCGATCCGATGCAGATCGAGGGCGAGGCACAGGTGCGATTGGTATTCGACGGGCAGCCGGAGTGGCTTGCGGCGGGTACATTCAAAGGTGATCTCGACCAGCTGCCACTCTCAGGCACGCTCGACGCACCGTTTCGCGCCAGTTTCACAGGCGCAGTAAATTCGCTGACCAGCGGCTGGAACTGGGCCGCCGACGCCAAGGTCATCGATTTTGATCTGACAACCTTCGGCGGTGGTGATGTCCTCGGCCTCATCAGTGGTGAGCTGGCACTAAAGGGCGACGCGCAGGGATTTGAGGCTTCGGGACCGCTCGATGCGGCGGGCTTGCGCGCCGGCGTTTTCGACACTGCGTTCGAGGGTTCTTATGCTGACAAGATCGTCACTGCGGATCGTATCGATGTGCGGCACCGGCGTACGGGTGGTGCACTCAACGCGAGCGGTAGTGTCACGCTCGGTGCGCGGGGGCCGAGCCTCGATTTGCGCGGCACCTGGCAGAATTTCAGTTGGCCATTGACCGGCGCTGAGCGGCTATTCACGAGCGCGGATGGGCGCTACACCCTCGCCGGGGAGTGGCCTTACGCAGTGACGGCGAGCGGCGCTCTCGAGGTGCCCGACTGGCCAGCGATGCGTGTGGAGAGCAGCGGTCAACTCGCGCGTGACCACTTCGACATCAGCACGGCGACGGTTAGCGGCTTTGGCGGCAGCACGCGTCTCAGTGGTGAAGCGCGCTGGCAGCCCAGCGAAAGCTGGCGGCTGGAGGGGCAGGCCAAAGGCATCAACCCCGAAACCGTGCGGCCGGGTTTTCCTGGTGCTATCAACGCGATCTTTAAAGCAAGCGGCGCACCATTTGGCGCCGACACGCGTACCGAGATCGAGATCGCGAGCATCAGTGGTCGACTACGTAACCGGCCTGTGAGTGGTAGCGGCAAACTGGCGCTCGAACGCGACGACTGGACGTTCGAGCAGGTGAAGTTTCAGGCCGGCAGCACGCGCCTCGAGCTCGATGGGCAGCTTACCGAGACGCCTAACCTGCGCTTCGCGCTCAACGCCGACAGCCTCGGCTTGTTGGCCGAAGGCGCGCGTGGCGAGGTTGCCGTGCGCGGTAGTTTGCGTGGTACACGCAAGGCGCCCGTGATTCGATTGGCCGGCACCGGCTCCGGCATTGCCTACTCGGACATCTCCGTGGGACGTATCGAGGCTGACGTGGACATCGACTGGCAAGGCAGGCGTGATTCGCGCGCGGAGATTGCCGCGATCGACGTCACCTATAACAACCGCACTCTGAATCGTATCGCGCTGCAGCTCGGTGGGTCCGCCGAGGAGCACACGCTCGCCATCGGCGGCCGTGCTGCCAAGGTTGTTTTCGACATCAAAGGTAGCGGGCGGTTTGCCGCCGGCCGCTGGGACGGTCGAATCAACGCCTTTGATATCAACGATAGCGACCGCCTCAAACTACGGCTCGACTCACCCGCCACCATCAAAGCTTCCGCGAACAGTGGTGCAGTGGAGGCGCTGTGCCTGAAAGGTGATCTCGCCAAGCTCTGCGCGTCGGGCGCGTTCGAACCCGACCAGTGGAATGCCGAGATGTCTGCAATCCAGCTACCCATCAGCGCAATCACTGCGGGACTAACGCCGAGTGTCGAGTACGACGGCACGTTGAGTGCGGTTGCTAGCGCCCGACGCGCCGGCGCGTCGCCCTGGACCGGCACGGTACGCATGGATCTCACGGATGCCGGGCTGCGGCATCGTCTGGCCAGTGGCCGCATCGACAACATTCGACTCGGCTCCGGGTTCTTCAATGTCAACGCCGATCCCGGCGTGGCTACTGCCGAACTCAAGCTGGATGCTGGCGCACGCGGCACGATCGGCGGTAACGCTCGCGCTGAGCGTAGCGCGCTGACACCAGCGGCCTGGCCGGTGCGCGGCCAGTTGCGTGCGTCGACCGCCGCATTCGGACTCGTGGCCTTGTATCTGCCTGACATCGACCGCATCGCCGGCAACCTGCAGCTGGACGCGGTGGTTGGCGGAACACTCGGCACACCCGAGCTCAGTGGTGTACTGAGAATCGCCAACGGCGAGATGGATCTTTACCAGGTTAATCTCGCCTTGCGCAATCTGACCCTGGAAGCCCGACTACTCACTAACACACTAGACTTCAAGAGCACCGCGAGCGCCGGCGAAGGCGAGTTGTCGACCAGCGGCAAGCTCGAATGGCGCGACAGCTTGCCGTATGGCCAGCTGAAGATGGCGGGCAACAATCTGCGGCTCGTCAACGTGCCTGAAGCACGCATCGACGCGTCGCCGGATCTGACCTTCAAAATCGACGGCCGCAACATCCTCGCCACCGGCCAAGTCACGGTACCCTACGCGCGCATCGTACCGGCCGATCTCACGGGTGCCGTCCTCGCCTCCTCGGACGAAGTCATCGTCGGTGACGCGCCCGTCGATCCGTCACAACGCTTCGTCGTCTCTAGTCAGATAAAGATGACGCTGGGAGATGACGTGACGATTGACACGCTTGGGCTTTCGGGTCGCATCACCGGCAGCATTACGGCGCGCACGACTGCCGATGACGTGAGTCGCGCCGTGGGCGAGCTGAATGTCGCTGAAGGCAAGTACTCGGCATATGGTCGTTTACTCGATATACAGCGCGGCCGTCTGCTGTACTCCGGCGGCCTCCTTGGTGATCCGGCGATCGACATCCGTGCCGTAAAGCGCTTTCCGGATGTGATGGCGGGCGTGAACGTGCGCGGTTCGCTGCGCCAGCCGCGCATGAGCTTCTTTTCCGAACCCGCGATCCCACAGTCACAGATCGTATCGCTGATACTCGCCGGCGGCACGCTGGAATCCGTGCAGTCCAACGGTCGCCAAGGCAGCTCGACTGCCAGTGCCGAGTTGTTAGCGCAGGGCGGCGCGATATTGGCGCAGCAGATCGGCAATCGGGTCGGTATAGAAGACGTCAGCATCGAGTCAAACCTCAACAACGAAACGTCGCTGGTGCTCGGCAAGTATCTATCACCGCGCTTATACGTAAGCTACGGCATCTCGCTGACCGAATCGATCAATACGATCAAGATGCGCTACTCCATCAATGATAAGTGGACCATCAAGACAGAGGCCGGCAAGGAGCGCGGCGCCGACCTGGTTTACACCCTCGATCGATGACACTACCGCTGCCGTTTAGCTCTGCGCCGACTCACGGCAGCAACTCCGCTGGCGAGGTGATCGCGCTAGAACCAGGTATTGCGCTGCTGCGCGGCTGCGCCACTACACGAATACTTCTGCCACTCATCGAATCGATCGCGGCCCGCTCACCCTTCCGTCATCTCACAACTCCGGGCGGCGGACAGATGTCCGTGGCAATGACCAATTGCGGACCGCTTGGCTGGGTCAGCGATCGCACTGGCTATCGCTATTCGCCGGTGGACCCACTGACAGCTAGTGGCTGGCCAGCAATGCCCGCCGAGTTTCGCGCGCTTGCGCTGCGGGCTGCTGCTGCGAGCGGCTTCCCCGAGTTCGATCCTGACGCCTGTCTGATCAACCGATACGAGATCGGCGCGCGCATGGGAGCGCATCGTGACGCGGACGAGAGCAACTTCCAGCAACCCATCGTCTCGGTATCACTGGGCCTGCCCGCGACGTTTGTCTTCTACGGACTAACACGCGGCGGCAAGGGGTCGCCGGTGCCGCTGGCTGATGGTGACGTGCTGGTGTGGGGCGGTCCAGCGCGCTTGCGATACCATGCAGTGCGGAAGGTCTTGCCGGCGCAGCACTCGCTTACTGGATCGTTGCGTTATAACTTGACGTTTCGGCGCGGGAGATGAAGTTAGGCGAAGAGCGATGAGTCTGTGGCGTCGCTGGAGAAAGCGCGCTTCGGCAATGGCCGGAAGGCCATTGCCGGCGAACCTTGCCCGCGGTCGCTGCGCATCTTTCCCCGTGCGAAGCGGTTGGCGTGATAGCAGCACAGGAGCGCACCGCCCGCGGGCGGCGGCGCTTCTACAGCGATGCCACAGACTCATCGCTCATTGCCCACCCGCAACTACACCGGAACGTCATGGTGGCCAAGTCGCGGATATCAGCATGATCCATCGTCGCGCCAATTGACGAGTCAGTCCTGCCTACCCGTCCGAGCCGATCCTGCACCCGGCCCACACCCTTAGCGCCACGGCCCGGTAGCGTTTCCGCTCGGCACACGCTAACTTCTACCCGATGCCAGACATGGTGGCGGATCAAGGGTCAGTCGCACGCATCGTGCAGCGGAAGCTGCTCGAAGCCCGTGACACTCTGATCGACCGTAACCTTCGAAACAAGCTGGTCAACTGTCCGCTGAAGTCGGGCCGTGCCCGGCACGTCCGGGTCGTCGACGAAGTCGCGGACGAGACATTCCGTAGCCTTTTGGGCGCGAAGCGGAGTTCGTGTTTGCGGCCGGTCGGGGCATCGATGAGCCTCGCTCTGACGAAGCTGAGACGGACCTCGCGAGCTGGATCCCACCCGCGGACGATCTTGGCGCCGACGGTCCCGCCCGCCGGCATCGCGACAATGCGCTGCAGACTTCGTTGACTGCTGAGGGCCTCCAAAAGCGCCTGACCGCCATCTACTACGAAGCCCGCGAGGTCGAAGAAGAACAGGGCGTCAACGTCCTGTACCTGGCGCTAGGCTTCCTCAAGTGGTTCGAGGATGGCCGCTCCGAAATCGAGCGATTCGCGCCCCTGATCTTGCTGCCGGTCGAACTAACGCGCGAGGGCGCACGGGACCGCTTCAAGCTGAGGATTCGCGACGAAGACCTCTTCACCAATGTCTCATTGCGTATCTGGCTGGCTGAGCAGCATTCCGTTGAGCTACCCGAGCTGCCCGATCAGGACGAGTGGACCCCATCGCAGTACTTCGAGCTGGTCCGCGCGAGCATCAGGAACACGCCGCGCTGGGAAGTACTCGATGGCGAGATCCTCCTGTCGTTCTTTTCGTTCAACAAGTTCATGCTGTGGCGCGACCTCGACCCACGGAACTGGCCGGCCGCGGAGGCGCTTCTGGGTCACAAGGTTCTGAGGACCTTGTTGGCGCCAGCCGAGGAGTCTCCAACGCCCGAGGCTCCCGTCATTCCTCATGACGAGCGGGTGGACCGGGTCTTCAAGCTCTCGGAACTGATGTACGTCCTCGACGCCGACAGCTCACAAACCACGGCGATCCAGACGGCGTTGGCGGGTCGAAATTTGGTCATTCAGGGACCGCCCGGGACCGGCAAGTCACAAACGATCGCCAACATCATCGCGTCGGCGATTGCTCAGGGAAAATCAGTCCTGTTCGTCGCCGAGAAACTCGCGGCGCTACAGGTGGTATTCGAACGCCTCAAGAACGTGAGGCTAGGACACCTGTGCTTGGAACTGCACAGTCGAAAGGCGTCGAAGCAGCAGGTTCTCCTACAGCTGAAAGAGTCTCTCGATGCGCCGACGCCACCCAAGGTGCCATCGGATCTCAAGAGCACGCTGGACAGGCACGCGACGGACCTGTGGGCTCACTCCGACCGTATGCACAGGGCGCTGTCACCGTCTGGATTCACGCCCTTCGACATCATTGGTCGGATATGCCGTCTAAAGGACCGCAACGTCGCGCTACCCGACTTCCGAGTTCGTGATATCGAAAAGGCGTCTCGCGAGGACCTGGACCGGATTCTCAAGACGTGCGAGGACCTGCAGGCCAGACTTGCTCTGAGTGGCGTACCCGCGAAACACCCTTGGCGGGACTGCGAGCGCGAGCCAATCAACCCTCTGGATCAGCAGCGCCTCTCGCAGCTAACCCAACAGGCACTCCGGTCACTTCAGGGGGTCGTCGCAGCCATGAAGACTCTCTGGCCGTTGGTGAGGCCGACGCCGCAAGCCGACCTCGCGTCCTTGCCCGTATCCCATCTGGACCGCGTTTCAACTGCGCTCAAGATCGCGGCCCGGAAGCCACCGATCCCGACAAACGTACTGTGCAACAACCGCTGGACCAGCGACCTCGCCTCGTTGGATTGCCTGGTGGCGTGCGCAAGAAGCCTCGCCGAAGTCCAGCAAACCGTGGACGCCGTTTTCGTCCCGGCGGCATGGGATCAGGATTGGACGGGCGTCCGTGCTGAGATTGCAGCGAACGGCCAATCGCTTTTCCGCGTTTTCCGAGGGGCCTATCGGCAAGCCCTGCGAACCCTACGGGGCGCTTACCGGACCTTTCCCCCGACCTACGAGGACCGCGTCGGCAGCCTCGATGCCATCATCGAAGGCGCCCGCCTGCGAAGCGAGCTGGGAGAACGAGCGGCGGAACTCAGGGGGGAGCTGGGGAGCGTCATCGACGCCTTGCCGACCGGCTGGCCGCAACTTGAGGCGCTCGCGACCTGGTTGCACTCCGCACTAGCGGTTGAGCCCGGCCTGTCGGTCAGGAATCCGCGACTGTTGGATTGGAGCGAGAACCCAGGTGAGTGGGCAGCGAAGCTCATGGACCTGTCCGCCACGGTGCAGACTGCAACTCTGGCGGTGACTGCGTTCGTGCGTCTGAAGGACAAGCGCCTGCTGGAGCAGGAAGGGCGAATTGACTGGACGCTCGGGGAGCTCGTTGCCCGCACCAGCGGCTGGACGAGCGGCATCGAGCGCTACAACCAATGGCCTCCCGCGAGAGACGGGATGCGCTGGCTGCATTCCATTTCCGAAGGTGATTTCGCGAGACATTGCTATGCGGGCTCAGTACCAGCGAGCGAGATTGAAGACCGGGTGCACCTCACCGCATTTGAGCAGTTGTGGCATGTCGCGGTCACTGAAGATCCGGAACTTGCGAGAGCAGATGGCGCGTTGCTGACAAAGACCGTGCAGCAGTTCCGCGATCTCGACCACAAGCGAATTCGGGCGGCAGCAGACGAAGTGTCGAAGCTCCATCACGACCAGAAGCCGACTGGCACCGTTGGCGACATGGGAGTGATTCGCGCCGAGCTCAACAAGGTGCGCAAGCATCTGCCAGTCCGCCGCCTGATCGAGGCGGCGGGCCAAGCGATCCAGCAACTCAAGCCCGCCTTCCTCATGAGCCCCTTGTCGGTTGCGCAGTATCTTGCGCCAGGCAAGTCGAGCTTCGATCTGTTGCTGATCGACGAGGCCTCGCAGATTCGCCCCGCTGATGCACTCGGCGCCGTCGTGCGGGCAAAGCAGATGGTGGTCGTGGGCGACGCGAAACAACTTCCGCCCACGAACTTCTTTAATCGGTTGGTCGCAGACGAAGACGAGGCGTCGAGTTTCGGGGAAATCGAAGCAGGAGAAGATGTCTCGGCACCGCTGGGTGCCATGGAGAGCATCCTCAGCCTTTGCGACGCGACTTTCTCGAGCCGCGAGATGCTCGCCTGGCACTACCGCAGTCAGCATCCCGGCTTGATTGCAGTCTCTAATCGCAACTTCTACGACAGCAAACTCCTGCTGCCGCCCTCTGTCATTTCCGAGCGAGCTGCGGACGGGCTCGGTGTCATGTTTCATCGAACGCCTGTGGGCGGCTACGAGCGTGGTCGTGGCGCCACTAATGTCATCGAGGCCGACATCGTCGCAGATGCCGTCTGCCGGTTCGC
The DNA here is from genome assembly GCA_016703895.1 of Pseudomonadota bacterium. Taxonomy (GTDB): domain Bacteria; phylum Pseudomonadota; class Gammaproteobacteria; order Steroidobacterales; family Steroidobacteraceae; genus CADEED01. The sequence goes on from JADJBE010000026.1 coordinate 480,049, forward strand.
GCGCGAGAATCCAGACAAGACGCTGGGCGTCGGCACCTTCTCCGTCGCACAGAGAGATGTAATCCGAGATCGCATCGATGCCCGCCGCCGCGACAACCCCGAGCTGGAGCCGTTCTTCTCCACAAACAAGCTCAACCCTTTCTTCGTCAAGAACCTAGAGAGCATTCAGGGCGACGAGCGCGACGTCATCTTCATCTCGGTCGGCTATGGCCGGGACAAGGACGGGCGACTGACCCAGAACTTCGGCCCGATCAACTCCAACGGTGGCGAACGGAGACTCAATGTTCTGATCTCGCGTGCTCGCGAGCGCTGCGAAGTGTTCTCCCCGCTGTCAGCCGACGATATCGACGTTTCCAGCCGGAAGCCCGGGACCGTGGCACTCCGCGAGTTTCTGCAATACGCGGAGAAGGGATACTTCGATGTACCAACGCAAACGGAGAAGACTTTCGATAGTGATTTCGAGGAGTCTGTCGCCGTGTTCCTGCGCAGTCGCGGCCTGACGGTGCATCCGCAGGTGGGCATGGCGGGTTTCTATATCGATCTCGGCATCATCGATCCTGCCAAGCCAAGTCGGTATCTGCTCGGCGTAGAGTGCGACGGGGCGACCTATCACTCTTCGCGTTCGGCACGCGACCGCGATCGCCTGCGCCAGGAGATCCTCGAGTCGAGAGGCTGGACCATCCATCGCATCTGGAGCACGGACTGGTTCCATAGGCGCCAACAGGAAGAGAACAAGTTGCTGGATGCGGTAACGAAGGCTTCCAACTTGCCGGCCCGAAGGCCACCGCCCGCCCAGCCGCGAGCTCCCGTTCAACCGATGCCGGCGCCGCGACAACGGGGCACGGTCCCCGAGTCACCGAAGGCTGGCTCGCCGTACGAGGAAGCGAATTTTCGGGTGAGATCGAACAAGGCGCCGCATGAGTCATCCGTGGCCGAGGTGGCAGACGCAATGTACCGAATCGTCGAGATCGAAGGCCCGATACATCACGAGGAAGCGTGTCGACGTCTCGCATCCGTGTGGGGACAGGATCGCGCCGGCAATCGCATCCGGGATGCTGGGCAGCGTGCATTGGCATCGCTTCAAGCGAAAGGCTCTTGCACGGCAGCGGAGGGATTCTGGACGATCCATCCCCCGCCTCAGATCACCGTGCGTAATCGGTCCGACGCCGAGAGTTCGAGCCTCCGACGCGCCGAGTATCTGCCGCCAGCCGAAATCCGCGCCGCTGCGCTCGAGGTGCTGTTAGAGAACGGCCGCGTGCGCCGTGACGATCTCGTCGTCGAGATCGCGCGACGTTTCGGATTTCAGCGCACGGGCGAGGATCTGCGTGCCGTAATCGACGCGGCGCTGCAGAACTTCATTGGCAACGGAGCCACATGCGATGAAAATGGGTATTTCAAGACAGCTTCCGAAGGGTCAAAGGCCTAGCAGCGCGGCGCATTGCCTCGTGCCCGGCTCTACCGCTTGATGCGCGCCGAGAGTATGTCGTCGGACGCGCCTGACGGATGGAACGGCACGTGTGCGGTCCCGTTTCGCCTGTGCTCGATTTCACTTCCCGACCCAACTCAAGTCGAGTCGAGTCGCGTCATCTAGGCGGCGGGCGATACAGCCGACATGTCTTCCACGTACGACGTAAGCGTCATGCCGAGGCCGCCTAGTCGAGGGCAGTGGTAAGGATAAGGATAGTGTCCACCTGTTGGAGGAGGTGGACACCTATGTCTGGGAGAGCGGCGGAGTTAGTGGCGGATCTGGTTCGTACGCGGGGCAAGGACGGCCGCTGCCGCTACCACAAGGCGGCGAAGAGAGAGCTGGTGCGCCGATGTCTCGAGCCTGGCGTATCGATCGCCGCCACGGCGTTGGCGCATGGCGTGAACGCCAACCTATTACGCAAATGGGTGGATGCGCTGAGCGATCCGGTACGCCCGCGAGGCGTACGATCGTTAGCGAGTGCGGGCACGGTGCTGTTGCCTGTTAGGGTTGCGCCAGAACAGGCGCGCGATCTGAGCCCGGCACCGAGCGCGGGGTATGTCGAGATCGCACTCGGCGGTGTCACGGTGCGGGTGCACGGCCGAGTCGATGCCGAGTCGCTGCGCGCGGTGCTCAACTGCGTGACGTCGCGCGCGTGATCGGGCCTGCAGGCGCTGCACGCGTGTGGCTGGCGGCGGGGGTCACGGACATGCGCCGCGGGATGCATGGGCTGGCGGCACTCGTTGAGACGACACTCGCGGCGCAAGTCTATGGCGGTGACGTGTTCGTGTTCCGCGGCCGCCGAGGCGACTTGATCAAGGTGCTGTGGGCGGATCGCGATGGGTTGTGTCTGTTTGCCAAACGCCTGGAGCGGGGTCGCTTCGTGTGGCCGCAGGCGAGTTCGGGTGTAGTGCATCTAACCCCGGCACAACTGTCGATGCTGCTCGAAGGCATCGACTGGCGGCGACCCGAGCGCACCTGGCCGCCGCTGCATGTGTCCTAACGAGATGTGATCTGCTCGGCGATAAATAGAGCGATCTGGCTAGCGATAACGCTCGCGCGTGAGCTAACAATCCACTAAAATACCGTGGTGACGCTTGACCACGATCAATTACCGAATGATCCTGCGGAACTGCGGCAGCTGGTGCTGCGCCAGCGCGCCTGGCTTGAGGCGCTGAAGGCCGAAGTGATCCGCTTGCGGCGCTGGCGCTTTGGCCGCTCCGCGGAAGTGATCGATGCAAGCGTGGCGCCGGAGTTACCTCTCAGCGGTGGCGTGGTGCCGAGGGCCCCGCTACCGCCCGAGCCGATGGTCTCGGCACGCGATGAACGGCGGGTGCCGAAGTTGCTGTCGGTCGATACGCCGCACGAGACGCAGCGCGGCACGCGCCGCCCACCGAGAGTGTTGCCGCCCGAGTTGGCGCGGGTGACGCAACTGCACCAGCCGACGAGTTGTCAGTGCAACACCTGCGGCGGGCCGTTGAGTCGCTTGGGTGAGGATGTCTCCGAACAACTCGATTACGTGCCGGGGTACTTCCAGGTCATCCGCCACGTGCGTCCCAAGCTCGCCTGCCGTCCCTGCGCCACGATCGTGCAAGCGCCGGCACCGATGCGCCCGATCGGCGCGGCTTGCCGACCGCGGGCCTGTTGGCGCAGGTGATTGCCGCCTAAGTATGCGGATCACTGTCCGCTGTATCGCCAGAGCGGCATCTACCGACGCAGCGGCGTCGAACTGCCGCGCGCGATGCTCGCCTCATGAGTGGGCGCATCGGCGACGCTGCTCGAGCCGTTGGTGAGTGCGATCGAGCGCTATGTAATGACCGCTCACAAGCTGCACGCCGATGACACGCCGGTGCCGGTCTTGAGCCCCGGCAAAGGACGCACCAAGACGGCTCGACTGTGGGCCTATGTGCGCGATGATCGGCCTGCGGCGAGCCGCGATCCCCCGGCGGTGGTGTATCGCTACTCACCAGATCGCAAGGCCGAGCACCCGCGGTCACATCTGAGTCACTTCATCGGCGTGCTGCAGGCGGATGGCTATGCGGGCTTCAATGGGCTCTATCAACGTCCTGAGCAGCCGTTGTTAGAAGCGGCTTGCTGGGCGCACGCCTGGCGTAAGTTTTATGACGTGTATGTCACGGATCGTTCGCCCACGGCGGCCGAGGCAATCGGCCGCATCGGGCAGTTATATGCGCTTGAGCGCCTGATCCGCGGCCAGGCACCGCGTGCGCGTGCCGCAGTCCGTGAACAGCAAGCGGTGCCGATCCTCGCCGAGCTCAAGACGTGGCTGAGCACGACGCACCAACAGTTGTCGATAAAATCGCCGCTGGCCGCTGCGATCCAGTACACGCTCAGCCGCTGGACGGCGTTGACACGCTACGTGCACGATGGTCGCCTCGAGATCGATAACAATGCCGCCGAGCGCGCGATCCGCGCGTTGGTGCTCGAGCGCCGAAACTATCTGTTCGCCGGTTCCGATGCCGGCGGCGAAACGGCCGCGCGGTTGTATAGCCTGATCGGCACGTGTCGCTCGAACGGCATCGACCCGCATCTCTACCTGAAACACGTGCTCGAGCGCATCGCCGCGCATCCGATCAACCGTATCGATGAGTTACTGCCATGGCGAGTCGCCGCTCAGCTACCGACCGCAGCGCTGTCGCGCGCCGCGTAGCTGAACTAACAGCCCTCAACGTCCAGCTGCGCATCGAGCTGCGCCACGTCAAACCTGCCGTATGGCGCTGCCTGCTGGTGCCCGAGCGCGTAACCCTCGCCAAGCTGCATGGGATCGTGCAGGCCGCCATGGGCTGGGGTTACGGCCATCTGCACGAGTTCGAAATCGCCCGCCAGCGCTACGGCACCCCCGATGACGACTGGCCCGACAGTGCGCCGGTGATCGACGAGCGCCGCGTGCGCTTGCAGTCATTGATCGAGGCCGGCACCAAACGCTTCACGTACATTTATGACTTCGGTGATTACTGGGAGCATCGCATCGTCGTTGAAGATCTCGTCATACCGCGACCGGGTGCCACGCAGTCCGTGCTGTGTCTCGCCGGCGAAAACGCCTGTCCGCCCGAAGACGTTGGCGGCTCTGCCGGTTACGCCGAGTTCCTCGAAGCGCTCAACGATCCCGATCGCGAAGAACACAATCGCATGATCACCTGGATAGGCGGATCGTTCGATCCGAGCGCCTTCAATCTCGGTGACACTAACCAGATCCTCAAATCCATTAAGCTCTAGTCAAGATGGCCTTGGCGTGACGCTTACGTAGGGACCATCCCCGCTCGCGCGGGGAAACCTCTGTGCAAGCCTATGCGCCTGGGGTGCCGCGGGAATACTTCTTCGATGCCTGCTCCAGGGATTCGACTGTTGCTATGATCCCCGGTGTAAGTACGCCTCCTGTTCGGTAGTGAATGGCAATCGGCAGCGTCCAGGAGAATCCCACGGTTTCGATACAAGTAAGGACACGCTTTTCGAGTTCAAACTCAACGATATGTACTGGTAGAATCGTAAGAAGGTCACTTGCGATTAGAGTCGATCGCATGATCCAGACAGAGTTAGTTTCCATGACGGGATCCGGAGGCGGAATTCTCGCCAGTTCGAATTCGCGACGCCACGCTTTGCTAATTGAGCCGAGATTGTGTCCGAGAATCCAATCGTATTCAGCGAGCTGATGAGTCGTCACGCCAGTTGAGTTAGCGAGCGGGTGCGTCGAGCCTGCAATTACCCGGTATTCATCGTGGAATGATAGTACCTGTTGCATTAGTGAAGTATCGATATTGTCGTGGGTGGCTACACAGACGAATAGATCTAGCGCACCGCTCAGCATGAGGCGTGACAGCGATTCGTACACGCCTGTTGTCACGTCGAAATGCAGATTATGGCCGGCCGAACGAAGCGCGAGCATGGCCTCGCTCATCAAACCACAGGCAGTCGGGCTGACTCCAACGCGAACGCGTTCCCGTCGTCGATGGGTATTCCCAGCCTGGAGCTCCTGCTGCAGGTTCAACATGGTTAGATCAATGATGTGAGCGCTTGCTGCGAGTAGCTTGCCGCTAGCTGTAAGTTTGACTGTCTTGGCTGAGCGGATGAGCAGCGGCACACCAAGCTCATTTTCCAGCGCCTGGACGCTTTTGCTCAGTGCCTGTTGAGACTTGCCAATACTCTCAGCCGCCCGCGAAAAGCTTTGAAAGCTGACCACCGCCAGAAAATTTCGCAATTGGCGAATGTCCATGATTCCAATCTCCTTTCGGTCGCAGGAACCTCGATACGATGGCCCCCAGTATTCTGTAGCAGGCATGTGGGCTATGCCACTCGACTTCCAGCTCAAGCCCACCGGGCGGCGATCGTCAGCGCCAAATGGGGATGAGCGCGACGGGTCCCGGAGAGTTGTTTTTAGGCACTATGAGCTCAGTCTGAAGCATCGGGGAGGCGTCAGCCGGTAGTGACTGAGGATGTGCCTGTACTGCTTAAGTGGGGACGCCATTGAGGCCTGAAAATGCGGCAGATCGATCTCAATGGTGGCGGTATCGTCGTTGATAATCCTGCGCCGCCGGGCGAGGTGTTCAATCTTTTGCCCGTTCGCGGAGATGATTGCAACCGGAACGTGTCAATGACATCGGGACACATGGGATCAAGAGATTAGTGTCGATGTGGGGTGGTGCTGGCGGCTGAGGCCTCCTGTTTTGGCGGGTTGATCCAGGCGGCGACCGGCAAGGTCGGCGGCTGCGGTACGCGGCCCTTGAAGCGAGCCGGGTGCGCGCCGAACGCCGCCTTGAGTGCGACGGCGCGCTGTTCGGTGAGCGCCGCGGCATCCCCGTAGTGGACGGCGGCCGGCGGCATCAGCCCGATGCCGACGTGACGGTGGTCGTGGTTGTACCAGCCGAAGAAGCGCTGGCAATGGACTCGGGCGTCCTGGATCGAGCCGAAGCGCTCGGGGAAGTCAGGCCGGTACTTCAGCGTCTTGAACTGCGCTTCGGAGAACGGGTTGTCGTCCGAGACGTGCGGTCGGCTGTGGGTCTTGGCAACCTCCAGGTCGATCAGCAACGCGGCGACGGGCTTCGAGCGCATGCTGGCGCCGCGATCGGCGTGCAGCGTCAGGGTGTTCGGGGCGATGTCGTGCTTGGCGACGGTGTCGGCGATCAGCTGCTCGGCAAGCTCGGCGGACTCGCGCGCCGCGATCGTCCAGCCGACGACGTAGCGGCTGAAGATGTCGAGGATCACGTAGAGGTGGAAGCAGGTCCATTTGGCCGGCCCCTTGAGCTTGGTGATGTCCCAGGACCAAACCATGTTCGGCGCGGTCGCGAGCAGTTCCGGCTTCACGTACACCGGGTGCTGACGTTGACGTCGGCGCTCACCGACCTCCCGGTGCAGAGCCAGCTGGCGGTACATGGTGCGGATCGAGCCGTGATACAGGCCTTCATCGAGCAGGGTGGCATAGATGCTCGCCGGCGCCATGTCGGCGAAGCGCGCGCTGTCGAGCACTCCGAGCAGATGCGACTGCTCGGCGCCGGAGAATGCCAGGGGTGGCCGTGGCCGAGCTGGTGAGGCACATCCCGCCGCGTCCCGACGATGACGAGAACGATCGCGGTAGAGGACGCCGCGCTTAAGCGTGAAGGCCTCGCACGCACCCATCACGCCGATGTGGATCGCCAGATCGGCCACGGCCCGGATCACTCCGTCTCGGTGCGATCGTCCGAGGTCGGCAACCCCAGGACCGCACATAGTTTTTTTGGGCGTCGATGATCAGCGTTCGCCTGTTCCGACGGCCTCCAAAAAAAAAGACATTTCTTTTCCATAAATCACGCAGGCAAGACTCCACTTCTCTATGACATAAGAATTACTAGTGGACCATTCACGAAGAAAGTGCAATTCAAATCGCACAGTCGAGTCAGGTTGACGTGAAATCGGTCAGATTCTTCCGTGATCTGCGGCAATCTCGCGCGACAAGCGGTGGCTCCATGACCTACCCGCCAAATCTGACGTAGGAGACTCATGCTCGCATCCCGATCATCAATCAGTTGCCAAATCCGGCAGTTTTTGCGGGCGACAAAACGTCTACGACATACCTTGGGGCTCTGACGCAGTCGATTCCACCTGACGATTGTGCTCACGGCCTAACCACCAAGCGTTGGCCGCCCACATCGCAGCAGCTCCCGCGCCGATGAACGCAGCACCTGCGGCCGTCAAACCGGCATTCTCGAGCGCATTCTTGACCTGCGCCACGAGCATGTCTGCGCCACGGTAAACCGGCACGTCAATGGTGTTCTTGGCTTTGTACTTTGTCTCGGTATCGAGCCGGCCAAACAACATCTCGCGCCCAGGACGCAGGAATGCGTACTCGCCCCAACGACGCCCTACCATCGCGACGACCAATACCCAGAAGCCGCCGGTCAGTCCAAGGCCGAGAAAGACAAACACCATCGCGACCGGCACGCTGGTGAGCAACACACCGAGACCGAGTTTGGTCGCAATTCGACCCGTGAGAAAGACCTGCGACAGGATGGTGAGCGTCTGCACGATGTAATCAAGGCGAGCGAATACCTGCGTGCGATCGGCCAGGTCCGCATAACGCTCTTCCACCAGCCGCAACTGCTCGAAGTAAAGAATCGTGTTGATCGTCGACACAAATACCACGAACAACGCGATTCCGAGTAAGTAGCGCGACTTGAACAACAACGCAAAGCCTGCGAACGGGTTGCCGCCCAAGCCCCGCCCCTTGGCGCCGGCGGCCGCGGTCTGTACGCGCGTGTCCCAGATCTTCAATAAGAACTGCTGACAAATGATCGCTGCCACGAACATGGCACCGCCCAAGGCCAAGACGCCGGCCGTGCCGATCGACTCGACCGTCAGGTCGGTCAACAGTGGCCCCACGAGCGCGCCTGCCGTACCACCCGCAGCGATCACACCGAACAAGCGCTTGGTCTGACCACTGTCGAACAATTCCAACAGAAAGCTCCAGAAGACCGACACAAGCATCAGATTGAGGATGCTGATGTAGACGTAGAAGAACTTCGCAGCAAATACGCTCTCGGGATTGGTCTGGAAGTACCAAGCCAGTGAAAATAGCGACAGCGCCACGAAAGCATAGATACCGGGTAGCAAGATCGCCCGACGCACCCAGGCGACCAGCGCACCATAGATCGGCACGATAATCACGGCGCCGATTGAGGTAATAATCCACAGATCCGCCACGGCGTCCCGACCCATCACGGTCGCAAACGTCTCGCGCACCGGTCGCACCGCAAAGTAGCCGCCAAGCACGAAGAAAAACAAGAGAAACGCGGTGACGACGGCGCGACTCTCGCTCGGCTCTACCTGACCCAGCTTGTTCAGTAGCCGCGACAGCAATCCAGACGAATGAACAGTGCTCACTACTTTGGCTCCGATAAGTTGACGGCCTCACGGACCCACAGGCGCTTCTCGACGGCGTCGAGCACATACTTGGCGAGCGTTGCGCGCAAACATTATTGCAGGCAGGCTGCGATTGATCGGCTCTGACCGCTACTACCAAACTACTTCGCACCCAAGATATAGCCCCTGGCGTCGGCCAATTCCCGGGGATACCGGTCGCGCATGATCGCGGTCCATTCTGCCGGCATGCCGTCCATCGACCGCAATTTTACTCCGAACCCACGAGACACGTAGTTGCCAGGATGACCGTCCATCTTGAGCCATTCGGCCCAGGTATTGATGTCATTGAAGTTCTGCGTGGCATTGGCACTCTTAACTTTCGGATTAGCCACTTCGGGAAAAGGACCCATGGAACGTTGACCAGTCATTCACTTGAGAGTCAATGACCCGTTATTAGTCGGCTCAGCGCGAAATCCGGTATCGCCCTCACGAGACAAGGGGCATTGACCGACGAGCCTGACTCAACCGAAGTCCACAGACCGCTTCCACAGCGGCCCAGCATCGGCCGGATCGATGGCCTCGATCGCATCGGAATGCTAGCCCGGCATCGTCACAATACGCATACAGCGGATAAACGAGCGGAGCCCCATTCTTCCGAAGACATTCCAGATTGCCGCACCCGGGTACCAACGCCGCCGCCGATCGCCCTTGCCATCGACTATTCGATCGGGCAGTCATCGTCGAACCCGGGGCACCGAGATCGCCAACTGGGCTTTGCATCACCCAGTCAGACGCGGGTGGACTCTTAGAAGTCCATCGTGACCGAGATTCCCACTTGCCTGCCACGAGGCACAACGTACTGGAAGCCACGCACGTTTTCGCGCAACAACGTTCTAGTGCCCGTAGTGTAGTCTCTGCCTCTCGTGATGACCGTCGGGCCTTTTTGATCCGTAACGTTCGAGACCCATCCTGTAATAGATAGGCTGTCATTGCGGACACCAACGCGAATTCCCAGATTTTCCGTATCGCCGGTTTCAGCAAGATTGTGAATCTGAGCAAATCGCGAAGATTCAACCCGATAATCGGCGCGCGCGAACCAATCCCAACGGGTGTTGGCGAGCCGGTCCTTCCAGGCTGTTGATAGGCTGTACTGCCACTCAGAAACCAAGGGTAGCCGGTTACCCGCGAGGCTACCCTCCCTCTCAACAAACGCGTTCACTTGAGACGCGGTGAAGTTTGGCCGATAGTCGATCGTACCGTCCTCGAAATCAAACAGAAGCGCCTGCTGCAGATCCGAGAACTCCTTGAAGGTTGCGTCGGTATATGCGAGCGTTCCAGAGATGCTCAAGCGGTCTGTAGCTCGCCACGACGCCTCAAGCTCAAGGCCTTTGACCTCGGTTTTCCCGACGTTCTGAATGATTGAAGCCGGGAACGGCACTCCTGTCGTCTGATCAATAGAGCGCGTAGAAGTAAGCTGCTGCTGCTTCCAGTCCACATAGTATGCGGCCACGTTCAGCAGTACCCGCTTTTCAAACCACGTGGTCTTGGCACCGACTTCATAAGTCCATGCCTCCTCTTCACCAAACGTCAGTTCTCCCGCTTGCGCCGCCGATTCGAATGCAGCCGCAGTTGTCGTGGCCTCATAGTATCTGGTGTTGAATCCTCGGCTTATTTCCTTTCGCAGCATACGCATACAGGTGGGTATCGGCTGCAGCGTTCCAGCTAAGCGTCACCCGAGGCGTGAAGCTGTAAAAAGTAGCTGCCGCACTGGTCGCAAACGCTTGCGGCGTGCCTCGAGCGACTGTGACGACCCGCCCCTCGTTGAGTATCTTTTCGTCTTCCCCATAGCGGGCTTCGATGCTAGCAATCAATGTCTCCGTGAGGTCCATTTCAACGGAGCCAAAGACCGCCTGGTTATTGGTATCCTCGAGATCCTTGGGGGCGTAACAACCACCGACAGACGTGAATGCACGGAACTGTGGGTCATCCTCGTCCTTTTTGTAGTTGTAGTACCCAACCGATCCTCTAATCCTGCGACTTGCTGGACTCGAAAGCCTCGTTTCAAACGCGCGATCGGTCATCACCGATCCAAAGTCGAGTTGAATGAAGCCGGAGACGCCGAACACCGCCGTATAGTCACCGTCCGCGACAGTCCTACCGTTAAATTCGTTGTAAGCGACAGACTGGCTCAACTTCCAACCGCCAATATCCAAGTCGCCGACCAGATGGATACGCAAGGTGTCAGTCGTGATACCGCATGTAACACGGTCACCATTCGCAGCGGACAACTGCTCTATCTCCAGACAGTTATTGGAGAACGAGGACGGGTCCGATTTCACTGTCCCGCGGAAGTAGCCCGGGGAGTACGGATTTGAAACCGCGTTAAATAGGGAGAAATTGTTAGCCGATGAAAGTTGCAGCGCGTCCGCATAAAAACCGTCATCCGATTCCGAATAAGAAACGCGGAGGCGGATATCGAGATTGTCGGTTGGGGACGCGAACAAGCCGCCCTCAACGCCCATCGTTTGGGTTGCGCCGATGGACATTGTTGATCCGTCAGTTCGGCGGGCGCGATACTGCCCGTCGAAAGTATCAGCACTTGCACCGAGAAAAAAGGACAGCTTTTCGGCGATAATTGGCCCAGAAATGTTCGCTGATCCACGGTAGTCGCCATCTTCGCCTGCCGTAAGTGAGAGCTTGCCAGCCAACTCATCGCCTGGACGCTTCGTGACGTAGTTTATTGCGCCCGCAAAGGTCGCGCGACCGAACAAGGCGGATTGCGGGCCCTTGATCACCTCCACTCTCTCCACGCTATCCAATGTCAGCGTGCTGATCGCGCCGTTCACGAACACTCCGTCAATAAAGAATGAGGCGTTCGCATCACCCAAAATATTGGATTGCCCGCGAATAACTGGCCGAAAGAAGTCTTGACGCCCAGCGGCGGAAAGGAAGGAGAACCCGGGGTTCTTAACGCGACATCATCGATGGAGCTGATACCCTGCTCTTCAATTTGTTTGGCAGTGAATGCTGAAATTGCCAGCGGAGTCTCCTGGAGATCCTCAGCCTTCTTTCGCGCGGTAACCAGAACTTCCTCAATCTCAACTTCCTGTGCTACAGCGGCCGCTGAAACAAGAATGCCTCCGACACCCGCAAGCGCAAGGAGTGCGGCTGTGGTCTCGCGATAGTTCGTCATTTGTTCTTTTCTCCCAAGGAAGTCTTTCTATGCTCAGTGGCAGCTGCCCGCACCCTCGCAGGTTATGCAGGACAACTGATCCGATCGTAATTCGCGGGGGGGCGTATGGCGAACAAGCGCCAGATGTAGCTGATTCGGTTTGGTTGTAGGCCCGCGTTTCTGTTTGCAGCGAACCGCCGTTGGCTTGTGCAGCGCTCCGGAGTTTTGCAGCAGACGGAGGCGCGAATCGACGTACGTCGTAGCGTGCCAACGCTGACGAGGCAGCCACTAGGAACAGGCGTTGTGGAGTCCGGCAGCAAGATGCGCCCTGGACGAGAAGCTCGTGCCCAGTAACGCGTCGCATGTAGCGCCACTTGACCCACGGCAAGTACGTGACGGTGGGCGATGCATGTCGGCATCGCTCTGGGATGCGTATTTCAGGTAAGCCGGGCCAGCATTTCACGCCAAGGCGGGCCACTGTTTCACGCATGGTGGGCCGATGGGTTGAACGACTGCGAGACGATGTGGACTGTGTAACGATTTGATCCGCCGGTCAATGGCTGGCGGTGCGTGAACCAGGTGGCGGTGCTCCTGGCTTTTCGCATCGAGTCGCCCTTGAGGGCGAGCTTGTAGGCGTTGTGCACGAGCCGGTCGAGGATGGCGTCGGCGACAGTGCGGTCACCGAGATAGGCGTGCCACTGGTCGAGCGGTAACTGGCTGGTGATGAGGGTGGCTCGGCGGTCGTAGCGATCGTCGATGATCTCAAGCAGATCGCGTCCGACGGTGTCGGTGAGCGGTGCGAGGCCGAAGTCGTCGAGCACCAGCAAGTCGGCCTTGGCGAGTTGGCGGAAGAACATCGAGCGTTTGTGCAGAGCGGTGTGACGTGCGAGTTCGTCGATGAGTCTTGGCAAGCGGAAGCAACGGACCGAGAAGTCAGCGCGGCACGCGGCGTGTGCCAGTGCGGCGGCGAGGAAGCTCTTACCGACGCCGGTCGGTCCGCAGATCAGAACGTTCAAGTGTTGTTTGACCCAGGCGAGGTCGGTGACCTGGGCCAGCTCGCGGGGTCGACTCCGCGTGGCGTGCGGGTATCAAGATCCTCCAGGCACGCCGACAACGGCAGCTTGGCCCAGCGCAGACGTTGGGCGAGGCGGTAGGATGACCGCTCGGCGAGCTCGTGCTGGATGAGCAGTCCGAGCCGGTCTTCAAAGGACAACGACGAGTCATCGCCGGTGGCCAGTTGCTGTTCGAGGGCGGCGGCCATGCCGGTGAGCCGCAGTTCGTGCAGTTGCTGAAGTAATGGTTGGATCAACATGGGTTGGGCTCTCCTGGATTGAGTAAGGATTGGAAGTACTCGGGCCCACGCAGGTTGGCGTGCACGAGATCGAGTGAGGGTTGCGTGGTCGGTGGCGCCGGCGCTTTGATGAGCGTGCGCACGGTGCGGTAGCTGTAGGACTGGAGTCCGATGGCGCGGGCGCAGGCCAGTTCGAGCTCGGCCAGTGAGAAGTCTTGGGCGAGACGCAAGATCCCTTGCGCACTGCGCAGAGTCTCTTCGGGATGTTTACGGTGACGCGCCTTGATGGTCGAGCACTTCGCGCGGTGGCCGGGCCGACCTGCGTGGCGGCGCTCGAGCAGTACGCGCGAGGGTGTGTGCTCGATCATCGCGACATGGACCGGGGTCGATGCGGGTCGAGCGTATGGAGCGCCGGCCGCGCTCTGCGCGCGGCGATGCGCGGCAACCAACTTGCCGGCACGGAAGATCTCGACTCCTGTTCGCGGTCAACCGCACGTCGACCTGCGCGCCAATCAGGCTATACGGTACGGAGTAATAGCTGTGGTCGACCTCGATGTGATAGTCGGGATGGACCTTGGCCTTCTTCCACTGACCGAACTCGTAGGCGCGCAGCGGCAGTGGTCGCAAGGCATCGCGTTCGAGTTGTTCGAAGCGCGAACGTCGACACCCCTCGAGCTTTTTGAACGGTCGTGTGTTCAAGCTCTTCGAGCAGCTCGGCAATCGCCTCGTTGAGCGCGGCCAGGGAGAAGAACGTCCGGTTGCGCAGTCGCGCCAGGATCCAGCGCTCGCAGATCAATACACCGGCTTCGACCTTGGCCTTATCGCGCGGCTTACGCACGCGTGCTGGCAGGATGGCGACGCCGTAATGCTCGGCGAACTCCTGATAGGCGGGGTTGACGTCAGGCTCGTAGCGATGGGCGCGGGTGACGGCGCTTTTGAGATTATCCGGCACGATGGCGCGCGGTGCGCCGCCGAAGTAACTGAGCGCCCGGCCATGACTGCCGAGCCAGTCCGGTAAGGCCTGCGACCAGGTGACTTCGGCGTAGGTGTAATTAGAGCAGCCAAGCACCGCGACGAAGAGTTGTGCGTATCGCACCTCGCCGGTCAAGCGGTCGACGACCGGCATGGTCTGCCCGGCGTAATCGACGAACAGTTTGTCGCCAGGTGTGTGGACTTGGCGCAAGACCACTTCCTGGGTCGCGAGCCAATGGCGATAGTGATTGCAGAACGCGGTGTACTGCAGACCGTCGGGGTGGGCGGTCTTGTACTCGTGCCAGAGCAGCTCGCGGGTCACGCCCCGGCCCGCCAGCTCGCGATGGACCTCGGCATAGTCCGGCCACGGCACGGTGGGTGACACCGGGGTACGCGGGTACAGCCGCCCGAGCAGCGCGGCTTCGTCCAAGGTCTGGGGGCAATGGCCAGCCGAGCCCGGCCTCACGCGCGCGGCGCAGGCACTCTTGGACGGTCGACCGCGATACGCCGATGGCGGCGGCAATCTGCCGGTCGCTCACTCCGACTTCGAACTTGAGACGCAGGGTCTCTCTAATCTTGCGCATGGACAACCTCGCTTGCGCCACCGGCGGTCTCCTTCCTGGCAGGAAAAAGAACCGACGGTAGCGGGTTGTCCCGCTGTGCTGACGGGTGCCGGGACTACCCCCTAGACGGGTGGCCCGGCATGCGTGAAATGGTGGCCCGACATGCAGTGAAACAGTGGCCCGGCATCACGTGAAACGCTGGCCCGGCATGCCGTGAAATACGCACT
>JADJBE010000027.1 GCA_016703895.1 Pseudomonadota bacterium
GGCACGGGCGTAGCTGCTTCGAACAGCGCCGAACGCTTCGGCATCGCGCCAGTAGCGGGTGAGTTCATCGATGAGCTGCGGCAGGAAGCATCGCACCGAGAAGTCGGCGCGACAGGCAGCGTGAGCGAGTGCGGCGGTGAGGTAGGACTTTGCTGACGCCGGTGGGACCTGTGAGTAGCACGTTTAGATGCCGCTTTGATCCAGGCGAGATCGGTGGGTGCTGGGCGAGCTGCGCGGTCGACTCTTCGCGGTGCGCGGGTCAAGATCCTCCAGACACGGCAGACATCGAGTAACCGGCCCAGCGCAGGCGTTGGGCGAGTCAGGTTTAGCGCTAGCAAGATCATGAGTCCTAAGCGATCTTCGAACGAGCGTGCGGTTGCTTCGGTGCAACTGAGTTGTTGCTCAAGGAGGCGGCCATGCCCTTGAGGCGTAGCCCGTGCAGTTGCTGGATCAGTGGTTCGGTTAACATCTTCGGTTCTCCTTAGAGTGGTTAGTCAATCTGGTTCACTGGAAGCGATTTCCGGGCCCGCTATCGCTGTCGCGCACGAGACGAGCGCGGGTTGCGCCTGTGGTAGTTGGCGCTGCGGGATCAGCGTGCGCACGGCACGGTAGCTGCAGGATCTCGAGAACCAGCGCGCGCTCACAGGCCGCTTCGAGTGCCGCGGTGAGTAGTCGCGCGCCAGGCGCAGGATCCCCGCGCACTTCTGAGCGTCTCTCGTGGTGCTGCGGTGGTTGGCTTGATGCTCGATCAACGCGACGGTGGCCGGTCCCACCGCGGCGGCGCGCAATAAGGTACGGGTGAGCGTGTGCTCGATCACGGCGACATGCGTTTATCGGGCGGTGGGCACGACGCGTGGAGCGCCGGCCGCGCCCTGCGCTCTGGGATGCGCGGCAACCAACTTGCCGTGATGAAAGATCTCGACGGCGTTCGCACTCAAGCGCACGTCGACCCCGTTCGCCGATCAAGCGATACGGCACGGAGTAATACGCCCGCGCCACTTCGATGGCGGTAGTCGGGGTGCACCTTTGACTGGCGCCACCTCGCCAAACTTCACAAGCGCGCAGCGGTAGCGAACGCAGAGCGGGGCTGTTCCAGTTCGAGGAATCGCGAACGGCGAGAGCCGACCAGCTTGAAGGGCCGGGTGTTCAAATACTCGATCAGCTCGGCGATCGCCGCGTTGGAGTGCCTCCAGGGAAAAGAACACCCGGTTGCGCAATCGTTGCCAGGATCCAGCGCTCGACAATCCAACACGCCGGTCTCCACTTCGCCTTTATCGCGCGGCTTGCGTTTGCCGGGCCGGTAGATCGCCAGGTTGTAATGCTCGGCGAACTCTTGGTAGGCAAGGTTGAGATCCGGCTCATACCGATGCGCCTTGGTGACGCCGCTCTTCAAGTTATCGGGCACGATCGCGCGCGGTGCACCGCCAAAGTACTGCAGCGCGCGCACGTGACTGCCGAACAGTCCGGGAGCTGCTGCGAGGCGGTGGCCTCCACATAGCTGTAGTTAGATGCGCCGAGTGTGGCCCAAGATCTGCGCGACCCATGTCTCGCCGGTGAACCGATCAACGGATCGGCACGGTCTGGCCGGGATAATCGACAAACAACTTGTCGCCCGGGAGATGCTCTCGGCGCAACACCAGCTCTTGCGTGGCAAGCCACCGTCGGTAGTGGTTACAGAACGCGGTGTAAGCGAGCCCCGTCGGCTCGCGCTCGCGGTACTCGCGCCACAACAGATCGCGCGTGACGCCGGGGGCGCGAGCTCGCGATGCACGTGCGCGAAATCGATCAACGGGCGCGACGCACCGGCGCACGACGTCGATACAGCCGCGCAATCAGCGCAGCCTCACCACCTCCGTGGGCAGTAGCCAGCCAATCGCCGCTTCGCGGCAACGATGCAGACACGCTTGCACCGTCGAGCGGGACGAGCCAACGATCTTGGGCGATCTGCCGATCACTGAAACGCGCCTCGTGCTTGAGGCGCAGAATGTCTCGAATCCTGCGCATGGACAACCTCGCTTGCGCCACCGTCGTGCTCCTTCCCAAGGGAAAGCACCGACGGTAGCCGGTTTGTCTCGCAATCGCTTACCTTACTGGGAAATCCACCCGCTAGGGTGGCCCGGCATGCGGTGAAACGGTGGCCCGACATGCCGTGAAATGCCGGCCCGCCATCACGTGAAACCCTGGTCCGACATCGCGTGAAATACGCAAATGACACACTCGCGGCGCGCAATCGCCGGCCGAAGGTATGTTTCAGGTCGTGTACCTGCAGGTTTAGAAACCCTGTGTAGCTTCATCGACTTCAGGACAAAAGGTGACGGCGAAAATGAGAGACTTTGCACGGCAGCTGGGCTTCAGCAGACGGAGCGAAGGCGATGGAAAAACGAGAGACGAGAACCCGCTACACGGCGCAGCAGAAGCTGGAGATTTTGCGCGAGGCCGAGCAGCCCGGGGTGACGGTAAGCGAAGTGTGTCGACGGCGCGGGCTCGCGCGGACCTATCCGGGGATTTTGTGGGCGAGGCATATCGCGAGGAGGTAACGAGGATGATATGCCAAGCAAGACGAACAGTGGCGCGCAGGCAGCGGCCCTCGGGCCGCTGCCTGAGTTCCGGCGGAGCTGCTGGATCAGCTGGTCAAGGGCCCCATGACGCCGACGGAAGTGCAGGATCTGTTCCTGTCGTTCCAGAAAGCGGTGATCGAGCGGGCGATGGGGGCCGAGATGAACCTGCATCTGGGCTACCGACCGGGAGAGGCGAAGCCGCAGGGCCAGGCCAACGAGCGCAACGGCGCGAGCGCCAAGACGGTCATCACCGAGCGCGGCCCGGTACGGGTCGAGTTGCCGCGCGATCGCGACGGCAGCTTCCGAACCGGTCCTGATTCCCAAGCACGAGCGGCGCTTCACGGGCTTCGACGACAAGATCATCGCGATGTACGCCCGCGGCATGAGCGTGCGGGAGATCCAGGGCTTCATCGCCGAGAGCTACGGCACGCAGGTGTCGCCGGACTTCATCAGCTCGGTCACCGATGAGGTGATGGCCGAGACGATCGCGTGGCAGAGTCGGCCGCTCGAGCCGATGTACCCGGTGGTGTTCTTCGATGCGCTGCGGGTGAAGATCCGCGGCGATGGGGTCGTTAGTAACAAGGCGGTGTATCTCGCCTTGGGCATCCAGGCCGATGGCCAGCGCGATGTGCTGGGTCTGTGGATCGAGCAGACCGAGGGCGCGAAGTTCTGGCTCAAGGTGTTCAACGATTTGAAGACGCGCGGCTGTCAGGACATCCTGATCGCCGTCGTCGATGGCCTGAAGGGACTGGCCGAGGCAATCCACACGGTTTATCCGCGCACGACGATCCACACCTGCGTCGTGCACCTGATCCGCAACAGTCTCGATTACGCCGGCTGGAAGGATCGCAAACCGGTGGCGCAGGCGCTGCGCCCGATCTACACGGCTGTCAGCGAAGCGGCGGCGCTCGATGCGCTGCAGGCCTTTACAGTCGGTCCCTGGGGCGCAAAGTATCCCTCGATCGGGCAGTCCTGGCAGCGCGCCTGGGAGCACGTGACGCCGTTCTTTGCGTTCCCGCCCGAGATCCGCCGCGTGATCTACACCACTAACGCGATCGAGAGCCTGAACATGCAGCTGCGCAAGATCATCAAGACGCGAGGCCACTTCCCGAACGACGAAGCGGCGATCAAGTTGCTGTGGCTGGCGCTACGCAACGTACTGGCGAAATCTGTCAGATCGGCGTTCGACTGGAAGCGCGCGATGAATCAGTTTGCTATCCTGTTCGGCGAGCGCTTCACGCTCGCGCGGGGCTAACAGGGCAACACGGTTGTTCAACCGCCTCGCCCACGAAAATACGGATAGGTTCGCTCGCGCCGTCGGTGTTCTATCGCCGACGCTGGCGATGTCTGCATCGATTATCATCCACGTGAGCTTGCGATACCCAATGCGCGGGTGCAGCAGCGCAAAGCCGCCGATCCGCTCACGCTCCTCGGGCAGCACTTCGTACACACGACAGGGCCTACCGACTCGATCCGCCAGACTCGCGCGCCCTCGCCAGGCGTAGTACGCTGCGCGGAACACCGAGCGCACGCAGCGTGCGCTCGGCACTCCAACCGGATCGGGACTTTGTGAGTTTGACCATCTCGATCACCGCCGCTTTCGTCTGCGCGGGTACGCGCGCAAGATCGTCCAACCTCAGATCCTTTTTTTTAGCTCCAGGTTCTCCGCCGTGATCTCTGCGATCACCGAGCGAAGCCGCGTCAATTCGGCCGCGTGGCGCGCGGCAGCATCATCCTTACGCCCTCGACGATACGCGTCCTGCTTCAGCGCGCTCGCCGACCCCGTCTCCGCCACCGCTCGCCAGCGATAGAACACCGACGGCGCAAGCCCGCGCCGTCGGCACACTTCGCTCACCGTCACGCCGGGCTGCTCGGCCTCGCGCAAAATCTCCACCTTCTGCTGCGCCGTGTAGCGGGTTCTCGTCTCTCGCTTTTCCATCGCCTTTGCTCCGTCTGCTGAAGCCCAGCAACCGCGCAAAGTCTCTCATTTTCGCCGTCGCGTTTTGTCCCGAAGTCGATGAAGCTACACAGCTACTTCCACCCCATACGCTTGTAGACGAAATCCCCGGAATCGAAGTGGTCCTCCGGCAGATACTCCAAGAACGCATTCTTCTTGAACTTTGGCTGATACTGCTGAAGCACCGGCAAGTACATTTCGATGGGAATTTCGGGGACACGTCTGTTCTGCCGGAATTCCGCCATTGGGATAGTCGAGGCCGCGATGTCCACGTGGTGCGTCGAGGTAGCCCTCAACTGCCCATGGGGGCCGCAAATCACGGTGCCCCCGTCCACCCCACCAGTGGATTCAGGAAATCCCAAGTTTCCAAACGAAACTGAATTCATCACGCCTACCGCGTACATGTTCAGGTCACGGGCGGCAGATTCCACCCGAACACGATTCGAGCCTCCGGTAACAGAAAGTATCAGAATCTCACAACCCCTCATGGCGAACATTGGGTAGAGCAAAATGCTTCGACCTGCCGACGTCATAGTGATGTTGCCGATATCCGTACGGGCCACCGGCAAGACGGCTTCCCACCCGTACATTTCGACGTAGCGATCAAGCACGTCATATACGGTTGTCGACAATAGACCGACCGGCGCACCGAAAGCTGCCTCCATGCCTATTTCGTTTTTCTGCTTCCATTGCTTCGCGACGATATCGCCCTTCGGCCCGACGATCACAGACATGTTAATGACGTGACCTGGCCAATCCTTTTCTCTCGAATAGCAGCCAAACGCGATATAGCACCCATATCGCTTCGCCCGCTCCCCGATTGCCTCGGATTCCGGTCCTGGCAGATCGATGGCCACCATATTGAGTTCCTTCCGGTTCCAGGGCTGCCATCCCTGCAACGGCAATTCGTGAAAGCAGAGAAGATCTTGTTTCGCGCCCCAGCGCCGTTCGGGGCCCCACTCTGCCGGCATGCCCTGTGCGACGTCGATCATACGAAGAACATTATCGAGGTTGATCTTCAACGTGGCCTTGAGATTTCTTACGTCTACAGACATTGTCGGCGTTTGACAGGCAGATACGTTGACCTTTTCCTGGCGCAGCGACTGGGTGGGGTATTTGCCATCTTTCATTACCTGCAGACTCGGCAGCGCTGCCGCATTGCCTGCCTGCGCATTTCCGGACTGACTCATAGCCGCCAAGCCAATCGCTCCCGCTCCTAACACTGCATCACGGCGGCTGATTTTCCCGTCATTTGATTTGTTGCTCATACTGATCCTCTGCATGAAAGTTAATGTGTCTTGTAATGTGTCAACTGGTCTCGCGACTACAACCCGTGACCCTCTCGGATCTGGTTACTGGATTTTGACTCTTGCGGTAACGCCGCAGTAAGTATCGCGCCGCGCCCCCTCCGGTGTAATTGCGCTTGAAATTATCGCCGGCATCAACATAGCGATACCCCCAGATCGCACTGTCTTCGCCGGTCAGATTCTTGCTCCTCAGGCTGACATCAAAGCGTTCATTGCCCATTCGCATACAAGCACCGACGAGAGCCGTGACCCCCAGCAAGGCACCATTGTTGGACTCCATCGGCCGTTCACTCTGATAACTGAGATCAGAGGTGGCTTCACTTCTTCGGACAGATTCCTATTCGGGATAGGTGGGTCGGCCTGAGCGGTTGATGATCTCTCCACGGTGGTATCGCTCGGTGCAGGTGAGATGCACAGGTAGCTCGCGTGAGGTGGTGCCGCCTGCCGAGTACTGGCATTCGCATAGGCCTACGATGACTACTGCTGCAAGCGCTCAATTTCCGCCATGTCGCGCGGTGGTTCGCGGTATAGCGGCGCTTTTGCATCGATATAGCCGCGCAGAGAGGCGGGCAGGTCTTCGTACCGGTCGACTCGCCATGAGGTGCGATGCGTGTACACCGGCTTGCCTTTGCCGAGGGGGTGCCAGTTTACGAGTGTCAGCGTCAGCGTAGCGGATGGTTTGATGTTCGAGTTCTTTGGCAGTACCCAGAACTCATACATCTCATAACTACCAGTGCTGTCTTCCCTTTGTCGGCTGTTCACGGCACTGAATACGGCGATATCACCGACGCGTCGCGCCTCGATGCCGCCGGCGAAATTCGCGAAATGCTTCTTTGCGCCTGCACCCTGTGTCGAACCGCCATGCAGCTCACCGTGCTCACCGAGTTTGAATGTCATGTACTGGTACGGGTAGAATGACTGGTCGTTAGGTTTGCCGCCGACCTTCTCGATAACGGCGCCGGTTTTCGGATCGCGCAGAATGAACATCTTGCGGCTGGCTTTGTGTACCGTGCCGTCTGCATCACGCTTGAGAAGCCGCGCCATGTCGACTCCTTCAATATTGGCCAAAAGCTCGCCACCTGGAAACGTCTTGACGGTGCCGATGGAGTAGTAGTACACGGGCTTACCATCGGTGCCCATGTTGCTCTCGACGAAGCGCTCGAACATATTCTGGTCAAACCCGCCCGCTACGGCAAAATGCGATGCAGCCAGCGTCAGCGCGCTGGCGAGCATTAGTGTTCTGATGGAAACGGTATTCATCATGCGACTCCTCAAGTTCTTCTTTATTCATCCAATAAGCAGTCGTACAGCATTAATTACAGACTCGGTGGGTCAGACGTAGGTGCAGATACCGGGTCACTTGTCGGTGGAAATCAACAGCTTGGCCTCACCCGTCGGCGGGGACGATTTGGCCCCGCCTTCGCATGATTCTGGCTATTTAAAAACATAGTTGACGCGAACGCCAAACTGCCGCTTATCGCGCAATGCCATCTGCACGCCTTCTCGAGAAAAGTCGAAGAGTCCTCCCGGACGGACTCGCGGGCCAAAACTCAGGTCGGAAAAATTATTGGCGGACGCTGGCGCGTCTTCATCAAGCAGGTTGGTAACAAAAAACTCAAGACCCAAGCTGTCACCGCGAGCACCGAAGCGGAGGTTTACATCACCAGCAGACTCAGCCTCTGAAACGTTAGAGATGCTATCCCAGAATTTTCCAGTGTAGTATGCATCGCCTCGAACGTACCATGAGTTGAACCCTGCTCGAGGACTCATTTCTGCCTTGTAGGTGGCGCTTAATGAACCCGACACCGGTGGGAAACGCGGTGCACGCTGCCCCTCTACGTTTGCGGCTCGTCCATAGATATCGCCAAAGTCGCCGGTACCTGCTCCCGCTGGGAAAGAAACGATTTCGGCGTGAATGTACCCGAATGAACCCTGCAGTGACAGGTTGTCAGTCGCATTCCAAGTACCATCAATTTCGAACCCATAGATATCCGTCGATGCCCCATTTGAATTGAAAAACACTGTTGCTAATGGGTTGGGAGCACCGGGAGTGGCATCTGTTATTAATTGATTCGCATTAATAATCTCATCCTGTCGTTTCATGAAAAACGTGGCCAGGTTGAAAGCTGCTCGACCTTCGGCGAAAACCTGCTTCCACCCGAGTTCATAGTTTTTTAACGTCTCCTCACCATACGTAACGCCGGTACCAGGAGCCAATGCCTCAAGCTGGGCCCGCTGACCAACATTCAGAGCCGCGACTGATGCATTGAAACCACCTGGGAGGTTTCCTTCA
This sequence comes from Pseudomonadota bacterium, assembly GCA_016703895.1. Taxonomy (GTDB): domain Bacteria; phylum Pseudomonadota; class Gammaproteobacteria; order Steroidobacterales; family Steroidobacteraceae; genus CADEED01. The sequence continues at coordinate 8,116 of JADJBE010000027.1, forward strand.
GCGTAGGTGAAATACAGGGTTTCAGTATCGGAAGGCTTGAATCTTAACGTCGCTCGAGGCACGAAGCTGTCCAGTGTGGCTGGAGAAATAGGAGTGGATAGCCCCTTATTTACGGCATCGTCCCTAATTTCATCTTCTTGATAGCGTCCTTCCAGAGTCGCCGAAAACCTCTCTGTCAATTGATAGTCAGCAGAGGCGAATATACCTGATGTCCGTGCACCTGATTCGAACAGCTCGGTACTAAAACCTCCTGGGAAAAAGACCGGAAACAGGTAGAAGCTGGCGACGCCCGCTTCACCAATGGATTTCAATTTGGTATCCACCTGACTTGCGCCGAAAATCCAACTAAGTCGACCGTCCAACGCGCGACCTAATAGTCGCGCCTCGAAAGAAGTGTCCTTTATTTCGCTCGAATAGAAAGCCGTATACGAGTTATCGGCTGTAAAATCGTAGTCAGCCCAAAACCCCCACGCCTCCTCGTAATGTCCCGCAAGTAACTGCAAGGATACCGACTCATTGAAATCGTATTTGGCATGTGTGACCTGACCCCAGTTTTCAGTACCAGGCGAAGGTGCGTAAAGTCCGCATACAGGAGAAGCGGACATGAAGAAGTCGAGATTTACGGATGAGCAGATCATTGGGTTTTTGAAGACTGTAGAGAGCGGCGTAGCGGTGAAGGATCTGGGGCGCAAGCACGGATTCAGCGACGCGAGCTTCTACAAGTGGCGCGGCAAGTTCGGCGGTATGGATGTCTCAGAAGCAAGGCGATTGCGAGAGCTGGAGGGCGAGAACTCCAAGCTGAAGAAGCTGTTAGCCGAAGCGATGCTCGACATCGAATCGCTGAAGGTGGTGGCGCGGGGAAAACGCTGAGCCCGCAGGCGCGCCGCGAAGCGGTGGCGGTCATGCGGGCGAAAACTGGGATCTCTGAGCGGCGGGCCTGCAGCCTGATCGGGCTGTCACGCACGGTGTTGCGCTATGCAGCGTGTGGCGAGGTACGCAACATTGCGCTGCGTGGCCGCATCATCGCGCTGGCAGCGGCGCGGCGCCGCTTTGGTTATCGGCGCATTCACGTGATGCTGCGCCGCGAAGGCGCGTGCGTGAACCGCAAGCGGGTGCAGCGCCTGTATTGCCAGGAGCGGTTGCAGGTGCAGCGGCGCAAGCGCCGTCACGGTGTGGCCGTCGAGCGGCGCCCGCTCGTGATCCCAACCGGCCCGAACCAGGTGTGGTCGATGGACTTCGTCAGCGATGCGCTCGAGACGGGTCGCCGGCTGAAGTGCCTAACGATCGTCGATGACTTTACCAAAGAGTGCGTGGACATCGTCGTCGATCACGGCATCGGCGGCGAGTACGTGACGCACGTGCTCGATCGCATCGCTCGCTTCCGCGGGCTACCTCGTTCCGTGCGTACCGACCAGGGTCCGGAGTTCACCGGCAAAGCGCTGGATGCCTGGGCCTATCGGAACCGGGTCGAGTTGCGCTTGATCGAAGCGGGCAAGCCGACACAGAACGCCTACATCGAGAGCTTCAATGGCAAGTTCCGAGACGAGTGTCTCAATGAGCACTGGTTCCATTCGTTAGCCGAAGCCCGTGCGGTGGTAAGCAGTTGGCGCGGCGACTACAACGAGTCGCGCCCACACAGTGGCATTGGTTACAGCACCCCATCAGAGTTCGCTGCCGCATGGCGCTCCCGGCATGCCGGGAGCACCATGCAATCGGCAGAGAGTTGAAGTATCGTGACAACCAGGACTTTTCGAACTTATCGCTGGTACGAAAAACGGGGTCAGGTCAACAGAGGTGCTGATTGTAAGCCCCACGCCGCCGATGAACACGCTTCGCATGGCACCATCCTTGAAACCCTGAGCTTTCAACCAATTAGTAACGTAGCCGCTCGAAACCGACGACAGGATGCCGGCGGCACCACCGAATATGCCGTAGTAAATACTGAAGGTAGGCACGTCCCAGTGGTGAACGCGTACGAAAAACGTGGGCATCCAGTTAATCCACCCGTAGACCGCCATGATGATGAAGGCCATGCCGAAGTTGTGGCAGATAAGCGTGGTCTTGTTGAGCTTGAGAAAAGCCACAATGTCCGCACGACTCGCTTTGGCAGGCGCATCAACAGCGATGTCCATACGCGCCGGCTCGCGAACCGTGAGAGCCATCAGCACCGCCGGCACCAAACCGGCCAAGCCAACGATGATGAACACCGCCTGCCAGGCGGGAATTTCCCCCAGCAACGGCATGGAAAAAGTATTGCCGCCGGTACCCACCCCGACGAACGCCAGCACGGCGCCGCCGAGAAGATAAGTCAGCCCGGTGCCAAAGGCGATCGACATCGTGAACATGCCGTATGCCTTGGGCCGCGTCTTCTCTTCAAATAGATCTCCGATCAAGGAGACCGTGCAGGGGTTCAGGGTCGCCTCGCCAATGCCCACGCCGACTCGCGCGCCGAACAGCCCCCAGAAGCTACGAGCAAAGCCACAAGCCACTGTCGCCATGCTCCAGAATACAGTACTTGCAGCTAACAACCATTTACGGTTGGAGCGATCGACAGCCAATCCCAACGGCACACCGAACAGTGTGTAGAAGACCGCAAAGGCCAGACCCTGGATAATGCCCATCTGGGAGTCGGACAAGCTAAGGTCCATCTGAATCGCTGGCGTCAACAGACCAACGATGATCCGGTCCATGAACGCGAACATAGTAGTTAGGCCGATGATGCTCAGGGAGTACCATGCGTAAGCGGGCTTCGGAAATGCGCGGCCGGAAATCGGTACAGCTACCATTTTCGTTATTCCTTGTCCGGGAGCTTTCTCCGTCAGTTTGAGGTAAAGCGCGGCGGATGGGAAATTTACGGTCTGGATAAATCCACCTGCGACATCGACAACTGGAGGCATTGCTCAGTAAATCTTGAGCGCCGATGTCTAGACTTCATTGACAGGCTTTGGCTTGCATCTCTACACTCGGTTGCATTAAAAGGACCGTGGAGTGCTAGGCATGCCCGAGTTTTCTGAGATTGTTAAGTACAATCCAAACGCGACGCCGACTGCCTACATAGCGGTTGCACTTCAACGCCGCACCCATGTCGTCAATGGTATGAGTCGCACCGAGGCCCGCGAGTCGATCTGGCGGTCCGTCCGCAACGTCGATCGTGAGATCCGCGCGGCGTTGGAGTTCCATGGCAAGGAGGCGCGGCTGTTCCTGTTGCCGGAGTTCTCGTTCACGGGGTTTGCGCTATTCGAGTCCATCCGCGGTTTCGCGGATCTCGCTGCACTTGATCCAGACGGGCCGGAGTACCAACACCTGCAGGAGATCGCGCAGCGCCACCGGATTTTTCTTGGGGGGCATGCCTACGAGACCGATCCCCATTTTCCCGGCCTGTTCTTTGCGGCGACGTGGTTGATCAACCCCTCAGGTGATTTGGTGTTGCGTTACCGGCGACTGCATTCCACGCGCACGCCATCGCCGTACGACGTGTGGGATGAGTACCTTGAACATTATGGTATCGATAAGGTGTTTCCGGTGGCCGACACGGAGCTGGGCAAGATCGCGTCGATTCCCTGCGGGGAGATTCTGTTCCCGGAGCTGTCGCGAGCACTGGCACTGCGCGGCGCCGAGGTCCTGCTCCACCCGACGTCCGACACGTCAGGTATAGAACCTGACCCGTTTCACATCGCCGTGCGTGCACGAGCCCAGGAGAATTTGATGTACGTGGTGTCGTCTAATGCTGCAGCATCAGTTGGGTTGACCGGGAACGAGAACGCCACCAATGGTCTTTCGGAGATCGTCGACTACGAGGGCCGTCTGCTGAGGCGTGCTAGTACGGGAGAGAGCCAGCAGGCGGCGGCTGAGATCGACATTGCGGCGCTGCGTCGTGCCCGGTCGCGCCCAACTCCCGTAAACCTGCTGGTCTTAACTACTACGCGCCTGTGGGCGGAAGAGTACAGCCGTTACGACGGCGTTACTGGGATGCCCAATACGCTTCGGGCCGCGGTCCGTGAAAAGGGCATCGACAACCCGAGCTTTCACAAGGAAAAGGAGCAGCGCACCATAGAGCAGTTCCGCCGAGCCGGAATCATTGCTTAATCTCGCAGGCGGCGGAAGCGTCCTGTAATCAGTCAGAACGAGTACCGCTCTGGAGCCGGCCTGCCCATAACTAATGCCGGATTGCGCGTCGGTCCATTCGCCGCGATGTCTCAGTGAAGCTCGCTAACCGACATGCTGTTCCGCGCGACTATTTCCAGTATGCAGAAAGGAACCATCCCGAGTTCACGAGCGCGCCACTGCGAAACCGGAACAGTGCTACATCAATTGAAGCGGTAGCGCGCCGATAGCGACCACATGCGCGGGGCATAAGGATAGATTGATGCAAAACCGAGTGAACGGCCGAAATCGAAGGCGGCAGCGACGACTTCCGAATCCGTTAAGTTGGTTCCTGCCAGCGCTACCAGCAACTTGCCGGCCGAATCCTCCCAGCGCAATTGCGCACTCAGGAATTCATTGCCTTGCCTCCTGATACCTGCAGTGCCGCAGACATTGTTAAAGGAATCGTCCTTGGCCGTGTAGTCGGCACCGGCGGACACCACACCGCGCGCACCTAAATCGTACGAGTAGTTTGCGCCGATCCGGTAGCCCCATTTCGGCGACTCCTTTATTGGCAGATCAAGGTATTGCTCAACTGTGGTGAGGCCCTGATCGGCGCAGGTCGTCAGTGCCCCCGACCAGCTCGTGTATTTGGCATCCAGTAGGCTGAGCGCGCCCCGTAGCTCAAGCCCTTCGATAGGTACTGCTACCAGCTCCAGTTCGGCGCCCTCGAACTCCACGTCGCCCGCGTTGATGCGACCGAAGCCGCCGCCCGACGTCGCCAAGCTCAGCTGCAACCCCTCATACTCATTGTGGAATGCAGCAATGTTAGAGCGCAGTCGGCGATCGAGCCAATCAGCCTTGAGGCCGACCTCGTAGCTCCAATTGATCTCCGGGTCGCCAACGATGCGGGAGAAGTTGCGCAACGCTGCGACATCGCGGCCGGAGGTTGTTCCGCCCTTAAACCCTTTGGCCGCCGACAAATACACCATGGCTGCGTCCGTCAGCTGATAGTCGACTACTAATCGAGGCGTCCAGTCTGTCCATGTCTTGTCGAAAGTGCTTTGGTTGGTGAAGTCGAAGTAGCCCAGCGCGATCTGTGCTGGCGTACAGGGCGCGGCGGCGGCCTGCATGGGCGTTACCGTAGTCGTGTTGAGACACACGACCTGCTGAGTGCCATTCGGCAGGATCACTTGGTTTGCGAAGTCCTTGCTTTCACGCGTATACCGCAGCCCGGCGGTCAATGATAGGCGGTCAGTGATGTCGAACGTGCCGCTCGCGAACGCGGCATACGAGTCTGTCGTGAGCTCCTCGCGTGCGATGTTCGTCAGATCGATGCGCCCGGCGCTGGCTGACGGTAAACCGAACAGCGCGGGAACGCCAATTACGCTCTTGGAGTCCTGCTCGTTGAATTCGCGAAAGAAGTACAGGCCAGCAACATATTTCAACCGCTGGTCCATCAGTGTGCCAAGCGCCTGCAACTCCTCGCTCACCTGGTACTGACTCTGATCCTGAAACACGTTGTAACTTGAGACAATGGAAGGAGCAGGTGCATAAATGTCACCGTCGGCATCAAGGTAGAGCAGGTTGTCGAGCTTTCGATACGAAGTGATCGACTTGAGCGTCAGGGCATCGGTCGCTTCGAATTCAAGCGTGGCCGATATGCCCCACTGATCGAGGTCATTCATTGGGTCGACGATGTCGGAATTTGTTTCCCACCAGCTGCCGGACTTCGGCACAGGGTCCGACGGCACGTCGCGGGAAGCATTCAGTTGGATAGGCGCTGGGTAGCCCGGCGTCGAACGTTCGCGAACGTAGTCGGCGGTAAGCAATGCGCGAAACCGATCGGTCGGCTCGGTGAGCAACGACAAGCGCAGGCCCTTGATGTCCTGATCGTTGACGTCCTTGCCGTCGAACAGGTTGCGGGTGTAGCCGTCGCGTGTTCGCATCAGTAGGGCGCCCTGCAGCGCAGTCGAATCGCCAATCGGCAAGTTGCCCGTAGCGCGCACGTCCAAGCGATTGTAACTGCCGACCGTCAGTTCGGCTTGACCGAGAGTTTCGCGAAGGGTGGGCTTTTTCGAGATGAGCTTAACGGCACCGGCCGATGTGTTACGGCCGTACAGGGTGCCCTGCGGGCCGCGCAGAACTTCGAGGCGCTCGATGTCGAATAGATCGAATAGCGCACCGGTCTGGCGAGCGATATATACGTCGTCGACATAGATGCCGACGGGCGTGTCGGCCGTGAAGAACGACTCAGATTCGCCGATACCTCGCATGTAAATTTTGGCAGAGCTGCTCGTCCCCGTGTTCTGCGTAATTGCGAAATTGGGAACGACATCGTTGAGTTGCGCGATGCTCCTTATTTGCTGCCGCTCAAGCGCCGCTGCGGACAGGGCGGTGATCGCCATCGGTATGGACTGCTCTGATTCTTCTCGGCGCTGCGCCGTCACAGTGACTTCTTCCAATGCCTGCAGTACGTTGCCTGACGCGGGTGCATCCTGCGCAAGAGCAAGTGCCCCGGTATTCCCGGCCGTCAAACCTGCAACTGCGATCGCCGCGACGAACGCGCGGCTAGCCAAGGACCATTTGGCCATCTGTGTTTCTCCCGTAATTCTCAAAGACCTGCCCTATGGCTTGGACGCTACCATGCCTTTGCGGCGGGTGCGAAGTTCTTTTGTGTACGTAGTTGTACGAAGGTAATCCGCCAACAACGGTTGGTGTATAATAACCGGGATAGATCGCCAATCAGTCCGAAGCTGCGAGAACGTATAGAGTTCCCGCCAGATGCTGCTACCATCGGGCTGATCTGCTGCAAGAGCCATTTCGGCACCGGAGGAAGGGCGGTGGTGCTTGGGTCTACTGCGCTGATATCGCAAAACGGCACGCGCGTGTTGCCGGGGAGCTAATGGCATGACTAGTCTTAATCGAAGAACTGCGTTGGCCTTGCTGGGTGGCGCTGTCGGCGGCGCAGCGGTTAGTTTGCCGCGGCCCCTTTACGCTGGCGAAAGTCGACCGCTCGATGTGGTCATCGTTGGCGCGGGCCTGTCGGGTCTGCACGCAGCATTGATCCTGCAGGAGCAGGGTTTGTCGGTAAAGGTGCTCGAAGGTCGCCAGAGGGTCGGCGGTCGCGTCAAAACTATGGTCAATGTACCTGGGCTTCCGGAGGGCGGCGGGCAGTACATCGGTGTGAGCTACGCGCGCGTTGTCGCTGCGATGGAGCGATTCAAGCTCAAGCGCCAGACTCCTGACGGCGGCCCGTTATCAGGAAACCCCTGGGTGTACTACGTGGGCGGCAAGTGGGTGCTCAAGGACGACTGGCCGTCCAGCAGCGTCAATCCACTTTCAGGTGTGGACCGCAAGATCCTGCCGCATCAGCTCTTGGGCAAGATGTTCGAAGATTCGCAACTCATTGGGCAGTCAGCGGACTCTTGGCTCAAACCGGAATTTGCGAAGTGGGACAATCTCTCCGGGCCAGACTATCTGCGTTCGCGCGGCCACAATCAGGCCACCATCGATCTTACGGGCATCTGGGTCCATAGCGATTCCTTCGATATGACGTCCGCGTTGTACGAGATGAAGCGTGAGCAATTCAACACGATTCACAGAGAGCGATATCGCCAGCTGTACGGCGATCGCCCTGGCATGGTACCTGCCTTCGAGATTGAAGGCGGAAATTCGATGTTGCCGGAAGCGATGGCGTCGGCACTTGCCGACGAGACGATCCTGATGGGGAAAATCGTCTGTGGTGTTGTTAGCGACAATGACGGCGTGAATGTGGAATGCGCTGACGGTTCTTCATACAAGGCGCGCTTCGCGATCGTATCGCTGCCGTTGCCGCTGTTGCGAAACGTGAAGTTTTCGCCTGGGTTGCCTTCACCACTAGCTGCTGCGACCTACGAGATGCGATATGGCCCATCGATCAGGGTGTTCATGGGTATCAAGGAACCCTATTGGGAGAAGGATGGATTGCCCGCGAACATGTGGACGCATTCGCCCATCGATCAGCTGACGGCGATGAGCCGAGGTCCGAATGGCGAATACTCAGTTCTCCACGCGTACATCAATGGGGCGGAGGCTCATCCCTTCAACTTCATGACCGATCAGCAGTGCTTCGACTATGTCGCGCACATCGCCACGAAAATGCGCCCGTCCCTGCGCGGCATCCTAACGCCGATCGCCGTGCAGTCCTGCGGTCGCGATCCATTTGGAGCCGGCGACTGGTTGTGCTGGCAGACCGGGCAGATCCAGAAATATGGCAATCACTTGCGCGAGGGACTGCCTCGAGTCGCCTTCTGTGGCGAGCACACCGCTATCCTGGAGCGAGGACTCGAGGGCGCGATGGAATCAGGCGAACGAGTAGCTCTGGAGATTCTAACTAATGCGTAGACAACGTCTGCAGATTGTCTTGTCAGTATGCACGCTACTAGCCTGCTTAGCGGGAGTTGACGCGACGCTAACAGCTGTCGCGGCGGAGTCACCGCTGCTGGCCGATGCGAAAGTGCTGAGGCGCGGCAAGATTCTTTGGCTGCAATGCACCGCCTGTCACGATCTCGCGAGTCCCTCGCCTGGCATGAAAGACGATGCCACGATCGGGAAGATTGGCCCGACTCTGCACGGCGTGATCGGTCGATCCGCCGCAACCGTGGAGGGATATCGGTATTCTGACGCACTGCGAAATGCTGGCCTGACGTGGGACAAACCCACTCTTGATCGGTGGATCAAGGAGCCGGCCGCGGTCGTTCCCGGTACGCTGATGGCGTTCATCGGCGTTCCCGATGAGGCAGATCGACGTGCTTTGATCGCCTATCTTGAATCCGCGACACGCTGATCACTCATTGCTGACCATCCGACGCCTCGACACATGCCCGGTAATGTCGGAGCCCCATGACGAGAGCCGCGATGCCCACCGCTCCGAACACGACGGACGTCACGGCCATGCTGCTTCCGACCTTGTTGGGGTCACCAAAGACTCGATCTGTCAGAAATCCCACCGACACGGGCCCGAGCATCAGGCCGGCGAGATTTTTGACAATCCAGTAGAGCGCCGTCGCTTGCGCTCGGACCTGGTTCGCGCTGATTGTCACGAGCGCGACAGCTCCCGACGCCGCAGCCGCTGCGCCACCTAACACAGTAAGCGCAAAGAAGCTCAGAACAACTGCAGGCGAGCTGGCAATCGGATACAACGTGCTGAATACGACCATGCCTATGATTCCGCCGATCGTAATACGCATTGCAGAGTCTTTATGACCCGCGCGCGCAAGGCGGTCCGCTGCTGCGCCACCGAGCAAGGTGCCGAGCGGCCCGAAGACAAGCAAGACCAAACCTAGAGCGAGTCCGATATCGTCTATTTTCCAATCCCAGCGTCGCTGAAACAGGACGACGTTCCATGACGCGACGTAGCCGATGATCGTGTTCGCACTCAAACCGATGGTTAGCGACGAATAGGCCTGCCAGCGATTACGCATGTACTTAAGCGCGGCCGCGAATGCCTCGCGAGCGCTGCCCGCATCAAGTGATTGGTTGAGGTCCTGGCGCGCCGGCTCGCGGATGCCTGCCACTAGAATTGCCAGCAATAGCCCGGGCAGGCCCACGATGACGAAGGCTAGCTGCCAAGAGTGCAAGACGCCGATCACGGGAACATGCAATGGTGGCCACGCCAACATCGGCTCGAGCAACTGGCCACCGACTAAATAGGCGAGGGCGCTGCCGAGGCTAATCCCCATCATGTAGACGCTGATGGGCCGGGCTCTGCGGTCATGCGGGAAACTGTCGCAGATCAACGATAGTGCGGCAGGCGTGAGCGTCGCTTCACCGACTCCCACGCCAACCCGCGCCGCAAACAGTTGCTTGAAGTCCTTTGCTAGGCCGCACAGCGCCGTCATCAAGCACCAGACCGAAATACCCGCTGCAATGAGGATCTTGCGACTCTTCCTGTCCGCCAGGATTCCTGCGGGATAACCGAGCGTCACATAGAACACTGCGAACGCCGGACCTAACAGTAAGCCGACCTGCGTGTCCGAGAGTTCGAACGAGCGCTTGATGGGTTCGATCAAGAGGCTCAGGATTTGTCGATCAAAGAAAGACAGGATGTAGGCCAGCGTCAAGAGCGTGACGGTGTACCAGGCGCGGCTGGCGGACGGATACGGTACAGCAGGGCTGTTCGCGCCGGAGATCATCACGCCAGACACCTGAAACGTTTGCCGTGCGTTGCGGAGCGATATGCGCTCGATTCCATTGCGTAATCTCCGGATCAATCAGTGTCGTATTGCAGCACTCTTGCTCTGTCTCGTATAGCGCCATGTTAGGCTCGGCGTCATCCGGCTGGCACCGGAAGCCGTGCGATAGAGCCAAATGTTTTCTGTATGGCCACCGAGAACTTTTGCACCCTCCGAGATCGAACCGTCGCTGTTCGTTACGCGCATTGACGCTGAATCGATTCAGGTCGGACCGTTGAATTGGTGCAGTTCAGCGGCAGCCGTCCGGATTTCTGCGATCAATGACTGCGCAACGGGCGAAAGCGTCGTACTTCGGATGACGCGAATGAACGCTCGACGCACTCGCTCGAGTCCAGGAACTCGGTACGCGCGAAACAGGCCTCCCGCTGTTGTGTTCATGATCTGCGGGGCCAGCCACAGCGAGGTGAGACTCACGCAGTCGCTCAGCAGTAGAAGGTTAATACCGGTCGCCAGGCCCGCATTTCGAATGACGTGCCGTGGGGGTTGCAAACCCGCGACATGGAATGATTCGCACAGAAATTGATAGTCTTCTTCTCGTGATTGAGATACCAGCCACGTGAGGGATTGCAGGTCCGCCAACTGCGGCGGCGACACACTAGCAATTGGATGACCTGCACGCATCACAACGAAGTCGCGGTCCTCAAATAGGAACAGTTGTTCAACGTTGTCGCCCAGCTTGATCGCGATCGGCGGCGCGCCGACCATGATGTCGATTTCTCCGCGCAGCAAGAGCCCATACATTCGTTGACTCGTGCCCTCGCGCACCGTGACTTCGATGTCAGGATGCTTGGCGAGCAGTCGCGTCAATGCCAGCGGCACGACTTGCGCGCTCAGAACTTCACTGACTCCAATTCTCACCGAGCCGGCAGACGCTGATTGAAGTGCTTGCAGGCTTTCTATCGTCCGTTTGGATTCTGCAAGGAGTGCGCGCGCATGATGCGCAAGCCGCTGTCCATAGTCAGTTGCGACGGTGCCCGACTCGTCGCGCTCAAAGAGCGGAACCCCGAGCGTGCTTTCTAAGGAAGCAATGGAGTAAGCCACCGCTTGCTGGGTGAGGTTGATCGCCCGCGCTGCTTTCGCAAAGGAACCGTGTTCCACTACGGCTAGAAACCGCCAAAGTAACTTCAGCTCCAAGCGTTCCGATGATGTCATATCAACCATTATCCTTGGGTCATCGGGTAATCGAAGCTACTGATCGGATCGCGGATCTGATGGCAGGACTCCGATGTAAGGATTGTTTGATGGGGGCCAAGAACTTTCTGAGTGCGATGCGTTTGGCTTGGGTTAAGACTTTCGGAGTATTGTTCCGAATCCTGTGACACCAGATCGAGCGTATCAAATGTCAAACTCCATTACCTCCGCCAACGCGGTTCGTTGCGTGCTGCAGCAGTACGCCGTTCGCAGCGTGTTTGCGCTAGCAGGCGCTTCGCAGTCGGTGTTGCTCGATGAGCTGGATAAGAACGGCATACGCATCGTTCAATCCCGACACGAGACGGCGACCGTCGGCGCGGCCGATGGTTATGCCCGCACGCGCCGCGGCGTCGGGGTGGCTGTAATCAATGCGGACCAGGGCATGGCCAATGCCGTCACAGGTGTGCAATCGGCGTTTGAGGCATGCTCGCCGGTTGTGATTCTGGTGGGCCGTGAACCGCATACTTGGCTGGAACCGGAGCACCCGGTTGACCACGATGAGCTCGCCGTCCTTCGGCACGTGACCAAGTGGGCCCGCACGTGCCATTCGGCCGCGCGCTTGGCTGAGTATGTAGAAATCGCATGCCGAAAGGCCCTTTCGGGCCGTCCCGGACCGTGCGTGGTTGCTTATCCTAAGGATCTTTTGACACGCGAGGTCTCGCTCGGCATCGCGCCTGCCACTGCAAGAATTCAGAGAGCACGGCCCGCTCCCGACCCGACTGCCGTGGCAGATGCCGCGAACCTTTTCGCGCATGCCAAGCGACCTGTTGTGATTGCGGGCAGCGGGGCCTATTGGTCTGGCGCTGATCACGTTTTGCGCCGATTCTCGGAACGCTTTGGCGTGCCCATCCTCATGAATGCCATGGGTCGAGGCTTGGTTCCTGAAGATCTCAATCTGGGCTGGCCCTGGCCGGTTGCGCAAACAGCCGTTGGCCAAGCGGACTTGGTCGTGTGGGCGGGAGCTCGTCCGACTCGCAGGCTCGGCTATGGCCTTGCGCCGCGCTTTTCCCCCCAAGCGCACATGATTCAGATCGATATATGCGCAGAGGAGTTGTCCAGAAACAGACCCATGGACGTACCGATGCTGGCGGACGTCAAGCTGGCGATCGAACAGTTGCATGGTGCACTTGATGCCCAAGGCGCACCGCGCGGCGATGCCAGGTGGCTAAGCGAGGCGCTAGTCGACCGCGTCGGCGTGTTCGTGGAGAAGTCGGAGCAGCAAACGCCGCAAGTCAACCCGTACCGTATCGGAACGGAGCTTATGCAACGCATCGGTTCCGGAACGCTGCTGGTAAACGATGGCGCCGTCATTCTGACCCGAATGTTTGGTGTATTGAGGTTCAGCGTCCCGGGAGCGTACGCCGACACGTACCCGCTCGGATCGATGGGGATGGGAACCCCACTCGCGATTGGTGCTGCCGTAGCCGAGCAGGATTTCGCTGCCGATGAAAACAGAGCGCCGCGTAAGGTGGTGCTGGTGACCGGTGACGGTTCCTTCGGATTCTATCCGAGCGAACTCGCGACAGCGGTGATCGAGAATCTGCCGATCACGGTTATCGTCGCTAACAATCGCTCGTGGGGTAACGAGTTGATCATGCAACCGGCGGTGATTGGTCGTACGCTCAACGCTGATCTCGGTGATATTGACTATGCGGCCATTGGCCGAGCAATGGGCCTTTTCAGCGAAGTTGCTTCTAGCAATAGCGAACTGCCGGGCGCGCTCGACGCGGTTCTGGCGAGTTCGCGCGCATCTCTGCTTGATGTTCGTGTTACCGAATCACCGCTTGAAGCGCGTGAAATGACGCTGTTCTACACCGACGTCGAGAATACCCGAGCACGGCATTTTTCCCACCTGTAACTAGTTTCGTTTGGGACTTCAAAAAAGTCGGAGCAGAGCCGTGTCGCGTCGCGCCCATCCGCTCGGTTCTGCCCCGTCCTGCCAAGGTCGCAACAGACGCGCTGAGGCAAGTGGTTAGTAATCTACCTGTGCAAGCAGGCTAATGTAGAACATCCGCAAGTCAGAAGGATGCAACCATCATGTCCATGAATCGACGGGATCTCCTGCAGCGACTCGGCGGTATTGGCGCCGCTGGGACTGCTGCGCTATTGGCAACTCCGGCGCGTTCAGCAACTGCCGGTGCGGGCAATTCGGCGGCGTTGAAGGGCCCCTACCTGGATTTGACCACGGGCGTCGGGAACAAAACGGCCATGGCAAGGATGTCTGGTGACCTGGACACCGCCAAACAGAAGCAAAGTTGGTTTAGCGGCGTGGTGATGGCAGTTCGGCTCGACGCGGACATTGAAGACCTATTCGGATTTGAGGGTTTGAGTTCGTCGCGAATCCAGGTGCAGACGACGGCTCCTATTTGAAGCTCAATCGTGAGGTGGGCCTTTACACCGATTTACGGTCTTGCAAAGTGCTGGAGACATGGCACAACCGCTTCCTGGACGAGAAAGTGAAGGTCGTGCCGATTGCCAATGATCCGTTCAATTTCGTCATCACCGAATTTGCGCAAGGGGATCCGATGGATGCCGGGCGCACTAGCGAGCGACGTCCGCTCATCCTTCCTTGGCGGCAGCGCGGCGGCCTGCTCGAATTGCAGGAGCGTGTTCACTACAGCCACCCGAATCATCTGACTCCGGACAAATGGGTGCGGGAATCGTCCGGCCCGATGATCTACGCCAGTGAAATGACGACTACCTTCATTGACCCGGCGGATATGCAAAATCCAAGTGTCACGGGGCTGCCTTGGCACGGCTCCTGGGTCCGCAAGACACCGTGGCTACCCTGGATGCTCATGGGGCTAGCACCAGGACACTGCCTGTACACCTGCACTATAGGGTCCGGTCAGGATCTCGAAGCGGTGCACTCCCGTCCGGTGCTGGACTATGTCACGAAGCACTATCGCAATTACTTCGAAGCGCCCATCGAATGGGATGGCAAGAAGAATCGTACCAGCCTGGAGAATTACGTTCTGGAGCAGAAGCCAACGCCTCCGAAATAGCCCGATGATTGGCTCGGTGAGCGCATAGTCGTAAATCACTGGTGCGCCGCTTCTTGCCAACATCAGCAATGGCTTCAAAACAGATCGTGAGTTTCCCCACGCACTAACCAAGCGAGTGCAACTCCGGGACGCGGCTTGCGATCGAGCAGCGGATAAGCCGTGGCATGGTCGGATTTGGCATCCCATGGCAGCTGGTTTCGGTCGCTCGGAATATACTATGCCCAGGTAAGTGGTTCGTTGAGTGCCCCCGGGAGCTTCTTGTTGCTACGCTCGACGAATTGTCGCGGTAGCTCGTCGAGCGACTTAACGATGACACCTTCGTTACGCCACAACATGGCTCCCGGCTTGCCGCGCATCTTGAGCCAGGATTGCCATTCCGTTTGACTCGTCCACGAATACAGGCTGGGAATCATGGTTAGCTTCTTGTTAGCGACATCAGCGATCCGACATGCCCAGCAATCGAGCGTCATTTCAGTTTTGTGAAAGCCGGTCGAGCGCTCCTTCCAACGCGTAAAAGCGTGTCGTGAAATCCATACCTGGTCGTCGATGAAGCGCCAATCGAGCAGCACTGGTCGATCGAATACGGTGCTTTCCATGGTGAAATTCGCGCTGTATTCCGGGCCTTTTGCCGTCATCACGCTGCCACTGATGCCACCGCGAAAGGTCGGCACCGTGAGCTTCTCGTCCGTGTAGGGATTGTCGTACTCGTCTAGATACGCCCCCGTCTTCGGATCCAGATAGAACAACCAGCCGCGCGATCGCTCCTCTACCGCGCCGTCGGCACGCTGGCGCGACATACGCATTCCGCCGCCTTCGACGCGATACATCAGGCGGCCATAGTCCGCGATCGCCGGCCCGTCACCTGGGACCAAACCAAATACCTGTCCGGCTACATAGTTGTAAACGGGCTTGCCGGACAAGTCGCCCTGAAGTCGGCCGAGGGTTTTTACATTGAACGCCGGATCGTCTGTTGGCAAACGGGCGCTGTCCTTGGCAGCCGTGCGTGTCGGGACCGTTGCGGCCAGAGCCGCGGGCCCAAAGCTCGCAATACCGCCGGCCGCCACCGATCCGGCGAGTAAAGCGCGGCGCATTAGATCGGGTCTTGCAGCATCGATATCGCGCATAATTGACTCCTAGCAAACGATCGTTGCGAAGGGATCATAGCTGAATAATTGGACGGTAAGATCAGTCTGTGCTGCTAGAGTAGATGATCGCAAATATTCCACACTAGGCAATCTGCGACGATTGATAGAAAGAGGCCATACGTACCCACTCCGAGACCAGGTAGCGTCAAATGCCAACCGTCAGCAGACGTCGAGCGATAGTTCTAGGTGCCGCCGGAGCGCTGGCAACCAATCATTTGCAGACATCGATCGCGCGTGGCGCCCACGCGCCAAACGTTCGCCTACAGACCACTCGCAGCGATGTGTTGGTCATTGGCGCGGGCCTATCAGGTCTCAACGCGGCGCTGACACTCGAGAGTCAAGGGATGAGCGTGACCGTGCTAGAAGCACGTGATCGGATCGGTGGGCGACTGTACACGCTCAACGATGTCATCGGTGCACCCGAGGCAGGTGGAAATGGCATTGGTCACTCGTATGCACGATTGTTAGATCTCGCCGCTCGACTCGGCGTCGATCTGGTGCCCGAACGACTGCGCACTGAGCCGCGCGAGAACACCGCGCTGCACATCCGCGATCAATTCATCCGTTTAGACGATTGGCCGAAGCACCGATTCAATCCGCATCCGGATGAGTTGCGGGACCTCACGCCGTGGCAGATCATTTTCAGTTTTCTCAATAGCCGGGTGCCTCAAATGGAGTTGGATGGCTGGCAGCAACCGACCAACGCGTATCTTGACGTTCCGATCGCGGGGTACTTGCGCGATCAAGGTTTGAACGACGAAACAATTCGGCTGGCCGATAAGTTCAGTTCTTATGGCACGAATCTTTGGCAGACCTCGCTATTGCAGCTCTGCCACGTGTTTACTTTTGCCCGGGTCTCCATGGCCATCGGGGCCGGACGCGGCGCAATGAGCGTCAAGGGCGGCAATCAGCGGATGCCGGAGGCGATGGCCAAGGCTGTTAAGGGAGACATCCTGCAGGGGCGCGCCGTGGCGGCAGTGCGTGTTGATGGCGAGGAGATCGAGGCGCAGTGCACCGATGGCAGTCGTCACGTGGCACGGTTTCTAGTGATGTCGTTGCCATTCTCGGCGTTGCGGCTACTGACGATCGAACCGGCTTTGCACGGACTTCAAGCAGAGGCGGTCGCGACGCTCCCTTATCATGCGGCGTTTCAGGCCCATTTTGCGATTGAGCAGCCGTTCTGGGAGCGCGACGGCTTGCCGCCGTCGTTTTGGTCGGATGGCCCCATCGAGCGTTTCAATGCGCTTGCGTATGGGCCTAACGACTCGATTTCTTCTTTCATGCACTATTCCAATGGCGACAGTGCGCGGCGCTATGATCTGTTGCCGGCTGAAGCATCGGCTGCGCTTGTATTGAAAGAGCTGGAACGCATACGGCCCGCCGCCAAAGGGGCACTGCGCCTGGTCCGTGCCTTCTCGTGGCAACAAACGCCATATTCGGGCGGTGCCTACGCGTCGTGGATGCCCGGCCAAATTCCGCGCTTCGCGACTGCCATGCGCGCGTCGCACGGACGCATGCATGTCTGCGGCGAACACACGAGTCAGATGGCTCGCGGCATGGAAGGTGCGTTGGAGTCCGGTGAACGCGTCGCGCTCGAGGTCCTGCAGCGAGCATGACGGCGCCTTAGTTAGCGGCTTGGCCCGCCGTCACAGCGCCGTGTCGAAATGCTCCGGCAGCAATGCCCTGGTGCGTGCAACAAACTCCACTGGCAACTCATCGATCGCGCTCACGACGACGCCGTCGTGACGCCACAACATCGCGCCCGGATGATTGTCCATCTTCAGCCAAGATTGCCATTGTGTCTGGCTGGTCCAGGAATAAGCATTGGGGATATGACCGAGGCCGCCATCCGCGACGTCTGCTACGCGACACACCCAGCAATCGAGTGTCATTTCGGTGCGAAAGGTGCCGCTGGAGGATTCCTTCCAGCGCGTGAAGGCGTGTCGATAGATCCACGCTCGATCGCCAACGAAGTTCCACTCGAGCAGCAGCGGCGTGTCGAACACGGTGCTCTCCATGGGAAAACTGGCAATCAGTTCGGGACCTCGCGTGCCGATGACGCCCCCGGTGATACCGGCGCGAAACGTCGGCACTGGCACCCGTTGCAATGTGTACGGATTGAGGTACGAATCAATATACGCGCCAGTCTGCACGTCCTTATAGAAAAGCCAGTTTCTCGTGCGCTCTTCGATTGCGTCGTCGTTGCGCAGGCGCGCGCTGCGTACCGTACAGCCCTCGGTGCGATACATGAGTCGGCCATACGAGCTAAGCGACGGCCCGTTGCCAGGCTCGAGGCCAAATACCCGACCTTGCCGGTACGCGAAGACACGTTTTCCAGACAAGTCGCCCTGTAAACGGCCGAGTGTGCGGACGTTGAACGCCGGATCTTGAATCGGCAGCTTTTCAACATCGACCGATGCTGTCCGTTTGGTACCCGCCGGCGCGGGAAGTGCCAGAAGACCGCCGGCAGCGAGCGAAAGTAGGCTCTCGCGACGACTAATTGTGTTCATTCCCTATCCTCAGTCGATGCACTGCCGATGCGATCTATTTCCATCGTTGCATCACCTTCCTTGAGCAGCCACGCGTGCACCTGGGCGACTGGCAATCTGGCGAGCGCACGCGGATCACAAACGAGATAGTAGGCGAACCGCCGCGGATACTCGATTGCCAGCGGTTGGACAAGCTGGCCGGTTGTTAGGTAGGGCTCCGCGATGCAGCTGCGCGCCAGTGCCACCCCTGAGTCCGGCCACAGCCGCGACCATAACGCTACTGGAGGACTGGATGCGCAGGCCCCGCGATCCGTCGATGTCATGGGCTCTGGCAAAGGCGAGCCACGCTGACCAGTCGGGCAGACCGAGATTCTGGCTCTCTCGGCTCCATATCATGGTGTCGTCATGGATCAGGTGCTGTCCGCGCAGGTCGTCGACGTTCTTGATTGGATGCTTCCCTAACAGGTCAGGAGCGCACACCGGGAAAACGGTATCCGACATCATCAAATCGCCCCGTGCGTCCTCGAACGGCCCCCTCCCCAGATAAATCGCGAGGTCGTGCTCCATCGGGTTCTGCGTCATCTGTAGGCCTTGGTTGACCCATATTCGCAGGCTGATGTCGGGAAATCGGGCGCGGAAGCGTGCAAGCCGAGTTGCAAGCCACGTTGCCGTGAGCGACGGTGACGCGAGTAACGTGACCGTTTGTCGTTCGCTTTCCGTGCGTACCTGCTCGAATACGTGGCCTAGCGAATCAAACAATGGCTGCATAGCCGGCGCGCAGACTTGGCCCGCGGTCGTGAGCGTGAGGCCGCGCGCCGGATCGCGCGCGAACAACGCGACGCCAAGATATTGCTCGAGGCTTCGGATCTGTTGGCTTACGGCTGATGGCGTGACGCTTAGCTCGCGCGCGGCTTCGGTGAAACTCATATGTCGCACCGTCGCCTCAAAGGCGAGCACGGCGCGCAGCGGCGGTAACTCTCGATGTTTCACGAACGGGGTCCGGGACCGAGGATATTAGAAATACTTAATTGATAGGCCATGGTTTTTAAGTTATATAGCATATATGGACCTTTCAAGGGGACGGCTGTCGCAGGCTGGAGACGCTCCTCATCGTAGGTGGTGGGCGATTGCCGTGTGCCTAGTGGCAGGGTTTATGCAGCACAGCATCGCTGCGGCCGCGCCGCCGGATGACCCGAGTTCGCGCGACTTGCAGCGCTTAGTCGCTTGGTTCGGTGGTGAATTCGATAATCAGGAACAAATCTGGTTTGAGACTGAAGGACGTGCCGCGACACCCGTTGCAGAACGGCACGAGCGCGTACACGCGACTCATCGACGAGTATCGCTGCCGACTTTCGGTGACTACGTGTTCTACGTCGAGGAGTATCTGGACGAAGAACCTCAGAAGGTATTTCGTCAGCGTCTGGTGACGTTCGAGAGTGCCCGTCAGTCGGGCGTTCGAATGAAACTGTGGTTCTTCAAGGATCCGGGCAAGGTGCGTGGCGCGCAGCTTGATCCAAGCAAATTGGCTGGTATCACGCGTGAGGATGTCACGGATATTGAGGGATGCGACGTTTTCTGGGTCCTTGAAGGCGACCAGTATGTTGGCGGGATGAAGCCCCGCGCCTGCGTATTCGGTGACGCCGGTGAGCGCCGGTACTCGCAACATGATCTGGTGCTGTCGGCGACCAAGTACTGGCGGGTCGACCGCATATTCGCGCTCGAGTCCGAGCGCTTGGTTTCGGGCCATTCTGCGGGCGTACCGCACAAGCTCGTTAGGGCTAAGATCTTCTCGTGCGATGTGAGCTTCTATGCCGGGAATTATCTCGCCGGACCGAATCCGAACGACCAAATCGCGGAAGACCAGATCATTCACAGCCAGGGCGGTACGCTCACCATACACCGCCGGTCGGACGATGCAGACTACACGCTCAGGCTGCGCGACAAAGAGTACCCATACTTCGAACAAAATCCAGATTTCATGTTTCTGTCGGTACGCAAAGGCAAAGAACCCTTTATCGCCTATTCGCTGCACGATCCAGAAGCTGCCTTGATCGGATTTAATCTAGGCTGGATGAGTGTGTTCTGTGAGCGCACCGATCCACCGCGACTGTAAGTAGATAGCATGATATCCATCCATCGACGCACCGCCTTGGCCCTGCTGGGCGGCGCGATGGCCAAGCTGCCGCAGCCGCTCTACGCCGGCGAGAGCCGTCCGCTGGACGTCATCGTAGTCGGCGCGGGCCTGTCGGGACTGCATGCCGCGCTCATGTTGCAAGAGCAAGGACTCAACGTCCAAGTGCTTGAAGGACGTCAGCGGGTCGGCGGCAGGGTCTACACACTGAAAATGGTGCCGGGCGCCGTCGAAGCCGGTGGAGAAGTCATCGGAGCGGCCTATGCGCGTATGCTCGATACCGCGCGCCGACTTAAGCTTGAAGTGAAGCCGCTCCAGCCCCTTGCGCCCCCCGGGGACTGGTCGTACTACCTTGGGGGCAAGACGATCCTCAAGGAGGACTGGTCATCGAGCAAGGCCAATCCGCTCTCAGGTGCGGATCGCAAACTGCTGCCGCACCAACTATTGTCGACGCTGATGTACCGCGATGCGCCATTGCGCGGGCGGTCGCTGGACGCGTGGCTCACCCCGGAATTTGAGAAATGGGATATTCCGGCCACCGACTACCTGCGATCACTCGGCCACAATCAGGCAACCATTGATCTGGCCGGGGTTGTCGTGCACACGGATACATTGGCTAATACCTCTGCCCTACACGAAATGCGTCGCTACCATGTCGGTGACGCCAGTCGCGGGAATCTTGCCCCAGGCGCGAACAACGGGCTGCAGATTGAAGGTGGAAATTCGCGCCTACCCGAAGCCATGGCCGATGCGCTTGAGAATGGTGTGCTGATGGGGAAGGCTGTGTATGGCATAGACAGCACGGCGCAAGGTGTTGTCGTCCATTGCACCGATGCGTCGTCCTACCGAGCGCGATTTGCGGTCGTCTCCATGCCGATGCCGCGCCTGCGGGACGTACTGTTCTCGCCCGGTTTACCGCAGCGGCTCGCCAATGCCGTGCAAGAGATCGACTACGGACTGTCGATTCAGGTGCACATGCGACTGCGCGAACACTACTGGGAAAAAGATGGCTTACCGGCGGCCATGTGGACCGATACGGGCGTTGAGCGACTAACACCGCTCAACCGTGGCCCGAACGGGGAAACGACCTCCATGATCGCCTTTGTCAATGGGGCCGAAGCGCGTCGATTCGATTTCATGGACGATCAGCAATGCGTCGAGTACGTCGCGGCGGTAGCAGCACAAATCCGGCCCTCGATGCGCGGCGTGCTAGAACCCATTGCGGTCCAGTCATGCGCGCGTGATCCGTTCGGTGCCGGCGATTGGGTGTACTGGAAGCCCGGACAGGTCCGTCAGTACGGCCACCATCTGCGCGATGGACTGCCAAGTGTCGTGTTTTGCGGCGAACACACGGCCATCATGCAACGTGGCATGGAAGGCGCATTCGAATCGGGCGAACGCGCCGCTATGGAAATCCTGAGCCGTGTTTAAACGTCGCGCAATAACCCTTTTCGTAGTCACGCTCGTCGCTTGTTTCGCAAGTGCCAGTTCCGTGTCGATCGTCAGTGCTGCTGAACCGTCGAACGAGGACGCGGCCGTCTTGAAGCGTGGCAAGCTGATGTTCTTGCAATGCCGTGCCTGCCATGAGCTTGCCGCGGGACAACCTAATAAGGTTGGACCGAACCTGCACGGCATGATGAAGCGGCCCGCCGCGGCTGTGGAGGGGTTCGTGTATACGGACGTTCTGCGTGGCGCGGGATTGCAGTGGGACAAAGCGACGCTTGATCGTTGGATCGAACGTCCGTCTGCTCTGGTGCCGGGCACGACCATGGCCTTCGCTGGAATCGCCAATGAGGCAGATCGACGGGCACTCATTACCTATCTTGAATTAGCGACGCGCTGATTCTCTACTTTTGACGCAGAACGCTCACCGAGCATTAGGAGTTTACCCCATGACCTTTCGCGGCCAGCTTATTGTGCCCATGCTACTAGCGAGCCTGATCGCCGAACCGACCTTCGCACAAACCGGCGCGTCGGAGGGAACCACGTCTGATCTTCAGGAAGTTGTCGTCACGGCGCGCAAGCGTGAGGAGCGGCTGCAGGATGTGCCACTCACGATCACCGCGATCACGTCAGACACCATCGCGGCGGCAGGTATTAGCAACGTCGCTCAGCTGTCGAGCATGACACCCGGCTTCCATTATGAGAAAGAAGGTAGTCGTCAGATCAGTCAACCGCGCATTCGCGGTATGGAGATCAATACGGCGAACCCGACGCGCCAAAATGCGTCGTTCTTTATCGACGGCGTGTACATGCCAGGTTCCATTCAGTCGCTCGATTTCAACGAGTTTGAACGCGTCGAGGTTATTAAAGGTCCGCAAAGCGCGCTGTTCGGGCGCCAGACCTTTGGTGGTGCCGTCAATTTCGTGTCCAAAGTGCCGAGAAACGAGCTGGAGGCCGACGTCGCCGCGACGCTGGGCTCCAATGAGCTCCGCGAGTTTAGCGGAAGCCTGGCAGGCGCACTGATCGAGGACAGACTGTTTGGTCGCGTGCATATTCGCAGCTATAGCTATGGCGGCGAGTTTCGCAATGCGATCGACGGCGCGCGACTGGGTGAGGAGGAGTCATTGTCGGGATCCGCGGTGCTGACCTGGATGCCGACCGATGCACTGCGGTTTGATTTGCGCTACACGCGACAGGAGGACGACGACAGTCTGACGCCGTTCCTTATGGTCCGCGCCGCGGACCTCAATTGCGGCCCATTCTTCACTGGCGGTTTTCGGTTCTACTGCGGTGCGATTCCCACCACCGGTCAGCCAGCGTTGAACACGGTTGTTGGGGCAAATGCGCTCGGAATCAAAGAATTCGGATTTGATCGGACGGGCGAGATGCTGTCGCTGAAGTCCGCTTTCGACTTCGCGGGGCATGAACTCTCATTCACCATGGCTCAGTACGACGAGCACAACTCCGCCGTTAACGACCTGGACTTCACCGGCGTGCCGTCTGCTGCTAGCGCAACACTGCAGGACTTCGACAACAAGTCACTCGAACTCAAGCTGGTGTCCGACGGTACGCAGCGGTTGAACTACGTGGCCGGCTTGTATTGGTACGACGGCCGATTTGATGAGCGGGTATTCAGTCGGGCGGCCGATCTAACAGACTTCCCGGCGACGCTGGCGCCGGACCGCGTTGAAACGGAGAACAGTGCGGCATTTGCGTCCGTGAGCTATGCGTTGACGGATCGCCTGAATGCCAGCGCAGAGCTACGCTATCAGCGCGAGAAGATTACCAATACGGGTGGGCAGGGTGCGGCACGTCGTGAGCTGGGGGCGACTACGAATGCCTGGCTGCCACGCGTGATCGTCGACTTCAAGGCAACCCCTGATCTCATGATTTACGGCGTGTATTCCGAAGGTAACAAGCCGCAACAATTCAACGCCAATATCGCGGGCCTGCCCCAGGCACAACGCGATTACATCGAAACGACATTTGGCGTCGGTATCGCACTCGACGAAGAGACCCTCAAGAATTACGAGATCGGCGTGAAGTCAGCGTGGCTCGATCGACGCGCGACGGTGAATCTCGCCGCGTTCCTTATGCAGTGGGACGATCAGGTGACACGTCGACAGGTATTCCGGTCGCCGACCGATCTCACGCAGTACAACGTGGTCGACAACGCCGGTTCGACCGAGATCAAAGGCTTGGAGCTCGAGACCCATTTCGCGGTGACCGAGGCGCTGAAACTCGACGCCACGTTTGCCTACATCAATGCCGAATACACGGACTTCAATTCAGTTAACGTCCAACAGGTTTTCGGTGATGCGCAGGCGGCCGGAAAAGTGGCGGCACGATTTCCCAAAATACAGGGATCGTTCGCGGTGAGCTACACGATGTCGCTGCCGAACGACTGGGATGGCACTGTGCGTCTCGACGAATCGTACATGGGCAAGCGCTATAGCGACGAAGTCAATCTGGCCTATGCCGACAGTTTCTTTCGCACGAACGTGCGCGCAACTGCCGCGAAGGGGCCGTTCACTGGAACGCTATACGTGGAGAACGTGACCGATGACGATGGCCTGATGATGGTCACTCGATTCCGCGATATCACCGTACCTGGTAACAACTTCAGCTTCCCGTATCTGCGGTCGGAAGGACGCAAGTTTGGCGTGACGCTGCGCTATAAGTTCTGAGTTGAATTGGGATGAAACGACGCCGCTTCATCGCCTCATCGGGTTTACTGATGGCCGCTGCGGGTAGTGGAATCGCTGCTGTGACTCGCGCCGGCACGGCGGCGCGAAGTAGCAAAGCGCGCGATGCGGACGTACTGGTCATTGGGGCGGGACTGTCGGGCTTGTATGCGTCTATGCTGCTCGAAGAGCAGGGGCTCAAGGTCTGTGTGCTCGAGGGACGCGATCGCGTCGGCGGTCGCATGTTTACGCTTGATCACCTACCTGGACGCCCGGAAGGCGGCGGCAGTTTGCTGGGACCACGCTACGCGCGCGCGCTGGATCTAACCGCTCGACTTAAGGTGCCGCTCGCGCCGGCGCGCCCGCGCACGGAGCCAATCAAAGGGGAAGTCGCGCTGAACATCCGGGGCCGCACGATCCGTGCCGAGGACTGGGCGGCATCGTCGATGAATACGTTTCCTGAGGCGTTGCGCCACTTGACGCCCTGGGACGTGTATTTCGGCGAGTTGATGAAACTTAATCCGTTCGAGAACCTGGGTGATTGGCGCGATGCGCGGTTCGCTGCCCATGACAGGCCGATGCAGTCTATCTTGCTCGAACGTGGTTTTGATCCTGAAGCGCTGCGTATTCTGCAGTCCAATTCGAGCTACGGAAACGACTTCTTTACGCTAACGGCGTTACACCTCTTCCACTATTTTACTTGGCAGAAGTTACAAGCGGTCGAGGGGCCGCGCGTCAATTGTGCCGAAGGCAACCAGCGGTTGCCGGAAGCGATGGCGCGCTCGCTGCACGGCGATATCCGCGTCGGAACTCGTGTGACAGGTATCGGCACGTCGGACGATGGTGTCGTGGCTATCTGCGACGACGGTTCACGTGTGCGTGCGCGGGTGGGGATCTGCACGCTACCAGCGCCGGTCCTGCGATATCTAACAATCGATCCACCACTGGT
This sequence comes from Pseudomonadota bacterium, assembly GCA_016703895.1. GTDB lineage: Bacteria > Pseudomonadota > Gammaproteobacteria > Steroidobacterales > Steroidobacteraceae > CADEED01. The sequence continues at coordinate 33,472 of JADJBE010000027.1, forward strand.
GGGCGAAAAGGCCGAAGCGGTCCTCGGCCTCGATTATCACAAGACGTACCAGATTCATTTCGAATTCACGCGACGCTTTTGGGAAGATGATGGCCTGCCTCCCTCGCTGTGGACCGACGGTCCGGTCGGGCGGTTCAATGCACTGAAGGATATCGACGGTCAGTCCATCGTCTGTTTTCTCGCCTATGCGAATGGCCATCACGCGGCGCAGCTTGATCGGATGAGCTTCGAGGATGCCGCGCGTTTTGTGATGCACGAACTGGAGAGCATGCGACCATCGCTAAAGGGAGCACTGCGACCGCTGCGCGTCTGGTCTATGCAGAACGATCCTTTCTCGCGCGGCTCTTATGCCACTTGGGCGCCGAGGCAGATTCCGCGCTTCAATCAGGCGCTCATTGCGCCTCTGGGCGGCTGGCATTTCGCCGGTGAACACACGGCACTGATGGCGCGAGGGTTCGAAGGGGCGCTGGAATCGGGCGAGCGCGCAGCGCTGGAAATCCTTGCTAGCGCATGATTTTCGGTGACGTGATTATTTAGTTGTCTCAACCACCTGCGGAGTCGGAAAAATCGACAGACAATGCAGGTCGCAATACCACACGGTAGGAGATGCGATGGGCATTCTACGCAAGCGAATCACTCGGCGTCGCGCGCTCGGCGCGGGAGCTGCGTCGACCGCCTTGCTACTCGGTGCAGACAGCGCGAGGGCCGCCGGGCGGCGAAGGCTTGATTTCAACAATCCTGTTGACCTGTTGTACGCCCAGATCAAGATGGACGGCGACTTGGTCGACCATCAACAAGTCATTGGCTGGATTAAGGGCATTGTTTACGGGATCTTCGAGGACGGAAAAACGCTGACCCCGATGTTCTGGGCGGCCATTCTGTCGTTCAGTCGCTCGGATAAAATCGACGATACGACATACAAGAGTATGTCGAATTTCGTGACGGCGTATCTCGATCTCGATACGCAAAAAGTTCTATCGGAATGGCACAATCCATGGCTTGCGCGCACGGTGCCAGTGGTCAACTACGCCTCAACGCTACATACGGAGGTCAAACCGATGCGCGCGCGTCTGCGCGATGCCAAGGTGCGCATTGAATGGCTGGTGAGCGGCAACGAGGTGGTGCGTTCGACCGACGCCGTTATCGCGAAAAAGAATCCGATAACGCCGCAAAAGTGGCCGAGTGCATCGGTCGGACCTGTTTACTACAAGAATCAATCGGCGCAATGCGTCGCCAAGCTCGACGAACTTGAAAATGCGGACCTCACATCCGTTTCCGCTGTCACGATCGGTCAACGTCATGGCCCGTGGTATCCGTGGCAGCAGATGGGTACGCGACCAGGGCGGAGCTATCGCCGCGACGTGTCAGTAAAGCTCGCAAATCTAGATGCCGTTCCGCGCGACTTTCTCCAGTATGCCGAGAAGAATCATCCCGAGTTCATGAACGCGCCGCGCGTTTGGACCGGCGTCTACAAAGATCCCGAGACCTATGGGCTGAGACCATGCCGGCGGAAGTTCCGGATCTTACCGGGAAGTAATTCATCGACGTTGGTAAGACCGTATCTTGTTATCACCGTGTCTTTGCGGCGACATAGTTGCCTTGTTGCGACCGGCCCGTCATGACCAGCGGCGAAAACGCCATCGTTAGTCGCCTTGCCAAGCGTGCCTGTGTATAGCATCCCTAGCGATTGAAGAGATTCTTCAGCCGATCCTGAACCTGCTCTTTCAGCTTCTCCTTTACCTCATTCTCCTTCTGCTCGATTTCTTGCTGCACGCGGGCTTTGGCCATCCCCGCAAGATCAGGCCGGATCTTCGGGTCCTCGAAGGTGCCGGTGATGCGAATCAGGATGGATGCCCGCGCCAGTTGCGCGATGCCTGCGTCGGAATCAGGCGGCGCCTTCAGGACCGTGGCCGTGAGGTGTAGTCGAGCGCCTCGGTCGGCATATTGCTGCTGCCCTGGCCGGTCACGCGCAGCAGCTGCGAGAATAACAGTAGGTCGTTTGTTGTAACAACGCCATCTTCTACTATAGTCGACGCCTTGAAGGTTTCGAATGTGGTACGTCCGGCGTTCGTACCACCAGCGAGTGTGCGCTGTTGCAACAGCGATTGGGCCTGTGTGATCGCGTACCAAAGGTCGATGCCTTGCACCGCGCCATCGGCAAGATCGGTGGAGATGGTGCCGCGCAGTGTCTGAGCAGCTGGTCGCCATTGCGTCCGGTGGCGGGAAGCTTTGCGGTGAGCGTGCCGCGCCCGGCAAGTCGCTCGCTGTCGAGGAAATCTTTCATCAGCGCCGCCATATTGATGCCGCTGAGGTTCTCGTTCAGGGAGAGCCGCGGGGTCGCCGGCCGCATGTCGAGCGAGATGTCGCCGGAGTACTGGCCGCCGTAGAGCTGGGCCTTGAGCGGGTGGAAGCGCGCGACGCCATCTCTTGCGTCCATGGTCACGTTGAGGCGCGTGAGCTGCATGCCAGCGATCTTGATCTCGCTTACCTCGAAGCTGCCCATCGCGCGCAGCGGCTTCAGTGTGTCGATTGGCAGCTCGATCGGATCTGACGCGGCTGCCTCGCCGTCCGTTGGCGGTGGCTGATAGCGGTCAGGTCGATGTGATCGAGGACTAGCGCGAAATCCACTGCGTTGGTGTCGGTGTCGTAGGCAATGCGGCCGGCGGTGCAGAATCGTCTGGATTGTAACTCGGGTGCGTCGGTATGGGCGGTCTTCTTTGCCCAGCTGTAACGGCCCTGTGCCTTGACGCGCGTCAGGGCAGAGGCGTCGCGGGTAACCGGCGGGGCGATTCCCAATACTCTCATCAAGTCCCGCGGCGGGAGTTCCTGCAGTGAACCTACCACTCAGTGCGGGTTCATCGATCAGCTGAGTGCCGGCCACTGTTCCGGACAATTGCACTGCGGCTACTTTGGTTTCGAAGGTGGTTTCGGCGAGCGTTCGAGCGGCGGGTTGAGATCAACCAGAGGTGATCAGGAATGTCCAGGCAGATCCGACTCGGCGCCGCTCGGCGACACCGTGCCCTTCAACTCGAGCTGCGGTAAAGCATATTGCTGCTTCTCCAGATCGAGAGTGAGCTTGAACTGCGCTGCCAGCGGCATCGGCAATGAATCCGGAGCAAACTGAAGGTCAAGCTTCATCTCTACGGGAATTGTTGCCCCGGGTGCGACACGCCCGACTTCCACATTGAAGTTTTGTGCCACGATATCTTCAAAAGCGACGCGACCGTTGGTGATGGCGACGCCTGCGAGGTCGAGGCTGGCCGGCTCGCGGCTTTGTGGGGATGGTTCCTGAGGCGTCGCATCGCGGTCGCGCAGTCCTCCAGTTTCCCTTACCGTCCTCGTTCTGGACGAGGCGCACGTCGAGCCCGTCGATCTCGATGCGACCCACTTCGAGTTCCTTGCGCAGCAGGGGCAGGAGTTTGACGCGCACTGCGGCATGCTGCAGCGTGGCGAATGGCGCGTCGCCAAACCCCCGTGGATTGCCAATACTGGCCGGTCCGAGGTTCAGCGCCAGCCATGGGTACACCGACAGCTTCAGGTCTCCCGGCATCGCCAGCTCCGACCGGTGGATTCCTTTACTGCGGCAGAAATGCGATCCTTGTAGTCATTCGGATTGACTAACAGCCAGACGGCCAGCAGCGCGAGCGCCATCAGGGCGACCAGCGCTCCCATGCTCAGTCCGAGGATCTTCAGCACACGCATGGTGGTCTCCGTCAGTCGGCGGGGCCTGCTATCTTACGGTGCTCAGGCCCGCGGTAGTGGACGCTTCCGCTTCAGCTCGCACTCCGTCTCGCACTCGCGAAGGCTTGTCGGTCGGGCATGCGTTGAGATGGTGGCGCAAGCGAGGTTGTCCATGCGCAGGATTCAGACATTCTGTTACTCGCGCACACGGCTCGTTTCGGCGATCGGCAGATCGCAAAGACAGAAGCAGGTGTTCGGCTGAGCCGACTTGATTGGAGCTTGTCCGACGCGAAGCGCAACGAGATTTTACTGTGGCATGGTTCTTAGTCGTCCCTGGCCAGTTGTTTCTCAGCCAGATTTATGCCGGGTGTGCGCATCGGCCTGAGCGTGTCACTGACGGATCCGTCGGGCTGGCGGCGATGCTCTGTTCCCCCGAGGTCGTCGATCGCTGATATGCGTGGTCGCTGTTTTGCCTGGCACAAGATGCGGTGCGACAAGAAATTATTAAAAGTGTGCGCAAGGCCAGCCTCAGCGGTGCCTCCGCAGGGTGCCCGGTCGTCGACGAGTGGAGTCCATCTATCGTCCTCGACAATGTTCGTCGTGAATACGTCGCCCTAAGACCATCCGCCAGGAGAATTCAGTATGTTCCGCAATCGATCACATGGCACACTCGACCCGGCGTCAGCATTGCTGCGCTGGCCCTACTCGGCGTGAGCGTCTATGCCGCCGACGTGCCAACCGGCGTGCAGACCCCGATGTTGCGCTCGCCGATCCGATCTACAGCGATCCGGTGTTCTTCTGGCGTATGACCTCGATGCCGAAGGACGTCCTATGAGCCCGAGCCTATTTTTACTGGCCCGCTGCTGTCGTGACCGGTCAGCCCGGCCTTTGGCTGCCGGTTGCCAAGGCGGGTTCACCACGTTGCCCGCTGCCAGTCTTGCGGCTGCGGCGGCTTGGGTAGAGCAACGAGAAACAAATGCGCTCATCATCATCCACAAAGGCAAGGTGCAGCTTGAGCGCTACTGGAATGGAATGCAGCCCGACGAACTCGCCAACGGCCGGGCGCTGACCAGGACTATCACGCCGATGCTGCTTGGCTTTGCGGTCGAGAGCGGCAAGCTAGGGCTGGAGGATCCGCTCGACAAGTTCATCACGGAGTGGCGCGATGACCCGCGCGGCAGGATCACAGTGCGCCAACTGGCGCAGAATGTGTCGGGGCTGGAAGTTGCACCGAGCATCCCACCCGCATCGTCTATGGCAACAAGGACCTCTACCTTGCCTACGGCGGCGACGTGGTGCGCGCGGCGATGAACTATCCTGCGGTGCTGCCGCCGGGCACGCGCTTCGAGGTCGCGCAAGAGAATACCCAGCTCCTCGCGCTGGTGATCGAGCGTGCCACCGGCAAGTACGGTGCAGGCACTGCTGTCAGAACGTGTCTGGAAGCCGATCGGCGCGGCCGATGCCGCATTCCAGCTGGACCGCCCAGGCGGCGTTGCGCGAGTGATGTGCTGCATGCGTGCGACGCCGCGCGATTGGGCGCAGAGTTGGACTGTTGCTCGCGCAGGACGGGAAGTGGGAGGGCAAGCAAGTTCTGCCGGCAGGCTGGGTGCAGACAATGGCAACGCCCTCGGTACGCAACGTGAATTTCGGGCTGGGCCTCTGGCTCGGCAGTCCCTATGACGCGAAGCGCGAACGTCTGTGGGCGCCGCAGTCCGAGCCGTTTCTCGCCGACGATGTACGGTTCATGCAGGGCGGCGGTTATCGGTACCGTTTACATCGTACCGTCCAAGCAACTCGTAATATTCCGCCACGGCAAGGAAGTTGCCGACTGGGACAACGCTGCGTTGGTCAATACGATACTGCGGCACTACCACTAGTGCCCGCAGGCCGGCGCCTGCGGGCAACCGGTCAGGGCTTCTTGGGCGGCTTCGGCTTTTGAGTCTTGGAATAGACCTCGAGACTGGAGAGGTTCGGCTTTTCCCAGAAAGCCTTCGGCGGCGCCTCAAGCATGTGCGGATAGAGTTTCTCGCAGTGCGCACGGACCTTGGGCTTGAATCCGTCGAGCGAGTCGAACGATTGGTGGATCGAATGGTAGACAATGTGGCCGGGCGGTTGACCCATTAGCAACCACGGCAACCATGGCGTTACGCGTGTCCAGGAGCCCGTGTGCAGCACTGAAGTCTTGTTAGGGTCCTGCAGGTCGGCGAGCTTGACGGCCGTAGTGAAGAACTCGCTGACACGATTCATCGGGCCGGAGCTCTCGCGCGGCCACTTGTCGGGCTGCAGTGCGGCCTTGTAGTACAGGTTGATAGCCGTGCGGTTATGCACCATGCCGTTGCCGGCTTCCACAAAGTGCATGCTGTAGGGGACCGGTGGGCGCGCAACCGGCTTGTTGAGGCCGCCGTAGTCCGGCTCGAACTTCTTGACCATCTCAGAGAAAAAGTGGTTCCACGGGTCATTGATGACATCGACGACCTCGACGGTTTCATCGAGGTAGGGGTTGCGCCACGAGCGCAAGATGTCGCCGGTGGCGAGGTCAGTGTAGAAAATCGCCTCTCGGTGCAGCACGCGGTTACTGCCGTCGGGCTGGCCCCAAGCGCGAGCCACTGAGACGACCTCGAAGCCGAACAGGTCGCGCAACGCCTCGCCGTCGCGCACGCCGGTGACGATGCCGCTGACGCTGGACCACTTCTGCTTGCTCTCGTCGAGGTTCGCATCGATCCGGACGGCCGCGTTGACGCTGCCCTTCGGCGTGGTGAGGTCGATGTGCGGGCCCTTAAAGCCGGCCGACGCCGTCGAAGTCGCAGCAGCGGACGTAAGCGGAACGGCGCTAAGCCCCGTCGCCAGCGAGCCGGTCAAAATCAACATGTCGCGTCGATCCATGGAGTCCTCGAAATTTCGTAAGTCGCACGCTGCGATCGGACGAGACTGCGCTGGATCTGGATCAGCGTCAACTCGCGCGACCAATTGCACGTTTTAAACGGTGCCGTGTCAGGCA
>JADJBE010000028.1 GCA_016703895.1 Pseudomonadota bacterium
ACCCTCCAGGGTCGCGTCACCTATGAGCGTGTGCCGTTCGCCGCGACGCTCGGCAGTGGCCTCGATTACAACGCGATCCGACGCGAGCCGGCACGCGGCGTCAGTGTCCAGCTTCTCGAGCAGGGCACGCAATTTCGCTATGCCAGTACCACAACCGATGCCAATGGCAATTACTCGGTCAGCGGGCCTGCTGGGCGCTGGATAACCGTTAATGTGATTGCCGAGATGGTGCGCGCCGCTCCGCAGCCGCTACCGCACTGGAACGTCCGGGTCCGCAACGACTCCGGCGCCACCGCCAACACTTACAACACATTTGGGGCACCTGTTTTCAGCGGCAGTGGTACCAGTTCAGCCGACGTGAACATCCCGGCCGGCTGGGATCCCGCTACTCGCCAACCTAACAACACGCGGGCCGCTGCGCCGTTTGCCATCCTGGACACGATTTACCGCTCCATCCAGACCGTGTTGAGCGTCGCGCCGACTGCGGACTTCCCAGTATTGACGGTCGCTTGGTCGACCAACAATAGTGCTGGTATAACGTTTTATCAGCCCGCGAACGGCACTGATAGTCGCTATATTTCACTCTGGCCAGGCCAACGTCGACCTCGACGAGTACGACCCACACACGATCGCGCACGAGTTCGGGCACTACATCGAGGACCGGTTTTCCCGCTCCGACAGCATCGGTGGAGCACACAGCTTTGGGGACATCCTCGACCCACGCGTGGCATTCGGCGAGGGCTTCGGCTATGCGTTTTCCGCCATCGTGCTGAACGACCCGCAGATCCGTGACGCCATCGGACCCGGCCAGTCGAATGAAATCTACTTCAATGTAGAAACCGACAGCGGGACCAACGAAGGCTGGTACAGCGAAGGCTCAGTACAAGAGATTATCTGGGATCTGTACGACAGCGCCAATGATGGTGACGACACGCTGTCACTGGGTCTCGCGCCGTTGTGGGCGATACTAACGGGCGCACAGCGGACCGCTGAGTCTTTCACGACGATTTTTCAATTCCTTGGCAGCGCTGAAGGCCGCGAACCCAGCGGCTGCCGCCCAAATCAATGCGATCGTCGCAGGTGAAGCAACAGTCGCACCAACCATTGAGCCATACGCCAGTACCGAAACGAACGCCGCTCAAGCCACCCCGACCACAGACGTATTGCCAATCTACACCAACATTGGCACCGGCACCGGTGCGGTCACAGTGCGCAGCGTTGGCAACTTGGCATTTATAACAAGCTGTCGAATAGCCGCTTCCTGCGCCTGCAGTCCAGTGGTGTGCAACGAGTCCGCATCACCGCAACGACGCCGGACGGGCGTGACCCCGACGTCGTCGTTTGGTATCGGGGCCAGCCAATAGCGGTCGGCGACACCGCAAGCAACGAATCGATTACGGTTGATCTCGGCGCTGGCACCTACCTTCTCGAGACCTACGAGTGCGGCAACGGCGATTGTGGTGGTTCGCCCGGCGCCTACGACATTACGATCACAGTCACGCCTTTCTAAAGGAGTTGCTACGAGATGTTTTTTGAGACCCTGAAACTGGGACCGCCAAAAACGATCGTTATGCTGCGTGCTTCGCTTTACCTGCTAGCGTTGCTCGCCGGTGCCTGCGCAACAGCCAGTCCGGCAGGCGCCAATCTGCGTCCCGCAGTCGCCGTTGCCGGCAAGATTTCTGCCCCAGTTGATGTCCGCTACCAACTGACGGGCGCAGTCGAGTCCAATCAGCCAGTGGTTGTCAGTCTGGTGCTCACACCACGCGTCACCGGCACACGCCTGACGGCTGAGCTGGCCGACAGCGCGACGCTCCAGCTCGCCAAACAGACGCTGGTGTTTGCGAGCGCCAAGACAACGGCAGGCACGGAGCTGCGCCGCAGCTTTTCGATCACGCCGGGTTCGATCACGCCGGGCACAACGCCCGCCACCGAACTGCTGGTGCTGGTATCTATCGACGTGGACGGCGCGCGCTATGCGAGCTACTTTCAACTGCCCTTGTCCGATCAGCCATCGGCCAAGACCGAGCGTACGAAGAAGACGGGTCCGCGGCCGCTGCAGTAGATCAGGGCAATGCCTGCGGCGCGAAACCGCACCGACGCAAACACCGTCACAGCCATTTTAGCCGCTTGAATAGCACTAGCTCGATACTGACGATCACCACCATCGCAACAGCCGCTATCCAGAACGCATACGGACTGTCGACCCCCGGCATGCCGCCGACATTGATGCCGAGCAAGCCAGTCAAGAAACCGAGTGGCAAGAACACCGCGGAGATGATCGACAGTATATAGAGCGTGCTGTTAGTCGACTCGGCCAACCGGTTGGAGATGTCGTCTTTCAGTACCATAGACCGTTCGCGCGCTGCATCGATCTCCTCGACGTAGCGCGTCAGCCGGTCGGAGGTTTCGCGCAACTTGGTGCGGCTACCATCGTCGAGCCACGGTGGCGGGTCGATCACCAGACTGTTCAATGCCTCGCGCTGGGGCGCGATATAGCGTCGCAGGATGACGGCCTCCTGGCGAAGGTCCGAGAGCCGCCGTCGGGATTCCCGCGCATCACCCTCTTCGACGTGAGCCTCGATCTCATCGAGTTCATCATCAAAATCGTTGATCGTCTGTGCCTTGCGCTCGGTCAACCGTGCGATCAGCTGCTCGAACAACTGCGGCGCGTTACTCGGACCACAGCTATGAACGATCAATTGCGACAGCACGTCGCGGGGCGTTTGCAGGCGCCTGTGGCGTAGCGTCAGAACGCGCGCCCCATCGGACCAGATGCGGATCGAGACCATGTTCTCGGCCACGGCACCTGGGTTGGTATTGATGCCGCGCAGGATCGCGATCGTACCGTTCTTGCCGCGGAACACCCTGGGCCGGGTCTCCTCGGCTAACAATGCGTCAATCGTTGTTGCCGTGAGCCCGCTGCGCTCGCGCAACCAGCGCTCGACGCGTGGCGACTTGCGATCGAAGTGTGCCCAAAGCGTGCCACCGGCTACTGCGCCGGGCTCGATATCGACCCAGCCCAAGCGACGCGCGCCACCTCGTCCATTGAGCTGACAGGCAAACACCAATCCGTCATCCTCGGGCCAGCCGAGCCCGGCTGTGAGCACTTCTGCCATCTAACCACCCTCCTGCGACGACGCACGCAGATTGGCGTCATGGCCGCGCCAGCCCTGTGCCTCGATGAAGATACGCCTGATCGCGGGATGCTGGTGCTTGATACGGCGCTCGAACTCCGAGACGGTCCGTTCCAGTTCTTCGGAAGGCAGCCCCTTGCTTTCGCGCGCAAGCAGCGCCGCGACCAGTGCCAACACGATACCAATCGCGATCGCGGCGACGCCATCGAGCGCTGGCATCCGCAGCCACTGACTCGCCATGCCCACGAACGCGATCACGAGACCCAGCATAGCGGCTGAGTCCTCGAACTTCGACTGATTGACCTGCATATCTCCAACACCTGTGCGGCCGCACCACCCGCCGTGGCAAGATCGCCGGATGACGACCTTACCGCAATTGGGCGCCAGCCTGCGCAATCGCCGCGTGCTCATCACGCAGTCCGCTGACTTCATGGGGCCGGCGTTGTGCGCCGCGTTTCAGTCCCACGGCGCCGCCGTGATCGCCGACGCAGACGAACTGCTCGACCCAAAGCGCCCCGAGAAGCTGGTCAACGACGCAGGTCAGGTGGACGTATTGATCGCCAACCTGGCTTGTCTGGCACCCAGCACGCCGGCCGAGAAGGTAGACGACACAGAATGGGACGACGTATTTGCGCGGCTGGTACTGCCTTTGCCGCGGCTCTGTCGCGCCGTCTTGCCACAGATGCTGGCACGCAAATCGGGCAAGATCATCGTGATGGGTAGCGCCTCGGCGCTGCGCGGCATGAAACGCGCCTCTACCTACAGCGCGGCGCGCGGCGCGCAACTCGCTTACGTCCGTGCGCTGGGCGTCGAGGTGGCGCCGCACAACGTGCAGGTGAATGCAATCGCGCAGAACTTTGTCGACAATGCCACCTACTTCCCACCGCAGGTACAGGCATTGGAGAAGTTTCAGCAGCGCCTCGCTGCCGAGGTCCCGGTGCAGCGGCTCGGGACGCCTGAAGAAGACGCCATGCTGGCGCTGTTTCTTGCCTGCGACGAGGTCAGGTTCATGGTGGGCCAGTCAATCCCGTTCGCCGGCGGCTGGGTGACTTGAGAAAGACAGATTTCGGCTTTCTGGCGCAGTTATGCCATGTGCAGCCCGCCGTTCAGTGAGAAATCAGCGCCAGTGGCAAAACCCGAGTCATCGGACGCAATCCAAGTTACGATACTGGCAACTTCGTCCGGCTCACCCAGACGATTGACCGGTATCGTCTTGACGATTTTCTCCAGCACATCCGGTCGAATCGCACGCACCATGTCGGTACCAATGTAGCCCGGCGAAACCGTATTAACCGTCACACCACGGCTGGCAACCTCCTGTGCAAGCGCCATAGTGAAGCCATGGATGCCCGCCTTGGCGGTTGAGTAGTTAGTCTGACCGAACTGACCCTTCTGACCGTTGACCGACGATATATTGATGATCCGGCCCCAGTTGCGCTCCACCATGCCCTCGATAACCTGTTTGGTGACGTGAAACAGGCTATTGAGATTGGTTTCAATGACCGCGTGCCAGTCTTCACTCGACATCTTGCGGAACGTGCCGTCGCGAGTGATACCCGCATTGTTAACTAGAATATCGACCGGACCCACCTCTTTTCGAACCTGTGCAAAAGCATCCAGCGTCGAATTCCAGTCCCCAACGTTGCCTTCAGATGCGTGTACGTCGTGGCCCTCCGCTCGCATCGCCACCAACCAGCGCTCCCGACGAGTCGAGCCTGGTCCACAGCCCGCTACGACCGTATGTCCAGATTCGCAAAGCTTGCGACAGATCGCGGTGCCAATTCCACCCATGCCGCCCGTGACATATGCAATGCGACGTTTGCTGCTGCTCATATCCAATCTCCCGCAGTTGCGTCGGCTTCGAGACGAGCCGCTACGGGTAGCCTGCACCCGCTGTCGCGTGACGTAAAGAGCTGGCAGTCAAACGCGGTCAGCGCTGGCGCACGTAATCTCCCGGTGCGTCACCCACGACCGCGTAGCTGTCATCCGCTGCACCGAGGCTCGGTGGCTTGACTAGCTTTGCAGTAGAATGGTTCGTTAGCCAGCTATCCCAGACTGGCCACCACGCACCCTGCTCAGGCACAGTATCGGCGAGCCATTTCGCGGGCGCTGGATTGGTCGACCCGTCACGCCAAGTCGTCACGCGATAGCGACGGCGCGGGTGCGTTGCGCCCGTCACGATGCCCGCATTATGGCCGCCGCTCGTGAGCAGGAACGTGTAGTCCTTCGAGCGCGTCAAGGCCCGCGCTTTATAGACAGATTGCCAAGGCGCGACATGATCGGTCTCAGTTCCTAACACGAACATCGGCAGGACGAGCTTGGTAAGATCGAGACGTTGCCCTGCGAACGAAAATTCCCCGCAGGCTAACTCATTGCGAAGATACAAACGGGTGAGATACTCCGTATGCATACGCCAAGGCATTCGAGTGCCGTCCGCGTTCCAGGCCATCAGGTCGTTAGGCTCATCGCGCTTGCCACGCACGTAACTATTGATAGCAGGCGTCCAAAGCAGATCCTGTGAACGCAACAACGCGAACGCACCACCCATATTGGTGCTTTCCAAATAGCCGGCCCGGTGCATCATCGCTTCCAGCATGTCGACCTGGCTCGGGCTGATAAACAATGACAGCTCGCCCGGTTCACTGAAGTCCGCCTGCGCAGCCAAGAACGTGAGCGTAGCGAGGCGCTTGTCGCCGGACGCAGCGAGCGCTGCCGCTGCGATATAGAGCAGTGTCCCACCGATGCAATAGCCAAGCGCATGGACCTTGCTTTTCGGAACGATCGCCGTCACCGCATCGAGCGCTGTCAGAAAGCCACGCGTGACGTAATCGTCCATGCCGAGCTCACGATCCACCGCCAACGGATTCTTCCAAGAGATCACGAACACCGTGTGCCCCTGATCCACCAGATATCGTAATAACGAGTTCTTTGGCGACAGGTCGAGCACGTAGTACTTCATGATCCACGCGGGTGTGATCAGAATAGGCTCGGCCTGCACGCGATCTGTCGTGGGAGTGTATTGAATGAGCTCGATGAGCTCGTTGCGAAGAACGACCTTGCCAGGCGTTGCAGCGACGTCGCGGCCCACTTCGAAGCGCTCGGTTCCCGCGGCTGGCTTCTTATCAAGCATGCTCTGCAAGTCTTCAACATAGTGACTGAAGCCGCGTACCAGGTTCTGACCCGCCTCGGCACGCGTCTGCTCGAGCAACTCTGGATTGCTGGCGAGATAGTTAGCGGGCGATGCGGCATTCGCGAGCTGCTGCCCCATAAACTGCATCAGCTGAGCGCTCTTGGCCGGCGTGTCGGCGGCGGGTCGGAGGGCTTGATGCCACCAGTCCTGCCAGTTGGCATAGGTATGCGCGTAGATATTGAAGGGCCAGGCGTTCCACGCCTCTTGCGCAAAACGCCGATCGTCAGCCACTGGCGCTGGCGCTGCCGTATTGCCGGTACCGGCCTGGAGCGCATATTGCCAGTTGTCGATCATCTTCTCGAAGCCGCTCTGCGCCAATGCCCACTGGGTATCGGGGGACTTCGAGATTCCGAGCAACCAGTCGAACCAGGCCTTGGAGTAGTCGTCGGGCGCGAGACCACCCGTCAAGGCTGCCAGCCGAACCTGAAACTCACGCTGCAGGGCCTTCTCCGCCGCCGCTGCATCATTGTCTTGCGCTCGCGATCCAGCCGTATCTTTCGTCGTCACGTCAACTCCCCGCCACAGAACACCTGCCCGTCGAGTGATCTAGAGTAACCGCAAATAAAAAGGGCCGGAACGACTTACGTCGCCCCGGCCCGCGGCCCGAACGGGAATTAGGCCGCTTTGCGCTTGGCGGCAGCGGGTTTCGCCACTGCTTCGCCGAACAACTCGCTCACCGTCTTCTGTGACTCGGTCGCGATTGCCGCGAAACGCTCAGCGTGCTTCTGGATCTTGCCACTGAGCTCGGCACCGAGCTTGCGCTGTACCACAACCAGCTCTTCACTAGTCTTGGCGTCCATCGCCGCCTTGGAGGCGTCCAGCGACATCTCGAGGTAATCGCCGGCGATGGCAAACTGCTCCCGAGCCAAACGCTCGAACGCTTTCAAGCCTTCCTGCTGGGCACGCAGGAACGGTGCGTAGGCACTGCGATAGGTCTCAAACACTGTATTCACATCAAAATTCTGGTTCGTCATGACATTCACTCCTGTATGGGCCGGATCAACTTCTGAAGCGGCATAGTACACGCGTTTTGTATGCAGTGCAAAATAATTTTTTGCGCGCCGGCTGACGAGCCTATTATTTCTCTAACTCTCTGTTTTCAATAACTTTTATTATTCTACCCTACGCCAGCAAAGTCACATTTCTTTTGCATTGCATTGCCGGTGGCGGCGATTTAGAGACGAAGTCCACCGTCCACATCCAGGCAGCGGCCATTGAAGAAGTCATTGGCGACGATGAACATCGCCGCTGAAGCAATCTCACTCGCTTCACCCAGCCGCCCAACGGGAACGGGAGCGATCATCCTCTCGAGGGTTTCCGGCTTCATGCTGGTCAGAATGTCCGTGCGCGTGAAGCCCGGCGCGATGGCGGCGGCACGAATGCCGAAGCGTGCCAGCTCTTTGGCCCAAACCACCGCCATCGATTGGACGCCCGCCTTGGCGGCACTGTAGTTAGTTTGACCAGCATTGCCGTGGCGCGAGACACTGGAAATATTGATGATTACGCCGCGGTTGTTGAGCCGCACCATGTTAGCAGCCGCCTCGCGCCCACAGAGAAATACGCCGGTCAGATTGACATTGATGACCGACTGCCAGCGCTCAAGCGACAACTTGCCCTGCAATTCGCCGTCCTTGACCTTGAGCAACAGGCCGTCTTGCACGATTCCAGCGTTGTTGATCAGAACGTCGAGCGAGCCGAAATCGTCGGCTATGTCTCGCATCGCCTTTTCAACCTGAAGCTCGGCCGTGACGTCCGCTGCATAGCATCGGACCTCGACACCAGTCTCTCGAAGTTTGGCGGCGGCTCGCTCCAGATCGACGGCGCGCAGGTCTATCAGAGCCACTTTGGCTCCTTCGTGCGCAAAACTTTCGGCAATGGCGTAACCAATGCCGCGTGCGCCGCCAGTAACAACAGCAGTAGCGTTCTTTATCTTCATGGTTCGACTTTCCGCAGAGCCTTAACGCCTGCGCTTATGGGTTGATTTGGTGTCTTTCTGGGATGGCTTCGGCTCAGGCTTGCGCCGCGCCGTCGGATCAAAGCTGGCAAGCATGGAGGACTGCATCTGGGTCCACAGCTCCATGTTTTGCCGCGACATCTCAGCGAGCGGTGCCATCGGCGAGTGCAGCGCCTTCGCCATTTCCGCCTGCATCAGCTTCTGCTGTTGCATCAGCCCACCGAGGCTCTGCTCGAGATATCGAGTGAATAACCCCTGCACGGGATTGCCATAAAAGCGAATCACGGCTTCCAACACATCAGTCGACAGTACTGGCGTGCCGAACTGCTCCTGCTCGGCGATGATTTGCAGCAACACCGATCGGGTCAGGTCATCACCCGTTTTTTCGTCGACGACCTTGACCTTTTCGCCACCTGCGATCAGCTTGCGCAAATCGTCGAGGGTGACATGCCGGCTCGCCGCGGCGTCATAGAGGCGACGATTGGCGTACTTCTTGATCAGACGGATATCGGCCATTGCAGTTCTCGCACCAGGCGCACAGCATGACCGCAAGTGTCATGCTTTGTATCCGCTGGCAGCCCGATCATACCGGAGCTCATTTGCAATGCAAAACAACCAACTTCACAGTCGAGATAGATAATGGCTATTTCCATTCGTTTGCCCATTTATTTCAATGGTTTACTAAACTTATTGCATAATATCTATTTATCCGAATTGTCCAACTACCGGCTTTTGCAGCGCATTCAGAGGACGCTAACGCGATGACTACCGACCATGCAGATGGCGATGACTGGTTAGCGGCACTGCAACGGCCGCAGCGCAGCGCGTCACCACACTGGTTCGAGAGCCTGCTGAAGCCTTTCGGCTACGCGCCGCCGGGAGCCACCGGCGCAGCCGATTCGGCGCAGCACTCAGCCGCAGCCTGGGCGCAGTTCTTCGAGCTTGGTAAAGCGCTACTGGAGCAGGTGGGTTCCGGCACCGCCGCAAGCAGCCCTGAGGGATTCAGCGCGGCGCTCATGAGCTGGCAACTGCAATTACACTCGAAGTTGTCAGCTGCACTGGGACATGGACCGTGGCATGCGGCCATGCAAGCACCGCTCCCTGGCCTTGGCCCGCTCGCAGACCGCACGCTCGCGTTACAACGCCTGCAAGAGCTGCAAGCGCGTGCGCAGCAACTGCAGGCACAGCTGTTCCAGCACCTCACCACAAGCTTGCGCAAGGCTAGCATCACGTTCGCCGAACGCGCCGCGCAAGCGGCTCAGAACGAAGCGCATCCGCCAACGCTGCAAGGGCTGTATGACTTGTGGATTGTGTGCGCTGAAGACGCTTACGCCGCCTGCGTACATGGCGAAGAATACTGCCGCGTGCAGGCGGCCCTGGCCAATACGGCGAACGCATTGAAAGCGGAGCAACGCAGCCAAGTCGAACAGTTCGCCATGCTGCTTGACCTGCCAACGCGGGCCGAAACGAATGCACTGATCCAGCGCATCGGCGCGCTCGAGGCCGAGCTAGAGCGGGTCAAGCGGCAGCAATCCGCGCCGCGCCCGCGACGCCGCGCAACCCAGGGCACTAAGGTACGGAAATGAGCCGCTCCCAGTTTGATCCGGCCGCATTGGCGCGCGAGCTCGAGGAGTTCTCGCGCCGCGCCGCAGACTTGCTGCCGGCGCTGCAGGC
This sequence comes from Pseudomonadota bacterium, assembly GCA_016703895.1. Classification (GTDB taxonomy): domain Bacteria; phylum Pseudomonadota; class Gammaproteobacteria; order Steroidobacterales; family Steroidobacteraceae; genus CADEED01. The sequence goes on from JADJBE010000028.1 coordinate 9,953, forward strand.
GGCTGCTGGCCAAGCGGCCATCGATGCGACACCAAGCGAACTGGTGTGGCGCGACGGCGCGATTACGCTGCATCGCTATCGCGCTATTGCGCGACCCGCCGGTGCTGCGCCGCTGCTGATCGTCTACGCACTCGTCAACCGGCCTAGCGTGATGGATCTTGAGCCGGAGCGATCGATGATCCGCTCGCTGCTCAACCACGGACTCGACGTCTATCTGATCGATTGGGGCAGCCCAGACGGCAGCGATCGCTTTCGCAGTCTCGACGACTATCTCAATCGGTATCTGCACGGGGCCGTCCAGCATATCCTTGATCGCCACGGCATCGACGCGCTGAACGTACTCGGCGTCTGCCAGGGCGGAACTTTCAGTCTTTGCTATACGGCATTGCATCCGGCCCGGATTCGGAACCTGATCACAATGGTTACACCAGTGGATTTCAAGACGCCGGAAGATCTGCTCTCCAAATGGGCACAAGGGCTGGACGTGCAGCTGATGACGGCCAATGGCAATGTCAGTGGTGAATTCCTCAACGCAACCTACCTCGCACTGATGCCGTTTCGGCTCACCCAACAGAAATATGTCGCGCTTGCTACCCAGCAACAGACACCTGCGCAGCTCGCCACGTTCATGCGTATGGAGCGCTGGATCTTCGATAGCCCCGACATCCCCGCGACCACGTTTCGTGAATTTACCGAGTGGTTCTACCAGCAAAACCGGCTCGTTTCCGGGACACTTTCCATCGGTGGCCTCGCCGTCGACCTGGCGGCGATCCGCTGCCCGCTGCTGAACATCTATGCAACCAAAGACCACATCGTGCCACCCAGCGCCAGTTTGCCTTTGCAGCAATTAGTTAGCAGTGAGGACTACGAAGTACTGGCCGTCGAGACGGGGCATATTGGCATGTATGTCAGCAGTCGGTCGCGCCAGCTAGTGCCGCAAAAGATTGCCACCTGGCTCCTGGAACGAATATAGCGCCTAAAACGTCAGTCACCGAACGAACCACTCCTCGATCGGTCGCGGGCGTTGCAGGTGGAAGCCCTGTACGTAATCGACGCCGATTTCGCGCAACACGGTGAGCGTCGCCTCGTTCTCGACTCGCTCAGCAATCGTCTCGATCCCGAGCGCCTCGCCCACCTTGGCGATCGCCTCGACCATGCTGCGATCGACACTGTCGCGCGCGACCTGCGCAATGAACTGGCCGTCGATCTTGAGGTAATCGACCGGCAGCGTCTTGAGGTACATGAAGGACGAGAGTCCACTACCGAAGTCATCCAACGCAAAGCGGCAGCCGCGCGCTTTGAGTTCGCGCATGAAGTAGACAGCATTGGCGAGGTTCGAGACTGCCGCGGTCTCGGTGATCTCGAAACACAAGGCGCGGGCGATCCGCTCGTCGTCCAGGCGTCCAACGATGAACTCGAGGAAATCCTCATTGCTCAAGCTCGTGCCCGAGAGATTGACTGCAAGAACGGGTAGCGTCGCATCGCGAGCAATACCAGCTTGCAGCAGCTCGATGGCGCGAGCAACCACCCAACCATCAACCATCGACATGATGTTGTAGCGTTCGGCTGCCGGGATGAATTCGTTCGGCATGACGATCGTGCCGGATTCATCGCAGAGTCGGACGGTCAGCTCGTGGTAATCCGATAGCGGTTCGGTCGCACCGAGCGCCACAATTTGTTGCGAGAACAAGCGGAGTCGATTCTCCTCGACACCTTGCGTGATGCGCGACACCCACTGCATCTCCCGATGCCGATTGGACCCCGCGTCCGTTTCATAAACATGCACGCGATTGCGGCCGCTGTCCTTGGCTGCATAGCAGGCCACATCGGCCGCACTCAGGGCTGTCGCTGCACTGACAGTCTCTGCGTTGATCTGCACAACGCCAATGCTCGCCCCGACAGACAACTTGCTGTCAGTCCAGTTGAATCGATAGCCCTGGATAGCCTCACGGATGTGTTCAGCCACTTTCTCGGCCTGCTCGATCGAGCAGTTCTCCAGCAAGACGCCAAACTCATCACCACCGAGCCGCGCAATGGTGTCGCCGGCGCGCACCCGCGTCTGCAGCAAGCCGGTGATGTCGCGCAGTAAGCGATCGCCAGCGCTGTGCCCACAGGTGTCATTGATCAACTTGAACTGATCGAGATCAACATATAACAGTGCAAAGTCGGTGCGAACCTGGCGCGCGGTGGCAACGGCCATTTCGAGGCGCAAGTCGAACTCGCGACGGTTGATCAGGCCCGTGAGCGCATCATGGCTGGCTTGGAACGACAGCGCCCGCTTCAAGCGGCGTTCGTGCGTCACGTCGCTGAAAACAATGACACTGCCGGTGATTGCGCCGTCGCGATTACGTATCGGTGTCGCAGAGTCCTGAATGGCGATATCATGCTGCTGCCGATTCACCAGTACGCGAGCATCCGAGGGCTGCATCGCGTCGCCGTCAGTCAGCACCCGCCGCAGGAGCTCACCCACCGGCGCGCGCGTGGACTCGTCGACCAGCACCAGCACTTGATCGACAGCGGCGCCGCGCGCTTCCGCCAAAGACCATCCCGTCAGTCGCTCGGCAACGGGATTCAGGTAATCGATGTGGCCGTCGGCATCCGTCGAGATCACTGCATCGCCGATCGACTGCAGGGTGATCTGCGCGCGATCGCGCTCGGCGAACACCGCCTGCTCCGCACGCTTGCGCTCGGTGATGTCAGCGAGCGTGCCTTCGAACGCGACAATTGCACCCGCGAGGTCATGGACCGCGCGGATGCTTGCTAACGCGAATACCTGTGCACCATCGCGCCGGCGCAGCGCGATCTCGCGGGCACGGACCGAACCGCGCTCGGCAATGTCACGGACCAGCAAGCGTCGCTCGCTCGCTTTCCAGTAGAGCATCTCAACACTCGGCAGCGCGTACAGCTCTTCGGCAGAGTCGTAGCCCAACATCCGCACCAGGGCGTCGTTGACCGAGGTCATCTGACCGTCGACGGTGCTTTGGAACACGCCCTCCATGACGGTCTCGAACAAGCCACGGAACCGCGCCTCGGACTTACGCAGCGCTTCCTCAGCGACGCTCCGTTCAACCGCAATCCCCGCCAACCGCGCCGCGTGCGCGTGCAATTCCACTTCCGCTTCGTCAGGCAGCCCCGTCACTGGCGAGCAGATCGCCACCGAACCTAACAACCTGCTGTTGGCATCCTTGATCGGCACCGACCACATGGCGTGGACGCCGGCATCGTGCAGCACGTCCCGCCTGCTCACGCAATGCGGATCGGTCGCCACATCGGCGGCCAGCACCGGACGGCCGAGATACAGCGCCGCAGCACAGGTGCCGCGCTCAAGATCTACAGGGCTGTTATCCAGTACTGCCCGCAAGCGCGGCGGCAACGACGCAGCGTAAGCAAGCCGAGTAACGGTGCGGTCTGCAGACAGCAGGCTCACCGCACACCGGTAGCGCGGATAAACTGATTCGATCAGCTCGGCAATGGAACCAAGTGCCTGCTCCAGTGGCGCATGGCTGGCGAGACATTCGAACACCGCTCGCTCACCGCGCGTGATCAGTTCCTGCCGTTTGCGGTCGCGGATATCCGTAATGCTGGCGCGCAGCAGGCGTCCCGCTGAACTGGGGAGCCTGACCAGTCGTACCTCGCACAGGACTTCCTGCCCTTGAGCGTTGCGATGCAGCCATTCGAATGTCTGCGGCTCAGCCGCCAGAGCCCGCTCGATATGACCCCGCACCGGACCCACGGTCGGCAAGCCATCGGTTTGAAAATCAGCGCTGATGTCTTGCGGACTCATCGATAGCAGCGCATCGCGAGCATGGCCGAAGAATCGCGTTGCGTTCTCGTTGGCGTCGATGAAGCAGTTAGCGTCCACGTCGAGCACCAGGATGGCTTCCGGCGCGTTCTCCACCAAGGTGCGAAACCGTGCCTCGCTCTCGCGTAGTTGTCGCTCGCTATCGAGGCGCTCCGAGACGTCGCGCAAACAGACGATGTAAACATGCGCCCGCCCGGTGCGTGCACTACTGACGGCGATCTCAGCGGTGAACTGGCTGCCGTCCTCGCGCCGCGCTGACAACTCATCGCTCGGCATGCCGGCACCGCTCGAATCGCAAGCCGCCGCCAGGGTAGCGAGGCTCTCCGCGACCGTGCCACCGACGGCGATCTCCGGGAGCAGCAGGTCGAGGCGACGACCAAACACTTCGGACGCAGCGTAGCCGAACACGCGCTCGGCCATTGGGTTGACTGTTTCGATCGTGCCCTCGGCATCGACCGTAATCACCACATCCTTGATGTGATCGAGAATGACCTGCAGTTGCTCCAGACCCGCCGCGCCACGATCTGACCCCAGCACACGCGCCTCGTCGGACATCAGTTGCATCGAGCGCACCATACCGCGGCGCTCATCATCGAAACGGTCATAACAACTACTAACTGCCTGCAGCAGTGCGCGTACGTCGATGCGGTCGCGACGCGCAGTTGCCCGCAGCGTGCGCAGCTGCTGCTTCAAACTCGGGTGCAGACGACGCAGCGAGAACCCAGCCGGAATCGTGTCGTCCGCGACAAACGTCGACTGCGTATTCGGGTCGGGGACCTCGAGAATATCGAGCGGAGCTGGCGCCGCCTTCTTTGACATAAGTATGCGACCTAATGCAAGACTGCATCATAGGTCGCATGGAACACCAAGCCCGTGATCGGGCTCCCGAATTCAGAGGTGCGGCGCTGGCAAATTGCAGCGCAGCGCGGTTCCCGGCGCCGTCAGGGCGAATTTTCCACCGCTGGCAAGGATTGCACCACTTCGCCCGTCGCATCAGCTGCAACGCCAGCCGGCTTGCTCTGCACCGGTGACGACGCACCCACGATCACGGGGATTGCGAACGAGCGGGACGCACTGGAGTCTTCGCCATCGGTCATCGCGACCGCCGATAGCGTCGCTACACCGTTGCGCTTCGGCAGCACGATAACTTCATGTCGAATCACAGCACCCGTCTTCGGGTTATCCAGCGGCCCGATCACGCCGTTGGCGACAATATCGAGCCCATCGCTGCCTTGAAACACCACTTCCAACCGTGCAACCGCAGTGACGGGTACCACCGCGACATTGATCTTGAGTGGCTCACCCAGAACAGGCTTGGTCGGCAAGTCGAAACGGACTTCGATCGGCGCGCCAGGCTTGCCAATCGGCACGGCGGCCACCATATCCTCGGTCTGCGCCGCCGCATTGCGCCGCGCCTCTGCCACGGCGGCACTCTCGGCCGATGCATCGGTGGCGGAGTCCGGAGTCTCGCCACAGCCCGCCACGGCCAACAGCGCCAAGGCCAATACAACCGACAACGGCTTGCAGCTCGTGAAACGCATCTTGCCTACCATTGAGAATCCTCCAGACGTCGCACTAGTTTGCACTCAGCGTGACGTCGATGCACGTTTCGCCGCGAGCACCCGCAGACGTGTCCACGTTCGAGTACTCATAGACTTCGATCAGATAGGTGCCCGGTGCGGCCGAATTGAGCAACGCCGAATCAGCAAGCCCCGTAGCATCACCGAAAGCGAGAATGCTGCCCGCCCGATACACGAACACGTCTGGATCTGCATCCGCGCGGGTTCGCCTGGCTCGGCGCCCCTGCACATTGACAGCGAGGTTGCGGTTGGTCGCCAGTTCAAAACGCAGGAACTTGTAGACGCCGAGTTTGTTGCCCGCCCCGTTCGGCGAAATCGTCGAGCACACTCGCTCCGTCGTACCAAGGGTGATTGGCCGATAGAGCGGCAAGTTCCTGGCATCGCCCCCATTGTTAGTCTCGGCCGCACCAAAAAAATCGCCTCGCGTGAGCGTGATGAGCTGATTGCGGGTCAGCGCCTCGATAATCGCATCGGCGGCTGGCACGCGTGCGCGCAGCCCTCCACAAACGGATAGATGGTCGAAAACGCAGGGCCGGTTCTCAGCTCCGTCGACATGGTGCGATGGACAGGCTCAAAGCCGAGTGCGATGGAATCGATGCCATCCGTGCCAGCGTCGAAAAAATCCCAGAGCAGCGACTGGACGGAGCTCTCGCTATACCAACCGATCGAGGCCGCGCCGACCGCCGGGTTAGTCTCGAGATCAAAGCCGAATGCCCGCTGCTGGCCAGCGACCGCGGCACTGTCGCGGTAGACAGGATCGTCAAGCACCATCGCTGAAAAGGCGTTGCCCCAGCCCTCGCTGAAAGCCAGCCGCATATCGAGCCGGTCATTGCCAGCATGCGGACCCCCGATACTATCGTCGCGCGAAAAACTGGCTTGGTAGTAGTGACCCCATTCATGCGCAATCACATGCCGGTCAAATTCGTCAGAATCATCGTTCGCAGACCCAAGCACGTAAATACCGGCATCGGGACGCGACGCGGCCGGATTGGCGACTGACGGCAGAAAGAAGGTCGTGCAGATGACGCCGGTCGCGATACTCGCCCGATCGACACTGCAACTGCTATCACCAACCCGATTGTTAGCACTCCAGAACAGATCGAGAGCCGGGAAGCTGGCGTTGGGTTCGGCGCTCAGTACCAGGTTGTAGGCCTGATAAACGGTGTCCAGAATGGCGAACGGCGCGGCCGCACGTGGACCGGTATAACCAGCGCCGCCCCACCCCGAAGCGGCATGCAAGTTGCGCTGCTGATTCGCGGTGCCGGAATCGAAAGCCGCGCCGTCCAGCGCGTAAAGCGCATTGTTGGCCGTGTTGTTGCGTACCCGGAAGGCGAACGCGGGCGCGCCAGTTCGCAGCAGCTCGGCTTTGACGCGCAGTGACATCCCGGTGCTCGCCGGCACCGTCAGTGAAAAGTCCCCGGCAGCATTCGTGACGGCAGTCGCGAGCACCGCACCACCCGACTGTGCCAATGCTTCGACCGTCACGGCACGGACAGGCGTCAACACGACAGCCGCGAAGTTGAGCCCCTGCGTCGCGCCGGGACCGATCGGCACGCGATCAAACGTCACCCGACCCGACACGACTACAGTGGGGGTGGGACTAGGGTTGCCGGCCAGACCGCCACCGCCTGAGCCCCCGCCGCACGCGGTCAGCAGTGCGCCCAGCACGTAAGCGTAACAACTGCGCGCCTACGAGTGCGCTGACTGACAACAGACATGATGGGCGTTAGCGTAACAAAGATGCCCGCGACCCCGCGAGTAGCACCGCATCCTGTCGCCGTTGGGCGTCAGTGCTGGCGCGGCTCACGGTGGCGCGGCTCACCGTGCCAACAATGGCGGCTCATCGATGTTAGACAACTGTTCCATCAGGTCCTGCAGGTGACGCTCCCAGTACCGCGGCTCACTGAACCAGGGAAATGCGCGTGGAAACGCCGGGTCGTCCCAGCGCGCTGCCAGCCAACCGGCGTAGTGCAAGATCCGCAGGCTGCGCAGCGGCTCCACCAGCCGCAGCTCGAGCGCGTCCACCTCACCGAAGGACTCATAGCCGCGCATCAAATGCATCCAGCCACTTTGTTGCTCGGCCGGACCACCCGCGAGGAACATCCACAAGTCCTGGACCGCGGGGCCGGTCATGCAATCATCGAAGTCGACAAACAGCGGCCCCGTCGCACGCCAAAGTATATTGCCCGGATGACAGTCGCCGTGAATGCGCAGCTGCGACACTGGGCCGACTGCATCGAATTCGTCTGCCACTCGGTCCAGTAGCTGCGCACTGATGTCAGCGTAGCGATCCTGCAAAGCAGCCGGCACGAAACCGCTGGCCAGCACCTGCTCGCGCGCATCGCTGCCCAAACGCTGCAGGCTGAGCACCGGCCGATGCTCAAACCTTGCAACCCTGCCCACCGCGTGGACTCTGGCGAGCGTCCTTCCTAACAACTCCAACGCATCCGGACGGTCGAGCTCCGGCGCACGCCCGGCGAGATACTCGAACGCTGCGTACCGCTGACCGGCAAGGTGAAACAGCGTGTTGCCATCGCGCTGCAGCGGGCGCGCCACCGGCAGTTCGTGCGCCGCCAACTCGAGCGTGTAACGGTGCTCCTCAAGAATCGCGGCGTCGCTCCAGCGATTGGGTCGATAAACCTTGAACACCCACAGCACGCCCGCCTCGTCGGCCACCTGATACACGCGGTTCTCGTAACTGTTGAGCGCCAGCAAGCGCCCGGAGGCTGCAATACCGATAGCATCTGCCGCTGCCATGACCGCGGCAGGATCAAGCTGCGCGAACGGGCGATTTGCGTGCTGTGTCACAGATAATCACCCAGACAGGCACGGCGCTGGATGACGGATCCATTTGCCGTAAAATCCGCGGTCGCCGGACGGACCCGGCGCTGCATAGTGTCGACCCTTATGAACAAACGCAAAATCCTTGTCACCGGTGGCGCAGGCTACATTGGCAGTCACGTCGTCGCGCAACTCGTCGAACGTGGCGAAGGCGTCATCGTACTCGATGATCTGTCCAGCGGCTTTCGCCAAGCGGTCGGCAGCGCGCCCTTGGTGGTTGGCAACGTCGGTGACAAAGCACTGGTCACCGGACTGCTACGTGAGCACAACGTCGACACCGTCGTGCATTTTGCCGCGCACACGATCGTGCCGGAGTCGGTGGCATTGCCGCTCAAGTACTACGGCAACAACACCTGCGCGACGCGCAACCTGCTGGAGGCCTGTGCCGCGCAGGACGTCAAACACTTTGTGTTCTCCTCGACCGCAGCGGTCTATGGGATACCGGCAGGCGGTCTGGCCAACGAAGACACGCCCACGGCGCCGATCAATCCCTACGGCACCTCCAAACTGATGTCCGAGTGGATGTTGCGTGACCTGTCGCTGGCGAGCTCGCTGCGGCACGTGGCGCTACGCTACTTCAACGTGGCGGGCAGCGACCCACAAGGGCGTATCGGCCAATCGACGCGCGCCGCAACGCTGCTGGTCAAGGTGGCCTGTCAGGCGGTCGTCGGCAAGCGTTCGCACGTGTCGGTCTATGGCACCGACTACGACACTCCCGACGGCACCGGCGTGCGGGACTATATTCATGTCGCCGACCTGGCCGACGCGCACTTGCGCGCAATCGACTTCCTGCGTGACGGCGGCGCGTCGAGCGTGATCAATTGCGGTTACGGGCACGGCTACAGCGTGCGGCAGGTGCTGGCCATGGTCGAGCGGGTGGCAGGGCAAAAACTCGACATCCGCGAAGAGGCACGCCGCGAGGGCGACCCGCCCAGTCTGGTGGCGCAGGCCGACAAGGTCCGCTCTCTGCTGGGCTGGCAGCCCAAACTGGACGACCTCGAGGTGATCGTGCGCACGGCGCTCGATTGGGAGCGGCGACTGGAGCGCGAACCCTGGTAAAGGACCCCTGGCGTGGCGCCACAACGCTAGGTCGTCTCGCTCAGGTCGTCTAGAATGATGCGATGCGTTGGCCCCGACCACAGTCCCTGAGCAGCCTGATGCTCCTTGGGCTGGCCCTGATCGCCATCCCGCTGCTGGTCGCCATCGTCAACGCCTCGGTACAGATCCGCCGTCTGGCGGCGTCCAGCCAGGAAATCGTCCTCGAGGGCGTCCAGGGCGCGCGGCTGACCCAAAGCATGTTCTCCGATGTCGCCGTGCTGGAGCGGACCATGCGCCTTTAGCGGTACCAGGTACTGGGCGATCAGAAGCTGCTGGACGCGTACGCCGCAGGCCGACGCCCGGCTCGAAGCGAGCCGCGAACAGTTGGCGCGCGTCCTCGATCGCGAACCGGCCGCCGGTGCATTGCGGGATTTTCAGGCGTTGCACACCGCGTTGGCCGCCAAAGTTGCCGGTGCCAAGCCCAATAGCCCGGAACTTGCCGAAGCACTCGCGCAGATCGGCAAACTGGACGAGTACACTAACAACATTGCCAGCAGCGGCAACCAGCTCGTCGACGAAAGCCTGGCCGAACTGCGTCGCGAGACCGATCAAGCGCAGCAACGGATGCTGTGGCAATCGGCGTTGCTCGCGCCCCTGACGCTGGTCGCCATCCTCGCGCTGACGCTGTCGATCGGTCGGCCACTGCGCAAACTCGACCGCGCCATCAGCGAGCTCGGCGAAGGCACGTTCAGCAATCCGATCGAAGTGTCCGGACCGCGCGATCTCAAGCGCCTCGGCGGGCAGTTAGAATGGCTGCGACAACGGCTCGTCGACCTCGCCGAAGAGCGCAACAAATTCCTGCGCCACATGTCGCATGAGCTGAAGACCCCACTCGCGAACATCCGCGAAGGAACGGAACTGCTGATGGATGGTGCAGTCGGAGCGCTCGATAACAATCAGCGCGAGGTCATCGCCATCCTGCGCGACAACGGCATCAAGTTGCAGCGGTTGATTGAGAATCTGCTGTCTTTCAGTGCTTGGCAAAAAGAGAGCATCGGCCTCGACATCTCGGAGTTCCGCCTGCGTCCGCTGGTCAAACAAGTGCTGGAGAGCCAGCAGCTCGCGGTGATTTCGCAGCGCGTCCGGCTCGACGTGAAAATAGAGGATTTGCGCCTACGGGCTGATCGCGGCAAGGTGCGGCTCATTTTTGAGAATCTGTTGTCCAATGCCATCAAGTACTCGCCCAAGGGCGGCACGATCTACCTGCATGCCACTGCGACAGCGGGCCAACTGCGTATTGATGTCGCCGACTCCGGTCCCGGCATCCCACGCGCCGAACGCGCGCGGATCTTCGACGCGTTCTACACGGGTAAGGCACCCACCGGGGGATTTGTGAAAGGCACGGGTATCGGCTTGTCCGTCGTTCTGGAATTCGCTAACGCCCACGGTGGCAGCATCGAGGTACTCGATGGCGTCTACCCCGGCGCGCATTTTTGCATTCAGATGCCGGTGGTGCTGGCCGGTGCTGCTAACGAGGAGCAGGCCCATGCCGCGTGACAGCCGCGCACCGCGTGGCGCCGCCAGCCGCAGCACGGCCCGTGCGATCCTGGGATGCGCGCTGCTCACGATGACCGGCTGTGCTGGCCTCACCAACGAACCCCGGCAGGTTGCGCCAACACCGCCGGTGGACCAACGAGCAGTCGAAGGCTCGATCGTCAGCAGTTACCTCGACACGCTGTACAAACTGGCGCGTGGCAGCGCCACTGAGCAGGCCGAGATCCTCGCCAGGCTAGAGGCGGAGCAAGCCGCCGCCGCCACCCCGAGTCGCAATCTGCACTACGGCCTCGCCCTGTCGACACCCGGCCACAACGGCTTCGATCCTGTCGGCGCACAGCGACTGTTGCGCGAAGTACTCCGCTAACCCCGAGACTTTACTGCCCGCTGAGCGCGCGATCGCGTATTTGCAGTTGTCCCTGATCGACCAGTACCAGGCACTGCAGGCCGAGATCAAGCGCAATCGGGCAGAAACCGATCGCGGCGAACGCGATCGGATCGCGCAGTTGAACCGCCGCTTGGCCGCCGAGAATGAGGAAAACACTCGGCTCAAGCGCCAGCTCGAGGAAGCGCAGGCCAAGCTCGACGCGATTTCGCGCATCGAGCAGACGATGAAGAACCGCACCTCGCAACCCGAAGGACGAAACCCCTGATGCAAGTCGCCATGCCGCTCGCCAGCCCGCCCCATAGTCACCTTGGCAGTAACAAGCGCAAGGCTCGTATTCTCGTCGTCGACGACGACCCAGGCTTGCTGCGGCTGCTGACCATTCGACTCCGCGCCGAAAATTACGAGGTCGAAGCCGTCGAGAGCGGCGCCCTCGCACTCGCCGCTACCGCGCGCTTTCGCCCCGAACTCGTCATCACCGATCTGCGCATGGATCAAATGGACGGCATCGGGCTGCTGAAAGAGCTGCAAGCGCGTTATCCGGGCCTCAAAGTCATCATCCTCACCGCGCACGGCACCATCCCCGATGCCGTGCAGGCCACGCAGATGGGCGCGTTTGGCTTTCTCACCAAACCAGTCGACAAGCAGGAACTGCTCGATCAGGTGCAAAAAGCACTGCGCATCTCCGGCTTCAGCGCGAACGACGAGGACTGGCGCTCAGAGATCATCACGCGCAGCGCCGCGGTCGAGGAGAAGCTCTCCCAGGCTCACATGGTCGCCGGCACCGATGCGCGTGTGCTCATCACCGGCGAAAGCGGCACCGGCAAAGAGCTGCTAGCACGCGCCATCCACAAGGTCAGCCCGCGCCGCGGCAAGCCGTTCGTCGCCATCAATTGCAGCGCGATGGCCGAGAACCTGCTCGAGTCCGAGTTGTTTGGCCACACCAAAGGCTCGTTCACTGGCGCCATCCGCGATCACAAGGGTCTCTTCCAGGCGGCCGACGGCGGCACGCTGCTGCTCGATGAAATCGGCGATATGCCGATGCGCTTGCAGGTGAAGCTGTTGCGCGTGTTGCAGGAGAACGTGATTCGGCCGATCGGTGTCACCGATGCCGTCGCGGTCAATGTGCGCGTGATTTCAGCAACGCACCGCGATTTGCAGCAGCTCATGATGGCCGGCCAGTTCCGCGAGGATCTGTACTACCGGCTGAATGTCGTGCATATCGACATGCCGCCGCTGAACCGGCGCCGCGAAGACATTCCGCTGCTGGTCTCACACTTTCTTGCTGCCATCACCAAAGAAAGCGGCGTGCGCAAGATCTACGCACCAGAAGCGGTCGAGTTGCTGGCGACGGCCGACTGGCCCGGCAACATCCGACAGCTCGCGAATGTCGTGCGGCAGAATGTGGCGCTGTCGCAAACGCCGATCATTCCGGTCGAGCTCGTGCAGCAATCGTTAGGTGGCACGCAAGGCCGCCTACCCTCGTTCGACGAAGCGCGCGACGAGTTCACGCGCAGTTATCTGTCGCAGATCCTGCAGATCACCGGTGGCAACGTCAGCCAGGCAGCGCGGCTCGCCAAGCGCAATCGCACCGACTTCTACAAACTGCTGGGGCGACATCAACTGACGCCGGAAGATTTCAAGTCGCGTTAAGCGCTTGGGTTTAGGTCAGGCGCTGAACGAGCGCTTGCTGAGCGCGTAGACGCCGACGATATACGGCGCCAGCCGTCGCGACGGTTCCAGCGGCAGACGGCTGAGCGGCAGCCCAATGCCAAAATACGTTGCCAGCTTGAATAGCCGGTAAAGCTGCGGATGCGGGAAGCGCGCCGCTATCTTCGTCCACGGTATCAACATGTGGATATCGTAACGACCCAAGTACTGCGCTTTCCGTACGATTCGCAGGCCCGCATCGACATGCATTTGATCGACTGCGGCGGGATCGAATACGACATGCTGGTTCCAAAAAACTGGGTCATAGTGCGCGAAGATCCGCGCGTTTGCCCCGAGAAGGTTAGGAATCGCACTAATCACCTGGCCGTCGACTTTCAGCACCGCCGACCATTTCTTCAAGATCGGCGCTGGATTTTAAAATGCTCGAGAAACCCGGCTGAGACAAGGAAATCGACTGATTCCGAGAGCTCGCCCGGCTCGATCTGGAAAATATCACCGCACAGAAAGTTGCCCGCCGCGAGCTGATGCTGCGTCAAATAGCGTTCAAGGCACACCAAACTGGGCTTGGAAAAGTCCACGCCAGACACCGACCACCCGGCGCGGGCACATCTCGCAAGAAGCGGACTGCCGCCGCAGCCAAGTTCGAACACGCTACCCGTGCGCCCTGACAACAGCGTATCGAAAACCGACGGTTGCCGAGACAGCGTGTCGAGACGCGACACATCAAGTCCCTCGTAGTAAGGATCCCAGTCCGCCACGTCTGTCAGCGCGCCACCCGACTCGCGCGGCGACTCATGCGAACGGGATTTTTGCGCCGCATCCACTGAGACCACTATCCTCAAGCCATGGCAATCGCTTGCTCTGGCAGCAGCGTATCAACTATCAACAGCCGACAATAGCTGTCCGCAAAACAGAACGGCGCCCGAAGGCGCCGTTCCGATCAACAGATCCCTGAGGCTAATTACGCAGTTCGCTTGCGGCGGATCGCGCCGACACCCAACAGACCCAAGCCCAGCAGACCCAGCGTCGCCGGTTCCGGCACGCGATAGGTCAGACGGATGATGAGGTCATCATGGTTGTCATCGAGATCGGAACCCGAGTCGTCCCAGAGCAACCAAGCCGTGTTGCCATCAGCCGACACCCACATACCCACTGACTGGAAGCTTCCAGAAGCAGTGTTGGCATTCTGAGCATTGTTGAGGCAAGAGCTGATTGTCAGAGCGCAGAACTCGAAGTTCACCATGCCGGCACTGGCAGCAGTGCTACCAGCTGAGCGAGCGGACCACGACAGGCTACCAGGGGCCGTGAACGAAGCGGCACCCAGCGTGAAGCGGTTTACAAAACCCGCCTCAGAACCGAATGCAGTCACGTCAATGACGCCAGGCAGCGAGTCGGCCGACAACGCCAGACTGCCGCCCAGATTGAACTGGCTGAGGCCAGCAGCAATCAGGTCGGTCCGGAAGTCGTTATTGTTCGGGATCGGGCTGACCGTGGAGAGCGGCGCGCCGCCGTTGTCCATGATCACGAAGCCTGCGTTAGCGACACCTGCGAGCAGCAGGGCGCTGACAGCAGCCAGCGGAGCAAAATGTTTGCGATTCATACGTTTCCTTGAGCCTACAGCGGGATCGCTGACGGCTACTTATGTGCAACCTGTGTGCCATCGGTTTATTTTTCTTATTTATCAAACACTTAGACGCCAAAAACACGCCCACCTCGTAGCTTTCAGCGCGGCTCTGTAAAGAAACTCGACAACCGACTAAGCCATCAAATCTCGTGATTGCCGCAATACGGCATCGTACAGCCTGCCATACGATCGCCCCATGGCCCCGCGCGAGAAACTCGCGGTGAAAGTGGCGCGAGCCTGCGTCGACCAGCGGAGGCGATCCGCGGGACTGCTCAAAGCTGTCGCCATCGCATCGCGCAGTTGACCAGTATTGCCGGGGTTCACCAACAGGCCATCCCGTTCATTCACCATAACACTTGGAATCTCACCCACACTGGTCGAGATGACCGGCAAACCCGCGGCCATCGCTTCCAGCAGGACCATCGGTAACCCCTCCTGCAACGAAGGACTCACGAACAAATCGGCTGCGGCAAGATAGTCCGCAACGTTTGGCTGGAAACCACAGAACGTCGTCAATCCCCGAATTCGCAGTGCATCCGCCTCGGCCTCGAGGGAATACTGCGTTGCACCCTCCCCCAGAAAAACCACGTGCCAGTTCTTCATCGGCAGGTTTGCAAGTGCACGCAACAGAATATCGTTCCCTTTCGGCTCCACTAACCGGCCAACCCGAAGAATGAAATGACAGTCCTCTGCGATGCCCAGCTGAGCCCGTATCGCGGCGCGCGCGCCAACTGCTGGCAGCACTGGGTCCAAACCATTTTGCACGACACTTACTAGCTTTCGCGGCAACCCAGCGGCCAACAGGCTGTGCTCAATCTCAGCCGACACGCCGACGACATGTGCAAATGACCGCAGTACGCGCTTGTCCAACTTTTCATAGAGGCGAAGCTTCCAGTTATCGCTGTACCAACTATGGCAAGTCGCGATGCAGGCTCTTCGACGCGGTTGGCCGGTGAGTGCAAGCAGAATATCCGGCTTATAGCCGTGCGAGTGCACCAGATCGATCTGCTGCGCGTCGAGAAAACGCGTCAACTTTGCGCTAGGTGCCAGAATTCCAGTCGACTGGTCGCTGAACAGATCAGCCTGCATACCCATCCGACGGGCAGCCGCAACCAGAGGTGCCGCTCCAGCGCCATCGATCGCGAGTACACGCGAGTCCCATCCATTGTCGTTCAAGTAGCGCGACAGCTCGAGTAACACACGCTCGGCGCCATACATGCCGCCCGTACTGATGACCTGCAAAGCTCTAGGCATGCGCATAGTCTGCACAAGACGGTGGCAACTGAGTAGCACTATGCCAAACTATCGAGCAGTCCATCACGCGAGTACAAATTGGCAGTTTGTTTTGCCAGCTGGCCCATCCTTCTGTGACGCAGCCCTCCGCTCCACCCACAATCGTTGAAGCGCTTTACTCCTACGACATAGGGGGCGGCGAGCGTGTCGCCGCGGATGCGGCCCTGGGCTTCGCGCGGCGCGGCTACCGCGTGGTGTGCTTCGGCATGTATGGCAACGATGGTCCGCTGCGCCAGGAAATCGAAGCGGCAGGTATCCCTTGTTTCGACTACCAATACACCAGCCGCATGCGCCTCACCCGACGCTTTACCTACCCCCTTGAGTTAGCACGTTTCCTGAAGCGCGAGCACGTCGCGGGACTCCATACTCACTATGGCGCCGCGCTCGACATTGGCGGGCGCGGCTGGCGGTTGGCGAGCGTGCCGAGAGTCGTCGTGACCGAGCACGCGTTGCATCAGTACCAAGCGCGACCGAAATACCGTGCGACTACTGCACGCCTGCTGCACCGTGCGGACGCTATTACCGTGGTACACCCGGATCAAATTGAGTACTTCATCAACGAAATGGGCGCGCCGCGCAGTCTGATGCATCACGTCGCCAATGGGGTCGTCGTGCCCGCCGAAACACCGCGGCGTGAACCCAGCGTGCGGCAGGAGTTTGGCGCGAACAACGACGACTTTCTCTTTATCGCCGTCGGCCGGCTCAATGAAACCAAGGACATTCCGACGCTGGTCGAAGCCTTCGGCATGCTGAGTAGCAAAACACAGCAGCCACTTCGACTGTGGCTGGTCGGGGATGGCGAAGACCGGCCGCGCATCGAGCAAACCATCGCGAACCTGCAACTCGGGAGCAGCGTTACCTTACTCGGCGCGCGCAGCGACGTCCTGAGGCTGTTGCCCGCAGCCGATGCACTCGTGATGAGTTCGTTGACCGAAGGTTTACCGATGGCATTGATCGAAGCCATGGCCAATCGGGTACCGTGCGTTGCCACCGCAGTGGGCGGCATCCCTAACTTGTTGCGCGACGGTGCGGGATTGACTGCGCCTGCTAGCAACCCTGCCGCATTGAGCGACGCGATGCTGCAACTCGTGATCGACCCAGCATTGCGGCAAACGATCGTGCAGCGTGCAGTTGCTCGCGTACGCGCCGATCACGACATCGAATCGACGATCACACAATACTTGGAGCTGCTCGGCCTACCGCCTAACTGGCCGCCGCCACCAGCCGCGAGCGGCTTCCGTCAACCGGTTGCGTAAGGCCATGTCACGTGACGACTGGGCAAGCTTCAACTTGTAAGGCGTCGCTTCCGCCAGAAAGTCGAACGCATCGAAACCTGCTGCCAGATAGTGATCGATAGCAGTAGCCAACACCGAATACCCAGGCTGTGCGCGAGCGCCCAGCAGACTGTAGTCGTAGCCACACTGATAGAAGGCGATACGGTTCCGATAGCAAAATAGATACAGATGCCCGACAGGAGTCTGCCCCGCTGTAACAGTGAGCAACTGGGCAAATCCACTGGCGAAACCGCGGCGGACCAGGTCCTGATGGAACCTGAGAAAGAACTCGTTCTGAAAACTGCTGCGCGCACCGCGGCCCTGATGACGCTGCTTGTTCAAGCTTGCAATGCAAGAAAGCGTCTGAAGCGCTGAGTTGATGTTCGCCGCCAATTCGACCTTCAGCGGTCCGTATTTCTCGCTATATCCCAGCCGCGCCGAGCGCACCGCGTACCGCGCCTTCTTGTTGAGCGTTTCCATATAGGACTTGCCAGCAGTTCGGATCGCGGCCAGATCAACGTACGGGGCCGCCATGCGATAGTCGCTGACAATCAGACCTGTCGACTGCGCAAATCGCAGGTAGTCCTCAGGAGAATCGATTCCGTCAAAATGAAACTCATCCACCTCTGGACGCGATTCAGCCAGGTACTCAATCGCCGCAGGAATTGCGACTCCCTCATAACCACGCCTGACAAGAAAGCCATTCTGTTCAATGAATACCGTGTCTTGCTCGTTGCTGCCGGTTGCATGGAGGCTTGCGGACGCGCGAGTCAGAGGCCACGTTCCCGATCGACCAAGACCCAGTACGCCGAGCGCGATGAGCACATCTCCGTGGTGAACGGTGACCTTGTAGAGCGGTTGATCCAACGGCAAGTTGGCTAACCACGCGGCTTGCCACAAACTCGACCGAAATGCCGAGGAATCGCAGTGCGGCTCCAGCTCTTCCCACGCAGCGAGTAGGGAATGACGCTCTGTCGCATCCATTGAAGCGCCAGACGCGTTCAACTTCATCCGCGAATCAACGATAGCCGCGAACGCGATTGCGCGCGTCTGACTCGACATCGAGCTTCTCGGTCGGATCCAACAAAATGACCGCTGCGATGATGCCAAGCACCGAATAGAGCAGATAGGAATATCCCTGCGACAGGAAAAACCCAGCGACAAAACTAGCAACCAGCGACGCGCGTAGCGCATAAAGCAGCACGCCTGCGCGCCCTGCAACCTGACAGTGCAGAGACGCAACTTGCTTGCGTGTTGCAGCGATTTTCTGGCCCAAGCCACGCCAAGCTAGCCAATATAACCGCAAGAACAAGATGGCGCCGAGCACACCGAGTTCGGTCGTGATCTGCACCACACTGTTGTGCGCAGTCTTGAATCTGCCGCCGAGTTGCAAATCGAGCGCAGAAGATGAGCCGACACCGAAGCCAATAGGTCGTTTCGCGACCGCCGTCAAATTGCGGCGCCAAATGAATGTTCGACCAACACTTTCTTCCTGCATGTTGTAGTCAGATTGCAGATCGAGCATCGAAGCAAAGCGCTCGCGCGCGCTCGCTGGCAGCATTGGCCAACTGGCAACAGCGACCGCAACCGCCGCCATCACCCAGACGATTGCTTGTGCAGCGCGACCCATCGAACCCGTCTTGGCACTAACTGCTGCTGGGCGTAGCCAGAATACCGCAATGATCCCGGCGATAAGTCCTAGCAGCCCACCACGCGACTCAGTAATGAGCGCAGCGACCAGCACTGCCGCCGCCATACCCGCGAACACGACCCGTCGAAAGCCCCGACCATCCAGAGCCAGCGCGAGTACCAAAGGAAACGTGGTCACCAACACATAGGCGAGGTCGTTCGTATCGTAGGTACCGCTCGCCTCAGCGCGCGCACCGTCGTAACTGACAATGGCAGCAATACCAAGCAGCGTGGCGCTGACGCACAAACTAACAATAAGTGTTTCCGCCACAGCCCAGTTTCGAACCACCTTGAATAACAAGACGAACATCACACCGATGACGATCAATCCGTTGGTCACAAAGGCCAGGCTGTTGGATTGCCAAATTGACCAAATACCACTCGCAGCGGCGATGGCGAAAAACCAAAAGGCAGTCCTGGCAATGGGCGATTTGAAAATCTCTGAATCTGCGAGGTACTTGCGCCCAATTAGTGCGCTGGCAAGAAACAGGCCGAGCGCCAGCTTCGCGGGTTGCAAGCGATCGAGTCCGGGGACCAGCTCGGCAAATCGACCCACCACAACCAGAATCGCCAGACACGCCGCGTAGGCGACGAAAGGCACTGCCGCCAACAGATCGGGCGCGCCGCGCTTGCGTGGCAGACGCGTGTTTGGTCTGGGCTGGCTGCCGCGCGACGCTGTCTGGGCGACTGGCGGCATACTACCTACTCTCCGGACCCTGCAACTGCGGCCGCCACACGTCCCAACGGCCGCGCAATGCGCGCCATACAGCAACCACGGGCGCGCTCAGGAGCAACAAAATCCAGCCCACGTCTCTGAGCAGCTGGCGGACACGCCCCACGCCCAACAGCGCCAATGCCGCAACTAACATCAATGGCACCAGCGCCAATGCGAGGAGTGCAAAGTAACCAGCCGCGAATAACGCAGTGGACACGCCGACGACCACCGTAGCGGCAAGAAAAGGCGTCGCTATCCGTAACAGCTTGTGGAACACAAACTGCAACCAGACGGGGTTGCGCCACGGCAGCAGCACCGCAGGCTCGCGGGCGACAAACTGCAACATGCCAGTGAGGGTCCGGACTTTCCGCTGAAACTCCTGAGCACGTGTGAATACGCGTGAATCGAGCGCCCGCGCCGATTCACAAAACCCGACACGCTTGCCCGCGAGTATGATCCGCATCGGAACAAACAGATCGTCACAGATAGCCCCTGGTGGCAGCGGCTGCCAAAGGTCACGCCGGATGGCATAGATCGCGCCAGTAACAGCACAGATGCTATGCATGTTGGCGTGTGCACGCCGGACCGCAAGTTCAAAATTCCAAAGGCGGCCCAGCACGGCGTCCCGTTCGCGCGGCGACTCGCTCAGCGACAGCGACCCACTGACGCCCCCAAATTCTTTGTTGTTATGCAGGAAACCAGCCAGTGCGGCAATCGAATTGCCCAGCAACCTCGGTTGCGTATCAGCGAATACAAGGTGCGGCGCGCTCGCGGCCCTGACACCGGCGTTCAAGGCGCAGGCTTTTCCGCCTTGCGCGTCTCCCGCCACGATCTGCACACGCTGTTTAAGAGGAACCCGCTGATACTCCGCCAAGGGGTGGATAGCGGCCGAATCGACTGCAATGATGATCTCAAGGTGTTCGGACGAATAGCCTTGAGCAAACAGCTCCGCGACTTGTTTGGTCACCATCGACGGCGACTCGCGCGTGGCAAGAACCACTGACACTGGCTGGTCCAGTGTCAAACTTTCCGGCCACTGGTTGGCGCCGACCGAGTACGACGCTGGCAAGTGGATAGATAAACCAGCCGAACACCAAGACGGCCAGGGCCACCGCCGATATTGATAGCGCTATCGCTACGGTCAAGACTGACCCACCGGCTGCGTACCGGTAGGTGCCGCCTGCCAGGACGCAGGCGGAATTCTCCACACCGGGCGCAATTTTCGGCCTTCGCCCCGGTACCAAGTAACCATTGCTCGAATACCGTGCTGCAAACTATACGGCGCAACAAATCCACCACTGAATACGGCGGCCGAGTTAAACACTGTACGGCTCTCGGCAAATTTGCGAATCCGGAATCCCGACACCGGGAAATTCCGACCGAGTAAGCGGCCCAATAGGTCCAGGGGTGAAATCAAGGCAATCGCCAGACCGAGCGGGATGCGCAAACGGGCTGGGCGCAGCCCCAACGCCGTCGAGATTTCATCCGCAATCTCGCGTGAAGACATATCGGGCTTATCGGCATAGTTAAACAGCTGCAACCCTGCTAGGCCTCGCGCCCAGTGAAAAAGCATTGCTGCAACCAGGTTGTCGACGTAGCACATGCTCTTGCGATTTTCGCCGGATCCGACCTGCAAGAAACGGCGCGAATGGAGCTGGCGAATCAGTGCGTACATGTTGGCAAAGTTATGCGCGCCGAATACGACTGCTGGACGAAACACCAGAGCCCGCCGGCTCGGGTTCCCGGCGGCCCATTCGCCTAATGCTTTTTCTGCTGCCAGCTTCGATGCGCCGTAAGGCAAGATCGGAAAAGCAGGGCTGGTTTCCTTGGGGTCCACGGCGCTTTGGCCATAAACCGCCACCGACGATGTGAAACACAGGTCGCTGACGCCCTGCTCGTCCATGACCTGCAACAAAACGCGCGTGCCATTCTCGTTGACGTCGAAGTAGGTAGGCAGATCAATGCCGGTATCGTGATGCGCCGCGGCCAAATGAAAAACCGCCTGACAGCCCTTCATCGCTTCGCGCACAAGTTCGATGTCACGCACATCGCCAAGCAGTGAACGCTTGAACGGTGCCGACCATTCGGGCGGGCACAGGTCCAGGTTGACCAGCTCGTGACCATCCGTGCCCAATTGTTGCACCAGGCACCGACCGATGAAGCCGGAACCCCCTGTGACTAAGATCCTCATTACCCAGCAACTGTAACTGATTGAAGGCGCAAAAGTAGGCCGGAAAACTGTAAGATTTCGTCATCGCAGCGCAAAAGGCGGACCGCTGCGCAATTGACCCTCTACGATATGGTTACTGCCAGTCGAGTCACGCTTCCAAGCACACGCGATAAGACAGAATATGACCGTTGTGAGCCATGAATTCTCGCGGCAGGCGTCGCTACCTCGCTACACTTGCTCACGTTAACGAAATGCGGCACCGCGTTACCGCTGCCGGATGTACCTAGGTCATTGCAGGGAATGCGATTTTGAGCATCATTCAGTGGAGCCGTCGTCGCGAAACGCCGTTGCAGCGCGCGGTATTCGCCATACTCAAAGGGGCCAGTTCCGGCAATCTGCCGGTCGTGCCGGGTTTGCACCACGCATTGCTGGGTGAACGCCGATTCCGTCGCCAAGTACTGGCGCGTGTCTGGTCCAAGATCTACCACGAGCCGCTGCTGCGCCTAGCCTGTCACCGCTGCGGCAGTGGTTTACAGCTGTTGGAGGAACAGCCGAAGCTACTCGGCAACTTGCACGTTGAGCTGGGCGATAACGTCTGCTTGGCGGGCAATCAGACCTGGATCGCTGCCGGCAACCCTACTGAGAAGCAACTATTGGTCGGTGACTCCAGTTACTTGGGTTACGGCGTTGTGGTATCGGTGGGCAATCGCGTGGAAATTGGCAAACATGTACTGGTGGCTGATCGCGTGCGATTCAGTGGCTCCGACGGTCACCCCCTCGACCCGCTGGCAAGAGCACGCGGTGAACCCGCTGACGACAGCAACATCGGCAAGATATTGGTTGGCGACTATGCGTGGATCGGTGCGCATGCAATCGTTTTAAAGGGCTTGACGATTGGCCGAGGCGCGATTGTCGCATCTGGATCGGTTGTGACCAAAGACGTGCCAGAGTTGACTATCGTGGGTGGCAATCCTGCCAAACCAATTGGCATGGTGCCAACGCCTCCCGATTGGATCCAGCGCTAGCGCTTGAGGGAATCATCGCCAAATTGTGCGTGTCGCCGCCATGCATCCCGCACCTTGGCGGCCGTTCATTTCACACTGAGTGCAATGCGACCAGGTTCGCAAGCCCGGACCAAAGTACTGTCAGAATTTGCTGCTACGACTTAGGCTCTACCATTATCGGTCAATTTGCCCGAGGCGGAAGACACGCTGTGCATTCGTTTGACATGTCATGAAGCGCGACTTTATCGGTTACCTCGCAGTTCATTCAGGGGTGGCCAAGGTATTGCGTAGCATTTGGCACGACCAACTTACTGTGCTCGCCTACCACCGCATTGGCGGGACGGCGTCGACATTCGACGCGCTATTTGATGACTCACTTTATTCCTGCACCCAGCAGGCGCTGGAACAGCAATTGCTGATGCTCAAGCGGGTCCGGACCATCGTCACCCTGAACGATGTCTGCGATGCCTTGGATGGCAAGCTAAAGCTACCCCCGCGCGCTGCGCTCGTCACCTTCGACGATGCGACGCAGGACCACTACACACGTGCGTTTCCCGTGTTGCGGCGTCATCAGATCAACGGTCTCTTCTTCGTCAGCACGCGTTCGCTCACCGAGCGAACCGTCGAATGGTGGAACCTGCTCACCATCGCCATCAAACGCGCCGCCGCCGGGACCTACGATCTGGGCGAGCTCGGCGGAATCGTGACGCTCCACGATGCGGCGAGCCGCGTTGCGGTGGCGCGTAGTGTGAGCGACAAGATCAAATCACAATCGGTGCGTGGTGACGCCTTGCCGCTGGTCCAAGACATCGCTGCGCGACTGGCTATTGCCCTCCCCGCTATCGAGCAGCAATCGGATGGCGTCATCACTCCTGTTCAGCTCATTGAGATGCAAAGCGCGGGCATGACCATTGGTAGCCATTCGCACTCGCATGCATTTCTTAACCGTTTGCGTCCGCAGGAGCAGTTGCAAGAACTGCAGCAATCGAAAGCCATCCTGGAGAATCTGCTGCAAGTTCCAGTTAGATCGATCGCCTATCCATATGGCCAAGCGACGGACTACGATCAGCACAGTCGTGACGCAGCGAAACTCGCGGGCTATGACTGCGCATTCAACCTTTTGAAACGGCGCCTGGTCGACCCCAGCAAAGTGGATCGCTACGACATCGACCGGTTCCCAGTACCGGCGCAAGCGGGACTTTCGGTTCGAGGCGTCCATCTCCGGCATCACGGTGTCATAGCTCTGCCGGAGCTTGAAGCTACAGATTGATAGGACCGTCGCCGTCTCCGCGGTTGAAGTAGCAATCCTCGAGCGCCGGCGCGCGAGTAGCGAGCGCTGGGGACATCGCCAAGACAAAATTGCTCGGGCCTTCCAGAAAAAGGTTGCTACGCAACGCACGCAACCATGGTCTATGGCACTGGTTGCTGACGATCAAGTCGACGTCGCGCTCTTTGAGCCATTCGACCGCGACTCTGACAAGTACCTCAGCGTCCGCACTGTCACACAGGCCATCAGCAATACAGCCCAACTTCATGTTGCCGAATTGTTTGTGATTCTTCAGCGGCGTGCAGGTCAGCAATAGCCAGCCGATCATCGTACCGGCACGCGTAACAATCAAACGATTCAGGCGCACATCGCCTGGCGGGAATTTCTGATTGAGCGCCGCATGGGTACGATCGCAAAACAGCGGGTATTGTCCGCGC
>JADJBE010000029.1 GCA_016703895.1 Pseudomonadota bacterium
GAACAAGTGCCTCGTTTTGGGAATCGTCATGTGTGCCTTCGCCGATTACGCCTGCGCAGCCGACGCGCCGGGCCAAGCAGGCACGCTGGCGACTACACCCAATCAGACAATTACCCGTGCGGGTGAGCAAGCGCCGATCTACGGTGCGGCGGAGTACTTCACTGGGAGAGTGCGGGTCGATCCCCTGTTTTCTCCCAACGAATCGATCAACGCATCTGGCGCCTACGTGACTTTCGAGCCGGGTGCGCGCTCTGCCTGGCATACCCATCCGGCCGGGCAGCGCTTGGTCGTGATCTCAGGTATCGGCCTCACGCAGGAGTGGGGCAAACCCGTGCAGGTCATCCGCCAGGGCGACGTGGTTTGGTGCCCGCCCCGTGTCAAGCATTGGCACGGCGCCGCGCCGAACAGCGCCATGGCCCACCTGGCAGTAGGCAGCTCCGTGGATGGCAAGAGTGTCAACTGGATGGAGAAAGTGACCGATGAACAATACAACGCCCGCTAGGCATCGCAACGTTTCTGCGGCAGCCGCCATGATTCTGATCCTGGGGCTGGTCGTCGCAGCCGCCTGCGACGCCCAGGACACCCAGGAAGCGAGAGCCTCGACCGGCACACCTATCCACTCCGAAACCCTTTCCGCCAAGCAGCAGGCCATTCCGCTGATCGCGTCCTTCATGGCCGCGAGCGACATGCCAAAGCTCAACGCCGCCTTGAACCAGGGGCTGGATGCGGGACTGACCATCAGCGAAGCCAAGGAGGTCCTGGTTCAGCTCTATGCCTATGTTGGCTTCCCCAAGAGCCTGAACGCGCTGGGAGAACTGTTGAAGGTGGTTGACGCTCGCAAGCAGCGCGGCATTCAAGACGCGCCGGGGCGCGAGCCCAGTCGAGCCATCCCGACTGGCAATGAGCTGGTCGCGGTGGGGACGGCCAACCAGACAAAGATCTCCGGTGCACCGGTCAAAGGCCCGGTGATTGATTTCGCGCCGATCATCAACCAGTACCTGCAGGCGCACTTGTTTGGCGACATCTTCGAGCGCGACAACCTCGACTGGGGAAGCCGCGAGTTGGCAACGGTTGGCGCGCTGGCCGCCACGCCGGGCGTGGAGGCGCAGTTGCGATCCCACATGGCCGCCAGCATGCGGGTGGGGCTCACAGCGCCACAGTTGCGCCAATTGATCCAGGTGTTAGCCGAGCACGGTGATCCGCAGGCATCCAAGCGCGCGAGTGAGGCACTGGCCCAGGCGCTCGCACTGATGAAGAAGTGAAGCGGGGCCAACGAAGCGGTTCGCGAAGGGGAGATCGACTAAATGAACTCGAAAGACCGTGCTGGATACCTCGCTGCCATGGGGACCTGCAATTGGTAGTCTGACCAGACAGGGCCACACCGGAAAACGAATGGCTCGTATCGCTGCGAAGGCGACGCTTGGCCGCGCTGACCGTAGGACAGAGAAGGGTCGATCGCGTACGGTCGCCGTTTTGAACTACGGCCGTTCGGCTGCGGTTTTCCAAGATCGCCGGCAGTCATCTGGCAATGGCCGCTTGCAATGGCCGCTCCCACCGAACTCTGCATTTCTTGGCGGATTCAGCGAACGGCGGCTTGCAATGTACGTCGATTACTGGGCCAGAAAATCGCCAGCGGTGGGTGTGGGTCGTCAGCGCCGCTTCGGTCTGTAAGAAACGCCAATCGCGATACCGATCATCTAATTGCTTGCCTCCGCGCGTTTCATGTCTCGGGGTCGGGCGCGCCAGATGGAAAACTTTTGAGCGGCAGACGTCCGATCAGCTCTTCATGCCGGCTGAACATTCGGTGGATGGGTGCATCCCATTCCGCGCGCAGGCCGAAGCCAACTGTGCCGGACCCCGGATAGCCCCCCGACTCAATACACCGGGCGGCTGGCGAGCGTGCGTGGTGGCGATACGTCCGATGCGATCGGTGGACTCCTCGCGGATAGCGTGAGCGGCGGTGCCATCGGGGTGGCGTCGTGCGCAGGCGTGTCTCTCGACGGGGTAAAGGTGTCTCACCTGCCCCGTCGCGCGGGAACGCTCGCCCGGCGGCCGCGGCGCGGTTCCGCGCCGTTTCCCAGATCCCACTTCGCCGACGCATTCTTCTCCCTCACCGTGCATGAGTCCTAGGGTTAGGCTTGCGTGCGACTGCCCGATGCGGAAGCAATCCAGTGTCACTCCAGCGGCCTAGTCGATCAGTTTTATTATATTGCTAATCATATCATTGGGATATATTATGATAATAGTCGTTCCATGTAGTTGGTGATAATATTCCCATTATGGTTCCGTTGTCCGCTCCCGTCCCAACCTGTCCGCAGCTGACCCCATGCCCAACTCCCAAACCGCTCCAATCTCGCCCGGCGTGGCGCTGAAGTCGCTCGCTGACGTGCTCGACTGCATCAACCGGGACGCTCGACTCGATCCGGGTCGCAAGCTCGCCTACAGCGGTGCGGTTCGAACGATCAGCGCCGTACTCGCGCACCCACCTGAGACGCTGCCGGCCACGATGGGCGAGATCGACCGGTTGTTGCGCGAGCTGCCCTCCCCTTGCCGTGGTCGATCGAAGAAGACCATCGCCAACACCCGGTCTCGCCTGAAGGCTGCGCTGCTCCACGTCACCGACGCGCCGAAGCTGCCGCCCCACGGGACGCCCCTCAACCCGGCCTGGGCCCTGCTGTACGACGGTGTCGATGATCTGCGTCTGCGCCACGGCCTGTCGCGCCTGGTCCGCATCGCCTCGTTCCGCGGGGTCCCGCCGCAGGCGGTCGACGATGCCTTCCTGCAGGACGTCCTGCGCGGCCTCAGCAAGGTCAACTGGGGCCGCGACACGCTGCCGTTCTGGCGCAAGACGGTCGCGCTGTGGAACGAGGCCGCGGCCTCCGTTGCCGGGTGGCCGCAGCAGCGGCTGACTCCACCCCCCGCCGTGCAGCGCCAGCGGCACCTGTCGCTCGAGCAACTGCCCGCCTCCTTCCGCCAGGATCTCGAGTCCTACCTCAGCTGGGCGAGCGGGGTCGATCGCCTCGCCGACGACGCCCCCACGACACCGCTCAAGGCGTCGACGCTGCGACAGCGCCGCGAGCACCTGCGCTTGGCGGCGTCGACCTTGGCGGCGTGCCTGGGGAGCCCCGACCCGGTCGAGAGCCTGGCGACGTTGGTGATGCCGGCGAACGTGCGGGCGATACTCTCCCGCTACCTCAAGGCGACCGAGGACAACCAGCCGACCACCTTCATCCGCAGTCTCGCCGTCACCTTGCTGGCGACCGCTCGGCATTGGGTCAAGGCGCCCCCGGAACAGATGGAGGAACTGAAGCGGCTCAACGCCAAGCTCGGCAGCACGCCGACCGGGCTGACGCAGAAGAACCAGGATCTGGTGCGCCGTTTCCAGGATCGCGAGCTCCTGTCCGCCCTCCTCGACCTGCCCGGCACGCTGCGCAAGCAGGCGGCCTCCGGTCGTTCGTCGCCAGCGCGGCGGCTGCAGAAGATGCAGATCGCGCTGGCGATCCAGATACTGCTTGCCGCACCGATCCGTATGCAGAACCTCGCCACGCTGGAGCTCGGCCGTAGCCTGCAATGGCCCTCGGGACGCAGTGGGCCCGCCTACGTCGTGCTGCGTCGAGACGAGACAAAGAACAGCGTACCCCTCGAGTACCCACTACCCGACCACTGCCGGGACCTGTTGCACGAATACCTCGATCGGTACCGGAGCTACGCGACCGTCAACGACCGCGAGTGGCTGTTCCTGCGGATGGATGGTTCCCGAGCCCCGGACAGCGCGTTGCGCGACGGCATCACCAAGGCCGTGGCGCGCGAGTTGGGGATCGCCATGACCCCGCACCAGTTCCGCCACGTGGCGGCGGAGGTGGCGCTCGACATCCATCCCGGGGCCCTCGGCCTGGTGCGCGATCTGCTGGGGCATCGCAATATCAAGACCACGTCCAACTTCTACGCCGGAATGCGCACGCGCGAGGCGGCCCGCGAGTTCGACCGGATCCTCGAGCGTAGCCGCACACCGGAAACGAAGCCGGGTTGACACATGCCGCGAGCACGCAAACTGCCGATCGACCTGTGGCCCGCCGCCGACCGGGACCGCTGGCAGCGCGCGACCGTGGCGGTCGACTTCTTCGACGTCGACGCGTCGGCTGCCCACTGGTCAACGAAAACGCGCTACCAGGCCCAGGCGGCGTACGGTCGCTGGCTGTCATACTTGACGGCCGCACACCCTGCCGCGCTGCGCTTGCCGGCGGCAGAGCGGACCGATCGCGTCCGAGTCCACGACTACGTCGTCACGCTCGCCGACCGCATCACGGCGATGAGCATCGCGGCCGAGCTTGGGCACTTGATCCTGGCGTTGCGCAATCTCGCGCCGGATGCCGACTGGACCTGGCTGCGGCAATGGCAGTATCGGTACGAGAAGGCCGCGGTTCCGCGGGAGAAGCGGCACAAGATGGTCCATCCCTCACGCCTCATCGAGCTCGGACGCGCACTGATGGATGGGGCCGATGCAAGGCTCCAGAAGATCGATCGCGCGTGCCAGTATCGTGACGGCCTGCTGATCGCCCTGCTGGCGTATCGGCCCCTGCGCCGGCGCAGCCTCGCCGAACTGCGGCTGACGACCCACCTGCGTCCGATTGGCAGCGGGTACGTATTGGCGTTGCAGAACGAGAACACCAAGGCAGGGCTGGCGCACGAGTTCCCTGTCCCGGAACCGCTCGTGCCGTACCTGACGCGCTATCTCGAGTGCTACCGACTGCTGTTTCCGCATCAAGACCACGAAGATGCCTTGTGGCTGTCGGCGAAGGGTGGCGCCCTGACCGACGGTGCGATCTATCTCCGCGTGTGCCGACGCACCAGGACAGCGTTCGGCACGGCGATCCACCCACATCTCTTTCGCGACATCGCCGCGACCACGATCGCGCGCGAGGCGCCGGAGAGTCTCGCCGTCGCCCGCGACCTCCTTACCCACGCCGACGTCGAGACGACCCTGCGCCACTACACCCAAGCGCGGACCATCGACGCCGCACGCCAATACGCTGCCGCCATCGATCGGTTTCGCCATGGCGCCAAAGCCGCCGAGAAGGTAGGCCCGCCGGGCGCGTTCGACCGTCGGCGTTAGCACCCCGTGATCTCCCCGTTCCTGCACGAGCCTTCGACCCTACCCTGATACCCCATGACCACGACCCATCCGCATTCGGCGGTGATCGAGCAGATGCGCCGACAACGCGCGACCCCGGCTTCTGTTCGGGACGGCGATGCGACGCCCTCGCTTCGGCGCCTGGAGTCAGCGAGCACGATCGGCTTCGCCGCTGGCCTGCGGCAGCTCAACGCCGGTGGACGCCTTGCGCGGCTGCTCGGCAACGACGATCCGGATGAAGTCACGGCCGTGCTCGACGAGCTCGCGTCGCTCCTCGCCCGCATCGGCTATCACTGGCGCAGTGCGCTGGCCAGCAAGGCACAGCGAAACCGGCGTTCCGTCCGACGATCCCGCTCATCGATGCAACCGACAACGAAGCGCGGTCGCACCCGTGGCTCCGTGAACTTCGCAGCACGACAACTCGGACTGGGCTTGGCGGTGATCTGGAACGAGCAGACCGGGCGACCACCCACCCGTTGTGAATCGCGGCCGGGCAGTCGTCGGCCCACGTACACGAACTTCGTGGCGGCGATCGCCGTCCTGGTGCCGACGCTGTTCCGCCAGGCCGAACCATCAGCGCTACCCGACGTCGAGTACCTCGTCCGCGTCAGCGTCCGTGACTTTCGGGCGGCGATGGCCTCGCCGGAGGAATACCGGCGACGCGGATTGCTCGACGAGCAGCAGTGGCTGGATGCAGCCGGCGGCCGTGCCCAACAGGTGACGCAGCCATGACGAATTCTTCTCCCTCCCGCCTTCCTCTGGGCGCAGCCACCATGGGGTCAACCGTGTCGACTTGCGATGCGGTAGCGAACCATCGAAGCCCGTCATGGCGCCTGCCGATACGATTCATCCGCAATATCTGTCACTTGCCGAGGCCGGCGCCATCGCCAGCTTCTCCACGCGCACGCTGCGGCGCGCCATCGCGGCCAATAAGCTGCAGGCGCATCATGTTGGGCGCAACGTCCGCATCGAGTTGGCCGAGCTGCGGCGCTGGATCGAAGCCGACGGTGCCGCAGCGGTCGGTTCCTGCGGTGTCGCCATTCCCGCGTCGAGCTCGAGGTCCGGGCGCTGACCGATGTTCATCGGTGTGCGCATCGGCGTTCAGCGGCAAGGGTCGGCCGGATGCTGACCCCGCCTGCTGGTCGTCCGATCGACGATCCGCTGCTCGGAGTTCATCGCGCAGGTCGTAGCGCAGGAGCTCGCCGGGACCGCGGCTACTCCATCGGCCGAACGAACGCCGCCAAAGGGACTGTCGATGAAGACCGCAAGCGCCGCCATCTACGCACGGTTCTCGACCGACAAACAGGATCGCTCGTCGATCGAGGATCAGACGCGAACCTGCCGGACCTGGGCTAAGAACAACGGCCTCGCCGTCGTCGCGGAGTTCGCCGACGAAGCCACGAGCGGCTCGGTGCCGGTGACCCGCCGCACGGGCGGCGGCGCCATGCACGCCGCAGCGCTGGCGGGCCAGTTCGACGTGCTGATCCTGGAGGGGCTCGACCGGCTCTCCCGTGACCAGGTCGATCAGGAACAGGTCGTCCGCCGCCTCGAGCACCGCGGCATTCGTCTGGTCGGCATCTCCGACGGCTACGACAGCAACTCGGGCGAGTCGCGCTTCATGCTGCGCGGCATGCGCGGCATCGTCAACGAGGTGTACCGGCGCGACTTGCCGCCTAAGATCCGCCGGGGCCTGGCCGGTCAGATCGCACGAGGTTTCCACGCCGGCGGGATGTCCTATGGCTACCGCAGTGTGCCCGTCGGGATGAACGACCGCGGGGAAGCCGATGGCTTTCGCCTGGAAGTCATCCCCGAGCAGGCGGCCATCGTGCGGGAGATCTTCGCCCGCTATGCGGCTGGCGAAGGGATCACCCGCATCGCCGCGGACCTGAATACCCGACATGTGCCAGGGCCGGGCAGGAAGAAGTCGAAGCCGAGCACTTGGTCGGCCACCGCGCTGTACGGCACGCCGCGCGCCGGTTCGGGGCTGTTGAACAACGAGCTCTACATCGGCCGCTACATCTGGAATCGGCGCGAGTGGGTGAAGGACCCCGACAACCCCACCCGGCGCGTTCCACGGATGCGGCCGCGCGACGAGTGGCAGATCGCCGAACGCCCCGACCTCCGGATCGTCGACGACGCGACTTGGGCCGCGGTCCGGGCTCGACTCGACAAGCCAAGGCTTCAGAGTGGTCAACGTGGACGCGGACGTGCGCCGCGAACCCTGTTTGGCGGGTTGCTTCGCTGCGGTATCTGCGGCGGCCCGATGATTGCCGTGCACCCGCGCTACTACGGCTGCGCGGCGCACCGGGACCGCGGCTTGGCGGTCTGCCATGGGGTCTTCGCCCCGCGCCCCGAGACCGACCGGCGGCTGATCCAGGGGTTGCGCGAGCAGGTGCTGGCCCCGGCCGCCATCGCCAAGATCCGGAGCCGGGTCAAGGACCTCCTACAGGATCTCCAACTGCGCGGGAGCTCCGAGGCAAATGCCCGTTCCAGTCGAATTGAAGCCCTCCAGGCGGAGATCGCCCGACTGGCCGACGCCGTGGCGCAGATGGGCCTATCGCCTGCCCTGCGGGCCCGCCTCGTCGCCGCCGAGACCGAGCTTGCCGGCCTCATGGCCGCGGCAGGCACCGGTCCAGTCGCCCCGACCACCTATAGCGCCGAGCAGATCGGAGCCCGCATTCGTCAAGTTGCCCTGCGGCTCGATTCGGCACTGGCCACCGACGTCGACCTGGCCCGCAGGATCCTGGCCGACAAGCTCGGCGAGATCCGCGTGGAGGAGCGGGACGACGGAATCTACGCCCAAATGGACATCGGCCCCGTCCTGCTGGAGGCAGTCGGGGCCGATGTTTCTAGAAGTGGTTGCGGGGGCAAGATTTGAACTTGCGACCTTCGGGTTATGAGGCGGACCAGGCCTGTATTCGAGCCATGTAAATCAATAACTTGCAACGCTTGCCGAACTCGAAACGAATCTATCCAAGGCACAATTTAGGCACACTCAATCCCTGGCGGTCACAAATAGCGTTTTCGCGCGCGCCCCGCTTCGCTCCAATGCAGTTCGGCCGGAAACGTATTCCGCTCGCGCTGTTCTTACCGAGCGGCGCGCTGACAGGCCAGGCTTCCACCGCTGGCTCGCCAAATTGCGCGTCCGCGACACCGGAGCAGGTCAAGTCGGTCCCCTATGCGCTCGCATCCGTTCGTTGAGCGTTTGATCGGCACCGATCCGGCGCGAGTAGCTGGACCGTGTCTTCTTCTGGTAGCGGTCGACTTGGCATGAAAGCTGAAGGCATTCCGAGATTACTACAACGGCCAACGTGTTCACCGCGCGCGCTCGCGCGATCCATTGTCTTCCGCAAATACTCGATCAGGCCAATGCGGGTGTGAGCGAATATTCATGATGCAACCCGCCCAGCACCGAGCGGGCGCGCACGACCACACTTGCGCAGAAGATGCCGGGATTTTCTTGTCGGCGCGTACGACCGCTCCGCGGGCGGATCAGGCACGCGCCGGGCCCAACGCCATGCGGCCCCGCTTCGTTGTAGTGGCTCACCCACACACTTTCAGAATCGACCGCAGGTGCGACTCCGAGAGCGGAATCAACCAATCCAAACACTCGCGGCGGATCGTTCCGATCACCCGCTCGCAGTTACATTGGCCTTCGGGCTGTGCGGCGGTGACTTGAGCACGGTCAGCCCGAGATTCTTGGTCGCTTCGGTCAGGGCTCGGGGCGAAGATGCTGTCACGATCGTGCACCAGATATCGAAACTCACGGTACCAGGGAGCTTCCCGCAGCTGCTGCAGCGTCCACTCGGCACTCGGGTGGTCGGTCACGTTGAAGTGCAACAGCCGACGTGAGCCGTGCTCTATCAGCACGAACGCCAAAGAGCAGGCGGAACGTCCCGCCGTGAGCGCTAGTAAGGAGTCGCAGGCGACGATGGCCTTGGCGTGGTTGCATGAAAAGTGGCCCAACGATGATCGCCGCGCGGCCGACCCGGCAACCCGCTTGGGCGTATCCTTGCGTACCGTGCGAGGCGTTACTTGACCCAACCCTCAACAACTGATTCATTGGCAATGCGTTCTTCGCCCCCCAGCGGATTATCCCAATGCCCAGGCGCCGGATAAGTTGGCGCGCTTCCCTACGAATCGGCGGCCGTCCCGGTCTTGCCTTCCAGCGCCAGAATTGAGCGCCAGCCTGCCCGATGCCAGCGGATCAGTATCCCGGGGCGGACCACGACCAGGGCGTCGCGCCAGTCAGGCAACGGAAAAGCATGCCAGCGACACCCGCGTTACGGCATCCACGCGCCTGGGCTTCACGCCGCTCTGGTACGGGAGCAAGTTCGCGGCGCAGAAAGAGGTTCTCCGCTGTGAGGGGATCGCCGAGGCCTGACCGAAAGCGCCATCAGGCCGACCAAGTCGGCCAACAACCGAAAGGATAATTCCGAACGACGACGATCACGCTGCGATCATGCCACAGCTCGCCGACACTCGCGCGCTCACGGGGGCCAGTCCGTCCGAGATCGAATATTTGCGGAGCCCTGGCTGTGCGGTGTCCACCTGACCTGCGGCCTGTGCATGAACGAAACGTCGCCCGGAAGCTCGCAGACAGGGGATCGACGTCGTGGCTTTCTCGCTACCTTTGCCACCGATGCGGCGAGCAACGCCCTGCGCCATCGCATGGACATCGACGGTGTGCGAGGCCATAGCCTTGCTACAAGGTGCGCGCCGCGCAGCCAGCGCCGTGACTCCGAAAGTTCATCTCGCCCCACCTCATGCTGGCATCCGACATGCGGGCGGCGCGCCGCGTGCCCGGTCTGGCGCACCGACTGGGC
>JADJBE010000030.1 GCA_016703895.1 Pseudomonadota bacterium
GTTATGGTCTCCGCTGTCTGCTCCTGTCCCAACCTGTCCGGCAGCTGGACCCCATGCCTAACTCCCAAAACCTGTTCAATCTCGCCTTGGCAAAGTTGAATTTGCTCGCCGATTTGGCGCTCGACTGTATCAACCGGGACGCTCGACTCGATCCTAGTCGCGGGCCGTGGCCTACAGCGGTGCGGTCCGAACGTTCAGCGCCGTGCTCGCGCGGACCCACTCCGAGAGACTGCCGGCCACCATGAGCGAGATCGACCGCCTTCCGCTCTAAGCGAGGCGGCCGGCGCCCCTGAACCGTGGTCGATCCTGAAGAAGACCATCGCGAACACCCGGTCGCGCCTGAAGGCCGCATTGCTCCACCTCTGCGACGCGCCCGAGCTGCCGCCCCACGGCACGCCCGCAACCTCGGGCTGGGCTCTGCTGGACGCTGACTGACCTGCGCCTGCGCCACGGCCTGTCGCGGCTGGTCCGCATTGCATCCTTCCGCGGGTCCCGCCGGAAGCGGTCGACGATGCCTTCCCTGCAGGCCGTCCTTCGCGGTCTCATCAATGCGATCAACTGGGGCGCAACACGCTGCGTTCTGGCGCACGACGGTGGCGGTGTGGAACGAAGCCGCGGATCCGTTACCTGGGTGGCCGCAGCAGCGGCTGACCCCCCCCCCCGACCTCGAAGCGACCGCGTCATCTGACGCTCGAGGAGTTGCCCCGGCATCCTTCCGGAAGGACCTTGAGGCTTACCTGAGTTGGG
Organism: Pseudomonadota bacterium; assembly: GCA_016703895.1. Taxonomy (GTDB): domain Bacteria; phylum Pseudomonadota; class Gammaproteobacteria; order Steroidobacterales; family Steroidobacteraceae; genus CADEED01. Next base: position 748 of record JADJBE010000030.1, read on the forward strand.
CAGGCGGAGCCGATCGCCTCGCCGACGACGCGCCAACGATACCGCTCAAGGTGTCGACGCTGCGGCAGCGGCGCGAACACTTGCGTTTGGCCGCATCGACCCTAGCATTGTGTCTCGGCAGTTCCGACCACGTCGAACACTTGGCCACATTGGTGGCACCGGCAAACATGCGAGCGATCCTCACCCGTTACCTCGCCGCGACCGCAGACAACCAACCGACGACGTTCATCCGTGGGCTCGCCATCACCTTGCCGGCGACAGCTCGGCATTGGACCAAAGTTCCCCCGGAACAGATGGAGGAACTCAGACGGCTCAATGCCAAGCTCGGCAGCACGCCTACCGGGCTCACGCAAAAGAATCAGGACCTTGTTCGCCGCTTCCAGGATCGCGAACTCCTCGCCGCCCTCCTCGACCTCCCTGACACGTTGCGCAAGCAGGCGAACTCCGGGCGCTCCTCGCCGGCACGGCGGTTGCAGAAAATGCAAATCGCGCTGGCGATCCAAATCTTTGCTCGCCGCCCCGATGCGAATGCAGAACCTCGCCACGCTCGAACTTGGCCGCAGTCTGCAATGGCCGTCGGGGCGCAATGGGCCTGCCTACGTGGTGCTGCGGCGGGATGAAACAAAGAATGAGGTGCCGCTCGAGTATCCGCTTCCCGAGCATTGCCTGGCGCTCCTGCGCGAATACCTCGATCGGTACCGCAACTACGCGACCGTCAAGGACCGCGAGTGGCTCTTCCTTCGTCTGGATGGCTCCCGGGTTCCCGACAGCGCGCTGCGGGATGGGAGCACCAAGGCGGTGGCGCGGGAACTCGGCATTGCGATGACCCCGCACCAATTCCGCCACGTGGCCGCGGCGGTGGCGCTCGACGTCCACCCCGGCGCCCTCGGACTGGTGCGCGATCTGCTAGGGCACCGCAATATCAAGACCACGTCCAATTTCTATGCCGGGATGCGCACGCGCGAGGCGGCGCGCGAGTTCGATCGGATCCTCGAGCGCAGCCGCACGCCAGGAACGAAGCCAAGTTGATTCATGCCGCGGGGCACTCAGGACCTTTGCCGATTGACCTGTGGCCTGCTGCCGATCGGGGAGCGGTGGCAGCGAGCGACCATCGCGGTCGATTTCTTTGATGCTGCCGCCTCTGCTGCCGGTTGGTCAGCGAAAACGCGATATCAGGCCCAGGCAGCGTACGGGCGCTGGCTGTCCTTTCTGACGCAGGAGCACGCCGCGGTACTGGAGTCGTCCCTGGAGGACCGAGCCGATCGCGCCCGCATCCCCGATTACGTCGAAACCCCTCGCTGACGCATCAAGCCGATGAGCATCGCGGCCGAACTGGGTCACCTGATCCTTGCGCGGCGCAAGCTGGCGCCGGGCACCGATTGGGGCTGGCTGCGGCAATGGCAATACCGGTACGAGAAGGCAGCGGTTCCGCGGGAGAAGCGGCACAAGATGGTTCACCCGTCGCGCCTCATCGAACTCGGGTCCCGCGCTGATGGACAGCGCCGATTCGTGCCAACGGAAGATCGATCGTGCCTGCCAGTACCGCGATGGCTTGCTGATCGCCCTGCTCACCTATCGCCCCTTGCGCCGGCGCAGTCTCGCCGAGCTGCGGCTCGACACACACCTGCGGCGCATTGGTAATGGATACGTTCTGGCGATGACGAGCGAGAACACCAAGTCAGGACAGGCGCTGGAGTTCCCCGTGCCTGAGCCGCTCGTGCCTTACCTGACCCGGTACCTCGAGCACTACCGACTGCTCTTTCCACATCGTCAAGATGAGCAGGCGCTGTGGCTGTCGGCGAAGGGGGGCGCCTTGACTGGCCACGCGATCTACGTTCGCATATGCCGACGCACCGAGGCAGCGTTGGGCACGGCTATCCACCCGCATCTCTTTCGCGACATCGCCGCGACCACGATCGCGCGGGAAGCGCCAGAGAAACCCTCTCTGTCGCCCGCGACCTCCTTCACCCATGCCAACGTCGCGACGACCCTGCGGCACTACACCCAACGCGAGACCATCGACGCCGCGCGCCAATACGCTGCCGCCATCGATCGGTTTCGCCATGGCGCCAAAGCCGCGGCGAAGGTAGGCCCGCCGCGCGCGTTCGACCGCCGGCGTTAGCAACCCGTGATCTCCCCTTCACTGCACGCGACTTCCAACTCCACCCTGACGACCGATGAACACTACCAATCCGCATTCGGCGGTGATCGAGCAGATGCGCAGACAACGTCTGGCGCGACTTGCCGGTCAGGACCTGGCTGCGCCACCGAGCGCTCCGGCGCCCGGAGTCAGCTGAGCACGATCGGCCTGGCAGCCCATCTCATGCAGCTCATCACCGCTGGACGCCTTGCGCAGCTGCTGGGCAACAAAGATCCTGATGAAGTCACGGGCTGCTCGCCGAGCTCGAGTCGCTCCTCGCCCGCATCGGCTATCACTGGCGCAGCGCGTTGGCCCGCAAGGCTCAGAGAAACCAGCGTGTCGTCCGAAGATCCCGCTCATCAATGCACCCTGCGATGAAGCGCGGCCGTCCGAGGGGAGCCCAGAACTTCGCGGCACGCCAGTTCGGCTTGGGCTTGGCGGTGATCTGGAGTGAGCACACCGGGCGCCCTCCATCCCGTTATCGCGACCGGCTTGGAGCCGTCGGCCCATCGTACATCGAGTTTCGTGGCTGCAATCGCCGTCCGGTGCCGTTGCTGTTCCGCAAGACCGCCGCGTCCGGGCTGCCCGACGTCGAGTACCTCGTCCGCATCAGCGGCCGAGACACGCGGTCATCATGGTGCCCATCGAAGCAATCGTTCCAAGATACCTGTCGCTGGCCGAGGCTGGCACCATCGCCAGTTTCTCCACGCGCACGCTGCGACGCGCCATCGCTGCCGGGAAGCTGCGGGCACATCACGTCGGCCGCAACGTGCGCATCGAGTTGGGCGAGCTGCGGCGCTGGATCGAAGCGGACGGCGCCGCAGCGGTCGGTTCCTGCGGTTTCGCCATCCCGCGCCGGGCTCGGAGGTCCGGGCGCTGACCGGTGCCGGTCGACCTGCACACCGGTGTTCATTGCCAAGGGTCGGCCCGATGCTGACCGGGCCTGTTGGTCGTCCGATCGACGATCCGCTGCTCGAGTTCATCGCGCAGGTCGTGGCGAAGGAGCTCGCCGGGACCGTGGCTACCTCATCTGCCGAACAGACGCCGCAAAGGGAGCTTGTCGATGAAGACCGTGAGCGCCGCCATCTACGCACGGTTCTCGACCGACAAGCAGGATCGCTCGTCGATCGAGGATCAGACGCGAACCTGCCGGACCTGGGCTAAGAACAACGGCCTCGCCGTCGTCGCGGAGTTCGCCGACGAAGCCACAAGCGGCTCAGTGCCGGTGACCCGCCGCACGGGCGGCGGCGCGCCACGCCGCAGCGCTGGCGGGCCAGTTCGACGTGCTGATCCCGGAGGCTCCGACCGGCCTCCGGGACCAGGTCGATCAGGAGCAGGTCGTCCGCCGCCTCGAGCACCGCGGCATCGCGCCTGGTCGGCATCTCCGACGGCTGGCGACAGCAACTCGGGCGAGTCGCTTCATGCTGCGCGGCATGCGCGGCATCGTCAACGAGGTGTACTAGCGGCGCGACTTGCCGCCCAAGATCCGCCGGGTTTGGCCGGTCAGATCGCTACGAGGCTTCCACGCTGGCGGATGTCCTACGGCTACCGCAGCGTGCCCGTCGGGATGAACGACCGGGGAGGCCGAGGGCTTCCGCCTGGAAGGTCGTTCCCGAGCAGGCGGCCATCGTGCGCGAGATCTTCTCGCGCTACGCGGCTCGCGAAGGGATGACCCGGATCGCCGCCGATCTCAACGCCCGCGGCGTACCCGGGCCGGGCGCAAGAAGAACAAGCCGAACACCTGGTCGGCCACCGCGCTCTACGGCACGCCACGGGCCGGATCCGGCCTGCTCAACAACGAGCTGTACATCGGCCGCTACATGTGGAACCGCCGGGGAGTGGGTGAAGGACCCCGACAATCCCATGCGACGCGTACCGCGGATGCGTCCACCCACCGAGTGGCGTTGCCGAACGACCTGACCTCAGAATCGTCGACGACGAACCCTGGAAGGCCGTGCGCGCGCGGATGGAAGCGCCGCGCCAGGGCAGAGCGGTCATCGCGGGCGGGGCGGCGCGCCGCGGACGCTCTTCGGCGGCCTGCTGCGCTGCGGGCACTGTGGCGGACCAATGATCGCGGTGCACACACGCTACGGCTGCGCCGCGCACAAGACGAGAGGCTCGGCAATCTGCCAGGGAACGTCGGCCCCGCGGCCGAAACCGATCGGCGGCTGATCCAGGGGCTGCGCGAGCAGAAGTCCTCGCACCGGCGGCGATCGCCAAGATCAGCGCACGGGTCAAGCGAACTGCTGCACGACCTCCAAAAGCGCGCGGGCGACGAGACCGTTGCCCGGGACGATCGGGTCGCGGCTGGAAGGCGAGATCGGCCACCTGACCGACGCGGTGGCCCAGATGGGTCTCTCCGCCGCATTGACGGACGCGGCTCGTCGCTGCCGAGGCGGAACTCGCCGACTCACGGCCAAGGCAGCGGGGGCCAAGCGTCGCCGGTCCCCTGCAACGGGGAGCAGGTCGGTGCCCGGATCCGTAAGGTCGCCCTGCGGCTGGAACAGGCGCTGGCGACCGACGTCGAAGTGGCCCGCAGGATCCTCGCCGAGGAGGCTGGGCGACATCCGCGTCGAGGAGGGGGACGACGGCATCTACGCCCAGATGGACATCGGCCCCGTCCTGCTGGAGGCGCCGGGGCCGATGTTGCTGGATGGTTGCGGGGCAAGATTTGAACTTGCGACCTTCGGGTTATGAGGCGGACAAGGCCTATATTCGAGCCATGTAAATCAACAACTTGCAACGCTTGCCAAACTCGAAACGAATCTATCCAGGGCACAGTTTAGGCACACTCAATCCCGGCGAGTCACAAATAGCGTTTTCGCGAGCGCCCCCCGCTTCGCTCCAATGCAGTTCGGCCGGAAGACGTATTCCGCTCGCGTCGTTCTTACGGAGCAGCGCGCTGACAGGCCAGGCTTCCACCGCTGGCTCGCCAAATTGCGCGTCCGCGACACCGAGCAGGTCAAGTCGGTCCCCTATGCGCTCGCATCCGTTCGTTGAGCGTTTGATCGGCACGATCCGGCGCGAGTAGCTGGACCGTGTCTTCTTCTGGTACGCGGTCGACTTGGCATGAAAGCTGAAGGCATTCCGAGATTACTACAACGGCCAACGTGTTCACCGCGCGCTCGCGCGATCCATTGTCTTCCGCAAATACTCGATCAGGCCAATGCGGGTGTGAGCGAATATTCATGATGCAACCCGCCCAGCACCGAGCGGGCGCGCACGACCACACTTGCACCCAGAAGATGCCGGGATTTCTTGTCGGCGCGTACGACCGCTCCCGCGGGCGGATCGGGAACGCCCGGGCCCAACGCCATGTGCGGCCGCGCTTCGTTGTAGTGGCTCACCCACACTTTCAGAATCGACCGCAGGTGCGACTCCGAGAGCGGAATCAACCAATCCAAACACTCGCGGCGGATCGTTCCGATCACCCGCTCGCAGATTGCATTGGCCTTCGGGCTGTGCGGCGGTGACTTGAGCACGGTCAGCCCGAGATTCTTGATCGATTCGTCCAAACTCCGGGCGAAGATGCTGTCACGATCGTGCACCAGATATCGAAACTCACGGTACCCAAGAGCTTCCCGCAGCTGCTGCAGCGTCCACTCGGCACTCGGGTGGTCGGTCACGTTGAAGTGCAACAGCCGACGTGAGCCGTGCTCTATCAGCACGAAGACATAGAGCAGGCGGAACGTCGCCGTGACCGCTACGAAGTAGTCGCAGGCGACGATGGCCTTGGCGTGGTTGCGTAAGAAAGTGGCCCAACGATGATCGCCGCGCGGCCGACCCGGCGGCCGCTTGGGCATGTACTTGCGTACCGTGCGAGGCGATACACGAAGCCCAACCCTCAACAGCAGTTCATTGGCAATGCGTTCTTCGCCCCACAGCGGATTATCCAATGCCAGGCGCCGGATAAGTTGGCGCACTTCCCTACGAATCGGCGGCCGTCCCGGTCTTGCCTTCCAGCGCCAGAACAGGCGCCAGCCTGCCCGATGCCAGCGGATCAATGCCTCGGGGCGGACCACGACCAGGGCGTCGCGCCAGTCGAACAGCAGGGAAAGCAATGCCAGCGACACCCGCGTTACGGCATCCACGCGCCTGGGCTTCACGCCGCGCTCCTGGTACAGGGGCAAGTTCGCGGCGCAGAAAGAGGTTCTCCGCTGTGAGGATCGCCGAGGCCTGACCGAAAGCGCCATCAGGCCGACCAAGTCGGCCAACAACCGAAGGATAATTCGAACGACGACGATCACGCTGCGATCATGCCACAGCTGGCCGACACTCGCGCGCTCACGGGGCCAGTCCGTCCGCGATCGAATATTTGCGGAGCACAGGCTGTGCGGTGTCCACCACCACTTGCGGCCTGTGCATGAACGAGAACGTCGCCCGGAAGCTCGCAGACAGCGGGATCGACGTCGTGGCTTTCTCGCTACTTGCCACCGATGCGGCGAGCAACGCCCTGCGCCATCGCATGGACATCGACGGTGTGTGCGAGGCCATAGCCTTGCTACAAGGTGCGCGCCGCGCGGCCGGCGCCGTGACTCCGAAAGTTCATCTCGCCCACCTCATGCTGGCATCCGACATGCAGGCGGCGCGCCGCGTGCCCGGTCTGGCGCACCGACTGGGCGTGCACACCGTTGTCGTCAGTACACCGGGCACCATCATCGAGCCTGGCTTCGGGACCGAGGCATTCATGCCGCAGGAAGTCGAGAAACTCGCAACCGCCGCGGCCGAACTGGGCGAAGCGGGCGCGGAGGCAAGGCGATTGAATGTCGACTTCCACTGGTCGCTGCGCCAGTCCGGTCTTGCCGCACAGCATGGAGTCGTAGATGAGATGGAGCCAATGGGTTGGGCCGGAGATTTCAAAGAGATAACGGGCGAATTACAAATTCGCAACGTTGGGACTTTCCGCGAATTCAATTGATCTTGGACAGGTTTTCCGATCGCGGTTGCGAGCAATCTGAATCCGCAGTGCACCAGATACCAATTGCGTACCTCGTCATAACTTAGCTAATGGAGCAAATCATGCGGACTTTCGCGATTGCAGCGCTGGCACTCTTCCTCGCAGGATGCGCAACGGCACCCCCACCTGGATTCACTCAAGTGACCAATCATCGCGACAACACAATCAGTTTTGTGCCGAAGAGTTCAGACAGCGATTTCGTGGGTACGAGCGCGATCCGGACCCCGGCAAAAGCCGGCTCCGAATTGGTACCGCTATGGGCACCCCTGATGCCTGACCGCCCCATCCGTTCGTGGACGAGGTAGTCCTCGATGCCGAGTGCCTCACCGCTTTCGAGTGAACCGAATTGCATGGCCATGAGTCGATTCGAAGGCGACGTGGAGTACCTGCGGCGGCGAGAGTATTGGGGGCAGCAGGTCGCAGACCTCGTTCTGGCGATTGCTCGTCAGGTCGACGGGTGTGACATTCGGTTGGACGACCCGCTTTGGATCGAGAATGTCCTGCATCACAGCGAGGCAATATTTCCGAATGCTGACCCGCGGTCGATCGAAAAGCTTCGGGCCTTCATTGCAATGTATCTGTGCGTTCGGCGAAGGGCCATGGAAGAACTGGGTTATCGGGAGACCGTCGCTCTGATCGGCGATATCCCCTCGAGACTGCGTTGTTTGTACAGACCGCCTCGGCCACGCGATCGCCTTCGCGCGCGCAGTCGCGCTTTTTGATTTAGCCGCCGTGGATTCTTTGCTGCCACACACAGCACCCATCCGAACTGCGTTGTCGGCGGCAAACGACTAGCTCCTCAATTTTCTCTGTCTGGGCGTCCCCAGGGAAAGGGCTGAATATGACTGACGAACTCGAACCCAAACAGAACGCGTGGAAGTCTCGCGCCAATCTTGCATTCATGGTGTTTGCCGGCATCGGCGCGTTCTTGTTGATTGCCGAGCACTGGGCGCATCTGCTGCCATACCTTCCCTGGGTCTTCCTGGCCGCCTGCCCGCTGATGCACTTCTTCATGCATGGAGGCCACGGTCACAGGCACGACGGAGCATCGCAATCCGGTGCCAGCGGCATTAACTCCGCGGAGGCAAAGCCCGAACGGCCGCAACGTCAACAGCGCTACGCTACTTCACGAACCGCGACAACACGGAGGCCGACCATGAGCGAAAGCGCACCTGCCTACGGACTTTGGTCACTCGTGATTGTCAATTCGCTGGTGTTCATCATCTTTGCTTTCAGCTTTGCAAAGCCGCAGTCCTCGCGGGATTGGCGTTCGTTTGGCGCCTTCTCCGCGTTCCTGGTGGCCCTCTTCACAGAGATGTACGGGTTCCCATTAACGATCTACCTCTTATCCGGGTGGCTGACGTCGCGCTTTCCCGGCGTCGATTTCAGTTCGCATGACGGTGGGCACCTGCTGGAGATGCTGTTCGGGTGGCGAAACAATCCGCACTTCGGGCCATTTCATCTCATGAGCGCGGTTGCCATCGGCAGCGGCTTCTGGCTCCTTGCGTCGGCATGGAAGGTGCTCTATGCCGCGCAACGCTCCCACACGCTGGCGGCCTCCGGGCCGTACGCCCGACTGCGCCATCCGCAGTACGCAGGATTCGTGCTCATCATGTTTGGCTTCCTGCTGCAATGGCCCACGCTGGTGACGCTCGTGATGTTCCCGATACTCGTCAGCATGTATATCGCCCTTGCCATGCGCGAGGAGCGTGAGGCTGAGGAGGAGTTCGGACAACTCTGGCGTGAATATGCAGGGAGAACCCCGCGGTTCCTTCCGCACTTCGGCAACGGCAGGACGAGCTTCTCGAACTAGGGGCGCGACAAAACTCTGTGATGAACCGTTGTGCATACGTTCACTGTCATGACTAGCAGCTATCACAACCAACGCGACGCGCTTCGGACGCCTAGCGGGATCCGCCCATGCCGCGTGGAGAGGGATGGTGCACGCGGCTCGATGACGTGGTGGACGGGGACCTGTTTTCGGCACTTGATCGTGCTACTGCTCCTACTCGCTTTCCCGTTGGAGAGTTGGGCGGAATTTGTGCCCGTCATGCCTTCGGGCACAGCAACGAGCTGCCAACATGCTGAAGTGTGTTCGCCGCTGGTCCCAGAACTCGTTACTCCCTGCCCGTTCGACGCGATGGCCCCTATGCTGACGACGGCTGCGATGAGTCCCCAACCGTTGGGATGCGCGGGTTGCTGCGAGTTGACCGCTGGAATGGTCGTCCTCACGAGTAGCGAAGCGGCCGGCTACGTGGCCGCAACGCGCCAATGGGCGCGGCTAGACCTCACCTGGGTTCTACCGTCGCCGCCGACTGCGCGATTGGAGCGTCCACCCAAGCTTCCTTCATGAGCTGACATCTGGCGCCGGCAGTTGCCGCGCACTCTCACGGCCGCTCATAGGCCACCACTCAAGATTGAAGGAGTATTGCAATGGCTCGCATTTTTGCCCTGGTTTTGGCCGCAGTTTTGTCTACCGCAGCCGTCCCCGCCCTCGCGGCGAACGAGGCACAATCGACAGCGACTGCGACCACCACCGCGCCGGTCGCCACCAAGCTCGGTTGCGTCGACTCATCGGCGCCTGCGACGTCCGAGACCACCGCCGTCTCCGTACGACCGGTAAGCACAGGCCCGACGGACGCACCAAAGGTGATCTTTCAACTCAGTACCGCTGATGACGCAACGACCATCCTGCGGTTCGTGACCAACCATCTGGCCGTGGAGCCAACAGCGCGTGGCGGTAGTCGGATACGCCGACGGCATCGACTCCATGTTGAGGGACGCGAAAGACGCCAATGGCAAGCCCTACGCCGATCAAATGGCGACTTTGGCGGAACGGGGTGTGGAGTTCAAGGTGTGCAACAACACGTTGCGGGCGCGCAGGCTCACCGCTGAGGCCGTTGGCGCACCGGCAGTGGTAGTACCAGGCGCGGTCAACGAAATCATCCGGCTCCAGACGAAGGAGGGTTACGCCTACTTCCGGAACTGAGTAATTCGACCGAGTCAACGGCCCGTACCTATGAGTACGGGCCGTGGCTGTTGCCCAAGTCGCCCAGCCTCCGCCGAGAAGGCGTCAAATGCATTGCGTAATTAGCGGGCCAACTCACAACCCAGCGACATGAAGTCGATGGCCTAGCGATGGGCCCCTCACCCGAATCGCCGTTGCCCGCGTTGGCGCAAACAGTCGTGGGTTCCTGCTTACCACCAGTAGACGTGGGCGAAGGGCAGGCGGAAATGGCATCCGTAGCGCAGGTGGGAGGTCGGTCCGTCGCGGCAAATGAATGTCGTCGCCGATAATGATCAATGAAAGCGGAGAGAAACGCTGGCCCCTCATTTACTTTCGGCATCGGCATTTGGGCGATGGCCATCCTGGCGGCGACCGGTACGCAGCAGCCATACGCCGACCGCGGCAAGTACCGCGTAATTCAGCAGTAGGAACCACGGCGCGTTCCAGGCGGGACCGTCGAAACCGCGCTCGGTGATCGGGTAGAGTACTGGCACCGGGTAGTACGCGGCCGAATGGGTGAATACGTCGATGACGATGTGCGACCACCAGCCGAGTAGCGGGATCCAAAGCGAGCGCCGCACGACCCACAGCAGCAGCGTGACCACGCCGGCCACGATGGCGCTGTGCATGATGCAGTGCAGGTGGTGCGACAGGAGGTTGACGAGCGGCGGCAGTCCGGGCTCGTGGTCGGGGACGGCAATCGCATAGGCCTGCAGCGTCGCCATTGATCCATCGCCGAACGCCCACCACGCCAGAATCGGCAGCAGGTGCAGAATGTCCGGTAGTGCCGCCAGCGCCACCGTCAGGGCGATGATACGGGGTGCAAGCGGCCAGCGGCGCCGCGCCGCCGCAACGCCGGCGCCGGCCCACAAGGCATGCGCAAAGATGTCGACGACTGCGCCGGCGCCTTCTCAGTCCTGCCGCACGACCGCGCCGCGCAGGCGCAGGGCATTGCCGATCACCGACGCCGAACTCAGGCTCATCGCCAGCGCGGCGAACATCGGCGACAGCAGCCAGCCGGTGAATGCGTACAGCACGCCCGCAGCCAGCGGCACGCCGAGCGCGTTGTAGACGAATGCGAAGCCCAGGTTCTGCTTCATGTTCGCCACCGTCGTGACCGACAGCACCCGTGCCGCCGCGATCCCACGCAGATCGCCCTTCACCAGGGTGAGCTGCGCGCTGTTCATGGCCACGTCGGTGCCAGTGCCCATGGCAATGCCGACGTCGGCGCGTGCCAATGCCGGCGCGTCGTTGATCCCGTCGCCGGCCATTGCCACGACGCGGCCTTCGCTCTGCAGGCGCTCGACCAGTTGCAGCTTGTCGGCGGGTTTGACTTCACCGTACACCTCGTCGATACCAAGCCGCTCGCCCACGGCGCGTGCGGTCGTCAGCCCGTCACCGGTGGCCATCAGTACCCGCAGGCCCGCCTTCCGCAGCGTTGCCAGCGCATCTGCGGTCGTCGCCTTGATCGGGTCGGACACCGCGAGCAGGCCGGCCAGCCGCCCATCGACGGCCAGGTGCATGACACTTGCGCCCTGGCTGCGCAGCGTCTCCGCTTGTGGGATCAGGGCCGACACGTCGACACCGAGCTGCTGCATCAGCGTGGTGTTGCCCAGCGCGAGCGTTCTCCCGCCCACCACGCCGCGCACACCGATACCGGATTCCGAGTTGAACTGCTCGGCCTTGTCGAGCGCCAGGGCCCGATCGCGGGCGGCGGTAACAATAGCTGCGGCCAGCGGATGTTCGCTGCCCTGATCGAGGCTGGCGGCCAGACGCAGCACGTCGCTCTCGTCGAACCCGTGCGCGGGAACCGCGCGCTCGAAGGTCGGCCTTCCTTCGGTGAGGGTACCGGTCTTGTCCACGATCAGGGTGTCGACCTTGCACAGGTTCTCGATCGCCGCGGCGTCGCGAAACAGCACGCCCTGTGTCGCGCCACGGCCGGTCGCGACCATGATCGACATCGGCGTTGCCAGGCCCAGCGCACAGGGGCAGGCGATGATCAGCACCGAAACTGCATTGATCAGGCCATAGACCCAGCTCGGCTCCGGACCGAACAGGCCCCAGACGAAGAACGTTAGCACGGCAATGCCCACCACGCCGACGACGAAGTAGCCGGCCACGGTGTCGGCCATCCGCTGCATCGGCGCGCGCGAGCGCTGTGCCAGAGCCACCATCTGCACGATCTGGGCGAACACGGTCGCCGAGCCGACGTGCTCGGAGCGCATCACCAGCGCGCCGCTGGTGTTGAGCGTGGCGCCGATCAGTTTGTCGCCGGGGCGCTTGGTCACCGGCAGCGGCTCGCCGGTCAGCATCGACTCGTCCAGTGCGCTGCTGCCCTCGACCACGACCCCGTCGACCGGCACCTGCTCGCCCGGCCGCACGCGCAACAGGTCGCCAACGTGCACCTGGACCAGCGGGACTTCCGCCTCGCTGCCGTCGGCTTCGATCCGCCGCGCGGTCTTGGGCGCAAGGCGCAGCAGCGACTTGATCGCAGCCGAAGTCTGGGACCGCGCGTTGAGTTCGAGGATCTGTCCGAGCAGGGTCAGGGAGATGATCACCGCCGCAGCCTCGAAATACACCGCCACGCGCCCCATCGACACGAACGAGTCCGGGAATACCTGCGGCGCGACCGTCGCGACGACGCTGTAAAGGAAGGCTGCGCCGGTGCCGATCCCGATCAGCGTCCACATATTGGGGCTGCGGTTGACAATGGACTGGCCACCGCGGACGAAGAATGGCCCGCCGGCCCAGAACATGATCGGCAGCGTAAGGACGAGTTCGATCCAGCTCTGCGTCCCCATCTCGAACCATTGCAGGCGATGGCCGAGCATCGCCAGCAAGGTGACGATCGCTGTCAGCGGCAGGGTCCACCAGAAGCGCCGTTGGAAGGCGAGCAGCTCGGGGTTTTCGTCTCCTTCGAGCGCGGGCAGTACAGGCTCGAGTGTCATCCCGCATTTCGGGCAGTTGCCCGGGTGGTCCTGCCGGATCTCCGGATGCATCGGGCAGGTGTAGACGGTCCCGGGCGGTGCTGCGGGCGGGGTTGGGTCGGCGGGTTGGCCCAGCAGACGCGGCTCGACGTACCTGGCGGGATCGGCACCGAACTTTGCCTGACACTTGGCACTGCAGAAGTAATAGGGCCGGCCGACGTGTTCCAGCCGATGTGGCGACTGGTCGGTGACTACCATGCCGCAAACAGGATCTTTCAGTCCGCCGGAAGGCATGGGTGCCGGTTGACTGTGGTGGGCGTGGCCGTCGTGCGCCTGCGTATCCATGGGCCTACTCCATCCTGTCTCTTCGTTGTCGGAAAGGCGCAGCGCGTCGACGCCAACCTTGGTAGAGCGCGGAACCGGTCGGCCACAGTCCGACAGGCTGGCGCCTATGCGTCTTCGCCGAAAGCGCCCACTTCGCCGATCGGGTACCTGATGATCAGCTGCGGTCGGGCCGAGCCGTCTTGCCCACCAGCGACGATCGCACTCGCTCGAGCCGTTGGCGAACCTCATGCGCCACCCGGCCAATCTCGGGGTCACTGGTCAACTGCAGTACCGCCACCGGGTCCATGAACGCGACCACGAGGCGTCCATCAGCTTCCTCCCGCACGACTACATTGCACGGCAGCAACAACCCAATGTCAGGCTCGGCGCTCAGCGCGCGGTGCGCCAGTGGCGGATTGCAGGCGCCGAGAATTCGATACGGTCGCCCGTCGATGCCAAGCTTGACCTTCATCGTGGACTGCACGTCGATATCGGTGAGAACGCCGAAACCCTCGGTCTTGAGCGCCTCCGTCACGCGGCCTACGGCTTGTGCGAAGTCCAGGTCCTCAAGGACGCAATGAAAACCATAACTCGTCGTCGTTGCCGCGGGTACAACGTCGTTTGGGCTGGCCATGATGCCTTCCTTACGGCTTCGCCGGAGGTGGCGGCAGTTGGTCCATCATTGTCTGCATCATCATCTGCATCATGTCCATGCGCTTCTGCATCATCTGCATCTGCGCGGTGGTGTCCGCAGGCTTGCCCTTCGGACCCGTATTGCCACCGCCCATCATTGCGCCGCCTGGCATCGTCTTATTCATCATCGCCATGCTCGACTGCATTTCCTTTCGTTGCTCGTCCATGAGCTTCTGACGCTCCTCGGGCGTGGTGGCGCTCATCACCTTCTCGTGCATGACCTGCATGCGTTTCATGCGCTCGTCCATCTGCCCCATCGGGCTCTGCGCGCCCATCATAGTGGCTGCTTGATTGGTGGAGGGCTTTGGTGAGGGCGCTTTCGCCTCCTGTGCCAAAGTCGCGCCCGAACCCAGCAAGACTACGGCACTAACAGCAATTGCGAGTAATTTGTTCATGTGCATCTCCATTTGCATTTGTTCGGCAGTCCCAGCTGTGCATTCGGGCAACGCAGACCGTCCCGCAAAGGGCGAGGCTTTACACCTCGCAATCGTGGTTAACGGGCCCGGACTGCACCCGTCTCATTGGCGACCGAGGCTTCCTCGTCATAAGCGAGTTCCGCGTCAAGGTCGTGGTACATCCTAGCGGCCGCGTATCGCCACAATCGCCTTGCCGGTAGAGATCGTCTGTGCGTTGCCGAACGAAGCGTGATGAAGATCTGGCGAAGAAGGGCTGTAGAACGCGTGGCCTTGCCAAAAGCTTGCTTGCGATACTTTGCTTCGTAAACTTTCGCCTGCGCAGCCCTTGGTGTCGCGATGTCTGCGTGTGCGGCCGCCTCGTCCACTTGTTCAGCAATTGACGCTAAGCAATGCCGCGCCGCAGGCGGAAACCGGGGTCACCGGTTTCCGCCGTCGCTACCTCAACCCCCGCGCCCATAAAGCTCTTCGGCGGCGCGCTTTTCAGCCGCGGTCATGACCACGCTTGGGCGGGGCGTGTCGTGCGAAATAGAATCAGTGTGGACGAGCATGCCATTGCGGATATCATAGCTGTGCATCACGGCCTCCCACTGCTTTTCGCCCCCGACGAAGCGATACTGACCGTCCGCACTGACCGGGTTGCTGCGGAATTCCTGCAGTTCCTTCATGACTTCGGCCCGGGTCTTCGCAGTCGGGACGAGCGGCTGGTAGGTCAAGCCCTGCTGTTCGTAGGCCGCCGTGAAAGCGGGTGTATTGGCCTGGGCGAGGTTGAAGCTGGTGACGGTCGCCGCGGCGATTGCCAATGTGGCAAGAGTGGTCGTCTTCATGATTACTGTCCTTTCGTTCCGTTACGCTGCAGAGACTTTCTGCAACGATGCTGGATGGCATGAAACGAACTATAGAAGGCCGCTGCTGACGCCACGATGAACGCTCGATTACCAATGCGTAAGGTAGTAGACCTCCACTGCCTTTGACCGGCCGGCGGTAGAAACGCCGGCGACGGCAATCTAGCGCTCTGCTATATCGCGCGGCACTCGGACGATGCCGGAGGTCTGACTCATTAGCCAGGTACCCGTCCAATGGGCAACGTAAGCACGAAGCGCGCCCCGTCGCTTTGCGACAAGGCTTCCACCTGTCCGCCATGGGCCTCGGCAATCGAGCGGACGATGGCCAAACCAAGGCCCGCGCCTTCGCCCTCTCTGTGGCGCGATGGATCTACCCGATAAAAGCGGTCGAAGATGCGCGATCGCATTTCATCGGGTATCGATTCACCGACATTCGCTACTGAGATCTGCACCGCGTTGCGCGCATGAACCCGGATCTCGAGTAACACGATACCGCCCATTGTGGAGTGTCGCACCGCGTTCGATAGTAAGTTGGCGATCGCCCGCCGTAGCATAAGCGGATCGCCCTCAATTCGCGCATGACCCTCGCGCATGAGTCGGATGTTCTTGTCCTCGGCAAGCGGCTCATAGAACTCAAACAGGGCATCCACTTCTGCAGACAACTCGACGTCTTCGTAGCGGGGGACAAGCTGCTTGTTGTCAGCCTTGGCGAGAAACAGCATGTCGTTGATCATGCGCGCAAGGCGATCGTACTCCTCCAGCCCGGAGTAGAGCACCTCGCGATAGTCGTCGGATGAGCGCGACTTCGACAAGGCGACCTGCGCCTGAGTCATCAGGTTGCTGATTGGAGTGCGCAACTCGTGCGCGATGTCGGCGGAGAAATCGGCGAGCCGACGGAAGGACTCCTCGAGGCGATCCAGCATGCCGTTGAAGGATTGGGCGAGATCGATCAGTTCGCTGGGAACCGCCTCGGCGGCGATGCGCTGGTTGAGGCGACTCGCTGAAATGCCTTTCGCGACGCTTGCCATATCGCGCACCGGCGCCAGTGCCCTTCGCGTCGCGAACCACGTCAACAGCCCTGCTGCGATGAGGCACACCACAAATGCTCCCAGCAGCGCTCTGAGCAGCGCCTGCATGAACATCAGGTGATGCTCAATGTCCAGCGCAATGCCCACGCGCAGCGGTTCGGCGCGCTCGATACTGGTCGGCACAGCCTCGACCAGGCCGCGCAAGGTCATGCCGTCGCGCTCCCAGGAAAGGAACGGGGCTTCAGCGATCGCAGTCGAGGGTACCGCCGCGGAGAACCAGTCTGCAGGAAAGGCGCGATCGGAGGCGGCGTAGAGCAGTTTTCCCTGCGCACTCGCCACCACAACGTGCAGACCGTGATGCCCCACCAGCGCGTCGTCAAGGTGCTTGGGCAGCATTGCAAGATCGTCGGGGGTACGAACATTGGCTACGGCGCGCCGCAATAGCACAAGTTTCCCAGCGATTTCCATCCGGTCCTGCTCCTGGAAGTGGCGCTCGATGACTACGAAAAGCATCGCGCCACCGCCAACGAGTACGAGGGCGAGGATGATCAGGAAGAGTAGATTGAGCCGAAGCGAGATCGACAGGGGTCGGCTCATTCCGCCTCCGTTCGCTCGATCACGTACCCCATCCCGCGAACGGTTCGAATCAATTTGACGTCGAAGCCGTCATCAACCTTTGCCCGCAGACGACGAATTGCCACTTCGATGACATTGGTATCGCTGTCAAAGTTCATGTCCCACACCTGGGACGCGATCAGTGATCGGGGTAGCACCTCGCCCTGCCGACGCAGCAAGAGTTCGAGCAACGCGAATTCTTTGGCCGTCAGGTCGATACGCCGGCCTCCGCGGGTCACGCGCCGGCGCAGGAGATCGAGTTCAAGATCCGCGACGCTCACCCATTCCGACTCCCGCGTCTTGCCCCGGCGCAGTAGCGTCCGTATGCGGGCAAGCAACTCGGAAAAGGCAAACGGCTTCACCAAATAGTCATCGGCACCGGCATCGAGACCCTTGACGCGATCGTCAACATCATCTCGCGCAGTGAGGATTAGAACCGGCAGATCCTTGCCCGATCGCCGAATGGCCTGCAACACCTGCCAGCCGTCAATACCGGGGAGCATGATGTCGAGCACCAGCAGGTCGTAATCCTCTGCCAGTGCCAAGTGAATTCCGTCGACGCCATCGCTGGCGAGATCAGTGATGAAGCCGGCCTCGGTGAGACCTTGCTTGAGGTAGGCGCCGGTCTTCGGTTCATCTTCTACTACGAGTAATTTCATGAAGTCGCTCCTACCCAATCATGGGCGCGACGATTGTGCATCGGCAGCGTGGACTGGCGCCGAAGATTACCTATTTGTAATCTTAGCGTCAGGGTCCCGACGGTTATCGTTCGGCATCATGCGCAACCGACTGCCAACGGCACCGCGTGCCGGCCTCTGGCCCTGAGTTGTCGCTACCGATGAAAGGCGCGCCATGACCGTCCGTGACTCCCGCCTCGGGCCCCTCCCTCCGTATTGCCTGTTTGTAGCTCTCCTGCTAGTAACCCCCATGGTGTGGGCGCTTCCCTTGGAGAGCGAGCGCGGCCCCGCCGACCCGGCAGCACCTACACCACCCCTGCGCTACGAGAGTCCGTTCGGTCGCTATCGAGCGATGTCTGAATCGGCGCTCCTTCCGTGGCGTTCACTCTTTGATACCCGCGGCGAGTTCGTCGCCCTGCCTACGCCGGAAGTCAGCGTTGAGGTCGTTGCGCGAAAGCCGGCGGGTGGACATGCCGAACAGGAACGCTCTGGGCGCACGGTGACGCTTGCAGTAGCAGCGGCGCCGGCGTCGGGCAGCGATACCCGAGCGCGGGTCGAGTCGATCAACAAGGCCGATGCCAAGATCAAGCTCAGGCATGGCCCGATCCCCAAACTGGACATGCCGGCGATGACGATGGTGTTCCGGGTGGCCAATGCGGCCCTGCTCGAGCAGGTGACCGAGGGCGAAGAGGTCGGCGTCACAATCGAAAAGATTGGCAGCGCGTACGTTGTCACTGGCATCCAACGTTGAGGCGCCACCGTGCCGACCAATACAAAGCGAAGGATTGGCGTGTTGCACAGCCTGCTGGTGCTGGCGGTAGCGGCGTTTCTGGGTGGTTGCGCGACCTTCTCTACTGACGGCGGTCTCGACGTCGCGGGTACGATCGCGCGTGACAAGCTCGGACTGAACGTCGCCTCGGTACTGCCCGACGACCCGCAGTCGGCGCAACGAGCGGAGGTGACCGCGTTGCTGCGGCAGCCTTTGACCGCCGATGCCGCCGCCCAAATTGCGCTCTACAGCAATCCCGGTCTGCAGGCCGCCTATGCGGAGCTGCGCGTGGTTGAAGCCGACCGCGTTCAGGCCGGCCGGCTGCCCAATCCCGGCTACAGCTACAAGAGACTGGGCTCGGATGCAGGTAGCTCGTTCGAAAACAAACTTGGCATCAACCTCGGCGCCATCCTGACCCTGCCCCTGGCCGAGAATGTGGAGCAGCAGCGCTTCGAGTCCGCCAAGCTCAAGGCCGCGGCCCAAACCGTCGCCGTCGCCCTGGGCGCCCGGCGCGCCTGGGTCGACGCCGTGGCGGCGCGACAGGGGGCGGAATACATGCAGCAGGTTGTCGAGTCCGCCGAGGCGGGGCGTGAACTGGCCAATCGGATGCGCGCGGTCGGCAACTGGAGCCGCATCGACAAGCACCGCGAGCAGCTCTTCTACGCCGAGGCGGCGGCCCAACGCGCCCGCGCCGAGCAGGCGGCGGTCACGGCGCGCGAGCAACTTCATCCGCACCCTGGGTCTGTGGGGAGGTGAGCTTGGGTTCACGCTGCCGGCCCGGTTGCCCGACTTGCCGGGAGCGCCGCGCGAGCTGATCGAAGCCGAGCGGGTGGCGGTCGAGCAGCGGCTCGACATCCGGGCCGCCCGGCGGAACCTGGATGCCGAGGCGGAAATGCTGGGCCTGACGCGCATCACCCGCTGGGTCAACGTCCTGCATATAGAGGGCATTCGCGAGCGCGAGGCCGATGGCTCGGTGAAGCGCGGCTTCGAGATCGGCATCAACATCCCGCTCTTCGACTGGGGCGATGCGCGTGCCGCCAAGGCCGAGGCGCAGTACCTCCAAGCGGCTTTGCAGCTGCGTGAGACCGCCGTCAACGCGCGGTCGGAGGTACGCGAGGCGTGGCACGCCTATCGCATTGCTTATGATCTCGCGCGCCACTACCGCGACGAGATCGTTCCGCTGCGCAAGCGCATCTCCGATGAGCAGTTGCTGCGCTACAACGGCATGCTGATCGGTGTGTTCGAACTTATCGCCGATTCGCGCGACCAGGTTGCGAGCATCAACGCCTACCTCCAGGCCCTGCGCGACAGCTGGCTCGCCGAAGCCGATCTCCAGCAGGCGCTGTTAGGTCAGGTAGGCGCCGGCCGACGCGGCGGTGTCATCGCCATGCCCGCCGGCGGTGCCGCTGGACATTGAGGAAGGATCGACCGCGATGGTGACACGCCGACAGTTCATCGGTCGCTCGACCGCCGCCGTTCTGGGCGCGGGGCTGGTATCGCGGGCCGGCGCGGCCACGCTACCCGAGGCGGCGACCTCGGACCGCGCGACATTGGTGGCGCCTGGTTTGCCACCCAATGGCCGACCCTACCACCCGGTCGTTACGCTCAACGGCTGGAGCGCGCCCTGGCGGATGCGGGATGGATGGAAGGAGTTCCATCTCGTCGCCGAGCCCGTCACGCGCGAGATCAGCAAGGGCATGGTGGCGCACCTCTGGGGTTACAACGGCCAATCGCCGGGGCCGACCATCGAGTGCGTCGAGGGCGACAAGGTCCGCATCTTCGTGACCAACCGCCTGCCCGAGCACACGACGATCCACTGGCACGGAATCCTGCTGCCCAACGGCATGGACGGCGTCGGCGGCCTCACGCAGCCGCAGATCCCGGTCGGCAAGACCTTCGTCTACGAGTTCGAGATGAAGAAGTCCGGTACTTTCATGTACCACCCACACGCGGACGAAATGGTTCAGATGGCGATGGGGATGATGGGTTTCATCGTTGTGCATCCACGCAATCCTGCATTCATGCGCGTCGATCGCGATTTCGTGTTTCTGATCAACGCCTACGACATTGATCCCGGCTCATATACGCCGCGCATCAATACGATGACCGATTTCAACCTGTGGACCTGGAACAGCCGGGCGTTCCCCGGCATCGACTCGCTGGTCGTCCGCACGGGAGACCGCGTGCGCATTCGATTCGGCAACCTGACGATGACCAACCACCCGATCCACATGCACGGCTACGACTTTGAGGTCACCTGCACCGACGGTGGCTGGGTGCCCAAGTCGGCCCGCTGGCCCGAGGTGACCGTCGACGTCGCCGTCGGCCAGATGCGCGCCTTCGAGTTCGACGCCGCCCATCCTGGCGACTGGGCGATGCATTGCCACAAGTCGCACCACACGATGAATGCCATGGGACACGCCGTGCCGACCATGATCGGTGTCGATCATCGCGGCATCGCGCAGAAGATCAACCGCCTCATCCCCGAATACATGGTAATGGGTGACAAGGGCATGGCCGACATGGGTGAAATGGAAATGCCATTGCCCGAGAACACGCTGCCGATGATGACGGGCACGGGACCCTTCGGTCCGCTCGAGATGGGCGGCATGTTCACCGTCGTCAAGGTGCGCGACGGCCTCGGGCGAGGCGACTACGCCGACCCCGGTTGGTACGCGCATCCCGAAGGCACCCAAGCCTACGAGCTCAGGCTGTAGCCGTACGTCGTAGCAGTCCGTATGGCCACCGGCGCCAAGATCTTGCCGTTGCCACGCTGCAAGACCAACGGAGCGGCCACTTTGCTCGTGATATTGCACGCAGACTTCGATGTTGTACTGCGACTGATCAGCGCGGTTGAACTTTGGATCGCAAACCGTAGATGAAACCGCGTGGTCCTGGAGCCGCGTTAGCTCTCGCGATTTTGCAGCGCATATTCTCATCGCCCGAAAGGGCCCTACGATTGAAGGAATTTCAAATGCACCTCGTCCAACCCCGCACCATTCTCCTTGCGCTTTGGGGAATCGCCTGCCATGGCAAGTTCGGCGGCGGCGTCTGCCCATGGTGACGGTACCGACACCATGCCGCACCGGACGGCCGCGGAATACAGCAAGGCACCGGAAATGCCCTTCGGCCGGGCCATCGATCCGGCTAAGGCGACCCGAACCATCACGATCGACATGAGCGATGCCATGCGCTACCAGCCCAGCGAGATCACGATCCAGCGCGGTGAGCGGATCCGCTTTGTCGTCCGCAATGGCGGCAAGGCGATGCATGAAATGATCCTCGGGTCTCTCGACGAGCTGAAGGAGCACGGCGAGTTGATGAAAAAATTTCCCGACATGGAGCATGACGAACTCCACATGGCCCATGTTCCCCCAGGCAAGTCGCTCGAAATGGGTTGGCAATTCAGTCGTTCCGGGGAGTTTTATTTCGGTTGCCTGGTGCCCGGCCATTTTGAGGCAGGCATGCTCGGACGGATTGTCGTCAAATAACCGTGACCTTTTGACCTGGATCAAGCGCATTCATCGCGTCTGTGTCCAAGGCGGTAGCCCGCGCAACCTGACGCTTGGCGGTTGTTGGTTACCGTCAATCTCCCTAGGTGAATTCAGGCTGCCGGTGCGGTCGTAGCCGAGCCTTCAGGGGGTCAGCAAGATTGTGGGCTCGGCCAAACCTGACAGAAATGTAATTTTTCAGTCAGCTTTCTGTGCGCCGCACAAAGGCACAATGCGTCGACCATGGAATTGGTTAAAGAAATGACGATGAAATCATGCGACCACGCACTCATTGCCCTTTCAGAGCCTGCCACTTTTGACCCAAGGAGACCTACGCTCGTGAAAACCGCACTCATCACTCTCGTTGCTGCCGCGTCAGCCCTAATCCCGCTTGCCGCATCGGCCCAGGCCGATCACTCGCAGCATATGACCCCGGCCAGAGCCGCCGCTCCCGCGCCGGCGGCAACGACCAACGGCGTGGTAAAGAGAGTCGACGCCGCACGCGGTGACGTGACGATCGCGCACGACGACATCAAAAATCTTGGCATGGGGAAGATGACGATGACCTTTCGCGCCAAGGATCCGGCCTGGGCGAAGAAATTGAAGGAAGGTGACCAGATCCGCTTCGCCGCCGATATGGTGAAGGGCGAGCTCACCCTTGTCGCGTACGAAATGGTCAAGTAGCCTCATCGGTCTCGTTGCCGACTTCAGGAGTTTGTCCATGCGCTTTCGTCGCAGTTTGATTGCGATTGCCTTCGCTGCCACGTTGGCTCTCCCCGCCATTTCAGCAGTGGCGCAAGAGGCGTTTCCCGGCGACAGCGTCGAAAGCCTGCTCGCCTACGCGCGGGAGCGGCATCCGGAACTGCGCGCCATGCGCTACGAGGCGGACGCCGCGGCCCAGCGTGTCGACCCGGCCGGCGCGCTGCCCGATCCGATGTTCAGAGCGGAATTGCAGAACGTCACCAACTACGGCAACGACGGATCGTTCAGCCTGTCGCCGGCCAACGTCGGCTCGACCAAGTACACGATCTCGCAGAGCATCCCGTTCTGGGGCAAGCGCGACCTCCGGCAAGGGGTGGCGCAAGCCGACGCGCTGCAGGCCGACCGCCGCGTGAACGCGACCTGGACCGAGCTCGCCGCCAGGATCAAGATCGCCTACGCCCAGTACCAGCTCGCGGCGCACAACGAGGAACTCGCGCGCGAGGTGCTCGCGCTCATGGGCAGCCTGGAGAGCCTCGCCCAGGTGCGCTACGCGAGCGGCCTCGTCCCGCAGCAGGATGCGATCCGCGCCCAGGTCGAACAGACCGGGATGCGCACCGACCTGGTGATGCTGGACAGTGAAAGGCGGCAATGGCAGGTGAAGCTCAACAGCCTGCTTACTCGTCCGGCCAATGCGCCGTTGGCGGACCCCAGGGGTACCCGAGCACTGCCGCCCCCGGCTCGGCTCGATCCCGCGGCACTGGCCGACCGGCTGGTGGCCAACAACCCCCAGCTTGCGGTCGAGGAAGCGCGCATCCAGTCGGCCGAACGGGGACGGGATCTCACTTACCGCAATCGCTATCCGGATTTCAGCGTCGGCGTGTCGCCGATCCAGATGGGCAGCAGGATCAACGAATGGGAGTTGATGCTCGAAGTCAATATCCCGCTGCAGCAGGGGTCGCGCCGCGCGCAGGAGTCCGAGGCGGAGTCGATGCTGTCTGCCGCCCGTTCGCGCAAGGAAGCCGCCTTGCTGCAGGCGCGCGCCGAACTCGGCGAGCACGTCGCGGCGCTCGATGCGGCACGGCGCATCGAAGAACTGCTCACCACCCAATTGCTGCCGCAGGCCGGCCTGACGCTGCAATCGGCGATGGCTGCCTATGAGAACGGCCGCGTGGACTTCGCGACGCTGCTCGAGGCACAGCGCCAGATCCGCAAGGCAAAGCAGGATCGGGAAAAAGCGAACGCCGAGGCGCAGATGCGGCTGGCCGAAATCGAGCGGCTGCTGGGAGAAGACTTGTGAAGACCGGAACCGCCGCGCTGGCCGCGGCAGCGATGCTGGCACTGGGTGTCGCCGGAGGCTATTGGTGGGCGCAACGGACCCCGGCTGTAGTGTCGAACGCGCCC
The DNA here is from genome assembly GCA_016703895.1 of Pseudomonadota bacterium. Lineage (GTDB taxonomy): Bacteria > Pseudomonadota > Gammaproteobacteria > Steroidobacterales > Steroidobacteraceae > CADEED01. The sequence continues at coordinate 24,737 of JADJBE010000030.1, forward strand.
CCCACCCCTGCGGCTGCGATCACGCCCGGCGCAACCCCGGGCGATGCGGCCAAGCCGGCGCGCAAGCTGCGCTTCTACCGCAATCCGATGGGGCTGCCGGACACGTCGCCGACGCCGAAGAAGGATCCGATGGGGATGGACTACATTCCCGTCTACGAGGGCGAGGACGACGCGGCCGACGATGGCAAGACGGTGAAGATCAGCGTCGATCGGGTGCAGAAGCTCGGCGTGCGCACCGAACCCGCGGCACTGCGGGTGCTCGAGCGCAATGTGCGCGCCCTGGGTCGGGTCGAGATCGACGAGCGGCGGGTCGTCGCCGTGGCGCCCAAGTTCGAAGGCTGGGTCGAGAGGTTATTGGTCAACGCAACGGGACAGCCGGTGGCCAAGGGCCAGCCGCTGTTCGAGGTCTACAGTCCCGAACTCGTGTCGGCGCAGCGCGAATACGCGATTGCCGTCAAGGGCGTGGAGGCGCTGAAGGACGCCGGCGGTGACGCCCAGGCGGGGATGAGCCGCCTCGCCGAATCGAGCCTCGCGCGCTTGCGCAACTGGGACATTCCGGACGAGCAGGTGAAGGCACTGGTGGGGTCGGGCGAGATCCGTCGCACCTTGACCTTCCGGTCACCGGCGGGCGGCATCGTGCTGGAGAAGAAAGCGTTGCAGGGCATGCGCTTCATGCCGGGCGAGGCGCTCTTCCAGATTGCCGACCTGTCTGCCCTGTGGGTGATCGCCGACGTGTTCGAGCAGGATCTGGGACAGGTACGCATCGGCAGCACGGCGCAGCTCAGATTCAACGCCTATCCGGGCAAGACCTTCGACGGTCGGATCACCTACATCTACCCGACGTTGAAGCCGGAGACACGGACGGTACCGATTCGCATCGAGCTCGCCAATCCGGGACAGCAGCTGAAGCCCGCGATGTTCGCCGAGGTCGAGCTGCCGGTCGGCGCCAGGGCCAAGGTCGTCACCGTGCCGACGTCGGCCGTCATCGACAGCGGCACGCGCCGCATCGTGTTCATTCAGCGGGCGGAAGGACGCTACGAGCCGCGCGAGGTCAAGCTCGGCGCCCGTAGCGACACCCACGTCGAGATCCTCGATGGCGTCAAGGAAGGCGAGCCAGTCGTGACCGCCGCCAATTTCCTGATCGACGCCGAAAGCAACCTCAAGGCCGCCATCGGCGGCTTCGGCAGCGCCACCACCACGGGAGCCTCGGAGGCCGCCAAAGTGGGGCACAAGGGGCACGGCACTGTCGTGGCCATCGACGCCAAGGGCGGGACGCTTTCGATCAAGCACGATCCCGTGCCGAGTCTCAAGTGGCCCGCGATGACCATGGAGTTCGTGCCGGCCAACCCGTCGCTATTGCAGGGATTGAGCCCTGGCTCCACCCTCGACTTCGAGTTCGTCGAACGCAAGCCCGGCGAATGGGTGATCACGTCCATCGCGCCGCCGGGCGCAGTCGCGGCGCCAGCCAAGGCCAACCCACACGCCGCACACTGAAGGAAGCACCGTGCTGGGAAAACTTATCGAGTGGTCGGCGCGGAACGTCTTTTTGGTACTGCTGGCGACGGTGTTCGTCGTTCTGGCCGGAATCTACGCAGTCATCAAGACGCCGCTCGACGCGCTGCCCGACCTCTCCGACGTGCAGGTGATCATCTACACCGAGTTTCCCGGCCAGGCGCCGCAGGTGGTCGAGGACCAGGTCACCTATCCGCTGACTACGGCGATGCTGTCGGTGCCGAAATCGAAAGTCGTCCGCGGCTTCTCGTTCTTCGGCGCTTCGTTCGTCTACGTGATCTTCGAGGACGGCACCGACATCTACTGGGCGCGCTCGCGCGTGCTCGAGTATCTCAACTTCGCCGCCGGCCGCCTGCCGCGCGGCGTGACGCCGCAGCTGGGGCCCGACGCCACCGGCGTGGGCTGGGTCTACCAATACGCGGTGGTCGGCGCCCAGCACACGCTGGCCGAATTGCGGACCATCCAGGACTGGTACCTGCGCTACCAGCTGGCGAAGGCGCCCGGCGTGGCCGAGGTCGCAAGCGTCGGCGGCTTCGTCCAGCAATACCAGGTCACTGTCGACCCGACCCGGCTGCGCGCCTACAACATCCCGCTGGCCAAGGTGGCGCAGGTGATCCGCGAGTCGAACCGCGACGTCGGCGGACGCGTGATCGAGATGGCCGAGGCCGAGTACATGGTGCGCGGGCGTGGCTACCTGCGCGGGCGTGCCGACATCGAGCAACTGGTCGTCAAGAGCGACAAGGGCACGCCGGTGCTGATCCGCGACATCGCTCGGGTCGAACTCGGACCCGACGAGCGCCGCGGCCTGACCGAACTCAACGGCGAAGGCGAAGTGGTGTCGGGCATCGCAATGGCCCGCTACGGCCAGAACGCGCTGGAAGTGATCCACAACCTCAAGGCCAAGATCGAGGAGGTGAAGAGCGGGTTGCCGGCGGGCGTGGAGATCGTCACCACCTACGATCGCTCCGACCTCATCCACCGCGCCATCGACACCCTGAAGCGCACGCTGATCGAGGAAAGTCTCATCGTCGCGGCGGTGTGCATCGTCTTCCTGCTGCATGTGCGCAGCGCGCTGGTGGCGATCCTGATGCTGCCCGTCGGCATACTGATCGCCTTCATCGCCATGCGCCTCCTGGGCATGAACTCCAACATCATGAGCCTGGGCGGCATCGCCATCGCCGTCGGCGCGATGATCGATGCCGCGATCGTGATGATCGAGAACGCCCACAAGCATCTCGAGCGGCTCAAGCCGGGCGAATCGCGGACGCAGGCGATGATCGACGCCTGCCGCGAGGTGGGCCCCGCGCTCTTCTTCTCGCTGCTGATCATCACCGTGTCGTTCCTGCCGGTGTTCAGCCTCGAAGGCCAGGAGGGGCGGCTGTTCTCGCCGTTGGCCTTCACCAAGACCTTCGCCATGGCCGGCGCCGCGCTGCTGTCGGTGACACTGGTGCCGGTGCTGATGATGCTGTTCATCCGCGGCAAGGTGATGCCGGAGGCGAAGAATCCCGTCAACCGCTTCCTGATCTGGATCTACCGCCCGATCATCGCGACCGTGATGCGCTTCAAGGTGGTGACGATTCTCCTCGCCGTAGCAGTGCTTGCCGTCACTGCGTGGCCGGCGTCGCGCCTCGGTTCGGAGTTCATGCCGACGCTGAACGAAGGCACGCTGTTCTACATGCCGACTTCGCTGCCGGGCATGTCGATCACCAAGGCGGCCGAACTGCTGCAGACGCAGAACAAGATCATCAAGAGCTTCCCCGAGGTCGCGTCGGTCTTCGGCAAGGCCGGCCGCGCGCAGACGGCGACCGACCCGGCACCGGTGGAGATGTTCGAGACGGTGATCAACCTGAAGCCCGAAGGCGAGTGGCGCGCCGGAATGACCACCGACAAGCTGATCGCGGAAATGGACAAGGCGCTGCAGATTCCCGGCGTGTCGAATGCCTGGACGATGCCGATCAAGGCGCGCACCGACATGCTGTCGACCGGCATCCGCACGCCGATCGGCATCAAGGTGTTCGGCAAGGACCTCACCGAGATGGAGCGCCTGGCCAAGGAGATCGAGGCGGTGGTCAAGAACGTGCCCGGGACGACCAGCGCCTTCGCCGAGCGGATCACCGGCGGCTACTACCTCGACATCGAGCCCGACCGGCAGGCGCTGGCGCGCTACGGACTCGCCGTCGGCGAGCTCCAGGACGTCATCGCCATCGCGCTTGGCGGCGAGATGGTGACGACGACCGTCGAGGGCCGCGAGCGCTTCGGCGTCAGCGTCCGCTACCCGCGCGAACTGCGCGGCGATCCGCAGCAGATCGCGCAGTCGGTGCTGGTGCCGACGATGGACGGCGCGATGCTGCCGCTCGGCCAGCTGGCGAACATCCGCATCACCAAGGGCGCGCCGGCGATCCGCACCGAGAACGCGCTGCTCTCCGCCTACATCTACGTCGACATCCGCGATCGCGACATCGGCGGCTACGTCGCCGATGCGCGCAGGGCGGTCAATAACAGCGTCAAGTTTCCGCCCGGCTACTACATCGCCTGGAGCGGTCAGTTCGAATACATGGAGCGGGCACTGGAAAAGCTGAAGGTCGTGGTTCCGGTGACGCTGCTGCTGATCTTCCTGCTGCTCTACCTCAATTTCCGGCGGTTGACCGAAACCTTCATCGTCATGCTGTCGGTGCCGTTCGCGCTGGTCGGCGGGATCTGGCTGATGTGGTGGCTGGGGTACAACCTGTCGGTGGCCGTGGCGGTAGGCTTCATCGCGCTGGCCGGGGTGGCGGCCGAGACCGGCGTGGTGATGCTGATCTACCTCGATCACGCGTGGCAGAAGATCCGCGACCAGCGCGCGGCCGAAGGCGTCAATCCGACCGCAGGCGACCTTTATGCCGCGGTGATGGAAGGTGCGGTCGAGCGCGTGCGCCCGAAGATGATGACGGTGGTGGCTATCATGGCGGGCCTGTTGCCGATCATGTGGGGGACGGGCACCGGTTCGGAGGTCATGAGCCGGATCGCCGCACCGATGGTCGGCGGCATGATCTCGTCGACGGTTTTGACGCTGGCAGTGATCCCGGCGATCTACGCGTTGGTGAAGGGTTGGCGGTTACCGAAGCATCAGGACGGCGTGGCCGCTAGCGTCTGAGGCGCACAGTAGTCCCCACGCGCAAACCATGTTGAAGCGGATTGATCGGCCGCGGCATCAGAATTGGACGAGGGTGTGACCAAACGTTCCCGCAAGCAAGCTGTTTCGCCGCCGATCGGCGCCTCCCAGCGAAGCCTCAATGAGTCACCCGCACGGGCGGTGCGAACCAGGGAGCAGGCGGAGCGATCATTGGCCTCGTTTGCCAGCCTCCGGATGTCTACTGACCGTGGTTCGCCCGATGCCGCCTGGGCACTGGTCTTCGCCTGCTGGCTGGTCGCCACCGTGGCGACGCTCGGCGCGCTGTTCTTCAGCGAGGTGATGCAGCTGCCGCCCTGTGCGTTGTGCTGGTACCAGCGCATCTTCATCTTCCCGCTGGTACTGCTGCTACCGATGGGGCTGTTTCCCTGGGATCGCAGGGTCATTCGCTACGCGCTGCCGCTGCTGCTCGTCGGCACCCTCTTTTCGCTGTTCCAGCTCCTGCTCGTCTGGGAGGTCATTCCCGAGAGCATCCAGCCCTGCAGGCAGGGCGTGTCGTGCAAGGACGTGCAGATCGAATGGCTGGGCTTCCTGTCGATTCCGCTACTATCTTTTGTCGCTTTTCTGGTGATGAACGCCTTGTTGATCGCCGCGCATTTCAGGAGCTCGAGATGAACCGCAAGATCGTCTTCATCGTTTCCGTTGTCGTCCTGCTGCTAGTCTTCGCCGGAGGCGCGCTGCTGTACAAGAGCGAGAAGGTGCAGCGCTGGGGCAAGCTCATCGGGCAGAACCAAGCGGTGCTGGCCAGCCTGCATTCGCCGTCGCTCGGGCCCGAGACCGCGAAGGTGCATATCGTCGAGTTTCTCGATCCCGCATGCGAAACCTGCGCCGCGTTCTACCCACAGGTCAAGAAGATGATGGCGGCCAATCCGGACCGGATCCGCCTGTCGGTCCGCCACCTTCCCTTGCACAATGGATCGCTCGAGGTAGTGAAGATGCTCGAAGCGAGCCGCAAGCAGGGCAAGTACTGGCCCACGCTGGAAGCGGTGCTGGCCAACCAGTCGCGTTGGGTGAGCAACCACACCGCCCGGCCGGAAATGGTCTGGGAGGTGCTCGGTGGCGCGGGCTTGAATCTCGAGCAACTGCGGGCCGACATGAATTCGCCCGACGTGGCCCGCAACCTCGAGCAGGACCGCAGCGACGCCAAGGCGCTCAACGTCACCATGACGCCGGAGTACTTCGTCAATGGCCGACCACTGCCGGACTTCGGCCTGGCGCAGCTGCAGGCGCTGGTGCGGGATGCGCTGCAAACTGCCTATCGGTGACTGCTGGGCAGTGCGGCGGTTTGACTTTGTTTCAGCAAACAGCGAAACCGCGTCACGAGGCCTGCACGTCCAGCACTGCCATCATCCCTGCGTCCTCGTGCGGCAGAATATGACAGTGGAACATGCGTCTTCCTGGCAGTGTCTGCCGCGTCTTGATCGTGATAGTTTCACCCGCGGGCACGTTTACGGTGTCGAGCCAAGCCGGGTAGCCCACTGGCGCCGCGACGCCTCTCACCGTGCGTCCGACGACCTGGAACTGTGTGCCGTGGATGTGGATCGGATGATCCATGAAAGTCACGTTGACGAGATCCCAAAGTTCCACGCGACCGACCACCGTTTCGAGATCGACTCGGTTCATATCAAAGGATTTTCCATTGATCAGGAACGGCCCCATCATGCCCATCCCGGCCGCCGAGAGCACGACCCGCTGCTGTGCCGTCGCGGGACCGAGATCGGCAACCGGCCGTAGCACTGCCGGCAGTTCGACCGGCGCCTGCGCGGGGCCTCTGCCCGTCTCGACGGTCATCAGCGCACCGCCCGCACCGCCCATCATCCCACCTCCGTACCCGAGGTCCCGCAACGCATGGCGCGCGGACTGCTGCGCTGCGATCGTCACTACGATCTCGACCCGCTGGGCGGGGGCGAGCAGCCACTCCGTTAGCCCCGGCAACGGCTGGCCCAGCAAGCCGCCATCGGTACCGACGACGGTGAAGCGGTGACCGTCGAGACCAAGGCGCAGGTAACGATCTGCGGTGGCGTTAATGATCCGCCAACGTTCGGTGGCGCCAGGCGTCATTGCGTGCAATGGAAGCTTCTGCCCGTTCACCAGCAATACACCGTTGCCCGCCATCATCATCCCGCCCATGCCTGCCATAGCCGTAGCCGCCGTGGCCACCCGACCGCTTTGATCGAGCGACAACGACGTGACCATCAACGTGACCTCGGGAAGCGTCGCCGGCGGATCGTCGGCGCTGCGTACGATCAGCGGGGCCGCGAGACCGTGGCCGACCTGCAGCGTCGTGGTCTGGTGCGCGTGCGGGTGATACCAGTACGTGCCCGCGCTGCCCAGCGGAACGTCAAAGGTGTAGGCGCGGTCGTTGCCCGCCGCGACGGGATCCATCGGACTACCGTCCTGGTCAGCCGGGACTTGGAGGCCATGCCAGTGGACGGTCGATTCGAGGCCGAGCCGATTGGCGAAATTGATTGTCACGCGCTGGCCCTCCCACAATTCGATCAGCGGCCCAGGGAATGTGTTGTTGTAGCCCCACAGCTCGGTCGTATGCCCGGACACCAGGGAGGCAAGGTACGGGGCAGCCACCAGCATTCCCGCGAACTCGTCCGCCACCAAGCTGGTATTCGCGAGCACGTCGACCTGCCGCAATGGAAGCCCCGTGGGCCATACCGAACCCGAGGTGAACCAGCGACCCATCATCCCGCTCATGCCTGGCATGCCGCCCATCTGCGCTGAGGCGCTACGAGGGTAAGCCAGCGCGGAAAGGGATGCCATTGCGCTGGCCTGGAGAAATTGACGACGACGCATGATCTGCTCCTCAGAGATGAGACATTGGTTCATTAACGGCCGGAAACATTCCTCGATCCAAAATGCGCTCAAGCAAGCTTCGCGCACGGTGCTTCAGATGACGACTCGGGCTGCCCAAAAGCTGTCAATGACGAACGAAGGGAACGCCGTGATGATCTCGGCGTCAGCATTGTTTGACCTTGGGTACTGCGCTTTGGGCCGCCTCGCTGTAGAAATACACGCCGCAGGTGAACCGGTGACGCGGAGCGGCGCTCTTCGATTCGACCTCTTCGCGCTCCGAGGCGAGGCGGTTCAATTCCTGCAACATCCGGTTTCCAAGCTGGCGTGCGCGTTTGTCCAGCAAAGTAATCCCGTCGTCGGTCAAGCCTTCGTACATCAGGCTGCGCTCGAGTTGCAGGGCACGACTGCCCAACAGGTTGTCGGTCGCCGCGGCCGCGTGGTCGTGCAGGTTGTGGGCGAAGAAGAAGAGCTTCTCGTCGAGCCCGGCCTGAGGCACGAAGGCGTCGGTGTTCAGGACGAGCCGATCCTGCGCATCGATGTGGACAATGCCCAACCGAAGCCACTCGTCGAGGACGACCCGCAGGCGAATATCGGTTCGCCGGCTCTCAACCAGATCTTCGAAGCAAGGTTGCTCGCCGGGCACTCGCACTTTCGACAGGGGCCGTGGGCGCCCCTCCTCATCGAGGAACCGCTCGTCCGTCAGCCATGTTGTCACGAGCTTGCCACCAAACGAGATCGTGTCGGGCACGACTTCCTCGATAGCTTGATCCGCGCTGCGCAGCCGCCGTACATCCTTGCGGTGCACCCCTGATATGAGGCTGATGCGGCTGTCGGTCGGCGCCTTGCTTCGAGCCCAAATTCGCGATCGGCGACCTCCACGAAGACCTGTTTCAGCAACTCCCGACACCAGCGGATAGGTCACGCCGCTGGCGAGCATTAGTCGAACGAGCGGGCGCAGCGTTGCGCCGAAACGCTGCACCAGCGCAGTCGAGGGGGTCGTATTGTTCAGGAGGTTCATGGGCAGTAAGGCATTGATCGTAGCTGGCCCAGATGATACATGAAATATCTGTTGACGCGGAAATATTCCCGCGTATTGTCCAATCAACTGAGGGGGTTACGGGTGACCAGTCGGCGAACCCCAAAGTGAAGGTGTCTTATCCCGTCCGCGCGCCCACCCCGTCGCCACCCCAATCAATATCGACAGCAGACAAGGCTTGACCATGACCCGCACCTCCTTCCTGCTTCATTGCCCGTGGCCTGACCATGGTGGCGGTACTAGCAGTTGCGCGTGGTGGCGGTGGCGGTGGTGGTACGGACGTTGCCATCGGCGGCATCATCGGTGGCACCGGCTTCAAAGGCCCAGTCGCCAGCGCGACGGTCACCGCCTACGCTGTGTCCGGCGGCTCCCCCGGAGCACAGGTCGGCATGGCAACGACTGATGCCAGTGGCAAGTTCAGCCTTTCGATCGGCAACTATTCCGGGCCAGTGATGCTGCAGTTGTCCGGCGGCACCTATACCGACGAAGCGACCGGAACCACGATGAACATGGCCGCGGGCGATGTAATGACGGCGATCCTGCCCACCGTTGCGGCGGGTGCGACGATCAGCGGCATCCAGATCACGCCGGTGACATCGATGGCGCAGACTGCGGCCCAGCACCTCTCCGGTGGCATGACCGACGCCAACATTGCCGCCGCCAATACGGCCGTGGGCACCTATTTCATGGTGAGTGACATCCTGCACGTACAGCCGATGAATCCGCTGGTTTCGGGGTCCGGCAGCACGGCTTCGCAGGACGCGATCAACTACGGGATGGCGATGGCCGCGATGTCCCAGTACGCCAGGGCCAGGCATGGCTGTCTCGTCGGCCTTCGTGACGGCCATGATGAACGACTCATCCGACGGCATGATGGACGGCAAGATGGGCCAATCGTCCGTGATGATGAGCGGCATGGGCACGGGAATGGGGACAGCAATGCCCGGCAACGCCGGTACCAGCGGTATGAGCTCAGCGATGTCGACGTTCGTCAACTCCGCGCAGAACAAGTCGGCATTCCGGCGTCGATATGCAGCCGCTGATCAGCCATCTCAGCACCTCCAGCGGTCAGCTCTTCCCGGGCACACCGGCGGTTGCCAAAGGCAAGATCGTCGGCACCGCGTTCAACGGCACGACGCAGCAAGCAACTGTCCAGGCGTACGCGATCAGCAACGGCGCCACGGGTGCACAGCTGGCCAGCACAGCAACCGACGCCCAGGGCAATTTCATCCTCCCGATCGGCAGCTACACGGGACCGGTGATGCTGCAGATGGTCGGCGCGACCTACACCGACGTGGCTACGGGCAGGATGATGACCTTGGGAGCCAGCGACACGTTGACGATGGTCATGCCGACCGTGGCGAGCGGTGCGACGACCAGCGGCGTCTGGGTCACGCCGCTGACCGCGATGGCACAGGCCCGCGCCCAAGCAATGGGCGGGGGCATGATCGAAGTCAACATCATGGCCGCGAACACCGCGGTGGGGAACTACTTCATGGCGCCCGATATACTTCACACGCAACCGATGAATCCGTCGGCTCCGGGTTCGGCTGCGATGGCGACGCAGGACATGAAGAACTACGGGGCTGTGATCGGAGCGATGTCCCAGTTTGCCAAGGGCCTCACAATGCCGACGGCTTACTCATTCGTCACCGCGATGATGAACGATGCGGCGGATGGCATGATGGATGGCAAGGCAAACGGCTCGCCCATTGCATGCGTCGATGGGCACCATGATGGGCCCGACGATGATGCAGCCGAATGCCGGCACAAGTGGCTTAGCAACGGCGATGTCCAGCTTCATGGGGTCCAGCGCGAACTCTCCGGGGCGACCGCCGGTGACGTAGCGGCAGCCTTGATCCAGAAGCTGAATTCCTCGAGCGGTCAACTGCAATGAGCCGGACCGAATCAATTGGGTGTAACCCGACACATTGGCAAATGTGAGGGCAGCAAGCAGCGATCGGGTAACGAGTCCCGCGGCTGCACGTAGCCAACCCAAGAGAAGTCGGGTGTCGACCTTGGGCCCTTTCGATGTTGGGGTGGGCAGCAACTTGTTCGGGCGGCTCGATCATCACGCACTGCCTTCACTTGGGTACTGCGCATCGAGTCAGTGATCAGGCCGCCCATTGTCCTGCGTCCGGGCGCTCGGCGGACGAAGGCGTCAGCGGCGGCCGTGGTCGCGACGCAAGGCACGAACACCCGTTATGAGCATCCCGACAATGCCGGTGATGAGCATTGCTTGGCCGACGCCATCGTGCCAGCCACCCATTGGCGTCATCAACAGCATCGAGCCGCCGATCACCAGAGCCGCGAAAGCAATGGCAGATGCAAGCCGCTCGAGATTGCGGCTGAAGCGCGCCCCAAGGGCTTCCAAACCGGGAAGGCGACCCAGATTGCCGTCAGCGATCCGTCGGAGCACGCGTCGCGTGTCACCCGGCGCATCGAATAGCAGACGCTCCAGCTCGCGCGCAAGCTTGGTTGACTTCTCCTTCACCTTCGCCGGCGAGAAGTGCTTCGCGATCAGGCGCGAGATCTCTTCCCGAAACGATTGCATGTAGTCATGGTCCGGGGCGAGCTGGCCGGTCATCGACTCCAGGATGACGAAGGCTCGCGTCAGCAGGACGAACTCGGCGGGATTGTGGGCTCCGTTCCGGCTTCCGGCACGCAGCAAGGAATCGAACGCATCCCCGATCAGGACATTCGCCGTATCGGTCCTGCGAATTTCATAGAGCGCCGCCTTCATGTCCACCAGCAGCCCTGCCCGATCGACATCTTCCCTCGCCCCGGCCATTTCGAGATAAGCCTCGGAGGCCGCCCGCGCATCGCCTTTGACGACCGCTTCGAGCAGCAGGATCAGCGATTCGC
>JADJBE010000031.1 GCA_016703895.1 Pseudomonadota bacterium
GGCGGTGAACAAGTATCGCGTGGCGTGCCGCCGTACGCCGAGACGCGGGCTTACGCCGGGCAGATACCCGCGTACTATCGAAAGCTGCAGCATCCGTTCGATCCTCGAGCGGCCGATCCATCGCCGGAACTCGCCCGGATCCGGGCCGGGGCACCGTCGAGGAGGCACCGTGAGAATGTGTTAGACTTTTGCGGCTGGTGGAGCCCGGTGGTTATTCGTCGCGTGTAGTAAGGGCATCATGGCCAAGACGCCGCTCCTATAGGCGGTGTGCGGTTTTTGTAGAGCGCCTTCAGGCGCGAACGGCCGTGGTGGTGCGACGTATCGCTGCGGCTGAAGCCGCCCCCACAAGCGCTGCGTGTTTGTAGGAGCGTTCCGTCAGCGAACGCAATAGCGTGGTGACGATTGCGCTGACGCCGCACTTGCACGCGCGGCGGTCTTTGTAGGAGCGCCTTCAGGCGCGAATCGGACTTCGTCCGCCGCGACGTTCGTTCCTGGGACCGCTGTGGCTGCGGTGGTCGCTCGGTAGCGCCGTTGCCGATGACCGGGTCGGCCCATGCCGCACTGCCCGAACAGATCGTCCGCGTCAACCCCGGCCGTCGCGCGGTCGGCACCCAACAACCCGCGCGCAGTCCGCAGTTTGCCTTCTGCGCACGCTCCGTCGTCGGCGACGGCACGCTGGTCGCGACCAGTGCGCACGTGCTGCCGGAGTCGGTGGACTCCGGCGCAAAGCGGAGGTGCGCGATACCGAGGCGCCGATCGCGAATCCCAGGTGCCGGAGGCGAAGATCGTCGCGATCGACCGCGAGCAACCGATCTCGCGCTGCTGAAGATAACGGGCGCGGCCTTGCCCGCCCTCGCGATCGGCGACTCGAACGCGTGCGCGAGGGCGAGACGACAGCCTTCACGGGATTTCCGATCGGCGGCGTGATGGGGTTCAACCGGTCACGCACCGGTACGCCATTGCGGCGATCACGCGGCGGCGATCCCCGGTGCCAACGCGCAGCAACTCGATCCGAGGGTGATCAGACGCGTGCAGGCCGGGTCCTCAACGTGTTTCAGCTCCGATGCGATCGCCTATCCCGGCAACAGCGGCAGTCCGCTCTATGACGTTGAGCGGGGCGAAGTCGTGGGTATCGTCAACATGGTGTTCGTCAAGGGAACCAAGGAAGCGGCACTCAGCGCGCCGAGCGGGATCAGCTTTGCCATCCCGGCGAAATATCTCGGCGCACTGCTTCGCAGCACCACAGGTGCGGGCAATTCCGCGAGTTCGGCAACGATCAAGTAGACGGGTTGGCCGCGGATGATTCACCACTTGCCGCCGCACTGCCGCAATGCACACGCGGATTCTTCTTGACGGGTGCGGACCTCGAACAGCCTCAGGAAACCCGCTCTTTCTCCCGCAACCGCTCCAGTACGCCGGTTTCATCGCCCGGCGGGAAGCCGTGCAGCAACAGTGAACTCGCGCGTCCCGTCGCGTGCGCCCGACCGGCGCGGTGCAGTCCCTCGTCGATCCGCGTGAACGGAACTTCGAGCAATACTGCCGGGGCGCAGACGCGTTTGTTGAGGCGCTCTTCGCCGACGACCTCGAAGCCCAGCGATCGCCGGTAAAACGCCACATGCCGCGGGTTGACTTCGATCACTGCGTGCGTGAACCCATGCAGGCGAGACGCGTACAGGTATGCGGTGTGAAAGAGGCCGGCCAACACCGGCTTGGTTGCCGCCTTTGAATCGACGGCCAGACGCGTGAACTCGCAGAGGCGATGCCCGGCGCGCCGGAGGCGATCGAGCTCATCCGGGTAGAGATCGTCGGCGGAAAGCCCCGAAGGCGAATCGAGCCGGACGCTGACGGTGCCGACCATGCAGCCCTCGTCGTAGGCAAGGAACGTCGACAAGTGCGGCTCCGGCGCATCCGGGGTGAGTGGAATCCGGTAACCACGGCCCGCATAACGCTTGTCGACCATTCGCCTGGCCTCATGCCGACGAACGGGCAGGCGTGCGACCCGGATCTTGAATCCCTCCTGACTGCCGCGCAGGTCGCCAAACGTTGGCAGGTCGGGCTCGGAGATCGACAGCTTGCGGAAGCGCAATGCCGCTTCGTTGTAGACCGTCTCGCCGCCATGGCGAGTATTGGGCGACGGCATCGTGATGATCAACATGGGCGAACGGGGCTTTCCCCATAGCGCCTTGCCCGCACCTCGCAGACGGGATATCAATCGTTGGAGCTGCGAGGTTCTATGTCGTTCCATCTGCTCGATCATCAAACAGCAGTCGGGGCACCCAACCCGGCCGACCGAAAACCGCATCGCAACTTGATTGAGATCTTGCGCGGTGCACCATACTCACCGCCTGATGCGCCTGTAAATCGAAAGCAAGAAACATACCTAAAACAATTTTCTCGACAAATCAGAGCGCTCTGTTTCGCGCACCCTGGGGGATGTAAAGTGGCCCGACAAGAAACCTGAGCCTCCGACCCGAGTCGGAGAACCGCGACCTCATCAGGATGCGTCCAGACACGCGGGCTCTTGCGAACATCCATCGGTGGCCTGGTACACGATCCAACGGAGTATACCGGCTTCAGACCGCGCGATCGGTCCAAGAACCGGCCAGGGGCGGTTTCCTCATTCCAGGCGTTTGAGGTAATCCTTGGTAAACACCTTGTCGGGCAGATCACGCAGCTTCATGGCGCTGTACTCCAGCACCGACTGTTCGCCCTTGCGCAGCGCGTCTTCCATCACCAGCCGGGTCGGCCGCAGCTTGCCTGCCATGCGCTCGAATTTCTGGTACAGGCAGGTCTTCAGCAGCCGCCCGGACGCCGTGTAGAACTCCGCCTTGTGCGGATGATGGTTGGCATGCCGCACCCAGAGCAGCACGCGCTGGTAGGTGACGCTGCGGTCGACCGCCGTGAGCTCCAGCACGTCCGTCTTCTCGCCGTCGACGACCTCGGTTCGCAGCAGTCTCGGCGAGTAGTCGCCGACGAAGTTGGCGCGCGCGAGGTCGCCGTTGGCCACGTGTTCTCGTTGCCCTTGGACAGCACCCTGTACTTCCGCTCCTCGGTCGGCTGTCCCTCCTTGCTGGTGACGATAGAGATGTCGACCTGGAATCCTTCCTGCGGGAAGCGGATCTGGTCGGCCTTTTCCAATATACTGCGGGCGACAGGGTCGTCGACGGGCTCCGCAGGGGTTTGCGCCAAGGCGGTCGCGGCGAACGCGAGCAGCCAGGGCAGCAGCATCGTTGGCCAAGCCCGGCGGCGAACGCTACGGATCGGGATATGCATCGGTTGCATTCAATACCAAATCGTGTGGACGATCAGGCGGTGACGACCGAGCGGCCAGCCGAACACTCCGGCAACGGATGAGCCTCGTTCGCGTCGAACACGTATCCAAAGACTATCTGCTCGGCGAGCAGAAGGTGCCTGCGCTCAAAGATATCACGCTGGCCATCGAGCCGGGCGTGTTCCTGGCCATCGCCGGGCCGTCGGGCAGCGGCAAGACGACGCTGCTGAATCTCATCGGCTGCATCGACACGCCGACCTCGGGCAGGATCTACATCAACGAGCAGGACGTCAGCGGCAGGACGCCCGATCAGCTTGCCGACCTGCGCGCGCGCACCATCGGTTTCATCTTCCAGACCTTCAACCTGCTGCCGGTGCTCACCGCCGCCGAGAACGTCGAGTACCCACTGCTCCAACGGCGCGACATCGACAAGGCGGCCCGAGGAAGCGGGTCGACCATTTCCTGGACCTCGTCGGGTTGTCGGCGTTTGCGCACCATCGCCCCAACCAGCTCTCCGGCGGGCAACGGCAGCGGGTCGCGATCGCCCGCGCGCTGGCGATCTATCCGTCGATCGTGCTGGCCGACGAGCCCACCGCCAACCTCGACCGCGCCACCGGCAAGGAAATTCTGCAGTTGATGAAAGCGATCAACCGGCAGTTCGGCACCACGTTCATCTTCTCGACCCACGACCGCGGGTGATGGCGATGGCCGACCGGCTGGTGCGCGTCGAGGACGGCGCCATCGCGAGCCTTCCGTCGGGCGGTGTCCGTGCGCGAGGCAAAGTGGAAGTCGGTGCAGCAGTAAGCTCGCCCAATACGAGGGAATCTCGAGGGTCAGACCCCAATCGTCAACTTCCCGGGACTTGACGCGATTGGGCTCTGACCCGACCCGGGAGAGAATGGCGTCAGAGTCGACACCTACCCTCGCTCGGACCATTGACTATTGATGCCTAGCATGGAATACTGCATCAGCTTTCAAAATCAGTATCTTTCATGAGAACGACCATCAATCTCGAGGATGATGCGTATGCGTCGGCGGAGGCCTATGCGCGCGCGCCCGTGCGTTGAAGCTTGGGCAGGCGATATCGGAACTGATTCGCCTTGGCAGCGCCAGCCGGCTGCAGTTCAAGCAGGTCGCCGGCGTATGGGTCTTCGATCTGCCGGCGGAAGCGCCGCGGCTCCGCCGCAGGTGCAAGCGATGCTGGACGAGTCGACGTGAGCCCGTCGGGCCGCCCCAAGGGCGAACGCCGGAGTGCGCAGCGCGGAGGGTAGTCCAGTGAGCCATTTGCTCGACGCCAATGCGCTGATCGCCCTCTGCTGGCCCACCCACGAGCATCACCTTCGAATGCTCGCCTGGTTTCGGCAGCATGCCAGGAAGGGTTGGGCCACGACCGCGCTGACGCAGGCGGCGTTCGTCCGGATTGTCTCGCAGCAGGCGTTCGCGGGACGAGCGGTCGCCATCAGCGAGGCCGCCGAGTTGTTGTTGCGCAATACGGCGCACACCGCGCATCGGTTCGTGACGCTCGATTTTGCGTTCGACCAGGTGCTCGTCGCCTGCTCTGGCGGCGTGCTCGGGCATCGGCAGGTAACCGACGCCTGGCTGCTGACCGCGGCGATGCGAAACGGGATGAAACTGCTGACGTTCGATGCCGGAATCGGTCAGCTGTTGGCCACTGCCGGCGAACGAGCCAGGCATCTCGCCATGCTCGGGGCGGAACCCGCCGCCGGGGGCAGGTCTTGAATTGGGGGAAATCGGGGTCTGACCCCGATTTACACAGAGGCGGCATCATGACGATTCTTTTCACCGATCTTGGGCGCACTGTCGGTTCTGCGCGAGCGGCTCAAGTCTGTAGGAGCGGCTTCAGCCGCGAACGATTCGTGTGGCACGTCCATTCGCGGCTGAAGCCGCTCCTACAGGGCATTCTGGTGCTGGGTATGCTGTTTCCGATCATCGGGAACGCGCAGACGGCGCCGGCTGCCAGGGAGGCACCGGCCTCGCGCGACGCGCTGTTCGGCGAGGCGCCGTCCGAGAGCCAGGACGCGAAGGTCTCCGGCTTCTACGAATTCACTCCAGCCTATACCTACGGCGACCCGAAACACTGGTCACGCGCGGTCAGCCGGTTGGCCGTCGATGCCCGGGGCGACCTGGGCAGCGGGGTCAAGTGGAAACTCGGCGCCCGGGTCGACGTCGACCCGGTCTACATGGGGTCGAACTTCTACCTGCAGGACGTCAAGGAGGACCAGCGCGTCACCGCGATCTGGCGCGAGAACTACCTCGATTTCGACGCGGGCGGCTGGGACTTCCGCGTCGGGGCGCAGAACATCGTCTGGGGCGACGTGGTGGGCCTCTTCTTCGCCGACGTCGTCTCGGCACGGATCTGCGCGATTTCCTGCTGCCGAGCTTCGACGTGATCCGCATTCCGCAGTGGGCAGCGCGAGCGGAGTACTCGGCTGGCGACTCGCACGTCGAACTGGTCTGGGTGCCGGTGCAGGCCTTCGACAACATCGGCAAGCCGGGCTCGGACTTCTATCCGGCGCCGCTGCCGTCGCCAACCCCGTCCAACGTGGCGGCGGTGTTCAAGAACCCGGATCGGCCCTCGAGTTCGCTCGGCAACTCGGCCTACGGCTTCGGGCGAACACGCTGGTCGGCGGCTGGGACATCGCGGGTTTTTATTACCGCAGCTTCAGCAGTTCGCCGACGTTCTATCGCGAACTCACCGGCGTGCCTTCGCAACCGCTGACCTATCAGCCGCGTTACGACCGGATCTGGCAGGCGGGGGCGACCTTCAGCAAGGACTTCGGCAGCATGGTGCTGCACGGGGAGGCCATCTATGCGAGTGGACAGAATTACGGAACGTTCGATCCAACCGCCACGGGAGGCGTGGTGGCGCGATCGACGGTCGACTGGATTGCCAGCCTGGACATCCCGTTCACCGAAATCGATGGACGAACGAACTTCCAGGCATTCCAGCGCATCTACCTCGACGGTGGAAGCGACGCAGTCGCGCTGAAGTCGGGCGATTTCGGCATCAGCGCCTTCGTGTCGGCAAAGTTCGCGGGCGTGTGGGAGCCGCAACTGATGTGGATCCAGACCTTTGGCGGGGGCGGGGGGCTGGTGCGGCCCCGGCTCAATTGGACACCCATCAGGAACACGACATTCAGTGCGGGTGTCGACATTTTCACCGGCGCGAGCGACGGCTACTTCGGTCGGTACGGCAACCGCGATCG